>NZ_WSZK01000034.1 GCF_009791395.1 Halomarina oriensis
AGCGTCCGGTCGGTCGTCCGCGCGAGCGCGAGCAGGTCCTCGATGAGGTCGGTCATCCGGTCGTGTGCGTCCTTGATGCGGTCGAAGTGCTCGTCGTCGCCCGTCTCCCGAGCGATGTCGAGGAACCCGACCGCGGCGGTCAGCGGCGTCCTGAGGTCGTGTGCGACGACGCTGGCGAACTCGTCGAGTCGTTCGTTGGTCTCGCGCAGCCGTCGTTCGCGGTCGGCGCGCGTCAGGGCGGCCTCCGCGGCCGCACCGAGGATACGAACCAGTTCCAGGTCCTGTTCGTCGTACTCGTCCTCGACGGGCGAACCGGCACCGAGGACGCCGTGGTCGCCGATGGGGACGGCGATTCCCGAGCGAACCCCCTGGTAGGTCGGGTCGACGACACTCAGGTCGTCGTAGAGGACACACTCGCCCGCTCGGAACGCCGACCACAGCCGTTCGTCGTCGGGACCAAGCACTGGGAGACGACCGAGTCGCTCGCGTGCGGCCTCGCTCCTCGTCGTCGGGTCGAGACACTGGTCGTCCTCGTCGTATCGCCAGAACGCGGCCAGCGGGTAGCCGAGCACGTCGGCGGCCGCGTCGACGGCCACTCGTCGTATCTCTTCGGCGTCGGCGGCGACGTTCAGTTCGCTCGTCGTCGTCTGGAGCGCCCGGAGTTTCCGCTCGAACTCCCGCAGTTCGGTGACGTCGTCCATCACGCCGTACACCTCCCCGACGTCGCCGTCGGCCGTCCGGAACGGCGCGGTCGAGAGTCGGAGGTCGAGCACGTCGCCGTCGCGTGTCAGGCGACGGATGGACTTTCCGTGGTACTGCTCGTCGTCGAACGTCCGTCGTCGCATCTCCTCCGCGTCGGCCGACTCGGCGGCCGGGACGAGCGGGTAGTCCTCGCCGACGACCTCCTCGGCCTCGTACCCGAACATCGCCTCCGCGCCGGGGTTCCAGCGCGTGACGGTCCAGTCGTCGCTCACGCCGACGACGGCCAGCGGTATCGCCTCGACGAGCGATTCGAGGCGGTCGGTCAGCGCTTCGAGTTCACGCTGGCGACGCGCCCGCAACAGGTCGCTCCCGACCCACTCGGCGACGAGTCTGAAGAGTGCGACGTCCGCGTCCGTGACGGGGTCGGTGCGTGGCTCCTCGCTGGCCAGACAGACGGTGCCGTAGAGGCCCTCACCGACCGTGACCGGGAGGCCGAGGTAGGACTCCATCCCCATCTCACAGTAGGCGCGTTTCTCGACGGCCCCGGCGTCGGCGGCGTCGAGGAACCACTCGACGCTCGCCGAGTCGACGACCCGCTTGCAGTAGGTCCCGTCGAGGTCGAACGTCGCCCCCGCCGCGATGTGTTCGCCGGGCGCGTGGACGGAGCGAATCTCGTAGTCGTCGTCGCTGACCCGCGAGAGGACGCCCATCTCGAACCCGAGCGTCTCACAGCAGAGTTCGAGCAGGGCCGACGCCTGTTCGTCGAACGACGCCTCGGGGTCCATCGTGACGTCGAGAAACGAGTAGAGGAACGCCCGGTCGCGCTGGAGGCGTTCGGCCGCCACGGCGTCGTCCGACCCCACGTGCCGGCCGTCGGCCCTCGTTCCCTGCGAGGAGCGGTCCGCGCGGATGGTCCGTCGCGCCCGTGCCAACTGCTCGATACGACGCGCCGCCAGCGTCGCCCGCCCGTCGAGGCCCTCGGTCGTGAGGACGTCGGCAGCACCCGCCGTCGTGAGACGGTCGAGCGTCTCGTCCCCGAGGGGGCCGTCGTGGACGGCGACGACGGCGGTGTCGGCCGTCTCGACGACCTGCTCGATACGGCTGCCGGGGCGCTCGTCGTCCGTTCCGATGACGACGCAGTGAGGCGGGTCGTCGAGGGCGACGAGCGACTCCAGTGACGACGCGCGTCGATAGGCGAGTCCGTCGACCGTGTCGAACGCCGTCGACAGCGACCGAACGACGGCACTCTCGACAGCGACGAACGCGACCTGCGCACCCGACTCGTCGGTCCCCATAGTCGGTGCGAGCTAACGAGTACGGTGATATAAACGTATCCTGAATAGTCATAGACCTCTGCCGGTCCGTCGCGGTCGTCCCCGGACGACGACCGCCACCAGAAACCGCCGGAGTCGACGACCAGCAGGCGGACGAAGCCACCGGCGGGCAGCCCTCACTCGTCGAGTCCGGGAGGGTCAGAACGACCGATGTGAATCTCGCGGGCCTCGATGTCCTCCAGCGCGGCGACCTGTCCACCGACGTCGACGAGGCCCTCGCCCGTGTCGACGGTGAGCGCGGCCGTCTCGCGGTTGGTGCCGACGGAGACGTCGACGACCTCGCCGTGGACGGTTCGGCTCGCCCCGCCCTCGACGTCGCGGCCGACGATGCTGGCGTAGAACGGGCCGTCGGTCGCCGAGAGGTCGCTCACGCACCGTCGGATGGTCGCGTAGCGACGCGGGAACGCGGGGCGGCTGTCGTCGTGCTGGACCGTCGTCGCACTCGTCCAGACGACCGTGTTGAGGAAGCCCGAGACGAGAAAGCCCAGTTCCGACCGGTTGAAGATGACGCCGTAGCGGTCGCGGTCCGACCGGAGTGCGTCTCGGGTCGCGTACACCGAGTAGCTCCCGTCGGCGACGGCGACGACGGGCGTCGTGAGTCCACGGCGGGCGCGCGTGTGCGTCGCAATCCTGGCGTAGTCGTACTCCTCCGGTCCGGGCGCGTCGACCGCCGGCGAGAGCAGGAGTTCGATGGTGACGCCCGCTTCCCGTCGCTCTTGGAGTTCCTCCTCGAAGCGACCGACGAGGTCGGGCGAGACCGAGAGTACGAGTTCGTACTCGGCGGACTCGATGACGTCCGCGAGGTAGCGTAGGATGGTCGAGCGGGACTTGACGAGCGTCACGGCCTCCGAGTCGCGGACCGGCGAGGTGTACTCGCGTTCGAGGTCCTCGACGAGGTCGTCGAGCGAACTCCGGAGGTCAGTGAACGCCTCCTGCGGGTCGACGGCGAGCACGCGCATGGGCCGTGACTCCTGGAGTTCGACGAGACCGACGTTCGCCAGCCCACGGACGGTGTCGTAGACTCGTGGCTGGGGGATGTCGGTGTACTCGGCGATCTCCGAGGCGGTCAGTTCGCCGTGCCGGAGGATGGCGAGGTAGGCCTCGGACTCGTACTCGCCGAAGTCGAACCGACCGCTGAGGCGTTCGAGTGTCGCGCGCGGGTCGCCGGAACTCATCGGTCGTCCGTTGGCGAGGTGACCAAAGAGGTTGTTCATTCAAGCGAGCCGCGTGGGGTCAACGTTCACCGAGACCGGTCTCAGTAGGTGTCGAACTGGACCGCGGTCTTCAACACGGCGTCGTCGGCGACGAACGCGTCGGGCGCGTCGTCGAGGTGGTAGACGCCGCTGACGAACTCGTCGACGAACCAGTCGGGGAGGTCGGTGAGCGTGTCGACGGCCGACTCGAAGTGGGCCGCACCGGAGTTGACGCTCCCGACGATGGCCTTGTTGTTCATCACGACGTCCTTGTGGAACGAGCCACCGTCGACCTCGAACGACCACGACTCGGGGACACCCAGCAGCGCCGCGACGCCGCCGGGGGCGAGCGCGTGGATCCCGTCGAACGCGTGGCGGGCGTAGCCCGTCGCCTCGAAGACGAGGTCCACAGTCTCGTGGCTCTCGGGCACTTCGGCGACCGGCGTCCGGCGAGAGTCGACGTACGTCGCGCCGAGTCGTTCGATGATGTCGATGCTCGGGTCGGGCCGGTCGCGCCGGCCGAGACAGTAGGTGCGCTCGTAGTCGTCGAGCATCGCCAGCGTGAGCAGGCCGAGCGGGCCGTTCCCGAGGACGAGCGCGGATTCGGGTCGCCAGTCGAACGCCGACCGCGAGACGTAGGCGTGGTGGAGCGCCTTCTCCGTGATGGAGATGGGTTCGACGAGGAACCCCAGCGGCGCGAGGTGTTCGGGGATGGGCACCAGCGTCTCCTCGGGGCTGGTGAAGTAGTCGCTCATGAAGCCGTGTGCGCCAGAGATACCGCGTTCGAGACACTGGTCGGGTGGGGCCATGTCGGCCTGCCCGCGCTCGAAGTAGTCGTTCGTCCGTCCCTCGGGTCGTCGACGGACGGTGGGGACGACCACGTCGCCCACCTCGAACGACGTGCCGTTGGGGTCCTCGACGACGCCGACCGCCTCGTGGCCCAGGACGAGGTGGTCGTCACCCTCCGGATACCCCCCGTGTGTCCCGTCGATGACCTCCCGGTCGGTCCCGTCGACGCCCACCCGAAGCGTCCTGACGAGCGCTTCCCCGGTCGCTGGCTCCGGGCGGGGCTTCTCGACGACCGTCGGCGACGTCTCGCCGCGGCGGATGGCTACTGCTCGCATGTTCGTCCTCTGCGTCCCTCACGGATAAATATTTACCCGATTCTGAGTAAACACTGAATCCCCCCGACCGACGACTCGGCGACTCGGCTGTGTCGGACGGGTGTGGCGACGGGAGAAAACCGGGCGACCACAGTCCTGCCCCAAACGGTCAGTTTAGTACCGACGGCGGTACAAGCCGGACCGATGACGTCCTCACAGTCCGACCTCGACAGGCGGTGGTGGAAGGAAGCGGTCGTCTACCAGATCTACCCGCAGAGCTTCGACGACACGACCGGTGACGGTATCGGCGACTTACAGGGGATACTCGACCGTCTGGACTACCTCGACGAGTTGGGTGTCGACGTGCTCTGGCTCAACCCCGTCTACGACTCGCCACACCACGACGACGGCTACGACGTCCGTGACTACCGCGCGATTCGGGAGGCCTACGGCGACATGGACGACTGGAACGAACTGCTCGAGGCGGTCCACGACCGAGGGATGAAGCTCATCATGGACCTCGTCGTCAACCACACCAGCGACGAACACGCGTGGTTCGTCGAGGCCCGCGAGACCCCCGACGGCGAGTATCGGGACTACTACGTCTGGCGAGAGGGCGAAACGGACGCCGACGGGAACCGGGGGCCGCCGAACAACTGGGAGTCGGGGTTCGGCGGGTCGGCGTGGGAGTACGACGAACCGAGCGGCGAGTACTACCTCCACCTCTTCGACGTCCACCAACCGGATCTGAACTGGGAGAACCCGACCGTCCGCGAGGAGGTGTACGACATGATGCGCTGGTGGCTGGAGAAGGGTATCGACGGCTTCCGGATGGACGTCGTCAACGTGCTCTCGAAGCCCCAGGAGTTCCCGGACGACGACCCGAACCGGGGATGGGTCGGGATGGGGCACGTCAGCGACGGGCCGCGACTCGACGAGTTCCTGGGCGAGATGGCCACGGAGACGTTCGACCGCCACGAGACGATGTCGGTCGCCGAGATGCCCGAGGCGACGCTCGAACAGGCCCGACGCCTCACAGGCGTCGACGGGCCGCTCGACATGGTCCTCCACTTCGAGCACGTCACGCTCGACTACCACGACGAGGACGGCTGGTGGACCGTCCGTGACATCCCCCTCCCGGAGTTCAAGCGGGTCATCACGCGCTGGCAGACCGGACTCGACGAGGGGTGGAACGCCGTCTACCTCGGCAACCACGACCAGCCACGCATCGTCTCGCGGTTCGGAGACGACGACGAGTTCCGCTACGAGTCCGCGACGCTCCTCGCCACGCTGCTGTTGACGCTCCGTGGCACGCCGTTTCTCTTCCAGGGCGACGAGATCGGGATGTCGAATTACCCGTTCGAGTCGCTCGAAGAGATGGCCGACGCCCAGACGCTCGGCAACGTCGAGACGGCCATCGCCGAGGGCCGCATCGACGACTTCGAGGAGGTGAAAGAGCTCGTCCGCTACCGCTCGCGGGACAACGCCCGGACGCCGATGCAGTGGGACGACTCCGAACACGCGGGGTTCACCGACGGCGACCCGTGGCTCCCGGTCAACCCGAACTACGCCGAGGTGAACGTCGCGGCGGCCCGTGCCGACCCCGACTCCGTCTTCCACTACTACCGGAGACTCGTCGACCTGCGCCACGACGAGGAGACGCTCGTCTACGGCGAGTACGACCTGCTGCTCCCCGACCACGAACGCGTGTTCGCCTACACCCGAACGCTCGGTGACGACCGGTGGGTGGTCGTCCTGAACGTGGCCGCCGAACCGACGCGCGTCGACCTCCCCAAAGTCGCCGCCGCCGACTTCGTCGTCGGTAACGACGGCCGTCCCGACGACGCGGACGAACGACTCGACCTGCGGCCCTACGAAGCACGGGTCTATCGGGGGTGAGTGACTGGTCGGCGCTGTCGAGTCGGTGGAGTCGAGCGACGGTGATCCCCGGTCGCTCGACCGGGTCCCGGCGTGCTTTTGATTCTCACGGGAGAGTGTCGAGGTATGACCCACCGACCCGACGTCCTCGTCGCCGGCGAGACGCTCGTCGACTTCCTCCCCGGTTCGGCCGGCCCGCTGGCGAGCGTCGAACGGTTCACCAGACGCCCCGGCGGTGCGCCGGCGAACGTCGCCGTCGGCCTGGCGACGCTCGGCCACGCGCCGTGGTTCTGGACGCGCGTGGGAGCGGACCCGTTCGGCGACCTGCTCGCCGAGACGCTCGCCGACCACGGCGTGCCCGACCGGTTCGTCGAACGCGACCCCGAGGCGAAGACGACGCTCGCGTTCGTCGAACACGACGACGCGAAGGACCGTGCGTTCACGTTCTACCGCGACGGGACCGCCGACACCCGCCTCCGGCCGGGGACGGTCCCCGACGGAGTGCTCGCGTCGGTCGGGTGGGTGTACGTCGGTGGTGTCGCACTCGCCTCCGGGTCGTCACGGGAAGCGACGTTCGACCTCGTCGAACGCGCACGCGAGCGGGGAGCGATGGTCGTCTTCGACCCGAACGCCCGCCCGGAACTGTGGGACGACGACTTCGCGGCGGTCGCCACCCGCGCGCTCGAGGCCACGGACGTCGTGAAGGCGACGCCGGAGGACCTCGCGGCGGTCGGGTTGGAGGGGTCTCCCGCGGCGCTCGCGGAGGCCGTCCTCGACGGTGGCCCGCACACCGCTCTGGTGACGCGCGGGGCGAAGGGGGCACACGCGTCGTCGACGGCCGACGCGCCCTGGGGGGCCGACACCGTCGACCACGCCGGCTACCCGGTCGACCCGGTCGATACGACCGGTGCGGGTGACGCGTTCACGGCGGGGGCGCTCGCGGCGCTCGTCGACGGCGAGTCGCTCCCGGAGGTCCTCGCGTTCGCCAACGCCGTCGCCGCGGTGACGACGACGGCCGAAGGGGCGATGACCGCACTCCCCGACCGAGGGGCCGTCCGAGCGTTCCGGAGCGACCGTGACGGCGCGTGAGTACGCCTCCGACGCCGACCGAGAACCGGGCTTCGGTACCGACGCGTCCGTGGCCGGGCGCGTCAGCCACTAGGAGTAATTAATTCGTTTGTGAGTAAACTTCTTAGGGGTGGCTCCCCGACTGACGACTATGGCAGTGGGAACGGTACATCACGGCAAGACGAACCTCATCGACGGTCGCTGGGAACAGTCGGACGCCACCATCGAGGTCGAAGACCTGGCAGAAGGCGGGGTCTTCGCCGAGATAGCGAGTGCGACGGCGGAGCAGGCGACCGACGCCGTCGCCGCCGCCCACCGTGCGAAGGCTGCGATGCGGGAGACGACCATCGTCCAGCGCGCCGGGTGGCTGGAGGAGATAGCGGCGGGACTCGTCGAGCGAAAGGAGGAACTCGCGGAGGTCATCGTCCGTGAGGCGGGCAAGCCGGTCTCCAGCGCCCGTGGCGAGGTGGACTCCGCGGCCGAACGCTTCCGACGTGCCGCCGAGGAGGCGCGCAACCAGCAGGGCGAGTTCATCGAGGGCACTACCGAGGGCCACGAGGGCTGGGAGGCCATCGTCAAGCCCCAGCCGGTCGGGACGGTCCTCTGTGTCGCCCCCTACAACTACCCGCTGATGACGACGGCGCTCCAGGTCGCGCCGGCGCTCGCGGCGGGCAACAGCGTCGTCCTCAAGCCCGCCTCGAAGACGCCCATCAGCAGCGCCATCCTCGCGGAGGTCGTCTCGGAGGTCGGCCTCCCCGACGGCGGCTTCAACTTTGTCGCCGGCTCCAGCGGCGACATCGGCGACACGCTCGCCGGTGACGACCGCATCGACGCCGTCGCCATGACCGGGTCGTCGAGCGCCGGCACACACGTCGCCCGCGAGTCGGGCATGGTCGAACTCCACATGGAACTGGGCGGGAACGCCCCGGCCATCGTCTTCCCGGACGCCGACCTCGACGCCGCGGCTGCCGACTGCGCGAAAGGCTCGTTCAAGTACGCCGGGCAGCGCTGCTCGGCCGTCTCGCGCGTCCTCGCCCACGACGACGTCCACGACGAGATGGTCGAGCGCATCGAGGCGGAGATGGACGACTGGCGACCCGGCGACCTCTTCGAGGAGGACACCGCCATCGGCCCGCTCATCGACGAGTCGCAAGCCGAGTGGGTCGAGGAACTCGTCGAGGACGCCGTCGAGAAGGGCGCGACGCTCGTCCGCGGTGGCGAGCGCGACGGCAAGACGTTCGAGCCGACGCTGCTCGCGGACGTGCCCCACGACGCCCGTATCGTCCACGAGGAGCAGTTCGGCCCCGTGGCGGTCCTCACCCGCTTCGCCGACGAGGAGGAAGCGCTGAGCATCGCCAACGGCGGTGACCTCGGGCTCGACGCCGCCGTCTTCACCGCCGACCACGACCGCGGGATGCGCGTGGCCGACCGCATCGAGGCCGGCGCGGTCCGTCTCAACGGCGCACCCTCGCACGGACTCGGTGACATCCCGTTCGGCGGCGTGAAAGACTCCGGTATCGGCCGGGAGGGCATCGGCTACTCCATCGACGCGTTCACGACCACGAAGAGCATCGTCCTCTGAACCGGCCGCTTATTTCACCCGGCGACCCCACATTCCGACCATCTATGCGCAACACGAAGATAGTCTGTACCCTCGGCCCCGCCTCGAACGACCGCGCGACCATCGACGGCCTCGTCGCCGCCGGGATGTCGGTCGCACGACTGAACGCCAGCCACGGCACTCCCGAAGACCGTGCGGCCGTCATCGAACGGGTCCGGGCGGCCGACGCCGACAGCGACGACACCGTCGCCGTCCTCCACGACCTGCCCGGCCCGGAGATTCGGACCGCGCCGCTCGACGACCCCATCCACCTCGAAGACGGGTCGGAACTCCGGTTCGTCGAGGGCGACGACGCGACGCCCGAGGAGGTCGGCCTCTCCGTCGCCCTCGACGGCGTCTCGGCGGGCGACGTGGTGTTGCTCGACGACGGCCGTATCGAGACCACGGTCCTCGCCGTCGAGGACGACGGCGTCCGCGTCCGCGTCGACGACGGCGGCGAACTGTCGGGACGCAAGGGCGTCAACGTCCCCGGCGTCGACCTCGGCCTGGACCTCGTCACCGAGCGTGACGAACGGGAACTCGACCTCGCGGCCGAGGCGGGCGTCGACTTCGTCGCGGCGAGTTTCGTCCGCGACGCCGCGGACGTCTACACCATCAGCGAGGCGCTCGAATCACGAGGTGCGGACATCCCCGTCATCGCCAAGATAGAGCGTGCGGACGCCGTCGAGAACCTCGAAGGCATCGTCGACGCCTCGTACGGCATCATGGTCGCTCGCGGTGACCTCGGCGTCGAGTGCCCGCTCGAACAGGTGCCGCTCATCCAGAAGCGCATCATCGCCCGCTGTCGGGAGACCGGCACCCCCGTCATCACCGCGACGGAGATGCTGGACTCGATGGTCCACTCCCGGCGACCGACCCGCGCGGAGGCGACCGACGTCGCCAACGCCGTCCTCGACGGGACGGACGCGGTGATGCTCTCCGGTGAGACGGCCGTCGGCGACCACCCACCGCACGTCGTCGAGACGATGGACCGCATCGTCGGGGACATCGAAGCCAGCGAGGAGTACCACGAGTCACTGGAAGAACGCGTCCCGACCGCTGGCGACACCCAGACCGACGCGCTCGCGCGGTCGGCCCGCTTTCTCGCCCGCGACATCCGCGCCAGTGCGGTCGTCGCCGCCAGCGAGTCCGGTTACACCGCCCGCAAGGCCGCGAAGTACCGCCCGAACGTTCCCGTCGTCGCCGCGACACCGAACGACGAGGTCCGCCGCCAACTCGTCCTCTCGTGGGGTATCGTCCCTCGTCGCATCGAACTGCTCACCGAGGGAGCCGACCAGGTCATCCAGAACGCCGCGCAGTCGGCGCTCTCGACCGGCGTCGCCGAGTCCGGCGACACCGTCGTCGTCCTCTCGGGGATGATGACCGACCTCGACGGGACGGACACGACGAACCTGCTCAAGGTCCACGTCGCCGCCGAAATCGTCGTCTCCGGGCGGAGCGTCGTCGCGGGCCGGGTCGCCGGACCGCTCTTCCGGAGCGGCGACGGCGACCTGAGCGAAGCGCCGGAGGGCGCCATCGTCGCCCTCACCGCCGGGTTCGACGGCGAACTCACCGGCGACTACGACCGCGTCGCGGGTGTCGTCGACGCTCGCCCCGGTCTGACGGGGTACGCCGCCGTCGTCGCCCGCGAACTCGGCATCCCGATGGTCAGCGACGCGACCGTCCCCCCGGAACTGGACGACGGCGAGACGGTGACCGTCGACGCCGAACGCGGCGTCGTCTACGAGGGCGACGTCGTCCGCGAACACGACGACCTGCGCTGGCACTGACTCCCGACCACGGCGCTCACTCGGAGCACCCGGTGTCGCTGCCCGACCAGTTAAGCCGTCGGCCCGAGGTGTGTCGACCGTCATGGAGTACACTCGACTCGGCCGGACGGGCCTCCAGGTATCGCCGCTCTGTCTTGGCACGTGGCGGTTCGGTAAGGAGAACAGCGGCGTCGTCGAGACGGGGCGCGAAGAGGCCCACGAACTGCTCGACGCGTTCGAGGACCGCGGGGGCAACTTCATCGACACCGCCAACGGCTACGGCGGTGGCGACTCCGAACGCTGGATCGGCGAGTGGCTCGACGAGCGCGACCGGGAGGACTACGTCGTCGCCTCGAAGGTCTACTGGTCGCAGAACTCGCGGTTCGGGGAGAACCTCTCGCGGAAGAACGTCCGTGCCGAGATAGCGGGCACCCTCGACCGCCTGAACACCGACTACATCGACCTCTACTACATCCACCGCTGGGACGAGGACACCCCCGTCGAGACCACGCTTCGGGTACTGAACGACCTCGTACACGAAGGGACGGTCCACACCCTCGGTGCGTCGACGATGGCCGCCTGGCAGTTGACGAAGGCGCTCTGGAAGGCCGACGTCGACGGCCTCGACCGTTTCGAGGTCACACAGCCCCTCTTCCACGCGGCGTACCGCGACGACGTGGCGGACTACCTCGACGTCTGTGCCGACCAGGACCTCGCGGTCTGTCCGTACTCGCCGCTCGCCGGCGGCTTCCTCACCGGGAAGTACGAACGCGCTGGCGACGGGAGCGGCGACGTCGAGGCCCCCGACGGTTCGCGGGGAGCCATCGACGAACTGTTCACCGACTACTACGTCTCCGACCGCGGCTGGTACGTCCTCGACGAACTCCGGGCCGTGGCAGCGGCGTGCGACGCGACCCCCGCACAGGTCGCGCTCCGCTGGCTGATGGACCAGCGCGAGTTCTCGTGTGTCCCGATCGTCGGGGCCCGGACCGTCGACCAACTCGACGAGAACCTGGGCGCTCTGGACGTGACGCTGAGCGACGAGCAGTTCGAGCGCATCGACGACGCCCGCTACGACGAGGGCGGCGAGCGGTACTGAGGGCGGCCGACTCAGTCCACGTCGACCCACTCGCCCGCGTCGTCGCTGCGCTCGACGGCGTCGAGCACGCGCTGGACGGCGAGGGCGTCCTCGAAGTCCGGGTGGAACGCCTCGTCCCCATCGATGGCGGAGAGGAACTCGGAGTTCTCGTGGACGAACGTGTGCTCCCAGCCGACGACGTGGCCCGGCGGCCACCAGTGGTCGATGTACGGGTCGGACTCGTCGGTGACCAGCACCGTCTCGTAACCCCGTGCGTCGCCCGTCTGGACCTCCAGTTCGTTGAGCCGTTCGAGCGAGAACCGGAGGCTCCCCTCGGTGCCGTGGAGCGTGATCGTGTGGTCGTTCGCGTGGCCCGTCGCCACACGGGAGGCCTCGAACGTCCCCATCGCGCCCGACTCGTACTCTGCCTGTGCGGAGTAGGCGTCGTCGACGGTCACCTCGCGCGATTCGTCCACACCCTCGACGGGTCGTCGCTCGGTGAACGTCCGGAGGTGGCCCGACAGTCGCTCGACTTCGCCGACGTGGTCGCCGACGAGGAAGCGCGCGAGGTCGACGGTGTGTGCCCCGAGGTCACCGAGTGCGCCCGACCCGGCCATCTCCTCGTCGTTGCGCCACGACCACGGGGCCTCGGGGTCGGCCAGCCAGTCTTGCATGTAGCGCCCGCGAACGTGGCTGATGTCGCCGAGTTCGCCCGCGTCGACGAGGCGCTTCGCGTAGCGAATCGCGGGCACGAACCGGTAGTTGAACGCACACGCGGCGTGTGCGTCGCTGTCGCGGGCGGCCTCGGCCATCCGTTCGGCCCCGTCGAGCGTCGGCGCGAGCGGTTTCTCACAGAGCACGTTCGTCCCCGCTTCGAGCGCCGTCACCGTGGGTTCGACGTGGAGGTGGTTCGGCCCGAGGTTGTAGAAGACGTCCACGTCGTCGACGACGTCGCGCCAATCGGTGGCCGTCTCGGCGAACCCGAATCGGTCGGCGGCGGCCGCCAGCGCGGACTCGTCGCGCCCGACGAGAACCGCCCGTTCGGTTTCGGGGGCGTCCGGGAAGAACATCGGCAACCGAGCGAGGGCGTTGGCGTGGGCCTTGCCCATGAACCGGTAGCCGAGGAAGCCGACGCGAAGCGGGGGAGAGGTGTCACTCATCGGTGGTCACTCCGCCCAGTACGCCTCGCCCGGTTGCGTCTCGAACACCGCGCGGTCGAGCAGTTCGACCGCCTTCTCCAGTCCCTCGCGGGAACTGGTCAGGGAGTCCTCGTGTTCGATGGAGAGCGCCCCGTCGTAGCCGACCATCCGGAGCGTCGAGACGAGGTCCTTCCAGTGGCTCTCGCCGTGGCCGTAGCCCACGCTCCGGAAGAGCCACGAGCGCTCGGGTTCCTCGCGGTAGTCGGTCGTGTCGAGGACGCCCTTCACGCGGCTGTTGGCCTCGTAGACCTTCGTGTCCTTCGCGTGGACGTGGTGGATGGCGTCCCCGAGGAAGCGGACCGCCTCGGTGACGTCGATACCCTGCCAGTAGAGGTGAGAGGGGTCGAAGTTCGCGCCGAGACGCTCGCTGGTCGCGTCACGGAGTCGCTGCATCCCGTGGGGTTCGTAGACGAGCATGTTGGGGTGCATCTCGATGGCGACGTCGACGCCGTGGTGGTCGGCGTGGGCCGCGAGGTCAGACCAGTACTCCGTGGCGACCGCCCACTGGTAGTCGTGGGCGTCGGCGTGTTCACCCGGCCACGGTGCGGTCACCCAGTTGGGCACCTCGTCGTTCGGTCCGCCCGCCGGGAGCCCCGAGAAGCAGGTGACGGTGTCCACGCCGAGTTGGTCGGCCAGTCGGACGGCCTCGCGCAACTCCGTGTCCGCGCTCTCGGCACGGCTCTCGTCGGGGTGGAGCGGGTTGTTGTGGGTCGCCAGCGCGCTCACACGGGTGTCGTACTCGTCGAGCGTGTCGTGTAACTCGGCCTGGGCGTCCTCGTCGTCGAGCAACGCCTCGCGGGGCAGGTGGTCGTCGCCGGGGAACCCGCCACAGCCGAGTTCGACGGTCCCGACACCGAGGGCCGAGAGGTACGCGAGCGTGTCGTCGAGCGACTCATCGCCGAAGGGGACGGTCAGTACGCCGATGTCCATACGACCGCTACTCGGAACGGGTAGGTAAAACCTCAGTCCGTCGTCTCGACCTGGACCGCACTCGGCTGGTCGACCGGGTCGTCGAGTCGGACCGCACGGCCAGTCTCCGAGGACTCGTAGATGGCGTCGATGACGCGCTGGACGGCGAGTCCCTCCTCGACGGTGACCGGCGCGGGGCCGTCGTTCCGAACCGCGTCGACGAACCGGCGTTGCTCGGCGCGGTGTCCGTTCTCGCCACGCGTCGTGACTTGCGAGTCGGAGAAATGTGCCGCACCGAGGTCGCTCGTCTCGAACAGTTCCAACTCGTCGTCGACGTGGTTGTACGTCGCCCCCGCCTCCGTCCCGCGGACGACGATGTCGCTGTTCGGTGGCCGGTTCGACGCCCAGGCGACCTCCAGCGAGATAGTCTGGCCGTCCGCACAGCGAAGCAGTGCGGTCGCGGAGTCCTCGACGTCGACCGTACCGTCGCCGGACGACCCCCACTGGTCGATGTAGGTGTAGTCCTCGTCCGTGCCGAAGGCGTCGCGCGTGACTCCCGACACCTCGACGACCTCCGGATACCCCAGCACGTACAGCGCGAAGTCGATGGCGTGGGTTCCGATGTCGACGAGTGCGCCGCCGCCCGCGACGGCGTGACTCGTGAACCAGGAGCCACGGCCGGGGACGCCACGCCGGCGGACGTAGTTCGCCTCGACGTGGTAGACGTCGCCGAACCGACCGTCGTCGAGACAGCCACGGAGGACCTGCGCGGGCGAACCGAAGCGGTTGTGGAAGCCGACCATACAGAACCCGTCGGCCCCACGCGCGGCGGCCGCGATGCGCTCGGCGCTCGCCAGGTCGTGTGCCAGCGGCTTCTCGACCAGCACGTCGAGTCCGGCGTCGAGGGCGGCGACCGCGTACTCCTCGTGGAAGCAGTTGGGCGTCGTGACGATGACCGCGTCGACGGCCTCGAACAGTTCGTGGTGGTCGCTGTACGTCTCCACGCCGAACTCCGCCTCGAACGACTCCCGTGCCTCGGCGGCGATGTCCATCCCACCGACGAGCGTCACGGCCTCCTCCTCGTCGATGACCCGGAGTTGGTTCGCGTGGTGCCGGCCGATGTTTCCGAGTCCGACGAGTCCGAGTCGGACCGCCTCGCGCTCGATTAGTTCAGTAGTGGTCTCGTTCGTGTGCCCCATTCGTACTCTCTGCGACCGGCTACAACGAGTCACCGAAAGAGGGTTGCGGAACGTCCGCGAAAGCTGACAGTTCAGAAGACGGAACGACCGGACTCCGAGGAATGGCGACCGGGACCGGTGCTCACGGTGGGCGTGGAAGACACCGCGACGGGTCGTGCCACGACCGACGGGTCACGACCGACGAGCCACGAACCACGACGGGAGTCGGGTGTCACCGCACGAGAGAGGGACGGAGGGTGTCACCGCGCCCGAATTTTGGACTGCGTCACTTTCGGCGAGAACGGAGTTCGTTCCTTGCCGAAACCGCGGTGAGCGGTACTTTTCGTCGCAAAGTGGCCGCCGGTCTTCCCAAGGGTTACTTTTCTACTCCTGCAAGTGACGACACTGATGGGATCGTCCGTACTCACAGCAGTGTTCGAGGCCTGTCTCCTGCAGTACACCGTTCCGGTCTTCGGAATCGAACTGGGGGAGACGGGAGTGACCGTCGTCGGCGTTCTCATGATTCTGTTTCTCATCATGGGGTCGGGGTTCTTCTCGTCGTCCGAGATCGCGCTGTTCTCCCTCCCGGCCCACCAGATAGACGCGATGGTCGAGGAGGGCAAGCGTGGTGCGCGGGTGGTCAAGTCGCTCAAAGACGACCCGCATCGACTGCTCGTGACGATTCTCGTGGGGAACAACATGGTCAACATCACGATGTCGTCCATCTCGACGACCATCGTCGGCATCTACTTCGACGCGGGCACGGCAGTCATCGTCTCGTCGCTGGGTATCACGTCGATAGTCCTGCTGTTCGGCGAGAGCGCACCGAAGTCCTACGCCGTCGAGAACACCGACTCGTGGGCCCGGACGGTCGCCCCTCCGCTGAAGCTCTTCGGGAAGCTGATGTGGCCGCTCATCACGATATTCTACTATCTGACGGGCATCGTGAACCGAATCACCGGCGGTAGCTCGTCCATCGAATCGTCGTACGTCTCGCGGGCCGAGATACGAAACATGATCAAGACCGGCGAGCGCGAGGGCATCCTCGAGGAGGAAGAGCGCCAGATGCTCCAGCGGACCCTCCGATTCAGGAGCACCGTCGCCAAGGAGGTGATGACCCCTCGACTCGACGTGCGGGCCATCTCGACGGACCTGACCGTCGAGGAGGCCATCGAGGAGTGTCTACAGGCGGGACACGCTCGCCTGCCGGTCTACGAGGGGAGTCTCGACAACGTCGTCGGCGTCTTCGACATCCGTGAACTGGACCGGGACGCCGACGACGCCAGTCTCGACGTCGCGGACGTGTACAACCCGACGCTCCACGTCCCCGAGTCGAAGAACCTCGACGAACTCCTCGGGGAGATGCGCGAGAACCGGTTGCACATGGTCATCGTCATCGACGAGTTCGGTGCCACCGAGGGCATCATCACGATGGAGGACGTCCTCGAAGAGATCGTCGGCGAGATACTGGTGGGCGACGAGGACCACCCCATCGAGTTCGTCGACGACGACAGCGTCCTGACGAACGGTTCGGTCAACATCGACGAGGTCAACGAGGCGCTCGGTATCGACCTCCCCGAGGGCGAGGAGTTCGAGACCATCGCCGGGTTCGTCTTCAACCGCGCGGGCCGTCTCGTCGAGCAGGGCGAGTCGTTCGACTACGAGAACGTGACGCTCCGAGCCGAACGGGTAGAGAACACTCGGGTGCAGCGCGTCCGGGTGACCGTCGACCGCGACATCCCCGACCCGGTCGAACCGGTGTCACAGACCGACGAGGACGACAGCGACTGAACGGCGGCGTCTCGGCGACGTCGTTCGGCACGGACGGCCGGTTCCACGGCCCGGTCGCGTGGCCGTGAGCGACGGGTGAAAACCATTAGGCCACGGTGGGCGTAACCCCGTCGTACCGACAGATGTTCGAGAACATCCTCATCCCGTACGACGGTAGCGACGGCGCGGCGGAAGTGCTCCATCACGCCAGCGAACTGGCCCTGTGGGCCGACGCGACGATTCAGATCCTCTACGTCGCCGACACGACACGCGACAGCGTCACGGTCGTCCAGGGCCACACCGTCGACGCACTCGAACGACAGGGAGAGGACGTCGTCGACGAAGCCGCGAGAACGCTCGACACGCTCGGCGTCTCGTACGAGACCGACGTCGTTCAGGGCAACCCGGCCCCGACCATCGTCGACTACGCCGAACGGTACGACCAGGACCTGATCGTCATGCCGACACACGGCCGCGAGGGAGTCTCGCGGTACTTCGTCGGGAGCGTCTCCGAGAAGGTGGTTCGACTCTCCTCGGTCCCCGTCCTCACCGTTCGTATGCAGCCCGACGAGACGCTCGTGTTCCCCTACGAGAACGTCCTCATCCCGACCGACGGGAGTACCGCTGCGACGCACGCTGCCGGTCGGCTCGTCGAGTTCGCGGCGGCACTCGACGCGACCGTCCACGTGCTGTCAGTCGTCGACGACGCTACGCTCGGGTTAGACGTCGGCTCGACGGGGTCCGGTGCGGAGGACGAGGCGGCCGCCACCGACGCCGTCGACGCCGTCGTGTCGGAGGCCGAGACACACGGTGTCACGGACACGGTTCGCTACGTCGAACACGGAACCCCCGTCGAGGAACTCCTCGGCTGCATCGAGTCGAACGAAATCCACGCCGTCGGCATGGGGACGACGGGGAGACGTGGGACGGACCGTATCCTCCTGGGGAGTGTCGCCGAGAAGACCGTCCGGTCGGCACCGGTGCCCGTTCTGACCGTCGCGGAACCCGAGTGAGTCCTCACGAGGGGTCGGTCTCACCGCGCGTCACGTGCGGGTCACGAGGAGCGGCGGGGCGAGTGTCGACTCCGCTCGCCCCGTCGGGAGCGTGAACGGGGGCGTCGACCGGCCGAGAACACGGCGTCGGGAGTCGGCCGTGCGTGCAGGGTCGACGTCGCGGCCGACGCCACGTGTCACGGGGCCGCGACACGGCCACGGTCCCGACGGCGGTCAGTACAGCTGTTGTTCCGTCTGTTCGCGTTCCTCCTGTCGCTCCGCTTCGGCCTGCTGCTGTTGCCGACCGCGCCGGTACTGCCGCAGGCCGGGGACGAGCCGGTGGCGAACGTCTCGGACGAACGAGACGATGCCGTATATCCAGAAGAAAAACAGCAGCGTCCCGCCACCGAAGTAGAGGAGTGCTGCCGTCTCCATCAGTCGTCGCTCCCCGCTTCGGCCTCCTCGGTCGTCGAGTCTCGGGACGTCGGGTTCACCAGTCCGTGCTGGATGGCGTCGCCCGTCTCGCTGTCGAAGAGGTGAATCTTCGCACGGTCGAGGACGACCTGGATGTCCTGGTCGACGTCCACGTCGCTGTCGGGCGAGACGCTCATGAGCAACTGACCGGCCTCCGCGGCCTCGAAGTCCATCTCGATGTCCTCCTGGGTCACGAGGTAGACGAATATCTCGTCGCCCATCGGCTCGGTGACGTCCGTCCGGGCGTCGATACGCATCGAGGGGTGGCCGACGGACTCGCGCTGGTCGACCGGGTAGACGTCCTCGGGACGGACCCCGAGCGTGACGTGGTCCCCCGGTGAGACGCCCATCCGCGCGGGGTCGAACTCGATGTCGAAGCTGTCGGAGGTGAACCCCGACTCCGTGACGTCTCCCGTCGTGAAGTTCATCGACGGCGACCCGATGAAGCCGGCGACGAACAGGTTCGCCGGTTCGTTGTAACAGACCAGCGGCGGGTCGATCTGCTGGAGTTCGCCGGAGTCGATGACCGCGATGCGGTCGGACATCGTCATCGCCTCGGCCTGGTCGTGGGTGACGTAGATGATGGTCGTCTCCAACTCCTTGTGCAGGCGCTGGAGCTCCGTCCGCATGTGGACGCGCAGTTTCGCGTCCAGGTTGGCGAGCGGTTCGTCCATCAGGAACACGTCCGGGTTGCGCACGATGGCCCGGGCAATGGCGACACGCTGGCGCTGCCCGCCGGACATCTCGTCGGGCATGCGTTCGAGCATCCCCTCCAGTTGGACGATGTCCGAGGCGCGCTCGACGCGCCGGTCTATCTCCTCCGAATCGTACTTCCGGAGTCGCAGGCCGAAGGAGATGTTGTCCTTGACGTTCATGTGCGGGAACAGCGCGATGTTCTGGAACACCATCGCTACCCCGCGGTCTTTCGGCGGCAGTCGGGTGACCTCGCGGTCGCCGATCCACACCTCGCCCTCCGTCGGGAGCGTCAGTCCGGCGATGGTCTCCATCGTCGTGGACTTCCCACACCCCGAGGGGCCGACGAGGCAGACGAACTCCCCGTCTCTGATGTCGAGGTTCATGTCGTCGACTGCGGTGACGTCCTCGTAGCGTTTCGTGACGTGTTCGAGTTTGACTCGTGCCATTATTCTTTCAGTGCTCCTGCGGTCAGGCCGCTGACGATGCGTTCCTGGGCGACGATGACGAGAATCGCGACGGGGAGGACCCCGATGATGCTCGCCGCGGCGAACAGGTTGAACGACGTGGTGTACTGCGTCTGGTAGCTCAGGATACCGCCCACGAGCGGCGACCACTGGGTGTAGTCGTTCCCGAGCGCCATGATTTGCGAGAAGAAGTACTCGTTGTACACGCTGATAAAGGTTAGCACGCCCGCGGTCGCCACACCGGGTGCCGACAGCGGGATGATCACCCTAAAGAGCGCGCCGATACGGGTCGTCCCCTCGACGCGAGCGGCGTCCTCCAGTCCGTCCGGGATCTGCCCGTAGAACGTCGTGAGGACGAATATCGAGAGCGGCAAGAACAGCGCGCTGAACGGCAACACCATCGCTGCCGGCGTGTTGATGAGCCGTGGCGGCGTGAACAGCGCTATCTCGGTGAACGGGACGACGATGGGTGAGTTGCCGGTGAAGATGTCGAACAGCGGGACGACGAACGCCGCCGGTGGGAAGTAGCTGATGGCGAGGATGAGCAACATCAGCACGCCACGGCCGGGGAACTCCAGTCGGCCGAAGACGTAGCCCGCGAAACTGGCGATGAACAGGACGATGACCGTCGTCACTGTCGCCAGGATGAAGCTGTTCAGCATGTAGAAGTGGAACGGCACCTGCTGGAACACCTCCACGAACGCGTAGACGTTGAACCCCTCCGGAACCAGGCCGATACCGTTCAGAATCTCGTTGTTCGGCGTCAGCGCCAGCACGATGAGCCAGTAGAACGGGAACATCGTGGTGACGATGAAGAAGATGGCGGCGACGTAGAACATCGCCCGGTACGTCCGCTCCGGGTTCCGAATCGAACGGCTCGCCCAGCGGTTGAGCGGCCCGTCCGAGGTCTTGGAGTCCGACTCCGTCGCCATCTCAGAACCCCTCCCGGTACTGCTGGTAGATGATGACGCTGACTACCGCAGCGATGATGATGGCCGTCACGAACGCGATGACCGCCGCCACCTCGGTGTTGATACCGAGGTTGGCGACGACCATGCAGGACAGCGACGGCACGACCTCACACTTCGAGGTCGTGTCGATGACACCGTAGACGCGCATCGCCGCCACCGTGCGAAACAGGATGGCGACCCCGATGGTCGGCAGGACCAGCGGGAACGTGATGAGCTTGAACTGCTGCCACTTCGAGGCTCCCGCGACCTTCGCCACGTTGTAGAGCGAGCGGTCGATGCTCTGGAGACCCGCGAGGATGAGCAGCGCCATGAACGCCGACGTCTTCCAGATGTCGGCGATCATGACGATGAACAGCGAACTCCACGGGTCGTTGAGCGTGTTCGTCCCCTCGATGATGCCGAGGTCCGCGAGGAACGGCGTCGCGAAGCCGATGTTCGGCTGGAACATCAGCAGGAAGATCATCCCCTGGATGACGATGGGTACCGCCCACGGGATGATGATGGCGACGCGCACCCACCGCCGGCCACGGAAGTCCTGGTCGAGGACGAGCGCCTGCCCGAGACCGATGACGGTCTCGAACAGCACCGTCACCGCGGTGAAGATGAGCGTGACCATCAGCGAACTCCGGAGTATCGCGGTCAGCGACAGCGAGGACGGCAGGAACGTCGTCGTCCCCGGTAAGAACCCGTTGAGGCCGCCGTCGAACAGCGCGACGTAGTTCTCGAGGCCGATGAACTGCGGGTCCGTGTACGGGTCGGCGAACATCGACAGCTCCAGCGTCCGCAACAGCGGGTAGAACGCGATGGCACCGAGGATGACGAACACCGGTGTCAACAGCAGGTACGCGAACGCCGTCTCGCCGAGGTTCTCGACCCAGCGAGTGACGCCGGAGAGCGCACCGCCGCTCCCGGACTCCCGTCGTCTGTCCGCGGCTGTATCCGTGCTCATGGCATCAGGCGTTGTTCTCTATCTGCTCGATGGCACTCTGGAGGTCGCTCATCGCCTGGCTCGCCGACTTCGACCCGGAGACGGCGTTGTTGGCCTCCTGTGCGATGGTCGACGACTCGTTCGGCCAGACCTGTGTCACCGGTCGTGGCATCGTGTTCTCGCCGGCGATACGCATCGTCTCCATGTAGCCGCCGAGGACCGGCACCTCCTGTGCACGGTCGGAGTTGAACAGCGCCGGTTTCGGCGGGAGCCAGCCCTGAATCTCCAGCAGCGTCAACTGGAAGTCGTCCTGGGTCATCGCGGTGAGCACCTCGTAGACGGCCTCGAGGTTGTTGGAGTTCGGGTTGACCGTCGCGTGCCAGCCACCGAGTGCGGCCGTCGTGCCGCCGGTGCCCTGCTGGGACGCCTCGCTCTCGGACACCGCGTACGGGATGGGCATCGCGCCGTAGGCGTCGGTGCCGAGGGCGTCCTCCGCGGCGTTGAGCGCGATGGCGTACGGCCAGTTGCGCTGCATCACGGACTGGCCTTCGAGGATGGCGGTCCGTGCGTCCTCCTCTTGCCAGCCGGTGACGGCGTTGGGCATGATGCCGCCCGCGTAGCCGTCGAGCGCCTCGTCGTAGGCGTCCCCCTCGACGAACGTCCGCATCATCCGCAGGGAGTCGATGACCGGCTGTTCGTTGATGGTGACCGGGCGCTCGCCGACCGGCCCGAACAGGTTGCCCCGGCCGCCGAAGTACGCGCCGCCCCACGAGGAGAGCGCCTCGTTGAACGTACAGCACGCCGTCCCCTCGTAGACGTCCCACTGGGTGACGAAGCCGTACTGCGTCTCGGTCTGTTCCTGGATGTCGGCGGTGATTTCGGACCACTCCTGCCAGGTCATCGGCTCGGTAGCCCACGTCTCGAAGTCCGAATCGCCGTAGCCGGCTTCCCGCGCGAAGTCCTTGCGGTACTGCATCGTCGGGAAGTCCGGGAACACCGGCACGCCGAACAGGTTGTCGTTCTCCGGGTTCCGGGCCGTCGCGGTGAACCCCTCGAAGTAGTTGTTGTCGACGCTGTCGACGATGTCGCCCGGCGCGTTCTCCGTGAGGTTCAGGAGCCGGTCGTTCTGGATGAAGATGTTCACCCAGCCGTTGTCCATGAGGAACATGTCCGGCTGCGCCTCCCCGGCACGGAGGATACGGTTGTAGTTGTCCCGGCGTGTCCCGGTGTCCTGTGCGCCGGCGACGAGTTCGACGGTGATGTCGTCGGAGAGGCCGTTGTCGTGTAACGCCTGTTTGATGGCGTCGCCGTTGTCCTGTGCGGCCACCGGGTCGAACCCGAACTGCACGGTACCACCGCCGCCGCCGCCGCTGCCGTTCCCACCGCCACCACCGCCGCCACCGTCGCCGTAGATACAGCCGGCCAGTCCTGCCATCGCCCCGCTCGCACCGGCGGCTTTGACGAACGTTCGGCGAGAGACGGTCCGACCCCCTTCTCCACTGGTATGCGAACCCTTGTCGGGCATATCCCCTTATCCAATCGGTAAGGGTATATACCTACTGTCGGTACAACGGCCGTTGTAAACGGAGCCGCCCGGTGATTCGTCCGTCAAGCGTCGGGACCCCCACTCGAGCGAATCACACGTTCGACCGTGATAGTCGTCGCCTCCACCTCCTCGACGATAGCGCCCCAGCCGCCGACGCTCACCTCTCGTCCGTCCGTCTCGACCAGGAGCGTCACCTGGCCGGCGAGTTGGAGGACGCCGTCGGAGGCCGACCCGGGCGTGAAGCGGGTGCCGGTGACGCGGCCGTCGAACGAGACGGGGTCGCTGCTGGTGATGTCGAACCCTTCGACCCCCACCTCGACCGTCGCTCCCTCGTCGAGGAGGCCACGGACGTCGCGGACGCAGTACCGGATGTCGACGTACTTGACCGGTGGCTCCCCCGTCGGTTCGGCGTACAGCGGGTCGCAGTGCTCCCACAGCGAGGTCATGAAGTACCAGTGGAAGACGTAGGTGTGCGTTCGGTCGTCGACGACGACGCCGTAGAGGTCGTAGGAGTCGGGATGGTGTGCGAAACACGTCTGGTGACGGTCGACGAGCGCGACGAACGGTGCCGGGAGTCCGCGGTGGCGTGCCTCGGTACACGCCCCCCGTAGTCGGTCGAGAGCCGGCGGTTCGCCGGCGGGGTCGGTGTGGATGGAGAGCCGAATCGAGACGCCACGGTCGTGAGCGTTCATCAGCGCCGGGCGGAGCCGCTCGAAGTGTGTCGGTGTGACCGAGAGCTGAATCTGGTTCGTCGCCGACGAGATGAACTCCTCGGCCCGCTTGAGGACGATACCGAACTCCCGGACGATGGTCGCGTGGTTCCCTTCGAGTTCGGGTTGCTCCCAGCGCTCTTCGACCTCTTGGGCGGCCGCGTCGAGGCGTTCGGCACGGCCACGGAGCGTCGACAGCACCTCGTCGGGGCTGTGTGCGCTCGCACGGAGCGAGTCGTTCTGGTAGGTCTCGACGAACCCGCGGCTCTCGAGCGCGTCGAGCACGTCGTAGATACGAGGTTTCGGGACGTCGCTGGCCGCCGCGAGTTCCGTCGCCGACGCCGTGCCGAGGTCGAGCAACGTGACGTACGCTGTGGCCTGGTACGGCGACAGCCCCGCGTCCTCCAGCGTGGCCACGAGTTCCTCGGAGTCCATACGGGACGTGGACGAGCCAGGAACGTTAAACTCCGCCGCCTCAGCTGTCCTTCCCCGGCGCGGGCCACCGTGGCGTGATGGGAGCCTCGATACGCGAGACGTCGGCCTCCGACAGCGACACGTCGAGCGCACCGAGGTTGTCGTCCAGGTGGTCGACGGACTTCGGCCCGACGATGGGGGCGGTGACGACGTCCTTCTGCAACAGCCACGCGACGGACACCTGTGCGGGCGTCGCCGCTCGCTCCTCGGCGACGGCCCGAATCTCGTCGAGGACCGCCCAGTTCTCGTCGGTGAACCGCTCTCTCGTGTACTCATCGTCGGCCGCTCGCCCCTCCTCGGGGGCCTCGTCGCGCTCGTACTTCCCGCTGAGGAAGCCGCCGGCGAGCGGCGACCACGGGATGACGCCGACACCCTCGTCCGCACACGCGGGCAGGACGTTCGCCTCCTCGTGGCGGTCGACGGCGTTGTACTCCGGTTGCATCGAGACGAACCGTTCGAGGTTCTCGGCGTCCGCGCGGTAGAGCGCCCGCGTGAACTTCCAGGCGGGCATCGTGCTCGCGCCGACGTACCGGACGAGTCCCTCCTCGACCAGCCAGTCGAGGGCCGTCAGGGTCTCGTCGAGCGGCACGTCGTCGTCGTAGCGATGGATCTGGTAGAGGTCGACGTAGTCCAGGCCGAGGCGGTCCAGCGAGGCCCGAAACTGGTCGAGAACGTGTTTTCGGGAGAGACCCGACCGGTTCGGGCCGTCGCCCATCCCGAAGAACACCTTCGTCGCCACGACGAGTTCCGAGCGGTCACGGTCGGCGAGAGCGTCGCCGACGATGCGCTCGCTCTCGCCGCGCGAGTAGACGTTCGCGGTGTCGAGGAAGTTGATACCCGCGTCGAGGGCGTGGTCGAGCACCTCGTGGCTCGCCGCCTCGTCGTTCAGCATCCACGGTGCGCCGCTCCCGAAGTTCATACAGCCCAGACAGAGCCGCGAGACCTCCAACCCGGTCGAGCCGAGTCGGGTGTACTCCATCTCCACGTCGGTCATACGGACGTCCACGCACGTCCGGCGCAAAGCCCTACCGGCGGGCGCGACGGCAGGTGCCACACGGCGGAACGCTCATCCCGGTCGGCGTGAAACCGCTCCCCATGTCGTCGCTCGATGCCATCCGCCGCCCCGAACACACCGGGGACCGGCGGTGCTGGCCGTGTACGCTCGTCAACGGTGTCGCGGTCCTCGCCACCGCCTTCCTCGTCGCCCGGCGTCGCCGCGGGTTGGGACTCGTCGTCGCCGTCCTCGGGGGCGTGCTCGTCTGGCTTCGAGGCTACGTCGTCCCCTACACGCCCGCGTTCGCCCCACGACTGGTCGCCGCCTCGCCGCTCCCCGACGACTGGTTCCACACCGAGACGCAGTATCGCACCGCCCCCGAGGGGAGCGACGGCCCCGAGGCACCCGGCACGCTCGGGGCCGACGCCGGTCTCGACGGCGAGGAGACGCTGAGCGTGCTCCTCGACGCCGGAGCGGTCGAAGCCGACGACGACGGCATCCGACTCACCCCCACGTTCGAGGAGGCGTGGCGTGCGGAGATGACTCCGCTGGCCGACCGCGACACCGAGGCGCTCGCGGCCTCGGTCGGCGGCGTCGTCCCCGACCGGCCCGCGACGGTCGTCGAGGGCATCGACGACGAGTGGGTCGTCCTCGGGGACGGGACCCCCGAGGAGACGTGGCTCTCGCGTCCCGTCGCCGTCGCGGAACTCGCCGCGGTCCGGGCGCTCGACGGCGTCGTCTCGGCGGACGTGGCGCGGCAGGCCGCCGGTCCGCTCCGGATGTTCCTCTCGACGTGTCCGGACTGTGGGACGCCGGTCGTCGAGAGCACGACGGCGACGTGCTGTGGTGGGTACACGACGCCGCTGTCGGCACCCGACGACGTGCTGGCGTGTCCCTCCTGTCAGCTTCGGCTCTTCACGTTCGGGGAGTAGCGAGGCGCTCGCAGAGCGAGGGCCTCGAAGAACCGAGCGGTGCCGCTGAACGCGGTATCGGTATCGAACCCGCCGTCGGCGGCACGGTCACTGTCGGAGGTCGTACAGTCGCCGGAAGACGGTCGGCGGGAACGGGAACTCGATACGACTCGGCGGGCGGCCGCGGCCGTCGCTCCCCTCGACCCGGACCCGTTCGACGACGCCGTCCTCGGCCAGTTCGTAGAGGAACCGTTTCACCGTCCCCGGCGAGAGGTCGACCGCCGGGTCGGCGGTGATGGCCTCCGTCGTTCGGCCGACCGAGACGCGCTCTTCGGGGCGTAGTTCCGCGAGTCGCCGGAGGACGAGTCGTTCGTTCGGGGGTAACGCCAGCACGCGGCCCAGCGAGATGGAGGGACTGGGCATCTCCGTCGTCGCTTCGGTGACGTCGTGTTCGGTGAGTCGGGTTCTGTTCGCCGCGTCGGCGTGCGTGGCCGCGATGAACAGGACCGCCAGTGCGTCGTGGGCGTTTCCGTCGGCCCACTCGGCGATGCGCCGGGCCAGTGTGTGTTCGAGCGCCTGTGGAGCGAGGCCCAGCGAGGACCGTTGCATCAGCACGTCCACGAGCGGTTGCCGCCGGTAGCGGTCGACTGCGATGGTGCTCGCCGTGTACTCGACCAACTGCGTCTCGGCCGGGGGTGCTCGACCGATACCGAGCCAACTCACGTTGCTCGGGAGGCCGGCGAACAGGTCGACCAGTTCGTCGGTGTCGACGCTCCCCGGCCCGGTCACGTGGTCGACGGCGACGACGACGCCGGTACGCGAGGTTCCGAGTCGTCGATGGAGGCGGGCGCGCACCTCGTCGGTGCTGATGCCGTGTCGCGGAATCGGCTCTTCGACGAGCGCGTTGAGGACGTTGCGGTAGAAGGCGAACTCGCTCGTCGCCGTCCGCATGTCGACGTAGACGAACCCCGGCGACGTGGGTTCGGCCGCCCTGGTGCTCGTGTGGATGACCGACCGGGTCTCCGTCGGGAGTCGTCCCAGCCGCGAGAACAGCGCCGTGACGACGGCCGATTTCCCACAGCCGAACGGGCCGTGGAGATACGCGTTCGGCGGGAGGTTCCCGTCGAACACCGGGTCGAGGTGGTCGAGCAGTCGCTCGAACACCGGCCCCCTGTCCGAGGGGTCCTCGACGTGGGCGACCGGCGACAGCGATTCGAGGTCTCGAAGCAGCCGTGGGCCGTCGTCCCGGCGCTGTCGCCGCTCGATTCGCTCGTCTAAGTCCATCCCTTCACGTCCGTTTCCGTGACCGTCGGTTCGTCCGAGACCGGCAAAAGAATCGCGGTCGGCGAACCGAGGGCGGGTCGGTGCTCGCTGTCCGGGGGTCGGGCGTCGAACCCGGACGACAGCGGTGAGAGCGTCTGCATAGGGTGGTGCTCGTCCTCAGAGGTACCCCGCGTTCGGAATCACGCCCAGGAGGGCGAGCACGCCGAGCAGGAGCATCACGAGCACGATAGCCATCGCGGGCGGGTCGACGTGGGTGCCCGAGTGCGAGTAGAAGATTCGCTGGGTCACCTCCCCGAGGAGTCCGCTGAGGACCCCGAACGCGCCGGCCGCGAGCAGCGTGACGATGGGACTCCCGAGCATCGCGGAGACGACCACCGCACCCGCCGACCCCATCAGCGTGATGTGGTGGGTGACGGGGATCTTCTCCACCCCGAGGTTGAGGAACAGCAGGCTCATCGCCGAGATGGCGTAGCCCATGAAGATGCTCCCCGTCTGCAGCCAGATGTACCCCCCGATGATACCGCCGACGAGGCCGATGACGGTCACGCCAGCCCACTTGTACTGGTGGGGGAGCCACGGTTCGGTCGCGGGTCTGACTCGCCCGACGCCGCCGTCGGTCACCGCCCGTTCCTCGCCGCGCTCGAACGGCGACATGTCGAGGAGACTGTTCCCGGCGGCACGGCCGACGAGCGGGTAGCCGAAGACGACGCGGGCGAGCATCGCCGTCAGGAACACCGACAGCGCGATGGTGTCGGTCGGGGTACCGAAGTTGAGCGCGACCCGGTGGACGAGCATCCCGAGCACGCCGAACACCGCACCGACGGCGAGGATGTCGGGTTTCGTCCCGAACGCGTAGGTGATCTCCTTGCCGAAGTGGTAGCCCTCGCCGTCGCCGCCCATCTCGGGGTAGCGCTTCCCGGCGTAGGCCGTCGCGGCGACACCCCCCGCGAACGCGATGTGCGGCCCGGTGATAGCACCGAACCCGATGACGCTCGTGACGCCCGTGGCGATGTTACCACTCGTTGCGACGCCCGCGTCACCGAGGTTCTGTTCGAGGACGAAGAGCCCCTCACCGAGGAAGACGACGAACCCGGTGAAGACGAACGCCGGGAGCGCCCCCAGCGCGGCCCCGAACGCCCCGCCCGCGAGCGCCGTGATGAACAGGAGCAGGAACTGCTCCAGTTCGACGCCGACGACCGGAAGCTGTAGCAGGAGTCCGTGCATACATCACTCCTCGGTCGCCCAGTTCAGCGAGCGTTCGACGGCGTCGTCCCACCGAGCGTACATCCTGTCGGCGTCGTCGGCCGTCATCTCCGGTTCGAACTCGCGGTCGACCTGCCAGTTGTCCCGGAGTTCGTCGATGGTGTCCCAGTAGCCGACGGCGAGTCCGGCGGCGTACGCCGACCCCAGTGCCGTCGTCTCGTCGACCTCCGGGCGGGCGATGTCCGTCTGGATGATGTCCGACTGCAGTTGGCAGAGGAAGTTGTTCTTCACCGCCCCGCCGTCGACGCGCAGGGACGTCGTCTCGACGCCCGAGTCGTTCTCCATCGCCTCCGCGATGTCGCGGGTCTGGTAGGCGATGGCCTCCAGCGTCGCCCGGACGATGTGGGCCTTCCGCGTCCCGCGGGTCATCCCGACGATGGTCCCGCGGGCGCGGCCGTCCCAGTGGGGCGCGCCGAGACCGGTGAACGCCGGGACCATGTAGACGCCGTCGGTCGAATCGACCGAGCGGGCGAGTTCGGCGGTCTGGGCGGCGTTGTTGATGAGGTCGACGTCCTCGAGCCACTCGATGGCCGCGCCGGTGACGAAGATAGAGCCCTCCAGCGCGTACTGGACGGGTTCACCCGACATCTGGAAGCCGATGGTCGTCAGCAGGCCGTGGTCCGAGGAGACGGCCTCGTTGCCGGTGTTCATCAGGTAGAACGACCCGGTCCCGTAGGTGTTCTTCGCGTCACCGACGTCGAAGCACGTCTGGCCGAACAGGGCGGCCTGCTGGTCACCGAGTGCGCCCGCGATGGGCACCTCCGCGTCGAGGAAGCCGTCGGGGTCGGTCGTCCCGTAGAACTCCTCGTCGGAGGACGGCCGCACCTCCGGAAGCATGGCCTCGGGGACGTCGAACTCCTCGAGGAGTTCGGCGTCCCAGTCGAGTGCCTCGATGTCGTACAGCATCGTCCGCGAGGCGTTCGTGACGTCCGTGATGTGGTTGCCCGTCAGGTTGTAGATGAGCCACGAGTCGATGGTCCCCATCAGCAACTCCCCCGCCTCCGCCCGGTCACGGAGGTCCTGGGTTCGACTCGTCGAGAGCTTCAGCGGTTCGGCGTTGTCGAGTATCCACTCGGTCTTCGTCGCCGAGAAGTACGCGTCCGCTTCGAGACCCGTCTTCTCGCGGATCCACTCGACCTTGTCCTGGTCCTGTAGCGCCTCGACCCGGTCGGTCGTCCGGCGGTCCTGCCAGACCAGCGCGTTGTGGACCGGCCGGCCCGTCTCGGCGTCCCAGACCAGCGTCGTCTCCCGCTGGTTGGTGATGCCGATAGCTTCGAGTTGGGTCGCGTCGATGCCACCCTGTTCGAGCGCCGCCTGGACGACGCTCTGGGTGTTCTCCCAGATTTCGATGGGGTCGTGTTCGACCCAGCCGGGTTCCGGGTAGATCTGTTCGTGTTTCTCGTAAGCGTTGGCGACGACCTGACCGGCGTGGTCGAAGACCATGAACCGTGTTCCTGTCGTCCCCTGGTCGATCGCGCCGATGTACGTGTCCTCCATATGGTGTTCTCCGTCGACGGTATGTGCCCCACTGCCACCGTCGTCTCGCTAACAACTGTAATGTAGAACAATAACTGTTACCCAGACCCCCATACCTTTGGTAAAGAAAGCGTAGCGGGCCGCTCCCAACGGACCCCGGAACCGAGAGAGGCGGCATGGCGGGGAGAACGACACTCGAACGAGTCGAACGGTCGAACGATGTTAAGACGAACGGACGGCCAGGAGAACCCGGTCCGACACGAGGAACGTACCGATTTCCGACCACTCTCCGGGAGGAACCGACGGACTTCGCGTCCGGACGTGGTCACACCCGAGCGAGTCGAACGGCCGCGGGTCGGGACGAAACGAGGGCGAACGGTCCAGGAACCGATATATTTACTGCCGCGACGCCACCATCGGTGAAACAAAGAGGCTGGACCCCGAAGCACCGTCAGGAATGGCATCGGTACCACACATCACGGTCGTCGGTGGGGGGTCGACCGGCACCGGCATCGCCCGTGACCTCGCCATGCGGGGCCTCGACGTGACGCTCGTCGAGAAGGGGAACCTCACCCACGGCACGACCGGGCGGATGCACGGCCTGCTCCACTCCGGTGGTCGCTACGCCGTCTCCGACCAGAAGTCCGCCCGCGAGTGCGTCGAGGAGAACTACGTGCTCCGGGAGGTCGCCACACACTGCGTCGAGGAGACCGGCGGCCTGTTCGTCAAACGTCCCGAGGACGCCGAGGAGTACTTCGAGGAGAAGCTCCAGGGCTGTCGGGACTGCGACATCCCCGTCGAGGTGCTCTCGGGGGCGGAGGCCCGCGAGATGGAACCGCACCTCGCCGAGGACGTCGACAGGGCCATCTGGGTTCCGGACGCCGCCATCGACCCCTTCAGACTCTGTGTCTCGAACGCGCTCGACGCCGAACGCCACGGCGCACGCGTCGAGACCCACGCCGAGGTGACCGACGTGCTCGTCGAGGGCGGCGAGGTGACCGGCCTGGAGGTTCGCCACGACTCGGGGCCGGGAAAGCGCGTCCACGGCTCACCGGGCGGCACCGAGCGCATCGAGACCGACCACGTCGTCAACGCGACGGGCGCGTGGGCCGGCCGCATCGGTGACCTCGCCGGCGTGGACATCGAGGTCCGTCCCTCGAAGGGTGTGATGACCGTCATGAACACTCGACAGGTCGACACCGTCGTCAACCGCTGTCGGCCGAAGGGGGACGCCGACATCATCGTCCCTCACGAGACGGCCTGTATCCTCGGCACGACCGACGAGGAGGTCTCCGACCCCGAGGACTACCCAGAGGAGGGCTGGGAGGTCGACCTGATGATCGACGAACTCTCGGAACTCGTGCCGATGCTACAGGAGGCCCGGACGATTCGCTCCTTCTGGGGCGTCCGCCCGCTGTACGAACCGCCGGAGGTCGGCAGCGAGGACCCCACCGACATCACGCGGGACTTCTTCTTGCTCGACCACGAGGAACGCGACGACCTGCCCGGCATGACGAGCATCGTCGGCGGGAAACTCACCACGTATCGGCTGATGGCCGAGTCCATCAGCGACCACGTCTGTGCGCAGTTCGGGACGACCACGACGTGCCGGACCGCCGACGAACCGCTGCCGGGCAGCGAGGATTTCACCGTTCTGGCCGACGCGATGAAGCGCTTTGGCCTCCGGTCGCCGGTGGCGCGTCGCTCCTCGCAGCGACTCGGGTCCCGCACCGAGAGCGTGCTCTCGCGGTGTGACCCGAACCCGGTGCTCTGTCCCTGCGAGGCCGTCTCGCGGGCGGAGGTCCGGGACGCCATCGACCAGGCCGGGACGGACCTCAACGCGGTCCGACTCCGCACGCGGGCGTCGATGGGGAACTGTCAGGGCGGGTTCTGCTCACACCGCATCGCGGGCGAACTCCACCCCACACACGACGAACCGACGGTCGACGACGCGCTGACGGAACTCGTCGAGGAGCGCTGGAAGGGCGAACGCCACGCGCTGTGGGGCGAACAACTCTCACAGGCCGCACTGAAGTACACCCTCCAGGCGACGACGATGAACCGCGACGCCGACCCCGTGGACGACGACGTCGACTGGGGAGCGTTCGACGCCGGCGAGCGGTCGGCCGCCGACGGAGCGGTCACGGACGGTGGTCGGCGCGACGAGGGGAGCGACGGAGGGACGACCGGTGGCGATTGAGGACGACGTCCTCGTCGTCGGTGGCGGCCTCGCGGGCGTCACCGCCGCGCTCGCCGCCGCCGACACCGGGGTTCGGGTCAGACTCGTCTCGCACAAGGAGAGCACGCTCCGACAGGCGTCCGGCGTCGTCGACGCGCTCGGGGCGCTCGACGGGACGCTCGTCAGCGACCCGTACGAAGCCGTCGAGCGACTGTCCGACGGGCACCCCTACCGGACGCTCGGGGCGGACGCGCTCCGGTCCGGGTTCGACCTGTTCGACGGCACCGTGACGGGCTACGAGGGTAGCCACACCGACGCGAACGCGCTGGTCCCGACCCACGGCGGGACGGTGAAACCGACCGCCCGGTACCCGGAGTCGGTCGCGCCGGGACTGGCGAGCGACGACCGTCCCATGCTGCTCGTCGGCTTCGAGACGCTCCCGGACTTCGACGCGCCGCGGGCGGCCGCCCACCTCGAACGGGTCGGCGTCCCGTTCGCGGTCCACGGTGTGACACTCGACTTCCCGGGGAACCTGCGTGCGGACGCCGCCGTCACGCGCTACGCGGACCTGCTCGACGAGGCGGTCCCGGTCGACGGCGGCCGCGTCGACGCCCGGACGGCGCTGGTCGAGCGCGTCAAATCCCACCTCTCGGGGGCCGAGCGGGTCGGCTTCCCGGCACTGCTCGGCCACGAGGCACACGACGAGGTCCGTGCCGAACTGAGCCAGCGCCTCGGTGCCGACGCCTTCGAGGTGCCGATGGGGCCGCCCTCCCTGCCCGGCACGCGACTGGCCGACCAGTTGTACGCCGCGATGGACGACGCCGGCGTCGGCATCGAGACGGGCAACCCGGTCGTCGACGTGACGACCGACGGCGAGCGGGTCACCGAGGTGACGGTCGAACGGACCCACACGGCGGTCCCCTACGCCGCCGAGCAGTACGTGCTGGCGACGGGCGGCCTCGTGGGCAAGGGCATCGCGTCGAACCGCGAGAGCGTCCGCGAGCGGGTGTTCGACTGTCACGTGCCCCACCCGGCAGACCGGTACGACTGGTCGGTCGAGGGGGCGTACGGCGACCACGCGTTCGCGCGGTTCGGCGTCCGTATCGACGCCGACGGGCGGCCGCTGGACGCGAGCGAGGACGTGGAGTACGAGAACCTGCGGGCGGCGGGCGGCGTCGTCGGCGGGGCGGACGTGGCGGCGGAGAAGTCGGCCAGCGGCGTCTCGCTGGCGACTGGTTTCACGGCCGGGCGACTGGCCGGCGAGGAGGTTTCATGAGTTCACCATCCGACACCGACGTAGACGACCCGACAGGCAGCGCACCGGACGACGACTGGACGTACGTGTTCGGCGAACAGGGGTCGCTCGCCCCCGGTGAGTCCGACCTCCGCCCCGGCGCGGACTCCTGTTACAAGTGCTCGTCGTGTGATACGTCCTGTCCGGTCGCCGAAGTCGACGACTCGTTCCCCGGCCCGAAGTTCCAGGGACCCGAGCAGTGGCGACTCAAGCGACAGGGCGACGAGGACATCGACCCCTCGGTGATGGAGTGTTCGAACTGCATGCGCTGTGACTCGGCGTGTCCCTCCGGGGTGCCGCTGAGTCAGATGCACAACACCGCCCGCGCCGAGTACGTCGAAGAGCACGTCAGCAAGACGTCGCTGAAGTACTGGCGGAATCGCGTGCTCTCGAACTACGGCCTGCTCGCCCGACTCGGCTCGAAGGTCCCTCGTCTGACGAACGTCGTGATGGGGTCGCGGCTCACGCAACTCGTCAACGACCGCGTGTTCGGCATCACGAGCGAACGCGAGTTCCCCGAGTTCGCCGAACAGACGTTCGTCGAGTGGTGGGACGAACGGGGCGGCGACGAGGGGTCTCGGCGGCGCGCCCGCGAGACCCGGGCCGAGCGCGACGACTGCGAGGTCGACGACGAGAAGCGCGTCGCGTACTTCCACGGCGACTACTCGAACTTCAACACGCCCGAGGTCGCCCAGGCGATGGTCCGGGTGTTCGAACAGTACGGCTACGAGGTGGCGGTGCCCGACCAGCGCTGCTCGGGCACGCCGATGTTCGCCAACGGGATGCTCGACGACGCCCGCCGCGCCGCGAAGTTCAACGTCGAGACGTTCCACGCGCTCGTGGAGGACGGCTACGACGTCGTCTGCTCGTGTACCTCCTGTTCGATGGCGCTCCGCCAGGAGTACCCCGAACTGTTCGAGTTCGAGGGCACCGAGACGGTCTCGGCGCACACCTACGAGGCCCTGGAGTACCTCCGTATCCACGAGTCCGTCCGCGAGGACGTCGCCGACTCGGCGGTGGAGTTCCCGGACCTCGCGTACCACGCGCCGTGTCACGCCCGCAACCAGGGGCTGGACCGACAGGCGGTCGAACTGTTCGGCGACCTGGAGGGCGTCGCGGTGGACGACGTCGGCGACTCCTGCTCGGGCATCTCGGGCACCTACGGCTGGAAGAGCGAGAAGTACGACACCTCGATGGCTATCGGCGAGGAGATGTTCGACCACATGGAGTCCGTCGAGGGCGAGACGGGCATGACGGAGTGTCCGACCTGCGCGATGCAGATGGAACACGGCACCGGCTACGAGATTCGCCACCCCCTAGAACTGCTGGACGCGGCACTGGTCGACTGAGGCGACACTCCCCCCGTCCCCTCCACCATCGACAACCAAGTTGTATTCGCCAGTTATATTGCGGCGACGCCGCTCCCTTCGAGCGCCAATGGCGTTCAGTGACCACCTGCTCGACGTCGGCGAACCGCTCTGGAGCGCGCAGTACGACCACCCGTTCGTGCGGGAACTGGCCGCCGGCAGTCTCGACGAGTCCGCGTTTCGGGTCTGGTTAGCGCAGGACTACCGGTACCTGCTCGACTACGCCCGGACGTTCGCCGTCCTCGGGACGCACACGAGAGACGAGACGACGATGGGCCGCTGTTTCGGCGTCGCCGACGCCGTGCTCTCCGAAGAGCTGGACCTGCACCGTTCGTTCGCGGCCGACTACGGTCTCACGCCCGAGGACCTCGCGGCGACGGAGAAGACCCCGACCTGCGAGGCGTACACGAACTACCTCCTCCGAACGGCCCGAGAGCGACCGTTCGCCGTCGGGGCGGCGGCCGTCTTCCCCTGCGGACAGGGCTACCTCGACGTGGCCGAGCACATGGCCACACTCGCCGACGAGGACCACCGATACACGCCGTTCGTCGAGAAGTACACGAGCGAGGCGTTCCGCGAGTCGGTCGCGTGGATGCGGGCGCTGGTCGACCGGTGTGCGACCGCCCACCCGTCACTGAAACCGGAGATGGAGACCGCGTTCCGTCGAAGCGCCGAACTCGAACACGCGTTCTGGGAGATGGCCTACACTCGGGAGCGGTGGCCACACGAACGGGCGACGGCCGCCGACGACTGACCGAGTCACTCCCCCCTGACGAACGTCACCGGGCAGGGCGCGTTCAGGATGACCTCCTGTGCGGTCGACCCGAAGACCGCCTTGCCGGTCGGCGAGCGTTTGCGGCCGCCGACGACGACGAGGTCCGCCTCGAACTCCTCGGCCAACCGCACGATGGTCTCGCCCTCCTGCCCGACCGCACCGTGGTAGGTGAACTCGATGCCGGCGTCGGTCATCGCGTCGCCCAACTCGCGGATGGTGACGTAGCGTTTCGCCACCACGTCGGGCGTCACCTCGGCGTCACGGTCGAAGTCGAGCGCCTGTCGTGTCTCCCGGTAGCCCTCCTTCGAGAAGACGTGGGCGAGTTTCACCGTCGCGCCCGCCGGCCCCGCGATGTCCGCCGCCGTCCGTGCCAGTGCGTCGATTCGGTCCTCGTCGGTCTCCCCGACCGCCACGAGGACGGTGTCAAGACTCATACTCGGCCCTATTCGACGCCGGTACTTAATAAAACGGAATGTAATTCGGACCCGAGTAAATTTTTCTCCAGGTCAGCCGGTGTTCTTCATCCCGGCGGCGATACCCTTGACCGTCAGGCGGAGTGTCCGGTCTTCGAGGTCCGTGCGGTGGGTTCGGTCGAGGAGTTGCATCTGGAGGTAGTTCAGTGGGTCGACGTACGGGTTCCGTCGCTGGAGGTTCTCGACCAGCCAATCGCGGCTGATGAGGCGCTCCTCTTCGGTGACGTCGAGGACGAGGTCGCGGGCACGCTCGTACTCGTCGGTGATACGAGCGAACACGGTGGTTCGGAGGTCGTCGTCGGCCAGTTCGGCGTAGCCCGAGGCGATTTCGAGGTCCGTACGGGCGAGCGAGAGCGCCGCGTTGTCGAGCATCGTCCCGAAGAAGGGCCACTCGCGGTACATCTCCCGGAGCGTCTCGACGTCGCCGCCGTCGTCGAGGTACGCCTCCAGCCCCGCGGCCAGCGAGTACCAGCCGGGGATGATACACCGGGCCTGCGTCCAGGAGAACACCCACGGGATGGCTCGCAGGTCCTCGACGGTCCGCTCGCCCGAGCGTGAGGCGGGCCGTGACCCGAGGTTGAGGTTCTCGATGACGGTGATGGGGGTGGCCTGCTCGAAGAACGCGACGAACCCGTCGGTCTCCAGCAGGTCACGGTAGGCCCGTCTGGCGGCGGGTGCGGCCGTCTCCATCGCCTCGCGCCACTCGTTTTTGACGCGCACCCGGTCGCCGTCGAGCGCCCGGTGGCGTGCTCGAATCTGCGCGTTGAGCATCTGTTCGAGGTTCCGCTGGGCGATACGCGGGTTGGCGTACTTCTCGGCGATGGCCTCGCCCTGTTCGGTGAACTTCACCTGCCCGGTGACGGTGTCGGCGGGGAGCGCCAGTAGCGCGTCGTTCATCGGGCCGCCGCCACGCGAGATGGACCCGCCGCGGCCGTGGAACAGACGCAGGTTCACGTCGTAGTCGTCGCAGATGGCGGCCAGTCGCTTCTGGTTTCGATGCAGCGACCACTGGGCGGCGAGGTAGCCGTTCTCCTTGTTCGAGTCGGAGTAGCCGAGCATGATCTCCTGCGTGCCGTTGCGGGCGGCGACGGCCGCGGCGTACGCCTCGTTCTCGAACAGCGTCCCCATGATACGCCGGGCCCCGGAGAGGGCGTACTCGGTTTCGAGGAGGGGGACGACGTCCAGTCCGCAGTAGCCCGGCAGTTCGACCACGTCGGCCTGGTCGGCGAGGAACAGCACTTCGAGGACGTGACTCGGCTCCTCGCACATCGAGATGCAGTAGGTGTCGATGGCGTCGACGCCGAACTCCCCCTGCCACTCGGCGGTCCGCTCGAACAGTTCGAGCACCTTCTCGGCCGTCTCCGAGCAGTCCGTCCGGTCGTGCACGTCGACGAGCGGTTCGTCCTGCATGATGGCCTCGGTCAGCAGGTCGACGCGCTCGTCCTCGTCCATCGCGGCGTAGTCGACGCCCTCTCGCTCCAGCGTCTCGGTGACCGCCTGCGTGTGGTTCTGCTGGTGGTCGCGCAGGTCGAGACTCGCCAGCGAGAACCCGAACGTCGACACCTGCCGACGCAACGGGTCGACGTGCGCCTCGGCGACCGACCCCGCACCGTTCGCACGGAGGTCGGCCGCGAGCGCGTCGAGGTCACGGGAGAGCGCGCCCTCACCCTCGTAGCCACCCGGCCGCACGCTGTCGACGCGCACGAGGCGTTCGCGCATCAGCTTCAGCAGTTGGCGGTACGGTTCGTCCGGGTAGCGTGACTCGGCCTCCTCGGCGACGTTCGGGAGCGCGCCCGCGTGTTCGGCGAGACAGTGAGCGACGTCGTCGCCCACCTCGATACGGGTCGCGTCCTGACTGACGACGCCCGAGAGGCGTTTCAGCTCCTGGCGATAACGCGAGAGGACGACCGCACGCTGGCGCGTCAGCGTCTCTTCGGTCACGTCCGGGGTGACGTAGGGGTTGCCGTCCCGGTCGCTACCGGCCCACGAGCGGAACTCGAACAGTTTCGGCACCTCGACTCCGGGATACGCCTCGCCGAGTTCCGACTCCAGTTCGTCGTACACCTCGCCGACCACGTCGAACAGCGTGTTCTCCAGATACCACTGGACGTTGAGCGCCTCGTCGGTCACCTCCGGACGGCGTTTGCGGACCTGTTGGGTCTGCCAGAGACTCGTCACCTCGGCTTCCAGCGCCCGGTCGATGCGCTCGCGTTCGTCGTCGGTCAGTCGGCGTTCGTCGAGCGTCTCGATGTGCCCGGCGATGGAGCGGAGTTTCGCCTTCACCGTCTTCCGTCGCGCTTCCGTCGGGTGGGCGGTGAACGTCGGTTCGATGAGCACGTCGTCGAGGACGCGCTGGACGAGTTCCGGGTCGGCCTCGGCGTCGACCAGCGTGTCCACCGCCGCCGCGACGCTGTCGGCGAGCGTCCCCGACTGCGTCCCTCGGCGGACCGCCCGGACCCGTTCGCGCTCCTCGGCGAGGTTCACCAGTTCGAAGTACGACGTGAACGCCCGTGTGACCTCTCCCTGCCGCGAGGCCGAGAGGTCGGCGAGCGCGGCGTCGAGCGCCTGTCGGGTCTCGGCGTCGCCCCGACGGTAGTCGATGGCGGCCCCGCGGACCTCTTCGACCGTCTCGAACGCACCCTCGGTGGACAGGTCCGCCAGGACGTCACCCAACAGCGCGCCGAGTTCCCGTACGTCCTGGTCGACCCTCCTGTCATGCAGTCCCGTGTCACTCATACACACTCCGGAACGCGTGCCACTGTCTAAAAAAGACTACTACTCAGTTCCGAGTAAATTTTGCACCAACCGGAGGTCCGGGCGAGCCGTCGTCCGTGTTCAGTGTCCCCCGGGGGGTTCGGTGTCGGCCACGTCGACCGACGAGTCGTCGCCGGGGTCGGCGACTTCGAGCGTCACCTCGTCGGCCTCGACGTCCTCGACGAACGCGCCGCGCCCGCCGACGGTGTACCGACCGGTCTCCGTCTCGACGACGAGCGAACTCTCGACGGGGAAGGTGTTGTTCACCGGGACGACCATCCCCTGTCGAACCTCGACGAGTCGCCCGCGCAGTTCCGTGGCCGCCGGTTCCTCGGTGCGGTCGGACGGGTCGTCGGCGTCGAGCGCGCGCCCGCGTACCGTAGCGACGATGGGGGTCTCCTCTCGCAGGTGGAGCGTCGCCTGCAGGACCGCCTGCCGGAAGTCGCGGTAGGTGTCGGGAAGCGGCCGTCGGGGGGCGACGGCGACCTGCTCGGCGTTCGGCCAGTAGTTCCCGAAGAACGACCCGACCATCACGGGGGCGAGCTGTTCCTGTGTGAACGTGATGGCCTGCTCCCCGCTGTTCGAGCGCGTCACCATCGCCTGTGGCGCGATGACGCTCCGGGTCCGGTCGGCGGTGACCATCGTCGGCATCGCCTCGTACCAGACGCGGACGACACTCCCGAGACCGGCCAGTTCCTCGTCCAGTCCGGTCGCGCCGGGGTCGACGCTGGTCACTACGAGCAGGACGAGGAGGCCACGCTCGACGGCGTCACGGAGCGACGACTCGACCTCCGAGAGTTGACTGTAGGGGACCGAGAGGATGACCTCCTCGCTGGCCTCGTCGATGAGCGCCGCGATGCGCTTGCGGACCGTCACCCGTGATTTGACGACTTCGAACTCGTCGGCCGACTGCGGGGCCGTCGTGTACCGGTCTTCGAGCGCGGGGCGCATCCGCTCGACCTCCCCGGAGAGCGTCTCGATGACCTCCTCGGGCGGGTTGGCACGAATCGTCGTCGGTACGACGTGGTCGTTGACGGTGACGAACCCACGGGATTCGAGGTTCTCACTGATGCTGTAGACGTAGCGCTTCGAGACGCCCGCGTCGTCCGCGACCGTACTGGCCGTCGCCTCCCCGTGTTCCAGCAAGACGAGATAGGTGTCGATCTCCTTCTTCGAGAAACCGAACTGCTCCAGCAGGCCGGCGAGCGCCGAGTCGTCCATCGTGTGGTGCGAATCGGCGAGCGCCCCACTTAACTACCCGTGTCACCCGTCCGAGTCGGGCCGCCCGCACCTCCCGCCCACTATCGGCCACCCGTTCCGACGGCGACCGACGCCACCTCGCCGCACACGATATGAATTTGTGAACGACGATTACACCAAACACTCTTGGGGAGTGGTTCCCTCCGCACTGTCATGCAACTCCGCGACGCCCTCGACGACGTGAAACGGGTCGAGGGGACCGACGCCCGGTTTCCGGGCGAGCGCCGCACGACGACGGGTCTCTTCTCCGGTCTCACGCCCGACGAGGACGCGCGAGCAGCCGACGCGCGACTCGTCTACGTCGACCGCGACGGGACGACGACGGACTTCAGCTACCCACTGACGGGGCTGACGGGCGTCTCACGGGCACGGCTCGGTCTCAGAATCGACGGCGAGAGCGTCTGGTTCGACGGCTGTGAGACGACCGACCAGACCTACCACGAGGACACCGCCCTCGTCGTCACCGACCACCGGATCCCCGACGGCGACGTGACGGCCACGCAGTACGACCTCACCGTCGGTGCGGCCCACCTCACGCACGTCACCGTCGACGCGCCGGCCGACGCGAGCGTCGAACTGGTCGGCTTCTACGGCTTCTCGCCCGACGGTCGGGACACGCAGGTCGCTCAGCTTCGTCACGAGCGCTCGGTCGAACTGTTCCACGCCGCCGAACACGACTACCTGACGAGCGCGACGGGCTTCTCCTCTGTCACGGGACAGGTGCCACCGAGTTTCGCGGAACTGCTCGCCGACGACCCCGTCGAACGACCTCGTGGCGTCGACGCGGGCCGCTACGAGGAGGAGACACTGAGCGGCGACGTGCTCTGTACTGCCCCCGTCGAGGCCGGGGCGGCGACACTCGCCACGCTCCTGACCGACGCCGACCAGGTGGGCCGAGAGACGGCACTGACGCGACTCGATACGCTCGCCGAGGAGTTCACCGAGGCCACGGCGCTCGAACGGGCCGCTCACGAGCAGGTGACGCGGAGCGCTCCCGGCCCGTGTCCGGACGCAGCGGCCGCCGACCTGCGCGTCCTCAGCGCCCTCTCCGCGGGGACTGGTCTCCGAATCGCCGGTCCGGACTTCGACCCCTACTACGCCCACTCCGGGGGCTACGGCTACACGTGGTTCCGCGACGACGCCGAAATCGCCCTGTTCTGCCTGGAGGCCGACCAGCGGTTCGACCTGGACCTGGGCGCGTGGCACGCCCGGAGCGCGGCCGCGTACCGGACCGCCCAGCGGGCCGACGGCTCGTTGCCACACCGCGTCTGGCCACGTGACGGCCGACTCGCGCCGGGGTGGGCGAACGGTCGCCTCGAAGCCGGGGACGGCACGGACTACCAGGCCGATCAGACCGCGAGCGTCGTCACCTTCCTCGCGCGGGCGCTCGACGCCGGCGTCGTCGACCCGGCGACGGTCGAGGGGACGCTCGACAGCGCCCTCGCCAGTCTCGACGAGACGCTCGCGGCCGACGGACTCCCGAAATCCTGTCAGAACGCCTGGGAGGACGCGACGGGTCGGTTCGCACACACCGCGGCGACGTTCCTCGAAGCGTACTCGGCGGCCGGGGCGCTCGACGGCCGTCCCGTTGCCGAGGAGCGAGCGGAGCAGGTCTACGACGCCGTCGACGACCTCTGGGTGGGAGAGCGGAGCGCGTACGCCTACCGGCTCACCGGTGACGGCGAGCGCGACGACCGTATCGACTCCGCGTCGCTCGCCCTCGTCGCCGCCCACCGGGAGTACGACCGGGTCCACGGCGTCGACGACGAGCGACTGGACCGACTCGTCGCACACGTCGGGACGGTCCTCGACGTCCTCCACCGCGACCCGGACGAGAGCGCCGTCGAGGGACTGGTGCGCTACGAGGGCGACCCGTGGCGACAGGACGGACAGGACGCGCCGAAGGTCTGGACCGTCTCGACGGCGTGGGGGGCGAACGCCGCGGCCCACCTCGCGGCCCTCCTCACCGACCACGACGACCCGCGAGCCGAGACGGTCGCCGTTCGGGCGCGCGACCTGCTGGCACTCGTGTTGCCGGACGGGCCGCTCTCGACGAGCGGGGGCTACCTGCCCGAACAGTTCTTCGACGACGGGACGCCCGACAGCGCGACGCCGCTGGGGTGGCCCCACGCGCTGCGACTGGCGACGGTCGCACTGCTCGACGAACGAGGGCTGCTGGCGGCCGACCCGACGGTCGCCACGCTCGACGACTGAGGAGGACGCGAGGAGAACGGCCGGGGTGGGACGGGAGCGAGAGTGGGGGCCGACGGGTCCGACTCAGGCTTCGATCGGTTCTCGCTGTCTGGTCTCGAGGAGCGACTCGCCCGTCTCGGCGTCGAAGAGGTGGATGGCCGACGACGGGACGTCGACGAGCACCTCCTCGCCCGGTTCCGGTTCGACCGCGGCGTCGACACGCGCGATGAAGTCGTCGCCGATGTCGAGGTGGAGATAGTTGTCCGCACCGACCGGTTCGACCACCTCGACCGTCGCCGGAATCGCACCGCTCGTACCGGCGTCGACGACGGTGACCGACTCGGGCCGGATGCCGACGGTCACCTCGTCATGGCCCTGCAACGCGTCGAGCAGGCGCTGGTCGGTGACGTCGTACTCGAAGGTTCCGGCCTCGTCGACGAGAGTCGTCCGACCGGCGTCGGTGAAGACACCGACCGCCAGGAAGTTCATGCTCGGCGAGCCAACGAACCCGCCGACGAAGCGGTTGCGCGGGTTGCGGTAGACCGACTTCGGGGCACCGCTCTGCTGGAGTTCGCCGTCGTTGAGGATGACGATGCGGTCGCCCATCGTCATCGCCTCCTCCTGGTCGTGGGTGACGTAGACGGCGGTGATGTCGAGTTCGTTCTGGAGGCGCTGAATCTCGGTCCGCATCGTCGTCCGCAGTTTCGCGTCGAGGTTGCTGAGCGGTTCGTCGAAGAGGAACACGTCCGGTTCGCGGACGATGGCGCGGCCGAGCGCGACACGCTGTTTCTGCCCGCCCGAGAGCTCCGCGGGCTGCTGGTCGAGTAACTCCTCGATGTCCATCATCTCGGCGGTCTCGCGGACGCGCCGGCGGCGTTCGTCCTTCGAGAGGTCCGTCGACATCCGGAGGCCGAACGCCATGTTCTGTTCGACGGTCTTGTGCGGGTAGAGCGCGTAGTTCTGGAACACCATCGCGACGTCGCGGTCGCGTGCGTGGACGTCGGTGACGTCCTCGTCACCGATGGAGATGCGACCGGCGGTGGGCCGTTCGAGTCCCGCGACCATCCGGAGCGTCGTCGACTTCCCACAACCGGAGGGACCGACGACGGTGACGAACTCGCCGTCGGCGACCTCCAGCGACAGGTCGTCGACGGCGACGATCTGACCGCCGTCGAACTCCTTTCTGAGTGATTCGAGCGTGAGCGTCGCCATCGATACTGTGAGTTACCCTCACACTGTTTAGTCCTTTCCCTCTCGTGGCAACGTGTGGTGTTATGTTACTTCGTTCGTTCAACAGCGACCGGCGGTCCGCCCTCGTCGGTCATGAACGACCCCAAGGTTTAATATGTGAACTACTTATTCAACACTTATTCATCCATGAGCATGGAACGCAGGGATGTCCTCAAGCGAATCGGTGCACTGAGCGCGACTGGCGCGGTTGCGGGCTGTCTCGGCGTCCAGGAGCAGGGCGAGGGTGACGGGACCGACTCGTCGAGTGACGACGCGTCCGGGGACGGCACCGCGGACGACGGTTCGTCGGGGGACACCTCGACCGGCACGGAGTCCGGCCCCGCCGGGTCGGCGACGGTCTGGTACTCACTGCCCGACACGGAGACGCAGGCGCGAGAGCAGGCCATCGAGAGCTTCAACTCGAACTCGAGACACACCATCGACGGCGGTGACATCTCGGACCTCCGCAAGAAGACGACGAGCGCCATCCCCGCCGGGCAGGGACCGGCGTCGTTCGACTGGGCACACGACTGGGTCGGTGACTACGCCCAGCGTGGCTTCCTCGTCGACCAGAGCGACCAGCTATCGGTCGGCATGGACCAGTTCACCGAGGCGGCCGCGGGCGCGGTCCAGTTCGAAGACCAGGTCCTCGGCCTCCCGTACGCCGCGGAGACCGTCGCGCTCGTCTACAACGAGGAGTACGTCGACGAACCCCCGTCGTCGGTCTCCGAGATGGTGTCGGTGATGGACGAGCACCACGACCCGAGTAACGGCACGTACGGTCTGAGCTACCCGTTCGACCCGTACTTCACGAGCGCGTGGGTCCAGAGCCAGGGCGGCTACATCTTCGACCCCGAGCAGGACCCGATGCTCGGCCTCACGAACGACGCGACCGTCCAGGGTCTCCAGTTCGCGCTGGACAACTTCAAGCCGTACATGCCCAACGACCCGCAGTACGAGGCCCAGGCCGCCGCGTTCGCCGACGGCAACGCCGCGTTCGCCATCAACGGCCCGTGGTACCTGGCGACACTCAACGAGAAGGGTGTCGACTTCGGGACCGCGAAACTGCCCTCGGTCGACGGCGGCGAACCCAACCCCTACACCGGAATCCAGATGTGGTACTTCTCGACGGGGATGGAAGACGACGCGACCGCCGCGGCCGCCCGGTCGTTCATCGAGTGGCACGTCACGAACGAGGACCTCGTCCTGCAGGCCGCCGAGGAGCAGGGTGCGATTCCCGTGCTCTCGGAACTCGCCGGGAGCGACGAACTGCCGTCGAACGTCAAGGCGTTCTCGGAGGCCGTCCAGCAGGGCGTCCCGATGCCCACCCACCCGAAGATGAACGCCGTCTGGGAGCCGTACACGAGCGCGCTCATCAAGGCGTTCAACGGCGACACCGACGCGGCAGGAGCGATGGAGGAGGCGGCGTCGACCATCAGGTCGAACTGGGAGTGAGCCACCCATGAGCACGGCCAACCGCATCGGGCGTCGACTGGAGGAGGTGCCGTTCCTCGACCGGAGCGACGTCTCTCTCCTCCTCGTGTTGCCGGGCCTGTTCCTGTTCTCGGCGTTCATGCTGTTCCCCATCGTCTACCTGGTGGGTATCTCCTTTACGAACGCCGAGCCGTCGAACCTGTTCGCCGGCGAGGGCGCGTTCTCGGTGCTGACGTTCGGCGAAGCGGAGTTCGTCGGCCTGACGAACTACCTCAACGTGCTGTTCGACGGAACGTGGTCGCTCGTCCTGTTCGGCGAGACGTGGCTGACGCTGCCCATCAACGGCCAGTTCTGGAACTCCTTCGGCATCACGTGGCTGTTCGTCGCCACGAGCGTCCTGTTGAAGCTCGTCGTGAGCATCAGCATCGCGCTGGTCGTCACGGGCAAGCGCGTCCGCGGGAAGCGGGTCATGCGCTCGCTCATCATCGCGCCGATGGGGCTGCCGGCCATCTTCACCATCACCGTCTGGCGGGGCATCTTCAGCTCCGCCGAGTTCGGCCTGGCCAACCAGTTACTGACGAGTGTCGGCTTCTCGTCGGTGGCGTGGCTCAGCCAGCGCTGGATGGCGTTTCTCGCGTACAACGTCACCGAGGCGTGGCTCGCCTACCCGTTCATGGTCATCATCACCGTGAGCGCGCTCCAGGACGTTCCACAGGAACTCCACGAGGCGGCGATGGTCGACGGAGCCGGGTTCGTCTCCCGGTTCTTCCACGTGACCCTACCGTCGATCAAGCGGCCGGTGCTGTTCGCCACCATCCTCACCTCGGCGGCGTCGTTCCAGCAGTTCCTCATCCCGTACGTGTTCAACCAGGGTGGTCCCGCCCGGCAGAACGAACTCATCGTCGTCTACGGCTACAAGGAGGCGTTCTCGTTCTTCCAGTACGGTGAGGGCGCGGCCATCAGCATCATCGCCGTCCTGTTCATCGGGGCGTTCATGTGGCTCAACGTCAAGCGGGGCCGACTGGCCGACGGGGTGGACGAGGCGTGAGCCTCCTTCGTACCATCGGCCGCGGGCTGAAGGCCGACGCGACACGCGTCGTGATGACACCCGTCGAGTCGCTCCGTAACGCCCGCTACACCATCGAAGGCGTCCGCTCGGGGAAGATACCTCCGAGTCGGCCGCTGAAGACGCTCGCCATCACGCTCGGTGCGCTGGTGTTCGTCTCGCTGTTGCTGTTCCCGCTCTACTGGGTCCTGCTCTCGGCACTCTCGCCGTCCGGTGGATCCATCTACTCGACGGGCGGGTTCTCGCTGCTCCCCGACGAGGTGTCGTTCAGCGCGTTCCTCTGGGTGCTCGGGGACCTCATCCTCCCGGCGTACGATATCACGCTGGGAATTCCGTTCACGAACCTCGAAATCGTGTCGAGTACGCCCGGCATCGAACTGCTCGACGTCTCTGACTACGGCGTCACGAACCCATCGGGGTTCAAGGGGTTCTTCTGGAACAGTCTGACCGTCGCCATCCCGACGGTGCTGCTCTCGATGTCGCTCATCGTCCCGGCGTCGTACGCGCTGTCGCGGCGGAAGTTCATCTTCCGGCGGAAGATACTGTTCGGCTACGTCCTGCTGACGCAGGTCGGTGGCGGCTTGGGCATCGCGTTGCTCATCGGTCTCTACACCATCTACGTCCAGTTCGGGCTGAACGACAGCAAACTGGCGCTGTCGGTGTACTACGCCGCGACGGCCGTGCCGTTCAACACGTGGCTGTTGAAGACGTACATGGACGGCATCCCCGTCTCCTACGAGGAGGCGGCAGTCGTCGACGGTGCGCCGCCGTGGCGCGTCGTCACCGAGGTCATCCTGCCGCTGTCGAAGGCGGGGCTGGCGACGGTGTTCATCTTCACCTTCCTGACGGGGTGGACCGAGTTCGTCGTCGCACAGACGCTACTCGGCACGGACAACTACACGCTACCGGTGGGCCTGTTCTCGCTGGTCAGTGAGTACTCCGTGCCGTGGGCGAAGTTCTCGGCGTTCGCGCTCACCTTCGCCTCGCCCATCGTCGTCGTCTACCTGTTCGCCCAGCGCTACATCGAGGGCGGCCTCTCGTTCAGCGGGATGGAAGGGTAGCGGACGACCACGACACTCACTTTTCGACGCCAGCACACCGTCAGCGGCGCGTGACTCGGGTCGTCTCGACGACCGACCCGTCTTCGGCGACGGTCACCCGCAGCGTCTCCCCGTCGCGGTGAATCGGAACGGCGACGTGAAGCGGGTCCTCGCCGACGACGAACACCGCCGCGTCGTCGATGCAGAAGTCGAACGCCCAGAACGGTCGGTCGTCGACGCGTTCGCCGTGGTCGGCGAGGAAGCCCACGACTGCGGGGTCGGCGAGCAGTCGGAGGCCGACGGCCGTCGCCACCTCGGCGTCGCAGTCGACACACGCGCTGACCGCCGGGTAGTCGAGGTGGTGGTCCGAGCCTCGCTCGACGCGAGTGTGTGTCCGACCGCGGCAGAACGGACAGACGCCGCGGGCGGCGAGCGTGAACTCCCGCCACAGCACCTTCCCGTAGGCGGCGAACAGCGCCTCGGGGTCGCGGCCGGACACCGCCCGCGGCGGGAAGTAGCCGTAGTGGACGAGCGTCTCGCAGTCCGGGCAGACGAGTTCGACGTCCTTCTCGGCGTACCTGCCGTGGAGTCGCCCCTCACACTGCGGGCAGTCGGCGTCGAGCGGGTGGTCGACCACGGCCGGTGTCGACCCGAACCGCTCGTCGGTGACGATGTCGACGGCCTTCGACCCGGCGGCGGTGAGCCGGTAGCCCGCCTCTGTCTTCCGGACGAACTCCTCGAGCAGTCGGTCGAGGTGGTAGTTGAACCGACCGCTGTCCTCGAACCCGGCCGCCGTCTGGAGGTCGACGAACGGTCGGACGCGGCCGTTGCGAAGCGCGAGCAGGATGGCGATACGGTCGGCGTCCGCGAGCGACCCCAGTGCGCTCGCCGCGCGTTCGGCGTCCGGTCCGTCCCCTCGGTTCATACCCCGAGGAGGACGACCGGAGTAAAGAACGCTTCACATCCACCGGGCGCGAGTTCCGGGAACGGGTCGGGAGAGGCCACGAGACGGCGACGGGGAGACGGCGGCACCGAAGATCTCTTCAGAACAGCTTTATCGACGCTCCGTGCGCCGGTTCGAGCACATGCACCACCCCGGACCACCACGGTTCACGACCGTCGGGAAGTCGGTCGAACTCGCCCCCCGGAACCCGCCCGAGGACGCCGGCGACGCGTTTCGCTGGCGACTGACCGTCGCGCCCGAGAGCAGCGACGTACTGCTCGACGCGGGACCGGTCGCCCACCTCGCGCCGGACGTCCCCGGCACGTACCGCGTCGAACTCGACGCGCCCGACGGCACCCACCGCCAGACCATCCGCGCGTTCCCGGACGACCGCCGGGACGTCCGATTCCGCGTCGACGAGGACGACGTCGAGGGCGACGTGAGCGGTGTCGAACGCTGTTCGGTCATCGCGGCGTTCAACGACTTCACCACGGGCGTCCTCTTCGCCGAGCGTGAGGGCGAGGGCTGGGCCGTCGACGTCGCCCTCCCGCCGGGCGACCACGACGCCATCTTCACCTTCGACGACGGCTGGGAGCACTGGGCGAGCGACGGCGTCACCGTCGAGGGACCGGGCCGACCGCGACTCGCGCTCGACGGGCACGTGGAGGACGGCAGCGTCGTCGTGGCGGCCGACGCCGCGGCCGCGCCGAACGGCGACGACCCGAGCGTCGAGTTCCACCTCGACGACCGGGACGGCCTGACCGACGACGCGGTCGAAATCGCGGACGACGAACTGCGCGTCCCGCTCGCGGCGCTCCCCGACGACGAGACGGTCCGCGTCCACGCCGTCCCGGTCGCCGAGCGCCACGGGGTGGCGGACACCGTCGAACTGCGGCGGGTGGGCGACGACGTCCACGTCGCCGTTCCGGGGTCCCCACCGGAGTGGACGCGCGACGCGACGATGTACCAGATATTCGTCCGGTCGTTCTGCGGCGACACGCTGGAGACGACGTTCGCCGAACTCGAACGACGGGTGGCGTACGTCGAGTCGCTCGGCGTCGACACCGTGTGGCTGACGCCCGTCCTCGCCTCGCCGACGACCCACGGCTACCACATCACGGACCTGTTCGACACCGCCGCCGATCTCGGGACGCGTGCCGAGTTCGAGTCGCTCGTCGACCGGTTCCACGAGGCCGGCATCCGCGTGGTGTTCGACCTCGTGGTCAACCACACCTCGCGGGACCACCCCGCCTTCCAACTGCACCGCGCGGGAGTCGAGGAGTACGCCGACCACTACGAGCGTGTTCCCCGCGAAGCGGACACGACGGGCGTCGACTGGGCCGGCGAGGACGCCCCGGGCGTCTACTTCAACTGGGCACGCATCCCGAACGTGAACTACGACTCGCTGGCGGTCCGGCGGTGGATGCTCGACGTCGTCGACGAGTGGGCCCCCGTCGTCGACGGCTTCCGCTGTGACGTCGCGTGGGGCGTCCCCCACGGCTTCTGGAAGGAGGTCCGCGAGCGCGTGAAAGCCCACGACGACGAGTTCCTCCTGCTCGACGAGACGGTACCCCGCGACGTCGCGTTCGCGGAGAACGAGTTCGACGCCCACTACGACACGGACCTCTACGACGCGCTCAGAGACGTCGGGACCGGCGAGGCGTCGGCCGACGCCGTCCTCGACGCGGTCGGTGACGCCGAGCGGTACGGCTTCCCCGACGACGCCGCCCACATGCGCTACGTCGAGAACCACGACGAGGAGCGCTACGCCAGCGAGTGCGAGACGGGGACGCTCAGACCCGCGGCCGCCGCGACGTTCACCCTGCCCGGCGTCCCGATGATATACTACGGGCAGGAACGCGGCGTCCCCGAACAGCGTGGCCCGATGCGCTGGCACGACGGCGACGCCGACCTGACCGACTACCACCGCCGACTCGTCGCACTCCGCGACGCGTTCCCCGTGCTCCGCGAGGGGACCGTCGAACCGGTCGACGTCGACGTGCTGGAGGGAGCGACCGAGCGTGTCGTCGCCTACGCACGGACGGACGAGGACGCCACCGGAGACTCCTCGGACGACCTCCTCGTCGTGTTGAACTTCGCGGACGAACCGGTCCGCGTCGCCGTCGACGGTGGGGCGACCGACCTGCTCGCCGACGAGGACTTCTCGGACGACGGGGACTCCTCGGACGACGGGCCACTGGTTGTCGAAGATGCCGCCGTGGTGCGCTACTGAGCGCACTCGAACCGCATCGAACAGGCAGTTCGGCGGACGCCGTGCCGGCAGGCGTTCGGCGGACGCCACGAACCTGCCCGACTACGAGGTGCCGGCCGGGTCGGTGAAGCCGGTGCGGTCGGTGCGGGGCTCCGTGTCGTCGAGTGCCGCAGTGATGAGTTTCGACTCGGCCTTCCGGAGGTGTTCGAGCAGCGTCGCGCGACTGATGTCGAGTTCGGCGGCCAGTTGCTCGCTGTTGATGCGTCGGGGCCACTCGAAGTAGCCCAGTTCCAAGGCGACGGAGACCACCTCCCGCTGGCGGCCGGTGAGCTGGTGGGACGGTTCGTCGAACCGGGTTATCTTCCCGAGAGTCACCGCCCCGACCTGTCGGAACTCGTCGATCATCGCCCTGAGGTCCTCACGCCGGAACAGGAGGACGGTGTAGACCCGGTGGGTCGGCGTGATGTGGTTGCGGCGTCTGAGGATGCCGTGGTTCTGTTCGACCGCCGCGTACGCGCCACACGAGCGTTTCGTGACGAGGAACCGTCCAGACTCGAGTTCCTCGACGCGCTCGACCTGGTCGGCGGTTTCGAGGAACGCGACGTGCTCCGGTCGAGCGTCGTCGAGTTCGAGCACGAACGTCACGAGGTGGTCGTGGTGCTCCTCGATGGCGATGTCGAACGTCGCGTCGAATCGGTCGGCGAGACCGTGCAGGACGCAGTACTTCTCCTGCTGGAGATGGATTTCTGCTTGGAACATCACCGGGTGTCTCTTCCCGACAGTCGACGGTGAGACGGATTAAGCGTTTAGTAGCGATTCGGATGAGTCGACGGGTCGTGTCACTCGTCGGTTACGACCGGACGTGCTCGCTACTCCTCACCGAACCGCTCCGTGGCGAGAGCGAGTGCCCCGTCGAGGCCGAGGGGGCCGCGGTCGGCCAGCGCCTCCCGGTAGGCGGTGACCCGTTCCTCGCTCGTCGAGACGCCGGCGCGTTCGAGGAGTTTTCGTGCGCCGCTCTCGCCGGTGCCCGCGCCGAAGACGAGGTGGCGTTCCCCACCGAAGCGGTCGGGCGCGTACGGCTCCATCGTCGCCGGGTCGGTGAGCATCGCGGTCGTGTGAATCGAGGACTCGTGTTCGCCGACCGTCCGGCCGAGGACGGCCTTCCGGTCGTCCCACGACTCGCCGAGCGTCTCCAGGACGGTCCGACAGGTCGGAACGAGGTCGGCCGTCTCGACGCCCAGGTCGTCGTCGTGGTCGACCGCACAGGCGACGACGACCTCCTCCAGGGGGCTGTTTCCGGCGCGTTCGCCCAGTCCGGCGACGCTCACGTCGACCTTCCCGACGCCCGCTTCGTACGCCGCCAGCGCGTTGGCCGTCGCACAGCCCAGGTCGTCGTGGAAGTGGACGCCCACACCGCCGAGGTCGAGGTCCGTCGACAGCACGTCGAGGTAGTCGCGGACGCTCGCCGGTGTCCGTGCCCCGACGGTGTCCGCGAGCGTGAGGGACGGCACGTCGGCGATGGTCTCGGCCACCTCGAGGACGTGTGCTTGCTCGGTACGGAAGGCGTCGGCGAGCGTGACGTGGACCGTCGCCCCCCGGTCGTGAGCGTAGTCGACCGCCGAGGCGAGCATGTCGAGCATCTCCTCGCGGGCCATCCCGAGGAGGTGGTCGAGGTGGCGCTCGGACACCGAGACGAACAGTTCGACCACCTCGACCTCGGTGTCGACGACGGCGTCGACGTCCTCCTCCAGCGCGCGTGCTAACCCGACGACGTCCGCGTCGGTCGTCCCCGCGAGTTCCGAGAGCACCTGCTGGTCCTTCTCGCCGGTCGCCGGGAACCCCGGCTGGAGGAAGTCGAGGCCGAGTCCGTCGAGTGCCCGTGCACACTCGACTTTCTGCTCGGCGGTGAACTCGCGTCCGGGGAGTTGGTCGCCCTCCCGCAGCGTGACGTCCGAGAGGCGCATCTAGATGACCTCGTCGGCTTCGAGCGTCGCTATCTCCGCCGCCGAGAGACCGAGTTCGCTCCCGTAGACCTCCACGTTGTGTTCGCCGTGCTGTGGCCCGAGGAACTCCACCGCGCCGGGCGTCCGCGAGAACTTCGGGACCGGCGCGAACGTCCTGATGGGTCCCACGTCGGGGTCGTCCACCTCGACGAACGAGTCGCGGGCCTGGAACTGCTCGTCGGCGAAGATGTCGGCCATGTCGTAGACGGGGCCGACGATGGCGTCGTGTGATTCGAGGACGTCGATGGCCGCCTCGGTGGTGCGCTCGCGGGTCCAGGCCTCGATCTCCGCGTCGAGCGCCTCGACGTGCTCGACGCGCGTCGAGTTGTCCGCGAACCGCGGGTCGTCGACGAGTTCGGGCTTCCCGATGGCCTCGGCGACCCGTTCGAAGATCTTCTGGTTCGACGCGGACATCGTCATGTAGCCGTCCGCGGTCTCGTAGATGTTGCGCGGGGCGGTGTTGGGGTGGCGATTCCCCGTCCGCTCGTGGGTGTGGCCCATCCGGTCGTAGGCTTCGACCTCGCCGAAGAACAGTCGCCACAGCGGTTCGGTCAGCGAGACGTCGATGACCTGCCCCTCGCCGCTCCCGCCACGGCCGACATCACGCTCGAAGACGGCCATCAGCGTCGACTGGAGGGCGAACTGCGCGGCGGTGAGGTCCGCGAGGCTGATAGGCGGGAGGAGGGGTTCGCTGTCGGGGAAGCCGTTGGCGTGTGCCCACCCGGAGATGCCCTCGGCGACGGTCCCGAAGCCCGGTTTCTCTGACTTCGGACCGGTCTGGCCGTACCCCGACAGGCGGACCATGATGGCGCGTTCGTTCACCTCGTGGACGTCCTCGGGGCCGAGACCCCAGCGTTCCATCGTCCCCGGTCGGAAGTTCTCGAACACCACGTCGGCGTCCTCGACGAGGTCGAGGGCGAGGTCACGGCCACGGTCGGCCCCCAGGTCCAGCGTGATACAGCGTTTGTTCCGACCCAGTGACTTCCAGGCGAGGGACTCGCCGTCCTCGGTCTTCCGTGGCCACTCCCGGATGGGGTCGCCCACCTTCGGGTGTTCGACCATCACCACGTCCGCGCCGAAGTCACCGAGCATCGTCGTTGCGAACGCCCCGCTGATCATTCCCGACATGTCGATGACACGGAGACCGTCGAGCGGTCCCTGCCGTTCTCGTGCGGTCATTGTGCGTTGCTACCAACTCACCCCCGTGTCGAAAAACCGTTGCACCAACCTGAGTAGGCTATTTATAAGTCCGACGGCCGGTCGGTCGTCCAGACGGGGGAGCGATCAGACGCGAGTTCCGGACCGAGACACCCGGCGGTAGCGGCCACACCGAGCGTCGAGAGGACGGCCCGTCGCTCCACGAGTCACTCCTCGCGTGTGGACCGTCCCGACCTGTCGTTCCTCGTGACCCTCGTGGGAGCATCACCCCGTCCGTGTCGGGGGGTGCTCTCAATCCGTCGTCGCCCGCCCGTCGCCGTGGCCGTTCGACGGGGAGGCGTCGCCCATCTCGGCGGGGTTCTTCATCCCCTCTTTGACACCGGCGTAGACGAGGGCGACGTTGACGGGGAACGCCGCGAGAAAGCCCAGCGAGAGCGAGAACGCCAGTGACGCCCAGAACAGCACGTCGCCGACGTGGGCCTGCGAGGCGAGCAGGAGGTCCGTCGAGATGGCGACGACCTCCATCACCGTGATAGAGGGGGTCTCGCTGTAGAGTGCGTCCTTGATCGCCTCCCAGAACACGACGCCCTCCTGTAACAGTGGGCCGACGGTGAGCGCGTAGCCGAACGTGTAGGCGAACCCGAAGGTGATGGCGGCGACCCACCCGACGGCGAGTCCGAGTATCGCCTGCGCGAGCAGGATACCGACGACTTCCCCCGCTCCACAGCCGGAGTAGCAGTGCGCCGTCGAGCGGAGGCCGCGCCGCCACAGCGAGTCGCGGGTGATCTGGGTCCGGCCGGCGAACCAGTAGATAGCGAGCCCGAACGGCCCGGAGTACAGCACGACGAGCGACCAGACGCCCTTCATCGTCGACGGCAACGCCTGGTTGCGCTGGCGGAGGTCCCAGAGGAGGCCCCCGAGGGAGAACAGAACGACGACTCCCCAGACGACCAGCAGTGTGGGTTCGGACAGAACCGGCTTCAGGACCTGCCGTACCGGCTCGAACGCCCGTTCGACCTGCGTGAAGAGTGAACTGAGTTGCGTGGTCATCGTGAATCGAACACCGTGGGTCGCGGAGTCTCGACTCCGTCCCGGTGTGGGGCTTCGGGCGGGCCACTCTCCACCGTTGTGGACGAGATTCGAAACCGAACGACGCGTCGAACCTTCGAAAGTCGGAGGCGGTGTCGGCGGTAGACGCGACGATGAAGGGACGAAATCGGTCGATACTCCTCGAAAGCGACGACAGAGGTAGCGACTCGGTGGACTCCGAGAGCGAAGCTCCGGTTTCGATTCGAAGGGGCCTTCGGTGGGTTGTGAAGGTGGACTGTCGACGAGTGACGTGGCGGTCGAAGAGGCGAGGAGGCGAGGAGCCGAATCGAGAGACGACCGTCAGTCGAACCGCTCGGCGAGTGCTGTGACGACGGTGTCGACGTCCACGACGTCGCCGTACTTCGCGTCGATGTCGAACAGGTTCGCACGGTGGGGCCCCTCCGCCCGGTCCCCGACGGCGTCGGCCGGGACGACGGTCCGATACCCGTGCTGGAGGCTGTCGACCGCCGTCGCCCGGACACAGCCGCTCGTCGTCACGCCCGCGAGGACGAGCGTGTCGACACCGTTGGTCGTCAGCTCCGTCGCCAGGTCCGTCCCGAAGAAGGCGCTGGCGTACTTCTTGAGGACGACTCGCTCGCCGTCTTCGGGGGCGACCCGGTCGTCCACGCGGACGCGGTCGGTCCCGACCCGGAGTTCGCGCAGCGCGGGCACCTTCTCGACGAACACCCCCGCGTCGCCGTACGACGCCTCGTACGCGACGGTCGTGAAGTACCGCGGCAGGTCGTGTTCGCGGAACGCGGCGAGGAGTCGCGCCGTCCGGTCGAGGACGCCCTCGACGTCCGACCCGAGGTTCGACTCGGGGTCGGTGAACGCCTCGATGAGGTCGATGACGACCAGCGCGGGTCGGTCGCCGAAGCCGACCCGCTCGGCGAACTCGCGGTCCGCGTAGAACGCTTCGACGTCGTCGGTCCAGTCCATAGCTGTGGGTGCGTGTGGGGGAGTGATAGGTCGTACCGTCGACGTGGGCGGCGACGAGGAGGCCGGAGTCACGCCGACTCCCGACCGTTTCAGCGCCTTTCGAACGCGCGACGCTCCTCGGCGATGCGCTCGGCCAACTCCTCGTCGTCCGGGAGCGGGCCGTAGTCGAACTCCGAGAGCGCCTCGCGCTCGTCTCGCATCGTCGCCCGCCGGTCGTCGGTCGCCGCCTCGTCGACCGACCCGTCGGCCGCGAGGACGACGCCGTACGATTCGGTCGCGGCCGGCTCCGAGACGAGTCCACGTCGGACTTCGCGGGCGACCACCTCGGGGGCACGAGTCAGCGGGTCACCGAGTCCGCCGCCACCCGCCGTCCGGAAGACGAGTCTGTCGCCCGCGGAGACGGGTTCGTTCTCGACCTTCGAGGGGAGGTCCTCCTCCGTGCCGTCGGTGCGAATCAGCGTCTTCTCGCTCCGTTCGCCGTGGGTGCCGCCGTCGACGCCCCACGGGTAGGTGTGGGCGCGGTCGTCCTGGAACGTTATCGCGCCGTCCTCCTCGAACGTGAACACCTTCGTGATGCCGTGGCCGCCGCGAAACTCGCCGGGGCCGCCCGTGTCGGCGCGGGTGCTGTACTCCTCGATACTGAGCGGGTAGTACGCCTCCTGGTACTCCGCCGGGACGGTCCGGAAGAGCGGCCACCACGAGTGACCGTCGAGGCCGTCGCCACCGGGACGGGCCGGGATGCCGCCGTAGAGAATCTCCAGCATCTGGAACTGGTTGCCCTCCGAGTCGGTACCCGCGTAGACGAGGTTCGGCGAGGTGCCGTAGCTCCCGGCGACCGAGAACTGGTCGATGAGCTTCGAGAACGTCGCCTGCAGCACGTCGAACTGCCGGGCCATCATCGGCAGGCGGTTGCCCAGCGCGGCGGGGTACTCCGGCTGGACGACCGTCCCCTCCGGCAGTGTCACCTCGAACAGGTCGTAGTAGCCGTCGTTGAAGGTGAGCAGGGGGTCGAACGCCATGATGAGGAACACCCCGGTGAACATCTTGAACATCTTCTCGTTCAGGAGGAAGTTGACCGTCCCCGGCACCTGCGCGTCGGTGCCCGTCCAGTCGAGGTGGACGGTGTCGCCCTCCCGGTAGATTTCGAGGTGGAGTTTGATGGGGCCGTTACCCATCCCGTCGTCGTCGACGTAGTCCTCGAACGTGTAGCGCTCGCCCTCGGGGACGAACTCCCGGATGAGGTCGACCATCCCGTCGCGCGTCCGGTCGAGGATGGCGTCACAGCTCTCCAGATACGTCTCCGTCCCGAAGCGCTCACAGAGTTCCTGGACGCGCTCCTCGGCGACGGCCGTCCCCGCCGCGAGCGCCTTGATGTCGGCCTCGGCGTGGTCGGGCAGTCGCGTGTTGTGCGCGAACGATGCCAGCAGTTCCTCGTCGAGTTCGCCGGCCTTGTAGAGTTTGACGGGCGGGAGTCGGATACCCTCCTCGAAGACGGTGGTCGCCTGGACGGGCATGCTGCCGGGGGTCTTCCCGCCGACGTCCATCAGGTTGCCCCACTGACTGCCGAAGCCGACACGCTCGCCCTCGTAGAAGATGGGGCGCAACAGCAGCATGTCGGGAGTGTGGGAGACCGCTCCGGCACAGGAGTACGGGTCGTTGGTGGCGACGACGTCGCCCTCCTCCAGGTCGTCCCAGTCGAACGGGGAGTTCTCGATGATGGTGTCGATAGCCGACCCGAACTGCCCCATCACCATCCGTCCGTGGCGGTCGGCGATGAGCGGGAACTGGTCCGATTGCTCGCGGATGACCGGCGAGATGGCCGTCGTCTCCAAGACGCGGTCCATCTCGTAGCGGGTGTTCTCTAGCGTGCTCTCGACGATGTCGAGCGTGGTCGGGTCGACGTCGTGGTCGCCGACGAAGTCGGGGGGTTGGGTGCTCATTGGTCCTCCTCGCGGGTGATTTCGATGTTCGCGTAGCGGTCGACGGTCGCACGGTGGTCCGGTTGGACGACCACCGTCGAGTCGTCCTCGACGACGATGGCCGGCCCGGAGAGTTCGTTGCCTGGCGTCAACCGTGAGCGGTCGTAGATGGGTGTCTCGTGGTACTCGCCGTCGAAGTAGACGTCGTGGTGGCCGGTGACCGCCCCGCTGGCGTCGGCGTCCCCGAGGTCCCGTGCTTCGAGTTCGACGCCCTGGACCGCTCCCTTGCCGACGACCCGGAGGTTGGCGATTTCGAGCGGCGCGTCGAGCGAGAAGCCGAACTGGCGGTCGTGGCGCGTCTCGAAGTCGTCTTTTATCTCGGCGAGGCCGGTGTCCGCACGCAGGGCGTCGATGTCGACCGGGATGGACATCTGGATGTCCTGTCGGTAGTACCGGCAGTCGGCGAAGTACTCGAAGCTGTGGTCGGCCTCGGCGACGCCCTCGCTGTCGAGCCACGCGGTCGCCTCGTCGCGGATGGTCGCCAGTTCGTCGGCGACGTCCGCACCCGAGACGTCCCGGTCGGTCTGGAGGTACGTCTCGGAGAACTCGTTCTGGATGTCCGACGTGAGGAAGCCAAAGGCCGACATCACGCCCGGTCCGGGCGGGATTATCAACGGGTAGGCGTCCATCACGTCGACCAGCGCGTTGGCGTGCATCGGCCCCGCACCGCCGAACGCGACCAGACCGAACTCGCGGGGGTCGTAGCCGCGTTCGACCGAGACGACACGCAGCGCGCTGTACATGTTCTCGTTGACGATGTCGAGGATGGCCTGTGCCGCCTCCTCGACGGACGTGCCGCGGTCCTCGGCGATACCGGCGACGGCGTCGCGGGCGGCTTCACGGTCCAGTTCCATACGCCCCCCGAGTTGGACCGACGGGGGGATGCGTCCGAGGACGACGTTCGCGTCCGTCACCGTCGGCTCTTCGCCGCCCTGTCCGTAGCAGGCCGGGCCGGGGTCCGCACCGGCGCTCTCGGGACCGACCTGCAACGACCCGCTCAACTGGACGCGGGCGATGGAGCCACCGCCCGCGCCGACCGTGTTCACGTCGACGGCCCGCGATTTGAACTCCCGGTAGCCGACCTTCGTCTGACGGGTCGTCCCCGGTTTGCCGTCCTCGACGAGCGAGACGTCCGTCGAGGTGCCGCCCATGTCGAGGGTCAGCACGTCCGGGACGCCCTTCAGTTGCGCGATAGTGGCCGCGCCGACGACGCCGCCGCTCGGCCCCGAGAGCGCGAGTTCGACCGGCCGTTGCGTGGCGGCCCTCGGACTCATCAGCCCCCCGTCCGAGCGGACGACGTTCATCGTCGCCGACGAGCCGGCGTCGGAGAGCGACGCGTCGAGGTCGTCGAGGTAGCGAATCACCTGCGGACGGGCGTAGTCGTTGATGACCGTCGTCAGCGTCCGCTCGTACTCGCCGTACTCCGGAACGATCTCCGAGGAGATGCTCACCGGGAGCTCAGGCGCTTCCTCGGCGACGATGTCCCGGACCTGCTGTTCGTGGGCCGGGTTGAGATACGAGTTGAGCAGGGCGACGGTCAGCGACTCGACACCCGCTTCCTGGAGTTCGCGGACCGCCTCGCGCACGCCCTCCTCGTCGAGCGGGGTCGTCTCCTCGCCGTCGGGCGAACTGATGCGCCCGGCGACGCCCCGCGTGTCCACGAGGTCCGCCAGCGGGTCGGGTTTCTCCATCCCCATCCACCCGTACAGCGGGCCGGGGGTCCACGCACGCGCGAGGTGGAGGACGTCCTCGTGGCCCGCGCTGGTGAGCAGGCCGACGCGTGCGCCCGTCTCTTCGAGCAGCATGTTGGTCACGACGGTCGTTCCGTGGAAGAGGAGACCGAGGTCCGCCACGCTCGTTCCCGCCTTCTCGACGGCCGACTCGATTCCCTCTACGACGCCGTGTGACGGGTTCTCCGGCGTCGAGAGCACCTTGTCGATGGTCAGTTCGTTCGTCGCTTCGTCGAATACGATGACGTCGGTGAACGTCCCACCCACGTCGACGCCGAGATTGTGTGTCATACGGTATCGTATATGACATCGCTCTGTCGCTCTCAGGGTAAGCGTTCTCCCAACCCGAGTTGGGGGTTCTTATACTGCTCCTCGGACGCGTCGTGCTCCTCGGCCGGGAAGAGCGGCGGAAGGTGGTGGGGGAGTGGGGGGGAGCGTACTCGGCCGAATCGGCCGCCACGTGCCTCTGACTGTGCCGTCGACCGGCAGTGGTCGTTACTCGCTGTACCGTAAATCGGTGGTGCCTACCCCTGTTGGCCGATCAAGTCACTCCGGCCTCGACGTGTGACGACCGTCGCAGTGAGCGTGGTCGTCGGTCGAGGGGCGAAACCGGTGGCTCCGCCGTTCACGAGCCGTGAACCGAACGAGAGAACCACGGGCGACCGGACGGGAGCGACACGACCCGCGAGGAGGTGACCGGGGCCGAGCGTCGCGGCCGGTCGGAGCGACGGTCACTCCTCGCGGGCGAACGCCTCCCGGAGGAAGACGAGCGCACCGCCGAGCATCGCCAGGTTCCCCCAGAACGCCAGTCGTTCGCCGTCGCGGGAGTCCTCGTCCGCGTTCCAGAAGTCGTGCATCGTCAGCGTGACGACGGTCAGGAAGGTGACGACGGCACCGGTCGCCACTCTGGGCGCTCGCCAGAGCGCCAGCGCGACGCCGCTGACGAGCATCATCCCCGACGCGAACGGGGCGGCGAGTTCCGGCATCGGGACGCCAGCGGATTCGGCGTACTCGACGTTGTCCTCCATGTCTCGGAAGTCCTCGGAGGCCTGTAGCGCGAGCCCGAGGCCGAGCAACACCCGGCCGAGCCGTGACAGCGAGCGACGGCCGTCGCCCGCGTCTCCATCGGATACCATACCACAGCGCAGTCGTGCCAGCGACAAAACGCTTCGCGCCGAATCGAGCGTCGACGTCACGAGCGCCAACCGCAATCGGGATACGGGCCGCCGGTGAACCGCCTTCAATGGTCGGTGAAGCCGAGTCGGACGGCGTCGACGCCGCGGACGACCACGCACAGCTCCTCTCCGAGTTGGACGCACACGACCTCGCGTTCGCGATGGACGTCGTCGAGGTGAGCGACACGGCGGCCTTCTCGGCCGCCGAGGACGCCGACCCGGACGAGACGTTCCCACAGTCCGTCGCCAGCGGCGGCCCGACGCCCTCCGGCGTCATCCTCTGGACGCGACTCTCGCCGGACGCCTTCGACTCCGACAGCCCGCTCGCCGTCCGGGTCGCAACCGACCCCGACTTCGAGGACGTCGTCTTCGACGGCGTCGTGACCGACGGCGACCGTATCCGCGCTCACGACTACACGGTGAAGGTCGACCTCGACGGCCACCTCGACGCCGGTCGGACCTACCACTACCAGTTCGTCTACGATGGCACCGCCTCGCGGAGCGGACGCTGTCGCACCCTGCCTCACCCCGAGGACGCCCCGGAGTCGGTCAGCTTCGCCGTGCTCGCCTGTCAGAACTACCTCAACGGCTACTACGGCGCGTTCCACCACGTCGCCGAGGAGGACGTCGACTTCCTCGTCCACGTCGGTGATTTCATCTACGAGTCCGACGCGGGCGACTTCAAGGGACTGGGGTCGTACGACTACGAGGGCCGGACGCTGGACCTACCGAGCGGCCACAGTCGGGTCGACGACCTCGACGACTACCGGTACCTCCACCGCGTCTACCGCGAGGACGGCTTCCTCCAGGCGGCCCTGGAGCGCCACACGCTCATCGCGGGCTGGGACGACCACGAACTCGTCAACGACGTCTACTGGGACTACACGACCGACGCGCCGAACGGCGACCACCCCCGAAGCGACGACCCGGAGTACATGACCGAACTCATCGCCGACGCGATGCACGCGTGGTGGGAGTACATCCCCGCCCGCGTCTCGTACGACCCGAACGGTGAGGCGCTCCAGGAGCGGTTTCAGCTCTGGCGCTCGTTCGAGTTCGGCGACCTCGTGACGCTGGCGATGACCGACGAACGCCTGTTCCGCGACCCGCCACGCGAGGCCATCCCGACGCCCGACAACGTCGGCCCGCAGTACGAACCGCCGGGTCGGACGATGCTCGGCGACGAACAGCGCGAGTGGCTGGTCGACACCGTCACCGGGTCGGAGACGACGTGGACCGTCTGGGCCGACGAGGTGCTGACGGTGCCGTTCCGACTCGGCTCCGGCCCGCTGTCGGTCTACCCCGTCCAGGGTGGCTGGGACGGCTACACGCGCGAACGACAGCAGATTACCGAGGCCATCGGCGCGGCCGACGTCGACAACTTCGTGACGCTCACCGGCGACATGCACTGTTACGTCGCCGCCTACCAGCAGACCTCCTACCCCGGCCGCGTCTCCGGCGGCGAGGGGGTCGCACAGGGCGAGCGCATCGGCGTCGAGTTCATGACGCCCGCCGTCACCTCGCTCAACGCCGCCGAAGCGCTCCACATCACGCGCGGGTGGCGTGGCCGACTCACCGAGTCGCTGCTCACCAGACTGGTCACCGGGATGAACCCCCACATCGAGTTCTTCGACAGCCACGGCTGGGGCTACTCGGTCGTCGAGTTCACTCGTGAGGACTGCACCTACGTCGGCTACGCCGTCGACAAGACGGTCAACTCGCCGCTCGCCGACCGGTCGGTCGTCACCGCCTACCGCGTCCCCGAAGGGGACGTCGAACTCGAAGACGTCACCTCGTCGTACCGCGGCGAGTGAAGCGCTCTCCGACCGACCCACCGGGCCGCGTGACGGGGCGAGGCGAGCGCTACCGAAGCGGACGACCACCCGCACCGCAGCCACCTCAGCTAACGTAGCCGACTGAGGTGCGGTCGGCTCCCCGCGGTGGACGGGCGTCCGAGAACAGCGTGTCGAGACGGCACTCGGGACGGGGTCGGAGAGGAACGTGAGACGTTGCAGGCCGCCTTACGGCGGGGAGGGATGGTCGGCGGGGGGGGGCGTACCGCGTCACCGGCGCGACGGGAGTTTCGCCTCGACGGCGACGCCCTGTCCACGGGACACGACAGACGTCCCTACGGGGAGCATGCCCGACGCCACGGGGACGAGTTTGAGGCTCCGACCGCTCGGCGTCTTCACCCACTCGGTCCCGTTCTCGTCGTCCCAGCAGTACGGCGTCCACGACCCGTCCTCGAACCGTTCCCAGATCTGCGTCTCGCTCACGTACTCCCCCGTCGAACAGCGATAGATTGCTTCGTTCATCGATACCTCTCCCGGAAAGGACGTCGACCAGGAGCGACTACTTGCCCGTTGAGAGGACAACGTGGACTACCCCCCGTCGAAGAATCAATCCGTTCGCTGACACTCCGAGCCGGAGGTGCGACCGGCCGTCGGCGGTCACTCGTCGGGGGTGAGGTCGGGGGTGACCGACGAGAGGCGCATCGCGTTGCCGGTGACCCCGACGGTCATCCCCGCGTCACCGAACAGGACGGCGGCCCAGATGGGGAGGCCGAACGGGACGGCCACCGCGAGGGCGGCCTTCGCGGCGAGACTGGTCCAGACGTTCTGTCGGATGACACCGTTGGCGCGGTGGGAGAGGTCGTAGAGGTAGGGGAGTCGGGAGAGGTCGTCGGCCATCAGCGCGATGTCCGCCGTCTCCAGGGCGGTGTCGGTGCCGGCCGCACCCATCGCCACACCCACGTCGGCGGTGGCCAGTGCGGGTGCGTCGTTGATGCCGTCGCCGACCATCGCCACCGTGCCGTACTCGCGCCGAAGCGCCTCGACGGCGGTCACCTTGTCCTCGGGGAGCAGTTCCGCACGCACGTCGTCGACGCCGACCTGCTCGGCGATGGCGTTCGCGGTCCGTTCGTTGTCGCCGGTGAGCATCACGACGTGCTCGACGCCCAGTTCGTGGAGCCGCTCGACCATCGCGGCGGCGTCGGGACGGACCTCGTCGGCGACGGCGATGACACCCTCCAGTTCGGCGTCCGTACCGCCGGACTCCGTCCGGTCTCCGGTCGAGGGCCGCCCGGTGCGGCCGACGAGGACGACGGTCTTCCCCTCGGACTGGAGGCTCGGGACGGTGTCCTCCAGGAGGTCGAGGCAGTCGTTGCGCTCACAGAGCTGCTGGGTCGTCGTCGTGACCTGCCCGCCCTCCGTCGTCGCGTGGACGTGCGAGAGGTCGAAGCCCAGTTCCTCGAACAGTCCCGGCTTCCCCGCGACGTGGGGCGTCCCGTCGAGGGCCGCACGGACGCCCTTCCCGGTGAGGCTCTCGAAGTCGGCGACGTCGCGGTCACCGACCTCCCGACCGTCCGCCTGCGCGACGATGGCCTCGCCGATGGGGTGCTCCGAGCGCCGCTCCAGCCCGCCGGCACACCGGAGTACGTCCGCCTCGCTGTTCCCGTTGAGCGGAATCACGTCGGTGACGACGAGTTCACCCTTCGTCAGCGTCCCCGTCTTGTCCAGCGCGATGGCGTCGACTTCGCCCATCGCCTCCAGGTGGTCGCCGCCCTTGACGAGCACGCCGTTCTTGGCGGCGCTGGTGATGCCGGAGACGACGGAGACGGGCGTCGAGATGACGAACGCACACGGGCAGGCGAGGACGACGAGCGTCAGCCCGCGGACGAACCAGACGGTCCAACTCCCACCGAACGCCAGCGGCGGGACGACCATCGCCAGGAGTGCGACGCTCACGACGACGGGCGTGTAGTAGTCCGCGAACCGCTCGACGAACTGCTCGCGGTCGGTCTTGTTCGACTGGGCGTCCTCGACCATCGAGACGACGCGGGCGATGGTGTTCTCGCTGGCCGTCGCCGTCACCTCGATTTCGAGGTAGCCCCCCTCGTTGACCGTCCCGGCGTACACCTCGTCGCCGAGCGTCTTGTCGACGGGGACCGACTCCCCGGTGATGGGTGCCTGATTGACCGCGCTCTCGCCCTCGATCACCTCGCCGTCCATCGGTATCTTCTCACCGGGACGGACGACGACCACCTCGCCGACGTCGACCTCCTCGACGGGGACCGTCGTCTCCGTCCCCCCCCCTGCGGACCGTCGCCTCGTCGGGCGAGAGGTCCATCAACTCCCGGAGGGAGTCGCGGGTCCTGTCCATCGAGTGACGTTCGAGGAGTTCGGCGACGCTGAACAGAACGGCGAGCGTCGCGGCCTCGAAGTAGAGCGCCGCCCCGAAGCCGACGGACGCCACCAGCGCCCCGACGATGGCCCCACTCATCAGCAGGTCGATATCCAGGTTCAGGTTGCGTGCGGAGTAGTAGCCGTTCCGCAGGATGGTCTGCCCACCGACGGCGACGCCGACCAGGAACAGGACGTCCGCGGCCAGCAGTTCGCTCCCGAGGACGCTCGCCACCTCGACGTTCGAACCCCGCAGGACGAACTCGAACAGCAGTCCGACGACGACGACGACGCCGCTGACCCACGTCTTCACCGCGCGGGTGCTCCGCCAGACGCTCCCGGCGTCCGGGGACGCGTGAGCGTGACCGCGTCCGTCCTCGTCGGCGTTCGCTGTGGCGTTCTTCACCTCGTATCCGGCCCCTTCGATGGCGTCGACGACCTGCCGACGCGAGACGCGGCGCTCGTCGAACGTCACCCGGACGGTCCCGCTCGTCGGTCGGGTCTCGCAGTCGTCGACCCCGGCGACGCTCCCCAGTGCGTTCTCGACCTTCCCTGCACAGGACGCACAGTCCATGTCGGGAACGTCGAACGTCACCTCGCACGGGCCGTTCGACCCCTCGACCCGGTAGCCCGCACGCTCGACACGCTCGCCGATGGCGGCGGCGTCGGTCCGCCGGGCGTCGTACGCCACACGTAACCGGCCGCTCGTCACCCGCGGGTCGACACGGTCGATGCCCTCCAGACGCCGGACGCTCGACTCCACCTTGCTCGCACACGACGCACAGTCCATCTCCGGAACGTCGAGTTCGACGGTGGCGGAGGTCCGGGATCCCGTCTCCGACGCACGGTCCGTCTCGGACCGCCCACCGTCGGTGACCGGCCGGCCACCGCCGTCGGACCCTGCGGCCGCTGGGTCGTTCCGACCGCCGGCGGACTCGTCGCACTGCTCGGACATACTCGACGGTAGTCGGTGCGGGGTTATCAACTCGGCTGTTACGAACCGGCGTTCGATGTGGTGATTTTCACAATTCATCGGCTCTAGTTTAACAACAGCCGTCGGGGACTCCGCCACGTCGCTCGGCCGGCCGAGACGAGGAATCGGCCAGCGTCTCCGAGACCGGCCGACCGTCGCCCGTCTCCGGTCGTGTCACGCCCTCCGTCGACGGCCGCTCACCGCCGTCGTCGTGTAACTGCTGTTATCGCTCCCTTGCAACGGCGTCCTCACGAGAAACTGTCGGCGGAGTGGATCCGAATCCGGCCGCTACGGCCCCCGAACCGGACGAGCGAGTCGATATATAGAGCTTCGAGACGGTTGCAGGCGTTCTCGCCAGCGCCGACTCGCCGACCGGTCGAGAGTCCCACGTTCGACCGCGACATCGCCGCTCCGACGGGTCGGGGACCGAATCCGGGTTGATATCCGACAACACGCGAGCGGAATAACATGTCTATAGACTTTACACTACGAGACCCACCGACACTAAGGGATGATTGGGGGAGTATCGTCAGTAGCTCGACAGGAGTGTATCGCTCGGTCGACCGGTCGGAACGCACGGGGAGACGTGGCGAGGGAGGAGCGATGAGCGAGGAGTTGGCGGGTGTTCGGGGTCAGAAGCCGCTGTTGGCCCGTCTCGCCGTCGGACTCATCGCCACCGGTGAGAACGACGAGCGCGTCCTGCACGAACTGTTCTGGGCGGCGACGAACGACCAGGAGGTGTACGTCACGTACTCGACCCAACCCGTCCCCGCAGTCGTCGAGTTCGCGCGGCGTGCCGGCGGCGTCGTCATCGACCCCCACGACTGGACCGGCGACATCGACACCATCGAACGCCAGTTCGTGGAGGCGATTCGCGTCAGGACCGACAGACCGGTCGTCGTCCACCGGGAGCATCGATACACCGGCTCCGACAGCCTCCGGGGACGAGTCGGTATCTCGGACACCGTCGTCGCGGTGCCGGCGTACAACGAGGCCGGGAGCATCGCCGACGTCGTCGAGAACGCACTCGCGGTAGTGGACACCGTCGTCGTCGTCGACGACGGCAGCGAGGACGACACGGCACTCGTCGCGGAGCGAGCGGGGGCGACCGTCGTCAGCCACGACCGGAACGAGGGCTACGGCGGGGCGCTACGGACCGCGTTCCGGACGGCCGCCGAACTCGGTGCCGAACACCTCGTCACGCTCGACGCCGACGGACAGCACGACCCGCGGGACATCCCCCGACTGGTCGACCGGTTGGGAGAGAAGAAAGCCGACATCGTCATCGGGAGTCGGTACGCCGACGGCGGCGGCAGTGACTGCCCACGGTACCGACGAGTCGGCCTCTGGGTCATCAACACCCTCACCAACCTCAGCCTCGGATTCTGGCGGTCCGACGTCCGGATCCACGACACCCAGAGCGGGTTCCGCGCGTACAACGCCAGAGCCATCGGTGAACTGGCGACGAGCCCCAACGTCGGCGACGGGATGGGCGCGAGCATCGACATCCTCTACCACGCCCACCACCACAACTACACCATCGAGGAGGTCGGAACGGCCATCTCCTACGCCGTCGAGAAGGGGAGCACGTTCGGCCCCGTCTCACACGGCTACACGCTCGTCCGCAACATCTTCCGGACGGTCGAACGCGACCGACCGCTCTCGGTGCTCGGCGTCCCTGGCTTCGTGACGATACTCCTCGGACTCGTGCTCGGCTACTCGGCCGTCACGACGTTCTCCCGAGCGGGCACGGTGCCGGTCGAACTCGGACTGCTCGCCACGTTCTCGCTCATGATGGGCTTTCTCGCCTGCTTCACTGCGGTCATCCTCCACGCGCTTCACACCTACTTCGACCCAGTCTGAGCGCCGTTTCTCGTCGACGACCGTTCGAGACCACAGCGACCGGGAGGCCGCCGCCCGACGAGACACCGGAGGAGCCACGCGAACCCACTCGGCAGTCGTAGTGAGTCCCGTGAGACGAACGGACCTCGACGAGGCCGGCCCCGGCCGAGGGCCGCGAATGACATCGTGGCAATCCCGTGTCTGGGGTCGCCGGTCGAACCCACCGAAAGAACGGGGATAGCTCTCGTGTCGACACGACGCCGACCGGCCGGGCCGAGCGAGGACCCCCGGACGACCACGACCAGAACGACCACGTGCTCGAAAGCGCGTGCTCCGTCTCGTCGGCGTCGTGTACGTTCGTGAGCAGTAGTTCGTGACCGGCGTCCGTGCGTGAAGGAGACGGCCGCACCCTCGTCAGTCGGCGTGAGCCTCGACGTCGCTGTCCTCGACCGCCGTCTTGTAGTTGCTGTAGACTTTGTCCGTGTAGTCCTCGAACTCGCCGCGCTCGAAGGCCTCGCGGAGCTCCACACAGGCGCTCTCGATGGTGTGTTCGGCCTCGTAGTCGAGCACGTCGCGGAGCTTCGAGAAGTCGACCCGATAGCTCCGGTCGTCCTCCCGGTCCGCGTTGACGTCGAGCGACGCGTGCGGGTAGTGGTCGGCGACGATGCGTCCGATGTCCTCGACGCAGTAGTTCTGCGCGTTCGACCCGACGTTGAACACCTCGTGAGCGACCGTCTCGATGGGCGCTTCCAGACAGGCCACGTAGGCGCGTGCGGCGTCGGCGACGTGGACGTTCGGCCGGTACTGGTCGCCGCCGAAGATGGGGACGACCCCCTCGGTGTGGGCCTTCGCGTTGAGGACGTTGACGACGAGGTCGAAGCGCATCCGTGGCGAGAGACCGTACACGGTCGCCATCCGGAGGACGGTCGGCGCGAAGTTGCCGTCCATGTTCAGCAGTTCTCGCTCGGACTCTATCTTCGTCCGCGCGTAGAGCGAGACGGGGTTGAGGTCGTCTCCCTCGGTCAGCAGGTCGCCGCTCCCGGACTTCCCGTAGACGCTACACGTCGACGCGAACAGGAACCGGTTGATCTGGTGGTACTTGCAGATGTCCGCGACCAGTTTCACCGAGTGGAGGTTGAGCGCGAGCGTCCGCGACGGGTCGAGGCTCGATGCGGGGTCGCCGACCAGTCCACCGAGGTGGACGACCGCGTCGGCCCCCTCGATGGCGGTCATCACCGTCTCGATGTCGCACATGTCACCTTCGACGAGCGTGAACCGCTCGTCGTCGTAGTACTGGGAGATGCCGTGGTCGCCGAACAGCAACGGGTCCAGCACGCGAATCTCGTACCCACGTTCGAGCAACTGTCCACAGAGCACCGACCCGATGTAGCCCGCCCCGCCGATGACGAGGACGGTGTTGACGCTCCCGTTCGAGGGACGGGTGGGACCGGCGATCTCCCCACGCTTCGAGAGGAACGTGACGTCGGTCACCCGGTCGTCCTCGTCGACGATGGGGACGACCAGCCGACCCGTCTTCGGGGCCGCCGCTTCGAGTCTGGTCCGCGAGAACCGCGCGGCCACCTCCCGACGGTCCCACGACGCGCGGATGGCGACCGGGTCCTCGTTCATCACCGCCTCGACGGGCGCGTCGAGGCTCACACCGTCGAGGATGCCCCGACGGATGTCGCCGTCGGTGGCCGTCCCGACGAGGCGGGCGTCGTCGTCGACGAGGACGACGAGACCGAGGCCCACCTGGTCGATGCGGAGCATCGCGTCTTCGAGCGGCGTCGACCGGTGCGTGAGGATGTCCACCCGCGACGTGAGCCCCATCTCAGGCCACCTCGCGCTGTTCGACGAGTGCCTCGTCCACGGCGTCGACGACGCGCGACGTCTCCGTCTCCGTCAGACCAGGGAACATCGGGAGCGTGAGGACACGCCCCGCCACGTCGTCGGTCACCGACAGCGGCACGCGCAGGCTCTCGTCGTCGCCGAGATAGTACTCGGACTGGTGGACGGCGGGGTCCCAGTACACCTTCGAGGCGATGTTCCGGTCGGCCAGCCGCGAGATGAGCGCCTCCCGGTCGACCCCGCGGGCGAGTTCGACCGTGTAGAGCTGGTAGACGTGTCGACCCGAGGGCGACGTGTGGGGCCTGACGCCGTCGACGTCCGCGAACCCCTCGTTCAGGCGTGTGGCCGCCGCCCGGCGGCCGGCGACGAGGTCCTCGACCCGCTCCATCTGTGCACAGCCGATGGCGGCGACGACGTCGGCCATCCGCAGGTTCGCGCCGAGTTGGACGTACCGGCCCGTCTGGGCGGAGTCGAAGTAGCGTTCGGAGGCACGCCCGTGCGAGCGGAAGAGTCGTGCGTTCCGCGCCACCTCCGGGTCGTTCGTGACGACGGCCCCGCCCTCGCCGGTGGTCGCGATCTTGTTCTGACAGAAGCTCAGCGCGCCCGAGTGGCCGAACGTCCCGAGTGGCTTCCCGTTGGAGTCCGCCCCCAACACCTCGGCGGCGTCCTCGACGAGCAACAGGTCGTGTTCGGCCGCGAGCGCCACGAGTTCCTCGATGCGACACGCTCCGCCGTAGGGGTGAACCGGGAGGATGGCGGCCGTCTCCGGTCCGATACACTCCCGGACGGAGTCGGGGTCGAGGCCGAACGTCTCCGGTTCGATGTCGGCGAAGACGGGCGTCGCGCCCGCCAGTCTGACCGCGTTGGCCGTCGCGATGAACGTGAACGACGGAACGACGACCTCGTCGCCGGGGCCGACGTCGTGGGCGACGAGGGCGGTGACGAGGGCGCTCGTCCCGGAGTTGACGACGACGGCGTGTTCGACCCCGAGATAGTCGGCGATTCGCTCCTCGAACTCGTCGACGAACGGCCCGTTCGCCCAGTGACTCCCACGCCTGATGGACCTCGTCGCGTACTCCACGTCACGGTCGTCGGCGTCGATTCTGAACAGCGGGATTGTCTCGTGCATCGTCACTCACCTACTGCTGCTACTTGGCTATCTGCTGTTTAGTTATTGTTACATGACATTTTTACACCGCCGTCGTATCGGCGGAAAGGACGGCGTTCAGACGTCGGTCCGGAGCCGACGAACAGTTGCACAGTAGTTATCCTGTTGATATTTATCCCCTCGTGGGCGAGAATCACCGATAGAGACCGATGCGCGTCCCGATGTACCACTACGTCCGGCCGACCGTCGACCGGCCACCCGGCGGCTACTACCGACTCGCCCTCGCGGACTTCCGGGCGCAGCTCGACCGGCTAGCGTCGAGATACGACCTGCTGGACCGTGAACAGGCTCTCGCCGTGCTCCGCGGCGAGCGACCGCCACCGGACGACGGCGTCCTCCTCACCTTCGACGACGGACTCGTCGACCACCACGAGTGGGTGTTGCCGGAGCTCCGTGACCGCGGCGTCTGTGGCGTCTTCTTCGTCACGACCGGACCGCTCGACGGGTGCGTACCCGCCGTCCACCGTGTCCACGCACTGCTCGGAGCCGTCCCCGCGCGGGAGGTCCACGCGGCCCTGCGCGAGACGATGGCGGACCGAGACGTCTCGCCGGACCGCGGCAGGTCGGCAGACACCTACGACGAGGGGGGTGTGACCGGTGACGACGCCGAGGCGGCGGCGGCGGTCAAACGACTCGTCAACTTCGAACTCCCGCCGACCTCGGTGTCGAAGTTAGTCGGTGCCGTCGAAGAGCGACTGTCGAAGCCGACGCCGAGTGTCGACTCGTACTACCTGTCGGCCACACAGCTTCGAGACCTGGACGAGGCGGGGATGCTCCTCGGGGCACACACCGTGACGCATCCGGTGCTCTCTCGACTGCCGCCGGCCGCACAGCGCGTGGAGGTTCGAGATTCGTTCGACCGCCTCGAATCGCTCGTCGGCCCGCTCGACGTCCGACTGTTCGCGTACCCGTACGGCGGAGCCGAGACGTTCACCGACGAGACGACGGCGATACTCCAGGAGTCGGGCTGTGACCTCGCGTTCACCACCGTCTCGGGGACCGTCGACGCCGAGTCGCTCACCACGTCCCCCTACGAACTCCGTCGACAGGACTGCAACGAGTTCCCCCACGGCGGTGCGACGTTCGACCTGTGAGTCCGTACTACGAGACTGTTTCACCCCGAAATCTCCGGGTCGGCTCTCCGACGCCGGGACGACGGCACGTTCCGCGAGCGGCCGGCACACCCCCGCGAGGGTGAACGACACGCCCGGCGAGAGGACGGGGCGGCTAACATTGTATCCCCAGGCCGTTCGACGGGTGATGGAGAGACGCCACGGCAAGCCGGTCGACCCGAGGCAGTTCAAGCAGGACGACCTCGCCGACCTCGCCGGGGCCGTCGAGACGAACCGACGACGCGCCGAGTCGTTCGACGAGGACGAACGCGTCACCGTCGAGCGCTGTCCCGTGTGTGACGCCGGCGAGCGGTCCGTCGTCAGACGGGCGTTCGGCTACGAGTACGCCCAGTGTGGCGACTGCACGCACGTCTATCTCACGACACGACCGACCGAACGAGCGCTGTTCGACCACCTTGCGACGAGCGAGACGCTCTCGTCGGTCTACACCGATGACCGCCAGCGGGCGTACCGCCGCGAACACATCACGGAACCGAAGTTCGACTTCGCGCTGGAGCACGTCGACGCCGACACCGGCCGCTGGCTGGACGTCGGGTGTGGCATGGGCGAGTCCGTCGACTACCTCCGGTCGAAAGGGTGGGCCGCCGAGGGCATCGAACCGAGCGAGGAGTGCGTCAGGGCGGCACGAGAGGCGTTCGATGTCGACCTGATAGACCGGTCTCTGGACGAGTTCGCCGCGACGACTCCCGAGGGGAGCTACGACGTCGTCTCGCTGTTCGGCATCCTCGTCATGAACCCCGACCCGCTCGCACAGTTACGGCAGGTTCGGCGACTCCTCGGCGAGGACGGCTACGTCGTCCTCGGCGACGCCCACTACGACTCGGTGTCCTCGATGGTCCAGCGGACGATACCCGACCGGGCACATCGCCACTCGATCCCACCCGTCGGCATGCACCAGTTCACCGGCGACTCCATCGGCCGCATGTTCGAGGTCGTCGGGTTCGAACCCGTCGCGGTCTGGTACTTCGGCCTCGACTTCTACGACTTCCTCACCCACCTCCAGTTGGAACTCGACGGCTTCGCCGACAGCGACCTCTCCGACTACTTCATGGACAACCTCGACGACTTCCAGCGCACCATCGACGAGGACGAACGGAGCGACTACGTCGTGGTCGTCGGCCGGCGCGTCTGAGGCCAGAATGTTCTTCATTCGACACGACGAGAGGGCGTCATGGACGGACTGTTCGAACTGACCGGCCGGACGGTGGTGGTCGCAGGCGGCGCGGGACTCATCGGGACGGCGCTCTCGGAGGGGCTGGCGGCGCAGGGTGCGGCCGTCGTCGTCGCCGACGCGGCCCGTGACCGCGGCGAGCAGGTCGCCGAGACGGTCGGCGGTCGATTCGTCGAGACGGACGTGACCGACGAGGGGAGCGTCGAGTCGCTGTTCGAGACGGTGCTCGCCGAGGCGGGTCGTCTCGACGGCCTCGTCAACTGCTCGTACCCGCGCAACGAGAACTACGGTCGGCGCTACGAGGACGTCACCTACGCCGACTGGCGGGAGAACGTCGACCTCCACCTGAACAGCTACTTCCTGCTCGCCCACCGCGCCTCGCTCGTCATGCGCGAACAGGGCCACGGCAGCATCGTCAGCTTCGGGTCGACCTACGGCGTCCAGGCCCCCGACTTCTCGGTGTACGAGGGGACCGAGATGACCAGCCCCGTCGAGTACGCCGCCATCAAGGGCGGCATCCTCAACCTCACGCGCTACATGGCGTCGTACCTCGGGCGCGACGGCGTTCGCGTCAACACCATCAGTCCCGGCGGCGTCTTCGACGAGCAACACCCCACGTTCGTCTCCGAGTACGAACGACGCACGCCGCTCGACCGGATGGCCCGACCGGAGGACTTCGTCGGGGCCGTCGTCTACCTGCTCTCCGACGCCGCCGGATACGTGACGGGGCACGACCTCCGCGTCGACGGCGGGTGGACCGTCTGCTGAACGTGACGCGTCGTTAAGAGTGAGTTACAGGATTATCGCTACCGCTACTTATCTCCCCACAGTCGCAACTTCCGAGCCGTTCAGATGATTGACACCCACCGCGTCGTCGCCGTCGTCCCCGCCCGTGGCGGGAGCGAGACGGTGCCGAACAAGAACGTCCGGGGGTTGGGGGGGAAGCCACTCGTCGCGTGGCCCATCGACGTCGCTCGGGCCACGCCGGCCATCGACCGCGTCGTCGTCACCACCGACGACCCCAGCATCGCCGCCGTCGCCCGCGAGTACGGGGCCGACGTCGTCGACCGGCCCGCGTCACTGGCGACCGACGACGCACTCGTCGTCGACGCGCTTCGGCACGTCGTCGAGGAACTCCGCAGCGAGGGGGAGGACGCCGACCTCCTCGTGATGCTCGAACCGACCTGTCCGTTGCGGCGTCCCGAGGACGTGATCGCGTGTCTCGAACGACTCGCGGCCGGCGACTGTGACTCCGTCGCGACGTTCACCGAGGCGGCGGTCAACCCACATCGCATCTGGCGCATCGATGGCGGTGACCCCGAACCGTTCGTCGACGGAGCCGACCCGTTCCAGCCACGGCAGTCGCTTCCCGACGCCTACGAACTGACGGGAGCGGTGTACGCGTTCGCCGTCGACGCGCTCCCCGCCGAGGGGAGTTCGTTGCTGTTCGGCCGGCAGGGAGCCGTGACGATGCCCCGGGAACGGAGCGTCGACATCGACACCGAACTCGACTTCGCCGTCGCCGAGACGCTGCTCGCGGAGGGCGTCGTGACCGGCGGCCGACCCGTGGAGGCGACCAATGAGTGACACCACCGAACGGCCGACCGTCTGGGACCTGTTCGACCTGACGGGGCGGACCGCCGTCGTGACCGGTGGTCCGGGCAAACTCGGCTCGCAGATGTGCGAGGCGCTCGCCGAAGCGGGCGCGAACGTCGTCGTCACCTCTCGGACCTACGAGGACTGCGAGGCGAAAGCGCGCGAACTCTCCTCGCAGTACAACGAGGCGCTCCCCGTCGCCGCGGACGTGACCGACGAGGAGTCGGTGAAGGACCTCGTCGACACCACCGTCGACGCCTTCGGCGGCATCGACGTCCTCGTCAACAACGCCTACCACGCGACGGGCTACGGCACGGCCTTCGAGGAGTTGACGGCCGAGGAGTGGGCCGAGACGCTCGAAGGCGTCCTGACCCAGACGTTCGTGACGACGCAGGCGGCGCTCCCGGCTATCCGCGAGAGCGACGCGCCGAGCGTCGTCAACATCGGCAGTCACTACGGCGTCGTCCCGCCGGACCAGCGCGTCTACGGCGAGACGGGCATCAACAACCCGCCGACGTACGGGTCGGCGAAGGCCGGCGTCATCCACTTCACGAAGTGGCTGGCGTCGTACCTCCACGAGGAGCGGGTTCGGGTGAACTCCATCAGCCCCGGCGGGTTCTACAGCGAGGCGATGGAGGAGGTAGAGGGGTACACCGAGACGTTCGTCCCGAACTACGAGTACCGGACGATGCTCGGGCGGATGGGCGACGACACCGACATGAAGGGGATAATCGTCTACCTCGCCAGCGACGCGAGCAAGTGGATGACCGGCCAGAACGTCGTCCTCGACGGCGGGTGGACCTCGTGGTGACCGTCGTCCGCGAGGACGGACTCCGAGTCGTTGCCGACGGCGACGACCGGGACGAGGGCGGCCTCTCGCTCGGCGTCGTCGGCCTCACACCCGGCAACGGTCACCCCTACTCGTTCGCGGCCATCGTCAACGGCTACTCCGACGCCGGGTTCGCCGACTCCGAGTGGGGCGTCGTCCACGACTACCTCCGCAAGAAGTCGCCCGCCGAGTTCGGCTTCGACGGCGTCCGCGTCACCCACGCCTGGACCCAGGAACTCGCGGAGACCCAGCGTCTCGCCGCCGCCGCCCGCATCCCGGCCGTCGTCGAGGAACTGGAGGAACTCCACGACGAGGTGGACGCCCTCCTGCTCCTCCGGGACGACTTCGAGCGCCACGCGGAGATGGCACTCCCGTTCCTGGAGGACGGAACGCCCGTCTTCGTCGACAAACCGCTCGCGCTGGACGTCGAGGAACTGGAGCGGTTCCGCCCGCACCTCGAATCGGGACGACTCGTCTCCACCTCGGGGATGCGCTTCGCGCGCGAACTCGACGGTCCGCGGGCGACCCTCGCCGACTACGGCGACGTGACCGTCGCTCGTGGTACGGTCATCAACGACTGGGAGCACTACGGCGTCCACATGCTCGACGCCGTCTACGGCGTCCTCGACCAGCGCCCGGTGACGGTGTCGTCCTACGACGTCCCCCACGACGCGTTCGCGGTGGAACTCGACGGCGGGACGCTCGTCGAGATCGACGCGCTCGGCGAGGCCCCGTTCACGTTCGACGTGGCGTTCTACGGGTCCGAAGCGCACTCGACCCACCAGCTCCGTGATAACTTCACCGCGTTCCGCCGGACGCTCTGGGCGTTCGTAGAGACGGTCCGGACCGGCCACCCCGTCGTCGAACCCGAAGACACCCTCGACGTGATGCGGACGCTCGTCGCGGGGCGACGGGCACGCGAGACCGGCGAGGACGTCGCCATCGAGGACCTCGGGATATGAGCGACGACCGGGGAGCGGTCGACCTCGTCGACCTGCGTGTGGACGGCGATACCGCCGGAGCGGACGGCGACTCCGACGTCGAAGCGGACGACGGGGTGGACGACACGGCCGACGACGAGCGCCCGACCGTCGTCTTCCTCGGGGCGAACAACGTCGGACTGGAGGTGTACGACTGGCTCTGTGACCGCGAGTCGGTCGACGTGCTGGCGATGCTGACCGAGAAGTCCCAGCTCCCGCTGGTCGAACGCCTCCACCCCGACTTCGTCGTGGCCTGCGGGTTCACCCACATCGTCCCGCCGACGGTGCTCGCGGTGCCCGAGAGGGGCTGTCTCAACCTCCATCCCGGACTCCTCCCGTACGCGCGAGGCTACAACCCGAACGTCTGGAGCATCGTCGACGACGTGCCGGCGGGTGTGACGCTGCACTACATGGACGACGGCGTCGACACCGGCCCCGTCGTGGCGACCCGCGAAGTCGAGGCCCACTTCGACGACACCGGGAAGACGCTCTACGACCGCCTCGAACGGGCGACCGTCGACCTGTTCGCCGAGGCGTGGCCCGGCGTCGAGGACGGCACCGCCACGGCCCGCGACCAGGACGACTCGCTGGCGACGACCCACTACAAACGCGAGTTCGTCGACCTGTGCGAACTCGACCCCGACGAGGAACTGACGACGAAGGAACTGCTCGACAGACTCCGCGCACTGACGTTCCCGCCGTTCGACAACGCTCGCATCGACGTCGACGGCGAGACGTACTACGTCGAGGTGTCCATCACACACGAGGACGACACCGAATCGGGCGACGACGGTCGGCTGTCGTCGTACTGATTCCGCGACCGTTCCCGCGGGGGTCGGAGGACGCTCCCGCTACTCCACGAGGTAGTCCCGCGCGTCCACGAACCGGTCGCCGATTGCCGCGTACCCCTCTTCGACCAGCGCACTCGCCGGCAGTTCCTCGCCGTCGACACCGACCCGCGTCACCTCGACGGCCCCCTCCCAGACGCCGACGCGAAGCGCGTCGCCGTCGACGGACAGTAGCGCTCCCGGTTCACAGAACGCGTGCTCGGCGGTCGGTGGGGTCGCCGCCCAGAGCCGGACCTCGTGGCCGTTCAGTTCCGAGAACGCGCCGGGATAGGGGTGGGTCTGTCCGCGAATCCAGTCGTACACCTCGCGTGGCGGGCGGGTCCAGTCGACCAGTCCGTGTCGCGGGACGCGTTTCGGCCACCACGTCGCCGCGGCGTCGTCCTGTGGTTCGCGGGGCACCTCGCCGGCCTCGAATCGCGGGTACGCCTCCCGAATCAGCGACCGACCGGCCTCGACGACCTTCTCGTAGAGCGAGGCCGCGTCGTCCTCGACGGCGACGGGAATCGGCCGTTGACCCACGAGGTCACCGGCGTCGGCCTCCTCGGCGAGGTGGAAACACGACAGCGCCGTTTCGTCGAGGCCCTTGACGAGACTCCACGCGATGGGCGCACGTCCGCGCCCGCGGGGGAGCGGCGCGGGGTGCATCCCGAGCGCCGCGACGTTCGCCAGGTCGAACACCGCGGGGTCGACCAGACGCGACCACCCGACGACGAACAGCAGGTCCGGGTCCTCGGCCGCGATGCGTTCGCGGACGGCATCGGCGTTGACGTCGTCGACCTCTTCGAGCGGGACGTCGTGTGCCGACGCGAACCGCGAGAGGTCCGTCTGGTCGCTGATGCCCGGTTGCTGTGGCCGAGTGACCACCCGCCTGACGTCCGCGCCGAGGTCGACGAGTTCTTCGAGACAGGCGAGACCGAGGTCGTTGTGGGTGACGAAGACGACGCGCATACCCCCTCCAGTACGCCGAGGAGCATCAACGTGTACGCCGTTTGATGGTTCGGAGAGTCAGTAGGTCAGTCGCTTGCGGAGCAGCGACTCGTCCAGTTCGACCGACGCGAGACGGTCGGCGACGGTCCGACCGGCCCCGCCGTGGTCGTAGGGGTTCTCACAGTCGGCGACCCGCCGGCGGAAGGCGTCGTCGCTGAGACAGCGGTCGACGGCCTCGTGGACTGCGTCACGGTCGTGGGGCACCCGAATCGTGTGGTCGGCGCGCTCGCGGCCCTCCTGGCGGGGGCCGACGTCCACGACGGGGAGGTCGAGCGACGCGGCTTCGATGATGCCGCTAGAGGAGTTCCCGACCATCACGTCCGCGGCGGCCATCAGTCCGAGGTACGTCGCCCGTGGGAGACTCCTGAACGCCGTGAGGGCCGGCCTCGCCTCGATTTCGGCGATGACGCGTCGGCCCCCCGCATCGGAGTTCGGGTAGACGACGACCGGTTCGACGTCGAGGTCGGTCAGCGCGTCGAGCGTGGCCGCCATCTGTTCGCCCGCTCGCTCGGGAGCGGAGGTGAGCGGATGCTGGACGACGAGCGCGAGTCGGCGGTCGGGCAGGTCGAGTCGCTCTCGAACCGCCTCGGGGGTGTCGTACTCGCCGGCGAGGACGGCGTCGAGGCCGGGTGCGCCGACCGTCGTGATGCGCCACTCCTCCTCGCCCAGTCGCCGGATACGCTCGGCCGACCGCTCGGTGACGGGGAAGTGGAGGTGGGCGAACTTCGTCAGCGCGTGACGGATGCTGTCGTCGACGATGGCCCCCTCCATCGAGTCCCCACCGTGGACGTGCGCGACGGGGACGTTCATGTGGGCGGCCGCGAGGCCCGCTGCGAGCGCCTCGTCGCGGTCACCGAGGACGAGCACCACGTCGGGGTCGAGACTCGCAAGTGCGTCCGCCGTCCCCGAGACGCCGAGACCGAGCGACTTCGCCATCGCCACGCCGGAGTCGCCGTCGACGAGCGTCGGCACCTCGCGGGCGACGCCGAACCCGTCGTCGCGGATGTCGTCGACGGTGTGGCCGTACTGCGGCGAGAGATGCATCCCCGTCACGACCACGTCCAGTGTGAGCGCGTCGTGAGCGTCGATAGCGCGCATCGACGACGACAGGAGACCGTACTCCGCCCGCGTCCCGGTGACGACGACGACCCGTCGGGAACTGGTGTCGTCGCTCGTCTCGGCAGCGGTCGGGTCGTGGTCGTGCTCTCGGCCACTCGCGTGGTCGGTCACGGCGCTCCTCTCCGTTCCGTGACCAGACGGAACGCTTCGGCGGCGGACACTCCCGCGGCAGCGCCACGCATCGTCGCTCGCGCGCGGAGGCTCTCCTCGGAGCGCGGGTGGGGGAACGCACGGGTCTCGGACTCGTAGGCCGCGAACCCGGCGATCTTCGTGTCGAGGTGGTCGGTCACGTCGACGTACACCGTCGGGTGGAACCCGTCGGTCCCACCGCCCACCCAGTCCGTCGACGACGGTGTCTCGTAGGCGAGGACGCGCTCGACGCCGCTGTCCGGTCGGGTAGCGACGAGCGTCGAGTCGTAGACGGCGTGGTGGTCGCGGTTGACCTCCTGTCGTGAGTGCGTGTAGACGACCGATGGCTCGACGCTGGCGACACACTCCTCGACGACGGCGTTGACCTCGACGTGTGGCACGTCGTCGAGGCGCATGTCGGGCAGGTCGCCGAAGTGGACCGTCTCGACGCCGAGTCGGTCGGCACAGACCCGTGCTTCCTCGCGTTTTCGCTCGACGTACGACGGGTCGTCGTACTGTGCGGTCGAACCTTCCGTCACGATGAGGACGTGTACCTCGTCACCCTGCGCTGCGTGGGCGGCGAGCGTCCCCCCTGCTCCCAGCACCTCGTCGTCCGGGTGCGCACCGACACAGAGCACCGTCCGGGGGGCGACGGTCCGCGTCACGCGTCCACCCCCGACTCGGAGAACGCCGTCGAATCTCTCGAAGTCATCCTGTACCGCTACTAACTGCTCGTCGCAGAGGGCTTATACTCCACGGCGCTGTCGAGGACGATGCTATCGGTCACCGCGCTGTCGAGGACGGTCACGCCGAGTCAGGGCGACGGGGCTTCTGACGGGACGACTGCTCGTGTCCGACGACCGGGTACGGGGCCTCGGGGAGTCCGTCCGGCAGCGAGGTGTCCGGTGGGACGTGGGGGCCCTGAACTCAGACGAGTTCCTTGAGTCGGCTGTCCCGGAGGACGGATTTCAGGACGATACCGGTGTCCTGGACGAGACGGTGTTCGAGGTAGCTCCCCTGTCCGCGCCCCCCGCCGGTCCGGGTGGACTCGACGACGCCGAGGAACGCCTGCTCTTTCAGCAGTTCGTAGACGCGGTGTTCGCTGAGCACCGTCGCGTTCGTCTGGTCGGCGGTCTCGCCGTACCGCTCGTAGATGCGGCTGGTCGAGAAGGCGTCCGTCTCGGGGTCCTCCTCGGAGAGTCGCGCGAGCGCGTAGAGGATGAACTTCACCTGTGTCGTCGACCCGCGGAGCAGTTCCTCGAACCGGTCGACCTCCGCCCACTCCTGAGCGTTGCGAACGTGGTCCTCGGTGACCCTGCTGGCGTTCGCCCGCTCGGCGAGCTCCCCCGCGTGCCGGAGGATCTCGATGGCCTTGCGCGCGTCCCCGTGTTCCTGTGCGGCGACCGCCGCCGTGAGCGGGATGACGTCGTCGGAGAGGACCCCCTCGCAGAAGGCGTCACGACGGTGCTCCATGATCTCGCGCAGTTGATTGGCGTCGTACGGCTGGAAGACGAACTCCTCCTCCCGGAGGCTGGACTTGACGCGCTCGTTGAGCTGGTCGCGGTACTCGATCTTGTTGCTCACCGCGACGACGCCGAGGTGGCAGTCGGCCTTGCCGGACTCCTTCGCGCGCGTGAGTTGCATCAGGATGTCGTCGTCGTCGAGGCGGTCGACCTCGTCGAGGATGATGATAGCCGAGTCGTAGGCGATGTCGAGGATCTCCCAGAGGTAGTCGTAGTACTCGCCGCTCCCGATACCGGTCCGTGGGATGTCGAACTGGGTCTTCTCGTTCTCGTTGAGCGTCCGCGTGACCGTCCGTGCGACGCGCGTCTGGGTGTTGTGCTGGGCGCAGTCGACGTAGACCGTGCCGACCGGGATGTCGTTGCTCTCGGCGGCCCGGCGGGCGCGCTCGGTGACGTGGCGAGCGACGAGCGACTTGCCCGTCCCCGTCTTCCCGTAGATCATCACGTTGTTCGGCGGGTCGGCCCGGACGATGGGACGGAGTTCCGCCGCGACGGCTTCGATCTCGTCGTCACGACCGACGATGCGCGTACTCTCGGGGACGTGGCCCACCTTCAGTAGCTCCTTGCGCGAGAAGATGTCGACCCGGTCCGGGTCCTCGCCGATGCTGAACAGTGGGTCCTCGGACGGCTCTTCGAACCGGTCGTCGAAGTCCGAGAGGTTCGTCGACTCGTCGGCCATCAGTATCGTATCGTGCAACGGGGGCCTCTGTACTTAAGCGTTCGCACCCGGCCAAGAGTGTATCTCCCGGCGAGACCGCCGTCCGCCGACCCTCGGCGGACGATAGAGCGAGACGATCGACGACGACTGTGACTCGACCACCCCTCGTCCCGAGTGTAACGGACGAGGGACGAGCGACGGTTCGATCGCTCCCGAATCGGACGCCCGTTCACCGACCATCGCCACGTGGACACCCCCCGTCAAGAGTGTATATCGGGGGGAGCGCGACGACCACCCCTCGTCAAGAGTGTATCAGCGTGTCGGTGGGTCTCCACCCGTTCGTTCACGCTCGTTCACGCTCTCGTTGATGGGGGATGTGTCACGCTCGACGACACATACTCGACGACGTTCGGTTGGCCGCCCGTTCGCGGGCCGCCCGTTCGCGCCCGTCGACGACGGACGGGGTCGGAGGTCGTGTAACGTTCCAGTCGGGCGACGAGTGCCGGCCCACACCCCTCGTCAAGAGTGTATCGTCGAGACCGTCCGAACGGTGGGGCGGATGCCAGCTTTCGGGGGTCTCGCCGGCACCCACACCCCTCGTCAAGAGTGTAACAACGAGGAGGGGGGTGGGGGGGTCTGTGCTGTGTCGTGTCGTCGGTAGAACACGAATCCGGCCTCTCGTCGGTCGAAGAGGCCGTGAACGGCCGCGAGAAGGACACCGGCGGCTACCTCCCGCCGTCTCTGTGAGTCGTCTCACAGGGAGTATGCCAGTACCAACGACATGAGTAGTATACGTCATATCTGATTCCGAATATGAAAATACTCTAATATTAAGCTAGCTAGCTTATATAGTATGAGCGCTAATATCTCAACAAGTGCATTCTTGATGAACGTAGAGTGATGGCGGCATTCACTCGTATCCATCCGAACGACTGCTGACGTCTTCCGTGGTCGTGACGCCGTCCCTTCCGAGTCGTCGTCGGACGGTGACTCGGTGGGAACCCCCGTTTCAGCGGGTGAACTACCGGTATCCGGGCAGCAGACGCTTCGCTGGACGACCCCTCCGTCACCGTCACCCGGCCACCGAACCCCCTCTTCGAGTGGAACCCCCACCCCACCCTCGCACCGTTTACACTCTTGACGAGGGGTGTGTGTCTTCGAGGTCACGGCCATCGCCGCCCTCTCCTGGGGTCGTTCGGGAATCGTCTGCTCTTGGCGGGGGTTCGAACTTCTGATGGGGTCGAGCGACACGCGAAGTGAGGTGGGTTGGCAAGTGAGGGAGTCCCACCTCGTCTATTACGAGACACAACTACACTAAAACTATTGCGTCACCGGAGATGATTTATCGAACTTCCTCGACACGTCAGTGCAGTATCGGGTCTGGTGGATAGGCCCCGCGACTCCGGAGAACGCCGGTGGTTCCTCACGGGGAGCCACCGTATCCCTGACCGTCGTTCAGTCGCCGGCTTGCATCGCGTAGAGTCGGGCGTAGGTCCCCTCGCGTTCGACGAGTCGGGCGTGCGTGCCGGACTCGACGACCCGGCCGTCCTCGACGGTGTAGATGCAGTCCGCGTTCCTGACGGTCGACAGCCGGTGTGCGATGGCGACGACGGTGTACTCCTCTAGTCGTTCGATCTCGCGCTGGACCTCGCGTTCGAGGTCCGTGTCGAGGTTGCTCGTCGCCTCGTCGAGGACGAGGACGTCGGCCTCTTTCAGCAGCGCTCGCGCGAGCGCGACACGCTGGCGCTGGCCGCCCGATAGCTGGACGCCGTTCTCGCCGATGGGCGTCTCGAACCCGCGAGGCAGGTCCGTGAGGAACTCGTCGACCTGGGCGATGCGACAGACCCGTTCGAGGTCCGCGTCCGTCGCGTCCCGTCGGCCGAGGGTGAGGTTCTGACGGAGCGTGTCGTCGAACATGAACGGGTCCTGTCGGACGACGGCGATCCGCGAGCGCCACGCCGTCAACTCGAACTCGTCGATGGACGTCCCGTCGAGACGAATCTCGCCACCGTCGGGGTCGTAGAACCGGGTCAGCAGTGAGACGACGGTGGACTTGCCGGACCCCGACTGACCGACCAGCGCGACGAACTTCCCGCGTCCGAGTTCGAGCGAGAGGCCGTTCAACACTGGGTCGCCGGTCCGGTACGAGAACGTCACGTCGTCGAAGACGAGCGAGTGGAACGACCGGGGCGGTGTCCGCGACCCGCCGTCGTCCTCCTCGTTGGCGGCGAGTTCGTCGACGAACGCCTCGGTCCGGGCGACGTGCGGCAGGTCGCTCTCGATGGTGTAGAGACGTCGGTTGAGGTTGCTGACGCGGGGTGCCAGGCGGAACATGACGAACAGGAAGACCGCGAGGCCGGCGAACGAGAGCGTCGTGAACCGCAGGGCGAGGAAGACGAGGCCGAACACGGCCAGTGCCAACAGGAGCTGGTGGACGTTGCCGACGAACGAGTCGTTGCGATGGAGCGTGATGGAGGCGTCGGCGAACGCCTCGACGGCCCGGTGGTAGTCGTCGAGCACCTCGCGTTCGACGCCGAACAGCTTGACCGGACGGATGCCCTGTGTCCCCGCCTGGACGGCCGTCTGGATGGACTCGTTGGCGTCGGCCACTCTGTCACCCACGCTGAAGCCCGGCTCGACCACGTTCCGGACGAGATACGTGATGCCACCGATGGAGACGAACGCGACGACGGTGAGCGCCGGCGAGATGTAGAACGCGAACCCGAGGTAGACGAGGCTCAACAGCCCCTGTTCGAGGACGTAGACGAGGTTGCGAATCGCGTTGCCGGCGTACTTCGTCTGTGTGATGATGGCGTTCAGCACCTCGTCGGAGCCACGAGCGTCGAAGAAGCCGACCCGCGTCCGCAGTGCGTGCTCGAACGCGCGGGACTGGACGTCCCGGATGTACGTCGTCTGGAGGTAGCCCCGTGACCAGTCGACGGCGAAACTCGACAGGTAGCGACACGTCATGGCGACGCTGACGCCGAGAATCATGTACTCCAGCGTGAACGGGACGCCGAGGAACTGGTAGCCCCGATAGAAGACGCCGACGACGCCCCCGGCGTCGGCCGTGACGTCGCTACCCTGTGCCACGTCGACGATGGGGACGAGGAGACCGACGCCGACCCCTTCGAGTGCCGCGGTCAGGCAGCCAAAGAGCACGATGAGCGCGGTCAACGGCGGGTCGTACGCGGCGACGAGTGTCACCGACCGCCGTTTCCGACCGCCAGGGGAGTTCGGGGAGCGCACGGACCCTCCGATATATCCCTGTCGGCGGATTAAACGCATCGGCCGGTGTGGCGGCCGTCACGAGCGGCGGCGGCCGTCACGAGAGGATGTCCGCGAACGCCCGCTGGACGTTCGCCAGCGGGTCGCGGGCGAAGAAGGGGGTGGTGTCCTCGACCGTCCGGCCGGTCCCGAGTCGGTCGAGCAGGTCGTCGACGCCGTCGACGGTCATCCCCCGGTCGACGAGCGCGGGCGACGAGGGCATCCACGGGAAGTCGACGAGGTACGTCTCGACGCCGAATCGGAGGCCCTCGTAGAGCGCCGTCGAGTAGACGCCGACCTGTGCGCGTGACTCCGCGAACAGGCGGTGGAGCGGTCGACCAGTCTGGTCGACGACGTCGACGCCAGAACCGACGAGCCACGGGTACTCCTCGCGCCAGCGGTCGGCCTCGCCGGGGTGGAGTTTGTAGACGACCGACCAGTCACACGTCGGCCGTGCAGCCAGTTCGACGGCCAGTTTCGAGAGGACGTGGCCGACCTCGCCGGTCGAGACGAAGACGACCTGGTCGCGTCGAGGTACGTCGGCGTACCGCTCGACGCTCCGTTCGAGGTGGGGGTAGCCGACGGCGTGGATTCGGTCGTCGGGGATGGGGAAGGCCGCCCGCCGGTTCCAGAACTCGCCGAAGGTGAGCAGGTGGTCGGGGAACGCCCGCTTCGTCCGCCAGTCGGGAAACGAGTAGCCGTACTGGTACTCGTCGATGATACCGTGCTGGAGTTCGACGACCGGGATGTCGAGTTCCCGACAGGCGTCGATGAACGGCTCACGACCGGCGTAGCTGACGACGACGACGACGAGTTCCGGGTCGACCCGTGAGAGGAACCGTCTGTACAGCGGTTGTACGGTCCGACGGGACGCGAGATAGCGTCGCGCGATGTCGTCGACCGGGACGTGGTGGTCGAACCGGTCGTGGATGGCCGCCTCCACGTCGCCGAACCCGTCGAACCGTGGCCGGTCGAGCGCCCGCCCGACGACCGTGCCCACCTCGCCCGCGATCTCGATGGCGTCGACGTAGCGGAGTGCGCGGGTCTTCGTCGGGGTGAAGTGGTGGTTGAGGTGTGGCGCTTCGACGTGGAGGTAGTCGAGCGAGAGGCGCTCGGTGATGGGGTCACAGTAGACGTCCCACCAGAGACCGTCTTCGAGGCGTTTCCGACGGGCGTGCCCCCAGAACAGCACGTCGTGGTGCCCGCTCAGAAACGGGTTCCGGTGGACGAGGTTTCTCGCCAGTAGCCGTGTACGCGCAGCGTAGAGTTCGTGCGTCCGGTCGACGCGTGTGTGTGGCTCACCCCACCCATGACGGGCGGCGATGACCCGGCGGAACACCGTGAACCGGACCTGCTCCCACACGGGAACGCCGTCGTGACGGACGCCGAACGGCCGGACCGTCGCTTCGAGGTCCAGGAGTTCACGATGAGTGTCGTCGAACGCCATCCACTGTTCCCGGTATCCTCACCAGAGATATAACTGTCTAGTCACACACGTATCGACGGACGGAGCCGTCCCAAGGAACTGCCTCGTCAGTCCCCGCTCGGTTCGCCGACGGACTCCTCGGTGATTGGGTTCCCGGCGTCGAGGGCCACCCGTGCGGTCGTTCCCAGGACGCGCTCGTAGGTGGTCGGTGCTAAGCCGTCGGCCGGGCGGGTGATGGCGACGTTCTCGGCGGTGAATCGCTCGCCGGCGTCGATGGGGACGGCGGCGTGGAGCGCCTTTCTGATGACGTCGCGGTTCTCGCGTTCGGTCCGGGTCGGGCCCTTCTCGGCGCTGCCCAGGACCGTCTCGGCGTCACGGACCAGCGCGACGGCCGCCGTCAACTCGTCGGGTTCGAGCGAGGCGCGGTGGTCGGGGCCGGAGAGGGTTCTGTCGAGCGTGAAGTGCTTCTCGACGACGGTAGCACCGGCGGCGACGGCAAACGCGGGCACCTCGACGCGCGTCGTGTGGTCGGAGTAGCCGACCGGTACCGGGAGCGTATCGGCCATCGTTCGCATCGCCCGCAGGTTCACCTCGTCGAGCGCGGCCGGGTAGGCCGTCGTGCAGTGGAGGAACGTCACCGGAACGTCCTCGTCGACGCCGCGAATCGCCGCCAGCGCGGCCTCTACCTCCTCCATGGTCCCCATGCCCGTCGAGACGACCATCGGACGGCCGAACCCGGCGACGTGCTCCAGCAGGGGGTGGTTGTCGAGTTCGCCGGACCCGAGTTTCACTCGCGGGACGTCCAGTTCGTCCAGCAGTGTCGCGCTCTCGACGTCGAACGGCGTCGAGAGGAAGTCGATACCACGCTCTCGACAGTACGACTGGAGTCGGTCGTGATCCGCACGCGTCAGTTCCAGCGACTGGAGCATCTCGTGCTGTGACTCCTCACCGGTCGTCTCCTCCTGATACGGCGCTTTCGGCGCGTCGCGGGTCGCCAACCGGTCGGCGACGAACGTCTGGAACTTCACGGCGTCGGCTCCGGCCGCGACGGCGGCGTCGACGAGTCGCTCCGCCCGGTCCATGTCGCCGTCGTGGTTGACACCCGCCTCGGCGATGAAGTAACACGTCATGCTGTTGTCGGGTTATCTACACTCGTCGAGGGGCTTAGCTTCTCCGTGCTTCGCTCTCGTCGTCGGGACGTTCAGGGAGTGCGTGTGTTCTCAATCCACATGCTTTTGACAGCTGAGTCACAACTAGTAGCGATGGAATCGCGTCGGTCGATGCTGAAGCTACTGGGGGCGGGACTCGGCGGGGTGGCCGTCGTCGCTGCCGGTGGGTTCGCACTCGACCAGTCGCGGCGAGACGACCGACCGCCCGCTCGGCCGGGGTCATCCGCCGGCGAGACGACCGACCACCCGCTCGCACCGAACGGGAGGGCCTACTTCGTCGCTCCGGACGGCGCCGACGGGAACGAGGGGACGATGGCGGCCCCCTTCGGGACGGTCGACCGGGCCGTGGGGGCGTCGAGGCGGGCGACACCGTCGTCCTCCGGCGTGGGGTCTACGAGCGCGACAGCGCACTCGTCCTCTCCCATCTCGACGGACGGGCCGACGCTCGCTGTTCGTTGGTGGGGTACCCCGGGGAGCGACCGGTGATCAGGTTCGACGGGCCGTCGCCGGGCGGGTGGCAGGTCGACAGCGGCGTCGTCCTGGAGAACTCGGCGTTCTGGACGGTTCGGAACCTCCGCATCCGGAACAGTCGACACCTCGGGTTGAGACTCACCGGGACGGGGACACACGACACGCTCGTCTCGAACGTCGAGACGTCCGGCAACTACCTCTCCGGTATCGGCGTCTACGAAGGGGCGTCGAACAACCTCCTCAGCGACGTCTGGGCGCACGACAACTTCGACCGGGACAACGGCGGCGACGACGCCGACGGCATCCAGTTCGGTGCCGCCGACGGCAACGTCGTCCGGCGAGCGGTCTGTTACGGGAACTCGGACGACGGCATCGACCTGTGGGAGAGTCGTGACGTCCTCGTCGAGGACTGCTGGTGCTGGCAGAACGGCCGCGGGAAGACCGGGAACGGCAACGGGTTCAAACTCGGCGGTGGCGAGCGCTCCTCGGGCGGTCAGACCGTCCGGTGGAACGTCGCGTTCGCCAACCGTGCGGCCGGTTTCGACCAGAACGGGGCCGACGTGCCCATGCGTGTCTACAACAACACCGCCGTCGCCAACGCCGCCGCCTACGTCTTCTACGACGTCCCACACGACCTGAAGAACAACATCGCTTTCGGAGGGAGCGTCGACGTGAACGACGCCGTCCGGGATGCACACAACACGTGGTCGCTCGACATCACGGACCCGGGGTTCGTGAGTCGTCGCCCCCGCGACGAAGCGTTCCTACGCCTCCTGCCGACGAGTCCCTGCGTCGACGCCGGGGCCGACGTGGGCCTCGAGTACGCGGGCCCCCGTCCCGACCTCGGGGCGTTCGAGTTCATCCCTCGGTCGCCGACCACGACGGGGTGAGCGCAGTGACAGACTTCGTAACATTCGGAGTTTCGGACTATGTCGAGATTCGTATGGTTCTATCGAACTGGTAGTGTCTCGTCCCTCAATATCTCTCAGAAACCCCGAATTCAGGCTTCTGTGAGTGCTGTCAGATGCTAGTGATTTACGAAAATATCAAACAGTTTTGATACTATGAGTATTGCCAGTAGTGGTAAGTCCTCGGTCCCAAACAGGCCGTCAATGTCAACATGACCGAGGAGAGCCGAACCGACGACGAGGCCGCACCGAGTGGGCTCACGTCGAGACGAACGATGCTGAAGCTGGCGGGCGTCTCCGCCGCGTCGCTCGCGGGGTGTCTCTCCGGCACCGGCGACGAGGCGTCTCAGCCGGTCGCGTACGGATACGGGGGACAGCCGATGGCACTCGGCGAGTCGAGCACGGAGCGTTCGCTCGAAGCACAGTCCGTCGCCGAGCAGTCGGCCTTCGTCCAGAGTCTGACGGGCCGGCTACAGGCCGAGAACTTCGACCGCGGCGGCGAAGGCGTCGCGTACCACGACACCGACGCCGAGAACGCGGGCGGGAAGTACCGCCCCGACAGCGGCGTCGACATCCAGACCGTCGACGACGTCGGCGGGGGGTACAACGTCGGCTGGATGCGAACCGGCGAGTGGCTGGAGTACACCGTCGCCGTCACCGACGGCACCTACGACATCAACGCGCGGGTCAACTCGCCCAGCGGCGAGGGGTCGCTGCTGGTCGCACTCGACGGACAGCGCCTCGCCGAAGTGCCGCTTCCCGAGAGCGGGGAGTGGATGAACTTCCAGACGGTGACGATTCCCGGCGTCGAAATCACGGGTTCCCGCCAGAGCGTGCTCCGTCTCGAAGCGAACGCCGACGACTTCAACGTCAACTGGATCGAGTTCATCCCGTCCGAGTCGGGGTCACCCCCACCGACGGAGACACCCACTGAGACTCCCACGCCGACCGAGACGCCGACAGAGACACCCACCGAGACGCCCACCCCGACTCCCGACCCGAGTCAGGAACCGTACGGTGGGACGCCGGCGACGATTCCGGGTACGGTACAGGCTGAGGACTTCGACCGCGGCGGCGAGGGCGTCGCCTACGCCGACGCGACCGACGAGAACGCGGGCGGGAAGTACCGTCCGGACAGCAGCGTCGACATCCAGGCCATCGAGGACGGCAACGGCGGCTACAACGTCGGCTGGATAGCGGACGGCGAGTGGCTGGAGTACACGACGACGGTCGACGCCGGTAGCTACGACGTCACCGTCCGACTGGCGGCCCCGGAGGGCGGCGACCGGCTACGCCTCTCGATGGACGGCACGGGCCTCGGTGCCGTCGCCGTCCCCGACACGGGCGGCTGGATGAACTTCCGGACGGTGACGCTCCCGGACGTCCCGCTCGACGCTGGCGACGAGCGGGTCCTGCGTCTGGAAACCGTCGGCGAGCGATTCAACGTCGACTGGGTCCGCTTCGAGCAGGTCGACCGGACCGACCCGCCGAAGGAGACGCCGACGGAGACACCCACCGAGACGCCGACGGAGACACCCACCGAGACGCCGACGGAGACACCCACCGAGACGCCGGACGACTACGGCGACCAGGGCTACGGCGACCTGGGGTACGGCGGCTGAACACACGTATCGAACTCTGAACGACACGGACACCGATCAACGACACAGACACCAATGACGCAGAACCACAGCTACGATACACCACAGCGCGGCGCGACGAACTGGGACGTCCCCCTCAACGGGAACTTCGAAGCACTCGACACGGACGTCGAAATCCGTGACCGGGACACGAACAAGGGGAACTACGAGCCCAAGCGTGGCTCGAAGTTCCTCGCAACGGACACGAAGAACGTCTACCTCGGTGACGGCTCACAGTGGCAGTTCTTCGCCACGATGGGCGGCATCGAGGGGCGCATCTTCGTCCAGTCCTCGGAACCGAACGGTTCGGAAGGCGACGTCTGGATCGACACGAGCTAACCACCGATGACGACCTACTACGTTTCGACCGACGGCAGCGACGGGAACTCGGGTTCGAAGAGCGACCCGTTCGCCACCGTCGACGAGGCCGTCGGCCGCGTCGGTGCCGGCGACACCATCTCCCTGCGCGGCGGCGTCCACCGACCGAGCGGGACCGTCAAACTCTACGGCGCGAACGGGTCGGCGGGCGACCGTATCACGCTCACGGGCCACCCCGGAGAGCGTGCGGTCGTCGACTTCGGCGGGCAGTCCGGTGGCGGGTGGAACTCGTACGACGACGGCGCGATTCGCGTCGGGTCGTCGTACTGGACCATCAAGGACCTCGCCGTCCAGAACAGCCCGTACGGCGGTATCGTCCTGGAGAACTCCGGGGCACACCACAACCGACTGGAGAACGTCGACGTCTCGTACTGCTTTCTCCCCGGCATCCTGGGGCTGGAGGGTGCGAACGACAACGTTGTCGTCGACTCGGCGTCGCACGACAACTTCAACCCCGACGGCACCGGCGGGGACTCCGACGGCGTCCAGTTCGCCGGGACTCGCAACAACGTCGTCCGCAACACCGTCTCGTACAACAACGCCGACGACGGGTTCGACCTCTGGGAGTCCGTCGGCTGTCGCATCGAGGGCTGTGTCGCCTACGACAACGGCAAGCGCGGCGGCGACGGCAACGGCTACAAACTCGGCGGCGGCGAGTCCGGGGACAACACCGTCCTCCGCAGCGTCGCCTACGAGAACACCGCCGTCGGCTTCAACAACAACGAGGCCAACCGGCAGGTTCGGGTGTACAACTGCACCTCCTACAACAACGGCGACGTCGGCTACGCCGCGTGGGACGGCGGGTCGGGGACGACTCACGTCTACCGAAACTGCATCTCCTACGACGACGGCGGGCAGGCCGACACCGACGGCAGCGACACCACCGAGGCCAACACCTGGGACCTCGACATCGGGAACCCGGAGTTCGTCAGTACCGACCGGGGTGCGGACGACTTCCTCCGACTCACGGCGGACAGTCCCTGCGTCGGTGCGGGGGTGGCGGTCGGCCCCGTCGACAGCGACGGCTCTCCCGACCTCGGCGCGTACCCGTTCGACGGCGAGGAGAGCGGCGGGTCGTCCGGTTCGACGGTCCGCTACCACGACGGCGACGACTGGCGCGAGGGGACGCTTCGCTACCACGACGGGAGCGGCTTCCGGCAGGTCGACGTGAGACAGCTCTGAGACGACCGTCCGCCTCCCGACCGCCGCCCTGTCTCGCGGCCACTGACCAGTAACTCACCAAACACTTATCCCGAACTCCGGTCACCTGTCGGTACGCTACCGATGTGTCCACCGTGTTCGACGTCGACGCTCGCGTGCTGGAGCCGAGGGGTCGAACGCCGGCGGGGTGACTCGACGTGAGTCGTTTCCGGGTGTGTTTCGTCTCGCTGGAGGCGTACACGTTCTTCGTCCCGACGGAGGGCGTCTCGACGGGCGGTGCCGAACGACAGCTCTCCCTGCTCGGGCGGGAGTTGGCCGCCGACCTCGACGTCCACTTCGTCGTCGGTGACTACGGGCAGGCCGAGACGAGTCGGGCCGACGGCGTGACGCTCCACCGAGCCTATCGACCGGCCGCGAGCGCGACGCCGGTACGGCGTCTCGGTCACCTCCGGTCGCTGTTCCACGCGATGCGCCGGGCCGACGCCGACGTCTACGTCGTCCGTGGGGACGAACTCCTGGCGACGGCCTGCTACACGTTCGCCAGACTGCTCGGCCGACGCTGGGTGTACAACCTCGCGGTGGATTCGCAGGCCGAACGGTCGCCGGGGCCCGTCGGCAGGCTGACCGACCGCGTGTTCGGCGCGATGCTGCGTGATGCCGACCACGTCATCGCCCAGTCGTCCCACCAGCAGCGCCGTCTCCGGGCGTCGTTCGCCGTGGACGCGACGGTCGTCCCGAACGGCTATCCGGTCCTCGACGGCGGGACGGAGTCGTCGCCCCGTGAGGCGTTCCTGTTCGTCGGCCGACTCGACCCCGGACAGAAACGCCCGCACCTGTTTCTGGACCTCGCCGAACGCGTCCCGGCGGCATCGTTCGTCCTCGTCGGCCCCGACTCGGCCGACGAGCGGTACTCGCGTGCGGTCGCGTCGAGGGCCCGTCGCCTCGACAACGTCGAGTTCCTGGGCCGACTCCCGCCCGAGGAGGTGTACGACCAGTACGACCGCGCGCTCGCGCTCGTCAACACGTCGACACAGGAGGGGTTCCCGAACACCTTCCTGGAGGCGTGGCGGGCCGCCACTCCGGTCGTCAGTCTCACGGTCGACCCCGGCCGGTTCCTCGACGGCGCGGCCGTCGGCTGTGCGGACGGGTCGTTCGAGGAACTGGTCGCACTGACCGAGCACGTCGTCGCCGACCCGGAGCGCTGGACGGCCATCGGCCGCGACCATCGCGCGGCGTTCGAGGCCCGCTACGGTATCGCCGAGTGTGCGACGCGGTACGCGAACGCACTCACGCACGCCCTCGACTGACCGACACCGGCGCTCTCTGCCAGTCCGAATAGTCGACGAATCCGACGCTTCGGGCCTCAGCGCTGGATGTACGAGCGAAGCATTTAGGTCACATCATGATTATCTTGATTGACATGTATCCCTCTCGGTATCTCCCTCGCCACGATTTGGGATACCATCGCCAGGTGCAGGTGGGTCTCCTCGCTCTCGTCGCCCTCTGTACCATCGCCGTCAGTCTCTGGGCTGCCTCCTCGCCGCCGGCGACGGACTACGAGACCATCTACCGCGCGTACCCGACGGCGTTCTGGGCGCTCGTCGTCACGGGGTTGGGGGCGGCGACGGTCGTGTTCGCCCTCTCGTCGGTCACCAGCGACGGCTACTGGAAGGTCGCGCTGTTGCTGGTCTGTCTCCTCTACTCGGTGTTCCTGTTGCTCCCGCTGTTCCGTGGCTGGGCGTTGTACGGCCGGTTCTCGGCGGACGTGCTGGCACACATCGGCTTCACGTCGGTCGTCGTCGAGTCGGGCCACCTCTCGACCATCGACTACTACCCGGCCAGTCACCTCCTGATGGCGGAACTCGAACTCCTCGGCGTGCCGACCCGTGTCGTCCCGACGTTCCTCTCGGCGCTGTTCACACCGCTGTACATCGTCGGTATCTACCTCTTCAGCCGCCGCCTGTTCGACGACCACGGCGTCGCCGTCGCCACGCTCGCCTGTGCGGTCCCGCTGTTCTACACCGAGTTCCACCACTCGTTCCTCCCGGCCATCTACTCGTTCCTGCTGGTGCCCGTCTTCTTCTGGACGTTCCTCGGCTACGTCGAGACGCGTCGTGCCTCGCTGCTGGCGTTCACCCTCGCTCTGTCGGCGTTCGTCGTCCTGTTTCACCCCGTCACGGCGCTGTACGTCGTGGTCGCGCTGTTCGTCGCCGTGTTCGCGCGCTGGCTGTACAGCGTGGTGCGTGGCGGGCCCGTGGCCGTCGGCCCGCACCTCCTCGTGCTGGTGTTCATCGGCGTCGTCTGGGTGGCCTGGTTCGGACAGTTCACGTTCATCACGGAGTCGCTGGTCGAAGTCCTCGCGTTCGCCGACTCCGGTGGAAGTACGGTCGCCGACGAGTACGGTGCCGACCGGGTCGAGCAGACCCGCAGCCTCGGCCAACTCGTAGACGGGTTCGTCAACCTCTACGGCCCTATCTTCCTCGTCTGTGCGCTCGCCGGGTTCGGGGGGCTGGTCGTCGCCCTCCGGTTCTGGCGCGACGAGGCGACGAGTGCCGAAGTGTGGATCGCCGTGCAGTTCCTCGTCGGCGTCGTCATCAGCGTCGTCTCGCTGTTCACCTACGTCGTCGCGTTCGACCCCATCCGGAACTCCCGGTACATGATCCTCATGGCGACGCTCCTCGCGGGACTGTTCCTCTACTGGCTGCTGGTCGGGGAGACGAGCGGTGGACCGACGCTCGACTCCGACCGCTGGGGACGTGCTCGCCGGGTCGCACTGGTCGTGTCGCTCGTCCTCCTCGTCGCCGCCGTCCCGGTGGCGGCCGCGAACTCGTACGACACGAGATATCACATGACGTATTCGGAGCGCGACGGCGCGTCCTGGCTGTATCAGCACGAGACTCGAGACCGGCTGACCGTCTCGCACCACGTCAACGACAACAAGATGCTGATGTACACACAGCGGACCGTCGACTACAGTCCCTCCACCGTCGTCGGTATCGGCGAGGCCGGTTCGCCCGTGCCGAAGTTCTTCGGCTATCCGTCGAACGACACCCTCGGCGAGACGGTCGGCGACGAGTCCGTCTATCTGGTGACCAAGGAGTACGACACGGAGTACCAACTCGTCCAGCGGGAGTTCCTGCGCGACGAACTGGTCGTCTACGACCGGGCGACGCTGGACCGCCTCCACGGGGATTTCACGGCCGACAAGCTCTACACGAACGACGGCTACACCGTCTGGCTCGTCACGCCGGACGGCGGCTCCGGCGAGGGTGAGAGGGGCGGTGAGGCCGACACGGCCCGGTCACGATGAACGTCGGCTACCTCATCGGGACGTTCGGTCGTGGCGGCGCGGAGACGATGCTGTTGCGCCAACTCGAACACGGCGTGGGTGAGCGCGTGGTCTTCCGACTCGGTGGCGCGGACGACCTCGAAGCCGACTTCCGCGCGGCGGGGGCGACGACGGTGAACCTGGAGGTCGGCTCCGTCGTCGACCTCCGCGCGCTGAACCGGGCGCGACGGACCATCGCTCGCTACGACCTCGACGTCCTGCACGCGCACCTCCCACACGCGATGGTCGTCGCTCGACTGGCGGGGCGTGCGGCCGGCGTGGACGCCGTGGTCTCGACGCACCACAACGTCCTGGCCTCGGCGGACTACCGGTCGATATCGACGCTGGAACGCGCCACGCGCCCGCTCGACAGCCACGAGGTCGCCGTCTCGGAGGCGGTCCGTGAGAGCCAGGCGACGGTGTTCGACCGGCCCCCGTGGTCGGTCGTCTACAACGGCATCGACGTCGCGGGGTTCCGTGACGCCGTCCGGTCGGCGACCCCGCCCTCGCTGCCGGGCGACGACGGGGCAGGACCGACGTTCCTCAACGTCGGTCGGTACGACCCACAGAAAGGCCAGAAGTACCTCGTCGAGGCGATGTCGTCGGTGGTCCGGGAGCGCCCGGACGCTCGCGCGGTCGTCGTCGGCCACGGTGCGGAGCAGGCGGCGCTCGAACGACTCGTTCGCGCCCGCGACCTGACGGAGTCGGTCCACGTCACCGGGAAGGTCGACGACGTCCACGGCTACTACGCGGCCGCGGACGTCTACGTCATGCCGTCGCTGTTCGAGGGGCTCCCGCTCACCGCGCTGGAGGCGATGGCGGCCGAACTCCCGGTCGTCGGAACTCGCGTGCCGGGCGTCGAGGAGGTCCTCACGGACGGGGTCGGTCGGCTGGTCCCGGCGCGGTCACCCGAACGGCTCGCCGCCGCGATGCTCTCGCTCGCCGACGAGGACCTGTCCGCAGCCGGCGCGCGGGCGTACGACCACGTCGAACGTCGGTTCGACATCCAGACGCTCGTCGACGCACACGAGCGACTCTACGAACGACTCGTCGGTACACGGACGGTCCCGACGCCACCCGAGTGAGGTGTGGATGGCCCCGTTCGAGGGACGACCCGTCGTCCACTACGGCCGACACGTCTCGCGCCGACGCGACTCGTCCCGAGTTGGATTCACGATTGCTCGTTCAGGCTTCTGGACCGTTCGTGACAACCTATTTTAACTTGTATGTCGGTGTACTCACAGGAAATGAGTGACTGGTCCGGACAGCGAGTGTTGGTTACGGGCGGGGCATCGTTCATCGGGAGTCATCTGGTCGAGGACCTGGTCGCGGCGGGGGCGTCGGTTCGGGTCGCCGACGACTTCTCCAGCGGCCGGCGTGAGAACCTCGCGGCGGTCATCGACGACGTCGAGGTGTTCGAGGGGAACCTCAAACACTGGGCGTTCGCCGACCGGGCGACGACGGACGTCGATACGGTGTTCCACCTCGCGGCCGACCACGGGGGCCGGGGGTACATCGCCAACTACCCCGCCAACTGCGCGACGAACATGGCGCTCGACAACATCGTCTTCGAGACGGCCGCGAACAACGGTGTCGAGAACATCACCTACGCCTCCAGCGCGTGCACCTACCCGACGGACATCCAGACGGAACGCCAGCGCCTCTCGGAGGACATGGTCAGCTTCGAGGACCGTGGCGGGGCCTACGCCGACGAGACGTACGGCTGGGCGAAACTGATGGGCGAACGCTCGCTGACGGCGTTCCACGAACAGTACGGTATCGACGCCAGCATCGTCCGCATCTTCACCGCCTACGGCCCCCGCGAGAACGAGTCACACGCCATCATCGCGCTCGTCGCCAAGGCGTACGCCCGACAGGACCCCTACGAGATATGGGGCGACGGGACACAGACCCGGAACTTCACCTACGTCAAGGACATCACGACGGCGCTGCGGCGTGCCGCCGAGCGCATCGACGACGCGACGCCGGTCAACGCGGGTATCGAGGAGTACATCTCCATCAACGAGGTGGCCGAGGCCGTCTTCGACTGGTTCGACTGGGAACCCGACGAAGTCGCCTACCGGACCGACAAGCCCGTCGGCGTCGAACACCGCGCGGCCGACACGACCCGTGCGAGAGAGCTCATCGACTGGGACCCGGAGTACGACCTCCAGCGTGGCCTCGACCGGACCATCGACTGGTACACGAGTACGCAGGACGTAGAGCAGGTGAGCGCGGAACTGACCCAGCGTCTCACCAGCCGGTGACGTCCGTGGGGTCCGAGACGAACACCGTCCGCGAGACGCTGGACGCACCCCAGGGGGCGGCACTCGACCGCGAGTACGTGCTGGTGACGGAGTTCTTCAGCCCCGACACCGCCTCGACGGGCGAGTACATGACCGACGTGGCGGTGGGCCTGCGAGCACGCGGCCTCGACCTCTCCGTGCTGACCGCCCAACCGCACTACCACAGCGGCGACCACGAGCGCCAGCCACGCCGAACGACGGTCGAGGGGGTACCGGTCGAACGGCTCCGGGTGCCGCTGCTCAGAACCTCGACGACGGCCCGATACCTGTTCGACTGGGTCGTCTTCGCGCTGGCGGCGTTCGTCCACCTGTTGCTCGACGACGCGGGCGAGGACCGCGAGATACTGTTCGTGTCGAACCCACCCATCCTGACGGCCGTCGTCTGGGCCGTCTGCAAGCTTCGGGGCTGGGAGTACACGTACATCCTCTATGACCCCTACCCGCACACGCTCGTCACGGCGGGCTACATCGGGGAGGACAACCCCATTGCGCGCCTCTGGTACGCGCTCAACCGGCGCGTCTACCGCGACGCTCGTGGCGTCATCACCATCGGGACACAGCTGCGTGACCTCGTCGTCGAGGAAGCCGGACCGGGCTTCGACGCGGCGAAACTCGACGTCGTCGACCTCTGGGAGGACGAGGACGTGCTGGTCCCGCTGGCGAAAGCCGACAACCCGTTCAGCCGCCGACACGGTCTCGTGGACCCGTTCGTTGTGCTCTACTCGGGGAACATCGGCGTGATGCACGACCTGGGGACGCTCGTCCGTGCGGCGGCGGCGTTCGAAGACGAGGACGTACTGTTCCTCGTCATCGGCGAGGGAACCGAGAAGCGTTCGTGCGTCGAACTCGCCGCCCGACTCGGCCTCGACGAGGGGACGGTTCGGTTCCTGCCGTACCAGCCACTGGACGCGCTCCCGTACTCGCTGACCAGCGGCGACGTCTCGGTTGTCAGCAAGCGCGACGACATGCCCGAGGTGTCGTGTAAGGTCTACACCTCGCTGGCCGTGGGTGAACCGGTCCTCGTCGTCGCTCCCGACGCCTCCGACGAGGCGCGTATCGTCCGGACCCACGACGCCGGCCAGCAGTGCCCGCCGAGGGACGTCGAGGCCGTCGTGGAGGCCGTCGAGCGCTGGCGCTCCGATTCGGACCTGGTCGAACGCCAGGGCGAGAACGCCCGGCGAGCGTTCGAGCGCCACTACTCGAAGCCACGTGGCGTCGACGCGTACTACCGGTCGGTCACCGGTGTCGACCCGCCGGCCCCGGAGGAGTGACCGCGCCACCGTCGTCACTCGGCCCGTCGCTCGACCCCGCCACGGCCGGCCGGTCCCGGCAGCGTCGCCCCGGCAGTCTTATTCTCGGTTCTGTCATACGTGTGGGACGATGACCGTGGTGTCGTGGCGTCGGGTTCGTCGGTCGGGGCGGTGTCGATGAGCTATCGGCTCCTCGCGAGCGCGGTGAACCACCCGGACGCGGTGGACCCGTACGTCTCGCTGTTCAACCACCGGATGCTGGAGTCGCTGGCCCGTAGCGGCGTCTCGCTCGACGCCGTCGTCGCCCGTCCGTTCGCGCCGCCGGTCGGGCCGTACTCCGACTACTGGCACCTGCCGACCAGCACGCGGTGGGGGTCGTACTCGGTTCACCACCCGCGGTTCACCTACCTCCTCCCGAAACGTCTGTTCTACGCCCACGCCGGCGACTCCTTCGCCGCTCGCGTCCCCCGATACGTCGAGCGGACGTTCGACGTGCCCGACGTGGTCCACGCCTGCGACATCTACCCCGACGGCTACGGGATGCTTCGGTACTGCCAGCGCCACGACGTGCCGCTGTTCGCCGTCTCTCACGGCGTCCTGTTGAACACGTTCGCGGAGGCGAGCGAGGGCGTCCAAGAGCGGATACGCGAGACGCTCGACGGCTGTACCGAACTGCTCTGTGTCAGCGAGGCGCTGGCCCGGCGTGCCGAGCGCATCGCGCCGGGCGTGGAGACGACGGTGACCGCCCTCGGTGCGGACCCCGAGAAGTTCCCGGTGGGCAACGACGACGCCATCCGCCGGGAGTTCGGCATTCCCCGGGAGAAGGCCGTCGTCCTCTACGTCGGGCACTTCACCGAACGGAAGGGACTCGGGGAACTCCTGGAGACACTCTCGTCGATGGACCCCGAGCGAGTCGAGTTCCTCTTCGTCGGCCACGGCGGCGAACTCCGGTGGGACCTCCAGCGAGCGGTCGCCGAGCACGGGTTCGCCAACCACCACGTCTACTGGCGACTCGACCCCATCGCGGTCCGACGACTGTTCGCAATCGCGGACCTGCTGGTCCTCCCGAGTTACGCCGAGGGCCGCCCGACGGCGATCTACGAGGCGATGGCGAGCGACACCGCGGTGCTCGCCTCCACCGTCGGCGGCATCCCCGAACAGGTCGTCGACGGCGAGACGGGGAGACTGGTTCCGCCCCGGGACCAGGCCGCCCTCGAAGCCGTACTGACCGATATGGTGGGAGACCGCACGCTGCTCGCCGAGATGGGACGCGCCGGCCGGCGGCGACTGGTCGAGCAGGGGTGGACGTGGCAGGCCCACGCCGAGCGACTCCGCGCCCGACACGAGGCCGCCGTTCGCTGAACCCATCGACGTTCTAGAGACTCCGACTCACGCGGTAGCGGCGAACGCCGGACGCCGAACGCTCGCTGGTAGATTTATTAGCCACTATGATATATTAGTTGACAATAACGATGTTGGAACCTCTGTACACACTGCCACGGGCGTCGTTCGAGGCGGCCAGTCGACTCGGGATGGGTCGGCCGATGCTGGAACTGTTCGACGGCGTCGTGGGGATGCCCCGGTACGACTTCCTCGGTGGGGTCGACGAGCGCATCCGGAGCTACGAACCGGACTCGGGGGCGGCGAAGGGTGTCGTCCTGTTCCCCGTCTTCCCGGCGTTCGACGGCGTGCTCTACCGGGCGTGTATCCTCGCTCACGCGTTCCGGACTCGTGGCTACCGGCCGGTGATGCTCGACTGCAAGCGCGACTGTGACACCTGTCAGTTCGAGGACTGCCTCTACGAGATGGCCGGCGAAGTCGGTCCGACGACGCCGGTGCTCTGCCGGATGGACAGCCACGAGATTCCCGCAGCGTTCGGCCTGGAGACGTGGTCGCTGGGTGAGGTGCTCGACGACGGCTACGAACCACCGGTGGTCCCGTTGCGTCCCGACGCCACCTACCGGAAGGTCCCCGTGGGTCAGTACGCGCTGGCGTCGGCGCGCAAGTTCCTGAAGAAACACCACCTCGACCTCGACACCCCGGTCGACCGGTCGGTGTTCGGCAGCTACCTCCGGACGGCGACGACGCTCGCCGACGTCTACCACTCGCTGTTCGCGGACGACCTGTTCGACGTGGTCGTCACCAACGAGACGGTCTACGTCCACGGCGGCGTCCCGCTGTCGGTGGCCGACGCCTACGGGGTATCGGGGTACTCCCACGACGTCGGGTACCAGGACGGGAGCATCGTCTTCGGTAACACCGGCAACCGGAACACCGAACCGTACTTCTCCGACGACGCGGTGGTCGAGGCGTTCCTCGCCGAACCGCTCGACGAGGACCAGGAACGCGCGCTGACGGCGGCGATGGACGAGCGGAGCGGTGGCGAGGGGACGTTCCTCTTCTCGTCGATGGCGGACGTGAGCGTCGAGACACCCGCCGACCACGCCGTGGCCGGGATGTTCACGAACCTCGTCTGGGACGCGTCGCTCCAGGTCGGGCCCGACGACGTCGCGTTCGACGACGTCTTCGACTGGGTGGCCGCCACCGTCGACGACTTCCTCGAGCACGACGACCGGACGCTCGTCATCAAGACCCACCCCGCGGAACTGGACATCGGGACGAACGAGGACGTGACGACGTGGATTCGACGTCGGTACGGGGAGCTCCCCTCGAACGTCCACCTCCTGCCTCCCGACACCGCGGTCAACACCTACCAGCTCATGCGCGACATCGACGTCGGACTGACCTACACGACGACGGTCGGCATCGAGATGGCGTACACGGGGCTTCCGGTCGTCGTCGCCGGCGAGGCCTGCTACCGCGGCTACGGCTTCACGGTCGACCCGGACTCGCCCGCGGCCTACGTCGAACGACTGCACGCGCTAGAGGACCTGACGCTGACCGAGGAGCAACGGGCGAGAGCGCGCCGGTTCGCCTACTACGCGCTGGTCCACCAGTGTTTCCCGTTCCCGTACGTCTCCGTCGACATGAAGCGCCAGCAGTACCAGTACCACCCGGTCGCCCACGACGAACTCACGCCCGGCAACGAACCGTTCGACACCATCGTCGGGAAGATGAGCGGCGGCGACCCGGTCGTCCCCGGAGACCGGACCGACTCCGTGTAAGAGCCGTCCGGACGACGGTCTCGGAACGCGACAGAAAAGACGACCGATTGACCTGTTGCCGACACAATATATATGTGCGTCTCTGACCAACAGAGCTACTCGAAGATGGAAAGTCAGCCAGTTGAAAGGTATCGTCGACCGGTCGGCGCGACCGTGACTGCGTTCGCCACGCGGTCCGTCCCGCGTCCGACACCGGCGGCGGTGCCGACATGAGCGACGACGTCGAGCACAGGGAGGTCACGACCGAAGAGAAGTTTCGTGCCCTCAGGGCCTCGTTGGCCTATCGACCGGTGTTGACCGGGGTCGTCATGTTCCTCAGCGTCGTCGCGGCGGTGCTCGAGGGGCTCGGACTGAGCTTCATCGTCCCTATCGTCGAACAGGTCCAGTCGGGTGGGACGCCGAGCGAGGACCCGACGGGCGTGATGAGCGCGTTCTCGGAGGTGTACGGCTTCTTCGGCGTGGCGCTGACGCTGGAGTCCATCGTCGTCGGGGTGGTGCTGGTGATGATCGTCCGGTACACGACCAGTTTCGTCGTCGGGTGGATGGGGGCGTCACTGGAGGCCGACTACATCCGACACCTCCAGTCGGAACTGTTCGAGAACGCCCTCGACGCCCGCATCGCGTACTTCGACCGTAACGGCTCGGACAAGATCCTCAACAAGATCGTCACGGAGGCCTCCTACGCCGCGAAGTCGCTCCGGCAAGCCATCTACGTGTTCGAACAGTCCGTGCTCTGTCTCATGTATCTCGCCATCGCCGTCTACCTCGCGCCGGTGTTGACCGTCGGGATGGCGGTGTTCCTCGGCGGTCTCGTCTTCCTCATCCGTGGCGTGCTCGAATCCGGCTACGACGTGGGCGACCGCGTCGCGGCCGCCAACGAGCGCATCCAGGAGATCGTCCAGGCGGGAACACAGGGCATCCGCGACGTCAAACTGTTCGGGATGACCGACGAACTCTCCCGGAACTTCGGGGGAGCGGTCGACACGTTCGTCTCCTCGACGGTGACGCTCCGTCGGAACGAGACGGCCGTCGACCGACTCTACGAACTCGTCGTCGCGGTCACGGTGTTCGTCCTCATCTACTTCGCGGTGACCTTCGCCTCGATGTCCCTGGGCGCACTCGGCGTGTTCCTCTTTGCGATGTTCCGGCTGGGACCGAAGCTCAGCTACCTCAACAACCACGTCTACTCGCTGGAGGGTAACCTCCCCCACCTCGTCCGGACCCGGCGCACCATCGCCTCGCTCGCCGCGCACGCCGAACCGAACCCCGCGACCCGTCAGCTACCGACCCGCGTCCGGGGCGTCCGGTTCGACGACGTCGGCTTCGCCTACGACCCCGACGACCCGGTCGTCGACGGCCTCTCGTTCGCCGTCGACCGCGGGGAGTTCGTCGCGTTCGTCGGCCCCTCGGGGGCCGGGAAGTCGACCGTCGTCGCGCTGTTGACCCGGATGTACGACCCCGACCGCGGCGCGATATACGCCGACGACGTTCCCATCGAGGCGGCGGAGATCGGGCAGTGGCGCTCGCGGGTGTCGGTCGTCCGGCAGAACCCCTACATCTTCAACGACACGCTCCGGTACAACGTGACCGTCGGGAACCGCGACGCGAGCGACGCCGAGGTCGACCAGGCGTGTCGTATCGCGCAGGTCGACGAGTTCCTCGACGGCCTGCCGCGTGGCTACGACACGGTACTCGGCGACGACGGGGTCAGACTGTCGGGCGGGCAGCGCCAGCGTATCGCCATCGCACGGGCGTTGCTCGCCGACGCCGACGTGCTCGTCTTCGACGAGGCGACGAGCGACCTCGACACGGCGCTCGAACGCCACGTCCACCGTGGCATCGAGGAGATGGAGCGGGACGTCGCGCTCATCGTCATCGCCCACCGCCTCTCGACGGTGACGAACGCCGACCGCATCTACACGATGGAGGACGGCCACGTCGTCGAAGCGGGGACCCACGAACAGCTACTGGAGAACGAGGGGCGCTACGCCTCGCTGTACACCATCCAGACGTGACGGGGAACGGTCCGTGAGCGCGCTCGCCGACTACGTCGACCTGCTCGCCGTGGCGACTGTCGCCGCGCTGTTCGCGCTCGCGGTGTCACCGTTCGACGCGCTGGGGACGCCACCGGGTATCGTCCTCTCGCTCGTGTTCGTCGTCGTCCTGCCGGGCTACGTCCTCGTGGCCGTACTGTTCCCCCGTGGGTCGCCACCGGCGGCCGACCCGGCGGCCGACCGACCCGGTGACCGAGTCGACGGCCTCGAACGCGTCACGCTGACGCTCGTCGGGAGTCTCGTCGTCGCCGCGCTGGTCGGTTTCGCACTCACCTACACGCCGCTCGGCCTCACTCGTGGGACGTTCGTGACGACGATGTACGGCTATCTCCTCGTCGGCGTCGTCGCCGCGGCGGTCCGGCGGCGGCGGGTCCCGCGCGACGACCGGTTCAGCGTCGCGCCCGGCCCGTGGGTCCGCACTCGAGTGAGCGGCGGGTCGTCGGCCGACACGGCACTCGCCGTGCTCGTCGCACTCGCCGTCGTGGTCGCACTGAGCGCCTCGGTGTACGCGGTTGCGATGCCGATTCGCGGGGAGGCGTACACCGAGTTCTACGCGTTCACCGAGACCGACTCGGGTGCCCCCGTCGCCGCCGACTACCCACGGTCGTTCGTCGAGGGCGAGTCGCGGTCGCTCTGGCTCGGCATCGGCAACCAGGAGGGCGAGTCCACGCGCTACACGGTGGTGGTCCAACTCCAGCAGGTCGACGAGTCGGACGGTCGGCCGTCGGTCACGGCCAGCACCGAACTCGACCGCTTCGCGGTCACCCTCGACGACGGCCGCCAGTGGGAACGGGAGTACGACGTGACGCCGCCGACGACCGGCGACCGACTCCGCCTCGCGTTCCTCCTGTACGAGGGCGACCCGCCCGCGACACCGACGCTGGAGAACGCCGACGAGGAGATTCACTTCTGGATCTCCGTCGAGGCGTCCTGAGCGCCGTCGACGGGCCACACCGAGCGTCCGTCCGGACTCACGCTCGGCCGATGCGAACGCTGATACAGCGTCCGGTCTTCGGTTCGACCGTGTGGCCCTGGGGACATCTCGGCTTCGGCTATCTGTTGTACTCGCTGTCGCGGCGTGCGACCGGTCGTGGGCCGCCGACCGACGCCGCGGCGCTCGCCCTCGCGTTCGGGACGCAGTTCCCCGACGTCGTCGACAAACCGCTGGCGTGGTGGCTGACCGTCCTCCCGAGCGGCCGGTCGCTCGCCCACTCCGCGCTCTTCGGAACGCTCGTCGTCGCACTGGTCTGGTGGGTGCTCGCCAGCCGCGAGCACTCGGAGGCCGGAAGCGCGTTCGCGCTGGGGTACGCCTCGCACCTGCTCGGTGACAGCCTCGTCGACCTCTCGGCCGGGGCGTTCGGTCGGCTGACGTTCCTCCTGTGGCCGGTGCTCCCGGCCGTCGAGTACGACGACGAGGGGCTGGGGCCGCTCGTCGGCGAGTTCGCGCTCACCCCGTGGGTCCTGTTCGGACTCCTCGTCGGCGTGCTCACCGCCGTGCTCTGGGCGGTCGACGGGTTCCCCGGTGTCGCCGGCGTGACGCGGTGGTACCGTCGGGTTCGCAGTACCGTCGGCTGACTGCCGTCAGCGGTGGCTTTTCCCGAGTGGCGTCCGAACGGCGGCCGTGACCTACACGTGGCAGTACTACGACCTCGTGTTGCTGGGCGTGTTCTGTAGCATGGTAGCCGGGGCGCTCGTCGGGCAGTTCACGGCCGTTGCGACGACGACGGCCGTCACCGTCGCGGGTCTGCTCGCCGTCGTCATCATCGCACACGGCCTGTTCGTCAACGGGCCGGTCGACGCCCCCGAGGACCTCACCGACCCGGTCGAGTCGCTGAACTGAGCGGTCGCCGTTCGGTCGCGTCCGGCCCGTCGCCGTCCGGCCCGGCGAGTGACGGCTCACGCCTCGTCGCCGTTGACGCCGTGGCGGTCGGCCAGCACCTCGACGAGGTGTTTCGCCAGGCCGACGACGACCGGTCCCACGAACAGCCCCAGGAACCCGAACAGCGCGAGGCCGCCGAAGATGCCGACGACGACGAGGCCCGTGTTGAGCTGTGCACCACGGTGGACGACGAACGGGCGGATGACGTTGTCGGACCCGCTGATGACGAACGTGCCGACGACGAGGAGGACGACGGCGTCCGCGATTCGACCGACGAAGAGGAGGTAGGCGCTCGCGGGAATCCAGACGACCGACGCCCCGATGACGGGGAGCAGCGAGAGGAGGAACGTCACGAGCGTCCAGAACACGGCGTTGGTGAACCCGAGGAGGTTGAACGCGATACCCGTCAACACCGCCTGCACGGCCGCGACGACGACGGTGCCGACCAGCGAGGCCCACAGCAGGCGGTCGAACCGTTCGATGAGGTCGTCGGTCTCGGCCCGCGAGAGCGGTGTCACGTCCCGGACCCACGCGACCAGTCGGTCGCCGTCACGGAGCAGGTAGTAGAAGACGAACAGGAAGACGACGGTGCCGATGAGGAGGTGGGTCGTCTGACCGACGAGCGTGTAGACGTTCCCGAGCAACCCCTGTGACCCGGTCTGGACCGCCTCCGTGAGGAGGTCGACGAGCTCCATCGTCCCCATCTCCACGCCCAGTCGGTCCAGCACCGCGTCGCTGGTGTCGACCACCGACGACCGGGTGAGCCCGCTGACCAGCGACTGTGCCTGCGCCAGCGCGACGACGAACACGAACGCGAAGGGGGCGACGACCGACACCAGCGCGAGGACGACGGTGATGCCCGCGCCGAGCGTTCGCCCGACCAGCGCGGCGAGTCGCCGCGAGAACGGAAAGAGGACGTAGCCCAGCAGCCCCGCCAGCAGGACGTACTGGGAGAACGGGAGGAAAAGGAGCGCCGTGACGCCGCCGAACACGAGCAGTAGTGCCCACAGGAACACCGTCGACTGCGTGAACCGAACGCGACGGCTCATCGTCCCCTCCGGAGCGCCGCCGGGGCATCCCCCCGAGCGACGGTCCCGACGGACCGCCGACGCTGCCCCCACCGACGTGTCACACCGTCCGATGTTCTCATACCCGTCGTACAACGCGTCCCTACAAAACCGCTCGCTCGTGGACGTGTCCGGCGTCACACCGGATGCACCACGGCCGGACCGAGCACGCCCGCTCGCGGGTCGGGACGGTCGTGGCCGTTCGGGGCGGCGACGGGTCACCGCGGTCGGACACGTCGCCGTCGGTGAGTGTCTCGGTCGCGGCCGCTATCACTGTAGCCTCGCCTCGCCGGTGCTTCAACGCCTGTATGGGCACGACCCATACGGTCGGCGCGACTCGACCCGTGTATGCAGTCAGACAACGACCCGACCCAAGCCGACGTCGCCACCCTCGAACGGGACCTGCTCACCGCCATCGAGAACGTCGCCGCCAGCGGCGCGATGACCGAAGACGACCGCCACCTACTGAGCTACGAGGCCGAGATGCTGAGCGCGGAACTGCGCGGGTGCATCGAGTACGCCCCGGAGTGACCCGACGGGGGGTCCTCAGGTCCCGGCGTCGGCGGCGAGTTCGACGGCCACCTCGTTCCGGCGGACGAACGGGACCGACCACGGCGCGTCGTAGCCCATGAAGAAGGGGTCGCCGGTGACCGACACGTCCGCGTCGTCGAGCGTGTCGAGCAGTTCGTCCATCCGACGGGCGACCCGGCCGTCCGTCGCCCACCACGAGAACCGGAGGACCGCGAGCGTCCGCTCGGGGACGGCGCTCAGGTCCACGCGACTATCGGTCGGCCGGGGTGCGGTGTCGACGTCGTACGTCGCGGGGAGGTAGAACCCCATCCGGACCCCCTCGTCTCGTTCGGCCGTCTCGACGGGTGCGGTCATCGCCACCGACTCTCCACGGTCGTCCTTCTCCACCTCGACCGGTGTGGTCGTCGCTACCGACCGCTCCGTTCCCCCGCCGTCGACCTCGACGGGTGCGGTCATCGCCACGTCCGCCGCGCTCTCGTTGTCGCCCGCGATGTACCGGAAGAGGCGACGGAACGCCGCGCTCTCCGAGTGAGCGGTCGTCTCGACGAGCGCCGTCTCCGGATACTGCCTGACCTCCACGTCGCCGATGGTCTCGACCACGGTGTACGGGACCGTCTCGGTCGTCGCTCGCTGGTAGAGGTTCCACGCGCCGACCGCCGCGAGGACCCCACCGACCGCACCACCCGTCGCCAGCACTCGGTTCATACCGTCCCGAAGGGGACGCGTGGTCTTAACGGGACGCTCGGCGAGCGGTAGCGACCGCCGAACGTCGGTCAGTCGGTCGGTAACTAACCGGCTGTGGGGTGTCGAACCGGACGACGTGGGTTGTCAGTGTCACCGACTCCACGTCGCTCCTGTCGTATCGGTGGCGGCCGGGCCTGTCACCCCGGTCGACGCCACCACCCCTATCGTACCTCCGTTCCTCGCCGAGCCGCGCACATCGGGTAGACGTCGCTCGGTCGTCGCGGTGTCCGGCCGGTCGGCCTCTCCCGAGTCGCTCGGATGGCCCAAAGCGACGTTTGATGCTCCGGCGTGGTTATCCTCCGAGGCGTCGAACGTCGGGTGATGACGACACGACGGTCCCTGCTGACGTACTGCGCGCTCGCCACCCTCCCGCTCGCCGGCTGTCTCGGCACCGCCGACCCGGCCGACGACGAGTCGGGGGCCGACACCACCGACCCGACTCCCACGCCGACCCCGTCGGGGAACACGACCGACGACCTGCCGGGCGGCAACGCGACCGACGACGCTGGTGGCACCCGACTCCGCGGGACGGGCGGTCCCGGCGTCACCGTCGTCGACACCGACACGGTCGACGCGGCCGTCGAACACGCCGTCGAGGTCGTCACCGACGCCGCGACCGAGGACGCGCCGCCCGGACTGCGCGTCTCGGTCACCAACACGACCGACGAGACGCTCGCGGTCGGTGAGGGCCGAGCGGTCGTCTTCGCGTACGTCTCGGACACGGCCGGCTCCCTCGTCTTGCTCCCTCCAGAGGGCGAGTACCCCGCCGAAGCCGGCTGCTGGCGACTCGCGGACCCCGTCGCCGTCACCATGGAGTACCGGACTCGAACGCTCGACCCCGGCGAGACCGCCACACGGGAACTCGACGTCTACGCCCTGCCCGGCGAGGACGCCTGTCTTCCGGTCGGCGAGTACCGTTTCGAGACGACGTTCCGGACCGGCCCGGCCGACGACGGGGCGACCGGGGACGCCGCCACCGAGCACTCCTGGGGCTTCTCGGTGCTGCTGGAGTAGCTCTCGACGTACCTCCCTCCTCGATGGCTCCCGTTCCGGTGCGCGACCGACGGGACCACGCGGCCCTCGCGTTCACTCGGGGTCGTCCGCGAACTGAAGCAGCGGCAGCACGTCGCTCGCGGTCTCGGACAGTTCGACGTGCCCCGAGTCGCGGTCGTACTCGACGACGTCGTGGTTGTCGAGTTTCGGGAGGTGGAGATGGACCAGCGACGTGTCGATGGTCCGAAGTCGGTCGTCCTCGATGTCGGAGGGATGTGTCGCCTGCCGTCCGGCGGCGAGGATGTTCACCAGTTCTTCACGGGTGAGCGCCCCGTCGTCGGCTTCGAGCAGCGCGTGGACGACGTGTCGTCGCCGCGGTCGGGACATGAGCGTGAGCGCCTGCTCCTTCGAGAGGTCGTCCGGGGTCCACGACTCCGGCCCTGTACCAGTCATACTCGTCGTCGACGCTTCGGCGACGTATTATTACGAGCCACCTATACTGTAACCAGGTCCGAAGCACGCGGTCGAGTCCGCCCCCTCGCCGGTACGATTATGACCCGCTGGCACCCGTCTCTGCCATGCACGAACCGGACTACGGCGTCGCCGGACGGACCGCCATCGTCACGGGTGCGAGTCAGGGTATCGGGAAGGCCATCGCCGAGACGCTCGCCGCCAGTGGCGCGAACGTCGTCATCTGCTCGCGTGCGCAAGAGCGCGTCGACCCCGTCGCGGAGGCCATCGACGACGAGTGCGAGGGAACCGCGCTCGCCGTCGAGTGCAACGTCCGCGAACGCGAGCAGGTCGACGCGCTCGTCGACGCGACCGTCGCGGAGTTCGGTGGGGTCGACGTCCTCGTCAACAACGCGGGCGGGGAGTTCGTCGCCCCCTTCGAGGACATCTCGCCGAACGGCTGGAACGCCATCGTCGACCTCAACCTCAACGGCACCGTCCACTGCACGCAGGTCGCCGGCGAAGTGATGCGCGAGAACGGCGGCGGGAGCATCGTCAACCTCTCGTCGGTCAACGGCCAGCACGCCGCGCCCGGCGAGAGCCACTACGGCGCGGCGAAGGCCGCCATCATCCGTCTGACCGAGACGCTCGCCGTCGAGTGGGCACCACACGGGATTCGCGTCAACTGCGTCGCCCCCGGTCTGATTCAGACGCCGGGCGTCGCCGAGACGCTGGGTATCGACAGCGAGCAGATGCCCGAGCGCGAGGAGGTCGACCGCCGTATCGGGCACGGGGAGGAGATCGCGGACCTCGTCCAGTTCCTCGTCAGCCCCGCCGCCTCGTTCGTGACCGGCGAGACGGTGACGGCGAAGGGCGTCCCGAAGCCCGGTAACTCGATGAGCGAGGGACTGGGACTGGAGTGACCCCGCTTCGACCGACCGGCGGGCTACGTCGACGCCCGAGTGGGTCGGCGTAACAGCCTGCTCGCCGTGCCGATGCCAATCTCTTAGCGTGGTCCCGCCGCAGGGTCCGTCGAAGGATGACACCCGCCACGGAGAACGGTACGTACGACGCTATCGACACCGTCGGCCTCGTCGGCGCTGGACGCGTCGGGCAGTGGTTCGTCACGAAACTCGTCCGCGCGGGCTACGACGTCGTGGTCTCGGACGTGGATGCGGAGGCGGTCGCGGACGCGGTCGACCGCGGCGCACGGGCCGCCGAACACCCCGCGGACGCGACGGCACGCTCGAACGTCGTGCTGCTCGCGCTGCCGACCCGCGAGGCCGTCGAGGCGGTGATGGAGGGCGACGACGGAGTTCTCGACTCGCTCGACGCCGGGCAGACGGTCGTCGACACCGGCACGACGACGCCGGACGTGGACGTCCACTACCACGGTCGATGCCGTGACCGTGAGGTGGGCTACGTCGACTGCGGGCTGACTCGCCACGGTCCCGGCCCGACCGACGGCGACGAACCTGCCTACACCTTGTTCGTCGGTGGCGAACGTGAGACTTACCAGCGTCTCACCCCGATTTTCGACGCGCTCGGTCACACCCACGAGTTCTTCGGGGGTGTCGGGAACGGTCACGTCGTCAAACTCGGGGTCGTCCTCCGGGCGTCGATCCGAGCGGCGATGGCCGCCGAGGTCTGTACGTTCCTCTCGCAGAACGGTGTCGACCCGGAGCGGGTCGTCGACCTGCTGGAGTGGGACGTCCCGTCCGTGTACGTCGACCCGCCGTACTCGACGAACCGGGGGTTCGAGCGAGCGGTCGAGACCGACGAGGGCGAGACCGAAGGCCGGAGGGTCCGAGTCGACGAGAGTGGAGCGCGTCCGCGACTCCGGACGTCCTCGTGGGCGAAAGACACCGAGTACGCGCTCGACGTCGCTCGCGCCTCGAACAGCTACGTGCCGCTCCTGACCGCCGCACACCAGACGCGACTGCTCGCGGAGAACTACGGGGCGGCGCTCGCGGACCACGACCTCGCGTTCGGCGACGAGGCGTGGCAGCCGTTCCACCTCCGGTCGTTCTACCGTGCGCTCTGTCGCCCACAGGAGGAGTGGCGACGGCTCGGCAGGTGGAATCGAGAGGAGTCGTAATCGGTTCGAGCGGAGCTATCCGTCGACGGCGGGTGGAGCGTGCGCCCCGCTCAGATGCCCATGGCTTCGATCTGTTCTTGATAGCGGTTGCGGATGGTGACCTCGGTGACCTGCGCGACGTCTGCGACCTCGCGCTGGGTCTTCTTCTCGTTACAGAGCAGCGAGGCGGCGTAGATGGCCGCGGCGGCGTAGCCCGTCGGGGACTTCCCCGACAGCAGACCCTTCTCCGTGGTGACGTTGATGATCTCGTTGGCCTTCGCCTCGACCTCCTCGCTCAGTTCGAGTTCCGAGCAGAACCGCGGGACGTACTTCTTGGGGTCGACCGGCTCCATCTCCAGACTCAGGCTCTGGGAGATGTAGCGGTAGGTGCGACCGATCTCCTTGCGCTCGACCCGCGAGACCTCGGTGATCTCCTCGAGCGAGCGCGGGATACCCTCCTTGCGGCAGGCGGCGTAGAGTGCGCTCGTGGCGACGCCCTCGATGGAGCGGCCACGGATGAGGTCCTCGCTCAGCGCGCGCCGGTAGATGACCGACGCCACCTCTCGGACGGACTGTGGGACGCCCAGTGCGCTGGCCATCCGGTCGATCTCGGAGAGTGCGAACTGGAGGTTCCGTTCGCCGGCGTCTTTCGTGCGGATACGCTCCTGCCACTTTCGAAGCCGGTGCATCTGACTGCGCTTCTCCGAGGAGAGCGAGCGCCCGTAGGCGTCCTTGTTCTTCCAGTCGATCTGGGTGGTCAGTCCCTTGTCGTGCATCGTCTGCGTCGTGGGAGCGCCCACGCGCGACTTGCTCTGGCGCTCGGAGTGGTTGAACGCCCGCCACTCCGGGCCGGGGTCGATGTTCGTCTCCTCGACGATGAGTCCACACTCGTCACAGACGAGTTCGCGGCCGTCGTCGCTCTTGACGAGTCGGCCCGACTCACACTCGTCGCACACCCGCTCCCCCTCTGTGCCCTTCGATTGCTCCCCAGCCTCGCTCTCGGGCGCGCGCTCACGCTGTCGGGTGGAGTAGTCCATTTCATTCTGTAATGAACAGTTGAAGGGCTTAAGCCCTCGCCACGAATAGCTATCCGAAACCCGACAGGTCACGTCCGAACCTCGCCGGTCGAACTCCCGTTTCGAGCTTCGAGAGCACGTCGTGTGGCCGTTGAGCGGTTCCGGGTGACGCCGTACCATGCGGCACGGGCGCACACGTGTCGGCTACCCAGATAACCCCAAAGCCTGAACTATCTCTGGGTCGTATCTGTCGTCATGGCAGTGACTCAGCGACTCCGAGAGCTACGGGCGGCAGGGAAACACGAGTTGGCCGACACACTCGCTGTAGAGGCGCTACGTAACGAGCGCCCGACCGTGACGAGGGCGGGCGACCACGTCCGCGTCTCGACGCGGACGTTCGCCGGCGAGCACGCGCTCTCCTCGGCGTTCGACCCGACCGACGAGGCGTCCGTACGGGAGGCGCTCGCGCGACGCGGGACCTACGGTCTGGCCGACCACGACGGCCGGACGTTCACGACGGGGGCGCTCTACGACGCCGTCGTCGCGGCGATGCTCGACGACGGTGAGGAGTCGGCGTCGAGCGACACCGTAGCGGAGTCCACGCCCGCGCCGTCCGTCGACACCGGGACGGAGGCCGCGCCCGACCCCGCCGACGCCGACGAACAGGTCGGCCCGGTCGGTCCGGCCGAGTCCTCCCGTCGGCCGACCGCCGTGTTACGGCAGGCGGTCGCCGCAGTCCAGAGCCAGTTCCGGAACTGACCGACCGTCTCTCGGGTCGTCGCCGTCCTCCCGTCACCTCGGCAGTCGTCCCGCCCCATTCCGCCCCGCTTCGGTCCACTTCGGCGAGCAGCGACGGCCGCGCCTCGACTCCTCCATGGCCGGTTCGTCGACCGTCTTCGACGCCGCTCCCCTGTCTCTAGCGACGGTCGTTCGTGCCGTCGACGTGCAGCGGTGGGTGTCCGCGTCGAGTGGTCGAGCGGGGCGACCACGAGAAACTGACACACGGCGTCGCACTCGTTCGTTCGAAGGGATGAGCGACTGGAACGTTACCTACGTGATTAGGTGTGGCGCATAACTCCCGGTGTGTTGTTGGGCCGGTCAAGGGAAAACAGATGTCGATCCATAGCGCGACCCCACCGTTCACGGACGATTCGCCCCGACAGCCAGACGAGACGCTCGGGCGGGTCTTCGAGGACGCCCGTCGTCGCACGCTCCTCCGCGTGCTGGCGACCTGTACGGGGACCATCGAACTCGACGACCTGACCGACCGGGTCGTCGCCGCGGAGACCGACCACCCGAGTACGGGCGACGACGCCGACCGGTTCGACCGGGCGCTCGTCTCGCTGTACCGCTGTCACCTGCCGGCGTTCGTCGCTGCCGACCTCGTCGAACTCGACGAGAGCGGGGGTGTGTTCGTCACGCCGCTCACCGAAGTGATAGCGGAGTTGGTGTAGCGACTCCGGGCGTTCCGTCTCCGACCGCCGTCTGCCGTTCTCGGACCGACGCACTCTCGTGGCCGGTTCAGCTCAGCATCGCCTTCACCAGCGGGTAGGCGAACAGCACGGCGAAGACGAGAAACGCCAACCACGCGACGCCGCTGACGAGACCGGTGATGCCGGCGAGCAGCCCGCCGACGAACGGAATCAGCCCGAGGACGCCGCCGAAGAACGTGAACAGGATGGCGACCCCGAGTGAGACGAGCGCGTACTTCCCGTAGCGCATCACGCGGTCGGTCTTCTCCCTGGTTCGGCCGGGACGGTCCATCCCGGTCATCGAGTCGAGGCGGTCCCCGGCACGACTCCGGACGCTCTCGTCCGAACCGCTGTGGGTCCGCTCGGCTGACTTCTCGCTCATAATCCAGTTCCGTTACCGACACGTGTAAGCTTACCGTCGGTCCCCGCGGCGGCGACTCCCGTCGTCGTCGCCCACGTCACGGGCGTCCCCCCGTCTCGCCGGTCGTGGGTTCCGTCCCGGACCGCACCAGCGGGCCGGCGGCGACGACCAGCGTGAGGACGACCGCGCCGGCACAGAGCCAGTACGTCGCCTCGAAGCCGAACCAGGTGTCGACCATCGGGACGGCGAGCAGCGGGCCGAGACTCAGTCCCACGTCGCCCATGATGTTGTAGACGCTCCCCATGCGCCCGATCTCCTCGCCGGGGGTGATGTCGCCCAGAATCGCCAGGAGCGCCGGCCCGCCCCCACCGGTCCCCATCCCGATGAGTGCGGTCCCGCCGAACAGGCCGAGGAGGGTCGGCACCGCGGCGAGCACGGCGAGTCCGGTCCCCATCGCCAGAAAGGCCGGGACGAGGACGTACGCCCGGTTCGACAGGCTATCGGAGACCCGACCGCTGAGGAACGTCGTGGCGCTCGACGTGACGACGCCGACGCCCAGGACCACACCGCTGATACCGGCCGCGTCGAGGACGCCCAGTTCGACTCCGGTCGCCGCGGCGTACTTCACCACCGTCGCCAACAGCACCCCACCGAAGGTGAACCGGATGGTCATGTTCCCGATGCCGATGGGGAGGACGCGAGGCTCCCGGCGGACCATCGCGGGCAACTGCCGGAGACGTGTCCGCCCTTCCGTCGAGGGAGCCACGTCCGGGAGGACGACCAGCGCGACGAACCCGGCGAGCACGGCGAGGACACCGGCGGTCAAAAACGCCTCCTCGATACCCAGCAGGTCGGCCATCAGTCCCCCGACGACCAGTCCCGTCGGGAAGCCGAGCGACTGGCCGCCGCGCATGTAGCCGAGCCACCGCCCACGGTTGCCCGTCGTCGTGACGTGGGTGATGGTGGCGAACGCACCGAGGAAGACGAACGCGCTGCCGAACCCCCACATCGTTCGCGCGAGCAGGAAGACCGCCGCCGCGTTCGAGACGGGCCCGACACCCGGCAACGTGGCGAGCGTCCCCGCCGGAACCGAGAGCCCCGCGACGTAGCCGAACGGAGCGAGCCCCTGGACGAACAGGCCCGCTATCATCGGTCGGCGTGCACCGACGCTGTCGACGACCGTCCCGGCCGGCGCGTTCATGAACAGGCGGGCGATGCGGTTCGCCGAGAGGATGACACCGAGCACGACCGCGCTGATGCCGAGCAGGTCGTCGAGCAACGGGAGCGTCGGGTAGGCGACGCCCGTCGCAACGCCGCCGAAGAACACGCCCGCGACGACCGCGAGCGCGATGGTCCGGATCTCGCGTGGCTCAAACTGCACGTCGGCGTCCGACCGCCGAGTGCCGTCGCCGTCGTCCTCCCGGACGCCGCTGGTCTCCGACCCGTCCGGTGTCACGGCCGCTCTCCCTCCACGACTCGACTCTTGGGGTGAGACGACGCCGTCACTGCACGGAGATACCGGTCGCGTCGGTTAACAGTTACTCGGGCCGAAGCGAGCGCTCTCGATAACACCGATGGTCGGACGAGGCTGCAGTATAGCAACCATCGTTGTCTCAGTCACCGGAATACTTGTATGTTGTTAACACGATACGACGTAGGAGATGGATTGGAAGCGAGTCAACCGACGGCGGGTGTTACAGGGAGTCGGGGCCGGCATCGTCGCGGCCACCGCGGGGTGTGCGGGCGACGGTGGCGGTGAGGGAACCGACGGGGAGACGACCGACGGAGGCGGCGGGGGCGGAGGTGGTGGCTCCAGTGGGACCGACAGCGACGGTGGGTCCTCCGGCGACGGACCGACCTCGAACGAGGTGCTCATGCTCACCGACTACGCCAGCGAGGCGTGGCAGGCGAAGTGGCAGGACGATATCATCCCCGGCTTCGAGGAGGAGGTGAGCCCCGACTACACCGTCACGGCGGAGTACGTCGGGTTGCAGGGGACCGGCGAGCAGCGGTTGACGACGCTGTTGCAGTCGGGGACGCCGCCGGAGATGTACTTCGGGACCATCACGCAGGTCGCGGACCTCGTCGCACAGGACCAGACCGCGCCGCTCGGCGACCTCGTGAGTCGCATCGAGGAGGCCAACGGCGAGATGTACTTCAAGAGTACCGTCACCGTGGCCGACAGCGTCCAGATGGTGCCCCACGGACTGTACCTCGGCGGGACGCTCAACTACCGTCAAGACATCTACGACATGCTCGGCCTGTCGGTCCCCGAGACGTGGGACCAGCTGCTGGAGAACGCACGGGCTATCTCGGAGTCCGACGAGACGCAGGCGCTCGGGTTCGCCACGGCGGCCCAACCCGCCGGCAAGGCTGGCTCGGACTTCGCCAACTTCCTCGCCAACTCCGGCGGCGGCGTCTTCCAGGCCACGGAGGACGGTGGCGCGGAGATTTGGTTCGACGAACAGCACGTCACGGAGTCGCTGACGGTGATGCAGGACCTCGCGGAGTTCTCGCCGGACCCCTCCAGCCTCAACTGGGGGTCGACCATCGAGAACTGGGTCGCGGGTCGCATCGGGCAGTGTATCATGAACAACGCGTGGCTTGCCGGGCCGGCGTACGCCGCCGGCGCGACCGACGTCGCGCTCAACACGAACATCGCACCCGTCCCGATGCAGAGCGACGCCGACCCCATCGACCGTGGGTGGGCGCTCATCGACGGGACGCCCGTTCTCAGCGGGTCGGACAACGTCGGTGGCGCGGAGGCGTTCCTGGAGTACATGTACGGCTCGCCGGAGGCACAGGCCGACAAGAACCTCGTCGAACCGATGCGGTTCCTGCCGCCGTACCAGGACATCCTGGAGACCGACGCCTACCAGAGCGCCGAGATATTCCAGGCCGAGGACGGCTACTTCCTCGACCTCAACCGGCGCTGTTTCGAGGAGATCGCCCCGAACCTCCAGAGCGACGAGCGTCCCTCGACGGTCGCCACGACCTACGAGAGCCGGTTCCAGTACGACTCGGAGATGGTCAACGCCGTCCTCGTACAGGGCAACTCCCCTCAGCAGGCCTACGAGGACGGCCTGGGACGCCTGGAGACCATCTTCCAGGAGGGACAGGAACTGGCGTCGAACTGAACCGGTGTTCGACTGGTTTCCGAGCAGTCGACCGCCGGAACCGGCGGTCGACTCGGCGTCGCCACGCCTGCTGGGTCGCCGGGCGGTCGCCGTCCTCGTCGACCTGCTGGTCTGTTACGTCGTCGTCGAGGGGGTCCCACTGGGAGTTCTCGTCTGGCTCCTCCCGAGCATCGCCGAGGCCAACACCACCCTGCTGTTCGCCGGCAGCCTCGTCGCACTCGCACCCGTCTCGGTCGTCTACGGCTTCTACTTCGAGTTGCGCTACGCCCGCACGCCGGGCAAGGTGCTGACGGGCCTCGTCGTGACCACCGCGACCGGGCACCCGCCGGGGCTGGTGGCCGCCGGCGTCCGGAACCTGCTCCGGTACGTCGACTTCCTGCCCGCCGGCTACCTGCTCGGCGCGGTCGTTGCGGGCGTGTCCGGCGACGGCCGGCGGGTCGGTGACCGCCTCGGTGGGACGCTCGTCGTGCGGCCCCGCGCGTCGGTTCGTAGTGAGCAGGTCGGGTCGTCGGCCGACGAAGAGTCGGTCGAGCGTACGCACACCTGAGCCCTCGACCGGTCGCCGTACGGAGTCTTCCCGACTGACGGGCCAGCGATGCAGAGCGTGGTCCGCTCGAGTTCGGATCGTCGTTCGGCGACGACAGTACGACGTCCCTGCCGGAGGGATGCGGTGGCGTCCGAGAGGACGGATGCACGCCTTCTGGAACGCGACCGACGAGCCGGTGTGTCTCCTAGATCTCTCGTTCGATCAGAACTTCGACGAGTACCTCGAAGCGCTGTTCGCCCTGCGCGAGGCGACGGGTCGAGACGGCCCGGCGTTCGACGCGTGAAAGACCGAACTCGACCACGAGTTCGGCATCACGTGGCACCCCAACCGACGGGAGCCGATTCTCGACCGATACGGGGTCGTGGAATGGTATCGGGTCCGCCGAGGGGTTCAGCGAATCCGGAGCCCGCTGTCGGGGTCGAACAGTCTGAGTTCCGACGAGGACGGTCGCAGGCCGTAGGCGCGGCCCTCGCCGCGGAAGCCCTTCGGCGTGACGACGGTCACCCGACCCTCCGGTGTGTCGAAGAAGCTGTTCGTCCGGTCGCCGAGCGGTTCGTCGAGGACGTGCTCGCCGGCCAGTCCGCCACTGGTGTCCTCGGTGACGCTGATGTCCTGTGGACGGACGCCGACGCGAATCGGCCGGTCGGTGTACTCCGCGAGACCGTTGCGCGTCGAGACGGGCCAGCGGTGCTCGCCGACCTCGACCGCGAGGCCGTCGCGCTCCTCGACGACGCGTCCCTGGAACGTCTGCATCGTCGGCTGACCGATGAACGTCCCGACGAACTCGCTGTCGGGGTCGTCGTACAGTTCCTCTGGGCCGCCGACCTGGGCGATGCGACCGTCGTCCATCACGACGATGCGGTCGGACATCGTCATCGCCTCCTCCTGGTCGTGGGTGACGTAGAGCGTCGGACAGCCGATTTCCTTCGTGACCTCCTCGAACAGCGGCCGGAGGTCGCGTTTCAGCTTCGCGTCGAGGTCGCTCATCGGTTCGTCGAACAGGAACAGCGCCGGGTCCCGGACCATCGACCGGCCGAGCGCGACGCGCTGCTGTTGCCCGCCCGAGAGGTCCGCCGGGCGGTTGTCGAGCAGGTCCGTTATCTGGAGGAGGTCGGCCGTCTCCTCGACGCGCTCGTAGCGGTCTGGTTTCGCGTAGCCCGCTATCTTCAGCCCGTAGGCCATGTTGTCCCGGACGCTCATGTGCGGGTAGAGCGCGATGTCCTGGAACAGCAGGGCGACGTCGCGTTCCTGGGGCGGGAGGTCGGTGACGTCCCGGTCGCCGAACAGCAGTCTCCCGGCCGTCGCCGTCTCCAGCCCCGCGAACATGCGGAGCGTCGTCGTCTTCCCACACCCCGAGGGGCCGACGAGCGTGACGAACTCGCCCTCGTCGATGGTGAGGTCGAACTCCTCTACGGCGACCAGCGAACCGAACTCCTTGCGGAGGCCTTGTGCGTGAACTTGAACCATGGTTAGAGTGCCCTGATTTCGAAGCCTTTCAGCAGGTACGACTGGAGGAAGAACGCGAACAGCAGCGGGGGGATGGTCATCAGCAGGCCGACGGCCATGAAGTCGCCGTAGCCCGTCTCGAACGAGGCGTTGACGAGTCGGAGGATGCCCGGCGGGAACGTCGTCGCGTCGTTCGACGGGAGCAGAATCTGGGCGAACGTGAAGTCGTTCCACGCGAGGCCGAACGCGAACAGCGCGTTGGCGATGATGGCCGGCGTCGTCTGGGGGAGGACGACGTCGACGAACCCCCGCCAGCGCGGTGCGCCAGCGATCCACGCCGACTCCTCCATCGCCTGAGGGATGGTCTGGATGTACTTCCACATCAGCCAGACCGCAAAGGGCATCGACACCGCCGAGAGCGCGAGGATGAGGCCGATGTGGGTGTTCAACAGGCCGGTCCAGTCCCAGATGAGATACAGTGGGAGCGCCAGCACGATGGGGCTGAACAGGTAGCCCAACAGCAGGAACCGGGCGAACGCGACCTTCCCGCGGAAGTCGTAGCGTGCCAGCCCGTACCCGGCGACGAGCGACACGGCGACCACCAGGAGGACGGTTCCGATGGTGACGATGATGCTGTTGGTGATGTAGGTGAGGACCGCGCCGTTGTTGACGATGCCGAAGCGTTCGAGCGTGAACGCGTCACCCGTCGGGAGCCACGAGACGCCCGCGTTGATGGCGAGACGCGTCTTGAACGCGTTCTGTGCCATCCAGTAGAGCGGGAACGCCATGAGGAAGCCGAGGAGGAGCGCGCTCCCGACCGTGCCCAGTCTGAGAACCGACCGCCGGACGGGGTACGACAGGCGACGGGTGAGACCGGGGCCGCGACGACGCTCCGTCGCCGTCCCGGTTCCCGACTCGTCGTCGTCGAGGGTGCTCACGTGTCCACCTCCTGACTCGGGTTGAACGCCACGAAGTACGCGACGGCCCCGACGGCGAGGAAGCAGAACATCACGACGGCGATGGCGTTCCCGAGGCCGTAGGCGCTCCCCTCGAACGTCTCGCGGTACGCGAGGATGGGCATCGTCGTCGTCTCGTAGCCCGGTCCGCCCTGGGTCAACTGCCAGATGATGTCGTACTTGTTGAACATGAACACCGAGCGCAGCAGGACGGCGACGAGAATCGCGCCCTTCAGCCGCGGCAGCGTGATGTCACGGAACATCTCCCAGGAGGTCGCGCCACAGATCTTGGCGGCCTCGTAGAACCGGTTGGGGATGGAGCGCAACTGCGCGAGCGCGAAGATGGTGATGAACACCGAGAACTTCCACGACCCGATGAGGACGACGGCGGGGAGCGCGAGACTCACCTCGCCGATACCCGGCAGGTTCCACGTCGCCGCACCGAGCACGTACCCCTCCCACAGTCCCAGCGACGCGCCGAACTGGTGGAGGACGCCGACGAACGGGTCGAGCATGAACAGCGCGATGAGCGTCACGATGATCGTCGGGATGAGATACGAGGTAAACACCAGCGTGCTCAGGAGGCGCTGACCGCGCTCCATCCGGTTGATGACCAGCGCCATCCAGAGACCGACGGCCAGTTGGACCAGCGTCGACCCGACCATGAACAGCGTCCCGCGCCACATCGACCCCCAGAACCGGTCGAGTTCGAACACCTGCGCGTAGTTCTCCAGACCGACGAACGTCCACTGGGGCTGGGTCAGGGGGATACGGTGCAGCGACGCCCAGAGGGCGAACCCGACGGGTAGGATGGCGATGAGCGTGTAGAGGAACAGCACCGGGAGTATCGTCAAGCCCCCCCCAGAACCCGTCCTCGGAGATGCTGAGTCGCCCGACGGTCACTCCGCCACGGGCCAACCCGCCCTCTTCGCCGACGCGTTCGTCGACGCCCATCTACACCCCCCACCGCCCGCGTCCCGCGTGAACGTTTATCATTGTAAGCGGTATCGCCGGTTTCGACTGACAGCTATTAACTCTTGGCCGCGAATCGCTACCGTCGGTACGCTTATACGAACTCCTGTCAGGTGGTAGTACACGACATGGACTTCAGCGAACCGGAAGAGGCCGTCCAGATCACGAAGGCGCTGGACGACTTCATCGAACAGGAGGTCACGCCACTGGAGAACGAACACCCCGAGTTCCTCGGTGAGGACTACGAACGGCACATCGTCGACGAGGACCACTACCAGGTCCCGGAGTACCGCGAGATTCGAGAGACCATCCGGAAGCGGTCCGTCGAGGCCGGGTTCTACGGGATGGGGATGCCCGAGGAGGTGGGCGGCGGTGGCGTCGACGTCCTCACACGGGGTATCGTCACCGAACACCTCGCCAACCGACCGCCGGGCTTCCACAGCGCCATCATGGGCGGTGCGGGCGGGCCGACGCCCGTCCTGCTCGCCGCCGACGAGGACCAGCGCGAGGAGTACCTCGCCCCGCTGATGGCCGGGGAGATAACGACCTGCTTCGCGCTGACCGAACCCGCACACGGCAGCGACCCCCACTACATGGACGCCCGTGCCGAGCGGGTCGGCGGACCCGCGGGCGACGAGTGGGTCATCGACGCCAACAAGTACTGGATCACCAACGGCCCGTACGCCGACTTCGCCATGGTGTTCGCCCGGACGAGCGGCGAGGCCGGCGACTACGGCGGCATCACCTGCTTCCTCGTCGACGCCGACGCGGAGGGGTACAGCGTCGAGAAGGTCCACCGGACGATGGGCCTGACGCCCGGCGGCCAGTGTGAACTTCGGTTCGACGGCGTCCGCGTCGGTGAGGACGCCGTGCTCGGCGAGGTCGACCAGGGGTTCCAGACGGCGATGAACTGGATCGGCGGCGGGCGCATCGCCATCGCGGCGAACGCCGTCGGCAGTTCGCAGTACCTCCTCGACCTCGCGGTCGACTACGCCCGCGACCGGGAGACGTTCGGGAAGCCCATCGGCCACCGACAGGGCATCTCGTTCCAGCTGGCCGAACTCGCCACCGACATCGAGCAGACCCGACAGCTCTACCGCTACGCCGCCTGGAAGCTCGACAACGACGAGCGCGCCCGCAAGGAGGAGTCGATGGCGAAGCTCCGGGGGGCACAGCTCAACAACCGCGCCGCGGACGTGGCGATGCAGGTCCACGGCGGGTCGGGGTTCATGAAGGACCTCCCCATCGAACGCCAGTACCGGAGCGCACGCGTCCTGCGAATCTTCGAGGGGACCGACGAGATTCAGAAACGGACCATCGCCCGCGAACTCGTCTGAGTCCCGTGCCCCGGCCCCGCGTCGACCCCGTCGACCGACGCGAGTGCCGCGGTAACACGTCCCGGGTCCCCGTCAGACTCTTCGACTCGGGGCTGGTCCGTGAGACGGATGCCGTTCCCGAACCACCCGGACAAACATCGTGGCGAGGCCATCGCCACGCCCGAACACGCCAGCGCGGACCGTCAGGAACGATACGACGGCAACCCCGCCGACCTGCCGTCGGCCGTCGTCGTCTGCTACAGTCGCAGTCTGATGACGTCGCTGATGGAGCGCCACGCCGGCGAGACGGTCGGTCACTACTACGGCGACCTCTACGCCTTCGACGAGACGGACGGCCGTGTCGGCGTCCTCGGGAACTTCGGTATCGGTGCCCCGACGACGGCGATGCTGATCGACGAACTCGTCGCCGACGGCGTCGGGACGTTCCTCTCGGTCGGTATCGCGGGCGGTCTCGACCACGACGTCGAGATGGCCGAGTTCGTCGTCTGTGACCGGGCCATCCGCGACGAGGGTACCTCCCACCACTACGTCGCGCCCGGCCGGTGGGCGACGCCCGACGAGACGCTCACGACCCACCTGACCGAGTTCCTCGACGAACGGGACGACCCGTACCACGTCGGCCCCTCGTGGACCACCGACGCCATCTACCGGGAGACGGTGGCCGAGGTCGAACGCTACGCCGCCGAGGGCGTGCTCACCGTCGAGATGGAGGCGTCGGCCGTCTTCGCCGTCGCCGAGGCCCGCGGCGTCGACGCCGCCTCGATGTTCGTCGTCAGCGACTACCTCGGCACCGAAGAGTGGGACCGACGATTCCACCTGACCGACGACCACCTGCGTCGACTCGGCGACACCGCGAAGGACGTGCTCGCCGCCACGCTCGACTGAGTCGAGGGACGCGCCCCCACGACGGCGCAACTGACTGGACCCTGCGGCCGGAACTGACCGCATGGAACGTGTCGCTCTCGACGACGTCGCGCCGGCCACCCCCGCGCCCGGCGTCGTCCGTCGACGGCTGTCGGCCGTGCTCGGCACGGCCGGTGTCGCACTCGTCCACTACCGCGTCGCTCCCGGCGACGAACTCCCGGCGGGCCTCCACGCGCACGCCGACCAGGAGGAGGTGTTCGTCGTCCTCGACGGGACGGCGAGGTTCGAGACGCTCGTGCCGACCGACGACTCGGCCGCTCCGGCGCTGTCACCGGGAGGGGTCACCGTCGAGGCGGGCGAGGCCGTCGGGTTCGCGTCCGGCGAGTTCCAGTCGGGTCACAACGCCGGCGACACCGACCTCCTCGTCCTGGCGGTCGGTGCGCCGCTCGATAGCGGCGACCTGCGTGTCCCCGTGTCGTGTCCCGACTGCGACCGCTACGCGATGGGTCTGACGACCGACGGCGGCCCCCGGTTCGCCTGTCCGGACTGCGGGTGTGCTCGCCGCCCGACATCCTGTCCCGAGTGCGCTGGCGACGACCTGCGGGTCCGCCTCGGCGAGACACGCCCCACCGTCGTCGAGTGCGTCGACTGCGGGGAACGGTACCCGACGCCGCCCGTCGACGGGGCGTGGTGACGAGTACCGTGAGTACTGGTAGCGTTAAGTGAGCCGCCCCGTTCGGTGGGGTATGGACCGGTCGTGTGAACACGAAGGGGCGGACGGACGAGCAGACGGGCGCGGGAGCGTCGCGGTCCACCGCATCGAGTTCAGTATCGAGTGGCCGCCGTGGACCGCCGCGGCGTACCTCGTCGCCGGGGCGGAACCGACGCTCGTCGACGCGGGCGTCCCCGGCGAGAGCGGTCGGGAGGAACTCGCCGACGGCCTCGCCGCCCACGGCTACGCACTCGGCGACGTCGAGCACGTCCTGCTCACCCACCCCCACAGCGACCACCTCGGGCAGGTCCCGGCGCTCCGCGACGCGGACGCGACCGTCTACGCCGCCGACCGCACGCTCGACCGACTCCGCCGGTCGGAAGCCGACCTCGAAGCCGGCGTCCGCGAGACGGCCCACGCCGTCGGCCTCGACGAGGAGCGGGTCGACAGCGAGGTCGACCGTGCGCTCGACTCGCTCCGCCGCAACCGACGGCTACTCCCGCCCGAGGAGGTAGACGTGGGGTTCGCCTTCGGCGAGCAGTTCGCGGCGGGTGGCCGCTCGGTCACGCCGCTCCACACGCCGGGTCACCAGGCCGACCACGCGGCGTTCGCACTCGACCTGGGCGACGACCGCGTGCTGTTCTCCGGGGACGTGCTGGTCGAACCGTTCCGCGCCGCCGCCCTCAACGTCGGCCTCGACCGAGGGGCCGAGGACGCGGTCGACGACTTCTACCGAGCGTACGACCGCCTCGCCGACCACGCGTTCGACCGCGTCCACCCCGGCCACGGACCGGTGTTCGAGACCTACGACGCCGTCCTCGCCGCCTCCCTGGAGCGCCTCGGCGAGATGGTCGACGACGTGTTCGACGCCGTCCCGACCGACGATGCCGCCTCGCCAGTCGCCGTGACCGAAGCCCGCGGCAAGCGACTCGACCCGCCGGCGGCGATGCTCGACACCGTCGGCGCGCTGGGGTCTCTGGACGGGCAGGGTCGAATCACCCGCGAGACGGTGGACGGACTTCGCCGCTATCGGCGTGACTGAGTCGCGTGTCCCGAGGTGGCCCCGTACTCAGTCCTCGGCGTACTCACCGTCGGCGAGTCTGAACTTCTGTATCTTCCCGCTGGCCGTCCGCGGGAGGTCGTCGATGAACTCGACCGCCCGGGGGTGTTTGTACTCCGCGACGCGCTCCAGACAGTACCGCGTCAGTTCCTCGCTCGTCACGTCGACACCCGCCTCGACGCCCGACTTGACGACGACGAACGCCTTCGGCACCTCGTTGCGTCGCTCGTCGGGGACGCCGACGACGGCCGCCTCCGCGACGGCGTCGTGTTCGTGGAGCAGTTCCTCGACCTCGCTCGGGTAGACGTTGTAGCCCGCCGTGACGATCACGTGCTTCTTCCGGTCGACGATCTCGAAGTAGTTGTCCGGGTCACGACGGGCGACGTCGCCGGTCCGGAAGAACCCCGCCTCGGTGAACGCCGCGTCGGTCGCCTCGGGCATCCCGTGGTAGCCCGCCATCACCTGCGGGCCCCGGACCAGCAGTTCGCCGGACTCGCCGATGGACACCTCCTCGCCGCCCTCGTCGACGATGCGACAGTCGACCATTCGGAGTGGCTGACCGATGGTGCCGTGACGAGGGCCGAACGTCGAACGCTGCTGGGAGTGGGTCGCGCCGTTCGTCTCGGTCAGTCCGTAGCCCTCGGTCATCTCGATGCCGGCGGTCGCCTCGAACTCGCGCTGGACGGCGACCGACATCTTCGCGCCGCCCTCGGCGGCCTGGACGAGCGAGGAGAGGTCGTGGTCGCCGAACGACTCGGCGTCGACCATGTCGACGTACATCGCGGTCACGCCGACGAAGTGGGTGATACCCGCCTCCTCGACGGTCGCCATCGCCTCGTCGGCGTCCCAGTCGGTCGGGTTCCGGAGGTAGAGTGCGCCGCCGCCGACGAGCGGCTGCATCGCGGTGTGGGTGAACCCGGTGATGTGGTACAGCGGGAGGTAGAGCAGGCTCCTGACCTCCTCACCGGGTATCTCGCCGTGGTTGGCGAGCGTCGTGAGCAGTTGAGCGCGGAAGTTCCGGTGGGTCAGTCGGACGCCCTTCGGCTTCCCCGTCGTCCCCGAAGTGTAGGGCAACAGCGCCACGTCGTCGTCCTCGCGGTCGACGGTCACCGGGTCGCCCCGGACCGCCTCGAACGCCACCTCGTCGCTCGGTAGCGCGTTCGCTCCGTCCGTCTCGGTCGCCTCCTCGTCGCCGCTCCGGTCGCCGTCGCCTGCTCCGACCGTGATGACCACCGGGTCCGCGTCCGCCTGCTCGATACCGCCGACGAGGTGTTCGCGGAGGGCCGCGTGGGTGACGACGGCGTCGACGTTCGCGTCGTCCAACTGGTAGGAGAGTTCCCGCGCCTTGTACTGCGGGTTGGCCGGCGAGACGACGACGCCCGCACGGAACGCGCCGAGCGCCGCGACGAGGTACTGCGGGCAGTTCGGGAGGTACAGCAGCAGCGTGTCGTCGGGTGCCAGCCCCAGGTCGTGGAGGCCCCCCGCGAACGCCCCCGTCGCGCCCCGCAACTCCGCGTGGCTCGTCCGGTCGCCGCCGGCTTCGATGGCGAGGGACTCGCCGTGACAGCGTGCCGTCTCGTCGAACAGGTTCGCGGCGTTGCCCGACCGCCCCGCCTCGGTCGTGTCAGCGATATGCATGACAATCGTTACCCGCAACCGGTAATTAATCTGTTTCCCGACTCGTCGTTCGGCTACTGTGCTGTCACACTTACCACTGGAAACGAGACGCTCGATGACGGGGTCGTCGTGACCGACCGGTCCGTCACCGACCTCGACGCCCTCGTCGGCACGACGAAGCGGACCGTCGAGGGGTTCCGCGTCGAGGCGGGGAAGGTCGACGAGTTCGCCCGTGCGGTCGGCGACGACGACCCCGCCCACCGGTCGGCCGCGGCCGCCGAACGGCGTGGGTTCCCGGCGGTTCCCGCCCCGCTCACGTTCCCGCGAGTGAGTTCGTTCGCCCGTTATCGGGTCGACGCGTTCGACCTCGGCTTCGACCCGCAGTTCGTCCTCCACGGCGAGCACCGCTACGCGTACGACCGCCCCCTGTACGCCGGCGACGACCTCCACGGCGACACGACGCTCACCGACGGCTACCGCCGCGAGGGCCGCCGCGGCGGGACGATGACGTTCGCCGAGTTCACCACCGAGTACCGGACGGCCGACGGCGAACGTGTCCTGACGGAGGCCGCGACGACCATCGAGACGGAGGGTGCGGCGGCCGACGACGAGTCGGACGACGACCGGACAGAACACACCGACGCGACGGCGGCCGACGAACCGTCCGGGGCGGAGTCGGCCACTCGGCCCGGTTCGGGGGCCCCGCCGACCGACGAGACGGCCGCCGACCTGGTGGGACTGCCGGTCCGGTCGGGTGTCGACGACGGAACGACCGCTCCGGCACCGACTCCCCCCGGCACGCTCGCCGTCGGTGACGAGGGTCCCGCGGTGTCGGTCGGTCCGCTCGCACGACAGGACTTCGTCCGGTACGCCGGCGCGAGCGGCGACTTCAACCCGATACACTACGACGAACCGTACGCGACAAACGCCGGTCACCCGAGCGTGTTCGGACAGGGGATGCTCACGGCGGGCGTGGCGGCCCACGCGGTCACCGAGTTCGTCGGCCTCCGAGCGGTGCGGTCGTTCGGCGTCCGGTTCCGGTCGCGGGTCTGGCCCGGCGACGTGCTCACCGCCACCACCCGCGTCGTGGCTCCCGACGACCACGACGGGCCGGTTCCGACCGACGGCGTCGGCCTCGCCGTCACCGTCGACCGCGAGACCGGCGGGACCGTCCTGACCGGGACGGCGACCGCAGGTCCCCCGGACACTCGCTGAACACCGCGTCGTGGCGGCACACCGGTGCCACCCCCCGACGACAGACCTATGTGTCGATATTCCTCACGAACGAACGTGACCCGCTACACCGACGCGACCCGGACCCACCGACTCGACCCCGACTCCTTCGCCGGTGGCTACTTCCGGAACGCCGTCTACCGTCACTGGGACCCCTACGAGGACATCTCGCAGTCGTTGCTGGAGCAAGACCGGGAGCGACTGATCGCCCGTGACCAGACCGAAGCGGAGTTCGACGGCCTTCGCCGGACACTCGCGCTGTTCGGAGCGGGCGAGGAGGCGGTGACACAGGACCTCGCCCCGATGGCGTACGTCCTCGACGACGTCGACGAGCAGATGTTCCTCACGACACAGCTCTACGAGGAGGCCAAACACACCGCCTTCTTCGACCGGTACTGGCGCGAGGTGGTCGACCCCGTCGCCGAGGCCTGCGGCTTCGAGGTGACCGCACCGACCGACGAGCGCTACTTCGACGAGGAGTACGTCGAACTGTTCGACCGGACGGAGGCGGCGATGGAACGACTCCTCACCGACGAGCGCCCCGAAGCGCTCGCGCGGGCGTTCTGTCACTACCACCTCGTCGTCGAGAGCGTGCTCGCACAGACCGGTTACTACGGCATCCAGTCGGCGTGGAGTCCGAGCGGTCCGGACGTCGCAGTCGAGGGCGAACCGGTCCACCTCGAAGGCCTCATCGAGGGTATCACGCGCGTTCGCTCGGACGAGGGACGGCACGTCGGCTTCGGGATGCGAGCGGTCCAGCGACTCATCGCCGAGGAGGGCGTCGACCCCGACGTCGTCCAGGAGACGCTTCAGGACCTGCTCCCGCTGGTGACCGGGACGGTCCAGAACCCGGACTCCGACGTCGACTCGGCGGACCTCGTGGCCTACGCGAGCGAGAAACTGGCGAGGCGCGTCGAGATAATCACCGACAGCGAGGCCGAACTCCCGCCGGTCGAGGAACTGGTCCACGTCGAGGGGGGCCGGGACGTCTCCGCCGACGACTGAGCGCCACTCTCGGCGGTGTCGTCGGTGGCCTCGTCGGTTTCGTCGCCGTCGAGTGGTTCGTTCCGGACGTCGCGTACCACCTCCTGCCGCTCGCTGCGGGTCTCCTCGTCGGTGCCGTGTTAGCCTGGCGCGACTGGACGCGGTCGAGAGAAGAGCGTGTGAATCCCCGGACGGTGTCTCCGTCTCAGCCGGACGCGACCAGGGGTTCGTACCACTCGCGGTTCCGCCTGTACCACTCGATGAACCGTTCGACGCCGTCCTCGATGGTCGTCGACGGTTCGTAGCCGATGAGGTCGCGGGCCTTCGAGACGTCGGCGTGGGTGTGGTCGGCGTCGCCCTTCTGGGCGTCGACGAACTCCACCGACTGGTCGGGCGCGAGCTGGTCGCGGACGAGTTCGGCGAGTCGCCGAATCTCGATGGTGTCCGTACTGCCGACGTTGAGCACCTCGCCGTCTGCGACGTCGGTGGTCAGGAGGGTCCGGTTGGCGTCGACCACGTCGTCGACGAACGTGAAGTCCCGCGTCTGTCGACCGTCGCCGTAGACGACCGGTGGCTGGCCGTTGTAACACCGCGAGACGAAGTTCGAGATGGCCATGTTCGGGCGCATCCGTGGGCCGTACACCGTGAAGTACCGCAGGGAGACCACCGGCAGGCCGTGGAGTTCGTGGTAGACTCGGGCGTAGTGCTCCCCGGCGAGTTTCGAGACGCCGTAGGGGCTGATGGGCGCTTTCGGGTGGTCCTCGTGGTACGGGAGCGCGACGGGTTTGCCGTAGACCGACGAGGAACTGGCGAGCACGAGGCGCTCTACGTCGCCGTCGAGCGCGGACTGGAGGACGTTGACCGTCCCGTTGACGTTGATGGCCGTCACCGTCCGTGGCCGCTCGACGCTCGTCCGAACCCCGGCCTGTGCGGCCTGGTGGAAGACGACGTCGGCGTCGGCGACGAGTCCGGTGACCGTCTCGGCGTCACGGACGTCGCCCTCGACCACCGAGAGCGTCGCCCCGTTCGAGCGTGCGACCGTTCGACACTGGTCGACGGTCCGGTGTTTGATGCCGATGCCGTAGAACGGGTCGAAGTTGTCCAGTACGACGACGTCGTGACCGTCTCGGAGGAACGCCTCGGTGAGATGCCCACCGATGAAGCCCGCACCCCCCGTGACAAGGATGTTCATCTCGTGATATGTACGAGTATGGAGAGAAAAGCTCTTAGTCAGGTTACTTGAACGACACGTTTGCCGGTCGTTCAATCCTTCGGTTCGGTTCTCGGCGGGGAGAAGTCGGAACCGGGCAGCACCGCTACGTGGGGTGACGTCGTCGAGGGAGCGGGTTCGATAACTCACCTCAGCTGACTCAGCTGACTCAGCTGAGGTACTCACGGTCGCCGAGGGCGGGCGGTTCGGTGTCGTCGGTGAGCACGGGCGTCGGCGGGTACTCGCCGGGTGGACCGGCCGGTCGGCCGCCGGGAGCGGTCGACGCTCCCCGTGCGTCGGAACGGTTTATCCGTCCGCGGCCGAAGCACTACCGTATGCCCACGAACGGCTGGCGGTTGTCGTGTACGGACTGCTCGTTCGAGAGCGCCACGTCCGGCCGCGACCTCGCGGAGTCGATGGCGTCGACACACAGGTCGTCGACCGGTCACGACGTCGAGATCAGCGAACAGACTCCGGACACCGACTGACCGCGACGGCCACGTCAGGGTCGTCCGTCGCCGTCGGTGCGGTTGAGGTCGTCTTCGAGCGCGTCCAGTCTGGCCTCCAGCGTGTCGAGTCGTTTCTCCTGTTCGAGATCGACGGCCGCGAACAGCGGGACGACCGGCGACCGGTGGGTGAGTCGCTCGATGGCGGCGGCGTGTCCCTCGCCGTACTCGAACAGTCGGTCGAACACGTACTGGTCGTCACGACGCAGCGCACGTCGATACGGCGTCCAGCGGTCCTCGACTGCTCGCACCGCGTCGGTACCGTCACTCGTTCGTTCCGTGGGGTCGTCGTTCTCCGGTGTCACACCACCGCTTGGAGCGAGCGACTCATAGGCCGTGCCGGGTCGGTTCCGATAGTTCCGATACCGACGAACCGGCCCCGTCAGTCGCCACGCGGGCCCGAACCGACGGTTCCGTGCGTTCCGATTCTCGCTTCCGATACTCGGTCGTGCCGACCACACGGTCACGTCGTCTACCGTCGCTATCGGGTCGCGGTCACTGCTCGTCCGCTCGCGCCTCGTCGATCGCGGTCCGGAACGCGCGGGCGTTCTCGGTCAGCACCTCGTACTGGCCGGCCGCGACGGCCTCGCTGTCGACGAGCGACCCGCCGACACCGACGCCGAGCGCACCCGCGTCGATGAAGTCGGCCACGTTCTCCAGCGAGACGCCGCCGGTCGGGACGATGGGGACGTGTCCGAGCGGCCCTTTGATGGCCTTCAGGTGGCCGGGGCCGCCCGTCGACGCGGGGAACAGTTTGAGTAGGTCGGCGCCGGCCTCGTAGGCGCGGACGGCCTCCGTCGGTGTGTAGACCCCCGGTGCGACGGGGGTGCCGTAGCGGTTTGCGACCGTCACGACCTCCGGGTCGAAACTCGGCGTCACGACGAACTCCGCACCCGCGAGGAGCGCCTGCCGGGCGGTCGGAGCGTCGAGGACGGTCCCGACCCCGAGCGAGACGTCCTCGGAGAGCGTCGAGGAGACATCACGGAGCATCCCCATCGCGTCCTCCGAGTCGGCGGTGAGTTCGACGGCCCGGACACCCCCCTCGACGAGGGCGTCGACGACGTTCACGACCCGGTCGGCGTCCGCGCCGCGGACGACGGCCACCAGTCCGGTGTCGACGAGGCGTTCGAGAGCGGCGGGTCGCGTCGAGTCGGCGGCGTGTGTCATGGGCGAGAACTCACCCGACGACGAGTAAACTCTTGTGTCGCGTGGTGGCGGGCGTCGGGTCCATCGGGTCGGTCCCGTCCGCTGTGTCGACTCAGCGTTCGATAGCCGACGTGTCGCTGTCGAGGACGCGTTCGACCTCGTCGGGGGTGACCGTCGCCACGTCGCCGCCGATGGTTCGCTTGAGCGCCGCCGTCGCCGCGCCGTACGCCATCGAGTCGCGGACGCTCTCGCCGTCCAGCCACCGCGCGAGGTAGCCGCCGACGAACGCGTCGCCGGTTCCGATGGGGTCGAACGTGTCCGCGTCGAACGCTCCCTGTTCGACCGTCTCGCCGTCGTGGACCGCCAGTGCACCCTCCGCGCCGCGGGTGACCAGCACCGTCTCGCAGTCGTGGTCGGCCGCGAGTTCGGCACCGATATCGGCGGCCGACCCCTCGCGGCTCAGGACCGTTCGGGCGTCGCGTTCGGCGACGACGAGCGTATCGACGGCGTCGAACAGCGGTTCGCAGGTCGCCCGGCACTCCTCGTGTGACCAGAGTTTCGCGCGGTAGTTGAGGTCGAAGACGGTGTGGGTGTCCGCGGCCGCCGCCCGGTCGAGGAGCGTGCGCGTCGTGTCCGCGAGCGTCGTCGAGAGCGCGGGGGTGATGCCGCTGGTGTAGAACGCCTCCGCACGCTCGACGTGTTCGGTCGCCAGTTCCTCGGGCGTCGCGGTCCGGACCGCCGCGCTCTCGCGGTCGTAGACGACGTTCGTCCCGCGTGGTGCGCCGGCCGGTTCGAGGTAGTAGACGCCGACGCGGCCCTCCTCGCTCGGCGCGACGAGCGGGGTGACGCCGTGGGTACGCAGCGACGCCTCGACGTGGCGGGCGAGCGGCGAGTCGGGGAGCTTCGACAGCCACGCCGTCTCCCCGCCGAGTCGACCGACCGTGACGGCGACGTTGCTCTCGGCTCCTGCCGCCCGCATCTCCGTCCCGTGGGCCGTCTCCAGTCGTTCGCCGGGCGCGACGGAGTGGCGAATCATCGTCTCCCCGAAGGTGACTACGTCGAACGTGTCGCCGGTCGTCATTGGTGGTCACTCACGCAGTGGCGTGTTAGGCCCTTCGCCATCGGACCGACCCTCGCTGCGCCCTCGCCACCGCTACTGCTGGAGGACCGCCGGTCGGTCCAGCGTCAGGCCGTCGTCGACGCTCGTCGTCTCACGGGTCGGCCAGTCGCCGGTCGCAGTCAACCTCTCGACACCCTCGTCGGTCACGAGGTGCGTGTCCTCGCTCTTGGTCCCCTGGACGGTCGGATTCCAGGCGTAGGCCATCGGTAGCGTCACGTTGGCCGTCGAGTCCGGTGTCGCTATCCACTCCCGGCCGGCGAACCCGGCGGCCCCACCCTGGTGGTGCTCTCGCCACTCGCCTTCGAACCCCACCGTCGTGTAGGCGGCCCGAATCGCGTCGAAGACGTCCCCGGCGACACCGTCGTCGCGGGCGACTCGACGCGTCGCGGCGAGCGCCGAGGTCTCGACGCGCCGGGCGGCGGCGTGGCGGTCGGTGAGCCAGTCGGGTGGGTCGAACGCCACCGTCCGCGTCAGACTCGCGTACAGACCGCCGCGTTCGGTCGTCGCCGAGACGAGCGCGTACGCCCCCAACCGGCGGTCGGTCGGCGTGAGGTGGCGGTACCGCTGGGCACGCTTCGCGCCACCGACGAGCGCGACCGGTGTCTCGCAGTCGCGTTCCCCGAGCGCCTCGCGGAGCGCGACGGCGGCCTCGCGTTCGGTCGTCCGCGGTGTCAACCCCCGACAGACCGCTTCGAACGCCTCGGCGGCGTCCCGTCCCAGGTCGCGGTAAGTGTCGACGTCGGCGGTGGACAGTGGCTGTCGGAGCGCTGACGCGTCCACCCGCACCGCGCCCGGCACGTCGAAGTCGGCGGCGAACGCGCCGGCGGTCCGTTCGGCGACGGCGTCTGCCAGCGACCCGTCGTACCAGTCGAACGCTTCGACCGCCACCCCCTCGGCCAGTTCCTCGTCGCGCAGGCGCGGCGCTTCGATGGAGTCGGTGACGACGACCACGCGCCGGCCGTCGTAGCCGGCGGCGGCGACGCCGACGTCCCCGGTCCGGTCGACGACGTTGTCGCCACCGGTGAGCCAGGCGAAACTGTTCGGGCGAGCGAACCAGACCGCGTCGAGGTCGTTCGCGTCGAGATACGCGTCCAGTCGGGCGCGCCGGTGCATACTCGCAGGCCGACGGGGTCGTGCTTGTAGCTTCTGGCGGTCGGCCCCGCCGGCGTCCCGGCCGCCCCGACGAGTGTGGTGGGTCGTGCCAAACGCTATGCGTCCCGCGGCGCACTGTTCGCTCATGTCTTCCGTGGGTTCGTTCACCGCCTCGCTCTCCGAACTCGACGTCCCGTGGACGCGGTCGACGGTCGACGCCCTCGATGGCGTCCTCGACGACGTGCTCGCCCCACCGACCGTCGCCGCGCCGCTCGGTCTCGACGGCTACTCGCTGACCGACCGCTCGGACGTGACCCTCGACCCGACGCCCGGTGACCTCGACGGTGCGACGACGGGCCTCACCGCCGCCGGCCCGGCCATCGCCGACTACGGCAGCGTCGTCGTCCGGGCCGACGCGGCCGGGAGCGAACCGGTCAGCCTCTACTGTGAGCGCCACGTCGCCGTCGTCGCCGAATCCGCCGTGCTCCCGTCGATGCGTGCGGCCATCGGCGAACTGGGTGACGCGATTCGGGACGGCCTGACGGGCGCGGTGGTCGCCACCGGCCCCTCCGCCACCGCCGACATGGGGGAACTGGTCTACGGCGCACACGGTCCGACCGAGGTCCACGTCGTCGTCGTGGAGGGTCGCTGATGGCGAGCGACCCCGCTCACGAGCGTCAGGGCCACGACGCCCCCCACGACGACTCACACGAGGACCGCGCCGCTCGCATCCGCCGCCTGCTGGCGACGGAGGGACCGGCCGTCCACGAGAACACCGTCGGGTTCAACGAGGGACGGTACGAGTCGGTCGCTCGCCTCGACGACTACGAGGCGCTGAAAGAGGAGGCACGGACCATCAAGGAGGACGCCATCGAGCGACTCCCGGCACTCGTCGAAGCGGTCACCGAGGCCGTCGAAGCCCGTGGTGGCCACGTCCACCTCGCTGCGGACGCCGCGGACGCGAACCGCTACATCGCCGAGGTGTGTACCGACGCGGACGCCGACCACGTCGTCAAGTCGAAGTCGATGACGAGCGAGGAGATAGCGGTCAACGACGCGCTGGCCGACGCGGGCCTGCGCGTGACCGAGACGGACCTCGGCGAGTGGGTCCTGCAGTTGGCCGACGACGCGCCCAGCCACCTCGTCGCCCCGGCCATCCACAAGTCCCGCGAGGAGATCGCCCGTCTGTTCGAACACACGTTCGACCTCGAGGACCCTCCCGAGACGGCCACGGAACTCACTCGCTTCGCCCGCGAGCGACTAGGCGAGCACCTGGCCGACGCCGACGTCGGTCTCACGGGGGCGAACTTCGTCACCGCCGACACCGGGACGATCACGCTGGTCACCAGCGAGGGCAACGCCCGCAAGACCGTCGCGGCGACGGACACCCACGTCGCCGTCGCGGGCGTCGAGAAACTGGTTCCCACCGTCGAGGACCTCGCACCGTTCGTCGAACTCATCGGCCGTTCGGGGACCGGACAGGACATCACTAGCTACGTCTCGCTGTTGACGCCACCGGTCGACACGCCGACGCTCGACTTCGACGCCGACGAGACAGGCGACCCCGAAACCCGCGAGTTCCACCTCGTGTTGCTCGACAACGGGCGTCTCGACATGCGCGAGGACGACGACCTGCGCGAGACGCTCTACTGTATCCGCTGTTCGGCGTGTGCGAACACCTGCGCGAACTTCCAGCAGGTCGGCGGCCACGCCTTCGGCGGCGAGACCTACACCGGTGGTATCGCCACGGGCTGGGAGGCCGGCGTCCACGGGCTCGACGCGGCCGCCGCGTTCAACGACCTCTGTACGGGGTGTTCGCGCTGTGTCGAGGCGTGTCCGGTCGGCATCGACATCCCGTGGATAAACACCGTCGTCAGGGACCGCCTCAACCGGTCGGGCGAGACCGACCGGTTCGACTTCCTCGTCGACGGCCTGACACCGGACGCCGAGAGCGGCGGGCCACCGCTGCAGAAACGCTTCTTCGGGAACTTCGAGCGGGTCGCTCGGCTGGCGAGTGCGACCGCGCCGCTCTCGAATCGCCTCGCGGCTACCGACGTGGTACGGGCGGCGATGGAGCGAACGCTCGGGGTCGACCGCCGCCGTGCGCTCCCCCAGTTCCGCCGGGAGACGCTCGTCGAGTGGTTCGCCGGCCGGCCCGACCCGCTCGTGACCGACGCCTTCGACGACGTCACCCGCGAGGTGGTGCTCTACCCCGACCTCTACACGAACCACGTCCACGTCGAACGGGGGAAGGCGGCGGTTCGTGTCCTCGAAGCGCTCGGGGTGCGGGTCGTGGTGCCTCCGGTCGGGTCGAGCGGTCGTGCCCCGTTCTCACAGGGGATGGTCTCGACCGCCCGTGCCCACGCCGAGGCCGTCACCGACACGCTCCTCACCCACGTCGAGGTGGGGCGGGACGTCGTCACCGTCGAACCGAGCGACCTCGCCATGTTCCGGTCGGACTATCACCACCTCCTCGACGACGACCGGTTCGAGCGACTCGCCGCGGCGAGTTTCGGCTGTCTGGAGTACTGTTACGGACTGTTCGAACACGACGAGCGTCGAACCGAGCAGTTCGACGTTCCGCCCGCCGACCGCCGGGTCGCGTTCCACGGTCACTGCCAGCAGCGGACACTCGGCCTCGACGGCTACACGGAGGGCGTGCTGGAACGCCTCGGCTGTGACGTCGCCACCTCGACGGTAGAGTGCTGTGGGATGGCCGGGAGCTTCGGCTACAAGGACGACTACTACGAGTTGAGCGTGGCCGTCGGCGAGGACCTGCGCGACCAGTTCACCGTCGAGGGCTGTGCCGACCGGACCGTCGTCGCCGGTGGAACCTCGTGTGTCGAACAGCTCGACGCGCTCCTCGACCGCCCGGCGACCCACCCCGTCGAACTCCTCGCTCGGGCACTGGTGTGAGCGCCGGGGACGCTCCGTCCCTCAGCCCACCTTCGACTGTGAGAAGGTTGAGACCGGTGACCGGCCCACCTGCGTAGGGGGGTGGGACTCCCGCAACTGCGGACCCACCTACTCTCTTTGGCAGGTTCGACCGACCGGCACGAGCAGTCGGACCGCCTGGTCCACACCGTACCTCAGGTGACTACGTCAGCTACGCCGCCTGTGGCGGCTTGCCTGCCGCCGCCCGTCGCCCGTTCCGGTAGTCCACCGTGTCGTCACCTGCCCGACGCCGGCCCGTCTCGCCGAACTGCGTCACCTCAGCCGACTGCGTCGGCTACGTTAGCTACGCGTGCGCCAGCGGTGAGAACGGGGACGCCCGAGTCCGGCAACTCACCGTAGCGAGTCGGCGTAGCGGCCGTCGGCGAACCAGCCGCCTCGCCTCACGTCGTCACACTACCTGAGTTAGCTAAGGTGACTGACTCAGCTGCGTTACCGAAGCTACCGACGGTGGCTCACTCACCGAACGTTTAAAGTATCCCTTCCCGATGGATGGACCAGAGTATGTCAGCTGTGGCCCCCAGCATCGAACCTCGGGCGGTGACCTCGGCCGTCCTGAAAGGCGGTGTCGGAAAGTCGATGCTCACCACGAACACGGCGCGTGCGCTCGCCGACCGCGGGCACCGCGTCCTCGAGATCGACATGGACCCGAACGGGCACGCGACCACCGGTCTGGGATTCGAGAACGAGTACCAGACGGCCGACCAGCACATCGGCGACGTGATGCTCGGTGACCGCGCGGCCGACCCCGAGGACGTCATCGTCGACACGGGCTACGGCTTCGACCTGCTGCCCGCCCACCGCACGCTGGAGAACCTCAATGTCGAGTTGGCGAACGCCGACTTCGGGACGGTCAGACTGCGACGGTTCGTCGTCGAACCGCTGCTTGAAACCACATACGACTATATCGTTATCGACGCGGCCAACGAGCGCAACAAGATTTCGGACAACGCCCTCACGGCGTCGCTCAACATGCTGATTCCGCTCACGCCCGGTAGCGGACTGCGTGGCTTCCGGCGGACGATGGAGCGACAGATCAAACCCCTCCGCGAGTTCCGTGACCTGGAGATCCTGGCGCTCGTCCCGAACCGCATCAAGCGACGCATCGACCACCGGACCACCGACCGGGAACTCATCGAGGGACTGTGTACGACCGAGAACCTCTCGAAGAAGGTCCCGAACTTCGGGTACGTCTCGCCGGAGACGTTCGAGCGAATCGACGCCGGCGAGTGGGACGGCCCGTTTCCGAAACCCGGCCTCCGAGAGGACACCGACATCGAACGCGCGAACAAGGACGCCGAAGTCCCACTGGCCGAGTACAACCCGGAGAACGACCAGTTGGGTTCGTTCGACGAACTCGCCGCCATCGTCGAGCACGGGGGTGTCGTCCGTGAGTGACAACCCCTTCGCGGACCTCGACGACGAGTTCGGCGACACGGCGGACGGCGACGGCACGGACGACGTCGACGAGTCCGCCGAGAGCGGTCGGCCCGCGACCCCCGCGGCGACCCCCGCCGCCGAGGAGGCCGGGGACGACTCGGGGCCGACCGGGGACTCGACCGACCCGCTACCGACCGACCGATCGGAGGCCGTCGATCCCACCGGACCGGCCGAGTCGAGGCCACCGGAGTCGACGGCGTCTCCCCCCGCCTCCGAGTCCAACCGGACGGTCGACCCGACGACGACCGCGGCGTTCGAGTACTCACCGGCGATGCAGCAGGCGGTCTACCCGCGCCCCGAGACGTGGCAGGCCTTCGAGGACGCCATGGAACTCGACATGGAACGGGTGTTCCGCGCCCACGACGTCCGGAACATGTCGAAACGCGAGATTCACGACGCGCTGTTCTCGTTCGTCGTCGACAACGCCGACGAGATCGCGCGGCGAGCGCTCTCGGCACGCGGGATCGACACCGACGACGAGACGGACCACTGAGCCGCGACCGGAGGTCGTCTCCGAGGACGACGGTCGGCGGCGACCGGTCGGTGGTCACCGAGCGCCGCCACGGGACTGGTCGACCGTCGGGTCGGTTCCTCACGCCACCGGTACCACCACGAGCAATTATCAATTAACCGTGATGTATTCGCCCGGACGACTCGTCCGTGGCGAGCACTCGATGGGCGACCCGTCCGCGTGGCCGGCCACGGTGGTCGAGCGCCGACCCGGTCAATTCCGTCGCCCGACAGGGGCAGTAATCACGTCTTAACCGCCGGTAAGCACCGACAAACCCGGTGGGGCGGGTCGTCCGCAGCGAGTTCCACACGGGTGGGCCGAACGTCCAACCGACTCGTCCACTCGAATTAACACTCCACGAGGACCGCCTCGGTGGACCGCTCGTCCGACGTTCCGACCACACGGACTGTCCCGACTGGAGGTTAGTCGGTGCGGTCGGGCCCCCGAACCGTCCCGAACGGGCGACTGTCGGGTGGGGCTGTCGTACGATTCGACAGACACGTATCGGGGTAGAATCACGAGTGTTTCTGGTCCGTTATCCGATGTATCTGTACAGTCGCGTTTCACGTAACGACTCCTTATTAATGGGGTCCCAGAGTGAATAACGGAGCATCATGAACTACAGGAGCGTCTCCGATATGGGGACATCCGCGCGACAGTTGGCACAGTCGCTCCCGGTCGACGTCGATCTCATCGTCGGTATCCCACGGAGCGGACTCCTCGCGGCCAACCTGCTCTGTCTCTCACTCGACCGTCCGATGACCGACGTGGACGGACTCTGCGAGGGACGACTGTTGCAGACGGGCCACCGATACGACGGGGACGTCTCCTCGTTCGAGGACCTCGACCGGGTGCTGGTCATCGACGATTCGGTCAAGTCGGGCAAACAGATGACCGAGACACGGGAGCGACTCGACGCGATGGACTTCCCCTTCGAGATCGAGTACGCGGCCATCTACGTCTCACAGAAGGGCCACCAGTTCGTCGACCACTGGGCGGAGGTCGTCGACACGCCACGCGTGTTCGAGTGGAACCTGATGCATCATCCGATGCTGAAGCGGTCGTGTTTCGACCTCGACGGCGTGTTGTGTCGAGACGCGACACCGACCGAAAGCGACGACGGCCCACGGTATCGTGAGTTCCTCAGCACGGTCAAGCCACAGATCGTCCCCTCCGAGCGCATCGGCTGGCTGGTGACGAGTCGGCCCGAGAAGTACCGCCCGGAGACCGAGCAGTGGCTGGCGGACCACCACGTCGAGTACGAGAACCTCGTGATGCTGGAGGAGACGGCCGGTGGCCGACAGGGCCGGGACAGCCACGCCGAGTTCAAGGCCGACCTGTACGACTCGACGGACAGCGTCCTGTTCGTCGAGAGCGACTGCGCGCTCGCAACGACCATCTCCGAGCGGACCGGGAAACCGGTCTACTGCTACGACAGGAACCAGATGATTCGGCCGGGCTTCGTCGCCGAGACCCGAACCAAGAGCAGTCGGTATCTCTCGGAACTGACGACCAACCCGGCCGCGTTCCTCGCTACGGCGAGTGGCTACGTGGCGTCACAGGGCTACAACCGACTGGCGATGGCCGCACATCGGTACCGCAACGGCTGACCGACCGAAAGCGGAGTACGATGGCCGACACGGCCGTCTCACGTGTGTGCCACGCGGTGGGTTGACCGACTTCTCCCGACTGGTGGACGCATCGACCGGCCGAACGGTCGGTTCGGCGCTACAGACCGGTCGGAACGGCGATACGTTCGGTGTGCCGGTGGCTCAACCTATGGGGGTAAGACCTACAAGTGGGAAGCCGAATGGTCAGGTAGCGATTCACACCATGCCAACCGTACCACTGTTCCCCGGCATCCCTGGGGGCATCGAAGTGTTCGTCGTGCTGCTCATCATCGTCCTGTTGTTCGGGGCGAACAAACTCCCGAAGCTGGCGCGTTCGTCGGGGCAGGCGATGGGCGAGTTCAAGAAGGGCCGTGAGGAGATGGAGGCCGAACTCTCGGAGATGAAAGGCGACGCGATGGGCACGAACGAGGAGTCCGAGACGGCCACCTCGACGGCCGACGCCGACTCCGAGACGACGAACAACTCCACCGAAACCGCGTAACGCCGTTCTTCTCTCCGTTTTCGACGCCTCCGAGCGGACGTACCGCCGGTCTCTCTCGGCCGACCCGCCCCACCGTCTCACGCCGGACCGACGGGAACAGCTTTCACCGGTCCGTGTGTGGCTTCCCGCCATGGTGTTCGGACCCCTCCGCAGGCATCCACTGTTGACCGCGGGACTCTTGGTCGGGAGCGTCGCAGCACTCGGCCGTTCGACGGAGTCACGACTCGACCCCGTCCGCTGGTCGGCACCCCCCCGCCCCGGCGCTCGCCGGCCGACTCGGCTCCAACGAGGAACTGACCGGTCTCGACACGGTGGTGCGTGTCGACGGCCCCGAGGACGTCGCGTTCGACGACGAGAACCGACTCTACACGGGCGCGGGCGACGGCAGAGTCTACCGGACCGTGGAACCAATCGACGAGTCGACGAGCGAGGCCACCGTCGAGGTGTACGCCGCCCTCGACGGCCGCCCGCTCGGACTGACGTTCGACGGCGACGACCTGCTGGTCGCGGCGACCGAAGCGGGACTCTGCTCGGTCGCTCCCCACGGCGAGGTGACGACGCTCGCCGACAGTGCGGACGGGCGACCCGTCGCCTACGCCGACGACATCTTCGTGGCCGACGACGGGACGGTCTACTTCACCGACGCGACGGCCCACGAGCGCTTCGAAGACGAGTTGTGGGAGCTGGGCGATACGGGGCGACTGCTCGCGTACCACCCCGACTCCGGCGAGACGACGGTCGAACTCGACGGACTGGGGTTCGCCAACGGCCTCGCGCTCGGCCCCGACGACGAGTCGCTGCTCGTCACCGAGACGTCCCGGTATCGCGTCACGCAGTACTGGTTCGAGGGCGACCGTGAGGGCGAGGACGCGCCGTTCGTCGAGACCCTGCCGGGCTTCCCCGACAACGTCGACCGGGGAGCGGACGGCCGGTACTGGCTGGCGATTCCGAGCCTCAGAGCCGACGTCCTCGACACGCTCCACCGGTACCCGTGGGTGATTCGACAGCTCGGGAAGCTCCCCGAGTCGGCGACCGAAATCGACATCGAACCCTACGGGCTGGTCGTCGAACTCGACGCGGACGGGAACGTCGTCGACAGCCTCCACGCCCCCGACGGGGACGTCTTCGGCATCACCTCGGCGACCCCACACGACGACGCGCTCTACCTCGGGTCGCTGTTCGGGTCGTCGGTGGCGCGCTACCCGTTCGACTCGGAGTGAGGCGACCCGGTCGGGCTGTCACTCCTCCGCCGGGAGCGGTTCGACACGGCCGTCGGCGTGGACGATGCGAGCGGTCGCCATCGCGTCGGCGACGACCGTCGACGGTGACTCCGTGTCCGCGTCGGCGGCTTCGTCACTCGCCGCGTCGGACGCGGCGGCGAACCGCTCGGCGACGGCCGCCGACACCTCCCACTCCAGTGCGCCGTCCCGGCGATGACGGGGCGTGGTCGGGTCGTACGCCCGGACGACCAGTCCGTCGACGGTCGGCCACGCTTCCTCGTCGAGGGCGGCCGCGAACGCGGCGACGACCGGCCGTGCGGTCTCCTGCAACACCGCCCGTGCGTCGTCGGCGTGGCCGGCGTACCCGAGGAAGGCGGTGTCCTCGTCGACGGCGTCGTACCGTTCGACCCGGAGGTTGACGTCCTCGAGCAGTCTGGCCGTGTGCTCCGCGAGTCGCCCCGCCAGTTCCTCAGTCATCCGTCGCCTCCGTCCGCCCGACCGCCGGTACCGCTCGGTCGCCACCGGGAGGCCGTGCTCCGTCGCTGAACGAACTCATGGTCTCACTCGACGGCCACCGAGGTGAAAAGCCGGGTGGTCCCGACCGACGACGAACCACGACCTCTGTATTGTGAATATTGCACAATTCTTTTAGCGCTGTAGCGACGAGTTGCCGGTACCGATGGAACGAGCCGACTTTCCGACGCCGGAAGCAACGGTCGAGGCCGCCACACCGACCGACCTGTACCGCCGCATCGACGACGGGGCGGACGTGACGCTTCTCGACGTCCGGATGCCCACGGACTTCGAGGAGTGGCACGTCGACGGCGACACCGTCGAGGTCACGAACGTCCCGTACCACGAGTTCCTCGACGGCGTGGACGAGGACCTCCTCGAACGTGTCCCCGAAGGTGACCCGCTCGTCGTCCTCTGTGCGAAAGGTACGGCCAGCGAGTTCGTCGCCGGTAGTCTCGCCGACGCCGGCCGGCGCGTCGTACATCTTGACGGTGGGATGAACGGGTGGGCGCGCGTCCTCGACCGGGTCGAGGTGACCGACTACGACGGTCCCGGTACGGTCTACCAGTACCAGCGGCCGTCGTCGGGCTGTCTCTCGTATCTCGTCGTCTCCGACGGCGAGGCGGCCGTCGTCGACCCGTTGCGGGCGTTCGCCGACCGTTACCGCGAGGACGCGGCCGCACTCGAGGCGACACTGGTCGACGCGTTCGACACACACGTCCACGCCGACCACGTCAGCGGCGTTCGGACGCTCGAGGACGCCGACACCCGTGGCGTCGTCCCCGAGGCGGCCGCGGACCGGGGGGTCACCTACACGGACCGGGTCGACACCGTCGCGGACGGTGGAGAGTATGCCGTCGGCGACGCCACCGTCGAGGCGGTTTACACACCGGGACACACGACGGGTATGACCTCGTATCTCGTCGGCGACTCGCTGCTCGCAACGGGCGATGGCCTGTTCGTCGAGAGCGTCGCCCGTCCGGACCTCGAAGACGGTGCCGACCGTGCGGAAGACGCCGCTCGAACGCTCTACGAGACGCTCCACGACTGCGTTCGCTCGCTCTCCGACGACACCGTCGTCGCCCCCGCCCACTTCGGCGACGCGACGACCCCCGCCGCCGACGGCAGTTACACCGCTGCGCTCGGCGACGTCGTCGAGCGGATGCGTGCACTCTCACTTCCCGAAGACGAGTTCGTCGACCTCGTGCTGTCGGACATGCCGCCTCGCCCCGCCAACTACGAGGAGATCGTCGAGACGAACCTCGGCCGACGAACGATCGACGACGACGAAGCGTTCGAACTCGAACTCGGTCCGAACAACTGCGCGGCCAGTCGGGACTCGCTCGCCGACGACTGACCACTCCCGACCGTGAACTGCGTGCGGAGAAGCGGGTCTCAGACGAGGAGTTGGACGTCCGCTTCGACCATCTCCCGGAAGGCCGAGGCAGCCCCGACACCGGTCGTCACGCCGTCGAAGAAGTCGTCCTCGTCGTAGCCGAGCAGGTCGATGGTCATCTGACACGCCTGGAGGTCGACCCCGGTCTCGATGGAGAGGTCGACGAGTTCCTCGACGGTGGCGACGTCGTTCTCGGCAATGCGTTTTCGCATCAGTCGGGTCGTCACCTCGTCCATGCCGGGGAGTGCGGCGATGGCGTTCGGCACGGGCACGTTCGGATTGCCGACCGAACTGAGTTTCAGCGCCGACGAGCGCTCTTCGTGAAGAATGTCGAGGCCCCAGAACGTGTGGAAGACGGTCACGTCGTACCCGAACGCGGCCGCCGTCGAGGCCAGGATGAGCGGTGGGTACGCCATATCTAGTGTCCCCTTGGTTGCGACGACGACCATCTTCTGGCTGTCGTCAGGTGTCGCTTCGAGGTCGGCGAGCCGTGTTTCCAGGTCGTCGACGCGGGCCAGAAGGTCCTCGAGCGAGGCGTCCTCCGGCTCGGTCGTGGTGTCGGTACTCATCGGAGAACTCACTCGGTCTTGCGGACGTAGTGGATGTAGACGTCGCCGTCCTCGGCCTGCGCGACGAGTTCGACGCCGGCCGTCGCGTCGGTCCACCCGGCCAGGTCACTCACGCTCCCCGAGTCGGTCGCCAGCACTTCGAGCGTCTCGCCGACGGCGAGGTCGTCGATTGCCCGTCCGGTCTCGACGACCGGCATCGGGCAGCTCTGGCCTTTCACGTCGAGCGTCTCGGTAGCGTCGATGTTCGTACTCATTCGTGGTGTCCTCGCCACGCCGTACCGGGGTCTGGACCAAAAGACTATCGTTTGTATTGCTCAATACTTACAATCAAGACAGCTGCCACTCGCCGGTCTCACTGTGCCTGAAGTCGTCGAAACTACCGAAAGAAGTCGTGAGTGGTACATATGGTCGGCGTGTGCGGAGTCGGGCGGAGGGTATGTCCGAACTCTTTTTGCAGTAGGCTCACAATACAGCAGTGAATGACGACCCCGTGTTCCGAGTCGGACGGTGGGTGGCGACGAGTACACGTGCAGGGGTGTCGGCGGTGACGGGGGTGATGCTCCCGGTCCTCGCGGACCTCTTCCCGAACGGGGCGACCCGGTACGCCGTCGGTGGACTCTTCGTCGCAACCGGCATCGCCGTCGTCTACGTCGGGACCGCCATCATCCCCGGCAACAGCACGGTCCTCGAATCGACGCTGTCGTACGTCTCCGACCTCCCACGACTCGACCGGCCCGCCTACGTGACTTCACGCGACTGGCGTGTCGTCTTCGCGCTCAGTATCGTCGCGGGCGGCGCTCTCTGGGGTCTCGTGCTCGACCCCGGGACGTTCCACACGGACGTCCAGTGGTGGCGACTCCTCGGTGGCGGCGTCCTCGTCGGCATCGGGACGCGCGTCGGAAAGGGCTGTACCGCGGGCCACGGCGTCTGTGGGATCGGCTCGGTCTCTCGGACGTCCATCGTCAACGTCGCGCTGTTCGTGGGTGTCGCCATCCTCACCGCGATGGCCGTCGGTGCGGCGGGGGTGACGCCGTGAGCGACGGCCGCCACCCACTGTTCTACCCGCTCATCGTCGTCGGTGGGGTGATTCAGGGGTTCGGTCTGGCGTACAGCGGCATGGCTCGACCGGAGGTGGTCCTCGAGTTCCTCCAGTTCGAGGACTTCGGCCTCCTCCTCGTCATGGGTGGGGCGGCGGCCGTCTCCGGGGTGACGTTCGTCGTCGTCCCGCGCGTCCTCGACGGAGCGCCGCTGACCGGCGACCCCCACGGCCGCCGGATACGGTCGATGGACAGGGACGTCGTCGTCGGTGGTGTCGTCTTCGGTGTCGGCTGGGGGATCTCCGGAATCTGTCCGGGTGCGGCCTACGCGAGTCTCGGTGTCGGCAACGTCGAGATACTCTGGGCCGTCGCGGGGATGTTCCTCGGCGCGTACGTCCAGGCGTACTGGCGTGCCCACCGCTCGGCACCACGAACGGCGACACCGACGACGAGTGACTGACGTGTCGGGAGGGACGAGAACGATTATGAACCCACACGACGGAACTCTCGGAACCACACCAGGGAGGGTCGACTGATGGCCGACTCCGAGCGAAGCGAGTCGAGCGAGAACCCGCCCGTCGACCCCCGTGTCGGTGAGGGCCTCCTCGACGTCGATATGGGCCCGAGTTCGGCGCTCGCACACCTCTATCGCGGTGAGGTCCACCGGATGAAACTGTGGCGCGAGCGCCTCGATAAGACGACCAACTGGGCGGTCATCGTCCTCGCGGCACTGCTGACGTTCACGTTCACGAACCAGACGAACCCCCACTACGTGTTGCTCATCGGGAACGCTGCCGTCGCGCTGTTTCTCGTCGTCGAGTCGCGCCGGTATCGCGCCTACGACATCTGGCGCTCGCGGGTCCGTCACCTCCAGCAGAACGTCTGGGCACCGGGGCTGGACCCGCGGTGCGACGTGACCGATGAGTGGCGAACCGAACTGGCGGACGACTACGCCCACCCGACGATGAAGATAACCGCCGAGGAGGCCATCGCTCACCGTCTCAGACGGGTCTACCTCCCGTTGTTCGCCATCCTCAACGGTGCGTGGCTGTTGCGCGTCACGTCGTTCACCGAGACGAACTGGCCGGCGAGCGCTGCCGTCGGGATGATTCCCGGAGCCGTCGTCACCGCGGCGGTCCTCCTGGCGTTCGCGGCCGCCTGTGGTGTCGCCTTCCGTCCCCGCGTGTGGCACGCGACCGGCGAACTCAGAGACGAGCGCCTCCGGAAGGAGCGCGAGGACTGACCGGCGGTGTGCGGTCGTTCACGGACTGCGCAACGCTTTTTCGACCGAGGCTCCTCCTCTCATACATGCCCGACTCGATGAGCGACTACCTCCAGCAGGACATGGAGTGCGAGGGGTTGCTGGAGTGTTTTCACGGTCTCAAGGAACTCGACCGGACGGTCTTCGGCGTGCTCGTGGCGGCCGACGGGCCGTTGACCGTCGACGAGGTGGCCGAACGCGTCGACCGGGAGCGGACGACCGCCTACCGCGCCACCCAGCGCCTCCTCGATGCCGGTTTCCTCCGGAAGGAGCAGGTGAACTACGAGAACGGTGGCTACTACCACGTCTTCGAACCGCTCGCCGCCGACGAGGTGGCCGACGACATGCAACGACTGCTCAACGACTGGTACGCGAAGATGGGGCAACTCATCCAGGAGTTCCGCACGAAGTACGACGACCCCGAACCGTCGGCCGTCTCGGCCGAACGGTAACCGACACCTCCCCGCTCGCCTGCTGCTCCGTCCCCGGCCGCCGTACGCTCGTTCTCGCGTTCAGTCGTCGCCGGCGGCCACCGCCCCGTCCGGTTCGGCCCGCCGCTCGACGCCGAGTCCGGTCACGGTTGCGACGAAGAACACCAGCGGCGAGAAGAACGCGAACAGGTAGTACGGGGCGTAAGCGGGGTACGGGACGACCCCGAACTGCGCCGTCCCGACGCCGAAGACGCTCATCATGTAGACGCCGCCGGCGTGCCAGGGGAGCAGCGCGCCGGTCGGCGTCCCGACGGCTTCGACGGCCCGCGAGAGGTTCCGACTCTCGAGGCCGTACTCCTCGTAGAGGTCGCCGAGGGTCATCCCGGGGACGACGATGCTCATGTACTGCTGGGCCGAGAAGAAGTTCGTCACGAACGCGGCCACGCCGGTGCCGGCGACGAGACTCCGCTGGCCGGAGACGGCGGCCGTGAGGCCCCGCGCCAGCGCCCCGAGCACGCCGGTCGCCTGCAACAGTCCGCCCAGCGACAGCGCGAGGACGACCACCGAGACGGTCCACGCCGACCCCGAGAGGCCGCCGCTCGCCAGGAGGTCGTCGACGAGCGTGACGCCAGTCTCGGGACCGGTCCCGTTCAAGAAGACGTCCCACGTGGCGGTGAACCCGACACCCTGGACGAGCATCGTCGTCCCGACGCCGGCGAAGACGCCGGCCACCAGCGTCGGCAGCGCCGGCCGACCCCACAGGGCGAGGCCGAACGTGACGGCCAGCGGGAGGAAGACGAGCACCGAGAGGTCGTAGGTACCGGCGAGCGCGGTCCGAATCTCCTCCACCTGACCCGCCGGGATGGCTCCCGACGCGGCGAGTCCCAGCCACGCGTAGACGACCAGCGAGAGGCCGAACGCCACGAGCGTTCCCCAGCGCATCCCGCGGATGTGGTCGTAGAGGTCGGTGTCGGTCACCGCCGCGGCGAGGTTCGTCGTGTCCGAGAGCGGGGACTGTTTGTCGCCGGCGTAGGCTCCCGAGAGCACCGCCCCCGCCGTCATCGGCGTCGGGATGCCGAGTGCGGACCCGATACCGACGAACGCGATGCCGAGCGTCCCCGCCGTCGTCCACGACGACCCGATGGCGACGGCGACGACGAACGCGAGTATCGCCGCCGTGGGCAGGAACACCGCCGGCGTCAGCACGCCCAACCCGTAGTACATCAGTCCCGGTATCGTCCCGGCACTGACCCACGTTGCGACGAGGGCGTAGATGAGAAAGAGGATGAGTATCGCCTGGAGTCCCGTCTCCAGTGCGTTCTCGACACCCCCGGTCAGGTCCGACCACTCGACGCCGACCCAGAACCGACCGACCAGTCCGGTCAGAACGAGACTCCACAGCAACGGGCCGTGTGGGGGCAGTCCCAGCAGTCCCGACCCCACTCCCAGGAACACGACCATGCCGAGAACCGGAAGCAGTGTCTGTGCGATGCTCAGTCGCCGCTCGACGGCGTCGGCGGGGTGCTCTTCGGACATGTTTTCGGCCGGTTGTATTACAGTAGCGCATTTAGGACCGTCGACTTATCTCCGGTGGTAATTCGTGTGGGTTCGCCGGTCGACTCCTCCGGGCCGGGGCGATTGAAGACCGGACGGCCCCACGACTCCCGTGATGGCACACGACCGCATCCACGCCCGCGAACCGGACCACCACGTCGACCGCTGGACGCCGGGGACGGTCGAGGAAATCGAGGAGCGTGACGGCCACGCCGTCGTCACGGTGAGCGCGCCCGACGGGGAGTCCGTCGAGTTGACGGTCACGCTCGCGGTCCGTGACCTCTTCGTCGGTCGACTCGGCCTCGAACCGGGCGAGTCGCCGGCCGGAGAACGTGTCTGGTTCCGGAAACACGGTGGCCGGTGAGACGTGGCCGTCGGTCCCAGACCGTCCGGGCCACTCCTCGGCAGGGAGTCGCTCCCGGACCGAGAACAAAATACGGCGCAGTGCCGACGAAACGAACTGTCTCTCTGACATAACTATTTATATCGGCATGCGTTAGCACGAGCTATTGCCATGCCTTCCGAACGAAACGGACGACGTGACTCCGGCACCGAACACGAACACCGCCCGGTCGGTCGACGACGATTCCTCGCCGCCGGTGCGGCGGTCGGGACCACTGCTATCGCGGGCTGTCTCGGCGGCGACGGCGACGGTAACGGGACCGGCGACGGCAACGGTAGCGGTGGTGGCGGTGGCGAGACGACGGGCGTCGCCATCGTCTCCAGTCCGGCGGGGTTCGACGACAACGCCTTCAACGACCTCGCGCTGGAGGGACTGAACACGGCGGCCGAGGAGTACGACATCGAGATCAACCAGGTCGAGGAGACCGAGCAGGCCCAGTACCAGTCGACACAGGCGAACCTCGCCCAGAGCGGCGACTACGACCTCATCGTGCTGGTGTCGTACAACCACACGGAGGCACTGACCCAGAACGCCGCCGACTACTCCGACCAGAACTGGATGCTCATCAACGACTACGTCGACGAACCGAACGTCGCGGGCTACTCGTGGGCGAACCACCAGATGTCGTACCTCGCGGGCGTCCTCGGTGGCACGCTGACGACGGAGGAACTGTCGGGCGGTGGTGGGTCGACGACGCCCGACGACGCCCAGATCGGGTTCGTCGGCGGGGTCGACGGGTCGCTCATCAACGCCTTCGAGCGTGCCTACGTCGCCGGCGCGGAGTGGGTGAACTCGGACGTGCAGGTCAACGTCGGCTACATCGGCAACTACACCGACACGAGCACGGCCGCCGACATCGCGTCCTCGCAGTACGACGACGGCGCGGACATCGTCTACCACGCCGCCGCGGCGGCGGGCCGCGGCGTCTTCGAGGCCGCCCAGGAGAACGACCGTCTCGCCATCGGCGTCGACGCCGACCAGTCGGTGACGCTCTCGGACTTCCAGGACGTCATCGTCGGGTCGGCGGTGAAGTACATCAACGAGGGGACCCGCGAGGTGGCCGCCGCCGCCGCCGAGGGGAACTTCGAGAGCGTCGCCGGCCAGAACACGCTCGGTCTGGAGGACGAGGCGGTCGACTGCGTCATCGGGCAGGCCTACGAGGGCCAACTCCCCGACGTCGCGCTCCAGAACCTCGAAGACGCCAAGTCGGGCATCACGAACGGCGACATCAGCGTCCCGTGTACCGCCTCCGGCTGTAACTGACCCTCCCCTCGTTTCTATGGACGACCGCACCACCACGCCATGACAGGTACCACACAGCCCCCGGCAGTCCGGATGGAGGGCATCACCAAACGCTTCGGTGACGTCGTCGCCAACGACGCGGTGGACTTCACGCTCGAACGCGGGAGCGTCCACGCCCTGCTCGGCGAGAACGGCTCGGGGAAGACGACGCTGATGAGCGTCCTCTACGGGCTCTACGAGAAGGACGACGGCGACGTCTTCGTCGACGGCGAGCGTCGCGCGTTCGACTCCCCGCGGGACGCGATGGACGCCGGTATCGGGATGATCCACCAGCACTTCCAACTGGTCGAGCCGATGACGGTCCTCCAGAACGTCATCCTGGGCCACGAACCGACCGACGGCGGTCTCGTCGACGAGTCGTCGGCCCGCGAGCGCGTGGTCGACATCTGCCGCCGGTACGACTTCGACGTCGACCGGTACCTCGACACGCCGGTCCGTGACCTCGACCTCGGGGCCCGCCAGCGCGTCGAAATCGTCAAGAGCCTCTACCGCGGCGCGGACGTCCTCGTCTTCGACGAACCGACGGCCGTCCTCACCCCCCAGGAGGTCGACCGCCTCGTCGACGTGATGAACGAACTGACGGCCGCGGGCCGGTCGCTCGTGTTCATCACCCACAAACTCGACGAGGCGCTGGCGGTCGCCGACGAGGTGACCGTCCTCCGGGACGGCGAGGTCATCGGGACCGTCGACGCCGCGGACACGACCGAACAGCAACTCGCACGGATGATGGTCGGGCGCGAGGTGCTCACCGAGCGCCGGCCCCGCGAGCGGGACCCGGGGCCGCCTCGGCTGGTGGCCGAGGGACTGCACGTCGACGGCGACCGGTCCCGCGAGCAGGTGACCGACGTCGACCTGACGGTCCACGAGGGCGAGATTCTCGGTCTCGCCGGCGTCCAGGGTAACGGCCAGACGGAACTCGTCGAGGCCATCACGGGCCAGCGGTCGGTGTCGGCCGGTCGCATCCGCTTCGACGGCGAGGACATCACGGGAACGAGTCGTCGTCGCCGTATCCGGGCGGGTATCGCGTACGTCCCCGAGGACCGTCAGACCGAGGGGCTGGTCCAGGAGTACGACCTCGTCCGGAACGCGCTGCTCGGTAACCAGACCGTCGGGCAGTTCGTCACCCGACGGTTCGTCGACTGGCCGGCCGTCCGCGACCACGCCGAGGCCATCGTCACCGAGTACGACGTCCAGCCGCCCACCCCCGACGCTCGGGCGGGGTCGCTCTCGGGTGGCAACCAGCAGAAGTTCATCGTCGGGCGCGAGATCGAACACGACCCGGACGTGATGGTGGCCGCCCACCCGACCCGTGGGGTCGACATCGGCTCCATCGAGTTCATCCACGACCGACTGGTCGCGCTCCGCGAGACGGGGCTGGCGGTCCTGCTCGTCTCCTCGAAACTGGAGGAGATACGGGCGCTCTCGGACCGCATCGCCGTCATGTACGAGGGGGAGTTCATCGACGTGGTCGACCCCGACGACGTGACCGACGAGGACCTCGGCCTGCTGATGGCGGGGCGGCGTCTCGACGCCGAGTCGCGTGCTGGTTCGGAGACCGACGCCGCCGAGGACGAGGTGGAGTCGTGAGCGCCGACGACTCGGGGGGTATCCGTGACCTGCTCGACCGGGCGGCCGCACGCGCCCTCGACCTGACGGTCCTCGAACGCCTCGCGCTCGCGGCGGCCTCGACGGTGCTCGCGCTGTGTATCGGGCTCGTCGTCGTCGCGGCGGCGGGCTACGACCCCGTCGCGTTCCTCGCCAACGTGTTCGAGGGGTCGTTCGGCGACGCCAGCGCGACCGCACGGACGCTGAAGTTCACGACCGTCCTCGTACTGACGGGGGTCGCCGTCGCCATCGCCTTCCGCGCCGGCGTGTTCAACATCGGTGTCCAGGGGCAGTTCGTCGTCGGCGGGTTCGTCACCGTCGTCACCATCCTCTGGCTCGCGCCGATGCTCCCGGCGAGTCCGGCGGCGGGGGTCGTCTTGATGGTGCTCGGGACGTTCGCGGCGGTCGTCGCGGCCGGACTCTACGCCGCACTTCCGGGCGTGTTGAAGGCCTACGCCGGGGCGAACGAGATAATCACGACCATCATGCTGAACTTCGTCGCCACCGGCGTCGTCGGCTATCTCGTCGAAGGGCCGTTCCGCGGCGAGGGGAACCGAGCGCCGAACACGGCCCGCCTGCCCGAGTACGTCTCGCTCCCGCGAGTCGTCTTCGAGAACCCCGACTTCTCGGTCGTCGGGTTCGCGGTGGCCCTGCTCGTCGTCGCCCTCGTCGCCGTCCTCATGGTCCGGACCACGGTCGGCTACGACATGGTGACCAGCGGCTACCAGCAGGCCGCCGCGACGTACTCCGGGGTCGACGCCAAGCGGACCATCGTCACGACGATGACGCTCTCGGGGATGGTCGCCGGCGTCGCCGGTGCGGTGTTCGCCATCATGATTCAGGGCTACTACAGCGACCCCGCCGGTATCGGAACCTACGGGTTCGACGCCATCGCGGTCAGCCTGCTCGCGGCGAACAACCCGCTGGGCGTCGTCCCCGCGAGCCTGCTGTTCGGCGGCCTCGACTCCGCCGGGTCGTACATCAGCATCAACAGCGACGTACCGGTTCAGCTCATCGACGGTATCGTCGGGCTCGTCGTCCTGTTCGTCGCCGCGCCCGAACTGTTCCGGATGGCCGCCAGACGGACCGGGCTCGGAGGTGAGGAGCGATGAGCGGCGCGACGCTGGAGACCGGCGAACGGACCCGACTGCTCGTCGGTGGCGTGCTGGTCGTCGTGGCTATCGCCGTCCTCTCGACGACGGTGTTCGACCTGCCGGTGGCGGACATCCTGACCGTCGGCTTCGTCGAGCGACTGTTGCAGGCGGCCTCGCCCATCGCGCTCGCGGCCATCGGCGGTCTCTACGCCGAGAAGAGCGGCGTCTTCAACATCGGGCTGGAGGGGTTCATGATATTCGGCGCGGTGACCGCCGCGTCGGTCACGTTCCTGCTCGGTGGAGAGGGGCCGAATCAGGCGGACCTCTGGGTGGGTATCCTCGGCGCGACGGTCGTCTGTACGCTGTTCGCGTTCGCGTTCGCCGTGTTGCTCGTGCGCTACCAGGCGAACCAGATCGTCGCGGGCCTCGCCGTCTGGTTCGTCGGCCTCGGGTTCGGCCCGTTCCTCGCCGTCCTCCTGTGGGGCAACCGCAACAGCCCCGGCCTGACGAGCATGAACGACCTGACCGTCCCGGTGCTCTCGGAGCTACCGGTCGTCGGTCCCCTGCTGTTCGACACCTCGCCACTGGTCTGGCTCGCCGCCCTCGTCGCCGTCGCCGCCTGGGTCGTCCTCTTCCGGACGAAGTACGGCTACTGGATACAGGCGGCCGGCGAGAACCCCGAAGCGCTCGACACGGCGGGTATCGACGTCGCTCGTGTCCGCTACGCGGCGGTCGTCTTCTCCGGGGCGATGGCCGGCCTCGGCGGGGCCGTCCTGATGGCCCACGCCGGGTCGTTCACCGGTACCGGCGACACGATGGTCAACGGCCGGGGCTGGATAGCCATCGTCGCGTACCTGTTCGGCAACTACAACCCCATCGGCGCGGCCGCCGCGGCGCTCCTGTTCGGTGGTCTGGATATGCTCCAGATACAGTTCCAGACGGCGGGTATCGAACTCCCGAACCGCCTCGTCAACCTCTTCCCGTACGTCGCGGTCGTCGTCGTGCTCACGGTCTGGGGGTCGACGCGGATGCCCTCGGCCGTCGGCGAGCACTACGAGAGCGAGGAGTGAGGTCGGCCGTGTCGACCCCGCAGGTGCCGGGGCGGGGGAGGGCGGCACCCTCCGTGTTACGGTGGTGGTCGACCGTGACGCCCGGTCGCCGAATCCGCGACTCCGTCAGGGCGACCTTTATCAGAGCGCCTCGGTCGGACCGCTGTTCGTGGTCGGTGCCCGCTCCCGGCGTCCGTCTTCCCCCGGTTCCGGTCGGTCACACACGTGAACCGTCCTGACGTGGTGAATTGTTTCGAGACGAGAGAAGGTGATTAGAAAGCACGTCCGGTTTGTGCGCGGACGACGAAGCGACAGGCAATGAGTGACCCGTCTCATCAGCCACGACAGTGCCTCTACGTCGGTCCGTCTTCCGACCGCTTCGAGCAGGTTCGGACCCTCTTCCGGAGTCTCGGTGTGATCGACACGTACCTGCACGCCGAGTCGGCCGAGAAAGCGCGTGAACTCGTCGACGACGCGGTCCCTCGCGTCGTCGTCACGGAGTTCGACCTCCCGGAACGCACCGGTATCGAGGCCATCACCGATGCCGTCGACCCGCCTCCCGACGCCGTCGTCGTCCTGCTCGCCGACCGTTGTGATACGGCCCTCGTCGAACGCGCCTACGACGCGGGCGTCGACGAGTTCGTCCACTACACCGGTGCGGAGAAGCTACCCGTACTCGAGCGACGTCTCGAGACGCGGTTCGAGGCACGGCGAGATGCCGACGAGTACCCGCACACGCCGGCGCACCTCGACGCCGTCGTGAACACGGCGTCCGACGCCATCGTGTCGGTGGACGAGGCGAGCGTCGTTCGGTACGCCAACCCCGCGGTCGAAGACGTGTTCGGCTACCGGCCCTCGGAGGTGCTCGGTGAACCGCTGACCGTGCTCATGCCGGACGAGTACGGCGACCGACACCGGAGGCGGTTCGAGCAGTACCTGCGAACCGGTGAGCGGACACTGGACTGGGACGAGGTCGAACTCCCCGGAGCGCACAGCGACGGCCATCGGTTCCCACTGAGCGTCTCGTTCACGGAGTTCACCGTGGACGGGACGCGGTACTTCACCGGCATCATGCGGGACGTCACCGACCGGAAGCGGCTACAGGCCGAACGCGACCTCTACCACGACGCGACACAGCGGATTCTCGGTTCGGACTCGTTCGAGGATGGTCTCGACACGGCGCTCGACGTCGTCGGGTCGGCGATGGACTGGCAGTACGGCGAGGCGTGGATACGGTCCGAGAGCGACCCGATAGAGCGATTCGGCGGGGAGTACGTCGCGGGCGACGCTCCCGCTCGATTCGACCCGTTGGGTACTCCCAGCACGTTCGACCCCGGTGAAGGACTGGTCGGCCGAGTGTGGGCGTCGGGAGAGCCGGAGTGGATCGCGGACGTCGCGGCCGACGAGCGGTTCGTCAGACGGGACGCCGCACGGACGGCGGGGATGCACGCCGCGCTCGGCGTCCCGGTCGTCGCGGACGGAACGGTCGTCGCCGTACTGGTGTTTTACCTCGCCGAGGCCAGTGGTATCGACGACGGGATGGTCGAGGCGACGACGAGCATCGCCGCCGACCTCGGCCAGTTGATGCTCCGCCTGAAAGCCGAGAGCGCACTCCGAGCGGAGCGGAGTCTCAAAGACCGCGTCGTCGAGACGAGTCCGGTCGCCATCGCCATCACCGACACGGAGGGCAACTTCGAGTATCTCAACGGCTACGCGCGACGGCTCCTGTTCGGGTCCGACGCCGCCGGCGACGGACCGGACGACGTCGACGTCACCGTGGTTCGCTTCGACGGTTCGCTGGTCCCCGGGGAAGTCGAGCCGTTTCGTCGGGTCGCCGAGGACGCCGAGACGATAGAAGGCGAAGCGGAGGTAGAGATACGTGGTGTGACCCACTGGCTCACCGTCAGCGGAGCGCCGCTCCGAGACGACGACGGAGCCGTCTCGGGGGGCGTCTTCTCGTTCGACGACGTCACCGAGCGCAAACAGCGAGAGCAGCGGCTGGAGCTCCACGACGCGGTGATGGACACCGTGAGCGATGGGGTGTACGCCCTCGACGGTGACGGACGGTTCATCGCCGTCAACGACGCCTACACGGACCTCGTCGGCTACGACCGAGAGGAGCTGTTGGGCCGCCCCGCGAGCGACGTCGTCGGCTCCGACGTCACCGACGAAGCGCGGGCGCTCCAGTCGGAGATCCGAGAGGACGGCCGCGAGGAGGCGGCGCTCGAAACCGTGTTGACGACGAAAGCCGGGGAACAGATCCCGATAGAGGCGCGAATCTCCCTGTTCGACCTGAACGACGAACCGGGCCGTGCCGGGGTCGTCCGCGATATCTCCGAGCGAAGACGCCGCGAGGAACGTCTCGCACAACTGAACGAGGTCGGACAGGCACTCACCGGTGCCGAGACCGCGGACGAGGTCGGGAGTATCGTCGTCGAGGGGGCGGCGGAGATACTCGACCTCCCGCTGGCGCGAGTGGAGTACTACGACGACGAGCGGGGACAGCTCGTCTCGGGGCCACAGACCCCCGAGATCCGGTCTCTCGTGGGGACCGACCCGCTGTTCGACTCGCAGTGGAACCTCCCGTGGCGGGTGTACGCCGAGAGTGACGGGCGGGTCGTGAACGACCTTCGAGCGACGGACGACGTCAGCACGACCGACGGCCGTCTCGGGAGTGTGATTCTCGTCCCGCTGGGCACTCACGGCGTGTTCGTCGCCGGGACGGACGAAGCGAGTGAGTTCTCCGAAGACACGGTGACGACCGCCGAAATCCTCGCTGCGAACGCGGTCGCGGCACTCGACCGGGTCGACCGCGAGCGACAGCTCCGGGATAAGTCGGCGCAACTCGAGGAGCACAACGAGTCACTCCAGCGAGTGAACCGCCTGAACGACACCATCAGGGGCCTCACACGAGAACTCACGGACGCCTCGACGCGTGACGAGATCGAGGCCGCCGTCTGTGCGGAACTCCTCGACAGTGAGACGTACGACATGGTGTGGATCGGCGAGCAGCAGGCGGGTGCGGACGGTGTGGTCGCCCGGACGGCAGCGGGAGACGAGACCGGCTATCTCGACGCGGTCACCGACGAGACGGGTGGAGTGGCTGACGCGCTCGCAGCGGAGGCGCTCACGACGGGCGAACCCAGCGTGCTGAACAACTTCCACGTCGACCCGCCGTTCGAGTCGTGGCAGACCCAGGCACTCCAGCGGGGGTACCGGGCAGGAATCGCCGTCCCGATTCGGTACCGGGAGACGGTCTACGGGACGCTCAACATGTACACCGACGAGCCGGGTGTGTTCGACGAGATGGAGACGGCGGTGTTCTCGGAACTCGGCGAGATGATCGGGTACGCCGTCAACGCACTCGAACGGAAGAAAGCGCTCGTCAGCGAGGAGGCCGTCGAAATCGTCTTCGGCATCAGCGATTCGTCGATACCCGCACTCGAGTTCACCACCGACACGGGAAGCACGTTCGAGTTCGAGTCGCTCATCGAGCAGAGCAGCGGCGGTTATCGGGTGTTCTTCTCCATCGACGGGGCCGACCCACAGCGAGTGTACGAGTTCGTCGACCGTGCCCCCGAGATCCGTGAGGTGACGCTACTGTCCGAGCGAGACGCCGGACACTACTACGAAGCGCACATCACCGAATCGAGCTTCCTCGCCCGACTCGTCGACTACGGCGCACACCCGACGGCGATGACCGCCGAAGACGGAAGCGGACGCCTCACCGTCGAACTCCCCCAGAGTGGCGAGGTTCGGTCGTTCACCAGGATGGTCGTCGACACCTACGACGGCGCGGAGTTGCTGTCCCGGACGTACCGTGACCGCCCGGTGCGAACGCTCGCCGAGTTCGAGGCGAACTACCGCGACCGCCTCACCGAACGCCAGAACGAGGTGCTCGAGACGGCGTACTTCAGTGGGTTCTTCGAGTGGCCGCGTGAGACGAGCGGTCAGGAACTCGCGGCGATGCTCGGCGTCTCGCAACCCACGGTCAGCCGGCACGTTCGGACCGGGGAGCGAAAGCTGCTGTCGCTGCTCTACGACGACTCCTGACGGAGCGTCACTATACTGTTACGGTCGGGGGTCGGTGAGGGCTAAGTGGCTACCGACAACGGCCTTGGCGACGCTCCTGCTCTCTCCGAACAGATGGTGCGACTGGGGACGTCACGGGGCCGGTGGTCGAGTACTCGAGAGAGCGGTGGTACGGTCGGTGTCGGTGGGGACCGCCCGTGGTGACACACGGCGGTGTCTCCGCCCCGGCGGGACCGGGCGGTGAAACCACCGGGAGAGCCGCCGGCGAGCCCCGACCGAACGGCTACGTGGTAGCTACTCACCGCCACAGCCCTCGATGACGAACCGCTACACATTGACGTGCATCGAGTGTGCGTACGGACGAACCAGTGAGGGTGTCGAACGGGCGCTCGACCACGCCGAAGCACATCGAACCGAGACCGGCCCCCGACACTTCGTCGACATAGAGATACTCGAACGGGACGGTCGTCCGGAGGACTGACCGACCGGCCACGGGGGCAGGCAGTCGCCCGGTCGCTCGAACGCGACCCGCTCGCCACGGTTCCACCCGCCGACGGGCTACGTCGGTGGAGTGGCGGCGCTGTACGCTTCGGCCGCCGAACCCAGCGGTGTTCGACTGCTGCTGTCGGTCACCCAGCGTAGTCCCGCGGGGTCGATTCCACCGGCCGTCACGGTTCGTGCCGGGGAGGGGTCGCCTCGGCGTAGTCTCGTGTCACAGCAACCGGACGGCGGTTCGGCGTGTGGGTAGTGCGTGTCGGTCGCTGGCTCAGTCGTCGGTTCCTGCGGCTTCCGAGTCCGCCCCCGTGCTTCCCACCGGGTCCGGCGAGGGTCCGTTGTCCGTCGTCTCTATCGAGGGCATGAACTCGGGGGCGTCGTCGCCGAGTTCGGCGAGGTAGCTCCTCGACCAGACCTGCGTCGGGTGGGGTTCACTCTCCATCCCCCTGTGCACGTCGAATATCTCTAGCGCCGTGTTGAGGTCGGCGACGGTTCGTTGGAAATCGCAGGCTTTGCAGCCGACGACGAAGGTGTCTGTCATTGGTGTGGGTCGCGTGGTGCTGTGTTCGTCGATCGTGTCGGTGCGTTCTCGGTAGCGGTTCTCGGGTCGGTCGTGGCCGCCGGGTCGGGGGTGCTCATCTACCGTTCCACCTCGACGGCGACGGTCGATTCGAGCCACCGGGCTTCGTTCTCGCTGTCGTGGATGACCGTCACTGGCCCGTCGTCGCTCTCGTACTGGACGACCCGGTATCGGTGGGGACGGTGGTCCGAGACGGGGTCGACCGCCTGCCGGTCGGTCTCGGTCATGGGGTCACCGACGCTGTGGCGGTGGCGCTCCGAGACGGTACACCGGCGGCAGTCGACCCGACGGCTCTCCGACGATTCGGGGCCACGCGCACCGTGGGCGGTCCGTGCATCGTCAATCCGAGGCACTCCGGTGTAGTCGGGGGGTCGACTCGGTATCGTGCGGGTTCACCGCGACCGACCCGTCGGAGGCGACTCGAACCTCGTCCGAACCGACGCTGAACGTCGCTTCACTGAACAGTTCGGTCGGACCGTCTCTGGACGTCTCCAGCAGGGTCGTGAGGGCGTCGACGTCGACGGAGTCACCCAGTGGCGGAATCGAGAGCGGGTCGACACCTCGTGCGTCGGCGAGTTCGTACACGATGTCGACGACGAGCGACTCGGTCGGTCCGGCGGACACACCGTCCCGGTTCGCTGTGGATGAGTGCTGCATTCGACTGCACTCTGGCGCGTGATCCCCTTGTGTCGATTCCGTTGTCCTATACGGGTCGCCGCGAATCGGGGGCTAAGAGTCTAGCAGGTGGGGTGGCTCGGACTCCGGCGGTAGCCGACCGGTACGCACAAGTTGTGACTGGGGCGCTCAGCGCACGAGCGTGAGCTAATCGAACCCCTTGTCGCAATTTTTGCCGGTATTGTTGGACAGAGAGCGTGGGTGTATCAGACAGCCACTGGAGAAGGAAGCTGGGTAAGCTACAGTCACCGGGCCGAACCGCTCTCCCCCGACCTTGGATTCCTATGATTCCATCTCGACGGTTGCAAAGAGCATCTCGCCCAGTTCTCGGTCACTGAGTTCTCCGCTCGCAATCTTCTCAACCATCTCGTCGTCAACGTAGTACGTAGCTGTGAGGTCGTCGTCCATGGAGAGTACACGCACGTCTAGCCGCGTCACGTCCCATCCCTCGTAGTCGTAACGAGCATACGCTCCAACGACGGTCTCAATCCCCGTGATTTTGTACTTCTCTGTCTCCTCGGAGTAGTACTCTAGCGAGACGATTCCGTCATCGACCGCCAGCCGTGAAATCTCAACCTCACCGGAACGAATTCAGTATAGCGACTGATGGTTTGTGGAGCCGCCACCTCGGCTCGTTCCGGGCTTCCGGAGCCTCTCCCGGTCCGCTGGAGCGTGTTCGGCTCCGTCCGAACGTACTCTGTTGTAGAGCAACACAGCAAAGTAGTTTCGTCCGGGGTGTCGCCGTCCGGTCGTCCGCTAATGTGACGACATCGGAGACCGGCTACAGCAGCACCTCGCGGCGGACGATAGTCGGACTGGGTCGTCGAGGGTCGTCAGGTCGGCCGTACTCCCCGATGCGGCGCAGGAATCGATAGACTGCAGGGCGACCGTGAGAGAAGCACTTATACGGGCATCGGCCCTACGCCGCCGTATGAGGAACATCAGCGACTCCGATGTCGGGTCACTGAGGACGGGTCGACCGGACGTCACCGAGTCCGAGTTGGTCGAACAGCAGCGCACCGAGACACACGATCAGGAGGATCTCGAGGCACTGAAGACCGGGACGACGACTATCGGTGTCCGCACCGAGGACGGCGTCGTGCTGGTCACCGACCGCCGGGCGAGTCTCGGTCGGATGGTGTCGAGCAAGACCGTCCAGAAGGTCGAGAACATCACCGACTTCTCGGCGATCACCATCTCCGGGTCGGTCTCGGCGGCGCAGAACCTCATCCGGACGCTCCGTGCGGAGACGAGTCTGTACGAGACGCGCCGCGGGCAGGACATCTCGATGACCGGCCTCTCGACGCTTTTGAGCAACTTCCTCCGGAGTGGCGCGTACTTCATCGTCGTCCCGCTACTCGGCGGCTACGACGACGAGGGGCCACACCTGTTCAGCTACGACGCGCTGGGCGGCGTCACCGAAGAGGAGTACGCGGTCAGCGGGTCCGGGTCCCAGTTCGCCCTCGGTGTCCTCGAACAGCAGTACGAGGAGGGGATGAGTCTCGACGACGCCGAGTCCGCCGCCATCGCCGCGGTGCTCTCCGCGGTCGAACGTGACACCGCCAGCGGGAACGGCGTCCACGTCGCCCGAATCACGGAGGAGGGGACCGACATCACCGAGTTCGACTCCATCGACGCCGTCCGACAGTACCAGTAACGTCACTCACCGTCTTCCACCGCCCGAACCACCCTCCGAGAGCGGCGCGTGACGTCCCCACGCCCGGTCGCTCGTCCGCGAAACGTCGGTCGTCACTCACACGCCGTCCCGGCGACCGGTCGGCCGCCGTGCGCAAGCAGTGGTTATGCCCACCGGGGCCGATAGCCTCACACGATGAGTGACCCGGTTCGAGTCACGGTCGAGACCGACGACGACCACGAGACGGTCCGGTTCCACGGGACCGACGGGCGCGTCAGCGTCGACGGCGCCACGTTCAGCTTCGACGTCGACGACGTCCGTCCACCGCAGACGGGGAGTGACACAGAGACCGACGGCGACGGCGGCGAGGTGGCCGACGGTACGTACCTCACGACGCTCGACGACGTACCGAGCGAGACGACGATGCGGTTCGAGGCGCTGACGGGTCGCCGCGGCGTCGAGGGTATCGTCCAGCGGCAGGGCGAGTCCGTCGTCGCGTGGGAGAACAGCTGTGCGCACGAACCGGACGTCCGCATCGACAAGGGGATGGGCGCGTTCGTCGCCGACGGACAGTTGATCTGTGAGAACCACGGCGCACGCTTCGACGTCGACGACGGCTTCTGTACGCACGGCCCGTGTCAGGGCCAGTCCCTCCGACCTATCGACGTCGTGGTCCGCGACGGGGACGTGTACGTCACCGACGACCGGTTCGACTCCTGTCGGACACTCGGGATGTTCTGAGCCGGCGGGACGAACCGGTATCCACTGGTTTCGAGTATCGGCGGCGCGTCGGCCGTGTGTATGGACGACGTACCACGACTCGGCCTCGGAACGTACCAGAACGACGACCACGACCAGTGTGCTGAGAGCGTGCGGACGGCCCTCGACGCGGGCTACCGGAACCTCGACACCGCCCAGGGCTACGAGAACGAGAGAGCGGTCGGCGAGGGTCTCGCCGACTCCGCCGTCGCCCGCGAGGACGTCTTCCTCGCCTCGAAGGTCCAGACGGACAGCCTGAGCTACGAGGACACGCTCTCTTCGACGCGCGAGTCCGCCGAGAACCTCGGCGTCGACACCATCGACCTGCAGTACGTCCACTGGCCGCTGAACACCTACGACCCCGAGGCGACCCTGCCGGCACTCGACGAACTACGCGAGGAGGGGACCATCGAGCACGTCGGTCTCTCGAACTTCCGGCCCGACCAGCTCGACGAGGCGAACGACCACCTCGACGCCCCCATCTTCGCCCACCAGGTCGAGATGCACCCGCTGCTCCAGCAAGAGGAGCTCCACGAGTACGCGCTCGAAGACGACCACCTGCTCGTGGCGTACTGCCCCATCGCCCGCGGGAAGGTGAACGACGTCGACGTGATTCGGGACGTCGCCGAGCGACACGACGTGACGCCGGTCCAGGTGAGTCTCGCGTGGCTGCTGGGCAAGGAGAACGTCGTCGCCATCCCGAAGGCGACCGGTGAGGACCACATCCGAGAGAACTACGCGGCGCTCGACGTCGAACTCGACGACGAGGACGTCGCGGCCATCGAGTCCATCGAACGCGAGGAGCGCCTCGTCGAGTTCGACGACGCCCCCTGGAACCAGGTGTAGACCGGAGAGGACGGTCAGTCGTCGAACCCGCTGCGGGTCATCTCGCCCCACGACTCGACGCCACGGAGGTACTCGAACAGGCCGCGCCAGGCGACGTAGGTCTTCCACTGGCGATAGCCGAAGTTCTCCAGGACGCCCAGCCAGAGCAGTTCGAGCACCTGTCGGGGGTGTTCGTAGCGCCGGTAGCTCCAGACCTCGCTGTAGACGCCGCCCCACGAGAGGACGAGTCCCACGCCCGCCGTGACGGCGAAGTACGCCAGCGTGAACCGCGGGTCGACCAGACCGAGCGCGAACCCGACGAGGACGACGACGTAGCCGAACCCCTCGACGAGCGGTCCGACCGCCTCGGCGAGGACGAACGCGGGGAGGACGAACCACCCCAGCGGCCCGTAGCGCCGCCGGCCGACCATCGGACGGTACTGTCGCAGCGTCGCCAGCAGGCCGCGATACCACCGGGTGCGCTGGCGTCGCAACGCCTCCCGGTCTCCGGGGACCTCGGTCCAGACGACGGGACCGGGGACGAACTCGACGCGGTAGTCCCGGTCCCACGCCGTCAACCGCTGGTGGAGGCGCATCACGAGTTCGAAGTCCTCGGTGACGTTGTCGGTGTCGTAGCCCCCGACCTGTCTGACGACCTCCGTCCGGAAGACGCCGAACGCTCCCGAGATGAGCAACAGCCCCTGCAGTCGGTCGAGACCGAGTCGGCCCGAGTAGAACGCCCGCAGGTACTCCGAGACCTGCAGTCGCGGGAGCAGTCGGTTGGGGAGACCGACCGTCGTCATCTGTCCGTCCTCGACGGTACAGCCGTTGGCGACGCCGATGGTCCCACCGGTGGCGACGGTCTCTTCGGGGTGGTTGAGAAACGGCTGGACCACCGCCAGCAGGCCGTCGCGGTCGATGATGGAGTCCGCGTCGACCGCACAGAACAGCGGCTGGTCGGTGAGCCAGATGCCGGCGTTGAGTGCGTCGGCGCGGCCGCCGTTGTCCTTGTCGACGACGGTCAGGGAGAGCGCGTCCGTCGAGCGGTAGACGGCGTGGACGGGCTCGCTCGGGGTGTCGATGGGGACCGTCGCGTCGACGGCCACGAGGTCGAACGCCTCGACGAGTCGCTCGAGCGTGTCGTCGGTCGAGCCGTCGTTGACGACGACCACCTCCACGTCGGGGTAGTTCGTGTCGAGCATCGACTGGACGCTCTCGACGATGACCGGAGCCTCGTCGTACGCGGGGACGACGATGGCGACGCCGGGGAGAAACGGGGAGTCGAAGGGGCTGAACAACGGCCCCCAGTCGTCCTCGCGCATCTCGTCGCGCAACTCGAACAGGGCGGCGAAGTGGACGAGCAGGTACGAACCGTTGACGAACAGGTAGTAGACGAGGACGACCAGCGCCGTCGACTCTAGGAGCGTCGCGGCCAACTCCCGAATCATCCGTCGACCCCCGCAGTGGCGTCGACCCAGGCGACGACGTGGTCGGTTCCGGACGCCCCGTCGGTCGGGGCTCGCTCGCCCGTTCCGACCGTCGAGAGGCAGTCCGCACGCTGGAGCGCGCGAGCGGCCTCGACGCGGGCGCGGTCGTCCGGGTCGCGCCACACCGCCTCGGCCAGTCGGTCGAGCGCGTCCGGGGTCGCCCACTCGCCGTAGAGTCGGTAGGCGGTGCGGCGCACCAGCGGTTCCCGCTCTTCGCGGTGGGAGAACGGGGCTTCGCGTTCGCCGACGACGGCCGTCCTGACCGACTCCCGCCAGCCGTAGCCGGTGAGGGCCTCGAGTGCCGCTGCGCGGACGCGCGGTGACGCCGCGTCGAGGCCGGCCAGCACCCACTCCAGCGAGACGCCGGGACCGACCGTCGAGCACTCGCCGAACACGTCGAGTACCTGGATGAACAGCGACTCGTCCCACCGTTCGCGCTCCCGTGTCGCCCACGCCACCAGTTCCGCGGCGTCGTGTTTGTAGAGCTGGTACAGCGTGTCGACACCGAGCACGGAGAGGGGGCGACCGGGAGCGAGCAGCAGTTCGGTGCCGACCGGACGGGCCTCGGAGTGGTCGGTGTCGGCGAGCAGTCGTGCGCCGGCCGCTCGGGTGTCCGGGTGGTCGCGGCAGCGGTCGAGGACCGTCTCGGCGTCGACCGGGCGGCCGAGCAGGGCGAGCCACGTCAGGCCCTGGAGCCGCTCGTAGCGTCGTTCGGAGGCGAACAGCCGTTCGGCCCGTGCGTCGAGGCCGAGCACCGAAGCGAGGTCACGGAGCCGTTCGCGCTCGGTCCCCCGCACCCATCGAAGCTGTGTGTAGACCAGCGACCGAACGACCGTACGGTCGGCCGCGTCCAGCCCGTCGACCCAGGAGGTCCAGTCGGGGTCGGGTCCGTAGAGTCTGGTCAACAGTTCCGACCGGCGATCGTCGCGTCGGGCCGCGCACCGTCGGTCGTCGCGGGCCAGCCAGTAGCTCCGACCGAGCGTGAACGCGAACAGGACGACGAGCAGCGACCCGACCACGATGGTCACGAGGGCGAGAGCGTCACCGGAGGGGGTGACCGGGTCGTACTGGGTCATCCGCGGGCCCGTCTGATTCGGGCGAGGAGTTCGTCCGGCGAGAACGGCTTGTTCATGTAGTCGGTCGCGCCGGTCTCCAGCGCCTCGACGACCTGGTCGCTCCGGCCGATGGAGGTGAGGACGACGACGGCCATCGCGTCGAACGCCTCGTCGTCGCGCACCCGTTCGAGCACCTGTCGCCCGTTCATCCGTGGCATCATCACGTCGAGGACGAGCACGCTCGGCGGGTCCTCCCGGTGGGACTGGAGGTACTCCCAGCACTCGTGGCCGTCGGCGGCGGTGACGACCGAGGCCTCCGACTGGAGTTTGAACCGGATGACCTCCCGAATCTCCTCGTCGTCGTCGGCGACGAGAATGGTCTCGTCGGTCTCGGGGGCGGTCACGACGGACGCACCTCGAAGCGAGCGCCGCCGGCGCGGCCCGTTGTCGCGTCGACCGTCCAGTCGTGGGCCGCCGCGATGTCGGCGACGATGGTGAGACCGAAGCCGATGCCGCCGTTCGCGGAGCGATGCCCCTTCTCGAAGAGGTCGTCCGTCGTGGCGTCGAACCCGCCTCCGTCGTCCTCGACGGCGAACCCGCCGTCATCGAACCGTTCGACGGTGAGCGTGTCGGCGTGGCCGTGTTCGACGGCGTTGCGGAACAGGTTCTCGAACAGGCGGCCGAGCTGGTCGGGGTCGCACTCGACGGGGCCGAGCGACCCGGCGGTGAGCGCCGTCCCGTTGGTCTCGACGTAGGACCACGCCTCCGCGACCACGTCGTCCAGCGGGACCACTCGCGTGTCG
>NZ_WSZK01000035.1 GCF_009791395.1 Halomarina oriensis
GCTGACGTACCGCTCGACGAGTTACGGTTCGAGGACGTCGAACTGTACGACTACGACCCGGCCGACGGCATCCGATTCGCCGTCGCGGAGTGAGTCGTGGCCGAGGACTCACCCACGGGCGAGGACGTCCCCACCGACGAGGGGCTTCGAATCGTCCTCGTCGCCGCCGTCGCCGAAAACGGCGTCATCGGCCGGGCCGGCGCGATGCCGTGGCACCTTCCCGCGGACCTCGCGCACTTCGAGGAGACGACGACGGGCCACCCCGTCGTGATGGGCCGACTGACCTACGAGTCCATCGCCGCCGATATCGGTGGGCCGTTCCCGAACCGGACGAGCGTCGTCCTCACGACGACGGGCGTCGACACCGAGGACGAACGCGTCGTGGAGGTCGGAGGCGTCGACGCGGCGCTGGCGGCCGCGGGGGCCGACGCCCGCGAGCGCGGGGTCCGGACGGTGTACGTCGGCGGCGGCGAGACGGTCTACGAACAGTTCCTCTCGCACGCCGACCGTCTCGTCCTGACGGAACTGGACGAGTCGCACGAGGGAGACACGCGGTTCCCGGAGTGGGACCGGGAGGCGTTCGTCGAAGTCGAGCGAGAGGAGCGAGAGGGGTTCGCGTTCGTCACCTACGAACGCCGCTGAGGCGACACGGACGGCTCAGACCCGTGCGGACGACGCCCGCGTGAGCATGAAGACGGCGACGGCCCCGAACACCACGTCGAGGCCGACGAGGACGGCGAGGTCCGGCGCGAGCGCGCTCCAGTTCCAGCCCTCTATCATCAGCGTCCGGGTCGCGTCGACGCCGTAGGTGATGGGGTTGAGGCGGGCGACGACCTGCATCCACCCCGGCAGGGACTCGATGGGGAGGAACGCCGAGGAGACGAACAGCAGCGGGAACGTCAGCAGGTTCGCGCCGATGATGGTCGACTCCTGGTCGCGCGTGACGAGCGCGAGGACGTTCGAGAACGCGGTGAACCAGACGCTGAACAGGACGGCGACGCCGAGCATCGCCAGCGCGCCGAGCACGCCGGTTTCGATGGTCGCGCCGAGGAGGACGCCGAGGACGACGATGAGCGTCCCCTGCACGGCGACGCGAATCATCTCCGAGAGCGTCTTACCGACGAACACCGCCGAGCGACGCATCGGCGTGACGAGTACCTTCTCGAACATCCCGTTCTCGATGTCGTTGACGAGGCCGATACCGGACGACGAGGCGGCGATGAGCGCCACCTGGATGACGATAGCCGGGACGAGGAACGTCAGGTAGCCCACACCGGCCGCGTCCCCGATAGTCGCACCGACGACGCCGCCGAACACCTCCGAGAACAGCAGGAGGAAGACGACGGGCTGGACGACGCTCCCGACGACGATAAACGGGTTCCTGAGGGCCTTGCGGTTCCAGCGTTTGAAGTTGACCCACACCTCCGCGAGGTAGGCGGTCGACCCGGTCCGCCCGCTCGTCGTTGTGACGGAGTCGGCGAACTGCGGGTCCTCGACCGTCGCCGTCCGGGTCTCGGCACCGCCGTTCATCGGCCCGCCCCCGTGGTCGCGTTCGCACCGGCCACCCGCTCGCCGGCCGGCACACCGGTGATAGCGAGAAACACGTCGTCGAGCGTCGGTGAGTGGACCTCGAACCCCTCGACGAGGATGCCGGCGTCGCGCAGCGCGACGAGCAGGTCGGTCCCCACACGTCGGGCACGCTGGGACGTGACGCTCAGGCCGGTGTCGGTCCGCGAGACGACCCCTTCGCCGTCGAGCAGGCCGGACTCGCGGACGACGCGCTCTGCACGTTCGACGGTCACCGCGTCGGCGTCGACGAGGTCGACGCTGAGCACGTCGCCGCCGACGCGGGCCTTCAGTTCGGCGGGCGTCCCCTCCGCGACGATGCGTCCGTCGTCGATGACGGCGAGGCGGTCACACAGCTGGTCGGCCTCTTCGAGGTACTGCGTCGTCAGGAACACCGTCGTCCCCTCCTCGTTGATTCGTCGGAAGTACTCCCAGAGGCGGTTGCGAGCCTTCGGGTCCAGCCCCGTCGTCGGTTCGTCGAGGAAGACCAGCGGCGGGCGGTGGACGAGCGCCGTCGCCACGTCGAGGCGTTTCTTCATCCCGCCCGAGTAGGTCTTGGCCTGGTCGTCGGCCACGTCGGCGAGGTCCACGAGGGCCAGCAGGTCGTCGATGCGGGCGGTACGCTCGCCACGCGGGACGCCGTAGGCCTCGCAGGCGAACCGGACGTTCTCGCGGGCGGTGAGTTCGAGGTCGATACTGGTCTCCTGGGCCATGTAGCCGATGGAACCGCGGAGCGCGCGGCGGTCACGGCGAGCGTCGAAGCCGTTGACCGTGACCGCCCCACCGGTCGGGTCGAGGAGCGTCACGAGCGCCTTGATGGTCGTCGTCTTGCCCGCGCCGTTGGGGCCGAGGAAGCCGAAGAACTCGCCTTCGGGGACGGTGAGCGAGACGTTCTTGACGGCCTCCGTCCCGGAGGCGTAGGTCACGGAGACGCCGTCGGCGCGAATCGCGGCGCGGCGAGGCGTCTCGGCGGGACTGCTGGTCGTCGCGGATACGGGTTGCATTGGGAACTCCGACCGAAGCGGCGGGTCCGAGCACTCGACGGATAGCGCCGTGGCTCTGGACGGTCGGTTCGGTACTACCTCAGGGAAGGTCGGGGGAGCGGATAAACTCGACTGTCGACCGACTGTCGACCGACTGTTGTCCCTGGACAGACTATTCGGTCGCACGCTGTCGGGGTACTTTACTCGTCGCTGTACTCGGTGAAAGCATGTCCCACGCGACATTCGAGCTGTACGAGGACGCGGCAGGCAAGTACCGCTGGCGACTCGTCCACGACAACGGCAACATCATCGCCGACTCCGGGGAGGGGTACGTCAACGAGAGCGACGCGCGCAACGGCATCCACAGCGTTCGCTCGAACGCGCCCGAGGCCGCGACCGAGGAGGTCGACGGCTGAGGGAGAGACTCCGCTCGCACCGGCTGCACCGAGGCGGTGGTCCGCGCGGCCCGCACGCTCGCCGTGACCGGCGGCCACCACCGTCGTCCCTGTTCTGACGGCCCGTCCGGTTCGACCACGGGCGACGACGTGGGAGGCCGCCCCACAGCAGTTATGTCGTCGCTCCGTCACCCTCGGACATGGACGACCCTATCGACTACGGCACGCTCGACAGCGGGCGTGACTGCAACTACTGGGTGCTCGACCGGACCCTCCAGCGTGTCGCCGAGCGCGCCTACCCGGACGCCGACTACGAGTGGGCCGAGTCACGACTGGACTGGCTCGGCGAGCAGACCGGGACGCGCATCGTCGACAACAGCGAGGCCGTCGAGCGCCACCCCCCCCGAACTCGACACCTACGACGACTGGGGCGAGGTGGCCAACCACGTCGACTACCACCCCGCGCTCGCCGACACGGAACTGGCGACGTACTGCGAGTTCGGCCTCGCACACGACGTCTTCCACGCCCCCGACGGACGGGACGAACCGCTCGGCCTGACCCACGCCATCGCGGGCGAAGCGATGCTCTCGTACGCCGACCCCGGGTTCGTCTGTCCGGCGTCGATGACCGTCGGCGCGGCCATCGTCCTCGACCGGTTCGGCCGGGACGACCCGCGAATCGAACGCTACGTCGAGGCGTTGACCAGCGACGACCCCGAGGCGTACGTCGAGGGGGCGATGTTCCTCACCGAGAAGCAGGGCGGAAGCGACGTCGGCGCGAACGAGACCACCGCCGTCGAGACGGACGAGGAGGGCGTCTACGAACTCACCGGCGAGAAGTGGTTCTGCTCGAACATCGACGCCGAGGGGACGCTGGCGCTCGCCCGCCGCGAGGGCGCGCCCGAGGGGACGAAGGGCCTCTCGCTGTTCGTCGTCCCCCACACCGTCAGCGAGGAGGGCGACCCACGCGGCGAGAGCGAGGACGCCCGACTCAACGACCAACTGTACCGTCGTCTGAAGGACAAACTCGGGACGCTGTCGGTCCCTACCGGTGAGGTCGAACTGCGCGGCGCGACGGGCTACCTCGTCGGTGACCCCGAGCAGGGCTTCCGGTATATGACCGAGATGCTCAACTTCGAGCGCCTGTCGAACGCCGCCGCGAGCGTGGGCATAATCGGACGCTGTCTGCTCGAAGCGAAAGTGTACGCCGCCGACCGCGAGGCGTTCGGGTCGACCATCGACCAGCATCCGCTGCTGCGCCGCGACCTGACCGAGATGGCGACCGACTACGAGGCGGCGTCTGCGTTCGTCTTCGCCGCCTCGCGCCTGCTCGACGAGTACCGTGCGAGCGACGACGGCCACGAATCGGACGCCTTCCGCCTGCTGCGCCTGCTCGTCCCCATCGCCAAACTCCGTACTGCTCGGGAATCGGTCGACACGGCGTCTTACGCCTGCGAGGTGCTGGGCGGGAACGGCTACGTCTCCGGGTTCACGACCGAGCGAATGCTCCGCGACGCGCAGGTGCTCCCCATCTGGGAGGGGACCTCGAACGTCCTCTCGCTGGACGTGCTCCGCGTCCTCGCCAAACAGGCCAGCCACGAGGTGTTCGTTCCCGCAGTGGAAGAGCGTCTCGATGCGGCCGCCGAGCACGACGCACTGGCGGCGGCCGCCGAAACGGTCCGCGACGAACTCGCGGACCTCCAGACGGCGATGGCGACGCTCGCCACCGAGGACCGCGACTACGCCCAGTTGCAGGCGAAGGAACTGGCGAACTACGTCTACGACGTGTTCGCCGCCGCCGAACTGCTCGACATGGCTTCGGAGGACCTCGCCGCGGGCGACGGGCGGCGTGTCCTCGTGGCCCGCGAGTTCGTGACCCGGCAGTTCGGCCGCGAGTCGGGCCGCGGTATCGCGTCGGGTGACCGGACGGCGATGGACCAGTTCGACGCTATCGTCCGGTATGGGAGCGTCGCCCCCGAGGAACTGGAAGGAGCAGCGTCCGCACCTGCCGACGACTGAGCGGAGCCGACGGGACCTCACGGGACCGGACAGAACGACCGTCAGTTTCCGTACGTAGTAGAGAGTGTTAAGTGAACGTGGTAGTCACGAATAACTGTGAAAGGACGCTTGATGACGAGGCGGCGGTTGCTGATTCAGAGCGTCGCAGCCGCCGGCACATTCGGTGCCGGCCGGGCCGCGACGGCTGCGGCCGGCAGTGACGACGAGCGACGGGAGGTGCGTGTCACCGGGGCCATCTCCGACGACGAGGTCTGTCGACTGCCCCGCTCTGTCACGTCGTCGCTGGGAGTCGTCGCCGGTCAGCAGGTCCGCCTCCGCCACGAGGACGGGCCGGCGGTGTTCACCGTCGTCCCGACCGACGAGGCGGTGGGAGCGGTGGGCACCGGTGGCCGCGACCGACTCGGCGCGACTGGTGACGCGTTCGACGTCGAGGTGAGCACACGAGTCGTCCACCCGACCAGAGACGAGGCGACGGCGGCCGACACCGGCGGGTTCGTCGAGCGACTCGTCGACGCCGACGACGAACGCCTGGTCGTGCTCGCTCCACACGGCGGCTACATCGAGTACGGGACCGACGAACAGGCCACCCACGTCGGCGAACGACTCGACGTGCCGGTGTGGTACTGCGCCGGGTGGTGGCCCGGCGGCGGTGCGTTCGACCGGTGGCACGTCGGGTCGACGGACATCCACCCGGCGTCGTTCCCCCGACTCGCCGAGGTGTCGAACCGGTCGTTCGACGCGGTGGTCGGCTTCCACGGGTGGGGTGAGGACCACGTCGCCGTCGGCGGAGCCGCCCCGCTCGACCGGAGGCGGACGGTCCGTGACACCATCGCGGCGGCCGTCGGAGACGCGTTCGACGTACGACTGGCAAGCGACGAGAGCCGCGACGGCGACCACCCGGACAACGTCGTCAACTGGCTGAGTGCCTCCGGTCGGGACGGGGTGCAGATAGAACAGCCGTGGGACGCGCGCCGCGAGTACGGCCGGACCATCGCCGACGCCGTGGCCGACGTGTTCGAGTGACGGCTGGGCCCTCGCAGTCGGTGTCGTGACCGGCGTCTCGGGGTGCAACGCGTCGAACACCTCGGGGACGACCACGACGAACGGCGAATCGACGGCGAGGAGTGAGACGACCAGCGAACCCGATGGGGCGTCGTCGCGTATCGACGGCCAGGTGTTCGACCTGTCGAACGAAGCCGTCCCCGGGGCGACGGTCGAGGCTATCGTCCCGAGCACTGGAGTCGTCGACCGAACGACCGCCGACGAAGCGGACCGGTTCGAACTCGCCACGACCGACGAAGCTGCGGAAGGTGGTCGGGAGTACGACCACATCCGGCTCGGTGGCCCCGCGACGGTGGAGTTCGAGACGAACGAGGCGTCGCCGGACGGCGTCGTGTGGTCCAGAACAGGGACCTGAAGCCGAATCAGGTCCGACGGTTCAGCGCGTCGGCGACGGCGTCGGCGACGGCGTCGCCGTGCTCGTCGCGGACGGACTTCGGCTGGCCGACCCAGATGCCGTCGTCGTCGGTGAGTTCGTTGATGAGGACGTCCTCGTCGGTCGCCGCGTACCGTCCCTCCGCGAGGACGGGCGTGGGCATGCTGTCGGGCAGGACGCCAGCGATGGCGTCACGGACCGCCTCACGCGTCTCCTCGGAGGCGTTGCCGCCGACACGGACGCGAGCGGTGCAGGTGCCGTGGAAGCTCACGCCGAACCGGAACGTGTGGTCGGTGATGGACGCGAGTTTCGGGAACGACGCGGGCGAGAGCTGCGTCGAGGGGACGTGCCAGCGGACGAACGCGCCGCCGCCGTCGCGGAAGCCGTACGTACGCCAGGTGGTCACGGGCGGGTCGTAGCTGGCGGCGAAGCGCTCGGCCTGTTCCGCGGTGCCGGCTTCGACGTCACCGCCGTGTGGTGCGAGGGCGACGACCAGCGAGCGCTCGTCGTAGTCGAGGACCTCGACGAGTTCGTCGTTCTCGCGGGCCTCCTCGACGGTCATGTCGGGAGCCGGGAGGACGGGGTCGACGACGGCGTCGAACGACTCGTCGGCGAGCGAGCAGCCGCCCTCGTAGGTGGGACAGCCCTGCTGTTTGTCGCCGGTGTTCTCCCAGTTCAGTTCGTCGAGCGCGAGGCGGCAGCGAGCGCGACGGTCGATGCGGACGGTGTCGTCGGCACGCTCCTGTCGCGCTCCGGCGACGGTGTAGGCGGCGTACTCGTCGTCGGTGCGACGGACGCGGACCTGCTGACCGGGGGCGACACCGAGCGCGTCGAGCAACGCGGGGTCGGCCGTGAGTTCGGTGAACGACTCCGCGAGCGAGTCGGGGCCGCTACCGCCGGGGAAGTCGACGGTGACCGAGGCGGTGTCGCGGCCGTCGGCCTCGGTGTCCTGCTGGACGACGGTCGAGAGCGCCGACGAACGGGCGTTCGCCTCGACGGCACCGACACCGAGTCCGAGGAGCGCCGGTGAGGCGAGTCCCGCGGCGAGGAACGCACGCCGCGAGGTACCGTCCGTGGCCTCGGTGCTGTCGGTCGAGTCGTCCGCTGAGTGGTCGGAAGTCGGTTCGTCGGGTCGATGTGTATCGTCTGTCATCGTTGTCTGTGGTTGGGGGGTACTCGGAAACGAGTCGGGAGACGGCGGCCGGCAACCGTCGACTGCCGGCCGAGGGGCGTTACACCCCTCCCACCTCCGGGGTCGCTTCGTAGGCGGACCGGCACCGTCGAGCGCCGGTCACCGGGTCGCCTCCACGTTCGACGACGAGGGCTTCGTCGACTCGGCGGCGGCCGCCCGGCGCTCGACTTCGGCCTCCATGCCGCGCATGAAGTCGGCGACGGTGTTGCCGACGAGGAAGACCGGCCACCCGTCGTCGAGCGCGGCGTCGAGGACCGTCGCCGGGTCGTCGCCGTCGTGGCGGACCACCGGGAACGGCGCACGCCGAGCGAACCGAGCGGTGTCGTCGCCCGCGACCCGGACCTGCTCGAAGACGCCCTGTTCGTAGCACTCGGAGAGGTACTCCAGGAACGCCGCGGTCCGCCCACGACGGTCGCCGCGGATGTAGAACAGGGGCTGTATCGTCCCCGGTCGGTCCGCGGCGAGGGCACGGCGAACGACCTCCGTACTCTCGGTGTCGTTGACCGACGCGGCGTTGAAGACGTGACCGCCCTCGATAGCCCGCCACTCGACCCGCATCTCGTCGAGGTAGCCTCCGAGTAGCTCCCGCGACAGCGGCTCTTCGCCGACGGCGTCGAGCACTTCGTTCAGCGCGTAGATGGACTCCGCACCCGGGACGTTGGCGTGCTCGTCGGGAACCGAGACGTGCGAGACGGTCGCACCACGTCGGTCGAGTTCCGTCTCCAGACACTCCCGCAGGGCCGGCGACTGCTCGCCGTTGACGACGTGCGTGCCGGCCGGGATGGCTCGGGCGAGCGCCCGAGCGATGGCGAGACGGTCGCCGCCGAGGGTGTCGAGGTGGTCGCGGCGAACGTTCGTCAACACGACCACGTCCGGGTCGACGAACTGCTCGGCGACCATCCGGGTCGTGTAGTCGGAGATCGCCTGGTTCTCGACGACGAGGACGTCGTCGGGTGGGTTCTCGCGGAGCTCTCGCTCGTTCTCGTACAGCGTGACCCGTTCGCCGCGAGTGATCGGTCGGCGCTCGTCGCCCCGGAGCATCGCCGGGCGATTGCCGGTTATCTTCGCACCGGTGTCGTAGCCGCGGGCGTCGAACACGTCGTGGAGCCGTTCGGTCGTCCCCGACTTGCCGCGCGTGCCGGAGACGACGATACGCGTGTCGATGTCGGCGAGGCGTTCGCGGTGGTCGGGACCCCGAGTCACGAACCTCCGGACCGCGTCGAGGCGCTCGTGTGCCCCCGACAGGAATGGGAGGCGTTCGCCGGCCGCCGAGAAGACCGTCGACAGCATCAGGCGACCCCCTCCGCGGTGAGTCGGCGGGTGAGCCGACGCCGCTCGCGCTCGAACCGGGTCACGCGGACACCGGCGAGCGCACAGACCGCGACGCCGAGCAGCGACAGGGCGACGGTGACGACGAGGCTCTCGGCGAGCATCGTCCCGGAGAGCGGCCGGGCGACCGGCAGCGCGACGGCGAGCGAGACGACGAACAGCGCCGCGGAGAGCAGCGCTCCCGTCGACCGTTCGGCGGGCGCGAGTCGGTGGAAGTTGTACGCGCCGATGCCGGCGAGGATCGAGAGGAACAGCAGGACGAACCCGCTCACGCCCGGCAGGAACGCGGCCGCCGGAACCGCCAGCACCACCCCGGCGAGGACGGCGACGGAGAGCAACACCCGACCGTACAGCAGCGTTCGCCGGTTGATGGTCCGGACGACGAGGAACACGGCGACGGTACCGACGAGGTACAGCGGGACGACGCTCGGTGACTGGAGCGCGAACAGCGCGAGCAGCGGGGCCGCGATGAGCCCGTTGAGTCGGACGCCGTAGCGACCGTAGACGGCCTCGGAGACCGCACCGCCGGCGAGGAGGAGCGCGACGGAGGCTCCGAACCCGACCCCCGTCGCGGTGAGTGCGGGGTCGGCCAGTGCTGCGCCGCGAAGCGTCGCCACGTCGGCCGACGACGCGAACAGCACGGTCGGCGTCAGCCGACCGAGCGTCGCGGCGACCGTCGGGTTGAGCACGGTCGCTCCGAGGACGAACAGACCGACGAACGCCGAGAGGCTCGCACCGACGTCTTCGATTCGCCGGTCGCGGTCGAGTCGGTGGTAGTTGTACGCGGCGACACCGGGGAGAACGCTCCCGAGGAAGACGAGGTGTGCGTACACCGGGTCCGTCCCCGTCAGCACGGAGAGAGCGGCGAGGCCGACGATAGGGACGACCGCACCGATGGCGATGGCCGAGAGCAACAGGACGCGCCCGTAGAGCATCGTCCGACGTTTCAGGAGCGCCAGTCCGAGATACGCGGCAGCCGTGCTGACGACCGCCAGCGGGAACGCGTAGAGGTCGTACAGTGAGTAGACCGCGAACAGCGGGACGACGAGCACTCCCGACATCCGTAGCCCACGCGCCTGTGTGACCACGATACCCATCAGGAGACCGAGCGCGACGAGGAGGGCGGCGACTATCACGCCCGACCCCCGTCGCGGTGGTGACCCGTTATCGAGGGTGGGTCCCCGTGGTCGTCCCATCGATGCACCGAGACGGGGGGTCCGCCCTGGACTCCCCCTCCTACCGTCGTTGACGCCTCTGACACGGCCGTGGCGACTCGTGGATGCATCTTTGTTATCCGTGGGGGCCGGCCTCACAGGGTGCGTCGTAACTCCGATAACAGTCGCGTTACGGACGGTTTCGAGACTCGTACACTCCGTCCTCGGAGAACGTACTTGCCGAGTGAAAAGACGGAGAAACGGTCGGTCGAAACCGTTTCGCGGCGAAAAGGCCCTGCTTTCGGCCGACGGATCCCACCGACCGCACGCGGTTTTTTATCCCCGGACGGGGTTGACGAGGTATGGCACTCGGGGAGCGCTCGGGGGACCCGGCCGAGGACCCACGAGCGACGTACGACTACGAGATGGGCGACGTGGCCCGTCCGGGACTCGTCGAGGACCTCGAATCGCTCGTCGAGGGTGACGTCCGGTTCGACGACTACTCGCGGGCGCTCTACGCGACGGACGCCAGCGCCTACGAGCAGGTGCCCATCGGCGTCGTCTTCCCGACCAGCACCGAGGACGTGGCGGCGACGATGCGCTACTGCGCGAACCGGAAGATTCCGGTCTTGCCGCGTGGCGGCGGGACGAGTCTCGCCGGGCAGACGGTCAACCGCGCCGTCGTCCTCGACTTCACGCGACACATGGACGCGGTGACGGACGTCAGTCCCGGTCGGCGCAGAGCGACCGCGCAGGCCGGCGCGATTCTCGGCGAACTCAATCGAGAACTGGCCGACCACGACCTGAAGTTCGCGCCGGACCCAGCGTGGGCCGACAAGTCCGCCATCGGCGGTGCGGTTGGGAACAACTCGACGGGCGCACACTCGCTGGTCTACGGCAAGACCGACGCCTACGTCGAGTCCTGTGAGGTGGTGCTCGCCGACGGGCACGTGACCCGATTCGGCGAGATATCGGTCGAGGAGTTGCGCGAGAAGGCCGACCCCGACAGCGCAGCGTGGGGCGACGGTCCCGACAGTCCGCTCCTGCCGCGCATCTACGCCGAAGTGGTTCGGATTCTGGACGAGGAGGCCGACGAGATAGAGCGACGATACCCCGACCTCAAACGCAACGTCTCGGGGTACAACCTCGACGTGTTGGTCGAGGAGGCCCACGAGACGGACAGCATCAACCTCGCTCGACTCATGGCCGGGAGCGAGGGGACGCTGGCCATCGTCACGGAGGTGACCGTCTCGCTCGAACTCGTCCCCGAAACGAAGGCCGTCGCGTTGCTCACCTACGACTCGCTGCTGGACGCGCTGTCGGACGTCGCGGCCATCCTCGAACACGACCCGGCGGCCGTCGAGGTGATGGACGACGTGTTGCTCGACCTGGCCCGCGAGACGCCGGAGTTCGCGGACGTCGTCGGGCTGCTCCCCGACGGGACGGACTCGGTGTTGCTCGTCGAGTTCTACGCCGACGGCGACGCCGAGGGCGAGCAGTTCGTCGCGGACCTCGTCGCCGACCGGGTGGGCGACGTGGCGACGGTCACGGACCCGAGCGAGGGCGCGACCGAGACGACGGGAGGCGAGCGGTACGCCAGCGCGGCGCTGGAGGCTCACGACGCCGAGCAGCGAGCCCAGTTCTGGAAGATGCGCAAGTCGGGGCTTCCCATCCTGCTCTCGCGGACGAGCGACGAGAAACACGCCTCGTTCATCGAGGACACCGCGATTCCGGCGGAGAACCTCCCCGCCTACGTCGAGGAGTTCGAGGAAGTGCTGGAGGCCGAGGGGACGTTCGCCTCCTACTACGCCCACGCCGGCCCCGGCGTCCTCCACATCCGGCCGCTGGTCAACACGAAGACCGAACGCGGCCTCGAATCGTTCTACGCCATCTCCGACGCCGTCACGGAGCTCGTCGTCAAGTACGGCGGGTCGGTGTCGGGCGAACACGGCGACGGACGCGCTCGCACCCAGTGGAACCGCCGACTCTACGGCGACCGACTCTGGCGGGCGTTCGGCGAACTGAAGACGGCGTTCGACCCCGAGTGGCTGCTCAATCCGGGCACCGTCTGTGGCCGGGACGACGCGGATGCGTCGTCGGCTCACGGCTCCGCCGTGGAGAGCCACGACATGCGCCGCCACCTCCGGTTCGACCCGGAGTACGTCTACGAGGCCGGCTTCGAGCCGACGCTGAACTGGGACGAGGAGAACGGGATGCAGGGGATGGTCGAACTCTGTCACGGCTGTGGGGGCTGTCGGGGCTCTCAGGAGACGACGGGCGGCGTGATGTGTCCGACCTACCGCGCGATGGACGAGGAGGCGCTGTCGACCCGTGGGCGGGCGAACGCGCTCCGGAGCGCGATGAGCGGTACGCTCCCGGAGGACCCCGCCAGCGACGAGTTCGTCGAGGAGGTGATGGACCTCTGTATCGGCTGCAAGGGCTGTGCGAAAGACTGCCCGAGCGGCGTCGACATGGCGAAGCTCAAAGCCGAGGTGGAGTACGAGTACCGCCAGCGCAACGGGAGCAGTCTCCGGGACCGCCTGTTCGCCAACGTCGACGGCGTCAACCGACTCGGGTCGGCGTTCGCGCCGCTGGCGAACGCGCTGACGCGTCTGCCGGGGGTGAGCCGACTCCAGGAGTCGCTGTTCGGCATCGCCAGCGAGCGTGACCTCCCGGGGTTCGCCACGGAGTCGTTCGAGGACTGGTGTTCGAAACGGACCCCGACCGTCACGCCCGAAGCGGCCCACCGGAAGGTGCTGCTGTTCCCCGACACCTACACGAACTACAACCGGCCGGCCGCCGGGAAAGCCGCCGTCGAGGTGCTCGAAGCGGCCGGCGTCTACGTGCAGGTACCCGACGTCGGCCCGAGCGGACGGGCCGCCCACTCGAAGGGGATGCTGGGCCTCGCCCGCGAACGGGCACAGTCGGTCGTCGACGACCTCGCGCCACGAATCCGGGAGGGCTGGGACGTCGTCGTCCTCGAACCGTCGGACGCGGTGATGCTCCAGCACGACTACCTCGACCTGCTGAGCGGGCCGGACGTCGAACACCTCGCGGAGAACGTCTACGGCTTCTCGGAGTACGTCGACGTCCACCGTCTCGGCGAACGCCTCCCCCTGTCGGGGACGGGCCGACTGACCTACCACGGCCACTGTCACCAGAAGTCGACGCTGAAAGACCACCACGCCGTCGGCGTCCTGCGACGGGCGGGCTACGAGGTCGACCCGCTCGACTCCGGGTGCTGTGGGATGGCCGGCAGTTTCGGCTACGAGGCCGAACACTACTCGATGAGTCGCGCCATCGGCGACGTCCTCGTCGAACAGGTCGAGGGCGCGGACGGTGACCGGACCGTCACACCGGGCGCGTCCTGTCGGTCACAACTGGAGTCGTTCGAGGATCACCCCGAACACCCAGCCGAACTGCTCCGGGAGGCGATGGCGATGTGGGAACGCGGCCAGGACACGCCGCGGCCGGAGGGCGTGGACGTGGTCCGAACGCGCGAGTCGTCGAGCGGCGGACCCGTCGACGAGGATACCGGACCCGAACCGCCACGGCAAGCAGGGGAGTGGGTCGACGTGATTCGGACCGACGACGGCGACACCGACCGGGAGCGTCGACCGACGACCGACGACCCGGCGGAACGGACCGACGACGAGTGAGACAGCGGGCGAGTCGCTCACGCCGGCGTCGACCACCGTTCGGGTTCCGTCGTCGTCCGCTTCGCTCCACGTCCACACAGCGGTCGCACGACGAGCGTCGGTCGTATCGATTTTATACTTCGACTGCTACCGATTGCCAGATGCATCGGGTGTTGATGGTCGGGGTACTCGTGGTACTCGTGGCGGGGACGCCGATGGCTGTCGCTGCGTCGACGGCCCCCGAGAGCGGTACGCAACAGGGGTTCGACCGCGAGGAGTTCACCATCCACGTCCACGAGAACGGGACCGCGCGGTGGACGTTCAGCTACGAGCGTGTGCTGGCGAACCAGTCCGAACGGCGACAGTTCGAGACGTACGCCGAGCGCTTCGACGAGAACGAGACCCAGTCCTATCGGAACTTCGTCACCCGAGCGAACGCGCTGACGAGCGCCGGCGCGGACGAGACGGGTCGTGAGATGGACGCGGCCGGGTTCTCGAAGGACGCGTACGTCCGGAGGGGCCTCAACGACGTCGGCGTCGTCGAGATGTCGTTCCTCTGGACGGGGTTCGCCGTCGAGGCCGAGGAGGGACTCGTCGTGGGCGACGTCTTCGAGGGAGGGTTGACGCTCTCGGCCGATCAGCGCCTCGTTGTCACGTGGGACGACAGCCTCACGCCGACGACGGTCGAACCGTCGCCACAGCAGGGCGTCGAGGAGACCGGCGACACGCTCCTCTGGCACGGCGAGAGCGGCGGCACGCAGTTCCTCGACCAGCAACCGCGGGTCGTCTTCTCGCCCGTGGACCAGGCCGATCCGGGAGCGGGTGCGACGACCACTGACGGAACGACCGAGGACTCGGGAGCGGGAGGCATCGGTGGCGGAGAGGAGACGCCTCCCGGCGGGGAGGGTGAGGCGGGTGACCTCGTCGTCTGGCCGTTCGCGTTCGGTGCTATCGTCCTCGTCGCCCTGGGGAGTCTCGCGTTCCGACACGGCTACCTCGACGACGAGACGCCGAACGGCGGCGGGACCGACGGTGAGACGTCGAGTCCCGAGTCGACGCCCGAACCGGCACCCGAACCGGAACCGGCGGTCACCGACGAGGAACTACTGAGCGACGAGGATCGCGTCCGGTCGCTGCTCGCGGAGAACGGCGGGCGGATGAAGCAGGTGAACATCGTCGACGAGACCGGGTGGTCGAAGTCGAAGGTGAGCATGCTGCTCTCCGAGATGGAGGAGGACGAGGAGATTCACAAGCTTCGTGTAGGCCGTGAGAACATCATCTCGCGGTCCGGCGACGAACCCGACGCGACCCGGTCGACGTTCGATGACGAGTGACACAGAGCGCCCCGAAACGCAATCGTTATACGTCGTTCTCCGATACATTAGCGTGCAGACGAGGACTGCTCTGATGGTGTAGTCCGGCCAATCATATCACCCTCTCACGGTGATGACCGGGGTTCGAATCCCCGTCGGAGCATTGTAGTGAGCGTCACTCTGTGACGCGAACGAAACGCGCACGAGGTGGATTCGAGCAACGAGCGGCTTCGCCGCGAGTGAGTTCGAATCCCCGTCGGAGCATTTTCTTACTACCGACCCGCGAGCGACGGCGAGCGACGTCGGCCAGCCACACCGGGCGACTGTTTCGTCAGAACGAGAGGTGTGAGGTCGACCCCGGCATGTCGTCGTCATCGTCGTCGGTCGTCGCGTCCCCCGCCTCGATGCCGCCGGCGTGGAGGTACGTCAGGTCGTCGTCGGTGAGGTAGACGTCGCCGTCGGCGACCGAGACGGCGACCGGTGCGAGCGTCGACCCCTTCGCCTTCCCGTTGTCACAGTACCCCGAGCAGGCGTCGAAGAACGACCCGTGTTTCGGGCAGACGAGTTCCCCGTCGCGCATCGCCACACCCGTCCCACGGTCGAGTCGCTGGTCGGTCTCGTGTTGGCAGTAGTTCTTCCAGGCCAGGACGGCGGTCGTCTCGTCGACGGTCCCACCCGTCACGGTGTCACAGTCCGCCGACCGAACGAGGACGACCTCTTCGGCACTGCCGTCGGCCTCCCGGACGGTGAACAGGTGCGACCCGACGTCGGGGACGTCGTCGACGCTCGTGATGCGTGTCGCGTCGTCCATGTGAGTGGGACCGTCAGAGGTGGCTTGAACGTTGGTGTGGGGGCGCGTGTAGCCGGTTCAGCGAGCGGTCATCCCGCCGTCGACGACGTGGACCTCGCCGGTGGCGTAGGCCGCCGCAGGACTGGCGAGGTAGACGGCGGCGTACGCCAACTCCTCGGGGTCGGCGAACCGGTCGGCGGGGATGTTCGACAGCAGGTCCTCGCGGATGGAGTCGTTCTCGCGGACGCCCTTCGTGAACTCCGTCGTGACGTAGCCCGGCGCGAGCGCGTTGACGCGGATGTCGGGAGCCCACTCGACGGCGAGGCTCTTCGTCAGGCCGACCATCGCGTGTTTCGAGGCGGTGTACGGGGCCTGATAGGGGAGGCCGACGACGCCGCCGACGCTGGCGACGTTGACGACGACCCCCGTCCCATCGTGGTCGGCGACGTGCCGTGCGAACGCCTTCGTACAGCGGAACGCGCCGGTGGTGTTCACGTCCGTGATGTGCTCGAACGTCTCGGTGTCGAGCTTCCGAGTGTCGCCGAAGTACGGGTTCGTCCCGGCGTTGTTGACGAGCACGTCGACCGGCCCGAGTTCGTCGGCGACGGAGTCGACCAGACCGGCGACGGCGTCGTCGTCGGTCACGTCGACGGTGCGGGCGACACCGCTCGACCCGGTCCCCTCGATGCGCTCGACCGTCTCCTCCAGAGCCCCCTCGCTCCGTGCGACGGCGGCGACGTCCGCCCCGGCCTCGGCCATCGCCACGGCCGTCTCCTCGCCGATTCCCCGAGAGCCGCCGGTGACGATCACGACCGACCCGGCCAGCGAGAACGCGTCCAGTGTCATGGTCGGTCGACGGTAGCCACCACCGTCAACGCTCCGGCCACGCTGCATCCCGACGTGGGCCGCTCGGTGCAACCGTCGGGCCCTCGACCGGCGGCCGGGGAGACGACCGCCGCGGCGGTGGCGACGGTCCGACGCCGGCCCGCCGGGCGAGTCACGCGACCCGAGACGGCGGGGCTTAACTCCCCCGAGGCGGGACGTGGCGCATGGACCCCGAGGATAACCGACGCGGCTGGGCCGAGCGGTCGGGTGAGTACTCCCCCGAGTACTACGCACACATCGGGACGAACGAGGTGAGCGAGACGCTCGAATCGGTCTTCGGGTACTATCTCCCCGACGACGCGACCATCCTCGAAGTCGGCTGTAGCGCCGGGCGGCACCTCGACCACCTCCGGCAGGCGGGCTACGAGAACCTCACGGGCGTCGACATCAACGCCGAGTCGTTCGACGTGATGGCCGACCAGTTCCCCCGACTCGCCGAGACGGGGACCTTCCACACGGGAGCCATCGAGGACGTCGTCCCCGAGTTCGAGGACGACGCCTTCGACGTGGTCTACTCCGTCGAGACGCTCCAGCACATCCACCCCGATGACGAGGCGGTGTTCGAAGAGCTGATCCGCGTCACGAGCGACCTGCTCGTCACCGCCGAGAACGAGGGCAACAGCCCCGAACGCGGCCGCGACGACCACGAAGTGAGCGTCGTCAACGACGACTTCCCGCTGTATCACCGCAACTGGAACCGGGTGTTCACCGACCTCGGCCTGGCCGAAATCGTCTGCGAACCGACCAACCGCGACACGATTCGCGTGTTCCGGGTCGTCTGAACGGCCGACCGCCCCCCGTGGTCCGGTCGACGACTCCTCGGAGGAGGCCCGAACACGGCGGGACCGCTCGGCGTGACGTCAGGGCCGCGTTCTGGTCGCTCTCCCGGCGGGGGTCTCGACGACGTCACCGACACGCCCGAGAACGACGGCGTTGAGCGTCGCGCCCAGCAGCAAGACGACACCGGTGAAGTAGAGCCACGTGACGAACAGCAGGATACTGGCGACGAGGTTCCCGCCGCCACCGCTGAGCGAGACGTACACCTGGAACAGCACCTGCAACACGGTCCACCCGACGGCCGCGAAGACGGTTCCCGGAAGCACGTCCCGTGGCTCGTGGTCGACGTCCGGGAAGAGGTAGTACATGGGGAAGAACGCGAGGACGAGGCCGACGACGAGCACCAGCGGGACGACGACGTGGACGAACGGGACGAACGAGAGGTATGCGACGACGCTGGTCGCCCCGACCATGGCGACGACACCGACCGTGAGGACGACGAGGACGAGCAGGCTCTTCTTGAGTTGCCCGACGAGCGACTCCTGGGCGGTCGTCTCGTAGATCTCGGAGAACGCCGTGTCCAGCCCGCGGAACACCTTGATAGCCCCCCAGACGAGCGTGAGGATGCCGATTATCGAGGCACCGACGGCCGACCCCGTCCCGGACTCGCTCTGTGAATCGATCATCACGCCGATGACCTCGCCCACGGCGGGCGAGACGTTCTCGGTGGCGACCGTGACGATGCTGTCCTGGAGTTCGGGTGCACCGGCCAGCGCGACGACGAGGAAGAAGAACATCACCAGCGGGACCAGCGAGACGAACGCGCTGTAGGCGATACTGCCGGCGAGGAAGGTGACGTTCTTCTCGCTGAACACGGCACCGGTCGCTTTCGCCCGCGAGACGGTCGATTCGAATGCCATGCTGCCCCATGACGTCCCAAGGAGTTAATCGAAGAGGCTTGCGACACCGTCCCGAACGACGGTCGGGCGAGTTACAGTCCCAGGAACGTCTCGGCGTTCTCCCAGAGGATCTTCCGCTGGACCGCCTCGGAGAAGTCGGTGTACTCGGCCAGCTGGTCGAGCCACCGCTCCGGACGAATCATCGGGTAGTCCGTGCCGAACATCACCTTGTCCTGCAGGACGCTCCCGGCGTACTGGAGCACCTGTTCGTCGATGTACTTCGGCAGCCACCCCGAGAGGTCCATGTAGACGTTGCCCTTCTGCTGGCAGATGGCGAGTTGCTGTTTCTCCCACGGGAACGCCGGGTGGGCGATGAGGATGTCCATCTCGGGGTGTTCGGCGGCCACGTCGTCGAGCAGCATCGGGTTGCCGTACTTGATTTTGAGGCCGCGACCGCCCGGCGTCCCCGCGCCGAGCGTGGAGTTCCCGCCGTGGAACACGCAGGGGACGCCGAGGTCCTCGATGGTGTTCCAGAGGTGGTCGTGGCGCTCGTCGCTCGGGTCGAACCCCTGTGCGATCTGTTGGAACTTGAACCCCGAGAGGTCGAGGTCCTCGACGCAGCGAATCGCCTCCTGCACGCAGTCGTCTTTGAGCGGGTCGACGCTGCCGAACGAGACCATGAAGTCGTCGTACTCGTCGCGCACCTCCGCGACGTAGTCGTTGGACACCGGCGGGTTGCCCGTGTTCGTCTCGGCGTCCCACCCGAGCATCACGACCCTACCGACACCCGCCTCGTGGTACTCCTCGCGCATGGCGTCGTAGTCCCACGTCTCGATACTCGTACCGAACTTGGTCGCGGCGTCCTGCATCATCTCGCCACCGGCGTCTTCGAGGAACTCGGCGGTCGGCTGGTGTGCGTGCGTGTCGATGGCTCGCGGTTCCGACCCGTCGAGCGCGGCAAGCTTCGCCATGGCGCGCGCTTCGACGGGTCGTCGTATAAACGCGACGACGACGAGCCGACCCTCACCAGCGGGGGCTTCGATGGAGACTCCCATCTGAGGGTACCACGGGGTCGTCTGACATAGACTTATAAGATACGAGGAACGAATCAACAGCAAATGCGTCGCGACGAGGCTCTCGAAGCGCAAGTGGGGGAACTACAGCGGGAGCTTCGTGACCTCCTCGACGAGTACGTCGAGGTACAGGAGCGACTGCGGGCGCTCGAATCGGTGACCGGGTGTGAGACCACGCAGGCGGGCGAACGAGCGGTCGCCGACCTCCCGGAACGACTCCAGCGTGTCGCGGAGGCGACCGACGCCGACACCGCCGCGACGGACACGGACGACGAAGGCGACGCCAGCCACGACGCCGCGACGACGTGTGCGTCGCAGGCAGAGGTCGCAGCGGCCGTCGAACGTGTCGAGGAGTCCGAGGAGGAAGCGGAAGTGACGGAGGGGCCGGAGGAGACAGCCGACTCGGACGACGCGGCCACCGACGACGAGGGTCTCGACGACATCATCATCGGGTAGTCGACTTTCCGACAGGTATCTCCCCGTTCCCGACGGACGCCACGGTGTGTTCTCTGTCGACGCGTCACTGACCACCGACTGTTCGGACCTCGAACTCGACGTCACCGACGTCCGCCCAGCCACGGCGACGCGTCCACCGTCGTTCACGCTCTGTCTCCAGAACGTCGGGACGGTCACTCACGACGTCTCCGGGGGTGGGTCGATGCCGCTGAGTCAGTACTCCGCGCGGGACGCAGCGCAACCACGTCGTATCATCGTCTACCCGACACGCAACGACGGCGACCCGAAAGTGGTTCCCGACGAACCGACCGACGCGACCTGGGCGATGGAGGAGGCGTTCCACGACTCGATGCACGCCATCACCACGCGACTCGACCCAGAGGCCGAGCAGTGTGTGGAGTACGCGATACTCACGTACCGACCGTACCACGACGGCTATCCGCCCGGTCGGTACGTCGTCACCGACGAGTTCGGAGTCGACGCGAGCCGACACGACGACGGAACGCCAGCGCAGGTGACGGTGACCGTCACCATCGAGGGCGGAACCTCGTCGGAACGGACTCCGTGACCCGCGACAGAACGAGTCAGTCCACCGCCGCGTCCGGGGGTCGGTCGCTGGCCGTCAGGTAGATACCCGAGAGGACCACCGCACCACCGACCACCGTCGCCGTCGTCGGGAGTTCGGTGAGCACGACCACCGCCAGCAGCGTACTCCCGACCGGTTCGCCGAGCAGCGAGACGCTCACCACCGACGACTCGACGTGTGCGAGCGCCCAGTTCAACACCGTGTGACCGAACAGGCCCGGCCCGAGCGCCATCGCCGCGAACAACAGCCACTCCTCGCGCGGGTAGCCGACGAGCGGTTCGCCTGCACCGACCGCGAGGCCGAGGAGGACGACCGCACAGACCGCGTAGACGACGGTGACGTACGGCAGAAGCGCGACCCGCTGTCGGAGCGAGCGACCGGCGAGGACGTACGCCGCCGACATCACCGCCCCGACGAGTGCGAGCGCGTCGCCGTAGAGCGGTCGACTGCCGGCGACGGCGGCCCCCGACAGGAACTCGCCGGCGGACATCACGACCATCCCCCCGAGCGCGACGGCGATACCGACGGCCATCCGGCGGGAGAACCGCTCGTCGAGGACGAAGAACGCGCCGAGTGCGACGAAGACGGGTTGGGCCTGGACCAGGGTGACGCTGGCGGCGACGCTCGTCCACCGGAGGCTCTCGAACCAGGTGGCGAAGTGGACGGCGAGCGCCGTCCCCGCGACCGTCGCGCCGAGGTAGTCGCGGCCCGTCAGTCGCCCGAAGGCGTCGGGATGACGGACGAGGGCCACAGGACCGACCACGAGGAGCGTGAACAGCACGCGGTAGAACGCCTTGACGAGACTCGGGGCCGACGAGAGGTCGACGAGGATGGCGCTCGTCGAGACGGCGACGACCGCGACACCGAGGCCGAACGCTGGTGAGACGACGGGTGACTCGGTTCGTGTCGGGATCGCCACGTCACACCGTGTGCGGACGATGGGTAAACTGGTTGCGCTCTGCCGGGCGCGGCGTTATCAGTGGGCCGCCGGTACGGGGTGACGATGGCACTCACCGATGCCGACGAGACGCTCGAACGCTGTCAGTTCCTCGCCAACCTGCTCGACGACGCGGTCCCGATTCCGGGAACCGACCAGCGAATCGGCCTCGACTCGATTCTGGGCGTGCTCCCGGTCGCCGGTGACGCCGTCACCGCCGTCGCGTCGTCGTACATCGTCCTCGAAGCGGCCCGACTGGGCGCACCGAAGAGGACCGTCGCGCGGATGACGGCCAACGTCGTCGTCGACTTCCTCTTCGGGTCGGTCCCGCTGCTCGGGGACCTCTTCGACATGTTCTTCAAAGCCAGTCGGAGGAACGTCGAGTTGCTCGAAGACTACCTCGACGCGGACGGCGAGGAGGCTGCCGACGACGCCGAGGCCTCGGCCGACGACGGCGACGAGAGCGGCGACGAGACGACGGCCGACGACGAGGCGACCAACATCGACATCGCCGACTGAGGTAGACTACCCTTCGAGCAGTTCGCGGGTTCTGCGGTGGCGATAGCGGAACATCGGCTCGAACCCGACGTCACCGAGCGGTCCCACCGTGCCGACGACGGGCAGTTCGTACTCCACCTCGTCCTCGACGACCGTCTCCTCGCCGTCGGCGTAGAACCGGTGGGTGTGTCGCCAGTGCGGGAACGGCCCGTCTTCCATCTCGTCGACGAAGTACGCGACGCCGTCGCCTTCCTCGCGTTCGACGATGACCGACACCCAGCGCTGGCGCGGACCGACGCCGAACGGCCGGACCGAGGCGTGGATGCGACTCCCCGTCTCCAGCACCTCCGGGTCCCGTTCGTCGTCGGGGCCGACCACGTCGTCGACACGGAGGTTCATGAACGCCGGCGTGAGCGCTTCCAGTCCCGCGACACCCGAGTGGAACTCCCAGACCTCGTCGAACGGCGCACGGACGCGCGTCTGGCGTCGGTAGGTGGGCATACCGTCGATACGCGCGAGCGCCGTAAAACGCCGACGGCGACGGCAACGACGACGGCAAAACAGAGGTGCGACGGGGCCGAGAGCGCGTCGACGGCGCTACTTCAACCGCTCCTGTAAGAACGAGGGGTGAGCGGCGGTGACACCGTCGATAGTGAGGATGCGGTCCGCGATGACGTCCCCGACGGCGTTCCCGTCGGTGCCCCGGACTTCGGCCATCAGCATGTGGTCGCCGGAGGAGGAGTAGAGCGACTCGACCTCCTCTAACCCTCGGAGTTCGCGGGTCGCCTCGACGTAGCGCTCGCTGGCGACGTCGATACCGACCATGGCGATGGACTTGCTCGTCAGTTTCTTCGGGTCGATGTCGGCCGAGTAGCCGACGATGACTCCGTCAGACTCCAGTTTGTCGATGTACTTACGCACCGTCGGCTTCGACACCCCCGCTCGCTTTGCGATGTCGGCGTAGGAGGCCTGCGCATCGTCTTCGAGAACAGAGAGGATGCGATCCTCGGTGGTGTCCGCACTCATACAACCTGTTTTTGCGTCCGCGAAAAAATACCTTGCGAACCAGAAAACGGCTAGGAGTTGGACTGGTTCCCTGCAGTGCTGTCAGCGAGTCTGGAACCACCTCGAAAGTCCCTGTGCTCTGGGAGACTGCGACTCGCTGCGCTCCTCGCTCCTTTCGGTCGCTGTGGTGCTTACTTCGTCACCAGAAGCCGGAGGCTTCTGGCTGGCTCACGAGAGCGAAGCTCTCGTGAACGTCTCGGCTCACCAGAGCACGGCCGCTTTCAGTCCACCCGCGGTAGCTGGCTGCACAGTCGTCCCGGGCGGACTGAAAGGGGGCGACTGCGCGGCGGCGTTGCCGCCCCACCGAGTCCAGCGAGTCGGGGCTTTCGAAGCCTCTCCAGCAGCGGTTTACGGGACTCATCGAGGGGACGTCGAGCCAACTACGCGTCGCTACTCGACGTACACGCCATCGAAAGAAACGGAACGCCCTGATGCCGTTTACTTGTGGGCGTCGAGCAGGTCGTACGACCGTTCCCACTCGTAGTCGTCGTCGAAGTACCGCTCCGCGAGCGGTTCTTCGGGCATCTCGCCGAGCGAGCGCTTCTCCTGGCCGTAGGAGTGGCGGTTGTCCTGTGTGAAGAACCGACCGGTGAGCACCTCGCCCTCGTAGAGCGCGGACTCGGCCTCGTACATCGCCTCGCCCGCCTCGCGGCGGTCGGTGACGTCGAAGTCGTGCTCGTCGGACTCCTGGATGTCCGTATACGGGACGTACTGTCGGGCGTCCTTGTTCCACGTCGGGCACTGCGTCAGGAAGTCGATGTGCGAGAAGCCGTCGTGCTGGATGGCCTCCTTGATGATCTCCTTGGCCTGGTTGGGGTTGACCGCGGCGGTGCGCGCGATGTACGACGCACCGGAGGTCAGCGCCAGCGACAGCGGCCGGATGGGGTCTTTCGCGGACCCGGCGGGCTGGGTCTTCGACTTGTGACCCTTCGGGCTCGTCGGCGAGGTCTGGCCCTTCGTCAGGCCGAAGATCTCGTTGTTGAACACGATGTAGGTCATGTCGTGGTTCTCGCGGGCGGTGTGCATGAAGTGGTTCCCGCCGATGCCGTACCCGTCACCGTCGCCACCCGCGGCGACGACTTCGAGGTCCGGGTTCGCGAGTTTCGCCGCCCGAGCGACGGGCAGGGAGCGACCGTGGATGGAGTGGTAGCCGTAGGACTCGAAGTAGCTCGAGAGCTTCCCCGAGCAGCCGATGCCGGTCACCAGCAGTATCTCCTCGGGGTCCTTCCCGAGGTCGGCCATCGCTCCCTTCAGCGCCTTCAGGACGCCGAAGTCACCACAGCCCGGACACCACGTCGCCTGCGGTTCGATACCGGGAGTGTACTCGTTCTGGTCGACGTCTCGGTCCTCGCCGATTGCTGAGAATGCGCTCATGATTAGTCACCTGCCGCGGGGACGAACTTGGTGGTCTCGCTGTCTAAGTCCCCGCCGTTGATACTCGCTTCGAACCCCTCGACGATCTCGTGGGGTTCGAACGGGTTGCCGTTGTACTTCAGCAGGCTCGTCATCTTCTCGCCGTAGCGACCCAGTTCCTTCTGGGTGAGCCCGCGGAACTGTGCGGAGGCGTTCATCTCGACGACGAGCGCCTCGTCGACGCTCTCTAAGAACGCCTCGACCTCGTCTTCGGGGTACGGCATCATGTCGGAGACGCCGAGCGACTTCACGCTGTGACCGTCCTCGTTGAGACGGTCGACGGCCTCCTCGACGGTGCCCTGCTGGCTGCCCCACGTGAGGATACCGTACTCGGCGTCGCCGTCGCCGTGGAGCGTCTGGTTCGACTGGTCGCGCCCGTCGAGGTCGGCGCGAATCGCGTTCAGTTTGCGCTCGCGGCGTGCCATCTGGGCGACGCGGTTGCCGGGGTCCTCGCTGATGTGTCCCTCGGGGGTGTGTTCGTTCCCCGACGCGAGGAACCGGCCACCTTTCTGGCCCGGAATCGTCCGCGGACTGACCCCGTTCTCGGGGTCGTGCAGGTAGCGCTGGAACTTCCCGGAGGCGTGGTGGGCGGCCTCCGAAATCTCGTCTTCGGTGAGCGTCGCGCCCAGCGACGGGTTGGGCTCGCGGTCGAAGAAGGACTCGTCGACGTTGACGAGTTCGCCCGAGAGCTTCTGGTCGTAGATGATGATGCTCGGAATCTGGTAGTTCCAGGCGATCTCGAACGCCTTGCGCGTCTGGTCGTACGCCTCTCTCGGCGTCCCTGGGGCCATGACGACGCGGTTGGAGTCGCCCTGACTCGTGTACAGGACGTGTTCGAGGTCGGCCTGCTCGGGTTTCGTCGGCATCCCGGTCGAGGGGCCGGCACGCATCGACTCGACGAGCACGATCGGCGTCTCGTTCATCTCGGCGAGGCCGAGCGGTTCGCTCATCAGGGCGAACCCGCCGCCCGACGACCCCGACATCGCCTTGACGCCGGCGTGGGACGCGCCCATCGCCAGCGCCGCGGCGGCGATCTCGTCTTCGACCTGCTCGGAGATGCCCCCCATATCCGGCAGGTTCTGGGTCATGATGGTGTAGACGTCCGTCCACGGCGTCATCGGGTAGCCCGCGATGAACCGACAGCCCTCGTCGAGCGCGCCGTAGGCGATACCGGTCGACCCCGAGACGAGTACCTGCGTGTCGTCGTGCGTGCCCGTCGGCACGTCGAGGTCGTGAGTGAACTCCTTCTCTTCGGTCTGGTCGCGGGCCATCCGGAGGATCTCGATGTTCTGTTCGAGGATGTCCCCGCCCATGCGTTCTTCCATCAGTTCCTCGATGGGGTCGAGGTCCATGCCGATGAGCGCGCAGGTGACGCCGACACCGGCGGTGTTGCGCATGACCTCGCGGCCGTGTTCGCGCGCGAGACCGCGGAGGTCGACGGGGTAGACGTGCCAGCCCTCCTCCTCGGCACGCTCGTCGAGGTCGTCGACGTCCTCCTCGTCGAGGAGTCCCTCGTCGTAGACGATGATTCCGCCCTCGCGGAGGTCGTCTAAGTTCTCGGTCAGCGGTTTGACCTCCTCGTTGCCGTAGTAGGCTTCCTGCTTGGGGTTCCGAGCGAAGGAGTCCCCCAGCGCGAGGAGGAAGTTGTAGCCGTCGCCCCGAGATTTCACTTCGTCGGGGGCCGCTCGAATCTCGACGTACGTGTGGCCGCCGCGAATCCGCGACGGGTAGTGGCGATGCGTGAACACGTCGAGGCCCGAACGCATCAGCGCCTTGGCGAAGTTCTGGCTGGTCGAATCGATGCCGTCACCGGAGCCACCGGCGATTCGCCAGACCAGTTCGTTTGTAGTCATAGTAGGTCGTGGCCCGAAGGCCCTATGCGAGAAACGACTGCTCCCGACTAAAGCGTTTATCATGTGTTAGCACACATTGATAATGAGGGTTTCCGGGTGATAGCCCCACGCCCGTTCGACCCACCGTCCGACAGGCAGAACCCGGTCGAACGTTCGTGGACGTTCGGTCGGCGAGACGAGTTCGCAAGCCGCCAGGGGCGGACGCGGACGACTGCGGATTCGGGGCCCGTCGCACGTCGGGTAAAGGTCTATATCCAGGGGTGGCGTGACCCCGTCTAGCGAGATGTCCCTCACGGAACTGATCACCGGCGTCGAAGCCCACGAGATGGTGTTGACGGTGTTCAACGCCGACAGCGACGCCGCCGACGACCTGCGCGAACGGTTCGCAGACCGGAACCTGATCGTCACCGAGGGGACCACCATCGACGGACCGGAGGAGTACGTCGTCCTCAGCAAGGGCGAGGAGTTCATCACCGCAGCGAGCCTCGACGAGATACGGAACCCGACGCTCGACGCCGACCCACACTTCGAGGGCGGTCGGCATCGCGCCATCCTCGACCACCTCGACGAGACGATGTTCACCTCCTACGACGCCAAACAGATGGTCGCGGCGTCGAGAGAGATAGAGGACCGCGCGTGGCGAATCGGTGCCGGACAGCTCCACGCCGGCTTTCAGAACATCTCCATCATCGAGTCACAGCTGGACGTCTACGAGCAACTCGCCTCGAAACGGAACCTCGACGTCCACGCGTACGGCTACCCCGACATCGACGTCCCCAGCCACGAGGGGTTCACCGTCCACATCGAACGGGCCGAGGAGATCGCCAGGTCGTGGTTCGTCATCTACGACGGTGCGGGCGTCGACTCCAACAAGTGCGCACTGCTCGCCGAGGAGCGCGAACCCCGCGAGTTCTACGGCTTCTGGACCTACGACCCCAGCACGGTCGACTGGATCCTCGACCACCTCAACTCGACGTACGGGATGGTCGAGACCGACGGCGGTCGCTGAGTCGAGGTCACGGGACGCCCCCGTCCCGCGCGACGGTCTCAGACCCGTCTGTTGCTACTGATGGAGAACCCCGAGTCGGTGACCTGCGTGTCGTAGACGACCTGTCGCCGGCGACTCAGCGCACCACCGAACTCGCCGATGCGCATCGTCTTCTGGGCGTTCGTCCCGCTGTCGTTGGTGTAGAAGTAGAGACAGCCGTGGAGCGCGGTGTTGACGATCTCGTCCGCGCGAATCACCTCGGGGCGGGCGTGGTGGAGCACGGAGACGATACCACCCCACGACTCCGCGGCGCTCCGGATGCCACTGAGGAACCCGAGGATGTCCGCCTGCGAGAGACCGAACGCCCGTGCGCCGTTGAGCGCGGTCAGCGAGTCGAAGACCACCATGTTGTCGTCGCCGACGGAGACCAGGTAGTCGCTCACCTCGCCGAGGAACGAGTCGAAGGTGGCGTCGTCACGCTCGGACGGGCCGTCGTCCGCGGTCGTGTCCCCGCGAGCGGCCTGCCGGAGCGACGGCGGCATCGGCGTGAGGTCGAGAAAGCGGTCCGAGAAGTCCTCGATGTGCAGGTGTTCGGTGAGCGTGTTGAACCGCCGTGCGCCGAGCACCGAGTCCATCTCGTGGAGGAGGTGGCTCCGCGTCCGGTCGACCGTGACGTAGTGGACCTTCTCGGGCAGGATGTCGGGGGTCGTGATTCGCCCGTCGTACATGCCGGGGTAGTAGCGAGCGGTCATCAGCGACGCGGCGTGGGTGTGCGCGTAGGCGTCCGTCCCGGCGTCGGGCGCGCCACAGAGCAGGACGCTGCTGCCGGCCGGAATCCCGCTGAACCGGCCGTCGAGCGTCGGCGAGCCGAACGGAATCCGGCCGATGCTTCGACTGGCGCGTTTCGCACCGATTGGTGTCTCGTCGGTCATGGGTAGGCCTACGAGTACGCTATCGTGACTGTACCGACTATACTGATAGTACAGTCCCCTCGTTCGATGGGGTGGACCGACCGATACCCCCTACAGCTCGTCGCGGACGCGCCGGAACCGGTCGAGGTCGTGGCCCAGGATCACCGTCGCGTCGTGGCGTGCTTCGAGGTCACGGGCGTACGAGAGGCTGGAGCGCCACTCCCGGTTCGACCAGAGCAGTCCGGCCCCCATCGACTGCCCGTCCTCGTAGTTCGCGTCGACGTACGCCTCGTCACCGACGACGAGGACGTTCCCGGCGTCACGCCGAATGAGCGCCCCCATGAGACCGGGCGTGTGTCCCGGCAGGTGGAGCAGTTCGACGCCGGGGACGAGCTGTGAGCGGTCCCCGTGGACGACCTGCCAGTTCAGGTCGTGGTCGAAGTCCGGCGCGAAGTACGCGATAGAGCCCTCGGCGGTCTTCGCGGAGAAGTACGCGTAGGGCAGTTCCTCGCGGTGGACGTAGACGGGCGTGTCCGTGTCCGCGAACTCCTTCAGCCCGCCCGCGTGGTCGAGGTGGAGGTGGCTCATCACGACGGCGTCGATGTCCGAGAGCGCGTAGCCCGCGTCGCCGAGGTCGCCTTCGAGGGTGTGGTCGGCGGCGTCGACGTGCGCGAACGCCTCGTAGAGCGGCCGTGGCCAGTAGCCGTCGCCCGCTTCCGGGTGCGAGCCGGTGTCCCACAGGATGGTCGTCTCGGGCGTCTCTATCACGAGGTTCCAGACGACGAACTCGGCGTAGTCGTGGTCCGGGTCGCGGTCGCTCGCGGTAGCGACGGCGTCCCCGTCGACGACGAAGTTCGTGTCGGCGTGCACGCGGCCCCGGTCGAGGAGGGTCAGGTCGATGGCTCCCATCGATAGGGAGTAGTCCCCGAACGAACATAACTCCGAGTTCCGAGGGTCGTCGTGAGACCACACTGCGCATGACGGAGGGTTTAACCACGCGAGCAAGCTACCCATCGTACATGAAATTCAGTGGCTGGCCAGAGCCGGGTGAACTGGTCGTCGGCAAGGTCGACGAGATCGAGGACTTCGGTGTGTTCGTCGACTTAGAGGAGTACCAGGACCGACGCGGTCTCGTCCACGTCAGCGAGGTCGCCAGCGGGTGGATCAAGAACGTCCGTGACCACGTCACGGTCGACGAGACGGTCGTCTGTAAGGTGCTGGAGGTCAACGAGTCCAGCCAGCAGATCGACCTCTCGATCAAGGACGTCAACGACCACCAGCGTTCGGACAAGATACAGGACTGGAAGAACGAGCGCAAGGCCGAGAAGTGGATGACCCTCGCGTTCGGCGAGGAGATGAGCGACGAGCAGTACACCACCGTCGCCACCGGCCTCTACAACGAGTTCGGGTCGCTCTACGACGGCTTCGAGCAGGCCGCCATCCACGGCAAGGAGGCGCTCGAACCGACCGACCTCGACGACGAGGACGTCGACACCATCGTCGAGACGGCCCGCGAGAACGTCTCGGTCCCGTACGTCAACGTCACCGGCTACCTCCAGTTGCGCTCGTCGAGTCCCGAGGGTGTCGACGACGTCCGTGACGCGCTCGAAGCCGCAGAGGGCAACGGCGAGGTGCCCGACGAGATCGAACTCACCGTCACCTACGTCGGCGCGCCGGAGTACCGCGTGAAGGTGAAGGCACCGAACTACAAGGTCGCCGAGGACGCGCTCGAACAGAGCGCCGACCGCGCACGAGCGGCCATCGGCGAGCGTGGTGGGTCCGCCGAGTTCCACCGCGAGCGACAGACGGACGACGAGTAACCCGATAGGCGGATGAGATCCGACATCCACGTCTGTGGCGACTGGCGTGTGGCCCACGACCGGCCGGTCTACACGCTCGGTGACACCTGTCCCGAGTGTGGCGCGGACGCGGTCAACAGCGCCCCAGCGCCGTTCGACCCGACCGACCGCTACGGCGAGTACCGACGCGCACTTAAGCGACGCGAGCGCCAGTGAGGGCTATGGACGAATTCGAAATCGAGCGACTCGACGAGGCCACTCTCGACGCGCCCGTCCTCGTCGAGGGACTGCCCGGCGTCGGGCACGTCGGGAAACTCGCGGCCGAACACCTCCTCGAGGAGTTCGACGCGACGCTCGTCGCTCGTCTCTACTCCGAGCACTTCCCCCCACAGGTGACCGTCGAGGACGGCCGGTCGCAGCTCGCCTGCCTCGAGTTCCACGCCGTCCCCGAGACGGACATGCTCGTGCTCACCGGCGACCACCAGGCGCAGGACACCGTCGGCCACTACCGCCTGACCGACCGCATCCTCGACGTCGCCGCCGAGCACGGCGTCGAACGCGTCTTCGCCCTCGGCGGCGTCCCGACGGGCGAACTCATCGAGGAGTACGGTGTCATCGCCGCCGCCTCCGACGACGGCCTGCGCGACGAACTCGACCCACTCGTTGAGTTCCGCGAGGACGAACCCGCCGGCGGCATCGTCGGCGTCTCGGGCCTGCTGCTCGGCCTCGGCGAACGCCGTGACCTCCCCGCCGCCTGTCTCATGGGGGAGACGTCGGGCTACCTCGTCGACCCCAAGAGCGCTCGTGCGGTGCTCGAAGTGCTCCAGACCATCCTCGACTTCGACGTTGGCTACGACTCCCTCGAAGAGCGTGCAGAGGAGATGGAGGAGGTCGTCAAGAAGATACAGGAGATGGAGCAGGGCCAGGCCCCGAGCGACGACGACCTGCGCTACATCGGCTGAGCCCCCGGCACGACGCGTCTTCACACTCCGTTCGGTGGCGATTCCTCGACGACGTACGGCGACGACGTCCCGAGAGACTTTTCGGTCCAACCGCCCAATGGAGAGTGTGAACACGGTGGTGGTGGCGCTTCCCAACTGGCTGTTCCTCGGCGTGCTCATCGGCGTGGCCCTGAGCGTCCTCGTCGCGGGTACGTTCGTCGTCGGGGGGCGGCTGTTCCCGGACCCACCGATTCGACCGGGCAGGGGTGAGGACACCGAGTCACGTCGCCGCACCGAGATTCGTGAGTACCTCACACACATCGACGAACCGTTCGCCGAACGCCACTTCGTCGAGGGCCACACCGTCGACTTCTACCTCCCCAAACGGGACGTCGCCATCACGTTCGACGCACGGACGTTCCTCGCCATCGACACTGACGCCGGCGGCCGGACCGACGCCGTGCTCGTCGAACACGAACTCCCAGGGGTGGGCCTCGGCGGCCGACTCCCCTTCGAGACCCCCCAGGTGGGGTTCGACGACGAGGGCGGGGACGGCGAGTACGGACTCGCCGGGCGACCCGACCCCAACCCGGCGGCGTTCGCCCATCTCGGCCTGTCGACGAACGCGAGCGAGGACGAGGTGCGACAGGCGTACCGCCAGCGCGTCAAGACCGTCCACCCGGACCAGGGCGGCGACCCCGAAGCGTTCAGACAGCTACAGGAGGCGTACGCCGCCGCACGGGAACAGGCTGCGTGAGTCCCTGACACCGTGGCGCTCGCCGACCTCTCGTTCGCCGACCGGGCCGTGTTCCTCGACGGGACGCTCGTCCTCGCCGACCTCCACCTCGGGAAGGACACACGGAGCAGCGTCGAGTTCTCGCTCGGTGAACGGGCGGACCTGACCGACAGACTCACCGCACTGGTCGAGCGGTTCGCTCCCGAGGCGGTGGTCTTCGCGGGCGACGTGCTCCACTCGTTCTCGACGGTTCCCGACGACGTTCCCGACAGTCTCGCCGCCCTGGAGCGGGTCGTCCGCGAAGGCGGGGCACGACTCGTCGTCACGCCCGGGAACCACGACACGCTGCTCGACTCGGTGTGGGACGGCCCTGCCGACGCCGAGTACCGCCTCGACGACGGGACGGTCGTCTGCCACGGCCACGCCACACCGGAACTCGACGCCCCTCGCTACGTCGTCGGCCACGACCACCCGAAGATCACCATCGAAGGCGACGACTGGCCGTGTTACCTGCTCGGTGAGGGCGTCTACGACGGTGCCGACGTACTCGTCCTCCCGGCGTTCACCCGACTGGCCAGCGGCGTCTCGGTCAACGGCGGCTACGGACGCGGGACGCTCGAACGGTCGCCGCTGGTGCCGGACGTCGACCGGTTCCGGCCGGTCGTGCGCGACGAGGCGAGCGACGAGACTCGACGGTTCCCACGGCTCGGAGAGCTCAGACGACTGCTGTGAGGTCCGACGGTAGCGCCGTCGGTGGCGATACGGCCACCGTCACTCCGGGTGTCTGGTGTCGCCGGGTCGACCGTCCGGCGTCGTCGTCCGACCGTCGTCTCGCCGTAGACAGAGGAAGTGCTCGTCACAGAACCGGAGCGTCTCCGCGTCGATGCAGTAGTCCACCTTACAGACCGTGCGGCCGCCGACCGCCTCGTGGTACGGCTTCCACTCGGGGAGCGCGTAGTAGCCGTCGCGGTCACAGAGCGCACACCCGTCCGACGACGTCCAGTCGCCGCGGTCCAGACAGCGACCGAACTCCGACTCCTCACACCGGAAGCAGAACCCCCCGAGTTCGGTGTCGGTGACGGTGTCGACGACGGCGCGGTTGTACCCCGCGCCGAGTCCACAGCTGATACAGTTCATCGCCCGCTCCCTGTTTTCCCTCGCGCACGTCCGTTGCCCACTGTCACCATTTCGCTCACGTGAGGAACGACCAACAACACATAACCGTTTCGGAATGTCTCTCCACGAACGACGACGGTGCTCGGGCGACCGGACAGTACGTGGTGGCGTCGGGACGGGGCTCAGTCGACGTGACGACCGACGGTCTCCGCCGCGACTCGGCCGCTGTCGAGCGCGCCGTTGATGGAGGACCACCGAGTGTAGTCGCCCGCGAGAACGACCGGTCCGGCGGGCGCGTCGGCGTCCGGGAGCGTGTCGCGGAACCCCGGTGGCTGGGCGAACTGCGCGAACTCGATGCGGTCGGTCCGGAGCAGGTCGAGTTCGCTGAACCGCCGCGAGGGGTACCACGATTCGAGCGCCTCGCGGACTTCGGCGGCGAGCACGTCGTCGTCCTGCGTCGGCGTCCCGAGGAACGTCGCCGACAGTAGCTGCTGCCCGTCGGGAGCGTACTCGGGGGCGACCGACGTCATGGGAACGACCTGGTTCGGGCGGTCGTCGGCGGTGTTGAGGACCAGTCGCTTACCCGTCTCCAGGTCGACGTGTGCGGGCAGCGAGAAGTGCTGCGTGACACAGCCCCGGCTCTCGGTCGGCGTCTCGACGCCGGTCAGGTCAGCGGCGGCCTTCGGGTCCGTGGCGACGACGACGGCGTCGGCGTGCACCTCGTCGTCGAGCGTGTCGACTCGAACCCCGTCACCGGTCGTGTCGAGACTCCGAACGGGGACGCCCGTTCTGATGGTCGCGCCCGCTTCGGCCGCCGTGTCGGCGAGCTGCTCGCCGATGGCTCCCATCCCGTCGGCGGGCACCGCGATGTCGCCCGCCGAGAGCATCTTGAACGTGTACTCGAAGACGGCGCTCGACGTCCCGAGCGAGCGGTCGAGCGTGATACCGCCGTAGAACGGCGCGGCGAAGTTCTCGACGTACGCCTGTGAGAACCCCCGCGCCGCGAGATACGACTCGATGGTGTCGTCCGGACCGTCGAGAACCTCGTCGGGGTCGCGGTGGCGCAGTTCACGCTGGAGCGCGAACGTCCGGAGTTTGTCCGTGAGCTGAATCTCTCGGTTGAACAGTGTCTCCGTGGCCGAACCGGGGTCGCGCAACGGGTCGGAGAGGACCGACCGATGGCGTGGGCGGGCGAGCACCGCACCGGGGGTGAACCGGCGCAACGAGAGCGCACGAAGGTCGAGTTCTCGCTGGACGGCGGGGTAGGCGGTGAACAGCACCTGGAACCCGCGGTCGAACGTGAACCCGTCCTCGTGGGCCGTCCTGACGCGGCCGCCGACCGTCTCCTCCCGTTCCAGCAGTTCGACTTCGGCCCCCGACTCGGCGAGTCGACGGGCCGCGACCAGCCCCGCGAGCCCGCCACCGACGACCGCGACGTGTGACATACGAGCCACCACTCGGGGCGAGGAGAAAAAGCCCACCGCGACGGCCAGACGGACACGGCTTAGTCCGTTCCGTCCGAACCCTCCGGCATGGAGACGACTTCGGCGTTCGAGGGACTGGTCTGTCCCGAGACCGACGAGCGCTTCGACCCGACGACGACCCACCACCCGGACGGCGGGGTTCTCGATGCGACCTACGACTACGACTCCGTGACGCTCTCGCGTGAGCAACTCGAATCCCGACCGACCGGTCCGGCGAAGTACGGCGACCTGCTCCCGTTCCCGGCCGACGCGCGGGCGTGGCTCGGCGAGGGCGGGACGCCGCTCCTCGAAGCGCCGCGACTCGCCGAGGAGTTGGGCGTCGGACGCGTGCTCGTCAAAGACGAGGCACAGAACCCGACCGGGACGGTGAAAGACCGGGGGGTAGGGATGGCCGTCGCGGCGGCCGTTCAGCACGGTGCCGAGGACGTCGCGCTGGCGACGACGGGCGACGCGGGCCAGTCGATGGCCGCCCACGCCGCCCGCGCCGGCCTGAACAGTCACTCGTTCGTCCCCTCCCGGTCGACGTTCGTCACCAAGGCGATGATCAACGTCCACGGCGGGGCCATGAAGGTCGTCGAGGGTCGCCTCCCCGACGCACGCGCGGCGTTCGAGGACGCGCTCGTCGACGGGTCCTGGTACTCGCTCGAAGCGTTCGCCACGCCGTACCGCCACGAGGGGACGAAGACGCTCGCCTACGAGGTGCTGGAGGCGCTGGACTGGGAGGCTCCGGACGGCGTCTTCTACCCGCTCGACGGGACGGCGGGACTGGTCGGCTTTCACAAGGGCGCACGCGAGTTCCGTGACCTGGGTCTGGTCGACGACGTGCCGCCGCTGTACGCCTGCGAGGCGGCCGGCTGTGCTCCCGTCACCGAGGCGTTCGAGGCCGGCGACCCGACCCACGACCCGTGGGAGGTCCCCGACACCGTCTGTGGCGGACTCGAGGACCCCGACCCCCGCGGCGGGCGACTGGTTCAGACGGCGCTGCGCGAGAGCGGCGGCGGTGCGGTGGCGACCGACGACGGGGACATCCTGTCGAGTGCGGCGACGGTGGCGAGCCACGAGGGCATCGAGATGGGTGTCTCGGCGGCCGCGGCGGCGAGCGGCGCGTGGTCGGTGGCCGACCGGTTCGACGAGGACGCGACGCTCGTGCTCGTCAACACCTCGACGGGCAACAAGGACGCGGACCTGCTGCGCAGTCACCTGATGGGACAGGGCATCTGAGGGATCGGTCGGGACGCTCGACACCGAGGGGCGAGCAGGCGACACGAGGGGAGAACACGAGCGGTGTGACGCACGCCGCGACGGTGTCGGCCGCGGGTCGGGCGGGTTCTGGAATCCGGCCCGGTGGGACGCTCGTGGCCGTGCTCAGCGCACGGGGGCGGTAGGCTCGGCCTCCGGTATGAACCCTCGTCGTGCAACCGAACGGTTTTGTCCGCGAGTGCGATAGACGGAGTAGATGGCCCTCCTGACGACGCTCCTGGCGGGTGTAGTGTTCGGCCTCGCACTCGCGGCTCCACCGGGGCCGATGAACGCCGTCATCGCCGAGGAGAGCGTGGTCAACGGCTGGTTCTCCGGCTTCCGGGCCGGATTGGGTGCGATGGTCGCCGACCTGCTGTTCATGGTCGGCGCGCTCCTCGGCGTCGTCGCCGTCGTCGCCCGCTATCCGGTGGTCCACGCCGCGATGGTCGGCGTCGGTGGCGTGCTGATGCTCTACTTTGCCTACGGTGCGGCCGTCGAACTCCGCACGGGGTTCCGTGACGCAGAGACCGACGGCAAGGGATTCCACAAGGCGTTCGTCCTCGCCATCACGAACCCGTATCAGGTGCTGTTCTGGCTGACCGTCGGCGTCGGCCTGCTCGAACCGGGGACGCTCGACGTGCTGGCGGCGCTCTCGGACTCGCTGACCGGTGTGCTGGTCGTCGAGACCGGGAGTCCCGCACTGCTCGTCGGCCTGTTCGGCGGTATCGCCTGCTGGGTGACGGGCTTCCCCGCCGCGCTGGTCGCGGCCGAGCGACGGGTCGAGCGCCTGACACCCGTCGTCGCCGTCGCCAGTGCGCTCGTCCTCGCCGGCTTCGGCGTCTACTTCCTCTACGACGCGGCGAGGACCCTCCTCGACGTGCTGTACCCGCTGCTCGAACCACTGCTCGTCGAGTGGTGAGTCGTCGAGGGACGGGCGGAGACCGGGTCAGCGGAACTCGTCGAGCGGGTCGGTCGTCTCCATCTCGGCGACCTCTCCTTCGAGCCACTCCTTGAACCACCGGACGCGCTTGAGACGCTGGTGGGCGATGGACTCGGCCGTGTCGGACTCGATACGCTCGACGGCGTCCTCGCCGCGTTCGAGGACACGGGCGACCATCTCGCTGGCGTCCATGTGGGTGCGGGCCTCGTAACCCATTCGCAGGAGCATCAGCGTCGTCCCGTTGGCCCCGACCTTGTCGAGCAGGTCGGCCTCGATGAGACATCTCGTCTCCAGTGAGAGGTCCGTCAGCGGCCCCTGATAGGAGTGGTCGGTGATACACTCACAGACTCCCTCGACGAACGACTCGGGGTACTCCCCGTGTGCAGCGAGGTACTCGCGGGCGACGCGGGCGCCCTCCTCGGCGTGGACATCCTGGTCGGCTTCGAGTTTGGAGATGTCGTGGAACAGCGCGGCGACGCGGACGACGTCGACGTTCGCGCCCTCTCGCTCGGCGATGCGCGACGCCAGGTCGACGACGTTGAGGATGTGGTTGAACCGGTAGTCCGCGGAGTGCCACGGGTACCAGCGCATCCGACCGCCGGTCTCTTCGCTCTGGACGCTCGCGTCGAGGTAGTCGTGGACGAACGTCTGCATCCGCTCGAACGCGTCGTCTGAGACGGGAGATTCGCGGATTTCGACCCCCACGCTACCACCTCCGGAGGGTGAACTCGTTCATATTGGCCGTAATTACAACAGTTCCGCTCTTGAGGCTTACGACAGCTAAAATACCTACGAGACCGGACCGTCCGCCGTGACAGAACCACGGTACCTGACGGCCTCGTCGGAGCGACGGTTCGAGGCGACCGTCGACCGGATGCTCGACGACCGGGTCGTCCTCGACACCACGCTGTTCTACCCCGAAGGCGGTGGACAACCCGCCGACCACGGCACGCTCTCGGTCGAGCGTGGCGACGGCGACGAGAAAGACGGTGCGGACGCCACCGACCGCTGGCGCGTCGTGGACGTGCAGAAGCGCGATACCGTCCACCACCACCTCGAACCGGCAGCGGGGACCACCGGGATGCCGAGCGAGGGGGCGACCCTCGTCGGCGAACTCGACTGGGAGCGCCGCTGGGCGCACATGCGCTATCACACCGCCCAGCACCTGCTCTCTGCGCTCTTGCTCGACGAGTTCGACGCGAAGACCGTCGGCAACCAGTTGAGTACGGAGTACGCCCGACTCGACGCCGCCTACGAGCGGTTCGACGACGAGGACCTCGCACTCGTCGAACGGCGGATGAACGAACTCGTCGACGACGCCCGACCCGTCGAGTGGTACACGATGGACCGCGAGACGGCCGAAGCGACCCTCGACACCGAACGGACCCGCATCGACCTCCTCCCCGAGAGCATCACCGAACTCCGCATCGTCGAAGTCGGCGGCGACGCCGAGGGCGACGACCCGTTCGACCGAACCGCCTGCGCCGGGACACACGTCTCCACGACGAGCGACGTCGGCACGGTCCGTGTGACGGGCCGGACGACACAGGGCCGAGAGAGAGAGCGTATCACGTTCGAGTTGGACTGACGAGCGGACCGGCGGCACAGTCGGGCGGTGGAGTGTCCCCCGAAACGGCGGGTTCCGCGGGGGCAGGGCGTTGCCGCGCGTACTTTTATCTGCCCGCCCGGTGAGGACAGGTCATGGAGATTCGCCCAGCAGAACACGACGACACCGAGGCGATTCGGGAGCTCGCCCACCGTTCGATGGAGGCCTCCTACACGCTCAGTCCACAGACGATAGAGGGGGCGGTCGAACAGTGGTACGACGACGACACGATGGCCGAGAAACTGGACGACGAGGACCTCGTCTTCCTCGTCGCCGAGGGCGACGACGCGCTCCTCGGGTTCAGCGAGGCGGTCCTCCTCGAAGAGGGCGGCGACGGCGACCTGAACTGGCTCCACGTCGACCCGGACTACCGTGGCGACGGCATCGCTCGCACGCTCTTCGACGCCACGCGAGAGCGACTGATGGACATGGGCGCAGGCCGGATGCGCGGGCGCGTTCTCCAAGACAACACGGCCGGAAACGAGTTCTACGAACACTTCGGGTTCGTCAAGGTCAGCTCCGGCAAGGTCGACATCGACGGCTCGGACTACGTCGAGAACGTCTACGTCGAGGACGACCCCGAGGAACTCGAACCCATCACGAACGACGACGGCCGCGAACTGTTCGTCGACTACAACGACTCCGACCGCGCGACGCTCGCGCCGTTCCTCGCCGTCTACACCGACGCCGACCGTGGCGACCGCTGGGGCTACTACTGTACGAACTGTGAGAGCCTCGACGTCGCCGTCGACACGATGGGCCGCATCGAGTGCAACGAGTGTGGCAACCTCAGCAAGGCGACGCGCTGGGACGCCGCCTACATGTAACCGGAACTGTCGCGGGAGAGGGACAGTCCCCGTCGAACGCCGCATCAGTTATCATCTCGTATACACTACTCTCGTCGGGGCAGTGACCCCGAACTGGTGGGTGTGGCTCCCGACGGACGCTACGGACGCACGGTGTTGGTGTCCACGTTCCCCGTCTCGCCGTTTTCACGCTCCTCCCCGTACCGGGTAGCGACGGACTCCGAGCAGACGCCCGTGGTGAGCACGCGACGCTATCTTCCTGCTGAAGACGGAGGACATAGTCCCGGGCGGATTCGAACCGCCGTCAATGGCTTGCCTCCGAGGACGCTCGGAACCGACCTCGTCCAAAGGCCATTATGATTGGCCACTACACCACGGGACTGCACTGGGTGGTAGTTGGGTCGCGTACAATAGCGTTACCGTTCACGCCGGGCGAGGGAGGCCGCGGCGTCAGTCCGCCGCTTCCGAGTCCGCGAGCGGATACTCCGCTTCGAGGAGCGTACAGACGTCGGCTTCGGGGTCGAAACAGTCCGGGCACTCCGACTCGCGGTCGATGATGGTGTCGAGGCGGTCGGCGACGTTGTCGTCGATGACGCTCTCGAGTTGCCGGGCTTCGACGCGGAACTCCTCGACCTCCAGCACTTCGACGAGGAACCGTTCGATGATGCAGTAGTTGCGAAGCGCCTCCCGAGCGCGGACGATGCCCTCGTCGGTCAGCGAGACCCCCTTGTACTTCTCGTGGTCTGCGAGGCCACGGCCTTCGAGTTTGCCGATCATCTCGTTGGCGCTGGCGGGACTCACGTCGAGTGCGTCGGCGAGTCGGCCGGTCGCCGCCGGTCCGTTCTCCTGCTCCTGGATGAGGTAGATTGCTTTCAGGTACTGGTCTGCCGTGTTCATACGAACCTCCGGGGGACGGACTGTGGTCGTCGGCCGGCACGTCGGTCTCGGGAGGCGCTCATCACCGGGCCTCCATCAGGTCGGTGACCTCCTTGACGCCGTCAGCCTCCTCCTCGCGGATCGAGGCGAGCGTCTCGACGAGGCGACCCCTGTCGATACTGAAACGGGCCTCCGACGCTTCGATGGCGTCGATGACGTCGTCGTAGAACTTGTACGCGGTCTCCTCGTTGTACAGTTGGTCGTAGAGGACGCCGTCGAAGTCCTCGGGTTTGGTCTGGCCGTACTGTGCTTCGACCAGTGCCTCGATCTGGTCGAACGGGACGCTCTCGGCGTCGAGTTCGGCGACGAGTGCTTCGAGCCGTCGACGATGGTCGGCGGACTCCTCGGCGGCGTGTTCGAGCAACGCCCGGACCTCGTCGTCGAGTGCCTCGTCGTCGAGTTCCTGGACGTGCTTGGCGGCACGGGCCTCGACGACCTCTTCGAGCACCATCCCGATCTGGAGGAGGCGGGCGAGCTGGTGGTCCGACCGAATCTGTCGCGTGACGCTCATCGGCGGCGTGGCGAGCGAGGATCGGCGAACGGTTCTCTCATGTCTCGAACTGTCGCGGGCGGACAGTTAAGTCGTTCCCTCGGCCACGCTCGCCCAGAACTCCAAGAGGAGGTCCGTGACCGCCTCGGGTCGTTCCAGGTTCGGCAGGTGGGCCGCGTCGTCGACCACCGACAGCTGCGCGTCGGGTGCCCGCTCGACGAGGAGTCCGGCCGCCTCCCCGACGCTCGGCAGGTCGTACGCACCGACCACCACGTGGACCGGTATCGACAGCGAGGAGAGTCGGTCGGCGGCCGGTGGGTCGAGTACACTCGCGTCCTCGCGGCGTCTCCCGGCCGCCTCCATCCGCAACGCTCGGTCGTCCATCTCGACGATGCGCTCGAGGAGGTCGGCGTCGACGGCCTCCGTCTCGCGGCCCGGCCCGACGACCCACAGCGCGGCCTCGTGTTCGGCCGCCTCCCGGTAGGCACCCGCCTCGAACGCCTCGACGGACGCCTCGTATCGGTCGAGAACCGCCTTCCACTCGGGGCCGGTTCCCTCGTAGTCGTGGCCGCCGACGGTCGGGCCGACGAGCGTGAGCGACCGGACGAGTTCGGGGTGTTCCAGCGCCGCGTCGAGTGCGACGCTCGCTCCGAACGAACTCCCCACGAGGTGTGCCTGCGGGATGCCGAGCGCACCGGTGAACGCCACGAGGTCTCCACGGTCGGTCCCCTCGGCGACGAACGCCGAGTCGCCGAACCCCTGCATGTCGTAGCGAACCGTCCGATAGTGTTCGGCCAGCGTCGAGAACTGCGGGTCCCACATCCGACGGTCGGCGATGCCGCTGTGAACGAGCACGACGGCCTCCCCCTCGCCAGCCACGTCGTAGACCAGTCGTGCCGACTCCGTCTCGACGACTCCCGTTCGACTCGGCGGCGTCATCGAGTACCGGGACGGTACTGGAGCGGATAACGCTAGCTCACGGGCGCGGAACCGTCGAACTGGTCGGACGGTCGGCGAAAGAAGACGAACGGAAGGCGAGTGCAAGACCGAAGGCGAGTGCAAGACCGAAGGCGAGTGCAAGACCGAAGGCGAGTACTCAGTCGAAGCGACCCGCGAGTCGGTCGCGGATACGCCCTTGGAGGTCCTCGCGCAGTTCCTCCACCTCGATCTCTTCGAGGACGGGGACGTAGAACCCCTCGACGAGCATGTTCTTCGCGAGCTGTGGCGGGACACCGCGTGAGGTCATGTAGAACAGGTCCTCTGCGTCGACCTGTCCGACCGTCGCGGAGTGACTCGCCTCGGTGTCGTGGTTGTTGATGATGAGCTTCGGCGAGGCGTCGGCCTCGGACTCGTCGCTCAGCATCAGGGTGTTCTCACGCTGGTACGACGACGTGCTCCAGGCGTCGCGCCCGACGTCCTGGACGCCCTCGTAGACCGAGCGGGCGCGGTCGTCGATGACGCCGCGGGTGACGAGGTCCGCCGTGGTGTGTTCGGCGCGGTGCCAGACACGCGAGTCGACGTCGAAGTGCTGGTCGTCGTGGCCGTAGAACGCGCCGACGAGCTTCGTCTCCGAGCCGTCGCCGTTCAGGTCGGCCTCGACCGACGTCTTCGTCAGCCGCGAGCCGATGTTGCAGTCGATGATGTCGACCTGCCCGTACGTGTCGGTGGCACCGTACTTCAGCTGGTAGTTGTACGTCTCCTCCGAGAGGTCCTGGAGCGAGCCGTACTGGACGTACGCGTTCTCGCCGACCGCCAACTCGGTGATGCCCGAGTAGTAGCGCTCGCCCTCCATCTCGTCGCCGGTCTCCTGGCGTTCGAGGATGGTGACCGAGGAGGACTCCTCGGCGACGACGAGCGTGTAGTTGAACAGCGACCGGCTGTTCATCGTCGTCCGAATCGTCACGTCTTCGGCGTCGACGCCCTCGGGGACGTAGACGACGGTGCCCGTCGAGAACAGCGCCGTCGAGAGCGCCGTCAGGTAGTTCGTCTGCGGGTCGACGATGCTCCCGAAGTGCTCGCGAACGAGCTCCTCGTGGCTGTCGAGCGCCTCGGCGAACGAGAGGACTTCGACCTCGTCGGGGCCGATCTGGTCTTTCTCCTCGGCGGCGTTCAGCGGGTCGACGAACTCCTCGAACGCGAGGTCCGAGAGGTTCGTCCACTTGCGCCCCGGCGTCTGGATGACGGCGGGGAAGTCGATGTCCTCCAGCGCCGCCAGCGCGTCCAGACGCGTCTGGAGGAGCCACTCGGGTTCGCCGAGCGACTCCGAGATTTCACGAACCTGTGCTTCCGTGAGGTTCGCGTGTACCTGCGTGCTCATCTATCCGAGCGAGCCCTCCATCTCGAGTTCGATGAGGCGGTTGAGTTCGACCGCGTACTCGATGGGCAGCTCCTCCGTGATGGGTTCGATGAACCCGGCGACGATCATCTGCTTGGCGTCGTCGTCGTCCAGCCCACGCGACTGGAGGTAGAAGACGTCCTCGTCGCCGATTTTACCCACAGTGGCCTCGTGGGCGACGTCGACCTTCGACTCCTCGATCTCCATGTACGGCATGGTGTCGGAGGTCGATTCGTTGTCGAACATCAGCGCGTCACACTCGACGGCGGTGCTGGAGTGCTCCGCGCCGTCGGCGATGTGGACGAGACCGCGGTAGTTCGTGCGGCCGCCGTCCTTGCTGATGGACTTCGACTCGATTGTCGACTTCGTGTGTGGCGCGTTGTGGTAGACCTTCGCGCCGGTGTCGATGTTCTGGCCCTCGCCGGCGAACGCGATGGTGATGTGGTTGTCCGTCGCGCCGGGACCCTTGAGGATGGTACACGGGTAGAGCATCGTGGCCTTCGAGCCCATGCTCCCCGACACCCACTCCATCGTCGCGTCCTTCTCGCAGATGGCACGCTTGGTGTTGAGGTTGTAGGTGTTCTTCGACCAGTTCTGCACCGTCGAGTACTGGACGTGCGCACCCTCCTTGACGAACACTTCGACGCCCCCGCTGTGGAGGTTGAAGCGGCCGTACTTCGGGGCCGAACAGCCCTCGATGTAGTGCATCTCGGAGTTCTCCTCGGCGATGATGAGCGTGTGCTCGAACTGGCCCATCCCCTCGGAGTTCATCCGGAAGTACGCCTGCACCGGCATCTCGACGGTGACGTCCTCGGGCACGTAGACGAACGACCCGCCGGACCAGACCGCACCGTGGAGCGCGGCGAACTTGTTGTCGCTGGGCGGGACGCACTTCGTCATGAAGTACTCCTTGACGAGCTCTTCGTGCTCCTGGACCGCCTTGTCCATGTCACAGAAGATGACGCCTTTCTCCTGCCAGCGCTCCTGCATGTTCTGGTAGACGATCTCGGACTCGTACTGTGCGCCGACACCCGAGAGCGCGTTGCGCTCTGCTTCGGGGATGCCGAGCTTCTCGAACGTGTCCCGGATCTCCTCGGGGAGGTCCTCCCAGGACTCCTCGCCGCCGCGCGTGTCGATGTCCGGGCGGATGTACGGGACGATCTCGTCGACGTCGACCTCGCTCAGGTCGGGCTGGCCCGGCCAGTCGGTCGGCATCGGCATCTCCTGGAACTGCTTGAGCGCGCGGAGGCGTCGCTCCAGCATCCACTCGGGCTCGTCTTTGTCCTCCGAGATGAGGCGGATGGTCTCCTCGGTGAGGCCCTTCTCGGATTTGAACGCCGACTTCTGCTCTTTCTTGAACTCGAAGCGGGCTTCGGTGTCTGTCTCTTTGAGGTGGTCGTCTGAACTCATGTTGTGTTGGGGTTAGGTCTCAAGACGGTTCAAGCTGTCTCGTACACTTCTTCACGGACCCAGTCGTACCCCTTGTCCTCGAGCTGCTCGGCGAGTTCCGAGCCGCCGCTCTTGACGACTTTCCCGTCGAGCATGATGTGGACGTGGTCCGGCTCGACGTAGTCGAGGATACGCTGGTAGTGGGTGATCTGCAGGATGCCGGTGCCGACCTCGTCGCGCAGGGCGTTGATGCCCGTCGCCACGTCCTGCAGGCGGTCGATGTCCAGGCCCGAGTCGATCTCGTCGAGCACCGCGATGGAGGGTTCGAGGATGGCGGCCTGGAGCACCTCGTTCTGCTTCTTCTCGCCGCCGGAGAAGCCGGCGTTGAGGTAGCGCTGGGCGAAGCGCTCGTCCATGTCCAGCTGCTCCATCTTCTCGGCGAGCAGCTGCTGGAACTCGGCGACACCGACCTCGCCCTCGTCGACGTTCCCCTCCATCGGGGAGGTGTCGTAGCCGACCTCTTCTTCTTCGTCGTCGGCCTCGTCGTCGTCCTCGAACAGCTCTTCTCGCTCTTCGAGCTTCGCGTTCAGGGCGGTGCGAAGGAAGTTCACCATCGTGACGCCCTCGATCTCTGCGGGGTACTGGAACGCGAGGAACACGCCGAGTGCGGCGCGCTCGTTCGGTTCGAGGTCCAGCAGGTTCCACGTGCGCTTGTCCTCGGGGATGTCGAAGTCCTCGCCGAAGTCGTCGGCTTCGAGGTGGATGAACACTTCACCCTGCGTCACTTCGTAGGCTGGGTGGCCGGCGATGACCTTCGCCGTCGTGGACTTGCCCGACCCGTTCGGTCCCATGAGCGCGTGAATCTCGCCCGTGTTGACTTCGAGGTTCACGCCCTTCAGAATCTGCTCTCCGCCGTCTTCAGCGACCTCTGCGTGGAGGTCTTTTATCTCTAATCGAGCCATAATGAGAACACCTTATCTCCTGAGTCGTCGTCCGCGCGTGCGGGGGATAATGGTTTCGTATTCGCCCGATTCCAGTTCAGGGAACGAAAACGAATCTTTCCGTATGTGAAAGCGTGTCGGGGGAGACTATCCGAAACTGCCCAGTCCCATCTGTGTCTGTCCCGACTTCACCTCGTCCCAGGAGACGCCGACGGCTTCGAGGATACGCTCGATGGGACCCTGGAGCGTCTTGTCGAGCATCACGTCCCAGTCCACCTCGAACTCCTCGGGGAGTTGGTCGGCGAACTCGATGCAGATGACGTCCTCTTTCTGCCGGAACTCCCGGTAGATGGGGTTCGAACGGGTCGAGAGGTCACGCTCGTGTTCGATACGCTCGTAGAAGTCGTTGTGGACCCGGCCGAGGTAGAGGCGCTTGGGTTTCGACCCGCGGGCGAAGTTGGTCCCCAACAGGAGGTTGGCGTACTTCGCGCCACGGATGTGGGCGGTGTCGGTGTCGTAGTCGTCGAGTCGCTTCCCGATGCCGCCGGGGATGCCCACCTCCTCGACGCTGATGTCGCCGTTCTCGAAGCGCTGGATGGTGTCGTGGACGTAGTCCTTGACGCCCTCGACGTCGCCCTCCTTGACGATCATCTCCAGCACCTGCTGTTGGACCTCCTTCGTGATGGGCGCGATATCCGAGCGCTTGTACTCGAAGCCCGTGATGTCGATGTCGTCGACGTCCTTCCCCTCCTTCCAGACGATGTGGCCGGCGTAGCGTTTCTTCTTGCCCGCTTGGAAGAACCGGCGATAGAGCTTCTCGAACTCGATCTGGAAGCGGTGCTCGTCGGCGTTCATCTCCGCCGCGAGGTCGTCGTACGCGGCGTTGATGCGCTCTTCGAGGTCGAACGACTGCTCGATGGCCGCCTCCTTCGAGACGCCCTCGCCGAGTTCGAGCATGATGGAGTCGGTGTCGCCGTACGCGACCTCGTACCCCATCTCCTGGACGGTCTGGTCGGTGAACTCGATGACTTTCCGGCCCGTCGCCGTCACCGCCGCGCCCATGTCCTTGTCGTAGAGGCGGAACCGGTCCCACCCCAGCACGCCGTACAGCGAGTTCATGATGACCTTCACCGCGCCCTGCTGGCGGTCGAACGTCTCGTAGGCGTCGCTGCCGGCCTCGTTCTCGTCGCGTAGGCGCTTCTTCTCGTCACGCTCGGCGAGCAGTTCGGTCACCATCTCCCGGATGATGCCGTCCGGTTCCTTCCGGAAGTGCATCCCGTTGGGCGCGACGAACGTGTCCCCGTCGAACGTCTCGGGGTCGACCTTCGTCTCCGGGGAGGCGTTGATAGTCACCATGCACATCGGGTACAGCGACTTCAGGTCGAGGACGGACACCATCTCCTTGACGCCCGTGATGGGGTCGAACACCGCGCCACCCTCGTAGTCCTCCGACTCCACCGCGCCCTTCGAGGGCAGTGCGAACTCGCCGTGGACCTTGTGGAGGATGTACATGTCCACTGCGTCGCCGGGCGTCGTCGCGTCCTCCAGTTTCGCACCGACGAAGGTGGCGACCTCCTCCCAGAACGGGACGATGTTCTGCTTGCGGTCGAGTTCGACACACAGCTCCACGTCGCGCAGGTTGTACTCCAGCAGTCGTCCGGGGTCCTGCTCCCACAGGTCACCGATGTCGCCCGCGTAGCGCTCCTTGCCGACGCCCAGTTCTGCCTCGCCGACGGCGTCGAGTCGGTAGCTGTCGAGTTCGCTGATCTTGATGCGCTTGTAGGCGTACAGCAGGTCGAACGCGACACGGCCCTTGATGTTCGGCCCCTGCCAGTCCGAACGCCACACCTCGTTCACCCGCGAGAGGCGGTTCGAGTCGAGGTCGTCGGGCGCGTCCGGCCCGTCCGAGAGCACGTCGATGCGGTCGAGCAGGTACGGGGCGTCGAAGTCGGTGAAGTTCCACCCCGTCAGCACGTCCGGGTCCGTCTCGTCGACGTAGTCGAGGAACGCGTTCAGCATCGCTTCCTCGGTGTCGAACCGGCGCACGTCCACCTCGGGGCCCTCTCGCAGCGGGTCGTAGTCGGGGAGCGTGTCCGGGCCGGACTCGCCGTCGGGCGCTTCGTAGAGCCAGACGACGTACTCGTCGTGGTAGTTGTCGTGACTGGTGAGACAGACGATGCGCTCCTCGCCCTCCTCGGGGAACCCGTTCCGGTCGTCCACCTCGATGTCGAACGTGTTCACCCGGAGGTCGGCTTCGACGTCCACCGCACGGAGTTCCTGGTGTGGGACGTCGATGACGTCGTCGTCGTTCCGACGGGCCGGGACGCGGACACCGCTCGTGACGTCCTTGTCGATGAGCAGGCGGTTCGGGAACAGGATGTCCGCCTCGTAGTGGTCGAACCGGTCACGCAGCTGTCCGACGTCGCGTGGGGTCTGACCGGTCACCTTCACGAGCGTCTCGCCACGGATGGACTCGTAGGTGACGACCTCCTGAGCCTCGTCGCCCGAGAGTTCGGGGACGAGGTCGCCCCGCGTCTCGACGCCCGTGATGCGCTCTTCCATCAGGCGGTCGTCGGTGAACTGCGTCGACAGCAGCGGTTCGTCACCGTCCTCCTCAGCACCGTCTCCGCCGCCCGCGCGTTCGAGGTCCGCCAGCGGCGTGTAGAAGTACGGCGGGAACTCCCGGACGCGAACGTGTTCGGTCTCGTTGTCGCTCGTCCGACCGAACACGTGGAGGACCGGGTGTTCCTCGCGGCCCGCGCCCTCGATGGTGTAGTCGACCTGCGTGACCGCGAGTTCGACGCTCCCGTCGGGGTCGGGATATCGGTAGTCGGAGGTGTCGACGACCTCCGGCGCGAGACCGCCCCCGTCGCCCGCGACGGCCTCCGCCTCGGCCTCGGGACGCGGCGTGTCGCCGTCGGAGAAGTCGGCGAGCCCACTCTGTTTCATGTTGTCCGAGGTTCGAGTCCTCCGGTAAAAACCCCCGCGGTCGGCGAGAGCCACCCGCCACCACCTCCCGACGGCGGACCGACCCGTCCCCGCCGTCGAGACCGCCCGCCACCGACGACGACGACACCACCTCGTCGGTAGTGGCGACCGTTGCTCGGTACACAACGCATTTACCGTGTCACGGCGTAGCAAGGGAGCGACAATGGTCGACGGAGATGTCACGTCGGAGTCGAGTACAGAGTCGGCCGAGTCCACCGTGACCGCCGAAGACGCGATCGCCACCACCGAATCGTACGAGACCGACGGCGGGTGGGTCCTCTTCGACGGGGAGAACCCGCTGGCGTGGATACAGTCGGCGGTCACCGTCCGACTGGACGACGCGACATAGGGACGCTTTTTCCACCGCCGCCCGTACCGTCCACCGTGATAGACCCCTTCGAGGAGGACCGGCAGGACGACCCCTGGCCCGACGAACCCGAGGAGTTCGACCCGGACAGCCTCGCGCCGTCGGTAGACGTCCCGGAGGCCCCGGGGACGCCGGAGTTCTCGGAGTCGGACGTCGACGACGACCTCTTCCGGGCGTTCTGGGGGGCGGTCGTCATGCTCAACGTCGCGTTGCTGGGGCTGAGCCTCGGCCCGATGTTCCTCTACTTCTGGGGCGACCTGCGTCTCGGCGGCGGTACGACGCTCATCGGCCTGGTCTCGGCCGTCTTCGCCTACCGCTTCTACGCCGGCTACCAGCGTGACCGACAGGACTAACGAGCGACCGACGGTACGGGGAGTCATGCGGACGGTCCACGACGACGACGGCCAGCGCTATCTCCTGGTCAAACGGTCGAGCGAGTCGTCGCTCGTCCGACACCCCGAGACCGGCGAGGAGCGCTACGTCCCGAACGACCGCCTCACCGTCGACGACTCGACGGACCCGCTCTCGCTCGCCGCGGGAGCCGTCTCGGGGCCGGTTCGGCGCGTCCTCTCGGCGTGTCGTGACGACCGGGCGCTCGGTCTCCTGCTCGAACTCGACCGGCGTGGACCCGTCCCGGCCCGCGCGTTACTGGAGTACGACCTCTGTGAGAGCGACGTGCTCGGCCTCGTGGGCGAGTTCCGGGCGGCGGGGCTGGTCGTGGAGGCGGCCGCCGCGGGCGAACGCGGCTACGACCTCACGGACGACGCACGGGAGGCGCTCGCCGTGTTGCGAGCGGGTCGGGGCGACCGGTGACGTCGCCGCGCTCAGTCCGCCAGCACCGACACCAGTTCGTTCTCGCGTTCGACCGTCGAGCGGTTCGAGGTGGGATCTTTCTCGACGTGGATGAGGTCGTCGGCCGCCCCCACGAGTTCCTCGTCGTGGCTGACGACGACGATCTGTTCGACGCCCACGTCGCGCATCGACTCGACGAGTTCGACCAGTTTCGAGACGTGTCCCGAGTCGAGAAACACCGTCGGCTCGTCGAGGATGAGCGGCGGCATCGGTGCGGCCCCCTCGATGCCCTCCGCGAGCAGGCGGTAGATGGCACAGCGCAGCGAGAGGTTGAACAGCGCGCGCTCGCCCCCCGACAGCTGTTCGGGGTCGAGCGGTTCGCCGTCCTTCTGGTAGACCGTCAGCGAGTAGTCGCCGTCCAGTTCGATGCGGGCGTAGGAATCGTTCTGGTAGACCAGGTCGAACGTCTCGTTGAGCAGCGACTCGAGTTTGTCGACGTTGCGCTGTCGTAACTCGGCACGCAGGCCGGCGTACATCTCCTGTAGCTCCTCGGTCTCCTCGTAGAGCGTGTCGAGGCGCTCGACGGTCGCTTCGAGGGCGTCGCGCCGCTCGCGCAGGTCGTCGAGTGCGGCCAGTTCGTTCCGGACGGCTCCGACGTCGCCCTGAAGGTCGTCACGCTGCTCGCGGAGCGTTGGGAGCGCGTCGTCGGCCCACTCGACGTACTCCTCGGCACCGTCGCGGTTCGTCCGGGCCTTCTCGATGGCCGCTTCGTCGAACGCCTCTGCCAACTCCTCGCGCTGGTCGCGCACCTCGCGGAGTCGCTCGCGGCGTTCGTCGTTCATCGAGTCGAGTTTCTCGCGGTCCTCGCGGAGCCGTTCGCGTTCGGCCTCGGCGTCGGCGAGTCGTTCGACGGCGTCGGCGAGCGCGTCGAGTCGCTCACGAGCCGTCTTGACCGTCTGCCGTTCGGCGTTCACCTCGGCGACGACTTCGCGGCAGTCGTCGGCCGCGGCGGCGGCCTCGCCCGCTTCCTCGCGTTTCTCCGCGGCGTCGGCCTCGAACTCGTCGGCCTGCTCGCGCAGTCGTTCGGCACGCTCGCGCTTCTCGGTGACGTCCTCGGCCGCGCTCTCGACGAGTGCGCGCTGGTCGGTCTGCTTCGATTCGAGGGACGCGAGGTCGGTCGCCAGCGCGACCAGTTCCTCGGCGGTCTCGAGCCTCGCTTCGGCCTCCTCGCGGGCCTCTCTCGCGTCGGCCAGTTCGGCTTCGAGTTCCTCGACGCGGTCGCGCCGGTCCGCGATGGCCTCGACGTGTGGCGAGTCCTCGACCGGCTGACCACACTCGGGGCACTTCCCCTCGTCGCGGAGGCGTTCGGCCTCGGTGAGCGAGTCGCGGGCGGTGCCGAGTTCGGTGTCGAGCGACGTGACCCGGTCGCGGGCCTCGCGTGCCCGTTCGGCCGTCCGCTCGCGGTACTCCTCGACGGTGTCGCGGTCACAGGGCGCTTGCTCGAACCGGGCGCGTTTCTCGGCGATGTCGGCGTCGCGCTCCTCGATGGTCTCGCGTCGCTCCTCGACGCGGTCGGCGCGGTCGGTCGCTTCCGCGTCGGCCGTCTCGGCCTCCGTCCGCGCTTCGTCCGCCCGTTCGTCGAGGGCGTCCGCTTCGTCACGGAGGCGTTCGGCGCGGTTCGAGTGGTTCTGTGCTTCGATACGCTGTGCTTCGAGGCGGTCCCGGAGTTCGTCGTCACGGTCTTCGAGCACGTCGAGACGCTCGTCGATGGCCGACGGGTCCGCCGCGTCGAGGTCGCTCGCCGCCAGCAACTCCTCGCGCTCCTCCCGAGCGTCGTCGGCCGTCTCGCGGAGCTCCGAGAGCCGGTCGCCGTGTTCCTGTCGCTCGCGCTGCGCCTCGGCGATACGCTCCCGAAGCTCCTCGATAGTCTCGGCGAGATCGTCGAGGCGCTCGCGGCGTTCGGTGGCCTCGTCGAGACGGCGCTGTTCGTGGTCGCGGGTCTTGACGGCCTGCTCGCGGCGCTCTTCGACCTCCTCGATCTTCTCGTTCTTCCGGTCGCGCTCCGTCCGAAGCCGGTTCAGTCGGCCGTGGAGGTCCGCCTCTTCCTTCTCGGCGACCTCGCGGCGCTTGTCGTCGAGCAACTCCCGCTTGGCGTCACGGACGCGCCCGACACCGCGGCGGGCCATGCTGGCCCGCTCGCGGTACTCCTCCAGCGTGCCGAGCTGGAGGAGGTCGTCGATCATGTCCTGCCGGTCGCCCGGCGAGGCGTTGATGAGCTTGTTGACCTCGCCCTGCCGGACGTAGGCGCAGTTGACGAACGCCTCGGCGTCCATCCGGAGCAGGTCCTCGACGAACCCGCGGACGTCCCGCGCACCCTCGACGGACCCCTGGGGCGTCTCCAGAACGCACGTCGCGGTCTGGGCACGCTCGGCGGTGGAGCGCACGCGGCGTTCGAGGTGGTAGCGTTCGCCGCCGTGGACGAACCAGAGTTCGACGGTGGCGTCCTCGGCACCGATAGTGACCACCTCGTCGAGCGTCGTGTCGAGGGCCGTCGCGCCGTAGAGCGCGAAGAAGCAGGCTTCGAGCAGCGAGGACTTCCCGCTGCCGTTCAGCCCGAAGATGACCGTCACGCCGTCGTCGAGGTCGACGTCGGCGTCGGCGTAGCACTTGAAGTTCTCCAGGCGGACGCGCTCGAAGCGCATCAGTAGTCACCCCACGTCGACTGCCCGTCGCCGTCGGCCTCTACCGTCGCCTCCTCCGGTGGCGTCTCGGAGGGGACCGAGTCGTCGGTCCGTCCGTCCTCGTCCGAGGCGTCGTCATCGTCGGGAGTATCCTCGTCGGGAGCATCCTCGTCTGGGACGTCGTCGGTCGTCCCGTCGGCCGCCGTCTCGTCCGCTACCGCGGGGTCGGTGTCCTCGGCCGATGGCCCGGCCCGTGTGAACGCGTCGGCCTCGTCGACGATGTCGCGGACCCGCGATTCGACCTCGTCGGCGACGTTCGAGTCGGCGACCTTGCTCGCGCGGATGGTCTCGTCGATGTCGCGGGCGGCGCTGCTGAGACCCAGTTCGCGGACCCGCTCGCGGACCGCCTCGTCGGGGTCGGCGAACGACACCTCGTACTCGGTGGTCGTCTCGAACTCCCGGCGGTCGGTGACGCGGGCGACGAGCGCACCACGCTCGTCGAGGGCCGATTCGACCTCCGCAGGGGCGATACGCTCGCCCTCGCCGTCGACCGAGACGACGACGACACAGCCCTCGACGTCGTACTGGCTGGCCTGTTCGCGGACGCGCTCGACACCCTCGTCGGGAGCCAACTCCACGTCGACGAAGACGAACTCGCGAGTGTCGATGCCGCGCCGCGAGATGCTCACGTCGTCGTCGAACTCGACGATGTTGTAGCCGCGGTCCTCGCGTTCGTCGGCGCTCGCCCGCTCGGTCGACCCGCAGTACGTGACCCACGTGTCCGCGACCTGCGCACGGTCGGCCTTGTGGTTGTCACCGAGCAGGAGCGCGCCGAACTCGACCGGCGATCCTTCGAGTATCTCGCGGGCGTCCCAGTCGCCGTAGTCGAACGGCTGGAACAGGCCGTGCGTGACGAGTGCGGCGTGGTCGACGTCGTGGCTCTCGAACTCGTACTCGAGGGCGTCACGTCGGGAGCGGGGGACGAAGTCGAGCCCGTAGAACGCCGTGTTCCCGACGACGTGTGGCGAGGCGTCGAGACGGACCGCGAGGCCGAGCGACTCGAAGAGGTCGAGCCACTGGGCGTCGCGTTTCGCCTCGTGGTTCCCGACGACGGCGAGGAAGGGGACGTCGGCGGCCGCGAGGTCCCGGAGTACGTCGAGCGTACCGAGGATGTCCGTCAGGCTCGGGCGGCGGTCGTGGAAGAGGTCGCCGGCGTGGACGACGGCGTCGACGTCGTCGTCGATGGCGTCCCGGAGGACACGCCGAAACGCGTCGAGGAAGTCCTGGCGACGCTCGGGCCGGTGGTACTGCTGGTACCCGATGTGGGTGTCGCCCGTGTGGATGACCCGCGTCATATCAGTCTGGCACGTCTTTCGGTCCCGGCGATAAATCCGTTACGTGACCGGGGCGGAACTGATGACCGGCCCCCCGGCAGGCCTCGCGGTACCGGTCGAAGGCCAGCAACAGGCCACGACCCTCCCCGGTTCGGTCGACCACTCGACGCAGTCGGGCGAGGCCCCCGGACTCGACGAAGCTGGCCGCGGCGTCGAGGTCGCTTCTGGCGTGGTCGGCGGTCGTGAGAATCGCCTCGTCGCTCGGCGGACCGTCGGCGAGGCCGGCGAGCGCGTGCTTCACGGCGACAGGGTCGGACACGGGGACGGTGGGTCGGTCTGGCTGAAAAAGGCTCGGACGGGACCGGCCGCCCGGAGCGACGCCCGACTACTCGACGGTCGGCGACTGGTCGGTCAGCGAGTAGACCCGTTTCCGCGCGTCGGTGAACGAGACGCGTGCCTCGACGACGTCGGCCTCCTCCAACCGGCCGATAGCGTAGCGGACCGTTCGAGTCGGCAGCAGCGTCGCTTCCGCGAGCTGCCGTTGCGTGTGTGACCCGTCGTACTCCAGCACTTTGGCGACGAGTTTCGCGCTCGGCGGCAGGTCACGCAACGCGGCCTCCCTGTCACACGCCGTCTGCTGCTCGCAGGTGCTCATACTCGCCACGTGGACATGCATTTAGATAATAGTTCCTACTTGGAAATTACCACGGAACATTGACCTCTCGTGGGTCGATTCGGGAGCGGTGAGGCGTGACCGGCCGCTCGGCGGCATCTCGAACCGAAACCTCTTATGAACGCACGTGATAGATAGCCCCAATGACCGACACTGTTGACGACGTCGACATGCCGTACGAAGACGACGCGTCACAGAACGACAAAATCGACTCCCTCCAGGAGCGTCTGGAGGTGCTCGAACGGCAGAACGAGGAGATGCGCGACAAACTTCTCGACGCGAACGCGGAGAACAACAAGTTCCAGCAGAAGCTAGAGCGACTGACCCACGAGAACAAGAAGCTCAAGCAGTCCCCGCTGTTCGTCGCCACCGTCCAGGAGATCACCGACGAGGGCGTCATCATCAAACAGCACGGGAACAACCAGGAGGCGCTCACCGACGTGACGCCCGAGATGCGCGACGACCTCGAACCCGACGCGCGCGTCGCGGTGAACAACTCTCTCTCCATCGTCAAGCGTCTCGACAACGAGACGGACGTCCGCGCTCGCGTGATGCAGGTCGAGCGCAAACCCGAGGTCTCCTACGCCGACATCGGCGGCATCGACGAACAGATCGACGAGGTCCGCGAGACCGTCGAGATGCCGCTGACCAGCCCCGAGATGTTCGACGAGGTCGGCATCGAACCGCCGAGCGGCGTCCTGCTGTACGGCCCGCCCGGCACGGGGAAGACGATGCTGGCGAAGGCCGTCGCCAACCAGACCGACGCGACGTTCATCAAGATGGCCGGCTCCGAACTCGTCCACAAGTTCATCGGCGAGGGGGCGAAACTCGTTCGGGACCTCTTCGAACTCGCCCGCCAGCACGAGCCCGCGGTCATCTTCATCGACGAGATCGACGCCATCGCCTCGAAGCGGACGGACTCGAAGACCTCCGGCGACGCCGAGGTCCAGCGCACCATGATGCAGTTGCTCGCCGAGATGGACGGCTTCGACGACCGAGGGCAGATCTCCATCATCGCCGCCACGAACCGTTTCGACATGCTCGACCGCGCCATCCTCCGGCCCGGTCGGTTCGACCGCCTCATCGAGGTCCCCGTCCCGAGCGCCGAGGGCCGCGAACGCATCTTCCAGATCCACACGCGCTCGATGCAGGTCGACGACAGCGTCGACTTCGCGGACCTCGCGGAGGTCACCGACGAGGCCAGCGGTGCGGACATCAAGGCCATCTGTACGGAGGCCGGGATGTTCGCCATCCGCGACGACCGGACGACCGTCGAGGTGCAGGACTTCGAGGACGCCTGGGAGAAGATCCAGCAGGGCGACGACAGCGACGGCGAGGAAGTCTCCCGGACCTTCGCCTGAACTCGAAACCGCGCGCGGTTTCGCCGCGCATCTCGCGCTCTGCGAACTGCGAACCGACCGGGGACTCTCCGTTCCGGTGACGTCGATTTCTCGCCCTTCTCGTGTCCGCCAGGACGACGTCGCGTGAGTCGCGCGGCTTCGTTTCACTCGGCACGCTCCCGGCCACCGTGCCACGACCCGCAGACGGCACCACACGACGGTTCCGATGTACCTTTGAGTCGCCACCACCTTGGCCCAGTATGGACGAACAACCCGGCGTGAGCGACGAATACCGGCTGTCGAGTCCGTGGCCGATGTTCGTCGCGCTCGGCCTCGCGCTCTCCGAGGTGGGTATCGTCATCAACCTCCTCCCCATCTCCGTCGGTGGTCTGGTGCTGTTCGTCGGCAGCGTCGCCGGCATCGTGCAGGACGCCGGCTACGTCGCCCGGCCGTGGCCGCTGCTCGGTGCGCTCGGCGGGACGCTCGTGGTGCTCGGTGCGGTGCTGGTCCTGACGCAGTCGCCCGCCTCGCCGAGCGGCGTCCTCGACACGGTCGGGTCGGCGATGGCCGCCGACGCCAGTGCGAACGTCCAGCGGGGCCTCTCCGTCGTCGTCGCCGGGACGCTGGCACTGCTCGGGAGCGCCGCTGGTACGGTCACTGGTCGGCGAAGCATCGAGGCCGCGTAGGGAATCAACAACCTATTTACTGCGCTCGGCGAAGCAGAAGACATGGCACCGGACGTGTTCGACCGGGAGACGATGCTCGACCTCTCGGTCAACGTTATCCCGCTGTTTATCATCCTGTTCTTCGTCGTCGTGTTCGCGGTCATCAGTCCGTTCGGCTACGCGCTGGTCCCGACGACGATTCAGATGGCACTGCTCATCGTCCCGTTCGTCGGCCTGGCCATCCTCACCTACTACTCGGGGAAGGCCATCGCCCAGTCCGAGGCGGAACTCGAAGCCCGCGAGCGTGCGGTCGCTGGCGCGAGCGAGGTCGAAAGCTCCGACGAGGAGACCGAGTCGGTGACCGGCGAGGAGACTCGCGCGCTCGAAGACCCGGCGGTCGACGACGACGCCGACACCGAGGCGGAGACCGACACCGAGGACGCCGACGCGGACCCCGAGACGACGGCCGACGACGCCGACGACGGGACCGAAGAGTCGGCGAACTGAGTCGACGAACGAACCGGAACGAATTCGGCCGCCTGCGTGCGGTCGGAACGCGAACACAACCTTTCTAATCCCCCAGTTCCGAATGTGGATATGGAAATTTCAGGAGCGTTGCTCCCTGCGACGCCAGCGCAGGGAGCGGGTATCGGCACGTCGGGCCAGTTGGCACTGACGGCCCTGATGGGGGTGTTCCTCGTGGCCGTCTTCGTCCTGCTGACCCGCGCCGAGGACTGGCGGACGTACACGCCGCTCGCCGGAGGCGGCTACGGCGGCGAGTCGGGGAACGTCGTCCGTCACAAACCCGAGGGACTCACCCGCTGGCTGACGACCGTCGACCACAAGGACATCGGGATGCTGTACGGCCTCTACGCCATCGTGGCGTTCATCTGGGGCGGTCTGGCCGTGCTCCTGATGCGGACCGAACTGTTCACCGCGGAGATGGACGCACTCGCCGCCGTCGCCGGGTCGCAGGCCGCGGGGAACGCGCTCTACAACGGACTCCTGACGAGCCACGGCATCACGATGCTGTTCCTCTTCGGGACGCCCATCATCGCCGCATTCTCGAACTACTTCGTCCCGCTGCTCATCGGTGCGGACGACATGGCGTTCCCACGTATCAACGCCATCGCGTTCTGGCTCCTCCCGCCGGGCGCACTGCTCGTCTGGGCCGGCTTCTTCCTGCCCGGTATCGACCCGGCACAGACCTCCTGGACGATGTACACGCCGCTGTCGGTCGAACAGGTCGGCTTCGGTGCGGACCTGATGCTCCTCGGCCTGCACCTCACCGGTGTCTCGGCGACCATGGGGGCTATCAACTTCATCGCCACCATCTTCACCGAACGCGGCGACTCCGTCAACTGGGCGAACCTGGACATCTTCTCGTGGACCATCCTCACCCAGTCGGGACTCATCCTGTTCGCGTTCCCGCTGCTCGGGAGCGC
>NZ_WSZK01000036.1 GCF_009791395.1 Halomarina oriensis
TTTTCTCGCCGGAGCCTCTGAGCTGCCGAATACGAGCGTGCGTCTATGTCATGACGCAGCAACGATGCCTGAATGGCCGACTCGGTCACTGAGCATAGTTCAGCGAGTTCTCCTTTAGAGAGACCTTCTCCATGATACTTCTCGCGCAGAAACGATTCGTCACGATATCGGAGGTCGGCGTCAGGGTCGTCTGGAAGGCGAGAAGGCCGGCGCTCGATTCCATGCAGCTCCATCCGATGATGGACTGCGAGATACGAACAGCCGATATGGTCGGCAATCTGCTGGATCGTCCACTCTCGGTCGTGGTACCACTCATTGAGCTTGGGCTTGGGTATCTCATACTCGAACCGAGAGGTCGTGATGTCATGCTTTTTAAACCATGTTTTCACAGTTGTCCGGGAGCAATCCAAATCAGAGGCTATCTCTTTTTGAGTGCGATTGTGGTCTTTGTAGAGGTGAACGAGCGTTTTCCGTTCACGGTAGAGCTTTTCGTCCGCCGGGAGATTCGAGCACAGTGGACATTGAGGTTGGGGCTCGGAACGACTAAACTCGTTGAGAGTCGATTGTAACACGCTTGGTAATCCAAGTACGGTCGGTGTTCACGCACCGGCCTTTCGGCGAATCCGCACTTAGCACCAGGTATGTGGCCATCATAGGTAGGTTTGGCGGTCAGTCTCGCGCTTTCTGTGCGGCTTCGATGTAATCGAAGTCGTGAGTCTTGATGGCGAGTCGGGAGGTCATCCCGTGGTCGGCGACCGAACAACAGGTGGCAATCTCTCGTGGACCCTGCCGCGGGTCGGGCTGGGCCGAGGCGGCGATGCGCTCGACGAACCCGCCCGGCGGCTTGGGACTGCCCGACACGACGATGTCCGGGCCGTCCCACGGAATGACACCCGACACGTGGTGGTGTCCCATCCACGCCAGCGAGTATTCGTGAGTGATGAGCGTCGAGAGCCACTGTTGTTTCCGCTTGCTGGTTTCTGCCTGTGGCCGGCGATTCTGCCCATGTCGGAGGTGGCCCTTGAGCCGACCGTCGCGGAGCGGGAAGTTGATGTACGAACTCCCCTCCGCAAGCTCAAAGCCGACGTTCTCTAGCAGTTCATCGCCGTGTTCGCGGAGTTTGGCGACGGTGTTGCGAATCGACTTATACAGAATCAGGTCGCCATTGGCCTGCCGACTCGTCCCGCTCGCCCGGTCCTCGGCGTGGTTGCCGGGCATCCCGACGACGGTGACGCTATCGAACTGTTCGGAATAGGCTTTGACCTGTTCGATGAGCGGGTCCAACAGCATGTCGTGTTGCTCATCCAGCCACGCGTCGAGGTCCTCGAACTGCCCCTCGTACACGCCTTCCCCAGTCAGATAGTCTCCGCCCCAGAGCAGGTAGGCGTTATCGTAGTCCGCGCCGTGGTAGTCAGCGAGTTCGAGCGATTTCTCGGTGATGTACCTGACGATGTCTGCAACGACGTGTTTGTCGTAGACGTCGGTCCCATCGGGCAGGCGGACACGGTCGCCGGCGTGAATGTCGGTCAGATGCAACACCCAGTCTTCGCTACCAGGCGTGGTGTCGGTCGTGACTGTTGGCGTGTCGAGAGACTTAAACTCCCGAACGAGTTGGTTGTGTCTCGATTGCCACCAGCGATTGGCCTTTCGCGTCCGCGTGCCGATATGTTCTGAGGAGCGGAGCGTGTGGTCGCCTTCGATGGCGACGAGTTCGGCAGTCTCGTCGATGTAGACGTCCCAGCCATCGGCTTTCAGGCCGCGGAGGTACGCTTCGGTGACGCCGGGGCGTTCACCCAGGTCCTCGGCGAGGGCCTCGAAGCCGACGCCCTGCTGGAGTTGCCGGACGATGTAGCGCTCGCGCTCGGTGAGGGCGTCCTCGCTGGGCTCGCCCTCGACGGCGACTCCCGAGAGGTCGGGATACTGCGGGCCGTCCTCGTCTGCCGTATCCCCGTCCTCGTCGTCGGCGACCGCGGGGGCGTCGCCCGTCGGCGGTTCTGTATCCGCGACCCACACGCGGCGGTTGTCGTCGGTGCGGCGGATGGGGTTCGGGCCGGGCCACTTCCGATTGATACGGAAGATGTGGGACTTGACGGCGTTGGCGTCGTAGCCGTCGCCGAGCGTGTCGGCCATCGCCTGGGTCGTGTCGCCCAGGACGGCCATGACGCGGCGTTGTTTCTCGGTGAACGCGTCGGCGTCCGGCGCGGTCATCGATGCATGGGGCGGGCTGTCGGGCCGTGAACGTGGTTCTGAAGGGGCATTGGAGGATTCGTGGACTCGATGGGCGATGCGCGGCGCTGTCGCTACGCCGTAGGGTGGAAACGGTGAGAAAGAGAGGAGAGGCGCTACTCGGCGACGTCGATAGCGTAGTGGAGTTTCTCGGTATCGACGAGGTCGTATCCGGCGAGCCTGCCTTCGTGGACCGTCTCGCCATCACGAAGGAACGTGACAGTAGCGTCGTTCTGTGCGGCGTCCTCGATGATGCCGGGTTTGAACGCACTGTTGAGGAAGAGACGGCGCTCGCCGTTGTGGGCTGGTCCTGACAGCTGAAAGTCACCGTGGCGCTCGCGGACGCCACTGCCGTTGTCGAGCCTGACGGTCGACGCGACGCCCTCTGCGTCAGCGTCCGTGTCTGCGTCGTCGGTATCCGTGTCGGCGTCGGTCCACGCGAAGAACGTGAGTTCGAGACACGAGTCCTCGAAGCGACGGGCCGAGTGATACTCGACGTCGAACACGGTGGCGACGTCACAGAACGCGTCGGCCAGTTCGCCGCAACCCTCTGGCGGGACGGCGTAGACGGTCACCGACGGGTACTCTGTGGTGTCGAGGAACGAGTAGGTGTACTCACACTCGGCGAAACCGGTCGCCGACAGGGCCGCTTCGATGGCGGTGAGGTGGGCGTCGAGGTCGTGGTCAGTCGGAAGGTCTACGCTTCGGGCAGAGGAAAGGGGTGAATCTGTTGTCATCGTGAGTTACTGTGGTTTGTAGTCGTTACTCGCCGTCGACCGACGGGTCGTAGGGGTACTCAGAAAGTGGCTCGTCGATGAAGCTGTACGGCGCGCCGGTGTACGCTTCGAGGTCGTTCGCCAACTCGCCGAACTCGGGGTGGTAGAAGTCGTCTCGGTCCAGCGTCTCGGCGACGATGCGCGTGTTGTGCGACGAGAGGATGCGCAGCGCCATCACGATGTGATGCCACCACTTACCCTCGAACTGGCACGAGCGGTCTTTCCCGTAGCCGACGAACCAATCGCTCAGGCTCGTATCACCACGGAGTTTCGCGCGCTTGGCACTGCGCAAGTGCTGTTCGGGCCACGGCCCCTCGATGACCGCTGCACGCTCGACCGTGGCGACGTCGCAGGAGTTTGGAACCTCAGGGTATCGACTCCTGACGCCTTCGAGGCGAAGGTCGCCATCGCTGCCTTTGAGACGGTACTCGGTGTGGCCAGTCACGAATCGGTCGCCGTCAATCCGGACTAGCGGGCCGATGCGAGTGCCGCCGGGCGTTGTCACGCGCAGCGGGGCGTTCGTGTCGAAGTCGCTCCGAGAGGGGTCTGGAGTGGATTCAGCGGTCAAGAGCGTCACCCCACCGAATCGTTACCTCTGCCTCCTGCCCACAGTTCGGGCATACCCATCCGCCGAGCGACCCACGTTCCATTACCTGCCCGCTGACTTTGCACGAACAGATGAGGTTGTCAACAGACACCTCGTGCGAAACCCCCTGCGAGGATTCCCCGCTCATTGCCACTCCCCGTGCATGATTCGGTTCCACGCGCTCTGGATGTCCTGCCGTAGTTCGTCCTCTTCGGAGTGAGTCCCATAGCCGCAGTCACGGCACTCGATATGGTCCGAGAAGCCCCAGTCACGAGCGCCACACTCGGGACATTTCGGTTGCTGAACGTCGCTCCGGCGCGTGAGTTCGTTCCACAGGTCCGCGAGCCGGTCCGATTCCTCGTCGGATATCGACATGGCGACCGATTCCTCGTCGGATATCGACATGGCGACCGATTCCTCGTCGGATATCGACATGGCGACCGATTCCTCGCGGAGGTCGGCATACTCACGCTGGAGTGCCTCGTCACTCATCTGGTCGACGTCTTGGGACGCCGTCTCCTGAGCCATACTACCACTCCCGACTATCGCCTCTTGAGTAGGGGTTCAGGACCACGCGTCTTCGGCAGCCTTGCGGATGGCCTCGGTGTCGTCGATTTCGTCGATGTACTCCTCGACACGCGCCCACGTCAGCGCCTCGATAGCCAACAGCGAGGCCTGCCACGGCGTGAGTTGCTCGATGACCTCGGAGATCGGCGCGGGGTCGTCGACGAGGATGGCGAGCGCGCGGCGACAGAGCACCTCGAAATCCGCCGTCGCAGTGATGAGTTGCTGGGCGTCCTGATACGTCTCGGGGTCAGAAAACCGGAAGCGGACGCCGAAGAGGATGCAGTCGACACGGCGGTGCGCCCCGAGAGTCGAGAGGTCCTGACTGGTGTGGTCGAACTCCTCGTCGGGTGCGACGTACTGGGGGCCACGCGCCTCGTAGCCCACGGCGTTCTCATAGCGCGGCTCGGTCTGGTCGGGGTCGACGGTGAACTCGGGGTCAGACACGAGTCGGGAAGACGGTGAAGACGAGCCTGTCGTCGTCCGAGGACTGTTCCCAGCGGACGCTCGTCACACCGCCGATTGCGCCGTCGAGAAACCCATGCCACGCGTCGATGTCGCCGGTTGTAGCGGGCGTCAGCGTGACGACGAGGCCCTCGGTGGAGAGCTCTGCCGACAGCGATTGACTATCTGGGATGTCAGGTGCGGCCGGGTGCTCGCGGGCCTCTTCGATGAAGCGGCCGAGGTTGACGTCGGCTGCTGACCACTCCCCAACCTCTGCGATAGCCGCTGGGTCGGTCACGATGCTTGATGAGCCTGCAGGATACGTTTCTGCGAAATTCATTGTGCTGGGTTACTGATTGCTCGACAGCGAATCGGGGTCGGCTTTCATCTTCGAGCCGTGGCCCTTCGCTTCGGATTTGGCCTGTTGGCGGGCGTCGTCCGCTCGCTTGGCGCGGACGGCCACCCACGTCTCGCGTTTCTTCCAGTCGGACCACTCGCGGACCTCGCCGAAGCCATACACCTCGTCGGGGTCCGCACCGTACGCCTCGGCGAGTTCGTCGCTTACCTGCGCCCGCCGGGTGGTGGCGAATCGTCGACAGTGAGTGTAAACCCCGAGACGTAGTCGTTGAGGTACTGCAGGGCAGCGCCGAACAGTTGGCCTTTGACCGTATCGTGAAAGCCCAGCCACTGCTCACGGGCGATGTTCGGGTAATCCTGGCCATCGGGGTTGTGACCGGGATAGAGGACCTGCGTGACGAGACGGAACATCACCTCGTTGATGTCCTCGTCGGCCGCCTCGGGGTCGATGCGGCCGTTCTCGTCGAAGACGCGCTCGCCGAGGTCCTGGCTATCCTGCTGAAGTTCGTCGATGGCTGTGTCCTCGTCTGCGCCCTCCGCCGAAAATCGAAAGCGAATCCCTCGCACTTCCGAGTAGGCAATCGGCGGGGCGTCTTCGAGGACCGAGAGGTCCGGCGCGTCATCGGTGGCCGTGGGTGTGTCGCCAGCCTCGGAGACACCGTGGTCGCTCTGTGACGCACGGTCCGTGTGTGCATCGGCTGTCTCGTGTGACGTGTGTGCTTCGCGGTCCGCGGGGATGTCGGTGGCGTCGGGGCTGGCGTCACCGCTCGGTGGGTCGGCCGCCTCGCCGTCGCCCGTGTCGTCGAACATGCCGTCCAAGTGGTCCTCGAACTCCGCGTCCGAGAGGTCGCCACTGCTGTGGGCGGCCTTCAACTCGCCCAACAGGGCGTCGAACTGCGCCTCGAACTCCTCGTCAGACAGCGCCCCGGCGACGTACTGCTGGCGCAGGGCCGAGAGGGCAGCCTCGGGTGACTCGTGTTCATCGAGGAGTGCCTGTGTCTCGTGGTTCGTGTGTGCATCGGGTGACTCGTGGGCCACAGATTCCTCGCCGGCCTGCTGGGCCGCGGCGTCCCCGACGTACTCGGTGTCTTCGCGCAACACCTCGGAGGGCTGGTCGACCTCGTTGTCCTCCGATTCGATGCGCGCTCGCAGGTCATCGTCTAGTCCTTCGAGAAACGACTCCGGTGGGTTCGACGGGCTGGTGGGTTCGGCCTGCTCGCGGACGTGGGCAGGCGCGTTCTCGATAGACGAGCGAACGATTCGCTCGCCATCGTCGGCGTTGGGGTCGGTATCAGACTCGTGGTCGCCACTGGCGGTCGCGCCGTCGGCGGCGTGGGCCGGTCGGCCGGTTGATTCGAGTGTCTCCGTGTCGGCGGACGCTCGCTCCGTCCGCTCGTCGTCGGTTGGTGACTCGCTACCGTCGTCGGTCGGTGAGGGGCTATCGGAGGGCATTGTGTATGGAATGTGACGCGTGGCCCACAACCGTGGGCCGATGCACCGAGAAGGTGCGTATTGAAAGGAACGTGAACGTGAACGGTGAACAGCCGGTGTTCGCGGGCGTTAGGAGTAGTCGTAGCCGTTGATCGTGGCCTCGAACTCCGGGACGCCCGTCGGGGACACGCCGGTGTGTTCCCAGTCGTCGACCATGCAGTAGAGCAGGGTCGTCGGCTCCATCCCAGCGTCGTCGCTGGGCTTGAAGTTGACGTCGAACTCGACGTCGTCCGCACAGAGTTGCTTGAACGTCTCCGTCGACACGGACGTCACGTAGACGGTGACGCTCGCTTCGACACGCGGGACGCCGGGGTCGGTGATGGCGTTGCGGTCGACCGTGTCCTCACGGGTGCGGTCTTTCTCACCCGACACCGACATCTCCGCGACGTCGGCGATGGCTGTGCCACCGACGATGATGGCACTCGTGGTCGGGTCGTACTGTTTCGATTCCTGGACTCCGCCGTCTCTGTAGGCTACCATGAATAGGGGAGGGTGGAGGGCTAAGGGTGGTGATCGTCAGACGATGCTCGGCTCGGTTCGGCGAGGATGAGGGACGCCGGCGCTCAGGCCGTCGTCCGGATGTCCAGCGAGAAGCGATGGACGTCGCCGTTGACGCGGTAGCTGACGGGGATGACCCCCCAGATACGGTTGGCGCGGTCGCTCGCGTCCAGCGTCTCGGCGGCGGGCACCTGGACGTCCAGGTCCGAGTAGGGGCCGAGGTCGTACTCGTACTCGCGCAGGGCACTGCCCAGCGCGTTGTCGATCATCTGCTGCCCGGTCGCGTTGAACGGGATGCGCTCGCGTTTGAGCAGGCTGATGAGCGCACGGCGCGCCTCGGTGACGACGAGCCCCTCCGTCCGGCGGATGTCGAGGTACTTGTAGCTCGACCCGTGGCCGAGCGTCGTCAGGTCGTTCGAGAGGACGAGCGACCCGTCGGCGAAGTCCAGTGCGTTCATCGCACCGGCGTGTTCGAGACCGGCATCCGATTTGCCGCCCTCGATAGTGCCCGTCGTCTCGGGGTCGCCGACGATGTTCGCGGGGTTGGTCCAGCCCTGCGTGTTCAGGCCGGGGAAGCCCGTCGCGTGATAGCTCGGGTCTGCCCAGACCTTCTTCGTGGCGTAGAGCCCGGCGACGAACGCGGCGACGTCGTCGTCGGACTTGTGGGCCGTCACCGAGAAGTCGCCGCTCTGGACGTACGCTGCGACGTCCTGGGCGGCGGTGAGCGCCTCGGACTCGGTGGCGTAGTCGGCGAAGTTTACAGAGGCGGCCGTGGTGTGGACGTAGTCGCCCGACCCCCACTGGACCACCTCGTCGAGGTCGCCGACGTACTTCGCGTCCGCCCGGACGTCGGCGAGCGTTGCGAGGTCGAGTTCCGTCGGGTTGAGTTGGGCGAACGCACTCGTCCAGTCCAGGTGGGTGTAGGTCACCTCGATGCCCGTACCCGTCCCGCTGGAGGTTTCGCCGGTGACCACCTCGCCAGTGTCGTAGTTGACGAAGGCTTCGGTGGACTCGGGCGTGGCGTCGGCGTCGGGCGGGGAGTCGGTCACTGCGGTGACCGTGTCGAGGTCGGTGCCGTCGATGCTCACCTGCGCGGTGACGTGACCCGCCATGGGCGTGTTCTGAACCGAGCCGGACGAAACCGACGACGTGTCGGAGTCGCCGATGACCTCCGTCGTTTCGGTGGCTTCGACGACGATGACCGACCACTCGGCGACGCCCATGGCGTCGAGCGCCTGGGAGGCGACGTGCGCGTCCGACCCGTCGCCGACGTCGGCGGCCACGTCGGAGGGGCGGCGGTAGGTCTTCTTCTGGTTGTAGTCGATGTCGCCGGGAGGCGAGGACGATGCACGGGCGAAGACGATAACGTCGTTAAACGTTTCCTGGGGGACGGACGCCGTCGCCGTACTGAGTTGAACGAGGACTCTGCTCGAAGGCATTGATGAATAGGGGCCGGCGGATGTCCGGGGCGGGCGACCCGGTGGTGGAGGAACCACCGCGTGGAGGGGCGCGGTGGGGAGGAACTGACGAGCGTCAGCGAGGGAGGCGACATGCGTCGCCGGAGGGCATCACAGCATGTGCCCGCCGGCGGTGAAGCCGGCCGGGCGGACCACGCCCTCCAGAGTGGGCCGTCTCCGGGTCGCCACGCGCACGATGCCGTGGCTCACGGGCACTCAGAAGGTGCTCTATGGCGTGGCGGTGCCACACACAGAGCGAAGTCCCACCACCCGGAGTCGAACCGAGTCCGCGGCCTGACCGCGGTGGGTGACCGGACGCGACGGAACGGGAGGAGAACCGGACGGCAGCGGTTAATCGACGAGCAGTTTCACGTCGCGGTAGTTGCGCTCGGTCCCGACGACGCCGTCGAGTGCAGCGATGTGGTCGGCCTGCTCGGGCGTGGCCTCGACGAGAAGCGTCGCCCGGCCGACACGCTCGCGGAGCGTTGCGTCGGTGTCGGCGATGCGGGCGGCGACCTCGTCTCGCGGGGCTGAACAGCCCACGAGGAGATCGGGGAGGTCGTCAGTCATAGTTCTACGAAAAAGCGCTTATCACAGCGTCCACAAACGGCGAGGCCGTTCACTTCACTGGGTGTTGTTGCGTCGGCCCCACAGAACGGGCAGTATTCGATGTGGTCGTTGAGACGAGGGCCGTATCTTCCGAGCAAGTCCGCGAGAGGGCACTCGTCAGTCATCAACCTCACCGGTTCGGACGAGTACGCCCGCCTTGACGAGCGCGTCTTCGTCGTATTCGTCGCCCGACCACTCGACGTGGCGGGACTGGTTGGCCATGAAGAACATTGCGAGGTGGGTGTAGAACGATTCCTCACCAGCGTCGTTCGTGAGGCCGTCGTGGGCGACGACCCACGACGAAGACGACAGACAGCCAACCTCGCCGAGCACGTCGAACCACTCCTGCTTGGAGTCGTAGTCGCTTCGCGGCGGTGTGGCGAAGACAGCGACAGGACTGGGCGAGTACATCGGACGGACCACCGCGTCGATAGCACACGCCTGTTCGATATCGGCTGGTGTGATAATCGGCGGGGCGACCGTCAGGACCGACGCGTCGGCGGCGGACTCTGGGACGGACTCCCGCAGGGCGTCGGGCGTCCACTCCTCGACGACGGCGACTTCGATGAGCCTGACACCGACGTCCCGAAGGCGCTCGACGTGTGTGAGCGCCGGGTTAGTCGCGCCGAGTACCTCGCCGAGGTCACTATTGGCCGGCAGGAGCGTTCCGACTGCCGTTTCGTCCGTGTCAGCCGTCGGCGTCGTGAGGATGACGACTGGCCAGGGCGGGACTGGGTCGGGGTCGGGGTCCGGCGCGGCGAAAAAGTCGTCCGGAACGACGTCGCTGATTGGTGTGTCAGTCATTGTTCACCGGGACGAGCACCATTTCGTACTCAGCACCACAGTCCGCGCAAGTTGCACCTGCTTGTCCATCTGAATTGCCGTGACCAGCGTGGAGGCGCACTCGACCGTAGAATCCGTCCGCTCCGCATTTAGGACAGTGGTCAGTGTTAAGCGACGGATGGACGCTGCCGCCACCTTCCCGGATGAACGAAACGCGCGGGGGGTCGTCAGTCATCAAATCACCCTCACGAGCGCCGTCTCGAACGCGGCGTCGCACTTGTTGCACTCGAAGCGGACCGGGCTGGTCGGGCCGTCGACACGCCCCTGTCGGTTGAGCCAGTGTGCCGGGCTTTCGCAAGACGGGCAGACCTGTTCTTGTGCATCGACGATACCCATCGTCACACGAGTGTTCTCGGCGAGGCAGTAGGTTCTGAGCGAGCTGTAGTCGTACGCGACGGCGTCGAGTTCTTCTTCAGTGGCCGAGTCGGGAAGGGCCGCGAGGTAGTCATCGAACGTGATTGTATCACCGATGGCGAGGGTATCGGCCACCTCCGGGTGAATGGCGAACGAATCGCCTATCATCTGGTGCGTGCGGATGATGGTCAGATAGTCACTCCGAGCGAACAGCGAGAGGTCGGCGACTCGAAACTGTGGCGTGAGTTTCTTCTCGTGTTCATCGTAGCCATGCGTGACGAGGAACGTCGGCGGGTCGTCGCCCATCAGATGACCACCACCGTCACGTCACACTGCGGGCAAGAGCGACTCGTCGTCGCGCCATCGCCGGTGCCGTCGAGTAGCGCCCCACAGGTCAGGCACTCGTCGGGATGGGCGTCCGGGTCGTAGCGCTCCGGGTCGTAACTGACGTGGTCCTCGGTGGTCGCGGTGCAGTTGTCGAACACCATCACGGCCACCTCACAGTGGCGGCCCCTCGTCGTGATGGGATTTTGTCGCCATGAGATACATCAACGCGGCGTTAGTCTGGTTGATGGCACGGTTGACCGCGTACTCACGCTGATGACTGTCCAGTGACTCGTCTCGAAGCGCCTTGAGTGCGTTTTCGAGGTGCGTCTCGGCGTTCTCGTGGTATTCCGGTGGTGGGAAGCTCAATCAGAACCACCGCCGTTAGCGACGGCGAGAATCCAGAGAACGAAAATCACGAGAGCCATGGGTGGATTCGGAAGCACCCACCCAACACCGGCGAGGTGGGCAGCTTTGAACAGCGGAATCGCAATTACGAACAGTACGAGACCGATTAACGCAAAGAGCACAACCACGATTAGCCCGAATAAGACCAAATCTCTAGCTCCCCGCGAATTCACGCCAAGGTTCTTCACGCGGTCGCCAATGTCAGTCATCGGCCAGCCTCGTATGTTCCGTCGAGCATCGCCTTGCACCATGGGCAAGCCGGGAGACCACACGCGGTGGCCGTACTGTCCGCAGGGAAGCCACCACCACACCGCGGGCACGTATAGTCAGGCATCGTCGAGTAGGGTCCCCTCGAAGACGACTGGTCGGACCAGAATCGTTTCGTGGCGGAGTCGTGGGCTGCCAAGGGTTCCATCGCCGTCGTACTCGATGACGCCCGCTGCACGTAGCGCCGTGCAGTCGTCGGTGACGGGAGCTATCTTGCGGTTGAGGGAACTCGTCAGTCATGCGCCGTCACCCACGGGGACGAGTGCCGCCTCGAAACGAGCGCCACAGGAGTGACACTCGCCTTCTATCGGCCCGGTTACTCGCCACTTGGCGAGCGGGACGTCGATATCTACGCCATCGGCGTCACCACACTCCGGACACCGCGACGGGCAGTCAAGGAGGGCGGGTCGGTCGCCGCCTTGCTCCCGTTTCCGGACACCTACGCGCGGATAGTCGACGGCATCGGTCACGCGAACCGCCCCTGATGCGGGTACCCGAAGCCTCGTTCGTCGCCCTCGTCGTCGGTGTCGAGTGGCACGGGCCAGTCGGGGGTGTAGCCACCTACACGCTCGCTGTGGACGACTCGTCCACCAGTCCGGCCACAACGACGACGAACCACCTCATGGCGAATCCAGCCCTCGTGTGGGCCGTCAGTGGCGAAGCGAAGCCGCTCGCGGTAGAACGGCTGGCCATCGGCCTCGCCGCGCACCTCGGCCGCGAACGGGTAGGTGGCGTCGATAGTGTGGAACGCGACGACGTGGAAATTGCCCGTCTCCCACGTGAGCGACTCGACGGTCACGGGTCCCGACAGGCGGACGGTGGCGAGACCGCGCAATGCACCGTGGATGGCCTCGCGGTCGTAGTCGTAGCCAGAGTCAGAGTCGGTCATAGCCCCACATCGTCGAGATTAGCGACGCTGTCACGGACCGATTCGAGGGCGGCGATTGCTCCCGCCGTATCGCCCGTCTGCGTGAGATACCCGCTGACGGCGTTCCGAAGCTTCTCGTCGAGGCCCTCGGGGACGTCCTCACTCATCGTCGAACACCACGGAACGAGGCCGCGACCCCCACGGCACAGCCCACACAGAGCGTGAGTCGAGCAGTCTCGACAGCGCGGGCTCCGTCTGGGGCGACGTCAGCGGCCTGGGGTGTCTCCGGGGCGCGTTTGACGAACGTGTGAGCAGGGTCGCCAGCGAAGGCGTCCTCACAACAGCCACACACGAACGTGTTATCGGCCGAGTCGTCTGAAGCGGCGGTCTGAGCGACCATACCCCGACACACGCCCCTCGCCTCTTGAGTAGGGCCTTCAGTCATGGCTCGTAGCGGATTTCGACCGTCCGCTCGCCACCGTGGACACCCTCGCTGGGTTGGATATCGAACCCGGCGACCGCGTCGAGCGTCGCCACGTCCGTCAACAGGTATCGACAGGTGAGCGTGAACTGATAGCCCGCCACCTCCGTGTTCGCGCGCAACTCCGAGACGTTCACCGGCTCGCCGACGTCACCCTGCCGGATCGTGAGAGGTATCTCGCCGGGGGCGTCACCGGCGGTTCGGAGCGTGCGCGGGACCGTGAACGCGAAGTGGCGATACACTGGCGGGACGAGTTGCTTGATGCGCTCGCCCGCACTCGTCGCCGTCGGTTCGTGGTGGCCCGCGGTGAGCATCGTCACCGACACCTCGTCGTACACCCGGCGACCTCGAAGTTCGTCTAACTGGGCGGGGTCGTCGGCGTCGACGTAGCCCAGTGTGTCGCCGATAGACTGCGCCGAGGAGAGGACGGCCGCCCGCTGGATGTCGAAGACGAGTGCGGGGTAGTCGACCGGGCTGGCGTCGTCGTCCGGGTCGAGGTCCTCGCGTGCCCACCAGCTATCGATGTCGAACGCACCCTCGTACGACCCATCGTCGAGGGCGTACTGGAGCGTGTACTCGTCGGGCGCTTGAGCGAGCAGGCGCTGTTGGGCAGGGTAGGGAAGCATCGGTGAGGGAGAGAGTTACTCAGGCCCGGAGACGACGCGGAAGCCATCGTCGTCGGCGTCGGTCTCGGTATCGTCGTCGACGTGGCGGTCATCACGCACACACAGCCAGCGCGTCCGGTCGTGGCGAGCGGCGTGCTCGGCGTGGGCGAGTCGGTAGACCTCGCCGTCGATGCGCACCTGCCCGTCCTCGGCGAGGCCTTCGGCGTCCGGGGCCGTCAGGAGGTACTCGACACCGTCCATGTCGCCGAGTTGGTCGCGTGTGTATTCGGCGAGGCCTTTCGAGGAGTGATTCGCGGTGACCGTCTCCCACGGCCCGAACTCGAAGTCCGGATACCCGCCCTCGGTGTCGGTAGCGAGCAGTGGGCGATACTCGTGGGGCTCGCCGATGCGATACAGTGGGTCTTGCATGGTTCAGGTTAGAGTTGCTTCAGTGCGCGCGCCAGCGACCGGGCGGCAACACGGCCGGCGACGTCCTCGCCGTAGTCTGCTGCAGGGCCGATGACCGGCCGCGCAGGGATGTTCTTCTCGGGCACGCCATGCTCGTGGATGGCCAACAGCTTCCCGGCGCGCTCGGTCGTCGGGCCGTATCGGGCGACGCCGCCGCCCACGCTCGCGGTGCCCATGTCCTCACGCGTCTCCTCGGAGTCGACCAGCGGCGTCGAGCCACCCTTCGCGCGAATCGTACTCGGGGCGTTGGGTGCCCACGGCGCGCCCTGGGCGTCTTGGCCGCTCTGCCAGTTGTCGTCGACCTGCTGGTGGATGGCGTCGGCGATGTCCATGGCGATGTCGTCCTCGGCGGCGGCGAGACTCGCCTGGACGCGCGGGATGAGGTTGAACTCCTGCATGGTGAGTCACTCCCACGGCGTGGCGTGGCGAACGACGGTGAGCGTCCCGTCGTCGATGGCCTCGCGGACACGGGCGTTCACGGTGACGGTCCGCTCGGGCTCGGAGAACTGATAGCCTGCGACGGCGTGTGTCGTCGAACGGACGCGAAGGCGCGTCCCGTCGGCGTAGTGGTCGTCGGCCGGCCGAATCGCTGGCGTCACCCCGAGGGTGTCGGCCACCGCGTCGGTCGACAGGCGAGCGTCGGGGTCGTCGAGGGCGTCCGTCCGGGCGTCGATGGCCGTCTGTTCGTCGGCACTCGGTGTGTCGACGGCGTAGAGGCCGATAGGCGCGAAGGCGGCGAGCGGGCCGTCGTCGAGCAGGCCGACACGTGCCTTGTGCGTGGCTTCGTAGTCGGCGAGTAGCGACAACTCGGCGTCAGGCAGGCCACCGAGTCGGTCGGTCACGTCGGCGATGGACAGATCGTCGTAGTCGGTGATGGGGAGCGAAGGCATAACACGCGACACCGGGCGAGTCGAACGCCCACGCGGTCCAACAGTGTCGTGAACACGCGCCGTTCACAGCGGCGCGTGTGCGAAATGAGTTCCACGGAAGCAAGTGCGGGACGAGTCAGCCCGCAAACGACCGTCGAGTGTGACCCCGGACGGCCGCAACGATGGATGGGTAGGGGAAGGGGCGGGCGACGGTGGGGGAAATGATGAAACCCTGCCGCCGACCCGCATTGGTGGGGTGAAAGCGGACCCCAGACGACCGGTGGGCATCGAAGCCCACGCGCCTCGTGGCGCATCCAATCGGTCGCACCGGTGGGTAGGACCACCGGGACAGACGGACCCGAATCGGGGAGTGTGGCTAGACTCCCCCGGAGGTGGGGCACTATGCAAACCCCAAACGGCCGGTGGGTGTGACCCCGCTGCAGTGACGACGCCGGCCGCATTAGCATGCCGAGACGAACCACGATGCACCCACGGCCGCCGTGTCGCCGGGCGGCGACCCGTGGGGAGTGACCCGCGCAGCGTGCGTGGCCGGCCAGTCTCAGAGGGGACGAGGCGACCGACCACACCACAGCCGAGGGCCGACCCCCTCTTGAGTAGGGGGTAGCCAATGGTCAGTTCACGAAGACGCTCGTCGGCGAGCGCGTGTGCCGACCGAGGCGATTGGTCGGGTCGACGTCAAGCGCCCGCGCCCAGAACGGACTCGCCAGCCCATCGGGGCCGACAGCCGTCACGTCCGTGTCGTACTCGACGGACGTGTCCATGTCCGAGTCCGCAGCGACGCGGACACCCTCGTCGAGCGCGCCGACCACGTCGGGATAGGCGTAGTGGGCGGCGACGAGCGTCTCCAGGCGCTCCAGAATGGTGGCACGCCGTGGGTGCTCGGCGGGCAGGTGGTCGCTCACCCGCTGGTCGACGAGCAGGTGGGCGTCGGTGATGGCGTCGGCCATCGTCTCCGAGGCGACGTCCAGTGAACCACCGTAGGCGTTGGTCACGCGCTCGGCGTCGGTGCGGGCGGCCATTGGTCAGTCCTCGTCGTCGACACGCCGCGCCCGGCCGTCCCGGATCGCGGCTTCGACGCCGTCGGTCAGTTCGACCTCGACCGGCGTGTAGAGCGTCCGGAAGACGTTGCCAGCGATGACCGACGTCTGGGGCGAGATACGCACCGTCTCCGGAGCGTTCTCGTCGGTGTCGGCGCTCGTGCCCGCGTCTTCGGCCTCGGCATCGACATCGTCGCCATCCGCGTCGGCGTCGGCGTCACCCTCCGCATCGTCGGGTGTGTCTTCGGCCTCGGCGTCCGCGTCGGGGAGTTCCTCCAACACGGTCGAGCGAGCCTTGTTGTCGGCTTCGTACTCACGCAGCGTCTGGAGTTCCGCATCCGAAAAGTCACGCTCACGCAACGCCGAGCGGACCTCCGAGACGGTCAGGTCGTCGTAGTCGTCGATGGGAAGCGCCACGAGTGGTTACCCGTTGATCGGGATGGCGGCGTTCGAGCGCAGGGCCGCCCAGCCACGCAGCGTCTTCATCTGCATGACCCGCTCGACGTCCTTCGAGGGTTCCTGGTACTCGCGGGTATCCATGTCGAGCCAGACACCCTCACGGCCGAGTTTCGAGGAGTCGACGAGGATGGCCTCGCCCGCCCCGAGAACGCCGGAGTTGGACATATAGACGTCGCCGATGCCGACGATGGTGCCGACCATGCCCGAGGAGATACGCTCGTCGCCGTCTTCGGAGGCGTGCGTGAGCACCTCGTCTTTCAGGAGGTCGCCCATGCCCTGCGGGCCGACGTAGAGTTGGTCCGGCGAGAACTGGAACGGGTCGTCGAGCAGCGTCGTGTTCGCGTCGACGATGTCGGCGTAGGTGAGCGTCCCGTTATCGTCACCGATGGCGGAGTGGTCGTTGTCCGTCGTGGCCGCCTGCAACACTTCGGCCGCGGCGGCGTCCATCCGCTCGGCCATCCGGCGCATCTTCGCGTTGGCCTCCTCGGCGACGTCGTCGAAGATGCCGTCGTTGAGCGCCTCCATCGTGATGGCGTACTCCTCGCCGTACTTGTCCCGGTAACACGGCACGCGACGCCGCTCGGACATGTCGCGGGGGTACTCCCCGCCCTCGGGGACGATCTCGATGTCGCTCTCGTCGTCTTCGTGCACGACGAAGTTGACGACCTCGGAGTTCGCACCCGAAAGGTCGGCCGGTCGGAACGCGTTCCGGAAGACGTTGTTCTGTTCGACGGTCGCTTCGATCTGCGCGTAGACGGCATCCTCGTCAGTGAGGATGTCGTGAGTGGTCGTTGGCATTGAAGGAAACTGCTGGAGGATGGAGGGCTACTCGGCGGGCGATACACAGCGGGGAACCGCTCGAATCGATAGTGGCGGGTGGCTCCGACCGTCGCGGTGACGGTGACGGGCCGCGAAGCCGGTTATCGGATGAGGACGAGCGCGAAGCCGTCGGCGTCGGGGCCGGTCAGCGTCAGAATCGACGACTGGACCGGCGTCGTCGCGGCCGACAGCTCACCAGCCGTCGCCGAGCCGTCGACGTACGTGCCGGCGGCCGTCCCGGCGGCCACCTTCGCCGGGCGCGCGCCCTGGAAGACGACGTCCGCCTTCTCCTGGTCGGCAGCATCGTACGCGAGGATGCCGTCGACGTCGCCGTCCGCACTGGCGACGACCGAGACCGTCCGGTCGCCCGTGACGGCGACGCCGTCACCTTCGGAGCCACCCCCATCGACGGTCATGCCGATGTCGTCGCCTTCGGCGAACTCGGGGAAGCTCATCAGTTCTCACCCCCGTCAAGCGCGGCCGCTTCACGCTCGTAGTGGTCGGCCGCGCCGTGAAGGCCGGCCTCGCGGGCAGCCTCCGCTTGCTCTTCGAGCGCCGCGCGCTCGTCGGCGAGGGCGGCCGACTCCTCGGCGTCCTCGCCCGGCCCGTCGCCAGTCTGGGGCGTCCCCGTCCCGGCGTCGGAGTCGGTCTCGGCCTCGGCGGCCGTCATGGATTCGAGGGCAGCCGACAGCGCCGCCTCGGCGGAGTCCTCGCCGACCGCTTCGGCGAGAGCCGCTTCGAGTTTCTCGTGAGGCATCCCGTCGTAGAACGCCTCACCGTACGGGCCGACGGCCGTCAGGGCCGCCACGTAGAACTCCTCGACGCGGTCGATAGTCTCGGCCTGCTCGTCGTTCTTGCGCGTCAGCGCCGCCACCTCTTCGGAGAGGTCCTCGGCCGTCTCGGCCTTGGCCTTCAGTTCGTCGTGGCGCTCTTCGTCGATGACGACCTTGCCATCGAGATCGATGTTCGGCCCCACGTCGTCGGCGGGGTCGTCGGGGGACTGTTCAGGGTCAGTAGGAGTGTCGGAGTCGCTCATTGAATCGTCGGATGGCCCGCTGGATGTCGGCGGCGAGCCTGCGCCGGTCGCGTCGGTCGCTGAACCGTCGTCGGTGTCGGTGTCAGTCGTGGAGGGGGTGTTGTCGCCGGCAGGGCGCTCGGAGTCGCGCTCCGAAGCGGCCGACGACTCGCCGGCCGATGCCGGGTCACTGCCGTCGGTCAGGGTGTCGAGGACGCGCTCGACGTCGCTCTCGTCGACACCGACGTCGAGTAAGAGCGAGCGCACGCCGTCGGAGACGTCAGCCGCATCCTCCCCGTCAGGGGCCGCCGATGCGGCGGCGATGCGGTCGCCCGCGAGGCGATTCAGCAGGTCGAACTCGCCGTACGTCTCGAACGCCGTCTGCTCGGTCGCCGCCTGGATGGCCTCGCTAGCCACTTCGACAGAGTCGAGAGCGTCACGCTCGATGACGAGCCGAATCAGCGGGTCGCGGGCGTCATCGTCGTCCGGGACCACGTCGGTCGGGACGGCCGTCACGCCAGCGATGGCGTTCAGGCTGGCGACGACCGAGCGCAGGTCGGCCTCACTCAGGCTGGTGTGAGCGTGGAGGTCGATGCTATACAGCCGGGCGAGCGCCGCCTCGGTGGCCGCCTCGGCCTCGATAGCCGAGAGGTTATCCACATCGGGGTGGTCGTCGAGAAGGTCGTCAACGGCCGACTTCGAGACACCAGTGACGACGATGTGTGGGTCGTGAACCGGGAACGACTCGCGGTCGTCGGGCCACGAGTGCGTCTCGTCGTTGCGCTCGTGGGTGATGTCGTCGGCCGCCTCGGCAAGCGCATCCAGAAACGCATGGAAGTCCTCGGCGTCCGTGCTCGGGTCGCCACCAGGATTCGACAGGACGACCGGGTCTGCGAGGGCCGCCTCGGCATCGTCGAGACCCGCCTTGATATCGGCTGCCGAGAGCGCGGCGATGGCGGGGTTGTCACTCGCACTTCCGGGGGCGGTGTAGTTGCCCTTCGCCGCCCCCTCGGTGACGACCTGCATCCCCGTGAACCGAAAGCCACGCAGGATGGCCGCGCCCGTCTCGGGGTCCTCCTCGACGCTGTCGGGGTGGGCCGCCTCGATGGAGATTTCGAGATCGCCCGTCGTCAGTTGGTCGGCGACACCCGCGTCTTCGAGCACCGCCTCGTAGAGCACGCCGATGCCCGGCTGATACGCCGAGCGCGTGATGTCGCCGATGACGACGCCCCCGCCATGGCCCGTCTCGACTTCGACGCCCAGTTCGGTGGCGTACTCTGCGTCGACGGTCAGTTGGTTGCCCGCGAGCGTGGGGGCGGCAGCTTCGAGTTCGGCGGCCGGCCACAGCTTCGGGCCGTTCAGGCCGCGGGTGAACTCGTCGTCACGGAGGACCACCCCGTGGACGGTCCGGTCGGCGTTCTCGGCGAGGGCGCTACGGGTCGTGGTGTGGGCGTCGTAGGTCATGATTGTGCAGAACCGATGAGAAGGACACACCGGCACAGCGGGTGGAGGGGCGGACTCGGAGCCGTTCCGGCCCGATACTCGGCGATACTGTAGGTCTCGCCGTGATGGGGCGCACACTGCGGACAGACACGGCTGTCACCCGCCGTCTGATACCGAGCGTACGGCGTCACCGACTCGACGCCGTTCTCCTCGTAGACGTCGAGCGTCGTCTGCGTGAACGCGTGTTGGGTCTCGGTGTGGGCGATGGCCCGCGCTCGCTGCAGGCCCGTCTCGTCGACCGCGGTGGTGAGTCGATTCGCCGCGTCCCGAAGCGTGATGCCCGCACCAAGTTCCGAGAGGACACGCCCGAGTTCGCCCGTCGTCGCATCGGTAGCCTTCTCGACGGCGCGGTAGTTCCGCAGGCGGAGGCGGCGAAGCGTCTCCTCGCGCTGGTCGGTGGCGAACGGCTCGGTCTGCTCGACAGACCGGCCCTGTTCTCGAAGGGCGTCGATGGCGAACAACTCACCACGGCGGGCGGCCTCGCGGACGTAGTCGGCGGTGAAGTGCTGACCGTCCAACACGCGCGCCTTGGGCAGCGATTCGAGGACGCCCGTCGTGGCCATCAGTTCGGCCCAGCGCTGGAACGCCGCCTCGCGGTCGGCCCGGTCGCCAGTGCCGAAGTCCTCACGCGGTGTGATATCCTCGGGCGCGAGGTTGGCCTGCGCCTCCGACAGGCGGAGGGCGTCGTTCGTCTCGACCGTGGTACGGATCGCTCCTTTGAGCGCCCGAAAGCGTGTGGTGAGCGCTGGTCGGTAGGTCTGCTCTTTGAACGTCCACGTGCCACTCGGGTCGGCGGCGAGGCTAGCGGTGGTGGACATGGACAGAGCGAGGAGTGGATTCGGGTCGAGTTAGCGCCGCGTCATGCGGTCTTCGACCTCGGTGGCCGTCTGTCGGGCGATGCGGTCGACGTCGTCCTCCGAGAGTGAATTCATTGTGAATTCATCCCGGCCATCGAGCAGCGATTCGAGGAACGCCGGCCACGATTCGTCATCGGGCTTTTCGGCACTCAGCCGGTCGTGGAGGGCTGGCGGGACCGATATCGTCGTGCGACTCACGTGAATTCAAATGAATTCATCGCCCTTGAGTAGCGGGTCAGCCCTCTGACTCGGAGTCGCCTCCGCTCTCACCCTCGGGCAAGAACTCGCTCGCGTCGGGGGCCGTCACGCCGGCCTGGTCGGCCATGCGCTCCATCGTCGACTGCAGCGCCTCTTCGTCTTCGTCGTACTCCTCAAGCGCGACGTTGAGTTCGTCAGCCACCCACGCCGTCGGGAAGTTGAGTTTCGCACTCGAATCGGCCCAGGCCGACAGCCCCTGCATCAGATTGCGGAACTTCTCGGCGTCGAACTCCTCGTCACGCACCACCGAGTCCGTCTCGTCGGTCGCAATCGAGAGGCCCACGCCATCGAGGTCCTCCTCGCCGTACGCCGTGTCGTCCTCCCGAGCGAACTCCTCGGCCTTCAACTCGAAAATCGGCGAGAGTTTCCGCTCGAACAGTCGGCGAACAGAGAGGACGTCACGCTGGAAGTCGTCGGCGAGTTCCTCGCTGATACGCCGGTTCAGGTCGTCAGCGTAGCCGATGCGGTACTTCGGGACGCCCAGTCCGGAGGCGATGAGGTCGATACTCGTCTGAATCGAATCGTCGATGTCGGGGACCTGCCCCGGAATCACCTCCGTATCGACGCCCGGCGGCGAGCCGAACTTGCCACCCGGGTCGACCCAGTTGTCGCCGGGGCTGTACTGTTGGTCGTCCTCCTCACGGTCGTAATGGCCCATGTAGGCCTTGATGTCCGGGTCGTCCCACTTGACGACCTCCGCGTTCGCCCCCTCGCCGACCTGGTAGTCCTCGAACTGGACTTTCAGGCGGGGGTAGGCCATGCCGGCGATGGAGCCGTTGTAGTCTTGCAGGCGGGCTCGCAGGCGTTTTTCTTCTTCCGAAATGGACTCGACGAGTGACGTCCCGCGAATCGAGCCCGAATCGAGCGTCCCGGCGTGCGTCTCGGTGGCTGTGCGGGCGTCGAACGTGGGCTTTCTCGGGATGCGCGTGACGTCGTTCTGAGAGAGCGGGACGCGGTTGCGTTCGTCCCACCCGAAGTTGCCCTCGGGATACTGGACGAACGCGGCGTACTCCTCGCGGTCGTTGGTCGGGGCCGCGTCGTCGACCTGTAGCCCACCGGCCGTCTGTGGCCGACCCTTGTTCTCCGGGCGGACCAGAATCGAGGTGCCCTCGTAGGTCAGAAAGCGGACTGTCTTCGGGTCGAAGGGCTTGAGCGACAACAGCTTTCGTTGCTCGTCGTCCTCGATGCTCGGGTCGTTCCAGACGTGCTCGATGAGCGGCTCGCCATCCACGAAGTAGTTGTAGACCGAAAACCGCAGGAGGGCATCCAGCGGTTCGTCGGCCTCCCCAGCGTAGAAGGCACAGGTGGCCGCCCACTCGTTCAGGTCATCCCGGAGGTCGTCGTTCTCGGCGGTCGCCTGCGCACCGGGGCGACAGACTTCAGAGACCCACGTGTCGATAGCCGGCGGGACGAGTAGACCCGTCTTCGCCTGTTGGCGATACAGGTCGTAGGCGTCTTTGGGGGGTTTGTCGCGGTCGATGCCCGACCCGGCCGAGTAAAACCGCCGCCCGGCCGGCGAGCGCGTCGTCGGCGACGGGACGGCATCCGTCGCAGCGGCTAAGGCAGCGCGAAAACGATCTCGATAGCTCATTGATGGCGGGAAGAGGGGTTAGTAGGGCTGCGTGACGCGCGGCGAGGTGGTCTCCGCGGTGTCGATATTCCGCAGGGCGATCTCGATAGCGTCGAGTCGGTCGTCGTGACTCGCACTCGGGAACTGCAGCCACTCTTCAGTCTCGAAGGCACGCCACACCTCGTCGGTCGGGTCGCCGACGATGCGGATATCGGAGGACTCGAACTCCGCGGCCATGTTGTGGATGCGCTCTTCTTTCGACCCCGAGGACGTCGTCCCGTCGGCCGGAATGGGCGAGTCGTCTCGAAGGCGTTGGGCGACACCGCGGTTGGCGTTCTGCTCGACCAGCATCGCATCGATAGCGTAGTCGGCGAGTTCGTCGACGGCCCAGTCGGCGGCGGCCTTGACCGACATGCCACGGCGGTGAGCGAGGTGAGCGAGGTAGCCTCGGCCGACCGACCGATCCCAGGCGACGACCGCGAGTGCAGTGTAGTCAGTGTCGTTCTCGGCGGCCTGTTGGAGGTCGTCGACGAGGCCGATGTCCATCCCCGCAACCCACCGATAGCTCGACGCGGGGTTCGGAAGCTCGGAAACGTACGTGAGCCACTCCGATTTGAACACCTCGCCACTCAGGGCGTGTGGGTCCTGTTGGTTCTCTCGTCGCCAGATGGGGAGTGAGTCGTCACCGTCGACGATGTCGTACAGGAGTGATTCGGGAGGTTTGTGTTCGGGCCAGAGGACGGTGAGTGGCTGGTCGGGGATGACGCCGTTGTTCGCCAGGTTGACGTCCGCCGGGAGCGCCGCGACGTCGTCGTACACCTGCCCGTCGTCACCCCGAACCGACCACGCCCGCTGTTCGACGAGCGGCCAGTCTGACTCGCGGATCGCCGTCGACACCTTCGCATCCCACGTCGCCGAGTTGAGGATGTCCGTCTCATACAGGTCCTGTGGGTGTTTCCGGGTGCCGATGAGCGCCTGGACGAACCCACCGTCCAACGCGGAGTCGGGGTCGCCGAGGTTCTTCGTGTAGTCCCGGAAGTACTCCCGGACGTTCCGACGCTGGGTCGCAGTGCGTTGGTTCTCCCAGTCGGCGATGTCGTCCCAGACGATGACGTCGAAGTGTTTACCCGTCAACTGGGATTCGAGGCCGTACGCCGACAGGCTGGGTTCTTTGTGGTCGTTCGCTTCCGTCGTCAGTTGATGTCCCGCGGCGTTGTCGAGTTCGACACCGAAGCGCGGAGCCCAATGTTCGACCGCGTCGACTACCTTCCCCGCCCGCTCGGCGGCGATATTGGCCGTCTTCGAGATAATAGCCACCCGAATATCGGGGTGGGTGAGCAACGCCCACGTCGGGAAGACGACGCCCACCGACTCGCTCTTACCGTGGCCACGCGGGAGGAGACGAGCGACTTTCTTCGAGGCATGTGGGAAATCAGCGTCGACGGCCTTCCAGAGCGCGTTGTAGAGTTCCTTGAGGTGGTCGCCCGGCGGCAAGCTGTAGTCGAACAGTTGCACCGATGCAATCGCCGGGTGCGCGAGGGGGTTGCGCTCGGCGATGGCCGAGGGGCTCACACTGGTGGAACTCATGATTACGTCTGCGGATCAACGTCGAACGCCGCGTCGAGACCCGCCTTCTCGTCGCTCGTCAGGTTCAGGTCGAGGCCATCGGCAAGCGCCGACGCCTGTTGACTCTCGGGCGACGTGTCGAGCAGGCCGAAGTCCTTCAGCCACTGGCGCGTATCCCGGCTCAATTTCTGGGTCGCCGAGAGCACGACCGTCTCCTTATACCGAATCTCCTCGACGGGCATGTCCGCCACCTCCTTTTTGCGCTCCTCGCGGTCGACCAGCGGGTGGCCCGAGTCCAGCGACGACGGTTTCTCGGCCGCCCACGCCTCGCCGTGAATCTCCTTGGCGATGTTGACCGCTACCTGGAACAGCTTCGCCCGGTGACCGTACGGCAGGTCGCCATGCCGAGCCTCGTAGCGCTCGCGGTAGTCCGCGAACGTATCGTCGATCAACTCCCGCTGCTCGTCGGTCGCAATGTCCGTGTAGAAGGCGTTGACGTCGGCGTACAGACCATGTGAGACCGCGTTGGTGTTACCCTCCGGCGGCGCTCCACCGCTGTTGCCGACCGCGTTGTCGTTGCCTTCGTGCGAACTACCGTCAGGTGACGTCCCACGATGCTGGCGGCACTTCCCCGACTCGAAGTCAGTCCCCCAGCCAGCAGCCCGACCACACGGGTCGCCCTTGCGATTCGTGCCGCCGTGGTCGCCACACTCGTCGGCGTAATTCCTGTCGTCCTCCATAGCGTGTGTTCGTTTTAGCTGTCAGTCGATTCGACGATGTTGTGCTCGGACAGCGCGAGTGAGCCGCCACCGAACGTGAACGGTCGCCCGTCGATGACGGGCAGGCCGCGGTAGTCCTCGTGTGAGGAGAAACCGGCGATGCGGGCGGGTGTCGGGCCGTCGTCGGGGTGGCGAAGCAAGATCGTCTCCCCGACGGCGTAGTCGGCGGCCCACTCGGGGATGGACTCGCGCATGTCGACGTAGCTCATCGTGTGAGCCATCTCTCGGTAGGTGCGAGTCACCCTAACAGCCCGGCACCGGTGAGGCGCTCTGCGAGTTCCCGTTCGGTGTAGACGGTGACTCGCTGTTCGACGTACTGCTGTTCGGGGCTGTCGAGTGTGTGCCCGTCGGCGACGACGAGCATCGGAACGGTCCGGCCCCGACTGTCGTGACGGGCGTAGTGTTCGACCTGTCCGCTGCCCTCGATGAGGTTCTCGGCGCTGGATTCACACTCGATGGCGACCGTGAACAGGCCGGTGTCGACGAGGAGGTCGACGCGGCGACCCGTCGGATAGGTGTACTGGCGGGAGACGCGGTCGTGGCCGAAGGCGTCGACGAGCAGTTGCTCGATTCGATCCACCAGATGTGACTCGTGTTCGTGAGGCATGTGAGAGAGTGAGACCGAGACGCCGGGCGGTGAATGCAGATGAATTCATATCTGCGCTACGATGAATTCATCTGAATTCATGCCCGACGGCGACGGGTTATCGGAGGACGCCGCCACCGGAGAAGTACGCCGTGGTGTGCCACGCGCCGGTTCGTTCGTAGTAGGTGAGGGTGACGCTCGCTCGCTTTCGCGTGAGTTGGAGCGTCGACCGGCGATTGATGAGTGCGCCGGATTCGGCCGTGACGGTGATGGGGTTGGTGTTGGCGTTGTTCCCGACGTCGGTGACGGTAATCGTGTTGCCGTCGACCTCGACGTCGACGCCGAGCGTGACGGTGTACGCACCCTGTCCGGAGTCGACCGAGACGTGGTCGATGACCTGTTGGGTGACGTTGCGGTCGGCCGACTCGTCGTCCGTAGTCGCACTCTGCTGGGCGATATACCACGCTGGGAGGCCCTCGACGTATTTCGAGAAGGTATCGTCGCGTGGCATCCTATCGTGGAGCGGTGGCGATGAGTCGCAGGCGGTAGGTGGCCTGTGCGCCAGAGGTGTTGGTCACGGTGATGCGCCACTCGTGAGGGACGGCCCCGTCGGTGAAACTGCGTGCCTGTGTGGCCGTCGTCTCGGCGTAGGGCATCCAGTCGCTCTCACCCGGAGAGTAGACCTCTTGGAGCAGGTCGTACGTCGCTGGTTGCCCACCTTGGCCGTCGTCGACCATGAGGTGGACCGTCTCGGCGTTCTCGGTGTCGGCCGTGAGTTGGGTGCTGTCGGTGGCCGCGAGCGTCTCTGTCGTCCGGGTTTCGGTGTGTTCTAACATGGGTGGTAGGTGACGGGCGGCGCGTCGGGCGTGTCCTCGGCGGTCGTGGTGCGGTCACGGACGGTCGAGCAGTTCGGACAGGCGTGAACCCGGTCGTCGTTATCGCCCATGACGCGGGCGAACTGCGTGCTGACCGGCGTGTCACAGGCGGTGCAGAGCGTCGTCATTGGTCCTCGGAGTCCCCTGTGCCGGCGAGTGCTTCGTACAGCGCTCGGTGCTCGCGGACGTCGCGGTCCATCCGACGCTGAGAGTCGTGATTTACCATTGTCGAGTCCGCGCGAGCACCGTACAGACGTGCGAACAGTAGCCCGCGGGCGTCTTCACACCGGGCTCGATGGGAGTGTTACACGTGGGGCAGTGTGTCGGAGAAAGCGTGAGCGTCATTGGTCTAACGGGGAGTCGTAGGCAATCGCTTCGGCGTCGAGGACCGAAGCGACCGTCCGGAGCGCACGGTCACGCGAGAAGCCATGGCCGTCGACGTGAGCGACGTCGTACTCCGTGGGTTCGGGCTCCCAGTGTGGTTGAATCTCGATAGGGCGGCGCTTGAGCGGCGGGAGCGTCCGGTCGGCCGTCGGGGCGTCGAAACTCCGAACGTGCGTTTGCCACCAGCGAATCGGAATGCCGTCTTCGTCTCGGTACTGTCCGGCGAGGCGTTCGTTGAGGACGACGCGGGCGAGATTCAGTTGCGTCCCCTCGTAGTGATACGAACTCTCGTAGTTCGGCGCGAAATACCGCGTGCCGAGTGCGACTCGCAGGTCGTCGTGTGAGCACTCGGCCGTGATGAACGGGCCGTCAGGCCGGGGTTTCGAGAACTTCTGGGTGCGAACGTACCGGAACAGCGCCCGGAGTTCGTCCCACGGGAGCGTCCTCGAATCGATGTGGTCTGTCATAGGACTGTGGTGAGAGCGTCCAGTAGGTCACTCGCCCATTCGATGGGGACCAGTGGCGAGCCACCACCCTCGACGTAACCGATGTAGCGATAGCCGGCGAACGCGCCGACCGACGTGTAGAGGATGTAGTCTCTGAGGATGGCGAGACGCCGCTCTGGGATGGCCGCGAGGTACTTCCCGCCGTTGGCCCCGGCGGCGATGGAGAACAACAGCGTGGCCAGCCCCATGGCGCTCTGTGGGTCCTGCCCGATAGAGATACCGAGGGCGAACCCGACGACGGCCGACCCGATGGCCTTGACCGTCGAGTCCGACCGGAAAATCTCGTCGGGGAGATCGTCAACCGACTCCGCGGCCTTGACCGCGTCGTCGATAGCTCGCTGATACCCCGACCGGCCCACGCGGTTGCCACCCGGCAGTGAGGGGTATTCGAGCGACGTCGCCGGGCGAGCGCTGGTGAGCGTGCGCAGGCGGTCGGTGAGCGACGGCCCGGACTGGTCGGAGTCGGTCTCTGGGTCCGTACCCGCGACGGTCGTGACAGGCGAGGGGCGAGCGACGTCGCGTTGGGCGGCCGGAATCGTGACGGTCAGGTCACGCCGAATCGCCTCGGAGTACATCTGGCGACTCGTGTAGATGCGCTTCAGTTCGTCCGGCGTCCGATTCTCGGCCTCCGCAAGCGCTTGCAGGTAGTGTGGGCGAATCGGACAGCCACTGTAGTGCCCGCCCATCGAACTCGGCCCACCGTCGGTCTCGAAAGTACACATCTCACAGGCGAGGTGCTCGGTGTCAGTGTCGGGCATGGAAAATCGAGCCTCAGTAGGCCTCGGCTTTGTAGTAGCGATGCGTCGAGGAGTTGCCGTCGTACGAACCGACGACCTGCCCCTCGAACACTACCGCCATCGTCTGGTGGCGCAGTGGCCCCTCGGTAGCGACGCCGTCGTTCGATTCGACGTCGTGGGCGAGAACGGTCAGCCCGAGGACGTCGTCGACGGCCGGTGGGGACGCTTCGTGAGGGAGCTTCACCAGCGTATAGCCCGTCCGAGAGACGAGGTGGGCGTCTCGGTACGGGCCGTGTTCTACGTCCGCGTCGTAGAGCGTGAGTTTCTCGGGGCGAGTCATCGTTCTGGGTTCTCTCGGTCTTCGAGCGCGCTAGCGACGAGTTCCGAAGCTCCCCAGAACCCCACCTGCAAGACGAGAAGCGCGCCGAACCCGACGGTGACTGCCGGCTCGGCGTAGGCGGGTATCCAGCGCTCGGTCCCGAACCCCGTCGCAGCCAACATGATGAGCAACGTCGCTAGCGTCAGTGACCGAGGGATGCTGTCTCGACGGGCGCTCACCTGCGTCGACCACGCAATCTGGAGCAGGCCGACGACGATGACCGTCAGCGAAAGCGTCCGGGGGCGGATGACGCCGGCGACGACGGCCGCCAGCGACACGCCGATGACGAGACAGACGATGGCGACCGCCGCCAGCGCGTGGCGCGTCCGCATCAACGACAACAGCTTACGGGTCGTCGTCATTGGAGTCGCCCCCCACGTTGGCGGTTATCGTCAGTCCCTGCTGGAGGTACGACACCAGGTCGAGCAGGGCCTGCACGCCGATGAGCATCGCCGCCGAGAACAGAAACAGGCGGTCGATTTGGGCGAGCGACAGTTGTGTCGTGACGATTCCGAAGGCCTCCGCCGCCAACAGCAGTGGCGGGAGCAAACCGGCGACGACACCCACGACTCCGCGAGCGTCGAGTTTTATCTTCGGACGCGTCATTCATCGTTCTCGGGAGCGGCCGTTGATTCGAGTTCATGGTCGAACACGCGAAAGCGCGTGCCAGCACCGACTTCGACGACGTGTTGAAGTTCGCAATCGGCATTGCCGACCATTTCGTTCGTCGTCTCGACGATGCGACCGCGCAGCGGGCGACCGAACGGTGCGATTGTGACGGGGGACTGAGAGGAGGACATCGGGATAACACGAGGAGGGCAACGCGAGGGCTACTGGCGTCTGGTGCGGTGGTGAGCGACGCGACGACCCGTGCCTTCGGGGAGGGCAGGCGTCGTATCGTCGTGCGTGGGGTGGAGGGCATCACGCATGGAGTGGTCCGAGCGAGCGAGTGAGCGCTGGACGGCCGTATCGAAGTTCGGCTCGTCGAACATCGTCGTCGCCGGACAGGACTTCAGCCGCTGAAGTTCCGCCTGCAAGACGAGTGGGTTGTGCTCGATGTCCTTCCGAGAGAGTTGTGTCGAGAGTCGCCGGGCACAGGCGAGCGCGTCGGCTTTCGAGAGCGGGCGATTGCGAAGTTTCCCGATTCGACCACAGACACACGCCCGGGGCGGGTTGCGAGCGGTGTCGCCCGCGCTGGGAAGCGATTCGGTCGTGTCTTGGGCCGGAACGAAATACCGGACGAGGTGGGCACGAGTGGTCTTGCTATCAGACCAGGGGTAGAGGACGTCGTAGTTCTGTCTGAAACACCCCGAGCAGATTTCGGGGTCGCGCTGGATGTCCTGGTGAAACGCACCCAGCTCGTTGACGTCGTTGTCGGTGTCGGTATGCGGGTGTGAACGGTGAGGTTCAGGTTCGTCGCCGGTGACCGTCTGTGTCGACGAAGACGTCTTCTCGGCGTGTGGAGAGGTGTCGAGAAGGGAGTCGTCGTCGCCAGGTCGCCAGCGGTACGGTGCGTCGAGTTGTGTGTCGTCTGCTGTGGCGTGGCTCATCTGAAGGGGAGAGGAAACGCCCGGTCGTGAGCCGGACGCGACGCTGGTTGTGGAACCTCACCGCCACGCCGCGTGGCCGTGAGTTATCGAATCAAGGGTCTGTGGGCGCTTAACCTCATAGATAGACCCCACTGAGCAGGGTCTATCAGGGAGTTACTGTACTTCGTAAATCGTCCGCCGAGCATCCTCGGGGTCTGGGCGGGTCGTGACCAGGTCGCGCTCGACGAGCGTCTGCAACGCCGAGTCGAGCGTGTTCGGACTGATAGCCGTCCGCCGTCGGAGGGTGCGGCGGTCGGCACGACCGTCGTAGTCGATGACCGCCCAACAGAACCGTTCGGCCGTCGACAGACCTGGCGGCGGAGTAGTGGACATTGGTGAAGGGGTGAGCCGTGGGACTCTATCTGCACGTTTTAAGTCAGGGGAGAAAAGTCACACGGGGCTTAGGCGCTGTGGTAGGACGGTGCAGTTACTCAGCGAACACCGACTGCATGACAGCGTGGTTGTCATGCAGCACTTCCAGCACCTCCTGGTCGGTCGCTATCGTATGTATCGGAGAGTCCAACAACCCCTCAGCAGACTCGCCGTGTTTCCACTGCAAGAACGCATCCAGTTTCGCATATCGGTGGACATCGATGGCCACACCTTCGAGAGAGCCATGGTCCTTCAGATGAGTGTCGACGGCCGCCAGTATCAGCCCCCGTATGCGATATGCTTCTTGAGGCGTCGTCTCGATTGTGAATTCTCGATGTGTGACGGGATCCGCCGGGGAGCCATCCGAAGACGGCGCTAACGACGGCTTCTCAACCACCGGATAGGCCACGCGGATGGGGGTGTCAGTCATCGGCTTCCACCCCGCTGTTGGGCGTGAACGTCGACAGCGACGGTTCGTCGCCCGTCAACAGCTTCGTGATGAGCGCTTTCGCTAAGTTAACCGGGACGGCGTTCCCGATCTGGCGCGTCGTCTCGGTCTTGTTCCCGGCGAACTCGTACCCCGCCGGAAACCCCATCGCTGCCGCCAGTTCCGGCGGCTGAAGCATCCGGTAGTGGATGTCGAGTCCCCATGGCCAACACTCGGGGACGACCAGTGCGAAGCGATCTTTCGTCGTCACGGTCGGTAGCGGTTCGTCGACCGAACAGGCATCCGAGTTGCCGTAGTACTGGACGAGATACGGCTGAGCGACGTACGGGTCAGAGCCGGTGGCGGTGACCGTCGGGAGCGGTGCGTCGATGTCGTGGGTGCGTGGTCGTTGTCCCTCGCGCTCACTGAAGTACGGCACGAGATACGGCCGCACAACGTGCCCGTCGTGGTTCTGTGCCGTAATCGTGTGGACGGGCCGCTCGGCAGGATTGTACGCCGGATTCGAGTGCAGACCACGCTGGTAGCCGTTGCGCGGCAAGATGAACGGATTGGGGTTCAACACCGAGATAGCACCGCGAGTTGCCACCGTCGGCAGCGGCTGGTCGGTGACGGCCCGTGGCGTCGCGTTCGACTGCTGACCGAGGACGTAGGGCGTGGCGAGCGCGAACTTGTTCCCGCCCGCAGTGACGGTGTCGAGTGGGTCGTGGACCGACAGGGCCGTCGACGTGCCGTAGTATTTGACGAGAAACGGCTCGCCACGCTCGACGTGGGCGTCGTCCAGGTCGGTCACGTCGACCGCTGTCTGTTGGAGTCGCTCGACGTCGGCTTTTTCGAGGTCGGCCACTGCGTCCGCGAACGGTTCGAGGTCCTCACTGGCGTAGCGGCGCAGTCCTTCGGCGATGCGCTGCATCGTGTTGTTGACGAGCGGGCGGTCACGCTGCCAGATGGACTCGCCAGTGTCCGACCAGTCGATAATCTCGGCGGCCGAGCGCCACTCCTGTAAGTCGTCGCCGCTCTTGCTGTGGGTCGGCTCGGGAAACGCCGCCCGGTTGTTCCGACGGCCGACGACGAACAACCGCCGCCGAGAGGTGGCATCGCCGTAATCCGCAGCGTTCAGAACCCGCCAGTCTACCGAGTAGCCCAGCGACGCAAAGAGGTCCACCCACCGCTCGAAGATAGAGCCATCACGCGAGGGCGTCCCGTCTTCGTCGACCGGCCCCCACTTGCGGAACTCGGGGACGTTCTCGACGAGGACGTGTTCGGGGCGCAGCAACTCGACCCAGTGCAGCAGGTGCATCGGCGAGGTCCGCATCTGCTCGTTGACCGGGGCGCTCCCGCGGGCGTTACTGAAGTGCGTACACTGGAACCCACCGGCGACGATGTCGATGCCGGGGTCGAAGACCTCCGGCGGATGCAGTTCTTCGACTTTCGCGTTGTAGTGGCGCGCCCACGGGTGGTTCGCCTTGTGTGACTCGACGGCGATGGCGTCGTGGTTGACGGCCGCGAGGTCGACATCACGGTCGAGCGACTCGGCGGCGAGTGCGAGGCCCGCCGAGAGGCCACCCGCCCCACAGAAGAGGTCGACCGCCTGGATGGAATCACTCACTGAACATCGCCTCGACAGACAGCCCACGGATGTGGCGTCTCATACGCACGTCTCGCTGTGGTCTCCTCTTGAGTAGAGGGTCAGTGGTCGGTGTGGAAGCGGGCCTCCGCGTGGGGACCGGGATACCACCACTTCGATCCCTCGGTGTGGTCAAGCCACCCTGCGTCGGCCATGACGTGCAACCGACGGCGTATAGTGCGGTCCTGCGCCGCGTCGAGGCCGGCCCGCTCGCGGATGAGACGGGCACGAAACGGATACTCCCGTTCAGCGAGGACGGACATGGTCGTCACCCACACGCGGTCCGAGACGGTCCACTCCGCGTGGGTGGCAGGCTCCATCACTGGGTGTTGAACTGGTCGACAGTGGCTTTCATTTCAGCCGCCTGTTCACGGACGCCACGAACCCACTTGTTAATCTCGTAGACCGGCATGTAGTTCTCCTTGAAGACGAGTGTGACGGCCTCGGTTGCGTAGCCCTCTGCGGCCAGCTCGACCGTCTCGACGTAGCCGTACTCCGGGTCGGGACGAGCCTGAATGTCTTCTTTGCGGGGAAAGTACTCCCCCGCTTCGTCCGGGAGCGTCACGTCGGCCTCCCACAGCGTCGGTTCGCGGTTGCGAAGGGCGACGTTGAACCCGTCACGATGCCAGTAGAGCGTGTCGTCTTCGATGTGCGTATTCTCACCGGGTGGGTGTTCACCCTCCATATCCCATTCCGGAAGCCACCGGACCGACGTCGGTGGCTGTATCATGTCGTCGAGGTCAAGGTCGCGTGCCTCTACCTCCGGGTGTTCGTACTCAGGAGAGTCATCAGGCATTGGTAGCTACTCGTAGGCCGTGTAGAGACATCACGTATCGGAGCACACGACAGTATTGTCCGACGTTCATGCTTCAACCCGAAGAGCGTCAGCATCCAGCGCGGCCGGCGAGCCATCACCGACGTGTCGTGCTTCCGCGCCAGTCCACAGGTAGGCGTGTTCGCGCGAGCAGTGGCGGCAGGGATAGGCGGCGACGACGCGCTCGCGGTCGAGGACACAATACTCGACGGGCGTGGTCAGCGCGGTCGCCACCAGCACGTCGTCGGGGCTGTGCGGACACTGTAGCGTGACCGACGGCGTCCGCTGGCCGGCCCACCACCGACGAAGCGAGTCGATGAGACGGTCAGGCACTGCCGTCACCCCACGCAATTTCGCTTTCGCGTTCGTGCCACGGGCCGTCGACGTCTTCGCCACAGTTCAGACACCGGTAGACGTTACGCTCGTACGTCGTGATGCGGTCGCCGGCGTCGTACTCTTCAGTCTCGCTGCCTTGCTCGCGGCGAAGGTGACCGTACCCACCGTGGTCGCGCGCTTCCATGTCGAGTAGCGACTGCAACCATCGCAGGTCGGTCGGCTGGAACTCCGCGCCTCTGTGCCTCAACAATCGGTGGGCCACACAGTCACACACCGAGGGCTTACCGAACCGAGTGAGCAGCGGTATCACGTCGGCGCGACGGACTTCACCGAAAAATAGCATCTCGCTCACGCCACCACCCCACTCGCAATCTCGGCGAGCGTCATGCCCTCGGCGTAGGCGGTCTCTTTCTTCACGCGGTAGTTCCCGCCGTCGGTCCGATACAGCGTCTCGGGCGCGAGAAAGCGCCAGCCCGAATCGTCGGTCCCATAGTTGGGGTCGCCGTGTTTCGCATCGAAGCGCACGCCCACCAGCGCCCGCGCGCCGAAGTTCTCGGCGAAGTATTCGAGCGCCTCGACCTCTTCCTCGTCGAGATAGATGGGCTGGCCGGCGGAGGCCTTCGCCTCGATTGCGACGAAGACACCGCCGTTGCCCGCGAGGACGTCCGGAAGGGGCCGGTCGGTGCTCGACCCGCTCGCCGGCGCGCGCATCAACGCCATCCCCAGCGCGTCGAGCAGGGTGACGAGTTCGCGCTCCCGACGCGTGCCCTTGGTGTTCCGGGGCACTACAGCACCACCGGAAACGGGACGACTCCCGCCATCGATAGCACGAGCCAGACGACGAGGATAGTGATGGCGAGGAGCAAGCCATAGACGAGTGCGTACCCGACGACGGCAACGAGGACGATTCCGCCCCCGAAGACGAGTTGTCTGAGTAGGTCAGTAGTCATGCGTGGGTTGAGGGAGCCTGCGTGTGTTGCCACGTCACGAGACAGCGCGGGCTGCACGCGACGGGAACGGGCGTGTCGAGCGTCCCGACCGGACAGACCGGGGCGCGGTGAGCCGGGCCGTGATACGGCAACTCGAAGACGACCGTCGAGAGCGTCGGCGTCGAGACGAGCGTCGCCCCACAGTGGCGACACTGAACGGCGCGACGGTCACGGACGGGGTCGAACGTCACTGCGACCCCGCAAACAGCGTGTGTCGAAGGCGATTCACACCCAGTGGTCGCGCTGGGTCGCTCTTGAGTAGGGGCCGAATCACCGGCTATCGAGCGTCGCGTTGTCTTCGAGCGAGCGCTTCTGCAGCGGGTTGCCATCCGCCCGGTAGGAGTCATCGTGTCGGCCGAGGTGGTCGTGAAACGGGTCCCGAGCGAGAATGGTGTGGCGGGCGTTGATGACTGCGAGGGCGAGTTGCCCGACGTAGTGGCCGTCGTCCTGAGTCTCGTGAAACTCGTCGGTGTAGAACTCCGGGGTTGGGTAGTACCGCGCCATCCCCGTGTCGGTCGTGTTGTTCGCCCGCAGGACGACCGCGTCCCGGAGCATCGGAGCGTATGTCTTCAGTTTCGTCTCCGCCGCCTGCCAGCCGGTGTCCGAGGCGAGCCGAGCGTAGACGTGATTCGAGTCTGTCGTCCACGCCCGAATCCCCTCGTCGACGGCGACCGTCGCGGCGAGGTCAGCCGTCGCGTCCCACGCGTCGTGAGAGTCCTCGCGGGTGAATTCGTACGCCGACGCCGGGCGGCCGCGAAGGGTGAGGACCGTCCATCCCACCATTACTCGACCACCTGCAGGTCACGACCGGCGAGTTCCTCGGGTAACGGCCCGTCGACGGCACAGGTAATCGTCTCGGTCGAAGCCATCATGTCCGCCGTATGCACGAGGTCTTCGAGGTCCGACAGCGGCCGTGGCCCCGCGTACCAAGCACCCATGTGCGTCTCGACGGCCCGCGCGACGCGACGGGGGAGCGTCGACTCTCGCCGGATGACCCGCGCCATCCGTAGGTCGTGGTCGTCCGTCGCCCCCGCCTGTGGGGTCTCGGGTGACCCGTTCTTGCGCTGGTCGTGGAGGATGACGGCCGCTCGTGCACAGTCGATGTCGTAGCCGGTGAGGCGCTCTTGACCCACGTACGTCGGGGCGAGGCGTTCGAGGGCCGTCCCGAGCATCAGCGTGTGAATCCAGAGGCCGTGTTCTCCGCGACACTGTGGGTGGTGATACCCACTCGTCGAGGCCGGCACGCGCCAGAAGTACGCCGGAGCGCGCGCAGTGAGGGCAATCGTCTCGGCGCGAATCGCATCGTTCTCGATACGCTCGATGCTCGGAAGACGACGAACGACGTCTTCGGCGTCGAGTAGTTGTGTTGCCGTAGTCGATTGGGGAGATTGCACAGGTAGACCACGCCTTGGCCTGCTCTTGAGTAGGGGTTCACGAGCGGTCGCGGACCGGCGTTACGTCGTCAATTGTCCGGACGGTCACTCGATGAAAACACAACGCGCACAGGTCGTCAGCCCACACCGCGACGTCGTGGGGGCACTGCCGGCCGTCGAACTTTCGGATGGCCCGACACCGTCGCGGGCTCACAGCGGCCGCACCCGCGCGAAGGCGGTGTCGATGAGTGGCTGTTGGACATCTTCGTCGTCCGTGCCAGGGTCGAGAATCGCCCGACGCTGGGCGCGCCCGTCCGTGGTGGAGCGGTAGACACAGACGATGTGAGCCGGCCCCGACTCGCTGGCGTCCGTCTCGGGGGCGACCGCCGAGCGATACGGCGGGTCACGGCGGTGACTCACTGGTGGATACTCAAGGGTTGCGGCGTCGATGGCCATCGTCTCAGTTCGTGCGGCGGCCACGCTTGGTGACCGCCGGGACGTGGCCCGTCTCGTCGGTGTGTTCGGTTGCGAGCGTCTTCGTCGCCGCGTGGACCGCAACAGACTGTGGTGAGCCCGGCGGGTGTTCGACGACGGACCGAACGTCGACGTCCTCGCACTTCGGACAGTCGAGCGTGATGACCGTCCGCTGGAGCGTCTCGCTCGTCATGGAAAGAACACGTTCTCCTCGGTCGGGTATCGCTCGGCGTCCCACGCGACAACGCGCACGATATCGCAGTCAGCCAGGTGGTCGATGAACTGGTAGTTATACCGCATCCCCACCGGGACGTCCTCGTAGTCGGGCCAGAGTTCGATAGGTGCGTTGTTCAAGAGCGCGTAGGTTTCGCGTACCTCACCGTCGTAGACGAACTCGATGGCTTTCTCACCCCACGTATCCCCGAAGGTATAGCGCATGACCGGCGAGAGCACACCCGGCTTGTACTCAAAGTCGCCCTCGACGTCCATCGGACAGAACTCCCCACCGATCTCCGTCGTCACGACGCCCTCGCCGAGTGCGACGTACTCCTCTGGCGTCCGTGAGGTGGTTTCGGTGTCTTCAGCACCATTCATATTCCACACTCCAGCGTCTCGTTGTTGCAACGCGGGCACGTGTAGTGCCAGCTCTCACCGAGTGCTGGCCCGCTGCTGAGGTGGCGCTCGTGCCACTCGTCGCTGTCGAACGGCTCCCCACAGTTCGGGCAACTCGGGTCGTGCTCTGGGATAGTTCGGGGGGCTCCCCAGTCTCCCGGCCGGTACTGTTGCTGGTAGACGTCGCCGAGACTCGGCGTACCCTCGTCTCGCACTACCTTCGGAGCGAACGTATCACCAGTCATGGATTCACCGAGAATCCGTCTTCGTCGTAGAACTTCTCGGCACCTTTGCCGATGGGTTTCATCTCAACGAGAACGCCGAGGCCGTCACAGTTGTCGCAGAACGGCCGCTCCGTCTGTGCGTGGTGGCGTTTGTTCTCGTGGTGGCAGCTCGGACATCGCCATAGCCTCTCGGTGTCTCTCGCGGTCATATGTAGAGTTCGTAGTAGTGCGTCCCGCACTCGGGGCAGTCGGCTTCGGTGCTCTCACTCAGCTCCTCGACGACGAACGGGACCGACGCGTGACAGACCTCGCACTCGATCTCCGCGTGATACCGTTTCGTGGACTGTCGTTCGTTGCTACTCATCGTCACCCCTCGGATAGTCGCTCATCGGTAGCACGGAGTGTTCGTGACTGAGCAACTCCTGACGCTCATCCGAGTAGACGCGCGATTCGCACCAATCGCCGTTGAGGAACCGCACGGTCTTCGTCCAGTGATGGCCGTGGTTCTGGTCGCGGCGGAGGAACACCGGCCCCCACCCAGTCGCAACGTGGATGCACTTCTCACCGGGTGATTCTCGAAGCTCTTGTAAGACGCCCTGCGAGGATTCAGTACCGGTCATAGTACCGTCACCTCGTCGTCCGTGACGTCGATGACTTCGATGCCGTGGTCGGCCGGGTCGATTCGTAACTCGTCGTCGAGTTCCTTGGCGACCCAGTGGGTGACCGCGTCGGGCTTCATCGTGCTGTCTCCGGCGTAGATGTCTGCGCCGGCTGTCGCCACGACCGGGTTGTGTCCGCGGACCTCGGTGGGCTGAATCACGTTGACCCAGTTGTAGACGAGTAGTTCCTTGCCGTCAACCCGGACGTCGATTTCCTCGCGGCGATTGAGCCTCTGCGCAAAGTTATCGGACATGGTCACACCCTCACGAACGAGCTGGGGCTGACGCCCGGCTCTGTCTTCGCGTGTGCGTCGCGCTCGTCCTCGCCAGTACACTTCGTGTGGCAGACGGGACAGCGGTACTCGTTGGTTTCGTCGGCGATCTCCACCGCGACGTCGTGGCCGCGACTCCCCTCGTGGAAGCCGGCCCGCCTTTCCGCGACGTGGCGCGGGAACAGGCCGTCGTCGGTCGTGTCGGCCGTTATCTCACAGCCCTGCCGACAGACCAGTCGGTATCGGGTCCTCGTCATCGGGCCATCTCGCCCCCGTGTCGGTCGCGCCGGTGCTGAAGAAGTTCGTGGTCTGTTGTGTCTCTTCCTTGCGCCATACCCACACTCTCACCTACCCACTCTTGAGTAGGGGTCGGGGCTCAATCGGCCGCGGCCATCGCCAGCGTCGCCTGTTGGGCATCCGGAGCCACACCGTACGTGACCGTCGTTTCCCAACGCGGCTCGGGAACCCACGATGCCGTCTCGTCGAGCAACACACCAAGCACTCGAAGATACGGCCCGAGCCACGGCCAGTGGTCGAGCAGGCGCTCGGGAGGTGGCGACCCGACAGAGAGCGCCGCCCAACAGTCCTCTAACGGACGGCGGTCGACTCCACAGTCACCGAGAACGTCGTGCAGACACGCCGCCAGCGACGGAACGTGGTCGTGGGCCGTCCAGTCACCGACGAGATACTGCGGGCGACAGCCCACGGCGTACTCGTGGCGCTCCTCACGCGTCGGCAACCGGACTCGCCACCCATCGTCAGTGGTCAGGAGTCCAAGCCGCTGAAGCGCCACCAACGTCTCGCGGTTGTTCCGGACGCTCTGGGTGGTGACGCCCGCTCGCTCGGCGAGTTCCCGTTGAGTCGAGGCCGGGCCGCCGCGAAGCAACGCCGCGACGATAGCCCGGACCGTCGGCGTCACGTCGAACGGGAGACCGGCCAAGAAGACTCGCTCGTCGGCCTGCCCAAACGCCCACCGAAGTTCGTCGAGATACGGCGCACGCTCCTCGCCAGCGTCCTGGCCTTGCAGTCGCCACAACCCCTCAGCCAGCGCCCACGGCGACGGGGCGAACAGACGTGCCAACGCCACCGTCTGGCGGGTCGACGCCATCCGCTTGGCCGACAACACTCGCTCGGCCGTCCGGCGCAGCGCCGGCGTCGCGTCGGTGACGATACGCTGCCGACACAAGAACGGCTCGAACGACTCGGCGTCTTCTTGCAGGCGGTCGTCAAGGTGCGTATGAAGACGAGTGAGCGCCGGGCGAAACGCCTTGACGCCCTGGCCCCGGACGATCCACGACCCGATGACCGTCCCCGAGGGGTCGACCGGGTCGACCGTCGGCGCACCCAGACTCCGCGCCTGTTTTGCCGAGCGCGGCTCGTAGAGACACCGAAACGCCGACTGACAACCAATCCGCGAGGAGATAGCCGTCTGCGTGGCGATGAACTCCGCCAGGTGTCGCGCCACGATATCCGTCTCCCGCTGGCCGTTGTTCGCCAGTGCCGAACACGTCAACTCCCGCGTCACCGAGACGTCGAGCAGGTCGAAGACGTGTGTGAGCGTCCCCAACAGGCCGTGGGCCTCTCGAAGAACCTCACTCGCCACCTCCCAGTCGATTTCGCCATCGTTGATATCGCCAGACCGGACCAACAGGCCATCACGAGCCTGCCGAATCCGACGGCGGAACTCCGACGCCTCACAGTCCGTCGGTAACCACCCGACCTGTGGCCCGTGTTGAAGCACCCACCGGTTGCCGTCCAGCAACGCCCCGAGCGAATCGTCGTTCTCACGCAGTCGCTCGTCGGTGAGAATCCGGTCGAGGACCTGGTCAGCGGCCAACGCACCGCAAAGGCGCACCGCTGTGTAGACCATGAGCGGTGAGACCTCCACCGACACCGCGACCTCGTCCATCCCCTCCGGTGCGGAGACGTGGCGCTCCCAGTTATCGCCACGCTCCGGTGCAGGCTCGTCGAACAGCCCGAGTTCGCCCGCCTCGACCGCTCCTGCGGTGGCGTGGTGGCGGGCCAACGACAGACAGCGGACGGCCGCCCCCTCCGCCGACCACCCAGCCCCAGCCGACCCCACCCCATCGGCGGGGGCGGCCTCTCCCGAGTCTGTCCGGGGGGACACGGTCTTTGTGTGGTTGTTTGGGGTGGACCCAACGCTGCCCGACCCCCCCCTTTAATTCGGCCGTTTCGAGGGCTGTCGTGAGCGTTTGCTGTTCTGAAGCGGCCGAGCCAGTTTCCAGTTCGTCGACGAGCGCCCACCCGATGTTGGTGAGCGAAGCGTGATATTCCGGGCCGGGGTGGGTCTCGACGAGGCCGAGGTCCTTCGCGGTCTTGACCTGCGTGCGGAAGGTGTCGGGGTTGTTCGACAGGGCCTCACAGCCCCGAAGCGTGGCGTATGCGGCCTCGCCGAACTCGAAACCGGCGAGCGTCTCGATGACGCGGTGGGCGACCGAGTCGGGGGTGACGGAATCGAGTGCGGCCTCGAAGCGCTCGTGGTCGGCGTCGTCCAGTCCCCGGCCCAGGTTTTCGGCGTAGCCAACGCCGTCGGCCCCGAGTCGCTCTCTGAACAGGGCACCGAACTCTCGACGCAGCGCGCGGGCACGCAGCCCCGAGCAGACCAGTCGCAGGTCACAGCCCTGTGCGAGCCCGGCGAGGAACGCGGCGAAGCGCTCGCGCTGTTGGGCGCTGGCGTCGTGCCACGCGTTGGGAATGGCGAGTTCGACCGTCGGGGGGCCGCGCAGGTGGGCGCGGTGCGCGAGCGCGGCGAGCGGGCCGTCGTGAAGCGCCTGGCGGGTGAGCGCCAGACCGGCGGGGTTGCCCTGGTCCCACTCGTGGTGGAGCGTCTCGGCGAGCGCTCGGGTCTCTCCCCGCCCACAGAGGTCGAGGAGGAAATCGGCGTACTGCCCGTCGAGCGCGGAGACGCCGGCGTCGGTCAGGTCCGTGGCGGCCTGTGCTGGCGACTCACGGGTGACGAGCAGGTCGCCCGCGTGCGAGACGAGTGCGCTCCGAAGCGTGCCCTCTCCGTAGAGCGCTCGCCAGCAGTCGGTCGGGGCGAGCGGGGGCGCGGGCAGGTAGACGTCGGGAGCGACCGTCGGGTCAGCACCGACCGTCAGCCCGGCGTCGGGGGCACGGTCGACGGGAGTGGCTTCGGTGTCGGGGCGCTCGGTCGCCCGCTCCATCGACGCCCGGACGAGGCCGTCGAGTTCGCGGGCGCGCCGGTCGAGGTAAATCTCGGCCGCGCGGTCCATGTCCGGGTCGCGGGAGACAGACCAGGTTCGGTCGGAGGTCTGGAGCTTCGCGTCGACCTCCCGGCGCTGCTCGCCCGCGAGCCCGTAGGAACGATACGCCTTCCACTGCCCGTCACGGTCACCGATGAGCTTGTTCGCGCGTTTCTGGACGAGCGCGTCGCGGGCGGCCGCTTCGGTCTCCTCGACCTCGCCGAACTTTCGGATGGTCCGGGGTGTATGATGTTCGCCACACCGCCCGCACGTCAGCGAGCGCTTCTCGCGGAGGTCCTCGACGAGCCACGTCCACCGGCACTCTCGGCAGCCGACGAACGTCACGCGGGTCATGGCAGCGGCCCCCACGCCGGCTGGCGGGCGATATCGCTATGTGTCTCAAACTCATCGGAGAAGGTGGACGCCACGCGCGGCGTCATGACTGCCACCGTGTGGTCGTGGCCTGTGCGTCCGAGTCGTCCGTGGTCTGGATTGCGTGAAGCACTCTGGAAACCGCCAGTCCGACCATCGTGGCCGGGGGCGCGGCCGCCTCGTCCACTCTGACGCCCGAGTGTGGTAGCACTCGGCCGTCTTCTGACACCCACAGCCGGTGAGTCTCGACTGTCAGCGGCGGTGTCTGACGGGCGACACGCGAGCGTCAGCGCGGCGGCTAACGCGACGCGTAGCTTTATGTGGCCCGCCCCGGTAGGAGAAGGTGTTCTACGGCTTCCCTTTCTGGGGCGGGTTACTGGTTCGTAGCCCCGGCTTTGTGTCGTCGTGGCATAAAACTGCCTAGGCGTCAGACACCCGTCAGCCGCCGGGCTCGCTCGTCGGTCGGGGTCACCATATCTGCGTACGCCACCGCAAGACTGTTTAGAACCGACGGCGAAACTCAGCACGCATACACCCCAGCCTGAGACGAGCCTTTGTGCTCACATCCCGCTGGGTTCCACCCTTGGCTCTGATCGGCACCGGGTGGCGCGCCCTTGTGGCGTGGATGTATGTTCCTATCTGAAGGGGTAGGATTCAGTGTAAGACCCGTAGGGGGTCGTGACCCCTTGGGCAGTTCTGACGACTTTGCTGGTGACCAACTGTGGTCACCAGCCGGTCGTCGTCGACGTGATACCAGCACCGACGAGCGACGCGTCTGGTCGTGTGAGCAGACAGTCAGAAACGCGCGACGTACCAGTACCGGCGAAACCTTGCCGGTGATCGGCACGCCACCCGTCGTGTAGGGGTGGCTAGCGAACATCGAGGATGAAGGGGGTAGTTCAGTTGTTAACGAGGAATTGAGCCGAGGGTGCTTAATCCCACCGCCACTGTCTCACATGCCTGACTATCGGTCGGTCAGTCTCCGCGCCGACGCTCTAACACTTCGACCGGGTCGTCGAGGTCGGCGATGGCATCCAGACCGAGTTCGACGACCAGCGGGTAGAAATCTCGGTTCTTCTCCAAGTTGCGTTCCTCTGGGTTGGCGTCGTCAAAACCAATCGCAGTGATGCGAAAGTCGCGTTCGAGCCTGCGGCGCAACGACAACGGCAGGTGCATCGGGACGCGCTTGGTGGGTTCGTCGTCGAGTGACTCGCGGTCCGCGCCTTCTCCGTGTTCTTCGTGTTCATCGGGGTCCTCGTGGCCTGCGTGTTCCTCCTCATCGTCGCCGTCCGCGTCGTCGCTCGCGTTGAAGCGGTCCCGAACCTTTCGGGAGCGCTCGTCGTCGCTCATCGGGCCACCTCACAGACCTCGGTGGCAAGTCTGTCGAACACGCCAGTCATGTCACACTCGGGTTCTTTGGCGAATATCGAGCCGCCCGCACTCCAGGCGCGCTTGATAGCCACTCGCTTCCGTATCTCGAAGACCGGCACGGCAGGCTCGAAGGCGTCGTGGAGCCACTCGACCATGGCCTCGGCTTCCCCGTCGGTGTCGATGCGGTTGGCCACGACCGCCCGCGTCTCGGCGACGCGGCCGTACTGTTCTTCGATATCGTCGATTTGGTAGTCGAACAGCAGTTCGATAGCGCGTTTCGACGTCGATTCGGCGAGCGCGGGAATCACGAGGTCGTCGGCGGCCAACAGTGCCGAGTCGGAGAGGATACCGAGCGAGGGTGGGCAGTCGAGAATAGCGACGTCGTGGCGGGCCGTCTCGGCGTGGTCCTCCAGAGCACGTTCGACGCGCTCGTACGCCCGCTTTGCCAGCGTGAGTTCCTTTTCGACGACCAGCATATCGATATGCGCTGGGGCGAGCGTCAGTTCGTCGTGTTCGACGAGGACATCGTCGAGTGGGGTGCCGTCGACGAGGACGTCGAACAGCGTCGACCCGTCGGCAGTGTACGCTTCGTTGTGTCCTAATCCCTCAGTGGCGTTACCCTGTGGGTCGAGGTCGACGAGCAGGACGTCGACGCCGCGTTCGTTGAGCGCTCCGGCGATGTTGATAGCGACGGTGGTTTTTCCAATGCCACCTTTCTGACCGGCGAGTGCAATCGTCTGCATCGTGTGCCGTGGTGGACGCGGACACCGTGAGTGTGTCGGTGGCGCTACGGGTGTCGATGAACACGAGTGTCTCGGTGAACACGCGGACTCGGGAACACCCAGTGAACACGGCTGTCACGCGGACCGCGTTTCACGCACGGGCCATGGAGACCACGCGTCCACTGAGTGACACGGCGGCCCCACGGACCGGTCATCCATCGACGTAGACCTCGGCGATGCAGCCCTCGCGGTTGGTCGGTTCGACGTGGACGGGGTCACACGGTGCGACGTGCGCGAACCGGACGAGCCACTTCCCGCGTGACTTCGTCACACCCAGCGCAGAGCAGATATCGTCGAGGTCGAGGCCAGCGCGCCGGTCGGGCGTTCCGCCCACCTCACAGACGAGAAACGTGAGAAACGAGCGGACGTCGGCTGCCTCTTCGGCGGTGCAGTCGTCGGTGACTGCAGGGTACTTCCGACGCATCCACTCGCAGCGGGCGTACGATGTCACGGAGCCACCTCGCCGTCTTCGGGCAACACAGCCCGGACGACAGCAGGGAGTTCGTCCCAGGTCGTCGCCCGCAAGCCACACCAGCGCGCGAGCAAGCCGGGGTGGTCGTCGAGCGTGACGGGCTGGAAACTCTCGGCGTGGTAGTGACACAGCGACGCGCCGGCCTCGTGGATCGCCCCACCACAGCGACAGCCTTTGGCCTTCGAGATAGCGCGACACCGGCCGTGGCCCTGCCGGTAGGTTCGCCGGCGACCGCGAGCGCGGTCGGTCCGTGTCTCTTCGCTACCGGTGGTGTGACTCTCGACGGGCCGACCCCCACCGAAATCAGATAGGTCGGTCACTCGGACCACTCCCCCATCGGGACGCGCTTCCCGCGCCACCAGTGGCCTTCGTGTGGCCCGGTCGACCACGCCCACGTGATGTGGCCACAGGCCGGACAGCCGATGTACGCCCCGCCACTCGCGCCGGTATCGACGCGGCGTCGAAGCGTCCGGCCACACGGGCACTCGACCTCGAAATCGTAGGCCATCACCGACCACCCACGCCTAGCCAGCGGGCCAGTCGGACGAGCGGCCCTGCGGTCGCTCGTTCGTAGCTGTCGAGGACGGTGTACGCCGAGACCGAGTGCCCCTCGGCCATCATGTGGCGATTCGCGGCTGTCCACTGTGCGTCGAACGCGCGGAAGATGTCACGGATGCTCATTGGAATCCCTCGGGAGCCTCGACGCCATCGCAGGGCAGGTGCTCTCGATAGCGCTTGATTGTCTCACCACAGAACGAGCAGTTCTGTGTCGGAACCGAGGCGTCGCCCTCGGGGTGAGGCAGCGCGTGTTTGCACTCGTCGGCGACGTGATAGCGGACCGTCGAGGCGGCCAGGCCGAACTCGCCACCGATATCGTAACAGGTCGCCCGTCGACGTGGCGCTCACGCATCTGCCGACACTGGGTCTCGGAGACGACTACCATCCGACCACCGCCATGACACCCGTTGCGAAGATGCCGAGTAGCAACGCCAGCACGACGAGGGCGACCCACAACACGATGGCTGGGAGCAGTTCGTCGATGATGTCACGCGCGATTTCCCGACCGACACCGTACGTCCAGCGGCCAATCGCTCGCCAGCCGTCTTCGCTGACGGTTCGGTACTCGCCGTAACAGAGTGCAGCGATAGAAAGGGCAGCCATGAGGCCGGCGGCGAGCCACAGGCCGAGGAACAACGTCTCGACGAGGCCTGTCATCCGACCACCTCGATAGCCCCGACAGTGACCAGATACGCGAGTGCGAACACGACCAGGCCACCGCCGATGACGAGGAGCGTGCTGTAGAGTACCTGCCCGACGGAGAGACGGTAGCGATAGGCGGCGAGGATGTACGCCAGCCCGGACCGACGTTTCACCGAGAGGGGCATCTCTGCGTCGAGCAGAACCTGGTGGGTCGACACGGCGGTGAAGCCTGCCCACGCGGCCCCACAGATGCAGGCGACGAGCCACGGGACGGACGTCACTGGCCATCACCCAGGCTCTCACACCACCAGTCGAGTGCGCAGTCCGGACACCAGCGAATGGCCCACGGCGGGTTCGCGGCGACTGCCTTCGCGCGGTAGTCGTGCTCGCGGTGACAGCGACTGTCGGTCGGTCCGGCCGTCGCCTCACCGGTGGGGAGACACGCGAGATTCCCGGCGGTGGACTTGACCGACGCGACCGCAATCGTCTCGAAGCGCTGTCGAAACGGCGCGTCGGGCACGGCCCGCCCATAGCGAGTGGCGAGGCAGTCCCGACACTCGTTCGCCTTGGCCGGGAGGTCAGGACGTCGTCGACGTGTCGGGGCGACACCCAGATTGCCACACCCGTCGATAGTGTGGAACGTCGTCACCGAGTGGTCGGGTATCGTCTGGGCAGTCATCACCGCCCGCCCGGCCCGTAGTTCGTGTTCGCCCGCGAGTACTCGCGCCGTCGCATCGAGGCGGGCAAGCGCGTGGCGGTCCTCGCCGGTCGCGTGAGCGAGCATCTGCTGGGGCGTCATCATCAGCGGGTCGGCCACGGTCGCGTCGGTGCTCATGCACTCAGCCTCCCGAGGACGGCCCCGACGAGCAGGCTACCCACCATGACGTATTCCGTCCAGCCGAGCGACCAGCCAGCGATGACGGCGAGCGTGCCGACCGCGAGGGCCAGCGCGTCGACCAGTCGGGGGGCGTTCACGCGACCACCCCGCTGGGGCGCTCGCCCTCCCAGACGAGCGCACAGTCGATACAGTCGACGATGCGATAGGGCGTACACTCGGGAACTGGGCAGACCCAGCCCTCGGCGTCGGTGATGAAACAGCCCCGATGGCCGTGTTGGCAGACGCGGCGGAACGACCAGTCACGGCGGTTGGGGACGTTCACCGCGACTCACCGCGGGCGATAGCGTAGCAGTCCTCGCGGAGGTCGGCGTCGTTGAGCATCCCAACCTCCAGACACGTCACGACGCTCCAATCCATGATGAGAAAGACGATGACGCTCCCACCCCCGACATCGGTCACCCGAACCTCGTCGGATTGCTTCCCGCCAAGTCTGAACAGTTCGTGCGTGCGGATGTGCTCGGGGGCGCGTCGGGAGGCTGCTAGCGCAGCCTCGGGGCTGATGGCGTCCGGTGGTGCGCGCTGGTCGTAGCGACCGCCCTCTGTGGCCGGTGCGACGACGTGCCACGAGAGAAACGCTGGTGGGGCGCTCACGCCTCTTCACCCCCGTCTTGCAGGTGTGGTGGGCGTGGAATCCCGGCCGCATCGAGTGCCTCGCCCCAACTGCCGAAGCGCCGCGTGTAGACGGCACTCGAATACTCGCCGAACGCATCGACGTCGTTCGACCGCGGCGGGTAGCCGAGAAACTCGTAGCCAGCGCGGAGATCGGCGAGTAGTTCCTCGTTGGGGATGTACCTGTGGTGGTCCGGGCCGGTGGCACGTGGCCCGCCCGCTTCGGTCGGCTTCTGTTCGGGGTCGAGCCCGGCGGCCTGCAATCCAGCGTCAAGCGACCCGAAGCGCCGTTGGACGGTTCGACGACCGACCCACTCTCCGCCGAGGTCACGACACCGTGGTGGGTGGCCGATGGCGTTCGCACACGCCCGCACCGAGCGGGCGATATCTGCGTTCGAGAGCCGAGGGGCGTCGAGTCGGTTCGGCGTCAGTCCAGCGGCCTCGACGGCCTCGTTCCACGACCCGAAACGGGACCCGAAGGTCGCAGTCGAATGATTGCCGTGTTCGCGGTAGTCGAGTATCCTCGGCGTCTCGCCTACCTCCTCAGCAACGCGACGGATGTCGTCGAGCAGGTCCTCCTCGGCGATGCGGACGCTCACGCCTCCTCACCCCTCGTGGTCGCACAGACACGACAGAGCGCTGCGCCGTCGCTCGCGGGCAGGTTCGAGTGTCTGACGTTCGAGCAACTATCACACAGCCGGTGTGAGAGGTCCGGGACGTCCTCTAGCAACGCGTCGAGATAGTCGATGGCCGCCCGGAGCGCCTCGTCCTCACTGGTCGAGAGTACCTCGGTCTGGTAGCGAAGTTCGAGGCGCTCACGCTCGTCAGTGAGTGCGACCTCGCCGGCCGCCTCGACGTCGATATCGAACAGCGAGTGGTCGACGTCCGGTGGGTCGGTCGGCGTGTCACCAGCAGGGTCGGCGACGGGCATCACCACTCACCTCCGGCCGCCTCCGCACACGCCTCGACGTCGACGCAGTGGCGTGGAGAGCGCTCGTGGAGCGCGTCGAGTGCGGTGAGTCGAACTGTCCGGGGCAACTCGCCCCACGCCACGTAGCCCATCGGGTCGGTGTGGCCCGGTCCGGGGCAGTAGTGGCTCTGGTGAATCCCGACGATAACGCCGTCTTCGAGCACGAAATCGTACTGCAGGCCGTTGTAGCGCTCGATACTGTCGCGCTCGTCGTTGATAGTCAGGAAATGCGTATCGACGTAGACCGGCTCGTCATCGCCTGCGTCGTCCCCGGTGTCCTCGTCCCAGTGGCCCTCTGGGACGGCGTACTTGCTCATCGCCGGCCCTCCGGGGCGCGCAGGAGTTCGAGGTCCGTCTGGTCACCACGACGAGCGGTCCGGAGCGCCGCCAGTGCGGGCTGGTACTCCGCGGGCAACACCCGCCGGACGCACTTGCTACACCACGGGTCGTAGCCTGGCGGGAACACACCCGGTGGCTTGTCCATCCACCCGCGTGTAGGCGATACTTCGCAGGCTGCGGTCGGGCCATCCTCGTCCTCGTCGGCTGACTCGTCGTCGGTCCACGTCGGCCGGTCGTCGGTCGCGTCGTTGGTGAGCGTCACCTGCCATGTCTCACGCTGTCGCGCACGCGACTCGGCGCAGTCACACTCCTCGGCGAGCAGGTGGAGTCGGCGGCCCGACGTCACCTTCCCCGCGGTCAGGACGGTCGTGATGCGGTCACGAATCGCCCAGTCGAACGGGTGGGGCACGTCACCGGCCTGCCACGCCTCGACGTCGAAGTCCTGCGGGATGGCGACGAGTGACGTCCCACAGTAGGGCCGCAGCGTGGTCTGTTCGGTCGGTGATTCGGCGTCCTCGGCGTCCGTCTCGACGCTGGCTGTCGGGACGGCCGACTCGAAAAGCGATGCACTGACTGATCCGCTGGCTGCTGTGTCGTGGGGCATATCTGAAGGGGTCTGTCGGCGGCCGTGTGACCGCCGGCGAGGGCGTGTCCCTCGCTCCGATAGTATCCTGTTGGGCTACCGGTACATTATGGTTTTCTCACGTCCGTGTGAGTGTTTGACTCGCTACGCTATCTGGAGGGTCTCGCACGGTCGCTCATGTGTAGCCCGCCTCGCGGAGTTCGTCAGGGGTCATCGTCTCCCCCGTCTCGGGGTGGTGGTACGTCTGTCGCCACTTGCCGCTCTCGTCTCGTCCTGCGGGTCGACGAGTCCACCGCACGCACTCACGCAGTCCGCCACATTCACACCGAGGAGCGTCCTGAACGGCCGGGGAAAACGTCTCCGCGCCGCACTCCGTACAGTGCAGGTGGTGGCGCATCTCGGCGCTGTTGTGACAGTGGTAACACTCGCGGCGGTGGTCGGACAGATCTTCGAGACCGCCGGGGAGTGGTCGCCGGGTCACTCTCGCAACGTCGAGCGTCAGCTGTCCAGTCTGATACACGCCCTGCGACGAGTGCTCACTCATCGCTCGGTCACCCGGTAGAGGTAACCGTCGGTCCGGCTGCCGTTCACGTCCGTGATGGCGTCGTCCCATGCCGCCGCGGAGTCGAACCCGGATAGTTCGACATACTCATTAGGGAGTTGGTCCAGCGGAAACGACTCGTCGAGCGCCCCGAGACACTCGACCGTGCAGTCACCACGCTTCGGCCCGGTGCGCGTCTCGCGCCACCACGTCGCGCCGGTCGTCCGGTCGGCCGTCCGGAACGTGACGACCTCGCCGTGGGTTTCGAGTTGCGCACGCGCGACCGGGTGCCCGAAGATTATCGGACCGACGTGACTCGTGGCGTTACTCATCACAGACCTCTCGGGGGTCACCGACAAACTCATACATTCCTTCGACGGGTTGGGTTACCCAGCCTGCAGTCCGAAGCTGTCGAAGCGCATACTCGGCAGTGCTCTTTTTCACATCGGCACGCTCGCGCACGAGTAGCGGCGAGACACGCCCCCACGGGTTTCCAGTCCCGCGGCCTTCTTTGAGAACTTCCAGTGCCTTTTCCTCGGAATCGGATGGCTCGTGATGCTCATTCACGTCACCGGTGGTGACTACTGCCATACACATAGCGATAGCAGTTTGGTTAGCATAAAGCTTGGCCAAGTTGTTTAGCACTATGCGGAGCAAAGTTACAAGTACCCCCGACTCATAGACGTAACTGAGCAGCAGGGTGTCACAGAAAGTGGCCGTGTGTTATGGCACACGACCTGCGCTCGCACGCTGCGCATGACGACAAAGACAACCACGACCCAAGACAGTATCGCTCCGCTGCGAATCCCGTCGCGGCCGGTCGCCGTTGAGGCGGCTGCCCAGGAGGTTCGCGCCCGCGTCACCTACCGTTCGCGTCGGACCGGCACCGACCAGACCGTCACCGGCACGGTCGTCGACTGTGTACACAGCGACACCGCCGACGACGACCAGTACACGCTGCACCTCGAAACCGACGAGGGACACACCGTGTTTGCCTGCCCGACGCTTCGGAACGTCGTCTCGAAGACGTCGCGGACGACGCGACTCGGCCGCCTCCTGGCTATCGACCCCGTGGGTGATGGCGAATGAGCAACCTCGCCATCTCCGCTCGTACTCGGCGGGCGGCCAAGCAAGAGTCGGGCATCCGCTGGTACGACCCCGAGACCGACCACGAACACTTCTCGCGGCCCGTCGGCGTCACGGACCTGCTGGATGCCGGTGCGGACCCCGACGCGCCCGAGGAGACGCGGCTCGTCGACCACGTGGCCATCGAGCCATACCGCGGCCCCGGTGGTGACTGGCGTGGGAAGGTCAAGCGCACGTCCCTGCGCGTCCTGCGTGATGGCGAGCGCATCACCATGCTCGCCACCAAACAGGCCGTCACCTCGGAGGTCTTCGACGACCGCGAAGACGCGGTGGCCTACTGCGAGGGCGAAGCGCCGGTGTACGCCGACGCCGACCTACGGGACGTCACGGAGGAACGATGACGCTCACGCACTGTCGGTGTGGTGCGCCGCTGGTCGTCGCCGAGGCAGTCGCGGGCGAGACGCGCTGTGATGCCTGTCGTGGCGACCGCGACCGCCTGCGGGCGTGTAGCGTCTGTCAGCGTCTCGGCTGCCAGGACCGTGTCCGTCGAGGGGTCTGCCATGCCTGAACTGGCGACACGCCCCGACGTGGCGAGTGGCTTCGAGCGCCGGTGTCTCGCCGCGCTTACCAGCCCGATGCGCGTCACCGACGTCGCGCCGGACCTCTACGAGGTCGCTTCGGAGTCGGGCAACACCTACACCGTCGACGTCCGCGAGCAGGTCTGTAGCTGTCCGCAGAGTACCTATCGTGACATACGGTGTAAGCATCTGGTGCGGGTGGCGCTCGTGACCGCTGACTCAACACGGCCACTCACCCCGCTGACGCTCCCTGCCCGATGACCCTCCCGACGCTCGACGGCCGGAAGTGTGCGGGCTGTTCCCGGCTGGTGCTTCGGCGTGACCGGAGCGTCGAACCGGGCGCGCTGTGTACGGCCTGTCGGAGCGAGGACCTTCTGGTGTGTTCCTGTGGCCGCACTGGCCTCCCCGAGCGCATCGCCCTCTGTGAGCGGTCCCACTGACGCTTCGGCGCTTTCTCGACCCCTACTCAAGAGGCTCCCGTCACGAGTGAACCTATGGCAACAGGCCAACCCCTTCAGAGAGACGGCGACGGGTACGACCCCGTCGTCCTGCCCGAGGCGTTCATCGAGGCGACCGACCGGAGACGCGACCAGGCACGCGCCGTGTTGCTGGTGACTCGGACCTACCAGAAGGCCGCCGATATCGCCGCACAGACGCCTTACTGCACGAAATCGATACGCAAGGTGTGTCGCCGGCTGGCGGAGACGGGCGGCCTCGACACACGCCGCGGTGAGACACCACCGACGGGCGGTCACCGACCGATGCTGTTCAGAACGAGCGCGGCCTGTCGCACCGACCGCGTCACCGAGTCGCTGTACGTCGCCGCGGATCGTCGGTGTACGCACGTCGACCCGCTGTGTCGCGGCTTTCGACAGAACGCGGTGGGGGCCTACCTCGCCACCGACGCGACCGGCGAGCGGTGTCGGTACTGTGGCCCGCGCCGTCTCGATACCGGCCCGTTCGACCACGACCGAGCGCTGTATCACATGTGGGCCGACCGAGCGACCGTCGAGTACCTCTACGTCGAGCGCAACCACTCCATCGCCACGACGGCGCGGTTACTCGGCATCGGGGCGAATCGCTGCATCCGCCGCCTCGACGCCTTCGACATTCCGCGAGCGCCGCCGGGAGACTCGCCGGAGGTTTCCAAAGCCGAGTGCGAGGCGTTTCGCGCCCGCCTCGACGACGGGGAGTCACCGCGAGCGATTGCCGCGGACTTCGAGTGGGACTCACAGACGGTCACACGCCACGGCCGACGGAACTGCGCTCACGGAACTGGCGACGGGACCGACAACTGCTGTCCGCTCTGTCAGCAACGCGCGCCGTCGCTCGCCAAGCACCTGCCGACCTGTGAGGAGCGTGAGTCGGTCGCGTCACAGGGGTGGTCGACGTGAGCGTCGCCCGCGACCTCACCGCGAGCACTCGGTCTCTCGCGTGGTTCACCGTCCTGCTCGGCAGTGGCCTCGCGCTTCTCGCCGTCGGCCTCGGCGGCCTTGGCTACCCGGTCGGGTCGACGCCCGCACTCGCGCTTTGGATCGCCGGCATGGGCGTGGCGCTCCTCGCCACGGTGGGTCGTCGCTGATGGCGGCCACGCGCCGGACGCCGAGGATAACCGACCACTCGGTGTTGCGCTATCGGATGCGGGTCGACCCGCTCGCAACTCGCCACGACGTCGAAGCCGCCCTCGCCGCTGCGACCGACCCGGTCCCGGCCTCACTCGACCACAGCGAACCCGACGAGGTGGTCCGGTGGAACGCCGCCAAACAGGTTGGATTCGCTATCGCCGTCGAAGACGCCGTCTGTAAGACGATTCTGTTGGATTTCGGTGGTGAGGGTCAGTGACCGACGTGAGCGCCGCGCAGTGTGCTCGAATCGCCACGCTCGTCGAACGGGGGTGGGCCATCCGAGAGATCGCCGCCGAAATCGGTATCAACCGCTCGACCGCTGGGAAACACATCCGACAGGAGTGTACCCACCACCAGGCACCGGGAACGACGTGTCCGGTCTGTGGCGACCGGAAGGTGAACCTGCCCCAACACCTGCCGTGTTCGGACGTCCCGGACCAGGGGGTCGAAGGTGAGGGATGATGGCGGTCTGTAGTCGCTCGGCTTGGTCACCGAGTCGAGAAGCGGTCGACGCGACCCGTATGCATAAATACTCGCCACCTGTCTACCTGCAACAAGGTTTTCCATGACCGACTCGGTGCCGAATTCGGCCCCCGCTGACGACGTTGCCCATCCCGTCGAGGAAGCGTTGCAGTCACTCCACGCGAGCGGTGGCCGCATCCTGGTGAGCGGGGCCGTCGGTGAGGACGTGTTGTGTGGACTCGCCCGCAAGCTGTTCGGCGATGGCCCTCGGCCGCGCGTGTTGGCGACGGCCGACCTGGACGCGGCGGCGGTCGACGCCTGTCTCCCCTCGTCGGTCCCGGACGACCAGACAGCCATCGTTCGCCACGGCGATGCGCGGGGGTCGGCGGCGATGCACTGTGACGGGGGTGTCGAGCGCCCGCCACCTCCATCGTGGCTGCGGGCGTTCCGAACCGATATCTACGACGGGCTGGCGGGCGTCCGTGACGGGGTTGACCCGTCGCCAAGCGAGATACGGGTGGGCGTCCTGACGCTGCGACCGTTACTCGACGACAACAGCCCGGACGAGGTGGCGAGTTTCTGCCGCCTGATTGGGTCGGAGGTGACGCTGTCTCGTGGTGTCGCCTTCTTCGGCTCGGGGCTACCGACGCCGACGGCGACGTTGGAGCCGATTCGAGACGTCGTCGATGCCGAAGTGCGCTTGCGCTGGGAGCCGGGGCTTGACACGCCCGAACAGCGCTGGGTGCTTCAAGACGGTACTACCAAGTCACAGTGGCACCCACTTGACATCACGACAGATGGTTGACGCCCCCTTCAGGTATCGAAATGCGCCCCGCTGACCGGCCGCGGGAACCAACTGCGGAGTTGGTGTGTCCCGGCGCTCGCTCGGAGCTACGGCTTCACGACGTCGCCGAGGGTGTGCGGGCGCTGCTCGGAGCGGATGGCGCGACGTCGTGTATCGAACACACGACGGCGTGGTGTCCCTACCCACTCGATTCGGGCTGGCGCGTCGATACCGGGCGGCTCTCGGTTCCCAAACCCGTCGAGGTGGTCATCCGGACGGGGGCGGGCGACCCGCTCACGCAGGTGACTCACCGCGAGCGCTTCGACGCCGAGGCAGGCGAGTACGTCCTGCAGGTCCAATCGCTGGGCATCGTCTGTTATCTCCACGTTACAGGCACGCTCACGACCGTTTTCGAGGATGGGGCGCGCATCATCCACACCTCTGCAGACCATATCGACATCGGCCTTCGCTCGCTGCACGAACGGCCCCACGCCACCGTCGAGACGAGTGCTCACCCACGCGACCTGATGCGGGCGCTCTCGTGTTTCGGGTCGGCGCTCAAAACCACCTCACCGGAGCGCTCGTGGCCCACGCTCCGTGGCTTTCCACCCGCACTCGACGTCGTCGACGCCGAGCGGCATTTCAACGCTCCCGAGGGGCTCGAACGGACCAGCCGGCCGATCCACCTCACGGTGCCCGAAGAGCGGCGGTACGTCCTGCCGGTCGCCTCACTCGCCTACTATCTCGACGCGCCCGTGACGCCCGGCGACCCGGCACTGCACGTCGGGGCAGAGTCCATCCCGATTCGCGGCCCGGTTGACGAGACGGTCGTCGACGACGTCGCCCACGCACGCTTCGAGTCGGGCTGCCGTCGCCTGCTCGAACAGGTGTTCACGCTGGACTGTCACGTCCGGAGTGCGGGGCAGTTCCCGGCCCTGCTCGCCGGTCACGACGCGGTCGCCGACCTCCTCTCGCCCGACCCGGAGACGCTGTATGCCGCCGACCGCGTCCAGCGCCTCGATGCGTATCTGGGCGTCGACTACGAGGCGCTTGCCGACACGGGGGCGATACCACAGTGGAAACTCACGGCCGACCTCGCCCCGCACGCCGAGCACGTTCCATACCTCCCGTTTGGGGTGTACGACCTCGGTCACGTCCGGACGGTCGAGTTACCGGCCGACGGCGAAGCGCGGCCGAGTCACTCGGCGAGCGGCCACGTCCCGATTGTGACGCCACCGCCCGTGGAGAGCATCGAACACGCGTGGTTGGGGCCGGGCATCCCGCTGGGGGCGTCGACGCCGACGCCAGCAGCCTGTCGTCGGCAACTCGACCCCGTGGGTGATGGCCCGGTCGAGATTGCGGTTATCGTCAACGACGAGTCGATGGCCGCCGAGCGGTCGGTGGGCGACATCTACGAGGTGCGAGACCTCCTGGCGATGGACGTCACCGTCCACGAGGGGCTGACCGTCGCGGAGACGCGAGCGGTGCTCGAAGCCGACCGGAGTCTCGTGCATTTCGTCGGGCACGTCACCGACGAGGGGCTGCAGTGTCGTGATGGGTCGTTGGATGCACGGACGCTCGACACGCTCGGTGCGCGGGCGTTCATCCTGAACGCCTGTCGGTCCTATCAACAGGGCCGGGCGCTCCTCGACGCCGGGGCCGTCGGCGGGCTGGTCACGCTGGCGTCGGTGGCGAACGACTCGGCGACGCGAATCGGCATTCAGGCCGCCCGACTGTTGACGGCTGGGTTCTCCCTGGCCGGTGCGTTAGCGGTGTTGCGCGAGACCCTGGCGACGGCGACGCAGTACTCGATTGTCGGAGACGGGAACGCGACGATTGCGACGACCGAGGGCGCAACACCACACAGCATCACGCTCACTCGCTCTGGTGATGCGTTCGACATGACGTTCTACGGATACCCGACACGAAAGTGGCCGTTAGGAACGACTCATTCACCGAATATCGGGACGAGCCCACCACGCTGTCTCAATGCAGGCCGTATCACGTCGATAACGGTCACTGCCGAGGAACTCACCGAATACTTCGGGCTGTCGGGGAACATTCCGGTCCGGTACAATGGTCAGTTAGAGTGGGCACATGACCTCGGCACCCAGCTTTCGGAGCGGTAACTACGGGCCGACGTTCCCGGTCGCACCGCCGAAACTTGGCTTGCAGTCCGAAAGCGCTGCGAGGAACAGCAGGCCGATGTACTTTGGTTCCTCACGCAGCATCGTCGAGAGTAGGCTTTCTGCCATACATACACCACGTCGCGCGTTCTCGAAAAATTTTGCTAAAGAAGTGCTGTAAGAATTGACAGAAAGAAACCAGGGTGGTGGTTACTTCGCCATGAACTCTCGGATGGCGTGGAGTTCGCGTTCTGCAGCGGTTCGGCCGGCGTGGAGTGCGAGGACGTCGAGGCGCTGGATCGTCTCGTCGACTTTGTGTGAGGTGAGTGAGTGGCGACGTTCGGAGGCAACACGCTCACAGTCGACGTGGCCCAACTCCGCCAACAGGGATAGCTGCTGTGAGACGGTCCGCGCCGAGTAGCCAGTCTGACTGGCGAGTTCGCTCACCGAGAGGCCGTCGCTGTCGGTCGTCCCCAGAAGTGCCTGAACGACCGCTGCCCGCGACTCCGGTGTGCAAAGCTGCAGCATCCCGCCCGCTTCGCTGACCATGAGAGAGCCACACACGCAACCATGTTAAAGGACCCGAAGTTGACTTCGGGCCGCACCTGCAGGCTTCTCATTTCAACGCATACTTATCAGATAACAGAAAGGTTTTAGTGAATCTCCTCGCTCTTACGAGATAGCGTGGGCTCCACGGCCGACGCAGCGCGTGACGCCTCGCGCCCTACCCCTTCAACGCCTCTCGCACCCGGCGGTGCTCGGCCGTTCATACACTCCATGTCACGATACTAACGTCGCGGGGGCAACTCCCCCCGCAGAACCGCCTTGCAATCTCGTTGTGTGGGACTACGCGTGTCGATAATCTCCGTTATCCCAGTCCGTAGGCCGACCGGCCGTCTACGACGATGGGTCTCCAACGGCGTAGCGACCGTCACGCTCGACGAGGCGGCCATCAGCGACCGCGGTGGCGATGGCATCCCGCGCGCTGTCGGGGTCGGTGATTGACCGCGAGAGGATGCGGACCAAGACGTGCTCGGCGACGGTGTCGCGTTGCTTTGTGGTCGTCTGGAGCTCGACGATGCGGACGACGCGCTCTGAAAGGGTCATAGCAGTCCAGAAGAGCTACGGGACCGTTAGTTGCCTGCTTCGAGTCTGTCGTCAGCCATCGGAAACAGGAACCTCCTCAACGGTGGTCTCGTGAATCTCGTCCTCGAACACGCGCTTTTCGTTCTCGTGGTTGTTCGCGTGCATCTCGGCGTTCTGACGGACCTGATAGCGGTTCAGTTCGTTGCGCTGAACTTCGTGCTCGAAGTCGCACATCTCCCAGCCACGGGCCTCGCAGGTGACGCGGAACTTGACGGGTTTGTCCCAGCAGTCACCACAGAGGACTTGTCCGCCGTGGTTGATGCCGTTCTCGCCGTCGAGTGGCGTTTCATCGCCGCACACGTCACACTCGTCGGTGTCGTGCAAGACACCCGTCTCGCATTGACCGCGGCCGTGTTCCGCCTCTCGCGCCCGTCTGCATCACCCGGCATGGGCGAAGTCCTCCAGACTGTACGACTGTTCGCCGACGCGCTCGTCGTACCAGAACATCGTACACCGTGGGCAGTCGAAGATGCCACGCTCGGCGGTCGTTCCGCGGGCGTTGGAGTGGCACAACGGACAGAACCCGATAGCGACGAGCGACGGCCCGACGTCGTGGGTGCCGAGCGGCCCGATGGGGAACGTGCGACCGCCGTACTTCTCCGGCGTCCAGTCGTCGGGGCCGTCGCGCCAACCCCCAGGGCCATCTGTTGGGTCAGTCACGCTTCTCTCCGACAGTCTCAAGTGGTACTTCTCTGACTCTGAACGTTGCTTTCGCTCCCATCCCGATGTGATACTCGAAGCTGTCTCGCTCGCCCAACTCATCGAACTGGGAGACGTGTTTCTCGCGCCACACGTCCGCTGCCGATTTCGACTTGAACGCTCGGAGGGGCTTGCTGCTATCGGCCCCGTACCGCACCACGACGAACACGGTCTCGTGGTTCTGTTCTGGCCTGCCTTCATCACTCATTCCAATCAGCTTCCAGATCGTGCTCACTCGCCGGTTCGGCGACACCGGTAAAATCGTCGCGTGCTTCGAGCCAGTCGAACGCCGCTTGCTCGGTGTCGAATCCGGTCGCTTTCACGCTCCCGTAGGCACCGACGGCGACCCACTCCTCGACCGGCTCGTCGTCGGGTGGTCGTCCACACTCGATGCATTCGGCGGTCGGCTCGCCGTCGGTGGTGGTGAGTCGCCACCACGCGTTTCCACAGTCACAAGCACCACCAGAGTGCATCTTCGAGAGCGGGCTGCCGGGGGCGACCGGCACGTCGAACGGGTCGACGCCGGCCACCGGCTGGATATACTCGACAGTGCCCTCTGAGTCGTCTTCGACACCCGCGACTCCCGACGGGCCGTAGTTTGCCCGCACCCTCGTCTCGCCGCCGACCTCGACGGGGCCGCCGCTCCATTCGTCCCAGAGGCCGTGATAGCGTGAGACGGTGATTGTCGCGCCGCGCTCGACGTGTTGGGTCATGTGGTTGGGAACGATGAGCGCCCCCTCACGGTCGCCGTGACTCGCCCGCAACTGCGTGTAGTGGGTGGCCGCCGCGCCCTCCAGACGGCTCGGTTGGAACTGCGGGACGAGTTCGTATTCGTCGCCGGGTTGTTCGACTCGAAACTGTGGGGTTGTGGTGTCACTCATCGACAGGGGTTGCGTAGTCTGGCAACACGCCGTGTCGGCGTGCTTCCGTATCACTCATCGTCACGAGCGCGTCTGCATCCAAGACAGCCCCAGCAGGCACCCCGACGACGAGCGGGTCGCCGTGCTCGTCAACGCCGGTGGCGTCGAGCACGCAGAGATAGTCGTACTCTCGCTCGTCAAGCGTATCGCCTTCCGGCCCGCCGACGCCATAGGTCACCGCTACCAGATTGACGTGGTCTGTGCCGGTGGTTTCTAACTGCGTGCGTATCCTCTTATCACGGCCTGGATTCGACTGTGACCACCACGGTTCGCTGTCGCTTGCCATACCGTCACTCGCCACGAAGCGCTCTTGAGTAGAGGGTCGTGGGATGCTCCCCTGAAGGGGTGGGAGGTGGGCAGCCGCCCGATGCCTGTGTGGGCATCTGGAGTGGACACACGGGACTGTATAATCGGTTCTCGTGTCCGTTCCGATTCTTCCGATACTCGCTCGATTGCCGTCAGAGGGGTGCTGGAAGGCGACACCGAGCGATAGAATCGGAAAAGCACACGTTCCGATAGTCAGTCCGAGTGGTCCATCCCCACACACCACTCTCCCCGGGAGGGGTGTCAACGCTCGCCCCACGGTGAAACTACCTCGGTGCAGGACAACAGTGTCACTCCGGGGCCGTCACTCGCCGTAGACGGCCGCCGAGAGTGTCGCCAATGCGACGACGTGTAGTGTCTGGTCGACTGCGAGCGGGTAGGCCTCGAAGCCGTCTTTCGGGCCGGCCCAGCGCCGCGTGTCGATGCCGTAATGTGTCGTGACTACTGCCGCGACGAACAGCGGGAGTCGGCGGTCGACCCCTTTCGTGAGCGCGACAGCGAGCGCGGTCGTCACGGCATGGACTGCGACGTGGTCGAGGCGCACGCCCCAGTCGTCGAGTTTCTCTGCGGCCATCCGGTCGCTTTGAAGTGGGAAATCGGCGAGCAGGTGAGCGGCGAGCAGCGAGAGGTCACTCATCGGCGTTCCTCGCGGGGCACAGCGGCGAATGGTGGCGGCGCTTCACTCGGTCGCCGTAGGCTTTGGTCGCCCCGCAGAGCGGGACGCACTTTGAGTGGTCAGTCATCGGACCAGCACCGTTTTTTCGCAGGTCGTACATGTCCACAGCACTGTGATGTTGTCTCCGCGCATGTCGAAGCGCTCGCCGCAGTCGAGACAGTGAGTATTCGTCTCGGCCGGGTCGTATCGGTCCGGATCGTAACGGAACCCCTCGTCCTCACCGATACACTCTGTGAGGTTGTCACCCATCGCCATCCTCGCGGCGGCTAAGTGATGTTATCTCGTCTTGTAGGTCAGTCATCGCCACTCTCCGGTAGAACGAACACGTCGTCGTGGTATTCGAGGACGAGCTGCGATTCGTACATCCCGAAACGTGTCCGCACCTCATCAGCACCTTCGGAGTCGGCAAGCCGGGCCGCGCGGTCTTCGATGATGTGCCGAGGGGTGCCAATGTCATATTCGAGCACGACATCCAGTCCGTGTGACTTGGATGTGATGTGTCCTGTCTCAGCATTCTCTTCGTCAACGAGGTCGCACATCCGGTCGAATTTCTCACCAACTCGGTCGATGCGCACCGCTTCCTCAGCAGTTCGCTCGCACTGGTGGGTTTCGGGGTTGGCGACTTCCGACAACGAAAGTGGGGCGCGGCACGTGTTACACGCAGGAACGCCCGTTCCATCCCACTCTCCGGATATGACGCGGTCGTCCTCGCCGGAGGGGTCATCATCGTCACTCATGGCACCACACTCCGGCCTGTCCTCTGTTGATAAACGGCTTCATCTCGCCCCGTGGGTCAGTCATCGCCACTCGCCCCCGGATGGCGCTCATCTTTCGGAATCGGCCACTCATCGTTTCTCCCCTCCGGGTATGCCTGCTCATAGTCGATGCCGAACAGAACGCCAAGCTGGAAGATAGTCAACCACGGCGTCTCTCGCCACTGGTCAAACTCGGCCCCCTCGAACGCTTCAGGATTCTCCCACAACCGCATCCAGTGGTCATGCAGCTCGCCCCACGGGATGTTGTCTCGGTTCGGATGATAGCGGTCGAGTAGACGGTCTTTCTTCCCCCGCTCCATGCGGGCGAGTTTAGCCATGAATAGCGTGTTGCTCATGCTCGACATCCTGCCCTTCATCGCAGCAGGGTGGAACCCGTTACTCATGGCACCACTCCGCGGTCTGCTTTCTGCCGATAACCGGCCCTATCGCCGTTCGTAGCATACTCATCGGCCCCTCCAGTCTCCGCAGAACCCACAGACTCGCTGTGGGCTGTCGGTGTTGTTTCGCACGTTCATAACGTCCAAGACGCGGACGGCAGCCGATCCGCACGTGTCGCACGGCGATGGGTGGACTCCGGCGACGACATGAAAGCCCCCGACCGCGTCGCTCGCCGTCTCGCAGGCCTGAGAGAGCTTCCCGAGCGCCGCTGTCGGGAGTTCACAGGTGGCGTCACTCATCGCCACGCTCACCTCCAAACAGTCGCATCTGGGCGTTCAGGTCTTCGGCGAACGTCGCAACGGCGGATTCGGCGTTTTCGTAGGCGACGCGTCGGAAGGCTTCGACAGCGAGCGTGAGTCGCTGTTCTGGGCCGATGACGTCGTAGGCATCACAGACACGCGCAATGTCTCTGAGCAACCCCTGCTCGATGCGACGGGCCTCAGAGGAGCCGTCTTCTGCAGCCTCGTACTGAGTGATGCTGTTCTGGATGGCCGCCTTCATCGTCTTGACCGCCTCTTCTGAAAAGTCGGTGCCGGCTGTCTGGGTCTGGTCGTCACTCATCGTCGCCCCCCGATGCGTCGGTGGCGCGGGATGGGCTGGGTCTCCAACGAAGCATCGCAGTCCCCACAGACGAAGTGGCGAACCATCTTCGGCTCGCTGAACGGGTCGGGCTGAAACTCCGCGACATTCGTGATGACGTTCTCGATAGCGCAGTCACTCATCGTCAATCAACCCCAGTGTCGCTATCTCGGTGGCCATCGCCATCCGGTTGAGTGCATCGCCGAATCGGACGACCGCCGTCTTCGTGTGACCGGCCTCCAGCGCATCGGCCGCTTCGTTCAGTTTCTCGGCCGCATCGTCGGCGTGCCACGCCGGGTTATCTCCGAGCCAGTTCTTTCCGGACCCGTGCTCGTCGAGTTTCTCTCGAAACCGCTCGTCGGCGTGGTCGATCACGAGTTCCCGCGCCGCCCAGGGATAGTCTGGGTGCGTCTCCTCGGTCATCGGTCACCACCCGACCGGGACCGCCACGCGTGGGCGTAGTCCGCGATGGCTCTACTCCCCAATCCGCTGACTGGCTGTAGGCCGTCCGGTGTGGCGATGCGGCTGCCCATCGCCTCCTCGGAGAGCCACCGCTTGCTCACTGGCCCCACTGACTCCCACACGTCATCCGAGACCGCGTTCGGTTGTGTGATGTCTTCAGTCACCGACGTGGCCACAGAGCCCTCAGAGGGCGCTCCTTCGCCTCGGCAGGACTCGGCTGCCAGTCCCATCGTCTCGCGGTCGTTGACGTTGCTCGCTATCGTCGCCAGGTCTTCGGGGCGCAGTTTCGAGTCAGGGTCTGCAGCGAGTTTCTGGATGTCGTCGAGGAGCTGCATCGGTGGGCGCTCGCGCAACTCCTCGCTGACCTGTTTCGGCCCGTCGCTGGGGTGGTCTTCGAGCCGGAGCCACTGCTCGATGACACCGGCGTCGTCGTGGACGTACGTGTGTGCGAACCCCACCGTTTCGGCTGCCTTCCAGAGGTCGTCTTCGACGCGGTCCCAATCGACACTGCCGCCCGCGTCTTCGACCGCCAGCGCCCGCTCGATTGACCACAGCGCAGCGACGGCAGGAATCGTGTTGTTCAGGGCGCTGTGGACCTGTGTCTGCAATGCCTCGCGCGGTGACATGGTGGTGGCTTTCTCGCGCGCTTCGTCGGGGAACTGACGGCGATTCACGCCACCACCTGCTCGGTCTCGTCACAGGCGTCTCGGCCACGGTGGTCGTCGTACGCGCCGTAGGCCTCACCACGCGTCTCGAAATCCGTCCGGCACGATGCGCCACAGGGGCACACCCAGCGGTAGACGTCGTCGGTGATTTCCACGACACCCTCTTGACCGGCGAGGTACAGCGCCTCGACGTGCTTGCGTCGCGCGCGCTCGTCGCGGAGTTCGTCGTAGGTGTCGAACAACTGCTCGCGTGTGTTCTTGGCGCGCTCGGTGAGTCGCGTGACCTCCTGTTCTAACTCGGCGATGCGCTCACGGAGTTTCGCTTCGGGCGACGCGCCATCGAAGTGTTGTTCGTGGCCACCCGGGCAGTAAAACGGGTCACCGGTCCGCTTGAGCCGCTGTACGAGTGCGTCGTCCATCAGGAACGTCCCACAGTTGCTGTGGGCGCAGGTGAGTCGTGCCATACGACTCTACCGTCTCGCCACCTCCTCTTGAGTAGGGGTCGACGACCGGCCAGCGTCGCCACTGTACGTTCAGATAGCACACCGGAGTTCCGCTGAAAAAGGAGTCTCGCAGGGTCGTCGTCGACGTCGGTCAGCCGAACAGCGCCGTGAGCCGGCGGCGAAGCCACCCGTCGGCTTCGATATCGTCGAGTCGGGCCTCGGCCTCGTCGAGGTCGGCCTGCAACTCACTGCGAGCCGTCTTGGCGGCGGTGAGCGCCTCGCTCTGGGCGTCGACGCGCGCGGTGAGGTCTTGGACAGTCGCTTCGAGAGCGGCGACTCGCTCGGGGCTGACGCCCGTCGTGTCGTCGGCTCCATCGCCGGCCGGTGGCTCGGTCTCCTCTTCTTCGCCCCCTGCGTCACCGTCACCGTCACCGTCGCGCTCGTCGCCATCAGAGTCCCCGCCAGAGTCCCCGCCAGAGTCCCCGCCAGAGCCGTCGGGTGTGTCTCCCGAATCGTCGCGCTCGAAATCGGCTGGGGAGTAGCCCCACGACTCGGCGAGAGCTTCGTAGTCGGGCGTGCTCATCGGGGAGACCTCGCCGAGTGAGTCGCCCCCGACCGTCACGACCACGCCGTCGCCACGGGTCGGGGCGGTCGAACAGTTCCCCGGCGAACTCACCACACGCCAGGTGTGGGTCTCTCTCGGTGCGAGAATCCCGCCCCCGCCGTCGTCGTCCTTGTGTGAGCGGACCCCCCCGGCCTCTGAGACCGAGTCGGGAGGCGTCACCCCGTCGGCGCGAAACGAGTAGAAGGCGGTGCTGTCGGTGTCGTTGGTGAACGTGAGGTCCATGGGCGTGTCTATCGTCTCCTCGCTGTCGTCGCCGTCGCCGCTGTCCGTCCCCCCGTCGGTCCGCACCACGCCACGAGAGTCACCGATGTCCACGCCCTGTGGGGCGTTCGGCATGGCTACATCGACGGCCTCCAACCGCGACTCGTGGCGATTTTCGAGGACGATACCCGCCCGGCCGTCGCCATCACCGTCGCCGCTGACGGTCACGTTCCGCAGGTCGACGTTCCACGCATCGTCGGGGGGCGGCGTGTGATTCGACAGGCGCTGGTCGGCGGGGTCTCGACACCAGATGGCCGGGAGGCCGTCGACGTCGACGACCACGACCGTGTCGTGAATCTCGACGTCGCCGTCGGAGTTGTTGATGCAGATGGCCGCCTGCCCGCGGTCGCTATAGACCGAGCGAATCTCGACGGTACAGCCGTAGATGCCGCCGCCGGACTTCCCGAACTGGGCGCTGGAGAAGTAGACGCCGTTGACGCCCGTCGGTTGGTCCTCCTCGATAGGACCGCCTTTGTTCGTGTCGTCGAACGGCTTGCGGTGGGCGTTGTAGACCTCCCGAACCGCCTCGGGTATCTCTGAGGCGAGCAGGTTGTCGGGGTGTGCGTTCTCCCAGTCCATCACCACGGTGCAGTCGTGCAGTTCCGACCCGGCGGCCGACCGGATGACCGCCATGTCGTTGTGCTCGAACTCGCAATCCTCAAAGCGGATCGTGCCGGGGTGCTTCCCGGTGTAGAGCCCGCCGTCACCGCCCTGGTTGGCGACGTGGCATTCCCGGAACGTCAGATGCCCCTCGTGACGGTTGAACACACCCCCGCCGCCGTCCGAGGAGCCGTGCCCGACGTAGATGGAGGGGCCGGTCTTCCGCCAGCGCTCGATAGTCCCCTCACCGCCGGGCTCGCCGATGAGCGGCATGAGCGACCACCGGCAGAACGGTTCCGCGCCCGACCGGCCCAGGTGGTCGACGTCGTGGACTTCGATGCCGTCCCGAGCGCGAAGCGCGTTGCCGATGTCCCCGCCGGTCCAGGAGTCGCCGTTGTCGAACGCGAGGTTCTCGACGAGAATGCCCTCGCTGTCGAACGAACTGTTGATGAACCGCGTGGAGGGGCCATCCGACCGGACGACGACGTCCGCCGGGTCGTCGCCCGTGCCGCGAATCCCCCAGCGTCGAAGCGTCCCGTCGACGGGGCCGTGTTTGGACCCCGAGCCCTCGAAGACGTACTCGCCGGGCGGGACCTCGATGAGCAGGCCGTCGTCGGTCGGAACATCGATTGGCTCGTCACCGTCGGGCGACCAACCGAGGTCGTCGACGGCGTGGACGGTGCGGTCGAACTGGATACCGTGTCTGGTGTCTGGAGTCATGGGTAGCTGGTAGCACTGGCGGGGTCGGGCCGGACGCCCCCGCCGAAGGGGCTCTTGTGTGGCCGTGTGGGTTCCAATCGGCCCTCGCTATCTCACGACGGGCCGGCGGCGCTCTTGAGCAGTGGGTGTCAAACGCCCCACATGGCGTCGCCGTAGCCACCCTGACCGACACCAGAGTCCGGCAGTGACCCGGCGGTCAGTGAGATATCGGTCTCGGTCGAGACGTCGAGGACGAGTGTTTCGAGGACGGTGCCGTCGCTATCGGTCGCGGTAATCGTGATTTGCTCGGAAGCCATGGCTGAGGGGTGCGGAGGTCGTCAACGGCTGTCTGTAAACCCAGGAGGCACCGGCCACCGGAGACGGCAAGCGCGCTACCTCTGTTCGGAAAGCGGTTCGAGACTCGCGTGGACACGGGTCTCCTCGCACTGACACGACCCGGTGTGCTCGTCGAACCCCGTGTGGACGTCGAGGATGTCGACGCGAGCGTAGGAGTGGCACTCCTCACACCACGTCTCTGCAAAGAGGTTGAGGGCGTCTCCAGAGGACTGGGAGGACTCTGCCCCGTCCGTTGCCCCGAGCACCTGTGCGACCCTCCGGATAGCGTCCCGAACTGGCATTGGATTATACATTGCAGTTCGATTGTATTAAGCACTGCCTGGAGACTGATTAGCGTCCGCCCGGCCTCGTCAGCACCGATGGCGGCAACGGTCAACTCCACCCGGACCCGTCGTTCGTCTTCACGCTCGCACTCACCCACGCGCTGGTGGTCGCGTCGTAGAGCCTGACCGTCGGGAACTCTTTCGCGCCGATCTCTGGGGCGCTTCCCACGAACGTCTCGTCGAACGCAGTCCCGGCGTCGATGGCCGGACTCCCCGCCGAGAGCGTGAGAAACGTCGCCGGGTCGGTCGGGACGCCGCTAGCATCAACCGAGGTGTCGGCGAACAGCGGGTCGCCGATGGACTCGGTCCACGAGTTCGTATTTTCGGTGACCGTCGAGGGGTTCGAGTACGAAAACGCCGACGCGTTGTTCCACGCGAGCGTGTTCGACACCTCGTGACCGACGTCGCTGTAGAGTTCGACGCCGTTCCCGGTGTTGTTCCAGACGGTGCAGTTCCGGATCGTGACCGGAAGGTAGGTCCGTCCGTTGCCCGTCGGCATGTTGTCGCCGATGCCGTATCCCGGATTCCGGTAGGCAAGACACTGCTCGACAGTGTTGTTCCCAGAGCCATCCTCACCACCGAGTTTGTAGCCGTTCCCGTCGCCGCCGATGCCGTTGTCGTGTGCTCGACAGGCGCGGAGGGTGACGTTCGACGCCTCGAACAGGTCGAACCCGTCGTCGCCGTTTCCGTAGGCCGCACAGCCCTCGAACAGGACGTCACTCGCTCCGGACGTCGCCTGAAACCCGTCGGCGTTCCCGGCGTCCTCGGTGTTGTCGTAGCTCGTGCAGTTGCGGACGGTCGTCCCGGCCGAGGAAATGACGTAGAAGCCGGGAATCGCACAGTCGTGAGCGACGCAGTCCTCGACGACCATGTCGGTGCCCGTCCGGCAGAGAAACCCGACGTACGGGCTGTTCCGAACCGTGATTCCCGAGACCGTCCAGTAGTCCTCGCGGACGTCGAGACCGCCATCAGCGAAGGAGTTGAAGTCACCGCCCGTGTCGCCGCCGAAATCCAGAATCGGTGTTTCGCCGTCGACGTTCGTGAACGTACAGCGATTCGAGGCGGTCCCGTTCTGGTTGTTGATGTTCTGGGTACCGGCCGCGTCGTAGCTGTAGACGCCGCCAAACGCCAGTAGACGGTCACCAGCAGTGAGTTGCTGGTGTGCGTGGGTGACCGTGAACCACGGGTTGCTCGCCGACCCGTCGCCCGCCGAGTCGTCGCCAGCCGGGCCGATGTAGTAGTCCGTCACGGTCCATTCACCCAGACGAGGTCGTCGTCAGCGGGGGCGGTCGCGCCCTTGTAGACCGGCGAGACCGGGAACCACGACCCGCCGCGGTAGGCGTAGTTGACGCCGTCGACGGTATCACGCACCTGCAAGCCCTCGAAGCCCTCGCCGAGCCAGTCGCCCGTCTCGTCGGGCGGGCCGGCGGTCAGCCCCCAGTCGTTGACGACCGCCCGCGTGCCGACGTTGACGCCACTCGGGAACGAACAGCCACGGTAGGTGTTGTCCGTCCCGTTGCCGTTGTGGTCGAGGGAGAAAAACGAGTTGTCGCGGAACACCACGTCGGTGAACCGGCAGTTCGTCACCGGGCCGTTGAACTTGATGCCCTCGCGGCCGTTGTCGTGGATGATGACGTTCTGAAACACCGAATCCTTGACGTGGCCCATCTTGACGCCCTCGTTCGTGTTCGCGCCGATGGCGACGTTCACCATCTGGAGGTCTTCGATGACCGCTCCGGGCGCTCCGTTGATGCGGACGCCGAGATTCCCGTTGACGTTGCTCCAGAGGTTCAGGAAATACAGCTGCTTGGGCGCGACGCCGACAGATTTGATGTTGAGGCCGTGGTTGTTGTCGATTCCGTCGATGACGACGTTCTGGAACCACGCCTGATCCCAGTTGGTCAGTTCGAGGCCGAAGTTCGGCGGGCCGATGATCTTGAGGTTGACGAACTTGTTCCCGCCGTGCTGGCCGGTGACCGGTCCCTGCGTCCGGTCCATCTTCAGCCCCCCACCGTTCCCGGTTCCGGGGTCGGACCAAAACGTGAGATTCGTGAACGAGTTGTCCTGAACGGAGTCGGTGATGAGCATGTCCTGCACGCGGCAGAACAGCGTCGTGAGGTTGTGGAAGTTGCTTCGCTCCGTGCTGTGTGAGTTGACAGTCGTGCGAAGCCGGAATCCTGTCGCGTAGTTTCGGACCCGGACGCCGGTGACCTGGCAGTCCCGCCACGAGTCACACGCCACGGCCGCCGAGTCGCCCGTCGTGACGGCGTTCTTATCGTGGACGACGAGGTTCTCGACGGTGACGTTGTCGACTTGGTCTGCGTGGAAGAGGTGGCCGTCGTTCTGCGGGACGAGGACGGCGTTGTTCCCGCGGATAGTCACGCCTGACGTGAGCGTGATGGGATTGTCGACGGTGTGTTCTCCGGCCGGCAACTCGACCGTCTCGGAGGTGCCTTCGATGCGACTCGCTATCCCACTCGTTCGTGGATACTGAAGGTCGTTGACCGACGACGGTGTGATTGCGTCGTCGTCGACACTCGCGGAGACGGTGACCGTCGCGGTCCCGTCACCGTCGTCGGCGACCGCTACGTCCGCTGCATCGGTCGCCGCGAACGTCGCTTCTGACGGCCCGCTCACGGTCGTCGTGCCGTCGCTCAGGTCGACCCGCGTGTCCGACGTGCCTCCCGAGGGCGGTGCTTCCCACGCGACGCCACCCGTCCCGTCGGCGGTCGGAAGTTCCCCGTCGGCCGCCGCGCCGGAGACGAAGTCCGTGACGTCCGTCGCCCCTTCGGCCGCGAGCGTCCCACGACTGTCCGAGACGAGTGTGTTCGGCGCTCTGACGCCATTCGTGTCGAGTTCCAAGAGGGTGGTATTACTCGCTTGGTCTTCGACACGGAGGGTGTTACCTTGGATATAGAGCGAGTCGTAGGTGTTATCGCCGGTGAAATAAATCCCTTCGACGTTCCGGAGGAAGCTATCGGAAATGTCGAGGTCGCCCGAGAGGGTGATAGCGCCCGCCTGTTCGACCGCGGTGACGACGTCCGAATCGGACAGTTGTGTCGCGGCGAGTTTCCCCGCCTGAACGCTCAGATTCGGTCCCACGAGCGACGTGACGGTTGCGCCGCTGGTGAGCGGGCCGTCGAGTGAGGTGGCGGTGAGGGCGTCGATAGTCGCGGCGTCGACGCCACTGGTGAGTAGCGAGACGACAGCCGCGGTGAACTCCTCGGAGGTGCGACTGTTCGATTGCAGCGTCGCAATCTGTGTCGCAATCCGGTCGAAGTTGTGGTTGAGCGGGCGGTGCCACGCGTTGTCGAACGTCCCCTGTGTGGGCAACAGGATATCGTCGTCACGAGCGGCACGGGGCGTCTCGGGGAAGTTCTCGGGGTTGAACGTTGTCATGAAGGGACAGGAACGGCACTAGTCGGCGGGCTGTGCGAGCACGGCGGCGTGGGCGTGAGTCTGCGCGTCGACGGCCGGCGTCAGGCGAGCGCCCAGTCGGCGAAGAAAAACGTCGCGTCGGTCGTCGCGGTGTTCTGTGCGCCACCGAGACCGACGCCAGCGTTGCCGGCGAGCGCACTCGGGACGCTCACCGTCACGTCGACGACCGACCCGAGGACCGAGCGGTCGGTGGCGACCCGGTCGAGCGAGAGCCTGACGTCATCACCAGCGACGGTTCGGTCACTCCGGAGTCGATACCACTGGTCGCCGGAGAGGCCGGGTGCGGCCCCGTCGTCGCTGTCGAACTCGACACTGGGTGTGCCGGTGACGCTGGTCAACACGCGCAGGCGGTCCTCGCCATAGCGCGTCTCGAAGCGGAGGTAATCGTCACCGCCCGCCGCCGCGTAGTAGACGTCCTGGCGACCTTGGAGTTGGTCGGCCCGGAGGTAGATATCCGCCACCGTCCCGTCGGGGTGGTAGTTGGGGAGCGTGTGGCGCTGGTCGGTCACCGCTCCATCGGGCCGGCTGAACACCTGTGAAAAACCCGTCCCGGCGGGGTTGGCGAGGACGAACGCCTGCCCGAGCGTCGGCGGCGCACTCGAACAGCGGAACTGCCGGCGGTTGTCTGCCGACCCGAAGGCGAAGAGGTCGGCGTGCTCGAAGCTGTGAATTTCGGCCGGGCCGGCATGGTGTCGGAGCGGGTCGAACGCTGGGGCGAAGGCGGTGTGGTCGCCAATCTGTGGGTCGTCCCAGAAACAGCCGTTGCCGCCCGACTGGACGAACGCGAGGCCGCCGTCGCGCAACCGCGTGTCCCCAGCGTCGATGTAGTCGGTGACGAGCGGTTCGTGAGCCTGGTTCTGGACTTCGAGCAGCCAGTCGCCCGTCGGGTCGCTATCGCCATCACGCGGGTCGCCCGCGGGCGGGTCCCACGTCAGGTAGATGTGCCCCCAGTTGCCGGCGTCCGCCGGGAAGTTGGCCACCCCCGACGCATCACGGAGTGTCGACCGCGAGCCGTCGTTGTGGAACAGGGCGTAGCCCCCCGAGCCACCACGCGGGTAGAGCACGAGGTGATAGCGGGTGAGCAACGACCCGTCGCGCAGGCCAAAATAGACGTTGACGCCATCGCCCGACAGCTTCTCGTAGGCGACGTGGACCGTCGTTCCCGGCTCGAAATCCCGTTCGAGCGACCCGGCGTAGGCTGCGAGTTCTTCTTGGGAGTACTGCGACCCGTCGAACCCCGCGCCGAACTGCCCGTCGGACTCGGGCAGGGCGTGATTCGTGGAGGTGTACGCCGAGTCGACGCGGTCGAACATCCCCAACCCGTTCTCGAAGCCCTGTGCGAGCAGCGTCGCGCCGGCGTCGATGACCGTCCAGAACACGGTCAGTCCTCCCAGACGGTGAATCGAACGCGGGGGTCCTGTGCGGTGCCCTGTTCGACGATTTCGATATCGTGACTCCCGGCGGAGTTATCCCAGATGAGTCGCGCCCCGACCGTGCAGTCACCCGACACCGACGAGCCGTCGATTTCGAGGTCGACGTTCAGCCTGCTGTTCGCCGACCCGGTGGTGATGCGCCCCGAGCCACCCGAGAGTGTCACCGACCCCGTCATGAGGACGGTCCCGGACCGATAGGTCTCACTCGCGTGTTGGCGGGTCTCGACCCGCTCGTTGGCCTCCTTGAGTGTCGTGAAATCCGCCCCCGTCGCGTTACTGATACGCCCGACGATGTCGTTGTTGGCGTAGACCTGTAACTCGCCGTCGGTCGTCGAATCCAGGCCGGTGTCGTTATCGCCGACGGCCACGCCGATTTGGGCCGGGCCGCCACCGAAGCCGTGCGTGTCGATGAAGATACCGTCGTCGAACGTCTCGCCGACGTCCGTCCGGGCGTAGTTCCCCGGCTGGATGCCGCCAAGTCGCACCGCGTCGTCCGCGAGGTCGGCCTGGTCGACGATGCCGTCGCCGTCAGTGTCGATATCGTTACCCTTGACCGTCGCTGCATCGACGTCACTCGCCAGCCGGGCGCTCGGGACGACGCCCGCCGAGTGGTCGTAGACCGTGTTTCCGGCCCCGTCGACGACGTCGCCGGCGGTCGTCAGCCCGTTCTGGAACGTCCACGCGCCGGTGATTGTTTCGTTCTCCTCGACGGCGGCGTAGTAACTGGGTGGATCCCCACCGAGCGTGTCCGCATCCGAGAGGTCAGCGCCACCCGAGGAGTCGAAGACGAGTGCGCCGGCCTGGTTGATGGCGAAATCCCCGTCGACGAAACTCCGTAGGGAGACGCCGTCGGTCATGCCGCCGACGATCTCTTTGAGGTTCAGGATCGCCCCGCGCGAGTGGAGCGTGACGTCGGCCGCACTCGTCGCCGTCGCGGTGTCGACACTCCCGATTTTCAGCGCGGGCTGGTTCGGGACGGGGTCGGTGGCGACGTCCCGAGCGATGAGTCGGACTTCGTCGTTACCCGTCAACGGCAGGTGGACCCAGAGTTCGTTCTGCGTGTTGGCTTCGAGCGGCACCGACGGTTGGGCAGGGATGCGAACCGGGTAGGAGACGTCCTGTCGGGTTCGGCCGGCCTTGGCGGCGAAGGCACTCGGGGCGTCGATAGCGGCCGCTCCGCGCGTGATGTCGACAGTCGGCGGTGTCGACGCGCCGTCGTAGTTCTCGAAGGTGAGGCCGAAACTGACCCGATTCGAGAGGCCATAGGCGCGGAAGGCCTGCCCGAAGTTGGCCGCGTCGTCGGTGTCGGGTGGGTCCTTACTTCGGTCGGAGAGCGAAATCCCCGAGTTCGTCCCGGCGTCCTCGAACAGTGCGGTCGCTCCGGTGGCTTTCGTCGATTGCATGATGTGTGAGTGAGTCGTCAACAGGCGATGCGCCGGCTAGCGAACGTCGAGACGCGTCAGGGCTGCCGTACCGTCACCGAGCAGCGTCGTCCGGGCGGGCGTCGAGTAGCGCTGGTCGGTGGCCGTTCCCTGTGCGGTGCCGTCGACGCGGAGCGTGAACGCGCCCGTGGGCGTCCGCTCGACGCTGACCGACCGACCACTCGTGTTCGAGCCGGTGTCGCTCACGAGCGGCGTCAGGCCCGCCTCGACGCCGGCCGTGTCGTCACGGGCGAGCGTGACCGTGTCGGGGGTCACGCGGAGTGCGTAGCCCTGTCCGGTGGGTGTCTCGAAGAATCGCCAAGTGAACGCCCCCGACACGGCGGCGGTGTCGAGCGTCCACGCCCCCTGCGTGAGGACACACGGCGTCGACAGGCCGGTCGCACTCCTCAACACCACCTCGCCGGCCGGCGCGTCCGGGAGTGGGCGGCCGGCGACACGCCCCCACGTCGGATAGGCCTGGGCGGTGAGGTAACTCGCCGGTTCGTTCTCGTAGGGGGCGTCCAAGAACAGGCCCCGGTAGGACCGCGCGCGGTCGGTCAGGCGCTCGTCGGCGAAATCGTCGAACAGGTGAAACGGCTGGTCGTCGAGGCCGACCGCGCCGCCGAGCGTCCGGGCGGGCATTAGCGAACCTCCACGCGAGTGACGCGCTGGCGAGCACCGCTCGCACCAGCGAAGCGCAGGCCACAGACGCCGGGGCGGACCGGGCCGACGGTCGCCGCCGGCACGCTCCCCTGCTGGATGCCGTTGACGGCGAGGCTGACCCGCCCGTCGGGGTGGCGACGCACCCGATAGACGTGTGGGGCGCTTCGAGTCGCGGACCACCCACCGTCGATAACCGACTCGCCACCCGCCCGGAGCGCGCAGGTCTGGTCGCCACTGACGAGGAGGTCGAGGCGGTCCGTGTCGTCGTCAGTCGTGTCACGGTCGGGCCGAGGATGGCGGGCGAGGACGTCCATCGCCACGCTCGCACTCGGCGTCGGCGTCCGAGGCCACTGGACCGTCAGTCGCCACTCCCCAATCGTCTGGTTGGCCGCCGTCGCCAGGCCCAGCGATGCGCCATCGTGAGTCAGGCCCCCCGCGTCGACGAGCGGGTCGCCCTCGAAGACGGCCCACTCCGGACGCGCACGGGCGGCGAGGACGCGCCCGGCGACGGCGTCGTGTGCGCCGTCGAGACACTGTTGGTGGCCTGCCGTCGCGGAGGCTCGGTCACGATTACGATACCGCCCGTCGCCCCAGTCCTCCCGGAGGTGGTAGGGGGCGAGCGTGTCACCACGAAAGTCGAATGGGCCGGCTGGCATGGGTGTAGATTAGCTCTGGTAGGGGTTCTGTGTGTTCACGAAGAGATTCGACGTCTGTTTCTCGACCGTGTTCGCCCCACCCGGCGGGGCATCGGACCCCAAGCGTATCTCGCGGGGATTCGACGGTAGCCACGGGTCAACCACGTCGCCTTGCGCGCCCGTTTTGTCGGTGGCGACCGTCCAGTGGCCGGTGCTGTCCCGGATGATGCGACACTCCGCGAAGACGGCGATAGAGTTCCACGAATACTGCCACTCCCCACGCAGGATGACGTCCTCGCTCCCGTCGGCGTAGCGCTTGCGGAGCGTGAGGTCGAACTCCGTATCGCCGCGTAACTGAATCGCCTCGCCCGTCGCCGGGTCGTGGACGAGGTCGACGAACCAGTACTGGTCGACGCCCGTCACCTCCTCGTACCGGAAGTTGAGGAGCCATTCACCAGTGGTGACCGTCGAGGAGAGCGCGACTTCGTGACGGCCGGCCTCGCCGCCAGGGCCGTAGACGAGTCGCCCGTTCGTGAAGACGTCCTGTGCTTCGACGGTCCCGTCGACGACGCGGTAGTCGGGTTGGAACGCCCCGCGCAGGCGGACGCCGGCCTGTTCTTCCGGGGCGAAGTGGTCGTGAAACGTCTGTGGTGAGCGATTCGTCAGCGCGTAGTCGTCGAAATCGTCGTCGATGTAGTAGTCCTCGGGGTCGAGGTCGGACTCGCCCGTCCCGGCGAAGGGCCGAGCGGTCATTGGTGACACCCACAGGCACAGTCGCTGCAGTGTTCTATCTCACCGTCGCGGACGAAGATGTGGAAGCCATCCTCGTCCCAGTCGAGTTTCAGCGACGGGGCGAGCGTGATGTCTCCGAGTGGCTCGTCGGGGTTCGTCCAGTGCCACGTCGTATTGCCATCGGCCGTCCGTCGGTCGGCCTCCTGTCCATCGGCGACGAAAGGCCATGACGCATAGTCACAGTCGCGCTCGGGGTTCCGGAGGCGAAGATTGCCGTACTCGCCGGTGGTGTTCGATGCTTCGAAGTCTATCTGGACAGTCACCGAAGGTCACCTCGGACGCGGTGGGGGTTGTCCTCGGGGTCGCTATGGAGGACGACGTCGACGGCTGGCATTCCCTCCTCGGCGTCGAACCCGACGGTGAGGGGCTCGCCACGCTGCAGGTCGCGCAGGCGCTCGTCGGTCAGGTTGACGTGCAACACGTAGGTGGTCTCGGGGTCGTACTCGTCACTCTCGTCGGATGTATCGTCGGGCATGATTGAGACGGGCGGCTGGTCGAACGGCTAGACAATCGTGGACAACGTATCGTTTCGGCTCACTGAGAACCGACCTCCGCGAGTGTCCGCTGACTGTCGTCGACGAAGCGTGGGTGTCGTTCTGGGTCGAAGTTCATCAGGAGTCGTTCGGTGACTTGCTTGGCGTCTTGGTGCCCCTCGTGGTGGCTTTCGCGAGTCTCCTCCAACCAGCCGACGTAGCCGTCGGGTCGGTCGGTGTAGCTCACGAGCGCGTAGCCCTCGATGCCCCGGAGGGCGGCGGCGAGGTCGCCGTGTTCGAAGTCTCGCACCCGGTAGCTGTTCTCACTCCCGAGGTACGGCGGGTCGCAGTAGAACACCGTCTCGGGGGTGTCGTAGCGGGCAATCATCTCGGCGAAGTCGCCGCTCTGAATCGAAACGCCCTGCATACGGTCGGCGATAGCGTCGATCTTCGCGTCGACGTTCTGCCAGCGGAACGACGACCCGCGTTTCTTCCGCGGGTAGTCGCGCTTGAACCCGGCGACGTGGTCGGCCTTCCCCGAGTGTTGGGTGAACCGGAGGAACAGCCAGATACCGGCCCGTTCAACGTCGTCGTCCGGTCGCTCTCCGCGGTAGTACGCGGGTGCCCAGCGGTTGAACAACTCCTCAGAGAACGGCGTCCTGCGACACCACTCTTTGAGGTCGTCGGGGCGCTCACGTGCCACGTCGAAGAACTGGACGATGTCGCCGTCGAGGTCGTTGTAGACCTCGATGTGCGACCGTGGCTTGTTGAACAGCACCGCCGCAGAGCCGCCGAACGGCTCACACCACGTCGTATGTTCGGGGACGTGGTCGAGAATCCACTCGACGTGCGCGGCCTTTCCGCCCGGCCACGGGAACGGCGAGAAACTCACTGTTCTGCCTCCTGTTCACTGCCGAACGAGCGCAGGGTCGTCCCCCGTGGCTCCGGTTCGGTCTTGATTTCGCCCCGGTCGGTGAACGAAAACCCGTATTCGCGGTGTGCGTAGATGTGAACCATGTCTGCGGCGTTCTCAGCGGTGAACGTCTTCGACTCGGTTACGTCGTCTTGCACTTGGCACTTCTTCGAGTAGTCAAAGCACCAAAACACCAGTTCGCTGTCCTCTACGGTCGCGTACATCGGGTTCGGATTTGACTCGATTCGTAGCGCCCGCTCCGGGTTGTCGGCAAGCGATTGAAGCGCACCTATTGCCCGCCAGTGTGGGTCTATCGACGCCGGTTCAATCTCCGACTCGTGCAACACCTCCTGCGACTGCGTTTCGTCTACCATACCACGACTCCCGGCCATCGCCTCTTGAGTAGGGCCTGTGGCATCATTCGTTCTCGGGAGTGTGAACGATGCAGCCGGCCTGGATTTCACGAGCAGCGCCCGATGACGAGAGCCCGACCTGCGAATCGCCGTTGTCCACACCGATGAAGACGTCGCGGGGGTGGTTCGCCGTGTTCGTATGCGAAGCGATAGGCGTCTCCCCGGAGACGTCCGTAAAGCGCGTCGACCCGTCGCCGGAGAGAATCGTCTTGAGGCGCGTCAGCGATTGCGTGCCGGTGTCGTCGGTCGGGTCACCACCGACGAGCACGAGGTCGATGCCTTCGGGGACCGGCCCGAGGTCGGGGCCGATAAGCCGGGCCTGATAGACGTTGACCGTCTGTCCGGGGTCGATACGGGCGGTCAGGACGTACGCGACGTCACCCTCCAAGACCAGCCCGCCCTCTTCGGCCTCGAACCAGTTCTGGGAGAGGTCTTCGGCGGTGATGTTGCCCGCACTCGACGAGGAAAGCGTGATGGACCCCCCGAGTGCGACCGACCCACCCCCAGAGAGCGAGCCCTCGGTCTGGATCGTCACCGCGTCGTTGGCGAAATCCTCGTTGGGCAGCGGATACGCGGTCAGTTGCGAGGCCGGCCCGCCAAGTTGGGGCTTGGGCACCTCGCCCTCGGCGGCGTCCCACACCGTCGTCTCGCCGGCGGCAATCGGCTGGTCGGTCACGTCGAGGGGGGCCTGTTCGACCGACACGCCCGCGTGGGCAGTGAGCGCGGTCGACAGCGGTGGGAGCGCGGTGACCGACTCGGCATCGGCGGTAGTATCCCACTCGATGAGTGGCGTCCCGTCGGGGGCTTCGCCGGCGGCGACCCGCAACCGATTCGCGGCGGGTTTCCGAAGCGTCCCGACGTTCGACACCGACAGGTTGCGCAGGTCGAGTTCGTCCGGGCCGCCCGCGGCGTGGCGGGCGACGTGCTCTGTAATCTCGCTCTTGAGCGTCTCGACGTCTTTCGACAACGCCCATAATGTGAAATTGTCGAACTCCGCAATCGGTTGCTCTCCGCCGTTATACGCTGCCTCCTCGTAGTTCTGCGGTTCGACGCCCTTGTCGGTCCAGACGAACGATTCGCGCGGTGCGATTTCGAGAACCATCTACTGTGAGCCTCCGTGGGTGCCCGGTTGGTCGGTCGGTCGGCCACCGCCGGCCTCACCACTGCCATCCATCTCAGCATACCGGCCTTCGCGCCGGAGTTCTTCGTCGGCATGCTGGACGGCCACTGTGAACACCTGTCGGAACTCCGCGTAGGCGTCTTCACGCTCTGCCAGTGCCTCGCGGCGCTCGCGGAACTCGGTGAGGCGCTCGTCGATATCCTCGATGACACCGCCGAGGTCGTCGTGAGGTACCTCTTTCATGACGCCGAGCTCGAGCGGAACGGAGAACGTCGGGGCGGCCTCCGCGTCCTGCTCGCTGGCGTCGGCCACCTCCCCGCGCAGGCGCTCGGCTCCGTCGATGAGTTGCTCGGTTTTCGAGAGCTTCTGACCGAGTTGCTGGTGTTGACCGACCAGCTCTTCGTGCTTGGCGGTGAGGTCGGCCTTGGCTTGGTGGAGCCGCTCGCGGCGTGAGTCGCCGTTCGTGTCGCGGAAGTACCGCTCGAACTCGTCTTCGGCTCGCTGGCGGATGGCTGTCTCCTCGTCGGGAGCGCCGTCAGTCTCGACGACTACCTCGCGGGTGTCGCCGGCATCAGCGTCAGCGTCCGGGGCAGCGGCTTTGTCACTGTCGGTGCGTCGCTCGTCGCTATCGGTGTCGGGGAGTGGTGTGTCGGACATGAGTGGAGGGGAGGGAAAGGGAAGGGCTGGGCGTCAGCAGGGACTGTGGAGGGCTGTCAGGAGCGAGGCGCGACGGCCTCTTGAGCAGCGCTACAGCGTCACCTCGGCATCGGGCGTGTAGAGCAGCGAGGAGTACTCGCCACCCCCACTCCGGGAGACGACCGCGCCCGCCTCGTCGGTCGCGTAGCTCTTGGCGTAGCCTTTCTCGGGGTCGTTGACGCTGTTCTCGGCGTCAGCGAGCGACCGATGCTCGAAGCCACCGAGGAGCGTCCCGAACAGGCGCACGCCCGCCGCTTTGGCATCCGTGAGCACCTCGACGAACTCGTCGAGTTCGACGGCCGCCTCATCGAGGTCTTCGCGCTGGACCGAGAGGTCCATCCGGGCCGGTTCGGTCCCGAAGGGTTCGTCGATGCGAATCGCCTCGGGGCTGGTCTGCAGGATGGCCGCCGCCGCCTCCTTGACGTCGGCGATTGTCCCGCCGCCGATACTCACGCGCAACTGCAGCTTCAGGCGCGCTCGGTAGTGAGGGTCGGTCTCGTCACGCTGACGCGGCGTGTCGACGAGTGCGCCGAGACTGTCGAGTGCGCCGTCCTGTGCGGTCTCGACGTAGCGTGCCAAGACCGTCTCGTCACGGGCGTACGACAGGCGCTCGAATTCGTCGCCGAGCGTCTGCAGATACGCGTCCCACGGCGTGTACTCGTCGTCGCCGGGCTGGGCGCTCGGCGTGACGGGAAACGGTGTCTTGAGGAACTCGCTCAGGCGCTCGCGGGCCGCCGCCGAACCGGGCGGGTCGAGCGACGACACCAGCGACTCGTACTCACCGACTGCGTAGGTCGCCTGCGTGGTGGCATCGGCCTGTCCACGGGTGGGGTCGCCGGTCCCGAGATAGCCCTGCCCGATACCGGCATCGCCGAGAAACGGGTGGTCGCTCGTCTCCCTGGCAGGCGAGGTGCCACCGAAGCGACCCTCGCCGACCGACCCGTCGCCATACGCGCTGGGTTGGCTTTCCGTCGTCTCCTCGTCGTCGGGCGTTCCACTCATGGCTGGTGTTCAGGGCACCTCGGTGGTCGTCGTCGTGATGTCGATGCTCGCCGGCACCGTCCGGGCGACCTCTTGGGGGCCGATGGGGACGTTCGATTGGCCGTAGTTCTGGCTCGGCGTGGCGAGCGTCACGTCCGCCTCGAAAACGGAGTCATCGAGGAAACACGCCGAGGCAATCCGCCCCTGGGAGACGTCGTGGCCGATAGGCGTCCCCGCCCGGAGTTCGCCGTCGGTCGTCCGCCCACCGACGTAGTTGACGATGGCGTTGGTAATCTGCGTCTCGCCGTCGGTGGGGAACTCGTCGGTGACCTGCAGGGCGATATCGACTGACAGGTCGACCTGCCCGGCCAAATCGAAGTTGACGTCGTAGGCCTGCCCGTGGACGACGGCCGTGCCCGTCACCGCCCCGCCGGTGTTGATGCCACCCGAGGCGGTGTCTTTGATTGTCTGGGCGATGTCGTCGGCGTGGCCCTGCTCGGCGAGGACGGTCACGCGAAACGCCTTTGGTGGGATGCCGTCGACGGCCTCCATCTGGACGTTCTCTTCGATACTCGCGTTGTCGACGACGTCCATCGCCGCGACGGCCGCACGGATGTTCTTCAGACTCGCCTGCCCGCCAAAGCCCAACTGGGTGCGATAGCGCTCTTTGAGTTCGCTATCGGTCTCGCGGTCGACACCGCGTTGAAACCCATAGCTCGACCCGTCGGCACGCGTCCCGGCCTCGCCCGTCGGTTCCGGGTTGGTGACGCCACTAGGCGGGATGCCCTGGACGGGGTCGCGGATGCGCTGAATCGCCCCCGACGCAACGTTGGTCGCCGCCCCCAGCCACCGCTCGTCGAGGTCGGTCTCGACGGGCGACAGCGCGGCAATCGAGACGCGCTCGGCGGTCTGTTCGCCAGCGGCGAGACGAGCGGCGTGCGTGGTTCGGAAGGGGATAGCCGGTTCGTCCTCGGTGGCGGGGGCGAGAACGGTCGTCCCGGCGGGGATCGTCAGGGCGCTCGGAACGGGGCTACCAGCGTCGAAGGTGACCTCGCCGGTCGCCCCGCGTCTGACCTGGCGTTGAACGCCCGCAAGTGCGAGCAGGCGGTCGAGGTGTGCGCCGAAGCTGTCCTCGAAATACCCGGAGTAGAACAGTTCGCGGTTGGACTGCCAGGCATCGTCGAGGGCGTCGGCAAACACTTCGAGAAGCTGTTGTTCGGCGGACCCGCCCGCCGGGTCGTAGGTGGGCAGGCGCTCGCGGAGCGCGCTGTCCATCCGCTCGAAGATGACCTGTGTCTCGGGAACGGCAAACGAGCCGTCGGACTGCACGCCGTACTCGGAGGCCGCCGCAGCGGCCTGTGGGTCGTACTCGTCGGGCATGGATGGATGGGGAAGAAGGCGTCAGCAGGGGCTGGTGCGGCGTCGGTGGTGAGGCGCGGAGTGGTGAGCGAGACGTCGGTGGGGCGTTACGCGAAGGTCCGAGGGGTGAACGAGAACGTCGCCACCTCGCCCTCGCGCAGTTCGACTGTCACGGTCACGTCGAGATTCGAGCGGTTCACCGCCGGGTTGCCGTCGATATCGATAGTCGGCACGGCCGCGACACGGCCGTCGAACAGCAGAATCCGCCGGAGTTCCGTCTTGAACGACGGGACCGACGACCCCAACAGCCGCGAGAGAACGCGCCCGTAGCGGGGTCGGAGTGGGTCGTCACCCTGTGGCGTGAGGACGGCGATCTTCAGGTCCTGAATCACGGCATCGACGTCGTGGACGCGTGCCCACCCGCCACGGCCGTTGGGCTTCGGTGACCCGTTGTCCGTGAGGGCGATGGCAGTGCCGTACGTCGACCCCTTCGGTGGCGTGTCGTCTTCGGGGAGTGGTTCACCGGCCATGATTACGTGCTACTGCCGCTTTCGAGGTCGCTGATACGCTGTTCGTGGTCGTCGAGCGTCGTCTGCTGGACGTCTTGCGTGTCCGACAGCGACGTCGTCGACGTGCTCGCGGAGTCGGCGGTCGTCTGGGCGCTCTCGGCCGTCGCCGCAACGTCAGCCAGCGTGTTGCCCTGCCCGTCGGTGATGTCCCCACCGGCAGTAATCGAGCCGTCGACGACGAGGTCGCCCGTGACGTGCAGGTCGCCGTCGGCGAGTATCTCCTCGCGGAGCACCGAGAGCGCTGTCCCGTTCTCGTACTCCAGCGTAATCTCCGTATCCGAAACGAGCGCGGAGTGGCCCACCGCGTGTTGGACCTCCCACGCTCCCGTCTTCGCTTCGGGGCGCATCCGCATCCACGTCCCCGACTCGTGCATCCAGAGCCACTCCTCGGGGTCGTGGCCGTCGGCGGTGGCCGGGACGGCCTCGAAGTCCGTCCACACCATCGGCATGAACACCGCGTCCCGAATGTCGTGTTGGCGTTGCTTGGGGACGTCGACCAGGAAATCCGGCGTCGTCAGAAACTGGTCGATAGGGTCTTTCGTCTGCAACAGGAGGCCGTGGTCCCACTTCTTGATGGGCGCGGTCATCCCATACCCATCGCCGGCGTAGTAGGAGGCGACGGGGACGTTGTCGACGACGACGCCACCGCCGGGGCCGTCGCCCGCCCCCGACTCCGGTGGAGCGTCTTGGTGGGCGACGACGACCCGCCGTGTCTCGGGGTCGGGTTCCTCAACGACGATAGCGAACGTCGCCGTGTAGAGGCCACGCTGGTGGGTGCGAATCCGCCGGTTGAGTTCGGTGGAGAAATCAGGCATGGGTGGAGGATGGGGGTGTCAACAGGGACGGCAGCGCTAGAGGGTCGTGGAGGGTCTGTCACTCATGGACGAACACCTCAGCGTCCTCAGGGAGTGCTTCGCCCACCGCATCGGCAAGCGCCGTGAACGCAGACCGCTCCATTTCGTCGGTCGCTCTCATCTCCACTTCGAGGGTCGTATCCCGATAGTCCCAACAGCGAATCTCCGACCACGTGTCGGAGACGGCTTCGGCGCTACTGGGCACGTTGCCCGGCTCAAACGGCGTTTCGTCCGAACTCTTGTGTGCGTCAACAACTCTGGTTGCGGGCATTATCATCTGCTCGCCGAGACGCTCGTTTCCTTCTGCCCGGACGTAGATGGCGAAGTGCTCGGCCCACCGCTTGTTGTTCCCACTCCACTCGTCGTTCTCGGCTTTCGGGTCGTGTTCGACACCCTGCGACTGCGTTTCGTCTACCATACTCTACACACTCACCCATCGCCTCTTGAGTAGGGGTTCAGACACCGTCGCGGTCGTCGGGGTCAGCCGCCCGCTCAAGCTCGTCTTGTTTCGAGAGGAGCAGTTGTTTCATCGAGGGGTTGCCGGGCAGCGGCGCGCTGTAGGTGGCGGCCGTCGGCGTCAGCGTGCCTTCGACGTAGTGGTCGCCAGAGACCGTATCGGAGACGAACTCGTAGTCGCTGACGAGATACTCGCCGTTGTAGCCCGGATTGCGCTGGCTCTGCAGACTCACAGGCGTGTGTTTTCCAATCGCAGCGTCGAGATACGCCCGGAACGACAACTCCTCGCCACCGTCCTGCGTAGAGTTCCCCGTCGCCCGCGACACGCTTTGGAGCGTGCCCTCGGTCTGGGTCGAGAACAACTGATAGCCACCCTCGCCGGGCGTGCCCGTCGGGTGAAAGTAGAACTTGCCGCCTCTGGCGTCCCACTCCCACTGCTCGCCGGTCATGCCCTCGGCTTCTTTCGTGAGACGGTCGAGGTGGTCACGGACCGCGAGGTCGTCTTTGACCGCCCACGCGCCGTCGAGCGGTTGACCAACCGACTCGACGATAGCGGGCGTCCCACCACCGGCGTTGGCGTTGAGTTGCCGGGCAATCGTGGCCGGGTCCGCGTCGAACCACGTCCGGTTGTACCGGAAGGCGTACGCCTCGCTCGTCGCGTCGACACCCTCTAAAACGTATTTCGTGTCCGCACCGCCGTTGGCCGGCTCTGCTCGGGAATCCTCGATGCGCCCCAGACACACGCCGCCCAGACCCGTCTCGGCCCACCCGAGGTCGATCTGCACCTCGTCTTTCTTCTGCAGTGTCGACCACGAGGCTTCGGCGAGGTTGTAGATGGTGATGGTGAAGCCCAGCCCCTCTTCTTTGGTCGAGACCGATACCTCGAAATCGAGGTCGTCGGTGGGCCGCCCGAGGTGTTCGACGGTCACACCGTCGAACGACAGGCGGCGTTGCTGTTGATAGCGCATTGATGGATAATTACGCCTCGCTCAGGTCGAACGGGAACGCCTCGCTCTCCGGGCCCGGATAGCACACGAGTTCGACCCTGCGCCCCAGGTTGCTCGCATCCACCTTCTGGGGGCGTACCTGCCCCGTGTAGCGGAAGGTGAACACCAGCACGTCACGATAGCGATAGGGCCGGTGGATGACCGCCGGCGCGTCGACGAGCGTCACGTCCTCGCGCGTGGGGCGGCGGTGGACGACCTCCCAGAGCCACCGTGCAGCCGGTGGTGAGTAGGTGAACGAGACGTCGAGGCGCTGGCCGGGCCACGAGAACAGTTCGATATCCTCGAAGGCGAAGTCCTGTCTGTTGGTAATCGCCTGTTGAAACTGGTCGAGGGCCAGGCGCTCGGGTTCGCCATACCGGAAGGGGACGAACGTCTCGCGGACGTCTCGGGGGTAGGATGGCTCGGACATGCTCAAAGTGGCTGAAACGGCTGGGAGGCCCCCGCCGACGGGCGGCCATCGGGCGCACGGCCGGCCGACGACCCACCCGAATCGCCGAAGCCACGCCCACTCAGGCCTCCCTGTTGGATTTCCGTGATGTCGATAGTCGTGTTCCAACTCCCCGGCGTTTTCCCCGTCGTCGACGGGGCCACGGACGTCACGGCCGCCGAGGGAAGCGAGAGGGTCGCGCCGACGACGCTCACGGGTTCGGCCCGTTCGGTCAGCGCGACGAGCGCGCTCTGGGTGGCGTCGTCACACCACGCCTCGATAGTCAGCGTCTTCGGGTCCGGGCCGACTCTGGTGCCCCAGGTGTAATTCGAGTCCACCTTCCGCTCGGGGACGGACTGACTCGCCTGGGCGTCCTCGGCGACGTTACCGAACACTTCGACGCCACCCACGTCGGTGAGCGGCGACCCGCGAAGCTGGATTTTCTGAATGGTCATGTGGTGAGCGTGTCAGCAATCGATGGCACGGGCGCGGTCAGAACACCACCAGCACTCGTATTCGCCCCACGTGAAGTGGTCGACGTACTCGGTCTTGAGCCGACCACAGGTCTGACAGGGGCAGAGTTCGCCGTGGAGCGTGTTCTTCGTATAGCGGCGATTGTCCTGGTCGTAGCCGACCTCGTTGTGTCCGGTGCAGACCACACACGGGCACTCGGCGTGGGTGTGGCCGATGGCGAGCGACATCATAGCAGGCTCAGACGCCGTGGTGCTCGTACGCTTCTCGGCAGTCGACGTCACAAAAGAGGCCACGTCGCAAGCGACCCGAGGCCGAGGCGACGACGGAGTAAACGCCATACGTCGAGTTGGCGCGGTCACCACACCACTGACAGACACCCGTGCCGCGGATGGGTGTGGCGACGTCAGTGTCTGTGTTGGCGAGGTAGTGTTGCATAGGGAGTGGACAGGGCTGGACTCGAACCAGCACGTTGCGATGCGCCACCGGCAGGGACGCCGGCCGCTCTTCCACACCAACAGAGGGCAACATCGGGCGCGTCTCCCGGCCAGCCTGTCGGGGGTACTCTACGCGGGATGGACGCGAGTCGTCCGCTCTACCCTTGAGCTACCTGTCCGCAATGAGCCAACCGAGACTCGAACTCGGAGGACTGGGTCGCTTCACCACGAGGCAGTGCAGTCGGTCACCCACTGGCCGGGGCGTCCCCCGACTCTGCACATCCCGTGACTCGATTCCTTCCCAGCGACGTCCCTGTCGTCTTGGCCCTATCACGAGGACGTGTCGGTCAATCTAGAGTCTTGCGGTGGGGCGTCACTCACCACCGCGCCCGACACCGACACCCGACCGGCCACGGCGCAACAGGCCGGTCAGCGCGCCGTCGAGGGACGCGGGGTCGACGCCTTCCTCACGCAGGATGCGCCGCACCTCGCCGATAGTCGTCCCGGCGTCGATGTTAGTCTGCTCGATAGTGACGCCCGACGAGCCGTGTTTGGCGACCGCGCGACCGATGTCGTCGGCCGACGGGCCACTCGACGCCTCGGCCGTCTCGGGCGTCGGTGGCTGGGGTGGGCGGGGTGGACTGGGCGGCCGGGGTGGGGTCGGAGCCGCCGGGACGCCGGGCATCGATAGCCCGGCGAGCGTGGGCGTCGGCGTTGTCGGGACCATACCGGCCCCCTCGGGCATCGCCGACGCCAGCACGCCGGAGAACGTGCTCGCCAGCGTCCCCGACTCGCTCTCGACACCCGACGCGAGCGTCTGAGGAACCGACCCACCGTGGTCGGTCAGACTCGACAGCGGCCCCCGCTGGGCGTCCGAACTCGGGAGGAACGGCAGGAGGTCCTTGAGGACGCCGATGAGCGCCTGTTTGGCCTTCTCGGGAGCGTTGCGAATCCCATCCGCCAGCGCGCCGATGAAGCCCGCACCGGCGTCGTACCACCAGCGTGCGACCTTCGGCAGCATCTCCTCGGGCGTGAGGAGCGTGGCGAACGTGACGTCCAGCCCCGTCAGGAGGCCACCGGCGATAGCGTCGAGGACGCCACTCCCGAACGCCCGTGCGTCCGAGAGCACCTCACGCGGCGAGGGCACCAACCCACGCAGGAACCGCCGCGCGTCGGCTACGCCCGTCTTGACGTCCGTCACGAAGGCATCGACGGGCGCGCCGACGAGGCGGTCGAACCCCGCCCGGGCGTCGTCAGCAGCCGACTCGGTCGCCCGCAGACCGGCGACGAACGGTCCCAGGGCACTCGCCCCGGCCGCACCGGCCACGTCGGCAGCCCGGTCGGCGTAGCCCTCTAACGGGCGGAGCGTCTCACCGACCGCATCGCCGAGCGCCTCCGCGCCCATCCCGACGGCGCGGAACTTCTTGCCGAGGCGGTCGGCTCGGGTTTCGAGTGCCGCCGCGGTTCGCGGGAAGCGGTCCTCGAAGGCCGGCCACAGCGACGCGAAGCGAGACTGGATGCTCGCCACGGAGTCGTCGACAGCCTGCTCGGCAGCACCGAACGCATCCGTCACGCCCAACCGGTCGGGCAGCGCGGCGAGTGCCTGACGCGCGTCGCTCGCCCCCCGCCGGAGTGCGCCGAGCGGGTCCGGCGAGACGTCGTCGAGAGCGGCCTGCAGCCGGGTCACGCCGTCCGTCGCCATCCCGAGCGGGTCGACCGCCAGCGAGGCGAGCGCCCCACGGAGTCGCCCCGTCTCGGATTCGGTCGCGTCCATTTCCCGGCGAGCGACCTGCAGTTGGTTCTCCGTCGCCGCCAGCGCCTCGGGCGGGGCACCAGCCGATTCGAGCGCCTCCAACTCCCGTTTGAGTGCGTCGATCCGCCGCTGGGTGGCGTCCACACCACGCGACCGGACGACCGCCGTCGCGGTCAGGCCACCGAGCCCACCACCGGCGAGCGTCCCGAGGTCCGACAGGTCCCACTCGCTCGTGTCTACACGCGGCGTGAGCGTCGGGTCCTCACCCAGCGAAAGGTCGGGGACGAACTCGCCCCACGACAGCGGATTCAACACGCTCGCCCACCCCGGCCACGAAACGTGCTCGTCGAGAGAGACGCCCGTCACGAACTCCGCGAGACGAACCGGCGCGACGAGACTCCCCAGCGTCGCGTTGGTGAGGAACGCACCGAGGTCGACCCCCGACACTCGCTCGCTGAGGTCGAGCGTCGGGACGTACTCGCCCCAGTCGAAGCCAGGGATGAAGTTCATCCACCCCAGGACGGGGACGACGGTCGTCCAGTTCAGCGGCGGGACGAACGACTCCCAAGACAGCCCGCCCAGCGCGTTCTCGATAGCGTCGCTCACACCACCGCCGGTGAGCAGGTCACCGATAGCCAACGGCGGGACCGCCGCCGTCCACGACAGTCCGCCGAGCCGGTCGGCAATCGCACCGGGCACACCAGCAGCGGCGTCGGCCGCCTGACCGGGCAGCCCCGCCAGGAACGCACCGGCGTCGAAGTTCTCGATGCGCTCCGTGACGCTATCGATAGTGTCGGGTAGGCTGATGAGCGGGTCGAGCAGTGTCATGGCCGCGCCCGCCAGCCCACCGAGTTGCGAGGCCGCCTCGTCGACCCCGCCACCCGTCAAGGCGTTGACGAGGTCGTAGAACAACTCGAAGGGCGTGAGCACTGCGTCGAGACCGAGCCCGCCGAGCGCCATCGCTAGCCCGCCGACCGAACCCGCGAGGTCGAGCGTCCACCCCAGCAGGTCACCGCCCAGCGCGAGCAAGCCCTGCACCGGCGAGAGGACGGCGTCGACCGTCCCACCGAAGTCCGAGACGGCCGCGCCCAACAGGAGCGCGCCACCGGCCATCGCCGCCCACCCGATGGGTCCGAGAGCGGCGAGGAATGCCCTCGCAGCACCGGCTGCAGCGTACAACGAGGGGACGACCGCCCCGCTCGTCACCGCTGCCAACACCGTCTGCCCAGCCGACGCCGCGTAGCTTGCCGCACTCGATGCGTAGGTCGCCGCCGTGGAGGCCCACGCCGCGACCTTCTGTCTCGCCAGCGACAGTGTCGCACGGTTCGTCGCCGCGGTGTAGAGGTTCTGTGCGCCCGTCGCCGCGTTCGAGGCGAGCGTCTGGGCGGTGGTGGCCGCTGCACTCGCCCGCGAGGCGACAGCCGAGGCTTTTGAGGCCGCTGCCTGCCGGTAGGTCGACGCCGTGGAGGCTGCCTGCGCCGCCTTCTGTCGCGTCAGCGCCATGAGGTTGCCATTGAGGGCAGCCGTGTAGGTCGCCTGTGCGCCAGTCGCCACGCGAGACGCGGCTGCTTGTCCGTACAGAGCAGCTCGATACGTTGCCGTGTTTTTCGCGGGCGCCTGCTGGATGGTGTTCGAGATTGCGACCTGCGCGTACATCCCACCGACAGCAGTAGCGGCCGTCCCGAGTGCAGCGGTGAGGCCGAAGACGGCCACACCCGTCGCCTTCGCTAACCCCGGGACGCCGTTCAGCACGTCGAGAAGCGACATGACCGCACCCGCGCCAGCGTTCAGTGCAGGTTTAAATCCTGCGTACATATCCTGAGAAAAAGAACTAATTGAGCCACGGATATACTCGATTCTACCACTCAGCGATTGCATCCGGGCATCCGCGAGTTCGGCCGCTGTGGAGGCCTCTTCGAGCGAGTTTGCGAGAGACTGGGCTGACTCGCCATCAGCGATCCGGCCGGCGAACAACTCTGCTGCTCGCTGGTCAACGTTCAGGCCAACCTGAATCTGCGTCGCTAGCTGTTCTTCGCTCATCTCCGAGCGAAGCGACGTCAGTTGCGAGAGAACGTCCTCGGTGTTCATGTCCGCACGCAGGTCGAAGGCGATGGCGTCCTGGCGGGAGGCGAGTTCCTCCGTCGAGAGGTCGCCGAGGTCGTCGATAGCCCCCGCGAGGTCACCGGCCGCAACCTCGTTTACGCGGTCCCGGAGCGCTGTGACGTCCGAGATAAGGGGCGCAACAGCGCGCGAGCCTCTCGCTCCAAACGCGTCAGTAAGGACCTGCAGGCGCTCACCTTCGGGCAGGTCGTTCATGTTCTCGCCGAGGATACGGACGATCTCGGAGAGGTTCTTGAAATCGCCGTTCTTGTCGAGGAACGAGTCCGCCGACAGGCCCACCTGGGCTAGAGCCTCAGACGCCTTCTGTGACGGCGAAGCCAGTCGTTGGAACATCTGCTGAAGCCCAACTCCAGCACGTGAAGCTCTCAGACCTCTGTCAGAAAGAATTCCGATGGCCGAATTTACTTCTACTAGAGACTGTCCTGCAGCCGAGGCGGCCGCACCGGTATACTCTAGCGCGGCGTTCAGTTCGTCCATCGTCAGCGCGGACGAAGCGAAGGTCGTCGCCATCTGGTTGGCGATGCTCCCGGCTTGGTCTGCGCTGAGTTGGAACTGGTTGAGTGTCGAACTGACTGTCCGCGCAGCAGCGCCGATGGAAAGCGTGCTCCCGGAGGCAAGCTCGGCGACTGAGCCCATCGACGCCATCGATTCCTCGACGGAGAAGCCAGCGAACGCGAGTTCACGGAAGCCCTCAGCAGCCTGGATAGCGTCGACCGGGAGTTGAGCACCCAGCCGGGAGCTTTCCTGTCTGAGCCGCTCCATCTGGTCGGAACTGGCTCCTGTCGTGGCTTCCACCGTCTTCAGGATGGAGTCGACGCGCATCCCCCCCCTGAGCAATTTGGGTGAGGCCGAACGCGAGGCCACCGGCGGCGGCCCCCAGTCCGAAGAAGGCAGTCTGAAGCGAATCGGCTTTCGAGGCTGTGGTTCCGAGCGTGTCAGCCGTCCGGTCACCGGCTTCGTCGACCGCACCGAGACTCGTAATCGCGTTCCCAGCGTCGGCCCGAATCTCGACGGTGAGGCGACGGATGAGTTGCCCCGACGCCATCAGAGCCACCTCCGGGCGCTGTCGCTACTGGCCGGTAGCGATGGCTCTGAGGACATAGTGAATTACGGAGGGTAGTGATTAGCAGACGGTTCAGACGGGACGTTCAAGGAGAAATCCCTGAATCGCCCCGCCGTTCATCAGCGGGTATTTGACCTGCCAGCCGTTGGCGGCCTTCTCGTTGAGAGCGTCGGCGTACGACGCGAGTTGACCACGGGGAATCTCGAACGTCTCGTACTCGAATCGCTGTTCGCTCATGCGTGCAGTAACGTTTGTAGCGCTACAAATAGCTACGCGCTCAGGAGTGTCGAGGATTGAGACAGCGTCGGCTGGTCGAAGAACCCGCCTGTGGAGGGCGGTTATGTGAAATGACGTTCTGTCAGGTCTTGTCTCTTACGCTGTGTGTATCTCCTTCAACGAGAACTGGATGAAGTAGCTCCCGGGTGTAGAGTTCGGCAGTCCGGTGGCACGACCGACAGAGAGCCATCAAGTTTTCTTGAGCGTGATTCCCGCCGGCCATGATAGGGACGATGTGGTGGACGTCGAGTGCGCGGCCGTTTTCTTCGCGCGTCGTATCACACCACTCGCACTCACCGCCGGTCGAAGCCCGTGTCTCCGCCCTCGCCGACGGAAACGGCACTGGGCCGAGTAGCTTCTTGACAGCATCGTAGATGGATTTTCCCCCACGCCAGTTGGGGTGACCTTCGCCGGAGTATAGGCGCGAACGTCGCTCTGACGCGCATTCGTATCCGCAGCAGACGCGGGTAGATGCACGAGATGGCGTTTCCTCGAACGTATCGCCACACTCCGCGCACTCCAGTTCGACCCGATTCCGAAGTGGGTGGGCCTCACCTGCCCTGTCTGAGAGCCAGTCGCCCGCGCATGACTGCGAACAGAACCTGCGACCTGCTGTATTTCCCGTTGGAACCTGGAATACGTCGCCACAGCTTTCACATTCGATGTCTTCGCGGCCACCCCAGGCAGGGTTAGCTTTGCCGCCCATATCCAACCCTTCAGACCGCCACTCCATGTGGCATTTGGGACTGCAGAACCGTCGGGATTTATCTGAGGGGAAGCGCTCGTGTGTTTCTCCACACCAGTCGCAAGTGAGGGTTATCTTGCCACCCTTCCATGCGTGTGCGTCCTCGCCGAGCCGGTGTTCAGATTTCCACAGACCATGACATTCTCGGGAGCAGAACTTGGACTCTTCATCGCCCCCTTGAATCGTCGCGCGAGCTTTCTCGCCACACTGCTTGCACTCGATGAGATCACCTGCAATGCTACCGTCGTGGTCTTTGCTCCGCCCGTAGTGGACTTTGAGGCCCATCTTGCTCTCCGTGTCGTAGTCGCACCCGGGGCTTGGACAGTAGTAGCGGTCGCCATCGTGCTCGACTTCGAGCAACTTGTCGCCGCGGTTACCCATCGTCGCCCTCGCACACGACGTCTCGCAGCTCGTCGAGTAAATCGGGACGGTGCTCGGCGAGGATGGCGATGTCTCGGGGGAGTTCCTTCGTGATACGTGAGCGGACACGCGAAGCCGACTGTTGGCGCTGGTGTTTCGTCGCGTCACCTTCACCGGCGAGGTATTCGCGGTCGGTGTCCGTCATGATGGCTCGATAGCAGTTGTTGCAAATACGATTTCTTTATTCAGTCTGACCCGTGAAACTGAGTCGGATTCTTACCGGAACTCAGACCACGGATCGAACGATTGTAATTTGTCCTCTATCACTGATAAATCATCGGTCTCCCCGATCTGCAAGTCGGCCGGATCTTCCTCGATGGCGCGCATCACGTGGGGTCCTGGGAACGGGTAGTTCACGTCGTCGTCACCGAGGTCGAGTCCGAGCTTGCCAGCCCGAATCACGTTCGCGGCCAGCCACATGTTGTACCAGAGCACCGCGAAATAGAACACCTGCACGCGGATGTAGTACCGCGTCGAGCGCGACTTCGCCAGGAAATCCTCCTTCAACTTGCGGTAGCCGGTCTCTATCCCCCATCTCGCCCGGAAATCATCGGCCAACTCCAACGGCGTCAGCGGCATCTCCCGCTGCTCTTCGGTGAGGCTCTCCGTGTCGATCTCTTCGTCGGGGCTGTCGGCCACCCAGTCGATGTTCGTGTAGAAGGCGATCCACTTGTCCTTCGGGTCGTCGGGCTCCTCCTTGTACAGTTTCGACTTCTTCTCGGACTCCATCACCCAGAGGTTGTGTCGCTCCGGGACATCGCTCACGCCCCACTTCGTGGCCTGCCAGTCCTGCTCGTTCTCGATGGCGTGGTCCATCATCTCGTCAATCTTATCGGCGCTCTGTTTCGCCTGCATCACCCACCCGAGGCGGTCGAATTCACCGAGTGCACGCGCCGAGTCCTCGTTGTAGAACCCGCTGTCGAGATACGCGCGGTTCACGTCCATCATCGTGTCCGCCATCCAGAGCGCGCGCTTCAGGAACGCGGCCTTGTCGCCGCTGGTCTTCACGAGTTCGGACATCAGAATCGCCGGGGCGTCCGCGCCGACGAGAGAGCAGCTGATGAACTGCCACGCGTGGGAGGCGTTCCGCGTCGCCTTCGTCCCGCTCGCCCCCAGCGTCTCCGGGTCGCCCCGGAAGAGGACGTCGGTCGTGTCGAAGGCCACGGCGTGCTGACCGTCGTAGTAGCCGTGCTTCGAAATGATGTCGTGCAGTTCCTGATTCGCCGCGAGAAACATGTCCCGAATGTCCTCAATCACGCTGTAGAAGTCCCGGAACTCCAGTTCCTCCACTTCGTCTTCATCGAGGTCTTCGAACTCATCGAGGCCCAACTGACGCGCCTCTCCGTCGGGCTCTTCGGACTCGTCGTCGGTGGAGTCCGTTTCGTCTTCCTCTTCGTCATCTTCGCCCCAGCCCACCAGGGCGACCTTCCGCAAGTGGTAGCCGAGTGTCCACCGCGAGGGGATGTCGTCCTCGTCGAGCCAGTGCTTGTACTTGAGGCCGTCCGCAGCGGTCGTGAGGTGGACGTAGTCCCGCGCAGCGCTGGCGAGCACCCGCAGGAGCATGTCCTTGGAGTGTGTGACGCTCTTGTCCCGGTTGAAGCGGATGTACGGGTACGTCTTCTTGCGCAGGTCGCGGAGGATGAGCGTCAGCGGGTACTCGCCCTCGCCGTCGGAGATCGTCTCCGGGTAGATCGGGGCGCGGAGGTCCTCCACTTCGACGCCGTCCTCGTGGAGCTGGCGAACGGCGGCCTCAGCCGCGTCGTTCAACAACCCGGCGGCGTCGTACCCCGACACGTCGTCGTCCATGATGTCTTCGGCGCGGTTGAGCGTGGACCCGCTCATCGACTCAATGCGGAGTTTCTCCCGAAGGGAGGTCCGGCCCTGAATACGGTCGCCCACGCGGTACTCCTTCGTCTCTGAGAGTTGGTTGTACAGGTGGCCGCGCATCAGGTCCTCGCCGTCTTTGTAGGTGCTCCAGTCGTCGAAAACGTTCTTCGAGGGGTAGTACGGGTGAAGTCGGAGCCTCCCGACGGCTTCGGGAAGATCGGCACCGTTCTGGAGGTGCCGAATCAACTGGCCTTCGATCCCGAGATCCCACCAGTCGGTCAGCGTCATCACCGTCTCCGGTTCCGGCGAGTTGTAGACGGAGGAATCCGAGGTTTTAGCGAGGTTCGTCCCGCGTACCAACTGGTCGTCGGCTGTCTCGTCCTGTTCGTCGTCGGGGACGTTGGTCACCCACTCGCCGTCCTCGTCGAAAGGCGACCCGCCGTCCGTCATTTCTCAGGGAGCTCAATGTCATCCGGGACGAGTGAAAACCCAAGCGTCCGAAAATCACTATCGAAGGCGAAGATGTGTTCTGCGTCAACTTCGCCTGCAAGCACCCCGGTCGAATGGTCCACGAATGAGATTTGCTGGTCATCAAAGCGGCCAAATTCGCTACAGACGGCGGCGAATTGAGCAGCGTCGGGGTGAAGTACAGTCACCACTGGAGACTCCCGGATGCGCTGTAACGTGTCCATGGCCTTCTCGTGGCCCTTCTTCCGCAAGATTAACGTCGTCAATTCGCTGAGGACGTATCCTGTCGTATACATCGGCCGAAATCGGAGGTCTCCGGACCGGATTGCGTCCATCACCGCACGAGCGCGGTTGTGCCGAGGAGAGTTTTCCACGAAGTGCGCGAAAAACGCGCCAGTATCGACGAACAGAGGTGCGGTTCCTGGCCCACTCATCCCTCAATCTCGCCGTAGAGAACATCATCGATCTCGTCTTCATCAACGGGTTCGTCAACCGAGAACTTCGGAGCAGAGAAGAGTGGATCATCAGACTCGACCTCATCGGGCGCTGTGGCCGTGTCTGCCGTGTACCACCAGACAACCGTCCGACTGCCGAGGGAAATCTTCTCCAAACGTCCTTCGTCCTCCAACCGACTCAACCGCCGGTACGCAGTTGACCGGTCGATACCAAACCGGTCAGCCACCTCCTGTGCGGTGTGAAATGGACGCCCTTCGGCGAAGTAGCTCATGATGTCCTCGTTGCCCAGTTCGGACTCGAACTGTCCACTTTCGTCGCGTTCGGTGTTCCCAGACATGGATAATCGACCTCTGGTTCAGGGTACAATCCATACACTAATAGATGTACCGATAGGCTTAATACCGTGCACTATGTAGTGTACGGTGAGGAAGCCCGGTCCCTCGGGGCGAGACCATCGCAGGAAACGCCCGCGTGTTGGTACCACGCGGGCCGGGTTCCCCAGCAAGTGAAGAACCCATGTCAATGAAGGCATCCGGCGGACTTCAGAGTTCCGCCACGGCGACCGAATCGACTGATGAAGACATCTGCGACGAATGCGCGGAGCTGGCCGACGGCTTCCCGTGCGCCGACTGCTACATCAACAGCGACGCCGAGTTCACGGGGGAGTTTGCGTGATGCAGCGGCGAACGTTCCTCGGCGCTGCGGCGGCGCTCACGACGCTCCCCACGGTCGAAGCGGCCACCAGCACCGACGACGAAGCCCCGGACACGCAGGTGTGCGACGTATGTGACGCTGAGAAGCCCGCGGGGATGGTCGAACGGACGACCGTCGAAACCATCGCCCCGCTCGAAGCAGACATCTGCCGGGCGTGCCAGCACGTCCAGAACCACGACAACGGCGACGGGCAGTGCATGCAGTGTGGCGACGACGTCTCGCCCGGCTTCTACTTCGAGGTGGAGTTCCCGCTCGGCGCGGCTGAACTCCCCGGGATGCTCGCCGGCCAGCTGTGTGGCGAGTGCGCGGCGGACATGGCCTGCGACGTGAACTTCTCCGGCGTCGATGCCGATGAAGACGCGCACGAGCGGCTGATCGAGATTCTCGACGAAGAGACGCGGCGGATGAACGAACTGGAGGGCGACCGATGACGCTCCCCGAACCCTCCGACGTGATCGCACCGCGGGACGATCTCCCCTACGACACCGCCGACTTCCTCGGCGAGATGTTCGTGGGCGCGTACCCGAGCGGTGTCGTTCTGGAGTACCACGGCCTCCAGCTGTACAGCCAGCACTACGAAGACGGCCCGCGGGTGTGGGACATCCACGCCGAGAATGACGCCCTCATCGAGACGGTCAACCTCAGCGCGTTCCAGACCGTCACCGAGTTCCAGGAGTTCCTGGACAAGATCGTGGCCTACGGCCCGACCAACCGCGACGAGTGGGTGAGCCGATGAGCAGCACCCCCCTCCCCACGACGGTCGGCCAGCGCCGCCCGCTCGGGGTCACGCCGGTCGGCGTGGACGTCGGCGTGAAGAACCTCATCGCGGCGGCCCCGGCGGACGGCGACGTGGAGTCGGCGTTCACCATCGAGGGCGGTCACATCCGGACGCGCCACGAGGCGCTCGTGGAAGCGATGCGGGCGCTCCAGGGCGCGAAGTTCGACAGCACCGAGGGGCAGATCCAACTGTTCGCGGCGCTGTGGCACCAAATCCGCCCGCAGGTCTACGACGCGGCTGTCCGCGTCGTTCGGTACGCTCAGGAGTTTGCCGGGCCGATGCTGGTGCTCGAAGACCTGCCGTTCTGTGACGCCCCGCTGTGGGAGCGCCGGACGGCCTCGGACGTGGGAACGTGGTTGCTCCCGGCGCTCCAGCACGCCATCGCGGCGAAGGCCTGCGACGCGGGCATTCCAGTGACGTACGTCGATCCGAAGTACACGACTCAGCAGTGCCACGTCTGCGGCGACCTCGGCTCTGTCAGCCAGGACGCCGTGGAGTGCACCACCGAGGACTGTCCCGTCGGCACGGTCTCCAGAGACGAGAGCGCCGCCCTCAGTATCGCACAGCGAGCCCCCTCGCTGACCTTTAAACGCGACCAGTCCATGAAACCTGTTCACCATGATTGAAGACATCAACCGCGACGTATTCGTGCGGATTCAGACCGACCTGCTGGTGGTCGGCGACAGCATCATGACCGACCGCCATCACGCCTCGAACGGCAACTACGAGGACGACGACCCACAGAACCAGATCGGCGGCATCATCCCCGCCTTCCCCCTCTCCGGGTGGCTTCGCCACGGGATGGAGGAAGTCGTCCACAAGTACGACGGCACCGCCTGCCACCCCGGCGAGGCCTCCGCGAACTTCATGAAGAGCGACGTCTACGAGCGCGACCTCGATGACGGCTACCACGAGAAAGGCGCGTGCACCGACAACCCGAAAGAAGACGACGGCTGCGTGGTCTTCGACCTCTTCGGCGGCTTCGGTGGCGTCCCCGGGAAGGTGATGCGGCGGCCGATCAAATTCAACCCCGTCCGCTCCAGCGTGGACTACACGCGCGGACAGGCCGAAGGCCACTACCGGCGACTCAACCGGAACATCGTCTCCCGAAACCGGGAGGACAACCGCGAACCGCTCCGGAACGCCGAAGTGGACGCTGTAGCGAATCTCGACGGCTGCTGGCACCTCTCCTTCCGAGAGACGAAACCCGAGTTCATCGGCCTCCTGGCCGAGAGCATCGACTTCCTCGATCTCCACAAGACCGACTTCATGCACCAGCTCGGCGGTGCGCGGAATTTCGGCGCGGGGATCGTCGATTGCCACCTCATCAATCCGCTCTACGAGGAGCGCGAACTGAAGCGCGTCTTCGACCGCGGGAAGGGCAACACGAACAAGATGGACGAGAAAGACGACCAGTGGGCCGAAGAGTATCGCCCGGCGTTCGTGGAGGCGCTGGAAGAACGCATTGGGGAGGGGCCGTAGATGCCCGAGAACGCCAGCCTCACCGACTTCCAGGGCGACGGCGGCCAGGACGAGATGGTCGCCGCGTACCGCCACGACGCCCACAAGATGAACGGCCAGCCGCACGACTACGCCCCGGAGACGTTCGCCGGGGTTCCCGTCAACCAGACGGTTCCCCACGGCGCGGACGGCGATGCGTCGGCGCTCAGCCGGCCCAATGGGAAGCCTGAGCAGACGATGGAGAACCACGAGACGCTCTACCGGCTGTCTCTCATCGAGGGCGAGAGTCGGTACGACCCGGAGGAGTTCACGAGGAATGGCGTGGAGAGCGCCGTGCGCGACCTCCTGACCAAGAACGACCCGGAGACCATGCATCGGGCGTGGCTGGAGAGCGGCGTCGTCTCGGCGTTCAACGAGAGCGTCTACTACCCGTACACGAGTCTGAAGTACCACACGCTCCTCGTGGCGGCCCTGCTGGACAACTACCGCGACGGCCACGAGTTCGCCGATCTCCTCCTGGTCGTGGACCGCGCCGGGGAGATCGTGCCCCACCGGACGGTCTACGCAGGCGATGACTTCGCGCTTCGAATCGACGAGAGCGCGGGCGGGCGACCGTCGGCGCGTCTCGGGAGTCGGCCGTGGCGGTCGTGGGCGTCAGCGTGGAAGCGCCTGACCGCGCACCCGCTTGACGCCGCTCACGACAAGTACGACATGGTGCTCGACGCGAATCTTCGCCGGATCGGCGCGTGGTCCACCGCACTTCAGTACATCGAGGACTTCCGGGAGGCGTTCGACCGATGACGCGCATCCAGCAAGTCCATTGGGAGTTGGAGATGGACTACATCGGCCATCCCTACTACGTCTCGGGGAACGCCATCATGCACGGGCTCGGCCAGCAGCTCCCGCACGACGTCCACCGCCACCTGAACGCGAGTCATGGCGTCTTCGTGCCCGGGCAGTTCGGGACGTTTCCCGAAGAACACTCGCAGAGCGGCATCCGGCCGTACCTCGGGAGCGGGCTTCCCGACGTCGAGAGTTACGACGACCTGTTCCTGATGCGGCAGGCGTCGCACTCGTGGCTTCTCGACTCCCGGCCGCGAGACGCGCTGAACACCCACGACATCCGCGTTCAGAGCGGCCACCCGGCGCTGTCCCACGCGACCATCATGGGGAAGCCCGAGGGTGCGCGGAAACAGCAGCAGACCACGAAGTGGTACATCAACGCGTACCTGCACGCCGACCGGGACGACGTCCTCCCGCTCGACGAGAGCGCCCTGGATGGCCTCCAGTTCGGCGGGAAGCGCAACTACGGCTACGGCATCACGGCGCTGAAAGACACGCAGGTCGTAGACTTGGAGGCGTTGGACTACTCGCGTCTCGAAGACGGCGAGGCGTTCATCCTCGAACTCGTGACGCCATTCGTGCTGGAGTCGGAGTATCCGAACGCTCACGACCAGGACGTTCCGTGGTGGTGGAAGGAAGATCGCCGCGATCTCCGTGAACGTGAGGAGAAGGTGCTGGAGCAACGCGAGGTGTACAAGCTCCAGACGGTGGACCACGGGCAGGTGGTCGCCTACGAGGGCGACCGCCCGGTAGAGACCGCAAAGAGCGGCATTCTCCGGGTCGGCAGTCACTCGAAGTACGGCTTCGGAGAGCTACGAGTGAAGCCGGTCGAACCCCGGCCGGACCAGTGTCAGAACTCAGAGGAAAAGACGAAGGTCACCAGGTGAGATAGCTCATGCGAGACGGAGGTATCGGAACGAAAAATACACGCCGCAGACTGAAATAAAAGAAAATCGTATTTGCAACAACTGATACGGCCACGAGCCGCGTGGGTTCTGGACGGACGAGAACTACGACGTGAACTACCGGGCGCGTAGCGACGAGTAGTCACTGACTCCTGAGCATCCGGGCCTACCTGGCCGGGGGCCAACGGGGTTGGTGGCACACCCAAGGGGATCCACGGCCCCGATGCGTGCCCCTTCAGTAGAACACCACGTCACATTGCGGACTGCCCGGCGTGG
>NZ_WSZK01000037.1 GCF_009791395.1 Halomarina oriensis
AGCGTTCGGTGCAGCAACGACCGCGTTGTTCGTCAGCTTGTTTCTCGACCCCGGCAGATCGAACAGGATGTAGTCATACGTCTCGCCGAGCAGCGGTCGACGAACTCGTTTTCATCTTCAGGTCGCTGGCAAGCACCGAGTCCTTCGAGAGCTCGTCAACGACGCGTTCGAGATTCAGTGACGGGACGAAATCGAAGCCGTGGCCGGGGTGCTTGACGATCTCCTCGATGTCCGCACCGTCCAGGAGGACGTTTGCGAGGTCGGTCGCGTCCTCATTCTCTCTCGTGTAGTACCCAAGGCCGGTCGAGAGGTGACCTGCCGGGTCAAGGTCGACGAGCAGGACGTCGTGGTCGCGCCTTGTGGCGAGGACGCCAGCGAGCGTGTTTGCGAAGATGCTCTTGCCGAAGCCTCCCTTCAGCATCGGAAAGCAGACCGCCCGTGGCTCCGCTCCGCCGTCAGTCAGAATCGATTCTCTCTGTGGGGTCGAACACTCCACTTGTTGTGCCATTCGTTCACCTCATTCGAGGGTGCCGACTTAAACATAAGGTACGGTCTGCACCTGTTGTACAAACTTCACAGCAGGTGGAGTAGGCACCTACTGTAGCTACTTCGCCCATAGCAGCCTCAAACATACGTTATTTGATAGATCTACTGTGCAGTAGCTGTCAAAAGAGTTCTGGTCGACTGTCAAACCTGTAGAGTAGTCACAGTAGGTGCAGTAGTTTTAGTGGGTGCAGTAGGTACAGTAGGTGAAACAGGTGCGAGTTGCACAGACCGAACAACAGGTGCAGGTCTGACAGGAGGTACACATCCTCGAGTAGCTGCAGTCGGGACCTGCTCGGCAGTAGGAACAAAGGCGGAGACGGTTAGAGTCAGTGACGTCGACACTGGCAGTGCGTCGGTCTAACCAAGAGTTTACAATGATACGCGTCTGTCGTGGTTAGGTTCGAGAGGGGCATGTCGATTCCCGACGCGCTGATTCCTGCTCGACGTCGACCCCTGATGCATCGACTCGGACTCGACAGCCAGCGTAAGCCAGCGTGAGCTCCGGTGGCGTCGACGCGGTCGCAAACAACACGTCGAGCGCATCGCCGTCGACATCATCCTGGAGCGGTGGCAGGGTGAGCGGGTCGTGGTCGAGTTCGTCGACGACAGCTTCGACGATGCGTGTCGAGACACGAGGCGCAGGGCTCATAGAGCGGACGCGGGACGCTGCCCGGATATATCAACGGTTCAGCACCACCCCTCACACCGAGTGTATTCAGGAGCGCTGAGTGTCGATGTGTTCGGCGACCCACGCGACCGCGGTCGTCGGGAAGACCCAGCCCAGCTCGCGCTCGGCGTAGCTCATGTCGTAGGGGCTACCGCGAGGAACGCGGTCCATCTTACATAGCAGTGGAACCAGCCAGTTCGGTCGGACGGCGACGAACTCGCGGTGACGCCGATACCAGCCGGCCTTGAACGGGTAGAACGGCCGGTGACCGATGAAGTTCAGGTGCCACCCCTCGGGACTGCTCTCGTCAAGGTCGAAGACGACATCGCAGGTGAAGTGAATCCAGGGGAGGCGGTTCAGATTACTGGTAAACTCGTTCTGGACTTAGAACAGTCGAGAGCAGACGCGACGATTCCGGATACGTACATCCAGGGAATCGCCGTCGAGCACTCTGACTACCTTCCCGTAGAAATCAGCAATGAGGAGAAACGGCGCATTGTCGGGCTCTCCGACGGGGCCGATATCTATGAAAAGATGGTTGGGTCGCTCGCTCCAGTCATCCAAGGGTACGAGATCGAGAAACTCCGTCGGCAGGGCGACGCCTACGAGCCGAGCAAGGACCATCTGAGACTTGCGGAATAGCCAGCCGATTTCTCTTAACCCTCTGCCTCGTCTCAGCATCCGTAGGTCAGAGAGGTGGTTGTGAACTGAGCGGTGGGCGAGTGACTCGAGACCTGCGAATCGTAGAGAGCGATGCGATCTTACTCGTCTTCAGCGCCCGTGTCGACGCACTCGAAGACAATCTCAGGCTCTTTCAGCAATTGATGGACAGTGTAACTGCCGCCACCCCGCCCACCACCAGTGTGGTATGACTCGATGATTTCGAGGAACGATTGTTCGCGAAGGAGATCGCGAACACGATAGAGAGTCAGCGTTTCTGAGCCGGCATCAGCACATACAGACCGATACGCGTCGTAGATGACACTCGTTCGGAACTCGTCTTCAGGATTGTTCGCAGTGAGTGTCGCGAGTCCCATCAGAGCGTATTTGGTGTGCGGAGTCAAGCCGGAGAGGAGTTCTTGCAGGCGGTCGACCTCTGCGCGTTTTTGAGCTGCGTCGAGGTGTTCTTCACGAACCGTCGAGTAGCCATTGCGCTCGGCGAACTCGCCGGCGTTGCGCAGAATCCGAATCGCCTTCCGGGCGTCCCCATGTTCACGGGCCGCGAGTGCGGCAGCCTTCGAGATGACTCCTTCCTCGATGACTCCATCGACGAACGCGTCTCGTCGGGCCTCCATGATTTGACGAAGCTGATTGGCATCGTACGGGTTGAACACGAGCTCATCGTCCCCGAAACTAGATTTAACCCGCTCGTTGAGCCGGTCTCGATAGTTGATCTTGTTTGAAATCCCGATGATGCCGATGTTCACGGAGGTCTTGCCTGCCTCGCGTGCTCGCGAGAGCTGCATTAGGATGTTGTCCTCACCATCGTCGGCTTTCAGCCGGTCAATCTCGTCGAGGATGATAATGACAGCGTCAAAACGTTGGTCAAGAATGTCCCACAGTCGCGCGTAGTAATGTGAGCGACCAAGGCCGGTGCGGGGGACAGCGATTCCAGTACTCGACTCTTCGTTGAGGCCACGGGCGATTGAGCAGGCAGCCTGTGTCTCAGTGGAGTCCTGAGAGCAGTCGATGTAGACCACCCCGATACGGTTTCCTCGCCGCTCACCAGACGCTCGTGCTCGCATCGCGACGTGACGTGAGACGAGGCTCTTGCCTGTACCTGTCTTCCCGTAGATGATGAACGACGACGGTGCGTCGTCATTGACCACTGGGCGAAGATATTGACCGACACTCTGAATCTCATTTTCTCGACCAACGATTCGTTTCTCGCTGGGGACGTGGCCAATCTCGACCAGCTCGCGGCGTGCAAAGATTTGTGGCTTCTCGTCTTGGGGATCGTCGAACAGTGGGTCGTACTCGTCCTCATAGCTCATCGAAGGCTCCGAATCGAAGTCGTCGAGCGTGGAGTCGTCGGTCACACCCGGACTGTGGGGTCACTCGTCAAAAATCTATCCCACCGCGTTCCGGGTGTATTCTCTCGAATTCCTGGCCGGGAAGGCTATATGCGTAAGATACGTTTCCTCGTGTAGAGGCGTTCTTCCCCCCTCATTCCAAGTGTATCGGGTGTAAGTGGCTCTCATGGGCCCCCCTCGTTCCGAGTGTATTCCAGTCTGGTCAGTAGAGTACCCCCCTTCGTTCCAAGTGTATCGGTTGACCTGTTCGCCCGGTTGAACGACAAGATCGGAGGAGATTGAACACACCCCCCTCGTTCCGAGTGTAAATCCCACGAATACGGGGGGTAGGGCTGGCAACACTAGGGTAGCGGTGCGTATGCTGGTGTTTTGTCTGACAAGTGGCGCACCTAGCTTTATATGGTACGTATCCGTATGTAACCGCATACCGTTTCTACCGTACTAGAACGAACACGTAGTGTTTCGTGTGCAAGGTTATGAAACACTGGAGAGCGGCCTGTAGCGGGTATCCCATTGAACCGCGCCCCACGTTCGTTCTGACGGGGTTTGATCGGATTTTCCCTCCTATTTCGACTGGAACCCATCCCTGTTTCTGAATACACTCGGAACGAGGGGGGTGGGGCTGCTCTACTACAGACCGGCTCACAAGTCAGCCCCGGTATCTTTGATGATGAGTAGTTTACCGGGCCCCGATTCGGTGGAACTCTACTGTATATTCGTCCGGAAGCTCCTTAATCGTCGCGTGTATCTGCAATATACGATCATCAGAGCCGCTGTCAGAGTGTTCAAGCATCGCTTCTGCTTGTGTTCGCTCCAGCTTTCCGCTGCCCGTTTTTACTTCGCATAGATACCGTTGAATGACTGGGCCGCGACGTAACCCCACTGTAGCCGAGAAGTCGGGTAACCACATCCCCGCCGAATTCGAGATCGCTGAGGGGTCTGAATCGATTTCGACTTTTAGCCGGTCGTCGATTCCCAAATCTCGTCTTGCATACTGCTTCAGTGGCTTCGTGCCGTGCGGGGTTGCAGTGAACAGTGCCTCGCCGAGGGCGCCGTACTGGTTTGCGGTCGGATTGAACGTCCAGCCCTCCTCGGGTGGAGGTCGCTCGAACGCGGACAGCCCATGCTGCCCCCGACTCACCAGATACCAATCAACATCTGCAGGGTCCTGAGGGGCGACTGGCTGGAGCGCCAGTTCGGCGGTCGTGGTGTGGTTCATCAGCTCTTGGCGTGCTTTGTTCTTGTTCGAGAAGGTGAGTTTAGAGCCGTGGTCATCGACGTAGGTCTGAACCGTCCCACAATCACGCGTTGCCGATGATTTGATTGCAACCGTGATCTCTCCAGTGTCCGGGCCACCCTCTGGCCAACTATCACGCCACGACATGTCCTGACTGACGCTCCTGGCGGCATATGCCTCACGGAGGCTGGTGGTGACCGCCTTTGATTCTCCCTCCCCCGCAGCGTCAGGCTATCATGATGGAGCTTCGCACCGAGGGTGGGGTGATGATAATCGTGTTCGGTCTCCCGCTGCTACCAGCCGGTGACCACGTGACGACTTTGTGTCGGCGACGCTTGATGCTGGTCGGCACGACGCACGCCTGTCGGCTGTGCCGCTGACTGGCTCGAGTGTTGGACGTCGCCGTCTGGTTGAATACGGAAGGCGTTGCATTCCAGCCACGGGTCGATCATTCTGTCGACCCGACCGGCGCGATGTACTCGTTCTTCCATGCGTCGCCCTCCCGCCACTGCCAGTAGTAGTAGCGGTAGGCGCGGTCGCTCGTCCGTTTGGTCGTTTTGATCGTGATGTACGCCCCGCTCGGGACGGCCTCGTAATCCTCGGGATCCGTCGAGATGCCTCTGCCATCGAGCTCGGCGCGTTCGTCGTCGGAGATCGCCTCTGCAGCCTGGCGCTGAGCGGTGTCGCGCCCATCCTGGGCGCGCTTCCAGGCGGCAAGTGTCTGCGCGTAGCTCGCGACGCGTTCGAGGCGGTCGGGCGACTGGCGCTCCAGTGGGTCGAGCACGTATGCTGGCAGGTCTGGTGGTTCTGGAGGGTCGGCTGGCTGGTCCGCCATCGTTACCCCACACGTCCCGAACCGATATCAGATTGTGGGGTAACGTCTCGGGGAAGCCTTTTCGGAACGAGTCGGGTTTCAACGAGTCGACCTTTTGAGCACCGCCAACCGTGGACAGACGGTGTCGACGGGAGAAGGAGTTGGCCCTCGTTGGATCTGTCCCCGTGTGTTGCCGACGACTGCCGATCGAGCCGGTAGACGAACCCGTAGCGAACCCGCGTGAGCGCCGCGTTCGTGGCGATGGATTGGGGTGTCTAGATATTTCTCCGGGTCCTCCTGCTCGTCTCAGTGACCGCCGACATCACTCACCGTCGACGGCGGCTGTCTGCGGAGCACGACGTTCGCCGGGAATCGAGGCGTCGGCTGGGAGCACCAGCCGTCGTTCTTTGTACCGCAACCCGTCCTTCCGGTGATTGCGCAGTTCGTCGTAGGTTCGACCGTTCGTCAACTCGAGCAGCGCATCGATCGTTCGGGAGGCGAGCTTCTGGGCGTAGGACTTCGAGACGCCCCGTTCTTCGACACGAATCCACGTCGCCAGCTCACCAGCATCGAGATACTGATGCACGCGCCCGCTCCCACGCTGCCACAGTCGAGGGGCCGCTTGGTCGTCGAGCCGGTCGCGCCAGACGTCGACGGCCAACCGAACGGGCCGCGGTTCGCTGGCGAGCATGTCGTCATCCAGTCGGGTGAGTTGCTGAACGGGCAGTAGGTCTGCGTGCGCGAGTGTCGTCGTCCCGCCTCTGGTGAGCGCGTCTTGGCGACCAGGCAGGCGGACGTACGTCCCGTCGTCTTTCTCGAAGCGTTCGACCCGTCCGCCGTCGACGACGAGACTCGGTTCGTAGACGTGTTCAGCATCGAGATGCGCGCCCTTCTCGAGCTCGCGGGACTGGAGTTCGGCGATTCGTGTCTGATTGGCGGCCGTCTTCTTTCCGAGTGCAGTCACGCGCCGGCCAACATCGTCGGTGACCTGCTCGCGGAGCTCGGTGTAGGCGTCACGCAGGCGTCGGTTCTCGTCTTCGAGTGTGTCGATGCGGTCTTCGAGTCGATGCAGCGTCGTGATGAGTTCGTCGTGGTCCATCGGGTGCGGTCCGCGTGCCCTGGTGGTGCACCAGAGCGCTGTGAAGTGGTAGTCGGTGGTCTCTCTGTGGCGGACATCGCACGTCCGATCGCTCTTGGTGGAGCCGTCCCTCGATTGTGTGACAATCGATGGTCTCGCAGTCCTCTCGCCCACTGACGCTCACGTACCGTCGCTCACTGCAATGGGCACCGAGGTGACTGTCCGCCAGTGGTTCGGGTCGAAGCGAGCCGCTATGCCCGTGACCCGAAACTATACGATGACGTAGCAGAAAGCGAACAAGTGCGTAGTGGGCGCTGGCACGAGGGTGGGATTGCACCCGGCGACTGCCAGTGACCCTGCTGCTTTCTGATGTGGCGTTGTAGCCGTAATGTATGCGTTCTTGGTAGCTCACAAAGACACGCCGGCACAGAAATGTGCACCCCTCTACACGGTGTTACGGGTCGAGAACCAGTCGTCACTCCCCGGTTGACACATCAACGGAGTGCTAGTCGGTCATCGAGTTGCTCCGCGTAAGCACCGAAGCTCCCTCTGCCAGCTTCTCTTTGAGGCGTTCGATGAGATGCTCTCCAGGCGTCTGTGCCTGTGCATGGTACTCCGTGTAAAGAGCTGTCGCCCACTCGACGAGCGCCTCGTCGGAACTGACAACCGTTCCGGCGTTACCGCCTGGAGGGACGTGGTTGAGATTCGCGGGGCTCATCAGTACGGTCTCGCCGTCGAAGATGGCCAGCCCAATCGGGAGTGATTCGACGTTCGGGACGATGAAGAAGTCGAAATTCTTCGCTTCGAGTCCGCGTTTGACGTGTTCGGAGTAGTGCCCTTTCGTCGGCAGCTCGTAGAAGACCGGTTCTGGGATGATGAGTTCGGTGTGTGTCCCGGAGCGGATAATCGAATCGCCGACGTCGGCCGACGCTGTCGACACCGACGAGAGGAACCCTTGGAAGCTATCTAACTCCGGTGTGACGAGTTCATGGAGTACCCCTCTGCTGGTATCGTGAGCCTCAGGCCGGTCGACGTGGAGTTCTGCATTCGCGAGTCCGTCAAGTGGGATATCAGCGACCGCTTCATCACAGCAGTAGAGGAAGGTCGACGCAGACTGTGCAGCTTCGAAATCGTCGAGGAGGCGGGTGAAGGCGACGAGAGCGCGCTCACCGGTCTCCGTCAGCGTGTACTGGCCCGTCGTGTTCTGCGTTACCCACCCTTTCTCGGTGAACGCCTCGATCGCGCGATGGACGGTCGTACGCGACGGTGAAGCCTCTCCATTTGCCAACGCCGCCTTTCTGGCCGGCGACGCTCGGAGGGTTCGGAGGAGTGCAACACGATTCGTCGAAGCGAGCAGAAACCTGACTCCCGCTCGGTCGAACGTCGGTGGCTCAGTTGCCGTCTCGAGGGCCGTACACAACACGACCCCGTAGCCGGTCAACGCGTAGTCACCTTTCTCCCGTACGAGGATGAACTGTTCAACCAGCGGGTCCAGCGCGCTGTACACACTCTTCCGGCTGATCGGTCGGTCCCGTGCTAATTCACTCGGTCCTTGGGGCGTCTCACGCAGGATTTCCAGCAGGTCGATTGGAGCCGGTGTCCCCTCCGTTTGCACGCCGACGAGATGAGCGAGCAGTTCGTTCGAACTGTTGGGCATTCGTTGGTTGTTGACGCAGTGCGGTATCGATATAAGAACTCTGGCACATGATACTCATATGGAACGGCCTCCGCCCTTCTCTGGGCTGACAGCAGGGCGACATGCGCTCCGATTCGGTCGTGACCCGCTCGCTTTCCTCGACACGCTTCGAACGATGGACGAGGACCTCGTTCGAGCACGGTTCGTCGTTGGTCCGTCGCTGACGTTCGTCAACGATCCAGAGCTCGTCCGGCATGTGCTCGTCGACGACTACAAGCGATACGGGCGACCGGACGTCCAGTCAGGGCGGACAACGCGACTCACGGAAAACGGCCTCATCGAAAGCGACGGCACGCTCTGGTCCGAACAGCGCGAGCGGTTGCAGCCGCTGTTCTCTCGTGACCGAATCGGGGCCTACGCCGACGCTATCGGTGAGTTCACGACCGACACCATCGACTCGTGGCACGACGGCGAGCAGGTCGACCTGTATCAGGAGATGACTGCGTTGACCGTCCGAGTCATCGCCAAATCGCTGTTCTCGACGGACCTGGACGGTTCCGATACCGAGCGATTCGTGCGGGCGAACGCGACGATTGGGGAGGAATTCGAAATCTCACCGACTGCACTCTTCCGGCAGTTCCTCCCAACTCCGCCGTCAAGCGAGTATCAGCAGGTCGTCTCGGAGATGCACGAGTGGGCGGAGGGAATCATCGACCGCCATCGCCGCATGGACGACCCACCAAACGACCTCGTCACAACGATGCTCGAGGCCCAGGGCCGTGACGATAGCGACCTCCCCGAGACGCAGGTCCGCGACGAAGTCCTCACGTTCCTGTTTGCCGGTCACGAGACGACGGCACTGACCCTCGGCTTCGCACTCTGGTTCACTGCCCGCCATCCAGAGGTTGCAACTCGACTCCGCGACGAGGCTCGTGATATTCTCGATGGCGACCAACCCGGCTTTGAACACTTGGCTAATCTCACGTACACCGAACGAGTGGTTCGTGAGACGCTTCGGCTCCGGCCGTCGTCATGGGGAATCTTCCGCCAAGCGAAGCTCGCCTCGCCACTCGGAGGGCAACGAATCGAGCGTGGAGACTTCCTGATGTGCCCTCAGTGGACGCTCCATCGGGATGCTCGGTACTTTGATGACCCCGAGACGTTCGACCCCGACCGCTGGGAAACCCTCGAACCCAGTCGAACGCCGGCATACTTCCCGTTCGGCGCAGGGCCACACGCCTGTATCGGTGGGCAACTCGCGCTCACCGAGGCACAGCTCGCGCTCGCTGCCCTCGTTTCGGAGTTCGATTTCGAGGTAGCAGACGGCACGGCCGAGAACCTCCGGCCAGCAGGAGTCCTGCAGCCTCGCGACGGTATCCCGGCGACGGTTCACAAAGCCCGCTGACGGCCGCGGTTTCACGCCTCGTTACAGCGTGAACACGCTTGCGTAATTGCCCTTTCAGGGACTAGTGTTGCGTATGCACCTGTGTCGACCATCTTCTGACGAACGGCCACACATTCTGGGTGAGCAGCAATCGACGTCACCGATTGGCTCCAGTTCGGTCCATGGTGGTGACAGCTGTGTCTGACCGCGCGGCCGAACGGAAGCGATGTGACCTCTGTCGCAGCACCTTTCCCCACACCACCTTCGAGCGAACGATGCCAACCCTCCTCACGGACCAGTCCACGACGCTCACCGTCTGTCCTGCCTGCCGTGTCGTCTACAACTTCGACCCGGTCGACGACGACTGCTTCGACTGTGGAACAGTCATCGACTCGGTCGAGGAAGGCTACGAGTTCGACCTCGAATTCCCAGTCAATGACGATTGTGACGGAGCCATCGCGAGCCTCACCGGAACGTTGTGCGGTGACTGTGCGGCACACTTGGGCCTCGATATCCTCTTCAACGGTATCAACTGCCGAAATGACCCTCACAAACGACTGCTCACAGCACTCGGCTGTCCAGACTCGTCGCTGAGGCACTCAACAGAGCGTTCGAGGCGAGACTGTTGGACAGAGGGTCCAGTATGACAGGGAGCGGTGGCGTGGGTGGACGGCATCGGTTTCGGCGCGAACGTCTCCACAGCACCCTCAGATTCAAATTAGGAGACGAAACATGACTCCGGTGTGCCAGCACCGATGAAGCTCCTCGAACCGAGTCCCGAACGTCGCCGTCAACTCCGTGAGGAAGGCACCACACCGCGAGGACTCCTCCGTCGGTGGGCGTATCTGGTGTATGCCGTGCTCAAGTTCCTGGTTGTAGCCGCAGTCGCGAGCCTCAGCTACATTTTCCTGTTCGGGTTGGTCATCGAGCTCGGTCTTCTCACCGGCGATGCGGCCGCAATCGTGTTCATTATCGGATTCATCCCGCTCGGGAAGCTGTTCTACGCCTGGTGTTTCCCAATCCAATACTGATGGCAGGGTCGATTAGATGCGGAGTGTGCTCTTTCGTTCGCCTGCCTTTCTTTCACCGTGACTCGACTGACTCGACTATTAAACACATGCCACGAGTCTACACGTCGATATTGGTACACTCTCCTCAAACATGGCCGCAATCAGAACCACTACTGCGATGTGTTCGCTTGTGAAACCCACGGCATGGAATCAGAATTAGGTCCGCTCGCACGGCAACTCTCATTGCCGTACTACGATGGTGCCCTCCCAGCACACGGTAGCCTCCATGCGAACCGAATCCGTTACTTAGCCATTCGACTGGCGAAGTAGTGCGAATAGTGTTCTTTCCGGTATAAACGCACCGTGATCTGTCATGATTACCGAGGCTGCACCACCCAATGCACGAAGTAAGCCCTTCTTCTTGACTTGGAGGACGCTGATTGCGGTTACCGTGGTGATGTTCACGGTCAGTCTCGACGGTAGAGAGTTCGCGATGTGGACTCGCATCAACGAGAAGGGCGTCAGCAACGAGTACGCGCAGACGCTCGTCTCTCGAACCGACAGTATGCTCCTCAACCTCACGAACTACCGGCTGTACGACGAACTCCGTTGTCGTCGAAAGGACGGACTTCGCTACAAGGAGAAACGCCTCGTCGTCCCACCGAGTCGGTGATTCCCGCTGAGACCCCAACCAGCGGAAAGCCGACATCGGCAGTGCATGGTGTCGGCGGTCGATAATCTGCCCGGAAGGGCTTGCTCCACCATCCACACGAGCTAAACCACCACCACCACGAACGCGGTGTTCGCACGCTTCACTACTGTCGAGTATCACTCCCCAATCGGTTGTCGTCGGTGGCATCTGGAGACGATCTGAACTTTGCCCAAGAGCTCTCACTACCGACGCCAGGTGTCCGTAGTAACGATTTGATGGCCCCGAAGCGGTGCAGAATTTGTCACGAACGACCTGGGCTGAAAGCTCCTATCGGGCGACTCCACGATTTTCAATCTGCAGTCCACTCGTTTGCTCCGACCATGTCGAGGAGGCCCTACTCGACCCAAGCTTGGCCGTCGATAAACAGATGCCCCACCACCAAGTCGGGGAATGCTCTCGAAATATCCCAGTCACGATCCAGCAGAACGTTAAGTTCGAACACCTCCTCCGATTTCGTACAATCTGAGTCGATTTGAGTTACAACGTGATGCCCATATTCGACATGTGATGCTACTGGCTGAAGAGCCACCAGTACAACAGCGCCCGTCTTGACACATAGTCTACCACTTAAGATATTTAACTGCCGTAAGTACTTTATAATTACTACTTCTTCGTAACATATTTGATTGGAGAATTTTGATTGACATCTGTAGATGGTAGAAAAGAAACCACAGCGACGGAAGGTCCTCAAAGGTATTGGAGCCGGGATTGGTTCGTTCGCCCTCCTCAATTCGCAGTCGAAGGCACGTGCGAACCCCGATGGTGAGCACGTTGGAATAGCATATGACACTCTGACCAAAGAAGAATCGGGCCGAGTCACCGGGAACATCATCAGCCAAAATGGCTCTCTCAGCGGTGCGATCAACATTGCGGGGATGACCGTTCCACTCAACCGACTCAAAAAAGTGGAGTCGCCGCGAAACAGCAGCGACGAAATGCATGTCGGCTCTCTTACTAACAAGGGGTTGGTGCGCAATAACACTCCACTAAAGGTCCAGATCGAACGGCATGACAACCACTATTCGGGGATGATTTCGCGACCCAGTAACGAGTTCGGTATGCTCGGGTTCTTCACCCGGTCACAAGAGACTGGAATGGATCCAGACGAGCTAATCAGTCGCCGAAGGAAACATAGTCGCTGGAAGAACAGCCCGCACTCGTTCAGTACCGAAAAAAGTGGACTACCGACGGATACGGGTGTTAAACGGCTGATGGAACTTGCTAAGAAGAAACCTCTCTACGATATGGGTGACAAATAATGGCAACAGATGATGTGGGAATGGTCGCTGAAGCGGGCTGGAACGACTACTTGGAAAACACGTTCAGTAACTGCGTAAACGAGACGACGGTCCAGTCGAGTATGTACATGAAGGCTGGCGTCGCCAGTGAGCCTTTTGAATCGTACGCACACGACGAGGTTACACCGGGAGGGAATCTCCCCTGGAAGTTCTTCTGTCACTTCAAGGAGAGGCCGGACTCCCAGCTCTATCCACGCTGTGATGCTAGTGACGTAGGTGTGGGCGGGTACGATGTTCGTCCTCGACCAGCTAGTTACCGGTTCGAGGTCGGGACGTATACTGGCGAGGAACCACGTGGTTTCATCTACCAGCAACCATCCCCTGACGATGGCGATGGCGACTCGGATAATCCGCTGACAGGGCCAAATCTGATACTGGACCTGCTCTCCGTTGCGGGGCCTTACGCTGGTCTGACTTCCGCAATCGCCAAGTATCTAATAGCTGGAAGCGGCTCCAGTGGAGCTGACGTCGTTGACAACGCTGACAAGGACAATTGGACGTTCGACGTCCCCCTGACCGGAGGCTACAACGACCTCCCTCGCGAAGGTTACTTCGATGGCGATCAACGAGCAGGCGTCGCGATGGCCAGTCTGCGAGTTGACAATGGCTACGATCCAGGTCCCGAGAACCACACAGGGACGTTCATGCCACAGTACACATTCAAGTACGCTCAAAGTACAGACGGTGGCACGTTCTGTCAATGTGACGACTACCACTGGGAGTACCATACCACGATGCCCGGAATCCCGCTATTCCCGTACTACGAGGTCGTGGAACGCGCTTAATAGAAAACAAGTAGACCTCAGCACTCGGCAAGGTCCAATTCAATCCCGTCCCGAAGCCGGATTATTGCCCCTCGCAGTCGATCGTCTGTAGAACAACTCACGTCCAGCATAGCCCGTGCATCTGCATTTCTATCGGGCATCGAGACGTTGAGTCTGAGGTTCGACGAATCCGATTCACGTATCTTAGCGACGGTGATTAAATCCTCGGGAGCGTCTTCCCTGCCTGGTCTTAACCCGACCTCGTGGGTTAGGACAGTCTCACCATTTGAGGAAACATCTATCTTGACGAAGATTGGTTCATCGTAATAATTGAAGGCAGTAAGCCTCAATGGAACCTGGTTAGTTTGACCGTCTGGGAGCGAGCATCCTGCTAACGCAACTGTACAAGCACATCCTATTGATTTCAATAGGTTCCTTCGTTGCATGCTTCGGCTTAATGTTGGCAGGAATAAAGACTTCTGGAATACCTACTATCGTGTACAATGAACATCAGCTAATGGTGGCCCATCAAGTACGTTTTGTCGGTTTTCCTTTCGAGAATCAATCCCTGGAGCATGGTACTTGGTATGCAGAACGATGTCCAGAAGACATACCAATCCTGTCTCGTCAGAGCGGCTCCGAGACAGAATCAAATCAGGCACGTCTGGCGGTTGGCGAGAAACAGACCTTGTTACCGTCTATTGTCCCTATCAAGTGATTATTGAGGTGGTTCCATGCTATTGGCCCCCATAGTCGGTCCTTGCGGAGTTCAACGGACGATGACTCCTTGATGGAAGCAGCCCGAAAAACCACTTTGTTGTAGTAATCCAGAACGACCCGAGTCGAAATCCCTCTCGGACGACTCCGGGTATGCTGTCGAGATAGCCTGCTGTCGCGGTTGAACGACTGCTGCAAGAAATGACTATCGAGAAGATATTGCGTTTAAATATTAACATTCGAATAAATGCTTTCTCACGTCACGAGGATTGACCCACGCTTTTTGTCTAACAATATTAGCAATCGATTCAGTGGTTCGCTTCAGGCCGGTCTAAGGTGACTCAGCTGATAAACCCATGCTGCGAGTGTATCACGACTAGCAGCGCTGGGTTTAATTTCAATTGGTGATAAAGTCGGTTCGTCCGTACGCATGAACCGGTCCCAGTCCCATGCTCTCCGGATTCTGTTCCTTCCCCACCGGTTAGGGTTCTCCTGAGTATCGCTCTCTATGAGAGTAGTGAGGGAGCTGTCGGGTTCACCGTTTTATCACTTCTTGGTGCGCTCCTATTCATCTGGAAATGGCGCTGGTGGTGGATGCCGCTCCATGATTGTATTCTGCCAGATTTGAGTACTCCTCACGCGAGGGACCGTGACTGACCCACGTTCTCTGTCTAATAATTCCGGCAAACGATGCACGAATTGTTCTCAGACCGATTCGGCGCGACTCAGCTGGTAGATGCGTGCCGCGAGTCTAACAGAAGTGGTCCATTTAGCCGTAGTTATGGTATTCGCTACGTAGAGCGATTCTAACGGGGAACAGGTGGGACGATGCAGGTGCCTCTGACAAACCCTGCAATCGCCAAACCACCGGCGAGTTTTGTAAATCTACTGTTATCGTCAGACAATTGACCACGTGGTATCCCTGAGTGATTGGAGCTGATTTGAGGATACCCGGTGTGAATCCACGCGTGGTGTCCATCACTCCCGGAACTCTGTAGGACACCAGATGGATGTGCTTGGCCCGGCTCAATTCAGGAAGTAGTCAAAGAGCACCAGCGGCGCGACGGCGACGAGAGCGACCAGAAGTAACACGGCCATTGCGACGACTGAGAGGACTGCAACTCCGGCCCCGAACGCGCCTGTCCCGACTCCACTCACCCTCCCACTGGCTCCGATGACCTGCGCTGGTGCAGGGACGCCATTTTGCTTCGCGAGAAGCGTTGTGGCGAAGGGAGGGGGTTGGTCACCACTGACCTCCACGGAGCCGCTGACCTCGGCATTGGGCATCGACACCGTGAGGTTCGATTCGACCACCCGTCGGTTGGCGACGATGGCGTCGCCACTCCCTTGGCCAGTGAGCGTGACGTTTTGGAGATAGACGGGGTGTGGTCGATTGGGTGTCTCGAAATCGTTCATGAAGCTACTCCCTGGAGCGTCAACGGTAATGCTCCTGTACCTAGTGTCATTCCTGATCGTCGTGTTCCGAACGACGATGCCACCGTGCGAGCCATCGACGGTGATGCCGCCCCGACAGCCGTTTTCAATGTCGAGCATCTCGATGCGACAACCGTCGACGAGTCCGCCAGCTTCGTTACGCGCCACCGGTGAGATGGCGCTCGCCGACTCCCACACGATTGGGTTCATGCCGGGAGCCTTCCCACCGCCGAGGAGGTCATTGACGCGTCGGCTACGCTCGTAGTTACACTGAATCGTACAGCGGCGAGCCCACGACCGCCCCCCACCGAGCCGGAGTGCGGTCGCATGGTTATCGACGAACACGCAGTTCGTGAACCGCCAGCCACCGGGCGCACGCGACACGTATGTCGCACCGTCACCGCCTGCGTTGTGAACTCGCGAATTTCGAACGTATACGAGTCCCCGGTGTTGCGCCCAAGAGGCGAACGCCGAGTCGTTCTCGGCGTGACCGGACACCTCTGTAGGAGACGTCTTGACGAACCCGTCGACGACGCCGACGCCCTGTGGGTCGCGCACCTGCAGTGTTAGCGAGCACTCCTGGTGGTTGAACTCCTCCATGTCACCGGAGACTCCCTCGCGTGGTGAGAGGCCGACGTGGTGGACATTTCGGACGGTGAGTCCCCGATCAACGGTGAGACTCATGCCGACGCCACGGCCGTCACCGTTGACCATCGTGAAGTCCTCGAGGAGGACGTTCTGTCCGCCGTTCTGGTCGATGAGAAGCATCCTGCCGGTGCCATGGAGTCGGACATCTCGGGGTGAGTCACCGACTCCACGAATCCCCCAGCCGTCGCTCTCGGTCGTGACTGGGGCACCAAGGCGGTAGTCGCCCGGCGGAAGTTCAACGACCTCGCCACGGTCGGCTGCGGCCTGCAGTTGTGTGTCGACAGCCTGCTGGCCGGTCGCATCGAGTCCGAGGTCAGAGACCCCGTTGACGACCCGAGTGTCGGAGCGGGCGCTCCAGCGCTGGTCGATCGCTCGAACATCGCGTGCCTCAATGTGGTCGAGTTCGGTCGGTTTAGGTATCTCTGGGTGGTTCACCGAGTGCTGTGACTGCGGACTGGCAGCTACTGACTGGGAGCCATGGGCGGCGGTTCCCAGTGCGACCACACCAGCTGTGAGAAACCGTCTCCGGGTGAGTGTGGAAGGCTCGGTCATCAGGTGCCTCCACGACGGCCAGTAACGAGCACGAGGACTGCGGCGACAGCGAATGCTCCACCAAGAAACAGCCCGACGAGTTGGGAGAGGCCGAGAGACGGTCGGTGTCTCGTCTCGATAGGAGTTGGCGACGAATTCACGCTCGTCGTCGCCGTCACGTTCGGCGTTGTCGTTACAGTCGACGGCAGCGCCCGTTCAACGGTGGCTGTCTCTTCGACTGGTTCGCCGCCGACCGTGTACGGTCGGTCGACGTCTTCTCCCTCGTCGAATCGTGTGAACTGCTCGTCGCCGTCATCGTGGTACAGGACGGCCGCAATACGTCCTGTCGCTCCTGGCGAGAACCGTCCTGGAGAAAGGTGGACAGTGACGTTCCGATGCGTACCGGCGTCGAGATACGTCGAGACACCGAGCGGGTCCGGACGACCGTCGAATACGTATCGACCGCTATGAATGACGACGTATCCTCCTTCAGGCAGGGTGACGCGGTCCACCGTGACCGTCCGGTTGGTGAGTGTCTGATCACCGAGTTCGACGTCCGCCCGCGCTTGGGAAACGCCCGGCACGCTGGCCGCTGTCGGTATCCACCCGCCGAGGAGTGAGAGACAGAGAATCGCGGTGAAGAGTGTTCGACGCTTATTCCTGTTCGCCGTCGGCTTCGTCGGGGTCGGTTCGGAGTTCCCACAGCGCCGATTGACGGTGCAGGTTTTCGACCCACCCTCTCGCTTCCATAATCTGGAGCCGATTTCGAATGTGCGTTCGCGAGAACCCCGTCTCGTCGACGAGATACGCCTGCGTTCGCGCACCCTCTCTGAGGAGGTCGAGAATTTGCTCGTCTGCGTCCGTCCGGTCTGCCATCTCGCCGACATTCATCTGCCTCGATAATAGGTCTGTTCGTCTTCCGGCCACTCACGCTCGTTTCGCAATGCCCGTGCGTTGGATGAGTACGCCCACATTGTAATTGGACTCATTTCGCTAACTATGTGTACACACTCGGTTGCCGCACCGAAAACTTTTCGTCGCCGAGGTGCATTCGTCGAGCGTATGGTAGACGAATCAGATTCGGCGACGGCTACCTCCACAACCGTACTCAAATTCGCAAGAAGTCTCAGAGATAGCCTTCGACGTGCCGACCACCGGGCCCACGGGGTTATTGAAGGACTCTCGGGACGGGGACTCGTCGCGTACGCGATGGCGATGATTGCGATGATGGTCGGCGTAGGGAGCTATCTCTTCGCGACCGTATCACCTGCTGTCGTTGGTCGGGTGTCTGCACAGAGCGCTGGGGAAGCCGAGGAGATCATGTGTCAGACGGGGGCTGGAGACGCTGTGACACTGCTGTTCGGTGGGCTCGCACTGCTCCTCTTGCTGGTCGCTGGGATACGACTTACCTCGGGGTTGAACAAGAAGGGAAGCCAGCGCTCGGATAAGAAACGCGAAGGCGACGAGCAGCTCAAGGGAGCCGCGTACTCGGTCGGGGGCGTGTTCGCGCTGACGGCGTTTCCGCTCATCCTCGAGCAGGTCGGACTTGCGACCATCTCCTGTGTGCAGTTCGCCCCGTTCTGATTCTCATGACTGCCTGGGTGCAACGCGTGCGTCCAGCACTCGTCGTCTCGACGCTCCTTCTCCTCTTGTGTCCCGTCGGAGTGGGAGCAGCGACCCCGAGTGCTGGGCCACCAGATGGGATGCTGCTCGCCGACCAGCAAGGACCACCGAACGGAACGAACTCGAGCCAGAACGCTACTCGACCGGCCAGTGGTCTACCGACAGCCACGAACGCAACCAATGCGACCAACGTCTCGGGAGGTGGCGGTGGGTTCGGCATCGGCATTCCGGACCCGGTTGACCTGCTTTCCGAGATGGTCGGGGCACTCGCAGACGGCCTCATTGGACTCGGTGAGGGGCTTATCAGCATCTTCAACGGGTTCGTGTTCAACCTCCCAGCGCCCGGTGAACCCGACGCCCCCGACACGTGGGCGACCCCCAACGACGGGACGTGGTCGGGGGTGCAGGGGGCGATGGGATTCACGACAGCGCTCGCTATCGCGGTGTGGGCATTTGCCGGAGGACGGGCGTTTCTCGAGAGTGACGAGCGAACACGCCGCGCCGCCTTTCTCCGGTGTGGCTACTCTGGGGTGATGATTCTTCTTGGGATTGCGATTACGGGGCTGACGCTGCACCTCGCCAACGGCATCATTCAGGGCCTCGCCCCCGACGCGGAGGCGTTCTTCCAGACGCCCGAGGACGCCTCCAAGTTGGTCGTCGGGGGTATCGTCGCGTTCATTCTGGGCATCGTACAGACAGCGACGGTCATCGGCGCGCTGGTTGTCCTCGCACTCGAACGGATGCTCGTCTACCTGACGGTGTACCTGTGGCCGCTCGCGTGGGCCTGCCGAGCACACGACGGGTTCGTCAAATCGCTGGGCGAGACCGTGACGTACCTGTTCGGCGCGGTGGTCGCGCTGAAACTCGTCCAGGCGCTCATCGTTCGCTTACTGTTCGAACTCCCGCTGTGGGGGGAGGGTGCCGGGACTACGCTCGTCTCGATGCTGATGACCGTCGCCGGACTGGCGTTCGCGTTCATCATCTTCCCGAAGAATATGATCGACCACGCCAACGACGCTGCGTCGGTGTCGCTCGGGATGGGTGCTGCGACGTCCCGTGCTGGCGAATACGGGGAGCGGTCGGTCAACCGCGTGTACGACCGCGTCAACGGGACCTACCAGTCGTACCGAGGGTCCGGTGAGGGAACCGCAGCCCAGGGGCCCACGGTTGGCCATGTCGGCAGTCGCGAGCCAACGAACACCGGACGGAACACCGCCGGACCGCCCACGCCGCCGCCCACACATCGCGTCTACGTCAGCGATTCACCGAGTGACGACACTGACGACGGGCTTGACGCCAACGAGTGGGAACGACACCGCGAACGCATCGATTTTGAACGTGACAGAGGGTTCCAGTAATGACACGACAGCAGACGACAATCGACCGAGCACAGGCCGAGACGACTGACCGCGACCCGACGCAACTCGTCCCCCAGTGGGTCGACACCGGCATGCGCGTGCGCGTCCCCTTCGGCGACGAGGTCCCGGTCCGGAACTTCCTGTACGCAAGCCCCGGTGGGGCGTGTCTCGTTGCGGGCGTCTACGTCTTGCTGTTCGGTGGAAGCATCGCCCTTACTGCTCCGTTACTCGGATTTGGGGCACTCCTCGCCGCTATCGGGTATCGAATCGCGCGTAGCACGGACTACGCCGAGACGACGGCTGCCGACCGTGTTCTCGGGCCGCTTCGGTTTCGCAGGTTACAGCGCCGACTCCCGCTCACACAGGAAAAGGCCGCCGAACCGGCCACCAGTGGGAGGGGATGGATACGCCGTCTTCTGCCGTTCACCCCCGACCATTCGACGCAGGCACACGACGTTGCCCGGATTCTTGAGGGTGGAATCGCCGAAATGAACGACGGACGCCTCGTCGGGATGGTCCGACTCAACGGTCGAAACACCGATTTGCAGACGGATGAGGAGGCCCGACCGATGATCGGTCGGCTCCGAACGGCACTCGACGAGGACGTGACCGACATCCCGTTCCGCCTCTACTCGACGAGTCTCGATGCGAATCCTGAGGACGTGACTGCGGCCTATCGCCGTGCGTGGCACGCGAGCTACACCGGAGACGCCTGGCGCTGGATGCGTGAGTATCTCCGGTCGCTCGTGGGCTGGGAGACTACTGCGACGACCGACCTGTGGCAGAGTCGAGAGTGGCGCCACTACGTCGTGGTCTCCGTTGCACCGGACGACGTCGATCTCCCAACGTTCGACGAGTCGCAGGACGTCAACGAAGAGCGCCTCGCCTCACTTCGCCGCCGACAGCAACAGACAGCAGTACGTGACCGACTTGAGACGGTCGGCGGGGCCTTTCGACAGACGCCGGGCGTCGAGACCTCAGCCGTCGGCCCGGCCGAACTCGCGACCGTCGTTGCGCGCCGGTGGACAGGAACGACACACGAGTTCGACGACGCGGCGGTGACGAGTGCTGTGGACGCGGCAGTGTGGCCACACGCTGGCGAACCCGCCTCAGCAGACGACGTGGCGACGGACGCCCCACACCGACCGGGAGCTGTGACAGCCGACGACGGTGAGCAAGGGGCGACGGCTGCGGTCACCAGAGTTGGGCCGGGGACGATACGACCCAACGCTGACGTCTCGTCGCGCCTCGGTCGGGCGACGCCCGACGGAGGCACCGACACGGTGACCACGAGCAGCGACCGCCCTGTCGCATCGAGTACACACGCATACGACGACCCCGCAGACGACCCGGAACTAACCGGGGGTGAATCGGCTGACGCGTCCATACTCGCTCGCCTTCGTGACGGGCTGTTCGGCGATGCCGACCAATCCGATGAATCGCCCGACCGGGTGGCCGACCTCTTGGCCGGGGTGTACGACGTTGGTGACGGGTACGTGCGCGCAGGTGAACAGTACGCCCGAACCTACTGGATCGCTGGCTGGCCGACAGAACCGCGCGAGAAATTCCTCCGGGAACTCTACACGCTTCGCGGGGTCGATGTCGAGGTCAACCTTCGGTGTGAACCCTGCTCGAAAGACGCAGCGATGGCGCGGGTCAAAGACCGGATTGGCGAGGTAGACGCTGATATCGCAGAACGGAAGGAGGCCAGCGACGTCACGGCGATGCTCGAAGAGCGGGACATGGACCCCTACACCAAGATGTTCATCCTCCTGCACGAGACGCCCGCGCAGGCGTGGCAGCTGACGGGCTACGTCACGGTTCGAGCCGGGACGCGACAGGCGCTCGACCGGGCAGAGGAGTATCTCGCAGATGGTTTGCTCGACCAAAGTGATCTCTCGCTCGACGTCACGAAACGACAGGCGCTGGAGGACGCGAGTAGCCGAGTCCGGAAAGTCCTCGAACGGTCGCCCGCGCAGCTGACTCCTATCTCGTCGCCCCACCGGCAGGACGAACTGTTCACTGCGGCAGGTCCTCTCGGTCGCGATGCGTATGCCGAGGGGTCCCATCGTGACCGGTCGGCGTTTACGCTCTCGGGAACCATTGCCGCCGCATTCCCGCCAGTCGCGCCAACAGTCCAGCAGGACGATGGTGTACTCGTTGGCCGACTATCGAGCAACGGCTCGGCCGTCACACCGAACCCGTTCGACCCAGGACCAGCCCACCAGCTTGTGGCCGGTGACTCGGGGAGCGGCAAAACGACGTTCGTCGAGAAGAAGGCCCTTCGCTGGTGGGCGCAGGGCGAGGACCGAACGCTGATTCTCTGCGATACGATGGGCGAGTTCGCGGGTATCACACAGCTGTGTAACGGCGAGCGCATCACGCTCGACGGCACACAGACCATCAACCCACTCCATATCGAGGCGACGCCGGACGAGGTCCTCCAGCAACTCGACGTGGCACCGTTCGAGATGAAGTTCCAGGAGGCGGTCAACTTCATTCTAGACGTTATCGCAAACGACCCCGCGACGGCCGATCGGTTCGCACCGCTCGTGAAAGACGCCGTTCGGGAGACGTATCGCGAGGTAGGCGTCCGTCCGCGAGACCCCTCGACACATCGCGGTGAAAACAGTCCGACGATGGCTGACCTCCGAGCGACCGTCGACGACATGGGTGAACGCCCGAGCGAGTACGTCTCCTCGACACTGGAAGAAGAAGAGATTCGGAACAATGCGGGCCCGTTGCTCCGGCGGCTCTCCGGGTTCAAGCAGGACGGCGACCTGAGCGCGTTGACCGGCGAGACCGAGACGCGCATCAAACCCGGTGGGGTGTCGTATCTGGATCTCCAACAGATCGAGGGCCTCGGTGCGGCGGCCGACAAGAGCACGATGCTCATGTTGATGCTCGGGCAGGTGTATCAGGCGGTCAAGCGGTCGAGAGGGCCTGCGGTGTTCGTCATTGACGAGGCGCACTACCTGCTGCAGAGCCCCGAGATGCTGGCGTGGCTCCAGCAGGCCGCCCGCCACTGGCGACACTACGACGCCGGGCTCTGGTTCGTCTCACAGCACCCCGACGACTTCGCGGTCGGCAAGACCGACGAGATTCAGGAGTACCTTGACGCGATACGAGGCCAAACGACGGCGACAACGTTCTTCGCGACTGAGGACCTCACGGACGCGACCGCCGCGAAGTACGGCCTCAACGTACCGCAGGCCGAGTTCGTCCGGGGACGAGCGACACGCGGTGAGGCCGACGTGGGGTACACGGATTGTTTGATGGCGTTCGAAGAACGCGAAGGCTGGCATCACGTTGAGGTCCGCCTGCCGCCGCTGGAACTCCTCGTGGTCGAATACGACCCGGAGACCCACGGCGCGTTCGACGACTATCTGGAGGCACGTTGGAACGCTCGTCGACGCACGAACGGAGGTGACCACCCATGAGTGTGTTCGACCGCGTCCGCGACCAGCACACCGAGGAGTCGACCGGCTACGAGGCCACGTCGATTGGTGGTGACCTCGCCGACGTGCTCGCCGGTTCAGTGCAACGATCAGCCGTGACAGTGCGGCCGAACAAGGATAACAGTGGTATTGAGGCGATGGACGACGTCCTCGAAGCCTTGCATACGGTCGAGACTGACTCCCCACGGTTCCGGGGCCACTCTGAGAACGTCAGTCCGGCCCACGCCTTCGAGATGCGCTATGCCGCGCCGACACCGCAGAGCGAACGGGTCGTCACCCTCCAGTACATCGCTGGGTCCGACGGACTCGCGGGGACGCTTCGCCGGCAGCTGCAGACGCAATACCCGGACTCACACGTTGATGAGACGGATGCGACGTTCCTCCCGGGAGCGAGCACTGATGCAACGGACCGGTACGTCGCCGGGGCGCGGCTCGCCCTTCGTCGGTACTGCCTCTATCCGTTGAAGAATGTCGACTTGCCCGGCTTTCGGACGGACCCCACCGGGAGTATCCTCGAGGAGATGGTCGGCACCCAGGAAGAGGGGGCGGCTGACGCGGACGTCGCCGTCCAGATCATGTTCAAACCGGCCGCCCGCGACTGGACGGGAGGCATCGCTGATGGCTACGGCGTCGCGAACAGCGGCGACACTGCCGATGCACCGAGTATCGGAACCCTCTCGCACAATCTCAAGCAACCGGGATACGAGAAGCACCGGCTCCCCATCGGGAATCTGCCGGTCCTCGGGGCCGTCACCCGGTTCATCCCCGGTGTCGGCCACGAAGTGATCGAACACGATCCCTCGACGGTCGACCGGCAAGTCGCGAAACTACTCGAAGAACAGCAGGGTGAGAAGGGGTGGCGACTCTGCCTTCGGGTCGTCGCCGTCTCGGACGACCCAGACGAAGCGGTGACCCGCGCGTCGAAGACGGCCGGCATGTTCCGCAATTTCTACGAGTCGACCTCAGAGCAGACGTTCGTGCCACAACCGCTCGCCGGTGAGGCACTCACGGAGATGCTCGAGCAAGCCGGTCGTCGGGAGTTCGTCGACTCGGGCCTGGTCAAGGCCCAGCGGGAGGTCGCCGGCCTGGTCAACGTCCCCGAAGCCGACCACGTCAACACGAACAAGATGCGGTGGTCGCTCTCACGACCTGGTGAGGGAATCCCGCCCGAAACCCCGCGATTCGACTTCGACGCCCACGATGTCGCGGGAGCCACGAGGGCCGAAAAACAGCTGGCGATGCTCGATAGCGATGACCCCGAGGCACCCTACTGGTTCGGGTTCGGGCGGAAACACGGCATCGAAGCCGGGGTCGCCGCTGAGACGCTCAACACCCACACGTTCGTTGGGGGTGGCACAGGGAAAGGCAAGACAACGTTCCTGACGAACCTCGTCTCCCAGATCATGCAGCGCGGCCACGGCGCGCTCGTGTTCGATCCGAAGGGCGTCGATGCCGACGAATTCATTCGGGAGTGGCCGGCCGATCGTGACCCCGAAGAGTTCGTCTTCGTCGACCTGAGCGACGACTTCGACAAGCAGGTGCGATTCAACTTCCTCGAGGTACCGACCGACGCACCACCGGATTCCCGGGCCTTTTCATCGGCGGTTGAGGCACTGTGTGACGATCTCGTCGCGATGATGGCGCAGGCGGGGGGTGACGACCAGTACTGGGGGGCGTTGATGAACCGCGTCGCTCGCACGCTCATTCGTGGGATGGCCAAGTCCGAGCGGACCTGTACGCTGCTCGACCTCGCGTGTTGCTGTGCCGCCCCGGAGAACCGCGCACAGTTTCACGAGTGGATGAGTGAGGAGCGGATCCACTTCATCGAGGAGGCGGCCCGGCGAATTCGGATGAAAGAAGAAGACGACCTCGAACCGCTCGCAGGGCGGCTGGATCAGTGGATTCAGAACGACGCCGTGCGGAACCTCATCAGCGCGACCGAATCGACCGTCTCGCTCCAGGAGGTCGTCGAGGAGGGGAAGGTGGTCGTCGTCCGAAACGCCCCCACCTCCGGCGAGACGGAGAAGCGCCTGTTCGCGACTGCGTTGATTCGGCGGGCATGGGTGGCGGCTCGCGAGTCGACTGACGCGCCGCCATTCTATGTCGTCTGTGACGAGTTCGACTCGATCGTCACGAAGCAGTCGAACATCCACTCGATTCTCTCCGAAGCACGGGCGTTCGACTTCTGTCTCACGCTCGCCTGTCAGAATCCCTCGAACCAGCTCCCCGACCGGGTTGCGCAGGCAATCGCCAACCAGTGCGAGACGTTCATCACCTACAATCCGGGTGGACGACGCGACGCAAAGTTAATTCAAGCCCAGCATTCGCCCGATGTCGACTGGGAGGACCTGACGAACCTCTCGAAGTACCGCTTCTACATGCGGACCCACGACAGTAACGACGAACTGACCCACTCGTACCAGGTCGATGCGTTCCCGCCGACGGCCGACGTCCGCCGAGAAGTCACCGGTGAGCCTGGGATGTCTGACGAGGACCTCCGGTGGTTCAAACGTCGTAGCATCGCTCGCAACGGCACGGAACGACCGACCGCACTGCAGCAAAAAGGCGAGTCACACTTCTACGATGTCGACTACGAACGCGGCTCGTCGACTGGCCTCCGTGGTGAACGGAACGATGAGCCAGCCGACACGCCACGCATTCCGGCCACAACAGACCGCCGACAGCGCGTCTGTAAGGCGCTCTACGACGAAGCACTGCAGTCCGGCAGTGCAGACCGATACGTTGCAGCGAACGCGTCTGCCGACCGTCTCACCGCGTATCTCGATATCGATGTCGAGCACCGCAGTCAGCTTTGGGCGCTCGTCGACGACATCCCTGATGAGTACGTCGAGAGCGAGACCCGGGATGATGGTGTCTACCTTCGGTGTACGAGGGCTGGTGCGACCGCGATCTTCCAGACCGGCGCTGCAGCGAACAGTGGTGGGCCTGGGCACCGTGAACTATTGCGTGATGTCTATGGCCCGCTGACCGCACTCGGCGCGCGAATCGAGTTGCTCGAACAGACTGGTGAGACGCAACCAGACGGTGTCGGAACACTCGTCGACATCCAGCCGACGCGGGAGACGTCCACAACGACGCCACTTCGAGAGCAGCGTGCGGCGATGGAAGACGCGTTCGAGCGCTTCGTGGAGGAGCATCCCATCCTCGCGGTGTTGACTGACGGTGGGACGTTCCATCTGGAGGCCGAATCGTCGACCGGTGCGACGAAACCAGCCCGAACGCTCCACAACCTCGCCCAGGCCGCGAACCAAGGGCGCACCTGCCTGTTTGTCTGTCGGCCATCGACGGCACATACCATCTGGGACACGCTGACCGACCCACCGTTCTGTACGACCCACGGCATGGAAGCAGGCCAGCGATTCTACAATCATCGGGACTTGCGGATCGACGGCGACCTGATGCTTCGACCAGCGAGCGGTGACCAGAGCGTCTGGACGCAGGATGAGGATGGCGAGTACCGACTTTCGGATGGGACTGGTGAGGAGCTCGCTCGGTTCCCAACTGCAGACGCCGTGTTCGATGAACCAGAGCGGTATCCAGCCACAAGTGCGACACTCGATTCAGAAGGAGACGACTGGGTTCCGGTCAAGAAACCGTTCGTGCCGGAGCACGCCTTCGATGGACCAGCACCAACGAGTGCCGACTGGCACATCGTCGTCGTCCCGCCCGATGTGACGGGCCCCGAGGACCTCGGCCTGTATCGCAATGGCGAGACGATACCGTTCAGTGATGTCGACGCGTTCCGGGATAGATTCGTCACGACCGACACAGCACAGGATTTAGCCGAAGAATCTGAGGACAGCAGCAGTACGCCAACCGACGATGCTGTGGATGATTCCGAGAGTGGCCAGGACGACACGGACGACGAGACGCGGTTCCGGAGGTTCTAGTCGTGAAGCTGATTCTCGACCGCCGTCGCCAGCGTGTTGTAGGCGCTCTTCAGCTCCTGCACGTCCGATTCCAACGCCTTGATACGCTCCTCACGTCGGTTGAGGTCCCGTTCGAGATCCTCGATATGTATGACCAGATCCTGGAATGTCGTCGGAGCGGTAGGTCCAGGGCGTTCGAGGTAGGTGACACCCTGTTCAGTCGTGTCCCAGACTTTCGAGGGCGAGCCACCACCCTCCGCCTGACGGCCGACGACCTCGACGAGGCCCCATTCTTCGAGCCGAGTGAGGTGGTAGTGCATACTGCCGGAGGGAATCGAGACGGCTTCCCGCAACTGTCCGGTTGGCATCCCATCCGCAGCAGCGTGAACCGTCGCGAGGAGCTTCGCCTGGTCCTCGGACATTTCGTCGTCGATTTGCTCGAACAGTGGCGGGGTCTCGTCCGATGTGTCAGACTCCATTGGGTGATTCTATGCAGTACTAATCGAACTACGGCCTTAGCAATTATGGCTCTAATACAGCCTGTCGAAAAATCTCCGACAGAGAATACCCATCCAGAGGCTATAATCCACTCACCGAAACGAACCGCACAGCGCGAGGCTAGCTCTCAGATTTTCGAACGACAATTGGCACTGTCCAGCGGCGTCTGTCGGGCGACCCGAAGAGGCGGGCCGCCACGTGAGCGGTCCACTTCGACTATGATTGACGATGCGTCTCATCAACGACCCAGTGCTGGCCGCGGCCAGCAGTCTGCCCCCGAGTATCGTTTCGATAGAGGAGCGCTCACATCGTCACGCGTAGCGGAGGGGCCCCGATGACTGGTGAGCCGCCATCGCCGGCAGATGTCCCTGACGCCTTGGCTGAGTATGAGCAGTGGGTCGGGTGGCGCTCGGAGGAACGCGACGAGAAGCAGACGAAGATTCCAATCGATCCATCGACGGGGCAGTACGCCTCGTCGACAGACCCCGAGACATGGGGTGGGTTCGAGGCCGCCGTGGCCGCTGTCGAGCGTGGCGACGGCGCCGGTGTTGGCTTCGTCTTCACTGATGAGGACCCGTTCGTGGGTGTTGACCTCGATGACTGTCGCGACCCCGAATCGGGCGAGCCGGCACAATGGGCTGCTGAGATCATCGAGACGCTCAACTCCTACACGGAGGTGAGTCCGTCTGGCACGGGCTACCACGTGCTCGTCTGTGGAACGCTGCCTGAGGGGCGGAATCGCCACGGTGACGTCGAACTGTACGAGACGGCGCGATACTTCACCGTCACCGGGGCGTACGTGGGCCGCCAGCGAACAATCCACGAGCGACCGGAGGAACTCGCAGCGGTTCACCGCAAGCATGTCGCCCAGACTTCCGAGGACACTGGTGACGAGGGGGCGGTGGCTCCGGGTACTCCAACCGACCCGTCGGGGAGTGTCGGCCTCTCGGATGACGACCTTCTCGAGAAAGCCCGGTCAGCGCAGAACGGCCAGAAGTTCTCTGCCCTGTGGCGTGGTGATACCAGCGGGTACGACAGCCACTCGGAAGCCGACATGGCGCTGTGTTGTTTGCTGGCGTTTTGGACCGGTGGAGACGCCGCCCAGATCGACCGATTATTCCGTGAATCGGGGTTGCTCCGTGGGAAGTGGGACGACATCCACTTCGCCGATGGCTCGACGTACGGGGAGAAAACCGTCGAACGGGCGATCACCGCTACCAGCGAGTTCTATAATCCTGACGGTGGTCGGACGCGTCGTGACGATTCGTCTGTGAGCGACACATCCAACGCCCCAGCGGAGTCCACGGGGCTGGTCAGGAAACTCCGTGAGGTCGTCGAACAAAATCATCAGCTTACCGTACAGGTCGACGCACTGACCGAGACTGTCGAACAACAGGCCGAGACTATCGAGCGACAGGCTGCACGGCTCGAATCGCTCGAAACCCGACTCGCGGCCGTAGAGGACGAGCTCGATGAGGCGGAACCGACAGGGCTGCACGACTCGGCACGCGTCGCCGATCAGCGCAGCAACAGCGTGGCCACCAGTACTGGAGACACCGACAGCAGCAGTGAGGCACGCGGTGGTACCGACGAGGACTCCGGGAGTGACACGACGGACTCGTTCATGGGCCGAGCACGGCGCTTCGTCGGCAAGGACTCAGAGTAACCCCTGCGTATTTCGCGCCCACGAGCGGCGAGGGCGCACCCTGCGTGCCTTCGTACTCATGGCTAGTAACCACACAGCGACCAGCAGCGACGCAGAGCCATCGAACCCGTTCGAGAGCGAGCAGGCCCACGAGTGG
>NZ_WSZK01000038.1 GCF_009791395.1 Halomarina oriensis
CGTATCACAGCGCCAGCAGACGCCGACGGCCTGCTCGGTCCGTTCGTGGTCGACGAGGTGGCCCGCGTCGTCCAGCGCGTCGGCGACGTTCTCCTTCGCGTCGCGATAGTCTGGCCCTCGAACTCCCCGGCGAGGTCGTTGAGGTGGCCGTCCTCGGTGAGGACCGAGCGGAGGTCCAGGTCTGTGGCGACTCCACCAGTCGACGTCCTGTTTGTCCCCGAACGTACAGATCATCACCGCGCCGGTGCCGAACTCGCCGTACGACGTCCTCGTCGGCCAGGAGTCGACCTCCTGGCCGAACAGCGGCACCTCGAAGGTGTCGCCCACGCGGCCCTCGTAGCGCTCGTCGTCGGGGTCGACGGCGACGGCGACACACGCCGCGAGCAGTTCGGGGCGGGTCGTGGCGATCTCGATGGGGTCGTTCTCGACGCCGTCGAACGCGACCTGGTACAGCGTCCCCGTCCGGTCTTCCTTCTCGACTTCGGCGTCGGCGATGGCGGTCTCACAGCGCGGACACCAGTTGACGGGGTGTTCGTCGCGGTAGACGTCGTCTTCCATCTCGACGAACGAGCGCTGGGTCTTCCCCCAGTACGACTCGTCCATCGTTCGGAACTCCGCCGACCAGTCGACCGAGAGGCCGAGGGCGTCCATCGTCCCCTTCATCGAGTCGATGTTCTCGTCGGTCAACTCGACACAGAGGTCGCGGAACTCCTCGCGGGAGACGTCGGTGCGGTGGATGCCCTCGTTCTCCTCGACCTTGACCTCCGTCGGCAGGCCGTGGCAGTCCCAGCCCTGCGGGAACAGCACGTCCTCGCCCTTCAGGCGGTGGTAGCGGGCGGCGAAGTCGATGTAGGTCCACTGGAGGCCGTGGCCGAGGTGGAAGTTCCCCGTCGGATACGGTGGTGGGGTGTCGATGATGTAGTCCGGGCGGTCCTCGTCGTCGACGGCTTCGCCGTCTGCCCGAGACGTCTTCGACGTCTCGCCGTCGTCGTCCTGGTACGTGTAGAGGTCGGTGTCTCGCCACTCCTCGCGCCACTTGCTCTCGATACGGTCCGGGTCGTAGTCGTCCGGTAGGTCTGTCATGGTTCGTCGGGGTCGGTCGCTGTGCGGTGCGCTGTGAGAAGGAGGCTACACACGTACTACGGGCGACCGATACATACCCGATAGAAACGGGAGCGGTAGGATAAATCTTCGTGTGTGGCCGTGCGACGGGGGCACCGCGCGACGCCTGTCAGGCAGAGAGTCGAACACTCGTTCGGGGAACCGTCGAGTGCTCGCTGACCGACCTCCGGTCACGAGACGGTAGCGTCTACACCAGCATTCCGCTCGACCCCGACCGTGTCGGCGACGCCCTCGCCATCGTGGACGAAGTCGCCGCGGCGTCGCGCGAGAACGCGGGCACCGTCCGCTATCACGCGAGCAGGGACGTCCTCGACCCGAGCGCCGTCCGTCTCTTCGAGCAGGACGAGGCTGGGGCGGCCACACGCGCCCATCTGGAGACCGATGACGACCGCCCGTTCGTCGAGCGCCTGCCCGACCTGGTCGACGGGACAATCGAGACGGTCCAGATGGCGCTCGACGAGCCGCCTGCGACGGCCCGGTTCGACGCCGAGGAGGCCGCCGAGTCGGTCGAGTGACCGGCCGCGGACCCACCTGATTGAAGCACTCCGGGGGTGTCCGTGCTCGGTATGGCAACCGACCAGACGCGCTACGACGCGTTCGTCGAGCGAGTGGAGCGGCTCACCTACCTCCAGGGGGCCAGCGGCGTCCTCTCGTGGGACCAGCAGGTGATGATGCCGGAGGGTGGCACCCCCGCCCGGTCACGACAGCTCTCGACGCTCTCGACGATGGGTCACGAACTGCTGACGAACGACGAGATGGCCGCCGACCTCGACGCGCTGGAGGCCGACGACAGCCTCGTCGACCCACAGCAGGCCGTCGTTCGGGAGGTCCGCCGACAGCACGACCGTGCCGTTCGAGTCCCGAGCGACCTCGTGGAACGCACCTCGCGGGCGACCAGCGAGGCACTGGGCGTCTGGGAGGAGGCGAAAGCCGAGGACGACTTCGACCTGTTCGCGCCCAAACTGGAGGAGCTCATCCAGCTGAAACGCGACTACGCGGAGCACGTCGACCCCGACGCCGACCCCTACGCGGTGCTGTTCGCCGACTACGAACCGTACCTCGACCTCGACACCGCAGAGCGCGTCCTCACACGGCTACGCGAGGAACTCGTCCCGCTCGTCGACCGCATCCGCGAGAGCGACGTCGAACTCGCCGTGGACGCCTTCTCGGGACAGTTCGACACGGAGAGACAGCAGGCCGCCTCCCGTGACGCCCTCGACACGCTCGGCTACGACTGGGACCGGGGCCGCCTCGACGTCTCCTCGCACCCCTTCACCTCGGGGAACCAGTTCGACGCTCGCGTGACGACCCGCTTCGACGAGTCCGACCCCCTCGGGGCGCTCACGGCGACCGTCCACGAGTTCGGCCACGCGCAGTACATGCTCGGCCTGCCCGACGACCACTACGGGACGCCGCTGGGCGACGACCGCGACCTGACGGTCCACGAGTCCCAGTCCCGACTCTGGGAGAACCACGTCGGCCGCACCGAGGAGTGGTGGGGACTGTTCCTCCCCACGTTCACGGACCACTTCCCGGACGTCGAAGCCACGCCGCGTGACGCCTACGAGGCCGCCAACCAGGTCTACGAGGACAACCTGATTCGGGTGGAAGCGGACGAACTCACCTACCACATGCACATCGTGCTCCGCTTCGAAATCGAGCGCGACCTCATCGCGGGCGACCTGGACGTCAGCGAGGTCCCGCAGGTGTGGAACGACAAGATGGAAGAGTACCTCGGAGTTCGCCCGGAGACCGACGCCGAGGGCTGTCTCCAGGACATCCACTGGAGCCACGCCAACTTCGGGTACTTCCCGACGTACTCGCTCGGGAGCGTGCTCGCCGCCCAGCTCGACAGCGCCGTCCGCGAGGACCTCGACCTCTCGACGCAGATCCGGGCCGGCGAGTTCGAGCCGCTGCGGGAGTGGCTCTACGAGCACGTCCACCGACACGGTGCCCGGTACACCACGCCGGAACTCGTCGAGCAGGCGACCGGCGAGGAGTACACCGCCGACCACTTCCTTGACTACGTCACCGAGAAGTACGAACGGCTCTACGACCTGTAGGTCGCCTCGACCGTCGAACACGAACCCCGGTCGACGGACGCTCTCTCCCCGAATTAAGCGACTGTTTCCACCGAGTGAAGCTCACGTTACAGTTTGATAATCGGATACTATAGCGGTCAGCATACCCATAACAAACAGTCCGTAGCGAGTGGTACCCACCATGGTCCTCGACCGTGCACTGGCACACTACAGGAAGGGAGGGCTGTCTCGACTGGTCTCGAAAGCTCGGGATCAGTTCGCGTTCAGCCGCGAGTACGCGACGTTCGGCCTCGAACGCGCGCTCCTCACCGACCGTCAGTGGTACACGTACACCGTCTGGCGGAACCGCCGCGGCGTCGATGCGGCCGCCGACCCGCGGCAACTGCGCTACGTCGACCCCCGTGACATCGTCCACACGAGTCCCTTCGAGACGCTGTTCTGCTTCCGCAAGTTCGGCTCGGTCCGCGGTGGTGACTGGGACCGCGACTGCGAGCGCCTCGACGAACGGTTCGACTACATCTGGGAGGCGCTCGACGCCCGGTACGAGCAGGGCGCGGCCTGGGAGGACGTCGACCTCGTCCAGCAGGTACTCGACGGTGAGGAACGCTGGCGCTTCGCTACCGGTGAAGAGGTCTGGGAGTGGGTCGAGCGTCTCGACGCCGTCTACGCGAGCATCCGCCGCGACGGCTACCGTTCCGCACGCGAACTCCTCGACGTCCCGTTCGAGACGGCCGCCGCCCCGACTCACGACTCGCTCCGCGACCGGTTCCGACCGGTCACCAACGAGTCGATGCTCTTCGAGAGCACCGACGACGTGACCATCTTCGACTGGCTGGCCGACATCCAGGTCGACATCGGCCGGGACGGCGAGGTCATCCAACACAACGGCCGGCACCGCCTCTGGATGGCCCAGCACTTCGGTCTCCACGAGATTCCGGTCTGTGTCGTCGTCCGCCACGAGCAGTGGCAGGCACTCCGCGACGAGGTGAGCGCGGCGACGAGCGTCGCGGAGCTGAGCGACCGGGCACGTCGCCACCTCGACCACCCCGACATGGTCGACGTGCGTGAGAACCTGGGTCGTCCCGACGAGACGACGAACGCCGGCGGTGAGACGCGAACCATCGCGGCCGACGACTGACCGACCACGGCCGTCGCCGGTCGGTCGGGATGCGTCCCCGACGGACTTCCCCTACAGTTAACACACCCCGAGACTCGGTGACGAGTATGGCAACGACGGACACGGACAGCGAGTCCGAGGCCCCCGACGCGTACGAGGACCTCCTCGACCACACGAGACAGCTCACCTATCTCGAAGACGGCTCCGGCGTCGTCTACTGGGACCTCCAGGTGATGATGCCCGAAGGTGGGATGCCCGCCCGCTCGAAACAGCTCTCGGCGCTCTCGTCGGTCACCCACGACCTCCAGACCGACTCCGACGTCGGCGAGTACCTCGATGCCCTCGCCGACGCGGACCTGAGCGACGAGCAGGCCGCCGTCGTCCGCGAACTCCGACGGGACTACGAGCGTGCGGTCGACGTCCCCGGCGACCTCGTCGGTGAACTCTCGGAGACGCAGGCCAACGCCCAGCAGACGTGGCAGAACGCGAAAGCCGAGAGCGACTTCGACGCGTTCGCGCCGACACTCGAACGGCTGCGTGACCTCCAGCGCGAACGCGCCGACCACATCGACGCCGCTCAGTCCCCGTACGTCACGATGTACGAGGACGGCGCGCCGTACCTCCCACTGGACACCGTCGAGGACATCTTCGACACCCTCCGCGAGGAACTCGTCCCGCTCATCGCGGACATCCGCGAGCAGGGCGACGACCTACCCGACCCGTTCGACGGGACGTACCCCGACGACGACCAGATGGCGCTGTGTGAGGCCGCACTGGACTTCCTCGGCTACGACCGGTCGCGTGGTCGCCTCGACACCGCGCCACACCCGTTCATGGTCGGGACGCAGTTCGACGCCCGCGTGACGACCCGGTTCGACGAGTCCGACCCACTCGGGGCGGTGATGTCGACGACCCACGAGTACGGCCACGCCTCCTACCAACTCGGCCTTCGACAGGACGCCTACGGCACCCCGCTCGGGAAGTCCCGCTCGTCGGGCGTCCACGAGTCCCAGAGCCGGTTCTGGGAGAACCACGTCGGCCGCACGAAGCCGTTCTGGGAGGCGTTCGCCCCGACCGCGAACGACCACCTCGGCACCGACGTCGACGCCGAGACGATGTACGAGTCGGTCAACCGCATCTACCCGGACAACCTCATCCGGGTCGAAGCGGACGAACTCACCTACCACTTCCACATCATCCTCCGTTCGGAGATCGACCGCGCGTTCGTCGAGGGCGACATCGGCGTCGAGGAGATTCCCGCCCTGTGGAACGAGAAGATGGAGGAGTACCTCGGCGTGACGCCGCCGGACGACGCCCGTGGCTGTCTGCAGGACATCCACTGGTCGTCGGGCTTCGCGTCGTTCCAGAACTACACCGTCGGCTCCGTGTTAGCCGCCCAGTTGAACGCCGCCATCCGCGAGGACCTCGACGTCGACGCGCTGGTCCGCGACGGCGAGTTCGACCCCATCCGAGAGTGGATGAACGAACGCGTCCACGAACCGGGCTGTCGCTACGAGACGCCCGAACTGATCGAACACGCGACGGGCGAACCGCTGACGGCCGACTACTTCGTCGAGTACGCGAAGTCGAAGTTCGGCGACCTCTACGGGCTGTAAACCCACTTTTTTTCTTCGTCGGGTGGCGCTTCGCGCCACCGCTCCTCGAAAAACCTGGACTAAAAAGGCCGAGTACTCGCTTCGTCGCCAGCGGCGGTGCCGCTGGCTTCCGGCGAGACGGCTTCGCCGTCTCGCGTGGCTCGTACTCGGTGAACCGCGCTCGTTTCACTCACGCGGACGCTTGAGTTGTTTGTTCCAGCAGTTTTCTGCTGAATCAACTGTTAGACAGAGAGCGTGAGTCTATCGGGACTGAGTAGTTGAGTGGGAACTGTCCGAAGAGTTGCTCAGGGGAAGCTCACGCTTCCGCTGTTCCGGTGTTGGGACCTTCTGAAACAGAATCGTCTTGTCATCCCGCTTCGCATACAACTCCACTTCCTGCTCGGGGCGTAATCCATCTATCTCCAACTGGCCGCCTTCAGTGGAGATTACGTGTTGTTCTGTCGTACCAGACGAATTGGGTACCTTTGCTATGAGTTGAGTAGCGTTGCCCATCTTGTCGACCGTCACCGACGCGATGCACGGGGGGTCCTGCAATTCGATGCAGGTGTATTCGGAACTCACCGTCATCCCCTCCTCCGAGTTATCCCCGAACGCTCCAGTCACGCTTGAACAACCAGCAGTAGCGGCTGTCCCAATCACGGCGAGGAGAGCACGACGTTTCATACGGTGCATCAATCAACAAGCGGTAAATATCTTCTGCGAAGAATGATACACACGCGGCACAACTCTAACAATACCGGCAAACTCGGCAAGCGCAGAGAAACACGAATCGAGACGTGCGAGGAACCGCCACGGCACGCCGCCGACAGTCAGAGCGTGACACCGACCCGGCGGTCCCCGGTTTCGCTTACTCTAGGTCGAATCGGTCGAGCGTCATCACCTTGTGCCACGCCTCGACGAAGTCCTCGACGAACGTCTCCTCGGCGTCGTCCCCGCCGTAGACCTCCGCGATGGCGCGAAGCTGGGAGTTCGAGCCGAACACGAGGTCGAAGCGGGTCGCCTCGTACTCGACGACACCGGTGTCGCGGGACCGCCCCTCGAACACCTGTTCGGCGTCGTCGACCGGTTCCCACTCCGTGTCCATGTCGAGCAGGTTCACGAAGAAGTCGTTGGTCAGCGTCCCCGGTCGGTCGGTGAGGACGCCGCGGTCGGAGCCGTCGTAGTTCGCGTCCAGTGCGCGCATCCCGCCGACGAGCACCGTCATCTCCGGTGCGGTCAGGGTGAGCAGTTCCGAGCGGTCGACGAGAATCTCCTCGAGCGGCCGGTCGTGCTCGCCACCCAGGTAGTTGCGGAACCCGTCGGCCTCCGGTTCCAGCGCCCCGAAGGAGTCGACGTCGGTCTGCTCCTGGGAGGCGTCGGTTCGACCGGGCTCGAACGGGATATCGACGTCGTAGCCCGCGTCGGCCGCTGCCTGCTCGACGGCGACGTTGCCACCGAGGACGACGAGGTCGGCGAGCGAGACCTGCACGCCGTCGTTCCGGGAGTCGTTGAACTCCGATCTGATGCCTTGGAGCGTGTCGAGGACCATCCCCAGTTCCTCGGGGTTGTTGACCTCCCAGTCACGCTGTGGACGAAGGCGGATACGTGCGCCGTTCGCGCCGCCGCGCTTGTCGCTGTCGCGGTACGTCGAAGCGGCCGCCCACGCGGTCCGGACGAGCTGTGGGACCGTGAGCTCCGAGTCGAGAATCGCCCCTTCGAGCTCCTCGACCGCCGCCTCGCCGACGAGTTCGTAGTCGACGTCGGGGACGGGGTCCTGCCAGAGCATCTCCTCGTCGGGCACCTCCGGACCGAGGAACCGGGTCGGGGGACCCATGTCGCGGTGGATGAGCTTGTACCACGCCTTGGCGAACGCCTCCTGGAACGCTTTGGGGTCGTCCTGGAAGCGCTCGAGCACCTCGCGGTACTCGGGGTCCTCCTTCAGCGCGACGTCCGTCGTGAGCATCATCGGCGGCTGGGTCTTGGACTCGTCGTGGGCGTCCGGTGCGTCCGCGACGGCGTCGGCGTCGACCGGTCGCCACTGCCACGCGCCGCCGGGACCCGTGTGCGGTTCCCACTCGTGGTCGAGCAGGTTGTCGAGGTAGCCCATGTCCCACTTGATGGGCGCGTCCGTCCACGGCCCCTCGATACCGCTGGTGATGGTGTCGGCACCGCGGCCGGACTCGAAGTCGCTCTCCCAGCCGAAGCCCTGTGCCTGCATGGGTGCGGCCTCGGGTTCGAAGCCGACGTGGGCGTCCGGGTCGTCCGCACCGTGGACCTTCCCGAAGGTGTGGCCGCCGGCGATGAGTGCGACCGTCTCCTCGTCGTTCATCGCCATGTTGCTGAACGTCTGGCGGATGTTGTGGGCCGAGCCTTCGAGGTCGGGTTCGCCGTTCGGTCCCTCGGGGTTGACGTAGATGAGCCCCATGACGGAGTTGCCCAGCGGCGCTTTGAGGTCACCCTCCTCGTCGAAGCGCGCTTCGGACGTCGTCTCCATCTCGTCTTCCGGCCCCCAGTAGACGGCCTCGTCGGGTTCGTAGGTGTCCTCGCGGCCACCGCCGAAGCCGAACGTCTCGAAGCCCATCGATTCGAGGGCGACGTTGCCCGAGAGGACGAGCAGGTCGGCCCACGAGAGACTGCGGCCGTACTTCTGTTTGACCGGCCAGAGGAGTCGTCGTGCCTTGTCGAGGTTCGCGTTGTCCGGCCAACTGTTGAGCGGTGCGAACCGCTGCCCGCCACGCGACGCGCCACCGCGGCCGTCACTCGTGCGGTACGTCCCGGCGCTGTGCCACGCCATCCGAATCATCAGCGGCCCGTAGTGACCGTAGTCGGCGGGCCACCACTCCTGAGAGGTCGTCATCACGTCCTCGATGTCCGCCTTGACCGCGTCGAGGTCGAGGGACTCGAACGCCTCGGCGTAGTCGAAGTCGTCGTCCATCGGGTCGTTCGCGTGGACGTTCTGCTTGAGGATGTCGACGTTCAACTGCTCGGGCCACCAGTCCTTGTTGGACCTGTCCATGTTAGGCCAGTTGCCGCGTTCGCCAGTTAAGATTGTCTACTTGGGTAACGATGTTTCGGTCCAGCCCAAGTAATCTACCGGATGGATGAACTCACACTCTCTATTCGACAGGATTTCTGGAGCAGCCACCGACCGAGCGCGTCGAGCGGACCGAACCGTCGCCCGCCGAACGACTCACGAGCGAGCGGACTCACACGCGGTCGAGCAACGCTCGTCGCAACTCTTCGGGACCGGTCGTCACCACGTCGGCCGCCGAGAGGTCCTGTGTGTGGTCGTCGTCCCACCGGAAGCCGACGCTGGACATCGCGGCGGCGTTGGCCGCGGCGACACCGTGGGTGGAGTCCTCGACGGCCACACAGGCGTCGGCCGGCACGTCGAGTTCGCTCGCGGCGTACTCGTAGACGAACGGGTCGGGTTTGCTCGGCCCCTCGACGTCGTCGGCGCTGACGACGGCGTCGAACGCGTCGAGGCCGAACCGGTCGGTGACGAACCGAATCCAGCGGTGTGACGACGAGGAGACGAGCGCGAGCGACGCGTCACGTTCGCGCAGGGCCGAACAGAGCGCCTCGAACCCCGGCAGCAGGTCGGCACGCTCGGTGTACAGTTCCTCGGCCGCGTCGTCGTACAGTGTGAGGAACGCCTCCCGGTCCATCGTCGTGCCGTGTTCGGCGACGAGGAAGTCGTAGATGTCTCCGACGTGCATCCCGATGACGTCGCTCGCCGTCACGTCGCCGTCGGGGGCGGCCTCGGGGAGGATGCGCTCGTTCTCGAGGGGGACCCAGTGGTGTTCAGAGTTCACGATGACCCCGTCCATGTCGAAACAGACCGCGTCGTGCATACCCGAACTGTGACCAGCGGATCCAAAGCCGTTCTGCGAACTGTGTTTCTACTCGCCGTTCGACACGTCAGCGCGTCGAACTGCTTTTACCGGTCGGCACGGTTCGTCCGGCAATGAGTTCGCTGCCCGACGGGACGGACGGTCGACTCGCGCCGGAGGCCGCGTTCTCGCTGCTCGGTCACGAGCTACGACTCGAAATCCTCTGGGCCATCTGGACGGCACCCGACGGCACGGCGACGTTCTCGGAGATACGTGACCGGGTCGGCGTCGAGGACAACGGCCGACTCAACTACCACCGTGGAGAACTCACCGACCACTTCATCCGGCGGGTCGGCGAGGAGGGGTACACGCTCAGACAGGCCGGACTCCACGTCATCCAGGCGATTCACGCTGGGACGTTCACCGACCACGCGGAACGTGAACGGACCACCCTCGACGGTGCGTGTGGCGACTGCGGTGGTACCCTCGCCTTCCGCTACGTCGACGACATGGCGAACGTGTTCTGTGTGGACTGTGGGCGACTCTGGAACGAACACGCCTTCCCACCGGCGGGTGTCGACGGGCGGACCAACGAGGAGTTGGCCGTGGCCCACGACCGGTGGGAGCGAGCACGACTTCGCCTCGCGGCCGACGGCATCTGTCCCGCCTGTGGCGGGCGGATGACCGCCGACCTGATTCCAGTCGGCCACTACCACGACTACCCGACGCACGTGCGCTACGAGTGTCGCCACTGCACCTTCCACCCCCGAGAGACGCTCGGTGAACGGGTCCTTCGACACCCCGCGACGGTCACGCTGTTCTACGACCACGGCGTCGACCTGGCGGCGACACCGTGCTGGGAACTCCCCTTCTGCTTCGACGAAGACTACGTCGAAACCGAGACGGACCCGCTGTGTGCGCACATCCGGGTGCCGTGTGAGGGTGAGGAACTCGTCTTCGCGTTCGACGCCGACGGTCACCCGACGGTCGTCGAGTGAGCGACCGCACGGTGTGTGCTACTCGTCTTCGGGGCCGTCGACCACGGCGTCCACCTCGATTTCGACACACATCGCCGGGTCGACGAGTCGTGACACCTCGACCATCGTCGCGGCCGGCCGAACGTCGCCGAACGCCTCCTCGTGGGCCTTCCCGACCTGTTCCCAGTCGTCGGCGTCGGTGACGAACATCCGCGTTCGAACCACGTCGTCGAGGCTCGCGCCCGCCTCCGTCAGCGCGCGTTCGACGTTCCGGAGGACCCGTGCGGTCTGCTCGTAGGCGTCGCCGTCGAGGACGGCTCCCGAGTCGTCGGTGGCCGTCGTGCCGGCGACGAACACCCGGCGGCCGACGCGGACCGCCCGCGAGTAGCCGACGCGTTTCTCCCACTCCGTTCCGCTCTGGACTCGCTGTCGTCGCATGGCCGGACGTCGTCGTCGAACGACAAGAACCCGTGCGCTCGCCGGTGGCACCACGCCTTTGCTCGCTCACCGAGAGTGTCGGGCATGGCCACCACCGAACTGGAGACGACCGAGGCGTTCGTCGGCCTGACCTGCGTCGACTGTGGCGAGAGCTTCGACGCCGAGACGAGTCACCGCTGTCCCGACTGTGGGGGCATCCTCGACCCGACGTACGACTACGACCGACTGGACCTCACGCGCGAGACGTTCGAGTCCCGCCGGTTCGACACGATGTGGCGCTACGAGGAACTGTTACCGTTCGCCCGCGACACGGCGGTGACGATGGACGAGGGCGCGACGGCGCTCGTCGAGGCACCAGCGCTGGCCGACCGGATGGGCGTCGAACGCGTCGTCGTCAAAGACGAGGGGCGCAACCCGACGGGGACGTTCAAGGACCGGGGGCAGACGGTGGCGATGACCGCCGCGACCCTCCACGGTGCGACGGACATCGCGCTCAACTCCGCCGGGAACGCCGGGCAGTCCGCCTCGGCGTACGCCGCCGAAGCGGGACTGGACGCCCACGTCTTCCTCCCCGACCGCGCCGGGTTCACCCAGAAGTCGATGACGCTCGTCCACGGCGCTGATTTGACGGTCGTCCCCGGCGAAATCGGTGACGCCGGCGCGGCCTACGCCGACGCGATGGCCGACCACGAAGACGACTGGTACTCGACGAAGACGTTCGTCACGCCGTATCGCCACGAGGGCAAGAAGACGATGCTGTACGAGACGGTCGAGCAGTTGGACTGGGAGGTGCCCGACGCCGTCGTCTACCCCACCGGCGGCGGGGTGGGTCTCGTCGGGATGCACAAGGCCGCCCGCGAGTTCCGTGACCTCGGTCTGACCGACGACCTGCCGCCGATGTACGCCGCACAGGCGAGCGGTTGTGCGCCCATCGTCGAGGCGTGGGAGTCGGGAGCAGAGCACCACGAGACGTGGGCGGACGTCGACACCGTCTTCGGCGGTATCGCCATCCCGAACCCCGGCGCGAGTCCGCTGATTCTCGACGCGCTCGAAGAGAGCGACGGCGGTGCGGTGGCCGCCAGCGACGACGCGATTCTGGACGCGGCTATCGCCGTCGCCCGCGAGACGGGCATCGAGATGGGGGCGACCTGTGCGGCCGCCGCTGCGGGCGCGTTCGAACTCGCGGAGCGTGGCGAGTTCGACGCCGACGACACGGTCGTCCTGCTCAACACCGGCGCGGGGAGCAAGGACGACGACGTGCTCCGCGGGCACCTCGGGACGGTCTGAACGAGCGGGCGGCAGGCGACGGCCCAGCGCCTTTCCGGTCGGCCGGAGTAGAGAGCCGTATGGCGTTTCCCGTCTCGTGGCGCGACCCGCGATACCTCCTCACCGTCGCGGGCGTTCTCGCCGTCGGCGTCCTCGCGGTGCTCCTCCGAGCCACCGGCCAGTTCTCGACGCTCTCGTTCGGCGTCGGCGTCCTCGGCGTGACGCTCGTCTCGGCGGGAGCGATGGCACTCTCGCGTCGGATCGGCTGAGTCGCGTCGGCCTCAGACGACGCGGTTGACCGGGTCGGCACCTCGGCCGATGCGTCGGGCGTTCGTGACGACGAGGTCACCGACCGCCTCGTGGTAGTCGTTGGTCAGCGCCGCGCAGTGTGGGGTTATCAGGACCTCCTCGAACCCCCACAGCGGCGACTCGGCCGGGAGCGGTTCCGGGTCGAGAGCGTCGAGCGCCGCCCCGGCGATGGCTCCGGATTCGAGAGCCGTGACGAGCGCGTCCTGGTCGACCACCTCGCCGCGGGCCACGTTGACCAGGTAGGCGTCTTCGCGCATCGTGGCGAACACGCCGGCGTCGACGAGTCCCGTGGTCTCGTCGGTCAACGGGACGGTGAGCACGACGAACCGAGCGTCCGAGACGGCGTCGTGGAGGTCGTCCGGGGTGACCACCTCCGAGACGCCGGGGACGAGCGCCGGCGTGCGGCGGACACCGACCACGTCCATCCCCAGCGCGTCGAGGCGGACGGCGACCCCCTGTCCGAGCGTCCCGAGGCCGACGACACAGGCACGTTCACCGCTGAGCGTGAACGCCGCCTCGTAGGGCTCGTGTTCCCACTGCCGGTCGTGCTGGCGGTCACGGTAGCGGTGGAGTCGCCGCGCGAAGGTGAGACAGTGTCCGACGACGCTCTCGCCGACGCTCGTCCCGTGGATGCCCGTCGAGTTCGTGAACGTCAGGCCCGCCTCGTGGTACTCCTCGACCGGGTAGTCGTCGTAGCCGGCGGTGATGGCGTGGACCCACGGCGCGTCCAACAGCGCGTCGTCGTGGGCGAACGCGACGACGCCGTCGGCGTCCGTCGGGTGGCAGTCGGTCGTCGCGTCGACGCCCTCGCTCGTGAGGTAATCGACGAGCAGGGCCGGGGCGAAGACGGGCGAGACGGAGTCGTGGACGAGCAGTCGCATGGCAGTCGCTCCTCGGGGACGGGTATTAACAGTCACACCGGTCTCGTCGGTCGGAAGCGGCCCGGTGAACCTCCGCCTCACAGAGGGCTCCGTGGGGTGCCACAGCGTCTGCCGAGTGCTTCACGGGGCAGCGCCCACCCAGAGAGAGGTGTAGCGGCTCAGGTGAAGTTCCTCGTCACAAGGGGCTCGGAGGGGGTAACCGTCATCATCGCCGTACGGACCCGGTTCGTCACGGCTGCCCAAGAATCCACCGACCACGGAGAATCACTCCCCCGCCAGTTCGTCGACGACGGCCACGACACGACGCTCGACGTCGTCACGAATCTCGCGGACGCGCTCTACGTCTCTGCCCGTGTGGGTCGCCGGGGTCCCAGTCACGCACGTCGACGCCCGAGAGGGTGTCCAGCGAGAGCGTCGAACAGCCATCGTGGCGACGACGGTGCAGCGTTCGAGGCCGTTCAGAAGAGTCCGAGAACGAAGCCCATTCCCATGACGATGAGCACTGCGGCCGAGAACGCGGGGAGGTACGGCGTGTACTTCTCGACTTCCTCCTCGTAGTGCTGGTAGCCCGCGATGAGGAGCATCGTCAACCCGACGATACCGACGACGACGGTGATGGCGTACGCACTCATCAGTTCGAGGCAGTAGTTCGATCCCGCACACAGCGCGATAATCTCGAACTCCTCCTCGTGGGCGAAACCGAGCAGGAACGCGAACCACGCGATACCGAGCAGTCCCCGGTCGGTCGCCTCCTCCATACTGCCGTGTGAGTGGCCACCGACGAACGGGAGTGCTCGCTTCAGTCGCGCCAGCCAGCCGCCGTCCGAGGCAGTCCGGCTTCCGTGTGAGTGGTCGCCCCCGTGGTCGTGCGACCGGTTCTCGGGCGGTGTGGCGTGGACGCTCGTCACGTACTCGCTCGCGTCGTGGTCGCTCTCGTGAGCGTGGCCGTGGTCGTGCGAATGACCCTCGTCGGGAGCGTAGTCGTGCCCGCCGTGACTGTGTGAGTGGCCGTGCGTGTACTCACGGATACCCAGGACGACGAGGAGCACGCCGGCGACGAGACTCACGGGGCCACCGATATAGACACCGCTGAACAGTTCGAGAGGTTCGTTGACCTGTGTGAGATTGAAGTACGCCTTCGCGTAGAAGAACACCCCGACCATGGCGATGCTGCTGACGAGGTGGCCAAGCCCGAGGATGAAGCTGGCGGCGAACCCGTAGAGCCACTTGTTCGACTGGTCGAGCGCGTAGGAGGCGGCGACCGGCCAGCCGTGACCCGGTTCGATACCGTGAATCGCCCCGAGGATGATAGCTCCGGCAAACAGCCCGAGCGAGACGTCTTGTAGCATTCAGTACGAAATAGTCGGTCGAGACCAGGTTTATCGGTTGTTACTACCGAACCGGGGGGATCGTCATACGACAGCCGTTTAGGACGCGTGGCGCAGTGACTTCGTATGCGGACGAGTTTCAGTATCCCCGACGACGTCGTCGCCGAGTTCGACCGGGTCTGGCAGGAACAGGGGCTGGAGTCGCGCTCGCGGGCCGTACGCGAGGCGATGTTGGAGTACGTCGAAGCGCACACGCGACTGGAGGAGACGAGCGGTACCGTGGTCGCGCTCCTCGGGTTCGACTACCAGCACGACGAGGTCATCCACGAGCTACACGACGTCCAACACGAGTATCAGGACGTCATCCAGAGCACGAGCCACACCCACCAGGGCGAGTGGTGTCTGGAGTCGGTGTTCTGTCACGGCGACGTCGGCCGAATCCGGGAGTTGACCTACCGGCTTCGGGACTTCGACGGCGTGGGACGTGTCCGGGTGATGCTCATCCCGACCGAGTGACGCCCCGAGAGCCCAGCGCTCTCCGTCGACCGATACGGGCCGACGACGGAGTCGGTCGGTTTCGAGTCGGTTCGGCGCGACTCCGTCGGTAGCTACCCCGTTCCGAATCCGCTCGGCGGGGAGCCGAGTCGCTCTCTCCGACCGTCGCGCTGCGCTATCCCGACCCGCCGGCGACCGCACCGACCAGTTCGTCGATTCGCACCAGTTCGTCGGTCGTGATGGCGTGGCCGAGGCCGTCGTAGAACCGGGTCTCGACGTCCGCGCCGAGGCCCTCGAAGACTCCAGCGGAGGCCCGGACGTAGAAGAACCCGACTCCCGCCGGCCGACGTCCCGGTGGGGTCCGCACTTATACCATCACCCTGCGAGGGATGTGCCATGCGCATCGCAGTCTGCGCCGACACACACGTTCCGTCCCGTGCCGACGGCATCCCCGAGTGGGTCAGAGAGGAGCTTCGGAGCGCCGACCACGTCGTCCACGCGGGGGACTTCGACTCCCCGGAGGCGTACGACGAGGTGGCCGACCTCGCCCCCGAGTTGACCGCCGTTCGGGGGAACATGGACTCCGAGTTCGACGCCGACCTCCCCGAGACGGCGACCGTCGAACTCGACGGCGTCCTGTTCGTCGTCACCCACGGGACCGGTCCGGCCGAAGACTACCGCGAACGGGTCGCCGGCATCGTCGAGGAGGCGGCCGGCGAGACCGAACTGTCGGTCGTCGGCGTCTCGGGGCACACCCACCAAGTGCTGGACGAGACGGTCCCGGCGACGGGGCCGGACACCGAGCGCCAGACGCCGTTCGCCGACGGCGTCCGACTGCTCAACCCGGGGAGCGCGACGGGGGCCGACCCCGCGACGCGGACGACGATGCTGGTGCTGGACGTCGAGGACGGCGCGGTGGACGTGCGACTGGTCGAACGCTGAACGGTCGCAGTCACCCTCTCGTCCGGTTCAGATACGGGACCGTTCGGCCGAAGAGCGCTCGCCACGCGGTGTCGACGGTTCGAGGACGTGGAGGCGACCGGCGACCAGGCCGAGCAAGAGGCCGGCGAAGTGGGCGACGAGTGCGACGCCCGGCGCACCCGTCAGGACGGTCACCGCGACGGCGAGGACGGCGAATATCAGGAACTGGACGCCGCGAGTGAGCCGAAGCCGCGAGAACGCCACCTCCGAGACGGGGTTGGCGGTGACGACGTAGCCGATGAGCGCGAAGATGGCCCCGCTGGTGCCGAGGACGAACCCCGACTGACCGAGCAGCGACCCGCCGAACACCTGTGCGAGGCCCGCGAGGATGCCCGTCACGAGGACGAAGAGGTGGAAGCGCGTGTTCGTCGTCGACCGTTCGAGCAGCAGGCCGACGAACAGGAGCGTGACGGCGTTGCCGAGGAGGTGGTACGGGTCCGCGTGGGCGTAGACACTGGTGACGAGCGTCCACGGCGTCGCGGTGAACGTCGGTCCGAGGGCGAACACCGCGGCGGGGTTGACGAGCGGGAACACCGCGAAGACGGCCTGTGCGCTCCAGTAGAGCAGGCTCACGACGAGCATGAGGGCGAGCGTCTGGACCGTCGGACTGCCTGAAATCCGACCCATACGATAACTGGTCGCTCCTGTTACAAAAGCGTACGCACGGTGGGGTCCTCCTCGGCGGTCGGTCGTGCCTCGGCATCGAGGCCGCCGAGTGCCCCGAATCCTCTCCGGTATCGCGGTCGTTTAAGCCGGCCGCTCCCGACGCGGTGGTATGGAACTGTTCGCGCCCCCCGACGTCCCCGAGATACGCGCGGGCGACGACCTCGCGGCCCTCGTCGACGAGCGCGTCGAGTTACGTGCCGACGACGTGCTCTGTGTCGCCAGCACGGTCGTCTCGAAGGCCGAGGGCCGAACCGTGGACCTCGACGACGTGACCGCCGGCGACCGGGCGCGAGCCATCGCCGACCGACTCGAACGCGTCACCGGCGACGCGAAGGACCCCCGCTTCGCACAGGTCGTCCTCGACGAGTCCGCCGACCTGGTGATGGAGGCCCCGTTCATCCTGAGCCAGACCCACTTCGGCCACGTCACCGTCAACGCGGGCATCGACCGCTCGAACGTCCCCGAAGCCGACCTCCTGCTCCTGCCGGAGGACCCCTCGGGGAGCGCCCGACGACTCCACGAGGAACTGGGCGTCCCCGTCGTCGTCACCGACACCTGCGGCCGGCCGTTCCGCCACGGCCAGCGTGGGGTCACCATCGGCTGGGCCGGGATGCCCGCCTCGCGGGACTGGCGCGGCGAGACGGACCGCGACGGCCGTGAACTCGGGGTGACCGTCGAGTCCGTCGTCGACGAACTCGCCGCGGCCGCGAACCTCCTCACCGGCGAGGGTGACGGTGGGACGCCGTTCGTCGTCGTCCGCGGCTTCGAGTTCGGCGAGCACGGTGGCTCCGACAACCTGTTCCGCGAGTACGACGACGACCTGATTCGACAGGCCCTACAGGAGTGGGAGTTCCCCGGATGAACGGCGTCGAACTCACCCCGGAACACCCGGTCGAGCGGGTCGCCGAACTCGCGGCGAGCGCCGAGGGCGCGGGCTTCGACACCGTGTTCACGAGCTGTCACTACAACAACCGCGACCCGGTCGCCGCGCTGACGCGGGTGGCGGATGCGACGGAGTCGGTCCGCCTCGGACCGGGCGTCGCCAACCCCTTCGAGACTCACCCGGTCAGGCTGGCGGGACAGATCGCAACGCTCGACGAATGCTCCGGTGGCCGCGCGGTGTTCGGCGTCGGACCGGGCGACCCCTCGACGCTCCACAACCTGGGTGCGGCCGACGAACGGGGGCTACGGCCCGTCCTCGAAGCGTTCGAGGTGGCCCGTGACCTGTGGGCGGGCGAGCGCATCGACCACGACGGCACCTTCGAGGCGACGTCGGCGGGACTGAACTTCGAACCACCACAGGGCGCGTCGATTCCGGTCTACGTCGGCGGCGAGGGGCCACACATGTGCCGGATGGCCGGCAAGCGCGCCGACGGTCTCCTGTTCAACGGCTCACACCCCGAGGACCTCGCGTGGGCACGCGAACGCGTGGAGGAAGGACTCGACCAGCGAGAGGAGGAGACAGGGGGCAGTGAGTTCGACCTCGCGGCGTTCGCCGCGGTGTCGGTGAGCGAGGACGCCGACGCCGCACGCGAGGCCGCCCGGCCGCCCGTCGCGTTCATCGCCTCGGGGGCGGCCTCCCCGGTGCTAGAGCGCCACGGTGTCGACGACGGGACTGCCGAGACCATCGGTGAGCACATCTCGGCCGGCGAGTTCACCGAGGCGTTCGAGCGCGTCACGCCCGCGATGCTCGACGCGTTCGCGGTGGCGGGCGACCCCGAGACGGTCACCGAGCGGTTCGCCGCCATCCTCGACCACGCCGACGGCGTCGTCGTCGGGTCGCCGCTCGGCCCGGACCTCGACCGTGCCGTCGAGTTGGCGGGACGGGCACTCATCGAGGCGGCCGACTGAACGGGCCACCGGACACACCGCTCCGAACCGCCGACAGACAGCGTCTCCGACCGGATGGTCGTCGGGCGACGGTTCTCCCCGAACCCCACTCGAACCAATGGAGTTACTGGCTGGAAGCCGAGAACTAGCTATTTGTCCTCAGACAGCCAACACATCAACTCGTTATGGCAACACACGCTACACCGTTAGACGACGCAGTCGACGACCTGCGAGAGACGTTCCGCGGCACACTCATCGAGGTATCGGACGAGGGGTACGACGAGGCACGCGCCATCTACAACGCGATGATAGACAGACGGCCGGCGCTCATCGCGCAGTGTGTCGACGCGGGGGACGTAGTCGCGGCGGTGAACTTCGGTCGCGGGCAGGAACTCGAAATCGCCGTTCGGAGCGGCGGCCACAACGGGCCGGGCCTCTCGCTCGTCGACGACGGTCTGGTCGTCGACCTCTCGCCGATGACGGGAGTCCACGTCGACCCCGAGGCGAAGACCGTCCGGGTCGAACCGGGGTGTACGTGGGGCGACGTCGACCACGCGACCCACGCGTTCGGGATGGCGACGGTCAGTGGCATCATCTCCACCACGGGCGTCGGTGGGTTGACGCTGGGTGGTGGTCACGGCTATCTGACCCGTCAGTACGGCCTGACCATCGACAACCTGCTCGGTGTTGACGTGGTCCTGGCCGACGGCAGTCTCGTCCACGCCGACGAGGACGAGCACTCGGAGCTGTTCTGGGCGGTTCGCGGCGGTGGGGGAAACTTCGGCGTCGTCACGTCCTTCGAGTTCCAGTGTCACGACGTCGACACCGTCGTCGCCGGGCCGCTGTTCTGGCCGCTCGACGACCTCGAGACGACGATGCGTTGGTACCGCGACTGGCTCGCCGAGGCTCCACGGGACGTCTACGCGTTCTACGCCGTCGGGGAGGTCCCGGGGGACCCGTTCCCGCCCGACATCCACGGCGAGAAGTTCTGTGGCCTGCTGTGGTGTGTCCCCAGCGGCGACGAAGAGCTCGCGGAAGAACACCTCCGACAGGCACGCGCCGCCGCCGAGCCGATGTTCGAACACGTCGGCGCGATGCCGTACCCGGCACTCCAGTCGCTGTTCGACGACCTCTACCCGGCGGGCGACCAGTGGTACTGGAAGGGAGACTTCGTCTACGACCTCACCGACGAGGCCATCGCGGCCCACGGCCGCCACGCCGAGGTGCCGACGCCGAAGTCGACGATGCATCTCTACCCCATCGACGGCGCGGTCCACGACGTGGCCGACGACGCGACGGCCTGGAACTACCGCGACGCGACGTGGTCGATGGTCATCGCGGGCGTCGACGCCGACCCGGCCAACGAGGGCGTCATCACCGACTGGGCGCGGAACTACTGGGAGGCGGTCCACCCCCACGACGCCGAGGGGGCGTACGTCAACTTCATGATGGAAGAGGGCGACGAGCGGGTTCGCGCGACGTACGGCGACAACTACGAGCGACTCCAGCGGGTCAAAGCCCAGTACGACCCCGACAACCTGTTCCACGTCAACCACAACGTCGAACCGGCGGCGTAGGCGGGTCGTCGGTTCTTTCGTGGCGAAGTGAGCGAGCGGAGTGCCCGAAGGCCGTGGAGCGAGTCAGTTCCCGCGAACGAAGCGAGTGGGAACGAAGAGCGAGTGAAACGAGCGAATCAGTTCCCGCGGAACTCGTCTTCGCGCCGGTCACGGTGGCCGCGGCCGGGCGTCGGGAAGCCTCCCAGCGGACGGAACAGCGCGCCGACGACGAGGTAGCCGAAGAAGACGACGGAGATGGTGACGAACACCGTGCCCGACAGCAGCATCGTGAACTGGAACGGGTCGAACCCGCCCGCACCGAGGGCGATGTCGGTGAACTGCCGAACCATCTCCGGGATGCTCTCGAACAACTCGACGAGTGCGTTCTGCATACGCGACCTACCGAGCGTGAGTACTTGTGTGTGTCCGTCCGCCACGGCTAAGCCGATGGGTCCGCGACCACGGGTATGGACCGGTCGCTCGACGAGTTCGCCACGCCCGACACCGACGAGGGGACGACCGACGCGGAGACGGACGACGACGCACCAGCGGACGGCGGCCCGGCGGGAGGCGAGGAGACACCGGCGGACGCTGCCGCCGACGCGGGGGAGACGGACCCGACCGACGACGGTGAGGAGCCGTCGCTCACGGTCCGGGCGGCCGAGTCGACGATGGACTGGACGCCCGACGGGGCGGCCTGTGCGGCCTGCGAGGCGACTGTCGAACGCCGCTGGCGTGACGACGGACGACTCGTCTGTCTCGACTGCAAACAGTGGTGACCACACCCCCGAATGACTACTGTTCTCGTCTGTCGCACGAACCCAGCAGAGTTACCTGTCTTCGGTTCGATTCGGGTCTGTAAGACATCCTCCCCCACGACATGAGCTACACAAGAGCCTTACTCCAGTTCCGAGACACTCGTCTACGATGAGTGACAATCTCGCCGCCGACACGGCCGATGCGGCCGACATCGAGGCCGTCGGCGACCTCGCCAGACGGGTCACTGCGAACGTCGAGGAGGTCATCGTCGGGCACCACGACGTCGTCGAGCACCTCGTGACGGCGCTGTTCGCGCGGGGCCACGTCCTGCTCGAAGACGTACCGGGCGTCGGCAAGACGATGCTCGCACGCGCGGTCGCCCGGTCGGTCGACTGTTCGTTCAAGCGCGTGCAGTTCACCCCCGACCTGCTCCCGACGGACGTGACCGGCGTGAACGTCTTCAACGAGAAGACCCGCGAGTTCGAGTTCCACGCCGGCCCCATCTTCGCCAACGTCGTGCTGGGCGACGAGATCAACCGCGCCCCGCCGAAGACGCAGTCGGCACTGCTCGAAGCGATGGAGGAGAACCAGGTGACCGTCGACGGGACCACCCGTACCGTCCCCGACCCGTTCGTCGTCATCGCCACGCAGAACTCCGTCGAACGCGACCGGACCTACGAACTCCCGGCGGCGGAACTCGACCGGTTCATGAAGAAACTCCACCTCGGCTACCCCGACGAGAGCGACGAGTCGGAGGTGCTCGCCCGCGTCGTCGGCGAACACCCCATCGACACGCTCACGCCGGTCGCCACCGTCGAGGAGGTGGTCTCGGCCCGCCGGACGGTCGCCAACGTCACCGTCGAACAGGCCGTCCGCGAGTACGTCACCCGTCTCGCGCGGTTCACCCGCGAGCACGCCACGCTCGGCGTCAGCCCACGCGCCTCTATCGCCCTCCTCCGGGCGGGGCAGGCACGAGCAGCACTCAACGACCGGGACTACGTCATCCCCGACGACGTCCAGCGCGAAGCCGTCGTCACGTTCGCCCACCGCATCCGGCCAGCGCCCGACAGCGACCGTACCGCCCGCGAGCTCGTCGAACAGGCGCTGGAACGCGTCGACGTATGAGACCGACGCGGCGAGGCGTCGTCGCCGGGCTCGCGACGCTGGGGGCGTTCGTCGCCGGGGCGACCTTCGGTGCACGGGCGCTCAACGCCGTCGCCGCCCCCGCACTGGTCGCGCTGGGGTACGCGCTCGTCGCCGTCTGGCGGGCCGACCGACCGGGGGTCGAACGACTGGTCCCGCCGCCCGGCCACCCCGGCGAGACCCGACAGATGCGGTTCAACGTCGACGCCGGCGGCCGCGTCGAACTCGAAGACCGACTGCCGAACGGGCTCAGACCGCGGACGTACGCCGCCGCCATCACGGGGGCCGGACACGTCGAGTACGAGATGGAGTACGCCCGCCGCGGCGCACACGACATCGGTCCCCTCTCCCTCCGAATCACCGACCCGCTGGGACTCATCGCCGAGACCTACCGCTACGAGAGCGACAAGCACGTCCTCGTCTACCCGACGGTGACGCCCATCACCGACGGGACGCCGCTGGCGAGACTCGTCGACCAGGCCGGGATGCCGGACCGACAGGCGTTCGACCGCCTGCGCGAGTACGCCCCCGGTGACTCACTGCGGGACGTCAACTGGAAGACGACGGCGAAGTACGGCGACATGGTCGTCACGGAGTTCGCCGCCGAGGACCAGGGTGCGGTCAGCGTCGTCGGCGAGGCCACCGCCGACGGGACCGGCGAGAACGCCGACGCGATGGCGGGGGCCGTCGCCAGCCTCGTCGTCTTCCTCCTCGACATGGGTATCGAGGTGGAACTGGTCGTCCCCGGCGGCGAGTTGGAGGCGGGGCTGGGCGACACCCACCGACAGGCCGCCCTCGACCTGCTGGCGCGGACGCCGCCGGGTCGGGTGAGCGACGAGGCCGTCGCCCGCGCCGACGTCCACGTCCTCGCCGACGGCGAGACGAACGTCGACGTCCGCGGTATCGGCGTCGAGTACACCGACCTCGTCGGCGGTCGGGAGGTGGCGGCGTGAGACGCCTCGGGGGCGTGGGTCGCTTCGGACCACGAGTCGTGGCGGTGTTCGCCATGCTCGTGTTGACCGGGGCGTACCTCACGGAACTCTACGAGGCCGTCAACGTCGCCGGGAACCTCACGCTGTTCGTCCTCGTGGTCGCGGGTGCGTTCGCCAGCGGCCTCGTCCTCGGGCGGTTCCTCCCCGACGCGCTGGCGCTACCCCTCGCGCTGGTCGTCGCCGTCGGCGGGGCACTGTTGTACGTCCCGAGCGTTCCGGACGGGACGCTCCTGTTCACGCGTGCCGACCTCATCCTCGAGGACATCGTCGCGTTGCTGACGGGGCTGAGCATCCTCAAGATCATCAACGCCGGCGTGTGGGCGACGGCGTTCGCCCCCGTACCGGTGTTCCTCTCGTGGTTCCTCGTCGGGCGACGGCGCTACACGCTGGCGGCAGTCGTCGGCCTCTCCGCGCTCGTCTTCCTCGTCCTGACGGGGGACGCCGGCGTCATCCTCGCGCTGTTCGGCGTGCTCGCGGCCGCCACCGCGGTCGGCGTCGGTGACGTCGACCTGCGCGGGGGCCGCCTCGCGGACGCCGACGGCGTGGCGATGGTCGTCGCCGCGATGGTCGTCCTGACCGTCTCCGTCTCGCTCGTCCCCGGCGGAGCGACCCAGCCCATCCTGCGTGGCACCGGCGGGAGCGGCGACACCATCGAGTCGAGTCTCACTCGGACCGACGGCGACGTCGTCATCCAGGGCCCCATCAGCCTCAGCCCCGAGGTGCGCTTCCGGGTCGACGCCGACGAACGGCGGTACTGGAAGGTCGCCTCCTACGACCGCTACACCGGCGAGGGCTGGGTCCGAACGGCCGCGAGCGACGAGTTCGACGGGTCACAGGCCGGTCCGCCCGGCCCGACACGGCAGGTCGAACAGACCGTGACCACCGAGACGGAACTCGGAGTCGTCCCCGCGGCGTGGAAGCCGACGACGCTCAGGGGCGTCTCCGCCGACGTCACCGGGTTCGGTGGGTTACAGGCCCCCGAGGGCGAGACGCTGGCCGCTCAGGAGCGGTACGAGGTCGTCAGTCGCGTCTCGACGGCCGGTCCCGACCAGCTCCGGAACGCCGGGACGAACTACTCGGCGGCGGCCGTCGACGCCGAGCAGTACACTCGGCTGCCCGAGAGCACGCCACAGGAACTGACCGAGTACACGACGACGCTGACGTCGAACGCGGACAACCCCTACGACACGGCCCGTATCATCGAGACCCACCTCGAAGAGAAGCCGTACTCGCTGGACGTCGAGCGACCGAACGGTGACGTCGCCTACTCGTTCCTCACCGAGATGGAGGCCGGCTACTGTACGTACTACGCGACGACGATGGTCGCCATGCTCCGCTCGCAGGGCATCCCCGCACGGTTCGTGACGGGCTACACGCCCGGTCAGGAGGTCGACGACGAGTACGTCGTCCGCGGGTTGAACGCCCACGCGTGGGTCGAGGTCTACTTCCCCGGCTACGGCTGGCAGCAGTTCGACCCGACCCCGTCCGGTCCCCGCGAGAGCGTCGAACAGGACAGCCTGAACCAGGCCCGTGAGAGCGGGAGCGGCAACGTCGACGTGCCGGGGTCCACCCCGACACCGACGCCGACGCCGACACCGACGCCGACGGAGGCACCGGACGGGAACGACAGCGGTGCCAGCGACCCGGGTGAACTCCCCGGTGGTGCGTTCCAGACGCCGACGCCACCCGGCGGGGCCGGGGCACTGGACGACGGCCTCGTCGGCGGTGGTGACGTCGCCACGAACAACAGTTCTGCGGGTGAGGGCGGGTTCGCGCTCCCCTCCCCCTCGCGCGAGGAGGTCGCACTCGGGACCGTCGTCTTCCTCGGATTCGCCGCGGCCGTTCGCCGGTCGGGGGCTACCGGCCGGGCGTACCGCGCGGTCTGGCTCCGCCGCCAGCCACGGACCGACGACCCCGTCCACGACATCGAGCGGGCCTACGAGCGGATGGAGTACCTGCTCGAACGCGAACGAAGACCGCGTAACACCGGCGAGACCTCCCGGCGCTACCTCCGGTCGCTCGGTGACCGCGACGCGATGCGCGTCGGCGAACTGTACGAACGAGCGGTGTACGCCGGTCGGGCGGACCGGTCGGGGGCCGACGAAGCCGTCGAGCGTGTCGACGACCTGGTCGGGAAGTACCGGCGGTTCTGACGCGACCCGTCGCCACCGGTTTCCCCACGTCCGTACACTACTGTGCAGACCCGACGATTCGTGCCACTGGACCGGTGTTCCGCGTGGTTTCGACCGTTCGTTTCGTCGCGCCTCCCGACAGTCTTTAATAGAGCCATCGAGTAGTCCCGACTCGTAATGTCGGAAGTCTGCTCGACGTGTGGGTTGCCCCAGGAACTCTGCGTCTGCGAGGACGTCGCCAAGGAGTCCCAGGAGATCAACATCCACATCGACGAGCGCCGATACGGAAAGGAGGTAACGGTCATCACGGGGTTCGACCCGCGTGACGTGGACATGGACAGCCTGTCCTCCGACCTGAAGTCGAAGTTCGCCTGCGGTGGAACCGTCGAAGACGATTCCATCGAACTCCAGGGGAACCACACCGGCCGGGTCGAGGACTTCCTGCGCGAGAAGGGCTTCAACGTGGCCTGACCGACCTTCCGACCACTCAACGCGGTTCTCAGTTCTTCACACACCACAGCGACGGCGTCGGTCCGAGCGGCCCTCGGCGACGGCGTCAGAACGGGGCTTCGGGACCTTCGTTCGCCGGCCCCTCGTCCGTGTCGTCGCTCCCGCCGTCGTCCGCCTCGAAGCCGTACTCCCAGCCGTCGATGCCGCCCGCGAGGCTCTCGACGGTCGCGCCGTTCGCCCCCTCGTACGACCCGATGAGGCGGGCGGCCTGAATGGACGACTGGCCGATAGGACAGACCGTCACGACCCGATTCGCCCCGTCGAGCGCCTCGACGCGCTGGGGAAGCTCCGCGAACGGGATGTTCTCGCTACCGGGGATGTGGCCCTGGGCGAACGCGCCCGGCGAGCGGATGTCCACGATACGAACGTCGGCGTCTGCGTCGATGAGGTCACGCAGCTCCTCGGCGTGAATCTCGCCGTCCATACCCGTACACGGAGGGCCGACGGCTTAAGCTCCCGGAGAGCCATCAGAGGTGACCCGCTTCGCGGGCGAGAAACAGCGGGAGCGACAGCCACGAGACGCTCTGCGTCGTCCGGACGTGGTCGAACGCCTCGGCGACGGTGCGACGGTGGACGGTGATGTCCGTCTCCCCGGAGTGGCGTTCCGGGTCGCCCGGTGTGAGGTCGGTGGCGAACACGACGTGCAGGCGGTTCCGTTGCCAGCCCGAGACGTACGTCGAGCCGACGTGTTCGAGGTGGCCGGCACGGTAGCCCGTCTCCTCCCGGAGTTCGGTGGCGGCCGCCGCCAGTGGCGTCTCGCCGTCGGTCCCGCCGGCCGGACACTCCAGTGTCGTCGCGCGGAGGCGGGGACGGTACTGCTCGACGAGGACGAGTTCCTCGGACCCGTCGTCGGTCCGGTCGAGTGCCACGACTGCGACGTCGTCGGGCATGTCGAGGTGGTAGAACTCGCCCGTCGTCCCATCGTGCTGTTCGACCCGTTCGCGCCGGACGGCGAAGTACGGGGTCTCGTACTCGACACGGGAGTCGACGACGGGCCACGCCGGGGCGTCCTCGGCCATGCACGGAGTCCGACGACGAGCGCCGAGTAGCTTTCGTCGCTCAGAGCGCCTGTGAGCGTCTCGGCAAGAAGACGTAGACGACGGCCGCGAACCCGGTCAGCGCCGCGAGCAGGAGGAAGGCGGCGTCGAACAACTGGGCGTCGGCCATCGCCCCGACGACCACCGAGCCGAGCGACCCGACGACGAAGAACGTCGTCCGGAGCAGGCCCCACGCGGTGCCCTGGACCTCCTCGGCGAGCAGGCGGACGATGTAGCCGTTCGACACCGGCCCCGTAGCGAGTCGGACGCCGAGAGCGAGGGCGACGGCCGACAGCGCGAGGAGGCCGTCGACGAACGGCAGAGCCACCAGCGGGAGGACGGAGACGGCCGAGACGACGAGCAACACGCGGTGGTGGCCGAACCGGTCGGCGGCGCTGCCGGCGAGCCACTGGGAGAGCCCGCCGCTGACGAACAACAGCGCGTAGACGGTGGCCGCCGTCCGTTCGCTCACTCCTTTCTGCTCGACGAGGTACGTCGGGAGGAACGCCGTCAGCCCCTGCAACGCGAACAGGAGGGCGGTGATAGCGACGACGGCGAGGACGACGGCCCGGTTGGCGACGGCGTCACGGACCGCACCGACGGAGACGTCCACGGCCCCGCTCGCCCCGTCCTCGGGGAGCGTGAGCCACGAGACGACGCCGAGGACGAGAAACAGCGGGGCGACGAGACCGAACGCGCTCCGCCAGCCCCACGCCTCGGTGACCCACGTCGTGACGATGGGGAGGCCCGCCGCGCCGAGCGACCCGGCGGCGAGGACGACGCCGAACGCGACGCCGTCGTTCTCGCGGAACGTCCGGGTGAGGATGGTCGCCCGTGGCGAGCCGAACAGCCCCGTCCCGAACCCGAACAGCGCACACGCCAGCACGAAGACGCCGACGCTGGGAGCGACGTAGAAGACGAGCATGCTCACCCCGCCGAGCAGGAGGCTGCCGGCGATGAGCGGCCGCTCGCCGATTCGGTCGACCATCGCACCGGCGGGGAACTGCATCAGCGCGTAGGTGAGCCAGACGACGCTGACGACGACGCCCGCGACGGTACCGCTGAACGTGAACTCCTCGCGGACGAACGGGAGGAGTGCGGGGACGACGAAGCGCATCCCGAGGACGACGAACCACCCGGCAGCGACGGTACCGAGGATGGTGCCCTTCCCGTCGTCGGTGAGTCGGGGCACGTCAGAGCAGGCCGTCGGCGCGGGCGAGCAGGACGCCCTCGATGGTCGCGTCGTTCGCCGGGTCCTCACGGACGCGAGCGAGCAACCCGTCGAGAGGGACCCGACGAACGGTGATGAACTCGTTCGTGTCGAGTGCGCGGTCGGTCTCGGTCAGGTCCGTGGCGAAGACGATACCCCGACGGTGGCGAAGGACGCCCGTCGAGGTCCAGAACGAGTCGAGGAACAGCGTCTCCTCGGGGTGGTAGCCGGTCTCCTCGGCGAGTTCACGGGCCGCCGCGGACTCGTAGGCCTCGGGCGCGATGTCTTCACCGCCCGCGAGCGACCCGCTCGGCGAATCGACGTCCTCGACGATTCCCGCCGGTAGCTCCAGACAGTAGCGTTCGATGGCCGGTCGGAACTGCTCGACCATCACTACCTCCGCTCCCTCGCGGGCGACGACGACGACGGCCGGGGGCAACTCCGCCCAGTAGTAGTCCTTCTCGGTGCCGTCCGGCTGGCGATACCGGTCGTAGCCGCCCGTGTACCAGCCGGTCTCGTACTCCGGGACGGACTCGACGAACGTCCAGTCGTCGGGAATCATCGCCACACCTCCGTGGCGGCGGGCGTCCCCGTCGCGTTCGGTGTCGGCACCGGCGGACCGTCCGCTCCACCGGGGCCGCGAACCAGGTCCAGCCGGTAGGTCTGGTTCCCGCGTGTGACGAACGCCGTGCGGTTCTCGACGGCGTCGCGGTTGCGCGCCTCGAACTCGTCTATCTCGTCGAACGGCGAGTGGGTGAACGCCTCCTTGAACCCGAACGCCCCGTCGTAGTACGCCTCGCTGCGGCCCGAGTCGAGCGCGGCGGTGGTGTACGGGAACCGTTGCTCGGAGAGCCCCGTCGCGTTGACCGTCGCGTCGGGGTCGACGCTGTCGTTCGTGACCGGTTCGGCGACGAGGTAGTAGGGGTCCCCGGAGCCGAGGAGGCTCGGGAGCGCACCCAGTGCGAGCAGGAGGACGAGGACAACGAGCAGACCGAGGACGAAGTTCCGCGTTATCGTCCTCATTCGACCCTCGCGCCGGTCCGGGTCAGTTCCTCGCGGTAGACGCGGCCGAACGCGATCCGCCGGAGCGTCCCGACCGCGGCGTCCCGTTCGTGCTGGTAGGTCGCCGCGACGACCGTCTCCGCGAACGGGACGGGGTGCCAGACGACGTGGTCGACCGAGTCGCTCCCCTCGACGTGGCGCTCGTAGTCGGGGTGGTCGTCACACCACTGCTCGAACTCCTCGACCGTACCGACGTGGACGGCCAACAGCGAGGCGAACAGCGCGTCGTGAGCCGTCGCGTAGACGTCCGGCGTCAGGCGCTCGTCGAACTCCGCGCGGTCGAACTCCATCCGTTTTGCCGCCTCCTTGACGACCGTCGACGCCGTCCTCGCGAGGTCGGCGTACCGGTCGTGGGCCGCGTCGGCCGTCTCGGGGGCCAACAACCCCTCCGTATCCATGGCCGGGACTACGAGAGCGCGATAGTTAGGTGTCGTGAAAGCGAGACACCGGTCGAGGTCACTCCTCGTCGCCGGCGTCGGTCTCGGTGTCGTCCGTTTCGCTGTCGTCACCGTCGTCGGCCAGCATCGCCTCGGTCAACTCGCGGGCCTCCTCGTAGATGGCCTTCGTCTCCTCGTCGCGGGGGCGCTGTGGCGGCCGGTTCGTCTCGTAAGGGATGGCGTCGTCGTGCGCACTACCGTGTGCGTGGTCGTGGCCCGCGCCTTCGCGGCCGTGGCTCGCGCCCTCCTCGAACAGTCTCCCCGACCGCTCGTCGTCGTGCTGGTGTTCGCCGTCGGGGTGGACCGTATCCTCGAACAGCTGCGGGTAGTCTTCCTCCTCGGCGAACTCGACCACCCGCTCGGCGAGTTCGGCCTCGCCCGCCTCCCCCCACCCCGGCAGGTGCTCGTCCAGCCACTCCCCGTGGTCGCCGCCGCGGACCATCGCGGTGAACGCGAGGTGGTTGGCGAGGTGGCGTGCGTCGGCCTGTGGCGTCTCGCAGACCGGACAGGCGTATCCCATACCACCGTTTGCGGGCCGAACGGGAAAGCCGTGGCGTCCGGCGAGCGCCGACCCGAATCCATCACGTTCGTCCGTGACACGGCAACGGTGACCACGGAACTGTGTTAATATAGCATATATGGATTAATATTATATGTATCAACGAGATAGCGGAGTGCATGAACGATGGAAACACCGCCAACGCGGCGGTTGCCATCCGGACGCACGGGAGTCGACCTGCACGCACCACGCCACGACCGGAGGGGCGCTGAGATGGCGACGACCGAAGAGGTCCCCGAGGAGGTCGAATCGGAGTCCGAATCGCCGCTGACGACCGCACGCCGCCAGTTGGAGGCGGCGGCGGCCCACCTCGACATCGACGCGAACGTCGTCGAGCGCCTGAAACACCCCCGAAAGGTCGAGCGTGTCGCCGTCCCCGTCGAACGCGACTCGGGCGACATCGAGGTGTTCACCGGCTACCGCGCGCAACACGACTGCGTCCGTGGCCCCTACAAGGGCGGCCTGCGCTACAACCCCCACGTCAGCGAGGAGGAGTGCATCGGCCTCGCCATGTGGATGACCTGGAAGTGCGCCGTGATGGACATCCCCTTCGGCGGCGCGAAAGGCGGCGTCGTCGTCGACGAACGCACCCTCTCGAAGGGCGAGAAGGAACGCCTCACCCGGCGGTTCGCACAGGAACTGCGCGACGTCGTCGGGCCGACGAAAGACATCCCCGCGCCCGACATGGGCACCGACCCCGAGACGATGGGCTGGTTCATGGACGCCTACTCGATGCAGGAGGGCGAGACGGTCCCCGGCGTCGTCACCGGCAAGCCCCCCGTCATCGGCGGGAGCTACGGCCGCGAGGAGGCCCCCGGTCGCTCGGTGGCCATCATCACCCGCGAGGCGTGTGAGTACTACGACATGGAGATGGACGACACCACCGTCGCCGTCCAGGGGTTCGGCAGCGTCGGGGCGAACGCCGCCCGACTGCTCGACGACTGGGGCGCGGACGTGGTGGCCGTCAGCGACGTCAACGGAGCCATCTACGACCCCGACGGCCTCGACACGCGTGACGTGATGGGCCACGACGAACGGCCCGGCATGGTCGCGGGCTACGACGCCCCCGAGACCCGAACGAACGAGGACCTGCTCGAACTCGACGTGGACGTCCTCATCCCCGCTGCCATCGGGAACGTCCTCACCGCGGACAACGCCAACGACGTGAAAGCCGATATCGTCGTCGAGGGCGCGAACGGCCCGACGACCACCGGGGCCGACGCCATCTTCGAGCGCCGCGGCGTGCAGGTCATCCCCGACATCCTCGCCAACGCGGGCGGCGTCACCGTCTCGTACTTCGAGTGGTTGCAGGACATCAACCGCCGTGCGTGGTCGCTCGAACGCGTCAACGAGGAACTGGAGACGGAGATGCTCGACGCGTGGCACGACGTCCGCTCGACGTTCGACACGGACGAGGACCTCTCGTGGCGCGACGCCGCCTACGTCGTCGGCCTCCAGCGCGTCGTCGACGCGCACAACGCCCGCGGCCTCTGGCCGTAGGTCGACGTTTCGCCACACTCGTCGGTTATCGGCGAGAAAGGGACGGAAACACTTACTTCTGGAGAGTACTCACGACCGTTCGACGAGCTATGAGCGACGAGCTCACCGGAACAACGGAGAGAACGTTCGCACGGTGTGTCGACTGCGGCAACGAAGTGGCGGCGATGAGGTCCGAGGGGGGACTGGTCACGCCCCACGAGTCGTGTCAGGAGTGTAGCAGCACCGAGTTCGAGGAGGTCGACGCCGACGACCTGAACGACCTGTCCGACCACGCCGACTGGGCCGACGGCGAGACTGACGGACCCGAGGCCGAGTCGGCGGTCCCCGAAGCCAACGAGTGAGGGAAACCGACAGCCGGCGGTGAGATACTGCCCGGTCGAGGCCGCTCTCGTGGTGAGCCGCGTAACTTCCCTCACCGGCCCCCCACGTCGTACCGCTCCGTCGAGACCGGACGTCCGGTCGCCGCGGACGGTCACGGTTCGTGGGTCGGTACCGTGTTTCGTTACAGAGTTATTACAGTTGGTACACGCACTCACGGTATGGAGTCCGCGGAGGACGCACTCGGGACGGCGATGCTCGACTTCCAGCGTGGTGGGTTGCGGGGCGGGGCCATCCACCGCGACGGCGCGGAGACGTGGCCCGCGTTCGTCGAGGAGAACTACTTCGGGAACGAGGGTGCCGGTCTCGACCTCGACACCGTCGACGAGCGCTGGCGGTCGCTGTACGACTCGTTCGAGGGGCCGCTGCTCGACGTCGGCTGTGGTGCTGGCCACCACGCGCTGGGGTTCCAGCGACGGTTCGAGACCGTCGCGTTCGACGTCTCGCCGAACGCGGTACGTGCGGCCCGCGAGCGTGGCGTCGAGGACGCCCGCGTGCAGGACATGTTCGACCTGACCGAGGCGTTCGAGACGAGTCGGTTCGCGTCGGTGCTCTGCAACGGGACGCAGCTCGGACTCGCGGGGTCGCTCGCCGGCGTCTCCTCGCTCCTCGCCGACTTCGGGCGGGTCACGACCGACGACGCCGTCGCGCTCCTCGACAGCTACGACCCGAGCCGAATCGACGAGGAGACCGCCGACGAGTTCGGCGGCTACCGGCCGGACCCTCGTGCGGGCGTCTGCGGCCGGACGTTCCACGTCGAGTACGACCGGGGAGTGGACGACGGGTACGAACGACTCGTCGGACCGACGCTCTCGTTCGTCCTGTTCTCCCCGGACCGACTCCGTGACGCCTGCGTCGGCACCCCGTGGCACGTCGCCGAGATCACTCACCGCGACGGCTACTACAAGGCACTGCTCGGCAAGACGTGAGACGCGAGTCCGGGTCCGCCGGTCTCAACCCCGTTCACGGACCATCACGAGCGCGTTCTCCCCGTCGGCGTAGTACCGGGGCACCGTCCGGCGGTGCTGGAACCCGTGGTCGCGGTAGAGCGCGATGGCACCGTCGTTGCTCGCTCGGACTTCGAGTCGAGTCACCGTCGCACCTCGTGCCTCCAGCGAGGCGAGCGCGTGTCGGAGGAGGAGTCGCCCCAGTCCACGGCCGCGACACTCCTCGCGGACGGCGAGGTCCTTCACGTGGCCGATGTCCCGGCCGAAGTTCGGCGTGAGGTCCGCCACGACGTAGCCCGCGATGGTCGGGCCGTCCGCCGTCCGGAGTTCCGCGACCAAGAACCCCGGTTCGTCGCAGAACCGCTCGAACGCCTCGAACGGCCAGGGCTGGGGGAACACCGACTGCTCGATGCGGTAGACGTCGAGGAGGTCCGCCCGCTCGACCTGCCGAACGGTCGGGTCCGCCTCCCTCTCGTCGGGCGGCGTGGTGGTCACACCCGACACACGGACCGGACGGGCTTGAGTTGTCGGGACGCCTCACTCGCCGCGAGCCAGTCGCTCGGCGGTCCTCCGGTCGGCGCGATACCGGGCGAACGCGACGAACACCACGCCCACACCGACCAGTTTCACGAGCGTCACGGCGACCAGCGGCGTGCTCGTGACGAACGCGTCGGACCGACCGGCGACGACCTCCCAGACGCGGAACCCGTGGACGACGACGGCGACGAGCAGGATGCTCCCGAGGGTGCTCGGCCACTCGCCCACCTCGCTTCGCCGCCCGAACCAGCACAGCACGGCGCCGACGAGCAGGTCCAGCGACAGCAGCAGGTCGTTCTTCGGCGAGACCCACGGGTTCGACGGGTCGGTCAGTCGAACCCCGACGGCGAGCGCCAGCCCCTCCAGCAGGAGGAGGACGCCGACGCCGACGGCGAATCTCCGGAGTCGCTGCTCGTTCACGCTCGGTGTTTGGACGGTCGGTAGTTGGGTGGTTCGGTCGCGTGGCTCGCCGAGGGGAGAAAGATGAAAGAGAGTTCGCGGCGCCGTGTGCCGCGATTCGCCGGACGCGAGTGAAGCGAGCGTCCGGGCTTTCTCGTCCAGGTTTTTCGAGGAGGGGTGCGCTCCGCGCACCCGACGAAGAAAAACGTGGTTAGTCGTCGGCGGGCGTCGCGCCGGTTCCCTCGTCCTTGTACTGCTGACGGGTCAGCGACAGCTTGCCGCCTGCCGAGAGGATGCGGCGTTCGCGCTCGGAGGCGTCGAGGTGGCCCGTCGCCTCCCAGTCGTCGTTCACGCGGATGGTGAACTCCTCCTGACCGGAGTCGACGGCCTCGCTCACGTCGTCGACGATCTCGATGTCGTCGCCCTGCTCGATCTTCCCGTAGGTCTCCTCGTCGATGGTCAGCGGGAGCAGACCGAAGTTGAACAGGTTCGCCTTGTGGATGCGGGCGAAGCTCTGTGCGAGGACGCCCTCGATACCGAGGTACATCGGACAGAGCGCGGCGTGCTCACGCGAGGAGCCCTGGCCGTAGTTCTCGCCGGCGACGAGGAAGCCGCCGTCGCCCTCCAGTGCGCGCTCGGCGAACGTGTCGTCGACGCGCGAGAGCGTGAACTCCGAGAGCTTCGGGATGTTCGACCGGTACATCAGGATGTCCTGGGTCGCCGGGATGATGTGGTCGGTCGTGATGTTGTCGTCCATCTTGAGGTGGACCTCGCCCTCGAGGTGGGCGTCGAGCGGGTCCTTCAGTGGGACGTCGCCGATGTTCGGCCCCTTGATGAGCCCGTCGTCGACGGCCTCGTCGGGCGCGATGAGGTCGGCCTTCGAGCCGTCGTACTGGTCGGGCATCTCGAAGCCGGGGTCCTCCAGGTCACCGAGTTCGTCCGCGAGGTCACGCGGGTCGACGATTTCGCCTTTGAGCGCCGCAGCGGCGGCGACCTCGGGCGAACAGAGGTAGACGTTGTCGTCCTCGATACCGGAGCGACCCTCGAAGTTGCGGTTGAAGGTACGCAGCGAGACGGAGTCGGAGGCGGGGACGTGGCCGATACCGATGCAGGCCCCACACGTCGCCTCGGAGAAGTTGACGCCGGCGGCCATCATCTCGGCCGTCCAGCCTTCGCGCGCGAGAATCTCCGAGGCCTGCTTCGAACCGGGCGCGACGATCATCTCGGTCTTCTTGTTGATCTCGCGGCCTTCGAGCATCTTCGCGGCCGGGAGGATGTCCTCGTAGCCGCCGTTCGTACAGGAGCCGACGATGACCTGTTCGACGGTCTCGCCAGCGACCTCGCCGACGGGCACGACGTTGTCGGGCATCGACGGACACGCGATGAGCGGTTCGAGGTCCGAGAGGTCGATGACGATCTCGTCGTCGTACGCCGCGTCGTCGTCGGGCGTGAGTTCGACGTACTCGTCCTCACGGCCCTGTCGGGAGAGGTAGTCCTTGGTCTTCTCGTCCGTCCCGAACAGCGAGGAGGTCGCGCCGAGTTCCGTCCCCATGTTCGTGATGGTGGTGCGCTCGGGCACCGACAGCGAGTCCGCACCGGGACCGGTGTACTCGAAGATCTTGCCGACACCGCCCTTCACGGAGAGGCGTCGGAGCATCTCGAGGATGACGTCCTTCGCGGTGGACCACTCGGGGAGTTCGCCTTCGAGTCGCACGTTGACGACCTCGGGCATCTCGATGTAGTACGGGCCGCCACCCATGGCGACGGCGACGTCCAGACCGCCCGACCCGATGGCGAGTTCGCCGAGGCCGCCGGGCGTCGGGGTGTGGGAGTCCGAACCGAGGAGCGTCTTGCCGGGCGCGGCGAAGTTCTCCTTGTGGACGTTGTGGCAGATACCGTTGCCGGGGCGAGAGAAGTGAGCGCCGAAGGTGCCCGCGGCCGAACGGAGGAAGCGGTGGTCGTCCGTGTTCTTGAAGTCGAACTGGTAGGTCTGGTGGTCACAGTACTGGGCGGCCAGTTCCGTCTGGACCTCGTCCAGTCCGAGCGCCTCGAACTGGAGCCAGACGAGCGTCCCGGTCGTGTCCTGTGTGAGCACCTGGTCGATCTCGATACCGATCTCCTCACCGGTCTCGAGTTCGCCCTCGACGAGGTGGTCGTCGAGGATTTTCTCGGTAAGCGTCTGTCCCATATCACCCGAACGTCGCCCGGCCACGAATATAAATCACCCGTGTCCGGCCACGCTTGCGTTAGGACGGCCTAAAACCACCGAATTCGTCGGTTGCGCTCCGCCGAGAACGGCGATTCTCCACGAACGTTCCGGAGGTTGACCCGTGAACGCCATCGACGGACGGAGGCGCGATAGGGAGGGCCGTGTCCGGAGGTCGTCTCGGCGGGCGAACCAGCACCGTCTTGTGAGCGCCCTCGTCAGGTGGCGCATGTTCCGAAGCGGCGCGTTCGTCGCCGAGCAGTGTGACCCCGTTCGTCCCTCCCAGATTCAGCCGAACGGCCTCGACCTGACCCTCGACGCCGTGTTCGAGCAGACCGAACCGGGCCGAATCGAACGTGGCGGCAAGCGAATCGGCGACAGACGGCGCGTGGCGGCGCTGGACGGTCTCGACGAGGAAAGCGAGTCGGAACCGAGGAGCGACGGCGACCACGGCCCCGACGAGAGCCTCTACCGACTCTCGCCGGGCACGTACGTCGTCCGCTACGAGCAGACCATCCGTGTCCCGGAAGAGCACGTCGGGTTCGTCTACCCCCGGTCGTCGCTCCTGCGCAACTCGGCGATGCTCAACACCGCCGTCTGGGACGCCGGCTACGAGGGCCGCGGGGAGGGACTGCTCCAGGTCGGACACGAACTCGAACTGGAGGCCGGCGTACGTATCGCACAACTGGTGTTCGCACGTGCGGACCACGAGGGAACCTACGACGGCGACTACCAGGGCGAGAACGTCGAGTGAGTGTCGGGGGGACGACGGGAGCGAGCACTGCGAGGAGCAGGCCGACACAGTCGCGTCGGTTCCGTCGGCGTGGCCGACCCCTCTACGAGAAGAGGGAGTCCAGGTCGTCGTCGGGCGCGGCGTCGTCGTCGGGCGTCGAGACCCGGTAGCTGTCGGCCTCGCCGGAGGACTCGAACAGGCCGTCCGCGCCGGCGGTCGTCCCGTCGTCGCCAGAACGCGGCGCGTTCTGGCTGCCTACCGCGGTTCCCTCGGTACCGTCGTCCTCCCAGTCGTCGAGGTCGGTCCCCTCCGAGAGGAGCGCTTCGGAGACGTCGAGGCCGTCGCCCTCCTCTCCGAGCGTGGTCGACTCGGCCCAGAGGTCGTCGAGACTCCCCGACTCACCCGGGTCGTCGGCCGTCGACGTGGTCGCCGACCGGCCGACCGGTTCCGAGAGCTGTTTCTCCACGTCGGCCGCGAGGCCGGTGGGACGCTCGTCCCGGTCGGACGGCCGGGTCGTCGGGGGTGCGTCCTCGTCGGCCGACGCCGTCGTCGGTTCGGGCGTCACGTTCGACTCGCGCGTCGATACCGCCGTGTCAGTTCGTGGTCTGCGTGCCGGCGCGGACGCGCCGCTCGACCGCCGACGCCAGAGGAGGCCGGCGACGACCGCGACGAGTACCACCGCACCACCGAGCAGGGCGACTGTGGTCGTTTCCATCTCGTGAGACTGTCACATTTTCGTGTACAAATAGTCGTCGGTGAAACTCATCATCCTGGCGCACACAGAAGACGGCATGTCACGCACAGCAGTCGTCGCCGGCGTCGGCCCCGGCCTCGGTGCGGCGCTCGCTCGTCGGTTCGTCACGGAAGGCTGTCAGGTCGGCCTGTTCGCTCGCTCCGAGGGGTTCCTGACCGACCTCGCCGACGAACTGGGCTCGGACGCGCTCGCGGTGCCGGCCGACATCACCGACCCCGAGCAGGTTCGGGAGGGGTTCGAGCGCGTCCGGGAGGCGTTCGGCCCCGTCGACGTGCTCGTCAACCACGCCAGCGCGGCGAGCTGGGACGGCACCCTCGACGTCACACACGAGTCGTTCGAGCGAGCGCTCGACACCGGACCGAAGGCGGCGCTCTACTGTTCACAGGAGGCCGTCGCGGACATGCTCGACGACGAAGGGGGAGTGGGAGGCACCGTCGTCTTCACCGGCGCGACCACCTCGACGCGCGGTCGGAAGGGCGCAGTCGGCTTCTCGGCCGCGAAGTTCGCCTGTCGCGGGATGGCCGAGTCGATGGCGCGGGAGCTGGGACCGCAGGGAGTCCACGTCGCGCACGTGGTCATCGACGGGGGAATCGGCACCCCGAGCGTCGGGGGCGAGGACACCGACGAGGAGGGGTATCTCGACCCGGACGCCATCGCCGAGAGCTACTGGCATCTCGTCGAACAGGACCGTTCGGCGTGGACGCTCGAACTCGACGTGCGACCACACGTCGAGGAGTTCTGACCCGAAGCGCGCGCTCGGCCGGCGCGTCACCGGGAGTCGTCTCGGAGCGGGTTCGTCGTGAGGAACGGGACCTCCGTGTCGACGAACCGGAGCAGACCGACGACGAACATGACGAGCAGACACAGCCAGAGGAACCCGACCGGCATCGTGTCGGTTCCGGACTCGACGGTCGCGAGCGGGTCCAGCGGGACGTCCAGCAGTAGCATCTCGACGACCATCGCCAGCGTGAACAGTACGATGGTGATCCCACCGCCACGACCGGTGAGCGGGTCGTCGCCAGAACCGCCCCACCCCAGCGCCCGTCGAGCCACGAGACCTGCCGTCACAGAGAGACCGAATCCGAGCGGGAACCACCAGAGTACGACCGGTGTCTCGGCGACGAGGAGTGCGACACCCAGGAGTAACCCGACCGATGCTCCGATTCGCGGATTGTTCTTGCCCCAGCGTCCGAGACGGCGTCTCATACGGCACGTCACGTGGGTGACCGACGTAGTTGTTCGTGTTCCGGACGTTCACTGGCTGGCGGTTTACACACCCGAAAGTACTTACCAAACAGCAGGATCCGCTCGGTATGAACCGCCGTGCCCTCCTCTCCGCGCTCGCCGTCGGCGGGTGTGGTCTCGCTGGCTGTCTCGGGATGCCCGACTCCCTGGGGACCGACGAGACGCCACCGTCGACCACCACCGACGAGACGTCGCTACCCACCCGGCGCACCGAACTGTCCGCCGACCGTGAACACGGGTGACGACCACGCGGTCCCGTACTGCGTTCTCACGCGGGACCCGAGCGGGTGGGGGAGACGACCCCCGCGAGAGGCACCGACGTTCGCTCGCTCTCGCGGGGAGTCGGAGTACCTCAGCGTCACGAGCAGGATACGGTACGGGTCGAGCACCTGCGACCGCATCGCGCTCGAAACGGTCGAACTGACCGCCGAGAACGAGCTTCGGGTGGTCGTCGGCGCGACGTCGAAGGCGTCGGCCGGGCCGACGTGTACGGACGACATCGACGACAGGGAGTACGAACTCGTCGTGGGACTCGACGAGGTGCCCATCGAGGCGGTGCGCCTCACCGAGCGCCCGTTCGACGGTCCGGCGAACACGTGGACGAAGACGCTCCCCGACCGATAGCGAACTACAGCGCCGCCCGCTCGCCGTCGGTGTAGACCGTCTCGACGTCCCGGAGCGCGGCGATGTCGTCGAGCGGATTCCCGCCGAGTGCGACGAGATCCGCCCTCGCGCCCGCCTCGATTCGCCCGATATCGTCGTCCGGGACGGTCCGAGCGGCGACGCTCGTCCCCGCCTCGATGGCCTCCATCTCGCTCAGGCCGATTTCGTCCACGAGCAACTCCGCTTCCAGCGCGTTCTCGCCGTGAGGGACGAGCGCGGGGCCGATGAAGTCCGTCCCGAGGGCGATGGGGACGTCGGCCTCGTAGGCACGCCGGACCGAGTCGACGTGCGCCTCGTAGGCCTCGCGGGCCTTCCGGAGGCCCCACTCGGGCATCTCGTGGTCCGCACCGTGTTCGACGATGCGGTGCATGATGGCGAGCGTCGGGACGAACGTCGCGTCGTGGTCGTGAAAGAGGGTCAGCGCGTTGTCGTCGAGGTAGAAGCCGTGTTCGATGGTGTCGACGCCGTTCTCCAGGGCGCTGACGACACCCGGCGTCCCCTGGGCGTGGGAGGCGACGGGGATGCCGACGCGACCCGCCTCCTCGGTGAACGCACGAATCTCGGCGTCCGTGAACTGGCTGTGGTCCGGGGCGTCCAGTTCCGAGAGGACGCCGCCCGTGGTCATGATCTTCAGGCAGTCGACACCCTGGCGGATGCGCTGGCGAGCGACCTTCCGGCACTCGTCCTCGCCGTCGGCGAGCGTCGCCAGCCCGGAGTTGTCGGCGACCCACTCCAGCGGGAGGGAGTGGGTGTCGCCGTGACCGGCGGTCTGGGAGATGCTCTTGCCGCTGGTGTAGACTCGTGGGCCGGGAATCTCCCCCTCGGCGATGGCCTGCTTGAGACCGAGACCGGTGGCGCTCCCCACGTCGCGGACGCTCGTGAACCCCGCCGCGAGGAGTTTCCGGCAGTCGGCCGTCGCGCGGGCGGTCAGTGTCGCCACGTCCTCGGTGACCCACGCCATCGGAGCTAGCGAGCGCAGGCCCGCGAGGTGGACGTGGGCGTCGATGAGTCCCGGAATCACCACGTCGTGGTCGTAGTGCTCGTCGTCGGCGTCGACGTCGTCGGGCGAACCGACGGCGTCGATGCGCCCGTCGGCGAGTCGGAGGCGAACGTCGTGTCGTGGCTCGTCGGCGATCCCGTCGACGAGCGTCCCGCAGTCGATAGTTGTCACGTGTTGTCACGGGCCGACCGGAGAGCGCATGAACCTACCGGAGTCGTCCGTTCCCGAGTCGGTTCGCTGGCCCGTCGCCGGCAATCCGCAGCGTCCGGCCACAGTCTTACACGGCGGCCGCGTGTAGCTTCTCCTCCATGTCTCACGAGGCCGAAATCGTCGCGGCGCACCACCTGACGCCGACAGTCAAGCAGTTCCGCCTGCGGGTACCGGACCACGAGTTCGAGTTCGACCCCGGCCAGCACACCACCGTCCAGTTCGAGTTCGACGGCGAGGGCACCGAGGGGGCGGCCGACCCGGGCGACACCGTCGTCCGGCCCTACACCGCGACCAACACGCCCGGCGGCGACCAGGTGACGCTCGCCGTCAAGCGCTACGACGACGGCCTCGCCTCGGCGTACATGCACCAGCGCCGGGTCGGCGACACGGTCACCGTCGGCGAGTTCGAGGGGAACCTCTCCGTCGAGGACCCCGACGAGGACGTCGCGTTCGTCTCGACGGGGACGGGCATCACCCCCATGATGGCGATGCTCAAGCGGTACCTCGACGTCGGCGAGGGGCACGTTCAGTTCCTCTACGGTGAGAAAGACGAGGAGCACGTCATCTACCGCGAGACGCTCGAACAGTTGGCGAGCGAGCACGCGAACCTCGACTACACGCTCGTGCTCTCCGACTCGGACTACGACTGGGACGGCCGTATCGGTCACGTCCAGGACCACCTCGACGACGTGTTCGAGTCGGTCGACGGGCGTGACGTCTACGTCTGTGGCGTCCCGGAGATGGTCGTCGAGACCAAAGAGGAACTCGCGGACCTCGGCGCACCCGACGACCGGGTGTTCACCGAGGGCTGGGAGGACGGCGTCGTCGAGGAGTAGCGAGGTCCGAGTCGGACCCCCTCACCAGGGTGCGTAACCGCCGTCGTACGCCGCTATCCGTTCGCGTTCGCACTCCGCGAACGTGAGCATCAACCGCGGGTCGCGGCCGTCGGGGCGGACGAACTGACAGCCACAGGTGCCCCGGTCGGTGTCGAACTGCTCCTCGCGGACGTCCTTGGACTCCCAGGGGTAGCCGCTGACCATCGGACTGACGACGAGATGCTCGCCCACCGGTTCCATGTAGCCGTCCTCGTGGTCGAGACCGAGCGCGTGCCCGCACTCGTGGAGGAGGACCTGCAGGGCGTACGCGGAGTTCGACCAGCCGGTCACCTCGGGACAGTCCTCGACGGGCGGGAGGTCCGCCAGCGCCTCGGCCCCGCCGACCGCGGCGACGTGGGGAATTCCCGCCCCGGTCGGGAACTCGTGCATCGACCGCGCGGTGACGAGGAGGTTGACGTCGTCGGCCGGGGCCGTCGGGCCGCCGACCGAACCCTGGGCGAGCATCGTGGGCCACTCGCCGCCCGTGACCAGTTCGTATGCGTTCTCGCTCGACGCGTCGACGGTGCCGCCGTGTTCGACGACGACGCCCTCACGGGCCGGGTCGAACGCTCGCTCGACGTGTCCGCGGAGCGTCTCCCAGACGTCGTAGTTCGCTGCCTGCTCGGTGAACCAGATCTTGACGTTCACCTCCGTCTCGGGTTCGCGGCGCGTCGTGCCGGTCACGCTCGCGGAACCCAGCGCTGCGACGGAGAGGAAAAACGAGCGACGGGTCAGCCCCATCGCCGTCTCTCACCCGGTTCGCGTGCCAGTTCGTGTGCCATGATGTGTGTGCCAACGCCCGTTTCCGGGCTGGTCCGTTTCCGGACGTATCACAGACTCACGACCACGCCTCCATCGGCGTCACCGCTACATAGCGGAACTCAGAACTGTGAGTCGGGCTATGTATATTACCGAGGACAGTGCTCGGCGACGATAGGTCGCCGGCGAGAGATGTCACGGCGACAGTCCAGTCCGGAGAGGGGAGTTTTAACGTGAGACCCGCGCGAGATACGGGTCGTGAACGCGGCACCACTCACACAGTCGTCCGTAGCGATACCGCCGGTCACGACGGGCATGCTCGTCGTGTTCGGCGTCGTGGTGCTCGCACTCGTCCTCTTCGCCACGGAACTGCTCCCCATCGACGTGACGGCGCTGCTCGTCGCGGTGGTGCTGATGGTCCTCGGGCCGCTGACGGACATCACCGTCCAGGAGGGGCTGTCGGGGTTCTCGAACCCCGCGACCATCACCGTCTTGGCGATGCTCATCCTCTCGGCGGGCGTCTCGAAGACGGGCGCGGTCCAGATACTCGGCCGCCGGATGGCACGGTTCGCGGGGACCGACCGCCGTCGCCAGTTGGCGGCGACCATCGGCGTGACGAGCATCTCCTCGGGGTTCATCAACAACACGCCCGTCGTCGCCATCCTCGTCCCCGTCGTCTCCGACATCGCGCACAAGGGGAAGACCTCCCCGTCGAAACTGCTGATGCCGCTGTCGTTCGCCTCCATGCTCGGCGGGATGCTGACGCTCATCGGCACCTCGACGAACATCCTCGCCAGTTCGACCGTCGCCTCGCTCGGCCAGCAGGAGGAGTACGCCGGCCTCGGCCTCCGAGCGTTCACGGTGTTCGAGTTCACCGACATCGGCCTGCTCGTCCTCGCCGTCGGGTCGGTCTACCTGATGACCATCGGCTACCGCCTGACACCCGAACGCGTCCCGCCCGAGGAGGGCTACGTCGAGGAGTACGAGATAGAGGGGTTCCTGACCGACGTGGTCGTCGACGCCGACTCGCCGCTGACGGGGATGCCCGTCTCGCGGGCCGTCGACGAACGTCTGTTCGACGCCGACATCCTGCAACTCGAACGCGGGGGCGAACGCTTCTCCGAACCACTCGGGAAAAAGGAGATCCAACCCGGCGACACCCTCCGGATCCGGGCCGACCGGAACACCCTCCGGCGGTTCATGCTCGCCGACGGCCTCAGTCTGCTCGGTGGACCCCGCACCGACGCCGAGTTGACCGAGACCGACGAGGGAATCGACCCGGCGCTCGTCGAGGTGGTCGTCCCCCGTGGCTCGTTCCTCGTCGGCGAGACACTCGCCAGTTCGACGTTCCGCCAGCGCTACGACGCGAACGTCCTCGCCTTCCGCTCGCGGGGGGAACTCATCCGCAACCGACTGGAGGACATCACCATCCAGGTCGGCGACACGCTCCTCGTCCAGACCACCCCCGACAGCCTCGACCGCCTCGCGGAGAACCGCGACTTCATCGTCGCCCGCGAACCCGAACAGCCCAGCTACCGGACCGAGAAGATTCCGCTCGCCGTCGGCATCGTCCTCGCCGTCGTCGGCGTCGCCGCCCTCGGACTCCTCGACATCGTCGTCAGCGCGCTCGCGGGCGTCGTCGCCATGCTCGTCACGGGCGTCATCCGCCCCAACGAGGTCTACGAGTCCGTCGAGTGGAACGTCGTCTTCCTCCTCGCGGGCGTCATCCCCCTCGGTATCGCCCTCCAGAACACCGGCGGCGCACAACTGCTCGGCGCGCTCGTCGCGCTGACCGGGAACTACCTCCCCGCCATCGGCGTGCTGTGGGTGTTCTACGTGGCGACGAGCCTCATCACGAACGTCATCTCGAACAACGCCAGCGTCGTGTTGATGATACCGGTCGCCGTCGACGCCGCGGTCCGCGTCGGCGCGAGTCCGTTCGCGTTCGTCCTCGCGGTGACGTTCGCCGCCTCGACGGCCTTCCTCAGCCCCGTCGGCTACCAGACGAACCTGTTCATCTACGGGCCGGGGGGCTACCGGTTCACCGACTACGCACGCGTCGGCGGCCTGCTCCAACTCGTTCTCTCGGTGGTCACCGTCGTCGGTATCGTCGTGTTCCGCGGCCTCACCGTCTGACCGGGTCCGGAGGGTGGTGGAGTCGACCCCACGTTCGTCGTCAGAGACTGTCACCCCGCCGTGAACGGACGGCACAGGCTGCCATCAGGCTTTTGCGTACGTCGGTACTCCCTGCGGGTATGTCCGACACGGTAGACATCGAAATCGAAAGCGAAGGCGACGAACAGGAACTGGACGACGACGTCGACGCCGAATCGGTCGACCCCGGCGTCACCGCGGACGTCGAGGAGGACGTCGCCAGCGAGGACGAGAACGACGAACCGTTCGAGGGCGAGCGCGCCATCTCGTTCGGCGACGCGACGGGCACGCTCGCCGAGTCGTTCGACATCGACGCACACAAAGGCGAGACCATCACCGACCTCTCGACGGTCGAGACGGAGGACGGCCAGCAGTTGGTCGCAACCGTCGAACACCGCCGCCGAACGGCGCTGTCGGCCCGTCTCGCCGACGCCCGGCGTACCGGTCGCCGCGTCGGCACCGTCGCGCTCCTCGTCGGCATCGCCGCCGTCGCCATCTCGGCCGTCCGTCGCTCGCGTCGGGACGACGACGGTCTCGAGATCACCGACACCGAAGCCAGCGACCTCGACGAGCGGTAGACTGCGAACCGCGAACACCGACCACGATCACCGCTTCTTTCGACACCACCGTCCGAGACGACCTCGCTCCACGAGCGGTCACGCCCGACAGACACCGTTCGCGGGGCGAGAGACTATCCGTCGGGCCGTCGTTGGCGATGCCATGGTCGACGTACTCGGTCACCTCGGGATGGCGTTACTCTGGCTCTCACCTGCTTGGCTGTTCATCGACGACCAGCGAACCGGCCTGGCGTTCCTCGGGTCGGCGTTCTGGTTCGGGATGCTCCCCGACGTCGACCTGGTGTTACAGGGGTTCGACGGCATCCACCACCACGGCGTCTTCCACACCCTCCTGTTCGCCGCCGCCGGCGCGGCGCTGGTCGGCCCACTGCTGGGACTGGCGATGCGCCGACTGTTCGGCGGCACCGACTGGTTCTCACAGCAGGCGACCGACCACGCCATCGGACTCGGCGTCGTCGGCGTCTTCGTGGCGAGCGTCGCCCACGTCTTCGCCGACATGCTCTCGGCACCGGACACCTCGACCCGTATCGAACCGCTCTGGCCGCTCGTCGAGGGACCGATCGTCTACATGGACGTCCTCTACTACAAGTCGTTCTGGGCGACCATCGGCCTGTTCGTCGCCGGTATCGTCGGGAACCTCGCCTTCTGGTATCTCGCACACGGCCGGCCGAGTCGGCGGGCGATGACCGACACCGCCTGAACGCCACGGAGACCCCTCCGAAGGGGTTCGAACCGCGCTCACTCACCCGTTCGGTTCCGTCGTAGCCGCTTCGCTCCTCGCGTGAACGCTCGGAGCAGAACAGCGAGGAACGGACGTGAGGAGCGAACAACGAGCACGGAGGGGACTGGTTCGCGTCGATGGCGAAGCCGACGCACCCCGTCCGGCTCCATGACGAACTCCTCGTGCCGTCGTCGGTTCGTGGACCAGCCATGACCACGACACTCGAACCGATCGAACCGTACCGCGCCGTCGAACTGTACCTCGGACAACGTGAGACCGAGGTCGCCGCCAGTACACTCCAGACCCATCGCTCCCGCCTGCGCGCGTTCCTGCGCTGGTGCGAACTGGAGGAAATCGGCAATATGAACGATCTGACGGGGCGCAAGCTCCACGAGTTCCGCATCTGGCGGCGGAACGATGGCGATCTCAATCGCGTCAGTGAGAAGACGCAGATGCAGACCCTTCGCGTCTTCATCCGGTGGTGTGAGTCGATCGAGGCCGTTGATGCCGACCTCTCGACGAAGGTCCAGTCACCCAGCCTCGCTACATCTGACGACTCTCGTGATGTGATGCTCAGCGCCGACCGAGCGACCGCGGTACTCTCATACCACGAGAAGTACCACTACGCGTCACTCGAACACGTTACCCTCGCACTCCTGTGGCACACCATGATGCGCCGGGGGTCTGCTCGCGCGCTCGACGTCGAGGACTACCACACCGATGAGAGGTATCTCGAGGTTGTTCACCGGCCCGACACAGGCACGCCCCTGAAGAACAAGGCTGATGGCGAGCGTCTGGTCGCACTCTCTGAGCAGATGTGTACGCTACTGGACGACTGGGTCGCCGACCAGCGTCCCAGTGTTGAAGACGAGCACGGACGTCAACCGTTGTTGGCGACACTGCGTGGTCGTCTTGGCGCGAGTACAATCACTACATACGCGTATCGAGCCACTCGTCCTTGCATCTACACTGACGGCTGCCCACATGACCGCGACATCGAGTCCTGTGACGGTACAGATGTTGATCTGGCATCGAAATGTCCCAGCAGTGTCTCTCCCCACGCCATGCGGCGAGGGTCGATTACCCACTCGCTGGAAGAGGGTACCCCAGATAAGGTCATCAGTGACCGGGCCAACGTGAGTCAGGGCATCCTCGACAAGCACTATGATCGACGAGACGAGCGCACGAAAATGGAACAACGGAGAGACTACCTTGACAGGACTCGAATGTAGGGGCAGAGGCATGACTTCGACAAATAAGAATGTAACGAATTATCGGTATTTTTAGCGTACCACAGTTTTATTATGAGACGACATTGAACTACCACACCACAAGTAAGATGTCCTTCTCCTATTTCGAATGTGCGAGCGAGCCTGGAATAAACACGGTGAGAGACATGCACGACGGGCTTGAGCTTGCATTGGGTGAGGAGGAAGTTTCATTCGAAGACACGGTCCAGGATGATGATAGGGTCATTGGCGTGGACCCGGGGCTGCTCTGGGTGAACAAGGCAGTTTACCGAGCAACTAGGGAAATGCCCAACAACAGCGAACTCCCGGTATTGTATACCTGGTTTCGTTACGGGCCATCAGTACCCATTCCAGCATTCCTGACGAGTAATATTACTCCAAAAACACTCGGACGGTACGCTAGAGATGAGTATGAGAGCCGTGAGCATTCCATGTTCAGCCCATACGAGTTCATGCATTTCTTTAGAAATTTAATCAGGCAGGATTCATATTTCAGCAGCGAGATCTCTCTGACTGAGTTTTTGCTGGACTTATATCATAGTGATGCGCCTACTGCGTTCCGATCGTTGTACGAATTGAACGTAAAAACTCAGCAGTTATTGGCAGATTTGAAGTCGATAACAGAGGCGACCCCGATGACAGACGAGCGGGTGAATCAATACTGGGAAAATTTTGAGGAGGTACACAACCGGTTCAGGTCAGCATTGTACAGAGCAGAACGTATCTCTGAGGCGGCTGCTGACCATGTTCTCAGCTTCATGCATCTTGTCAAGATGGTACTGGAGTGGCTGAAGGGCCAAGACTTCCTTGATCCCAGTAGCGTTGCTCCAATTAACCGACTCTGGTCTACGTATCAAGCAAATGTGTGGACTTGGCCTGCCCATTGGATGTCATATGAAACAAACGATGGGGAGAAGCCTGCTGGAGAAGCCTTCCGAACCTATACGAGAGACTCGATTGATGTGAAGAAAAACACTTGGGAGGAAGAACTCCGAAACTTTCGGGACCAGCTTCGGCAACAAGAGATCATAGGGGCTGAAGCCACCAATAATACGGTAGATCTCAACGGCGATGCAGTCACCCAAATTGATGCGGCGATTTTGGATACCACTGGACAAATCTCGACTGAATGACTGCATTTCTCTGTGCCTCGCTAGCCACAGACGCGGCTAAAGTAGAGGGTACGAGTTTGCAAGAAGCTGCACTTGAGTACCTACGTGACCGTGAAAATCAAAAAGTAACTTCCGATTCAGTCAAGCAAATCGCTGAGGATCTCCTCACCAAACGTGATGCAGCATACCGTTCACTATGCGAAGCACTATCTGAGGCAGAATATGATTCTAGCGACCCGGAAGATGTTTCAAGAGTCATTGAATCAACAATAACAATCGATGTGATAGAGGCAGGGTTAAGCGGGGAGGTTCCGGCGGGACTCGAGCATGGTGTTGAAACTCTCCAAGCGGAACTCATGGAAAATCATACGGATAAGGACCCATTTCGGGTCGTAGCGAATCTCAGGGACATGATTCAGGCCCGAAACACGACCGTCATGGATTACCTCAGAGATCGAGTCGACAATCCGAACACCGAGCGTGTCGAACAGATCTACGAGGAGCTTCTTGACAGAACTGGCTCGGAGATAATTGGTGCAGTCTGCGCGGATGCTGCTGGTTGGTGGAGCCCCCGCCCGCACGCTGTGCCGGTAGTTGTTGGTGCTCGGTCACCGATAAGAGAAAACGAAACATCGATAGATGATTATTTGAATGGACGGACTGAATCCCCCCGGAGCTTGGAACTACAGACCGTGTGACCTCCATCAGGGTAGAATTTGATAATTAGCGGGGCGTTGAGTTAGTCTCTTTCCAATTGTGTGAGGCAGATCGATCGGAGATCTTCTAGTTCTTCACACCATTCATTTACGACATCTCCGACAGTGGGGTCAAGAACAGCAGCATCAACCTCTATTTGTAAATATTTCGAAACGAAATCTCTGATGTCGTCAACAGGAGTGTTCTCCTGCTGGCCTATGTAAGCTGGTTGAATTTCGTGGGGAGCACTGCCTGCATGCCGGAAGAGTTCAAATACAAGCTGATCAACCAGTTGGAGTTCATGAGATGTATCATCATCGTCTATATTGAGATCTGTGAACGATGTGTTACCCCGTCTAGAACTTATCTCAATCTCATTGTCAACCCGCATCAACTCCCACCCTATCAGGGTACAAAGGGCAAGTGTTTGCCCGTACCAATCTTCCAGAATGTCTTCTCGTTCTTGGGACCGGGCCCTATTTGTTTTCCAGAGTGCAATCCCGAACGAGAGTATGGCTGAGACGCCTGCTGATACAAGAACCGTGACTAGGTCAGGCCCTGCCATTTCGTCATGGTTGTGCGGTCTGCGTAATAACATCACATCATAGCCAATTTTCTTTCGGTTCACAATAGACCAATCAGTCTTCAATCGTGGCAACGCGACCGGAAAAGCAGATGCTTCACGAGCGAAGTCACCACCGAGGGGAAATCGTTGAACAGATGAACCATGGGGTGATGCAATCAGGGAATGACGCCTGTTCTATGGAAGGCCAACACACAGTCGGTGGCGAGTGGCAAATATCGATTCCTCCTCGCTACAGAAAGTAACTGATTCAGTCTACCAGTCGCTTAAACGGGTTCGTTAATGAGGACCCATGTATGTTCAGGTTGTGGTGGGTATCACATCACTTTAGCGACCTAGCCTATTGTAACCGCGAGAGGTGGACTACAACTTTTGAATTCCCAGATTGGCGAAACCTGCTCGGGCTTCAATCAACTGGCTACTGTGGCCCATCAGTATAGAGTACTCAGCTACTATGATCTCACCCCATTGTAGATGTGAGCAATCAATGCAAGAATCACCCATCAAGTCACAGACAATCACTCATATCAGTCATCTGATACGATGCCAGTAGCAGTCCGGTCCCTAGGCGCTAACTCCTGTGTTGCTGCGATGCCCATCACAGGAAGAAGCGCCTTCCCTAGAACCGTTCCGGCGAGCGGTGGGACGGCGTTCCCAATCTGGCGGAACCAGCTGGTGAATGGTCCGAGGAAGATGTAGTCATCAGGGAAGGATTGCAACCGTGCCGCCTCCCGTGGGGTAATTCCCCGGTTTCGCTCAGGGTCGGCTTGTTCAGGGGACGGACGGGCATGTTCGTAGAAGTCTGGCAGGATGTACCCGTTCGCGTCCTTGGCAAGGTGGGCCACAATCGTCGGCGAGGGCTCTGACCAGACGAGTTTGCGGTACTTGTCTCCGAACCGGGGGTTGTCCTCGGTACCAACATCGTACTCGACGTACTCCGCGTACTCTCCATCCGAGCCAAACACGACGTCCCAGCTCGTCTCACCTGGCTCGAGTGCCTCGTCGAAGAGAATCTGATCCTTCGCCATGGGATGTTCCCGGGCCTGATGGTTGTAGCAGAGGTCCGTTCCCTCGTGGAGTCCGTTTTCCGTCACAAACTGACTTTTCGAGCCGAGACCTCGTTCTGCCAGCACCCTCCCGCCCTCGCCCCGTCGCAGACGAGGGAGTCCAGCAAGGCCCTGCTGGAGCGAACGCACCGAGTCCGCCTGTGGCAGTCCATCTAGGAGCGTACTGACGTCATCCGGCGTGTCTACCAGATCATCTCGAATACCAACGAGCAGGACGCGACTGCGCTCTTGGGGAACACCGAATTCGGTCATGTCCTTGAGCCGGAAGTCAACTTGGTAGCCTGAGCCGTTCGCACCGAGAGCCTCGAGGTCGTTCATGACCCAGTCGATGACACGCTCGCCCGTGTCGCCTACCTCGTTGATCATCCCCTCGACGTTCTCCATCACGATCGCCTTCGGTCGAAGCGCATCGACCACCTCGACGTACTGCGTGTAGAGCGTCGTCCGCTCGTCATCGAGCACCGAGTAGTCGTCGTCTTTGGCTCGCCTGGATCGATATCCAGCCTTCGACAAAGATTGGCAGGGTGGCCCTCCTACAACCAGATCCGGGTCGGTGACTGTATCTCGAATCTGGTTGACGAGGTCAATCTCGCGGACATCTCCCTGGACGATGTTGCTATGAGGAATTTCCGGGTGGTTCAGTCGGTACGTGGCGACTGCATCAGGATCGATATCAATCGCCCAGCGGATGTCGTACCCAGCACGGGAGAGACCGGTTGATAGACCTCCTGCACCCGCAAACAGATCGACGACAGTCGGTCCAGTGTGTTCAGTCTCTTGCTGGCGCAGACGATAGCTCAGGAGGAACTTTCGCAGATCGCAGGTATCGCTACAGAGAACGTCCTCTGAGGAGACAGTGTGTGTGGAAAGAGCCCGAAACAGTGCTGGTACCTGACGGTCGATGAGCTTGTCTTCTAGGTCAGTTCGGCGACCGCTCTCGTCCTCCAGAGCGTCTGGAGTGAGCAGGCCAAGTTCGCAAAGCAGTCTATCGACATCGGGGTCCGTAGGCCAGACTGGTTTGTCGAATGCAGTCTGAACGAGCCACCAGGCGTCATCCGTATCGATACCCGGGATAGTGAGAAGGAACTTGACGTACGTCCCATACTGTACGTTGGAGAACCCGCAGAGAGTGACCCCATCCGTGTAGTGTGTCTCTTCGACCCGTTCGAGTAATTTGGTGATTCGGGAGATTCGCTCGTCACTCACCCCCTTTCGGGGGGTTGCCGCTTCCAGTGCGGTTCGCAGCGCGTCGTGCTCCATCACGGCAATCTCCTTCCAGGTGCCGACCTGGTCACGGAGTGAGGCAACTGTCTTGCGCGGGGGACGATCGAAGAACCGCTCGGCAGGCGTCAGCCCATCGCTGCCCAGTACGACAGCAGCGACTGTATCGAGGGGGTCGTCGCTTCCAATCAGCGGGTCACCACAGTGGCACGCCTCTCCCGACGACTTCCCGGTACGCCCGTGCACCGTGTCGTATCGGCAGGCATCACAGTCACCCGACCGGTTCCGTGCAAGTTGCGCAGGAGTTGCCAGGGGGCAGCCCCCTGGTGGCAAGCGCTGGCGACGAAGGTGTTCCGCAGTCAGGGTATCGATGAGAAATTCCGTGTTGTCGAGGAGGAGTTGCTCGTGCATCTCACGCTCGGCGGGGGGCACGGGTTCAACCCGCGCCAGAAGAGAACCGCACGACGTGACCGATTCAGGCATGGTCCCCCCTTTAGCGGCTAGTAATTTAAACTCCCTGGTCACTCAGCCAATGAGAGTCATCGATTGCTAGACTACGGCTGCCTGCCGGTGTTTCTAAGGTCGCTATTCGAGTTAGAAACAGGGCAATCGCTTCCGCCGACCGGACTCGCAAGGATGAGCAGGTTGTGACTTGAATGTATGACTTCGACGGATCACCCATTTGGCCGAACTACCACAACGCTCGACGAACTTCACGGGTGTGTCGATGTCACTGATGCAAAGCGAGTGCTCAATTCCATTGGCGTGGCGAAACCAGACAAGGCCGTAGAAGGATTTCTCGATCAGATGCCCACACTGCTCGCGTGGCTCGATGAGCACGGCCGGGACTACCCGTGGCGACGAGCGAGCGATCCATGGCAGATCTACGCCAGCGAGATCCTTCTCCAGCGGACACGGAGTGATGCCGTCGCAGACATCTACCCGGAGTTCTTCGCACAGTTCCCCTCCGCCCGGTGTCTCCTCGAGGCCGATGAGGAAGACCTCCGCAGCATCGTTCACCCACTTGGATTCGTCAATCACCGGGTTCGGACACTACGAGAAGCGGCAGAACTCTGCGCAGAAGTTCAGGACGAGGTACCTGCTGATCTCGAAGCCCTTCAGCAACCCTGGCGAGTGGGTCCGTATACGGCCCGAGCCTGTCTGCTGTTCGCGTTCGACCAGCCGATGGCCCTTGTGGACACGAACACGGCTCGAATCGTGGGCAGAGTATTCGATTACCCGCTACCCGAACAACCGCACAAGAGTACACGTGTCCAGCGACTGCTCGATGCGCTCGCACCTGACAACCCTGCGCTGGCGCGGGCTTTCAATCTAGCGCTGCTCGATCTGGGAGCACTGGTCTGTACCAGTGAGAATCCGAACTGCCCGGCGTGTCCGCTTGCAGAGGGATGTGAGTACGCACAAACGGGAGACGTCTAATCCAGCAACGAGACAGAGGACGCTGCGTCCGATTCGAACAGGAACCACACTAGGTCACGGAAGCTATCGACAGGTGGCCCTTCCAGCAAAATCCCTGTCTCGAGGTAGTGTTCGAACCCGTAGTCGGTGACATTGGCACTCCCGACGTATGCCTTCGAGTTATCGAAGACGATTACTTTCGAATGGAGGGTGAACGCGGGAGTTGCACCACTCTGACGACGTTGTTGCTGAGGGACGTCAGCGTCCCATTGCGTGTAATCTACAAACCTGAGGAGGGCTGGCTCGACATCTCGATCCTCCGCTCGTTCGGCGAACGACTTCAGCACGGTACGATTGTAGGAGTCAGAATCCATCAGATACCGAGACACGAACGTCACCTCGACACCACGCTCCAGTGCAGCGAGGAGGACGTCTTCGAGATGGGAGAACCCATCCGCCTCGAAGAACGGGACAAGGAGCGTGATGGAGTTCTCAGCCTGTTTGATCTCCCGTGTGAGCGCGGGCATCAGCCACGACATCCCGAACGATGTAGGGTCAACATCACTGAAAGCGGGATCGGCAGGAAACGTCACGAGCGGTGTAGCCGTCGTTGCAGGGGGCTGGCGGTCCTGGAACGCTCTCACACTCTGGGCCGCGTACCGCGCCTGCTCGAGTGTCTGGCGACAGCGAGAGACATCGACTCGAAAGGTGCTGTCATTGATGCCAGTATTGAACGTGTCTCGTTCGATTGCCCCCGCCTCCGTAAGCTGACGAAACAGGTCGCTCGCGGTCTCTACAGATAAATCGGTGTCACGAGCCACCCCCGCTGGTGTCACGAGGTCGTTACGACCCCCTGCCAGTACGAGCCGTCCCTCGAGTTGCGATAGCAGCTGCTCGTCACGGTCAACGTATTCGGCGATTGCGAGAGGCGGCCAGGATGGGTTAGATTCGTCGTGAGACATGGTTCGGAGAGCGTTATGGGGATTTTGGGAACGGAAGGTACTGACGCACTATAGCGTCCAGTATCCGTCGATATCCTTGTCGGTGTTCGGACGACTTCCGAAGAGGTAGTCCCGGGACAGGACCTGGTTGAAGAACGAGCAACTGATCTCGCTCACGTGGAGGCACGAGAGGCAGGCACCACCCCGCTGTGAGCACACCGGGTCGTAGACACACTCGTTCCCGTGCGACTCGGCCTGCCCGAGGAGGTTGTCGAGTTGCTGTTCGACCATCGTGTGCATCCCGCCGATGTTGAACTCCTCGCGGTTGTTCGCGTAGATGACGACCGAGAGCGCTCGCGGAAAGAGGAACTCACTGAGGTTCGTCCGGTCGAACCCGCTGATTGTGCTGGCCTGCTTCAGCAGGATGTGACTCAGAGTGTGGACGAGTTTGAATACGTACTCGGTCACCAGTTCTTCGACGGAGTCGTCGAGGTCCGTCTGGAAGCGCCCGTACCGTTCGACGGGCGCGAGGTGGTTGAGCAGGAATGCCCACTGTTCCTCGGTGGTGAGTGCGTCGATCTCGGAGCGTGCATAGTCGATTGCTGCATCGTCACGACCCGTAATCTCGGGCAACGTGATGTCACCGTTGACCGCGCCTAGATCGCTGGTCTCCGGAATGTTGAGTGCCAGCCAGAGGAGCACACGCGCCGGGTCGAGATCGAACTGCACAGCCTCGGTCTCGGAGGTATCGACGAAGATGGGTGTCCCGTCCCCATCGCTGGCGCTCTGTGAGAACGCAGTGATCTGAGCCTCGTCCTCCTCCCGCCCACCACGCGTGTACCCATACACGAACGTCTGAACGGGGAAATCCTCGATGACCCGGACATCGTCGAAACCGAGATGGTCGAGGTCGTCGCGGTAGCTGCTAATCCGGTCGGCCTTGTCGCTGAAGCCACGCCCACGCGCTGCCGATTCGAGTTCGGGAAGCGTCTCGGTGGTCAGGGACTCCCGGCTGAGGACGTACTGAAGAATCTCGTCACCGGCCTCTGTAAGCTCGGACCCCTCGCCATCCGCGTCGAGCACGAGCAGCTGACCGAGGCGCTCGTTCGCTGTCTGGCTTCCCAGGTTGCCCTGTTCACGGAGGTAATCTCGGGCGGCATCGAGCGTCGTGATGTCGTCGTGCGTTGAGTAGACCTCGACGACCTTCTCGTCGTCCATCTCGACCTCGCCGATTCGCTGATTCAGGTTGACGTCCTCGATGCGCTGGGCGTCGGTCAGTCCAAACAGCCTGGCGATGGCCTTCTTCGCGCCATCAGTGGAGTCACGGAGGTGACCGATCCCTGCCGTATGCAGGTTGACGGTGGAGATGTAGTGCGGGTAGTAGACACTCCCGGCACGGTGGACCGTCGTGTACATCCCGTCGTTCTCGTCACCCGCGGGTGGGATGTAGTCACAGCCGCAATTCTGGTAATTCCGAATCGGTGTCTCCCACGAGCAGCCACCAACACGGCAACTCCAGTGGAAGTTGCGCACGCGCTGGCTGTCGCGCCGGTCGAGAACGACGTGCTCGTCACCGTGAGTCGGACACTTCTGAGGGTACAGTCGCCGGAGTTCCCCGCAGGTGTGAACGCTGACGAACTGGTACTGCTCAAGGTTACCGTCGCAGCCACTTCGCCGACAGGTCAGACCCGGGTTCTTGTTCTGAACGTCGTCCGCGGTGTAGTACCCGTGGACCTTCTCACACTTGCTGCACTCGTAGGTTGTCGGAAACGGTTCTGCACGGACCCCTTCGGGGACACCGAAGTGGTAGTGGTCCGTGTTTCTCGAGACGAACCCGTTCTGGCCACCCTCCCAGTTACGAACCCGGGCGAGGACGCGCTTCAGGATATACTCCTTGCTGACAGTGCCGCTGGCGTCGCTCGTCTCTAACCGCGTCGTCTTCCAGATACCACGCTGGCCGCTGTAGTCGAATGTGTTCTCGGGCAGGAACTGGTAGAGTACCTGCGACTTGCTTCGTTCCATTGACATTGTTATCGGTTGTTGTAGGTTTCGAGGATGTCGTTGTACTTCCACTCGGGCTGAATCGGGAGCTGTGCATCGACGTCGCGCAGGCTGCGCATCGCAGACTGTGGCAGGCGGTCGCTGGTCCACTGGCGATCGCTCAACTGAACCTCCGAGACCGACAGCTCCGTGAGTTCCATTGTGTCCACCCGGAACTCCTCGGGCAACTGGTCGCCTCCGTACATGTTGACGAGGATGTCTTCGATCTCGCTGTCGTCAACCGTCGCCAGGAAGTCCTCGGCCTGGTTTCCGAAGAACAGCCGACCGGCGTCCTCCGAGTACATGTAGTGGTTGAGCAACAGAGACATGAACAGTCCCGGATGGGTGCGCTTGACGCTGTTTTTCGCCCAGCGGTTCACCGACACCGGTTCGACCAGCCGGTCGAGGAACTGGTGGTACTTCTCGAAGAAGTGGTAGTGACTCAGGTCCCGTTCACGGATGGGGTGGAGGACGTTGAACACCAGGCCGGGGTGCGAGCGACCTGCCCGCGAACTGGACTGAATGTACTCCGCGGTTGCGCGTGGCATCCCGAAGAAGACCATCATGTTGAACCGGTCAACGTCCACGCCGTGGCTGATCATGCTGGTCGCAGTTACGGCGTTGGGTCGGTAGGCTAGCAGCCAGGCAAGCCCCTCACGGACCTCGGGGGAGGCTGCCCGCATCGCCACGCGGAACTCCTGTCTCGGCGAACGATCCGGGTCAAGTTCCGCGGCCAGCAGGTCACGGAGCTCGGTGACCTCCGGTATGATATCCTCGTCGAGGACGTCGTCATCGCCGAGTTCTCGGAGCAGCTGTTCGTCCGCGTCCTCCTGCCACGGGTCGTCCAGTCGGTCGAGAATCGTCTGGACCTTCTCAAAGGGCGTCCCGCCCGTCATCCGCTCAGAGTTGAGCGGTGGGCGGCCCTCGCCGCGGAGGTAGGCGTTAAGCTGGCTGACGAACGACTGATCGAGACGGTCGCCGTCCTTCTTCGACAGCAGGTAGGTCAGACTCGTGCTGTAGAGCGTAAGGCTGTCGATGACCTCGGCGATCGAGTCCGCCGCCAGCGGTTCGGTCGTGTCGGTCCCCTCGAGCGCGACACCTGTCAGAAGGTCCTCTGGCGATTCCATTGCCAGATGCAGGAGGTCCTGTACCTCCTCGTGGAACGTGAACAGGATGTCGATGATCGAATTGATGTGGGTCTTCCCGTGTGGGATGAGCCCCAGGTAGTAGCGCTGGGTCTCTGGCTGTTCCTTCGCGTAGAAGTTCTCGCGCAGGTACGGCCCCGGAGACGGGAACCGTTCAGCCGGGCGCAGGAACAGGTGGTAGACCTGGTCCTCGTACGCGGTGATGGTTGCGGTTGGCGCGAGAATCTTCGTCTTCCCGGCGTCCACGAGTTCCTGAAGCGTCTGTACACCGGTCTCGTAGTGACCGTCGAAACTGCCAACGCTCTCCTCGAGCAGGTGCAGTTCGTCGGGGACCATCAGCGAGGGCGCGGGGTCGTAGACGTCGATTGGCGACGCCATGAGCTCGAACTCGTCCCGGTCGATGTCACAGCCGTACTTCTCGGTACACTCGCCGAGGCTGGCGAACCCGTGCCGTGGACACTCATACTCCATCTCGCCGGTGAGGATGTGGGCCATCTTCCGCTGGTAGCCAACGGCGGTGATCTTGTCGATGGTTCCGGCGAGGATGCTCGGTGCGTAGCGGTAGAGTTCGTTGTCGACGACGTGGATCGGGAGTTCGTCCTCCGCGTACACCTCGTTGATGTCGGTCTCGCGCTGTTGCCACGCGCACTCGAAGGGGTTCCCCTGGCAGGCATGAGCGAGACGATGGTTGTCGGTGACCTGCATCTCTACCCGGGACCCGCAGACCGGACAGCTCGGGACGACCTTCGCGTCCTCGCGGAGGCTTGCGTCCTGCTTGTAGCGACTGTAGTTGTCGTTGTTGTAGCCGGTGAGAGCGTTTGGTGTGTTCTTCTTGCCGACGAGGAAGCCGACGCTGAACGGACGGGACGGACGGCTCCCGATGTCGGGTTGTTCACGCCGGACGAGGTCCGCGTACATGATGGTCTCCGACATCCGCTGGAGTTGCTGGAGAGACAGCAACCGGAGCGGGAACCGCGTCCACGTGGTGACGCCGAAGTGCTTCCCGCGGATGCGGTCGAAGAACATGTTCCAGATGGCGACCCCGAAGAACGCCTCCGATTTCCCACCACCAGTGGGGAACCAGAGGACATCGACCACCTCGAGCGCTCCCTCTGCGTTCTCGAAGCGCTCGCCGAGTGACTCCTCGTCGCGCCAGCTGATCTCGTCCCACTCGTCATATTCCCGGCCCGCGATGTCGGGGACGAGCATAACGATGAACACCAGTTGGAACAGTCGCCACGTATCGAAGTCGTGCATCCGGTCCATCGACTCGTTCATCAACTCGAACGCGCGACCAACGTCGTCCGGGTGTTCGTGGAGGACTCGGATGCCGCGCCGGAAGCGCGCGATTTCCCGCTCAAACGCCTCGCGGTCTTCATCGAAGTCCTCACGATCAGCCTCCGTCCAGTCCTCGCGCTTCTGGTATTCGCTAAGCGCTGCGGGGTAGGCCGTTTCGAGGTAGTCGTCCATCGCGTCGGCGACAGTATCGAGGACCTCGTACCCACCTCCCTGGAGGTCTGCGAGTTCACTGAACGCCGGATTCACACCACGGTCGGCTGACTCGTAGACGAGCTGGCGGTACTCGGGGATGAACTCTGTGCGGAGGTGACTGGTGTGCGGGTTGGCACGAGGAGCCGAACGCCCCGGCGTTTTCCCCGCACCCGTCGTCTCCTCGTAGTCGGGAGCGTTGATGGTGCAGTTCCGGCCGTGCCCCCACAGGTCCCGGTTGTACCGGAAGTCCTCGGGGAGGGGGTCGAAGGTGAACGGGACGAACTCGAGGGAGCCCTCTGTCTGGAACTCGAGTTCCACCTCGAACAGCGTCGGGTCGCGGATGGTGTAGACGTGGTCCCGCTTCGTCTGCTCGCCGGTGTTCGTCACCTCGATGTCCAGTAGCAGTTCGCCGTTCTGGCTCTCGCGGTCCTCGGTGGTCGTCACCTGAAGGTCCATGTCCCATTCGGGCAGTGCTGGCGTCCCCTCTCGATCATTGAGGTACTCGGTGTACGCTGTCTCGCTCTCGAGGGCGTGGGCGGGAACGTCGTCGTCAGGCTTCTCCTCACCGTTGTCGAGGTAGATGTCGCCCCGGGCTGCCGCCTGCTGACGCGCGTTTTCGACGGCGTCACTGATCGCCTCGGTGGCACGGTCACGGATGGCCTGTGGCGTGTTGCGGGTCGCCTCGGCGATCTCCTCGAACGGGATCTCGATGGAGGGGACGTCGAGTTCGAGACGCTCGAAGACGGGAAGGAGGTTCGTCTTGGCAGTCTCAGCATCCTCCCGGTCGGCGAGTGAGATGTAGTCGTCGCGCTGGTCCATCTCCTCGAAGGTTGGGTTGACCCGCACCCAGACGCTCGCCGAGATGTCGATGGTCAGCACATCACTTTCCGAACCGTTCCGGACGCGGGTCATGGTCCCGAGCGCGTACGGCTCCATCTTCGACTGGAGGTCGTCGTCGTCACTGCCCTCGACCCTGTCCGCGTCGTGGGCTGCGAGCGCACCAGCGAAGAACCGGTCGCTTGGGAAGTCGCGCTTCACCCGATGGGGTTCGTCGTCGGTGTCGAGATTCCCGCTGACGCGGTCTGTGATTCGCTTTCGCAGGTGGCGAGCGATGCGTTCTTCGTCGCCGGGAGGGTCGGCCCCCGAGCCAGATAGTTCACCTGACATCTTGCGTTTCGCTAGATTACGGCTACCCTACATATAGCTTCGGGTCAGATTGGCGTCTATTAGTGCATTAGCACGACGCCAATCTGAACGACAGTGGCCGCGCGGGTGAGCACGCGCAGCGCTCACCCGCGTGCGCGAGCGCTCACGCGCGAAGCGGCCGTACATCTCAACTATTATATGTCAGTGGTGTCGCTGGTTGAATATCCACCAGGGGCGCTGCTCCGGTGTCTCCTGATCCACCACACATGTCGGAACAATCTCGTCCATACCGCACGAACCGCGATCTCTTCTCCAACCACTACCTCACGAACCACCTGCGCCAGACCGAGCCCTGGCAGAGTGTTGACGATGAGGAAGTCCGAGAGGCCTACGACGAGATTCGAACGCTCTGGGAGGACAGAGAGGGCCGTGTTGACGACTACAACGAGGCACAGCTGGAGCGGAACTTCATCCGACTCATATTCGACCTTCTCAACATCCCGTTCGAGATTGAGGAGACGGTCATGCGGAACGCTCGCCGTCCGGACTACGGGTTCTTCCCGAGTGCTGACGCAGCGGACGCGGCCTTCGACCGTGACGACTTCTACGAGGAAGCGATTGCTGTCGCCGACGCCAAGCGCTGGGGACGCAAGCTCGACACTCGTGGTGAGGAGAAGCGCGACTTCGAGAACCCGAGCTACCAGATTCACGCCTACCTCCAAGAGACCCCCGTGCAGTGGGCCGTCCTGACCAACGGTGAACACTGGCGACTCTACTACGGGCCGACCAGCCACCGACTGGACTCCTACTACGAGATCGATCTCCCCGAAATCCTCCGATACGTCGAGGAAGAGGGCAATCTGAAGGACTTCAAGGACTTCTACCTGTTCTTCCAGCAGGAGGCGTTTCTTCCTGACCAGTCGGGAGACTGCTTCCTCGACGACGTCTACGACGAGTCGAGCGTCTTCGCGGAGGCAATCGGTGAGGACCTCCAAGAGAACATCTACGAGGCCATCCGTGTTCTGGCCGAAGGGTTCCTCGACACGAACGACGACCTCGACGAGGACGACCTGCCGTTAATCCACGACAGTTCGCTCATCTACCTGTACCGTCTCATTTTCGTCCTCTACGCGGAGAGTGAAGGACGTGACCTCCTGCCCACAGAGAACGAGATCTACAGTGCAAGCTACAGTCTGAATGACCTGAAACAGACGGTCACTGACAAGCGTAAAGCAACACAGCAGCACTACCAGACCTGGCAGACCAACCTGTGGGACCGCCTCGAGGAACTGTTCGTCCTCATCGACCAAGGGAGCCAGGGAATGGACATTCCGAAGGACCAACTCTACGTTCCCGCGTACAATGGTGGGCTCTTCCGAACCAATCCCGGCCCGGACGATAGTCAAGAGGCCCTGTTCCTCGCGTCCCACGAGGCTGACGACGCCCACCTCGCAGAAGTCATCGAACTCCTCACCCGCCGAGATGCAGACGAGGGCGATGGTCAGGTCTTCGTGGATTACTCCTCGCTCGACGAACGCCACCTCGGGTCGATTTACGAGGGGCTGCTCGAGTACAGAATTGACGTTGCCGATGAACCACTGACAGTTGAGGACGGCGAGTACTCACCCGCCGTAGACGATGACGAAGTTGTTGTTCCGGAAGGCGACGTATTCCTCCGTACGGACGATGGTGAGCGGAAGACCACAGGGTCGTACTACACACCCGAGTACGTTGTCGAGTACATCGTCGATGAAACGCTCGGCCCACTCGTTGACGATATTCGGTCGGACCTCGTCTCCGAAAGTGCCGACACGACCCACGAGCGCGAGGGCTTTGCCGGGGAGTTCGCGGACCGTGTGTTCGACCTGAAGGTTCTCGACCCTGCGATGGGGAGTGGACACTTCCTCGTGAACGCAGTAGACTATCTCGCCCGGGAGATCATCGACGCCCAAGAGAGGCAGGATTACCAGGCCGTCGAGTCCGGAGATGAGGACGCAATTAGCGACCCGACCACCGAAGATGGCGAGTTACGGGACATCAACTGGGCACGCCGAAAAGTTGCCCAACAGTGTCTTTACGGAGTGGACGTGAATCCGCTTGCTACGGAGCTGGCAAAGGTGTCGTTGTGGCTGCGGACACTTGCTGCCGAGCAACCACTGGCGTTCCTTGATCACCACCTCAAGACGGGCAACTCTCTCATCGGCAGTGACATTGAGGACGTTCTGAGCGCCGAGAACCAAGGGACTGGTCAGACCCAGCTCACCGACTGGATGGAGCAAGCTCGCCAACGTGCGCTTGAACACGTTATGGAGCGCTTCACCGATCTTCTCTCCATCGACAACGAGACGCTGGAAGATATCAAAGAGATGGAAGAAGTCTACGAGGAAGTACGTAGTGACGCACTCTACCAGCACCTCCTTGCTATGGCAAATGTATACACCGCCGCTGAGTTCGGTCTCTTGGTCCCCGACGACGCTGAAAAGCAGATGGCAGAGGCCCTCCGTGACGATTCTTGGTCTGATATTGAGAATAAGAGTTGGTTCCAAGAAGCACAAACGATGGCTGAAAAGAATTCCTTCTTCCACTGGGAACTGGAGTTCCCTGTTGCGTTCTATGGAGAAGGAGGGGAGCGGGTAACAGACGCTGGGTTTGATGCGGTTATCGGGAACCCACCATACGTCCGAATGGAGGAATTCAAATCTGCAAAGACCTACTTAGAGATAGAGTACACAACACATGCTGCGCGAACTGATTTGTACGTGTACTTTATTGAGCAGTCACTAGATGTTCTTCGTAGCCAAGGAGAGTATGGGTCAATAGTTTCAAATAAATTTATAAGGGCCAATTATGGACGCACTATACGAAAAATCCTTGGTGAGTCAACAAATGTCCGAGAGATCGTTGATTTTGGGGGATTGCCTGTTTTCCCCGACGCGACGGTCCGATCATCGATACTGTTGACCCAAAAGACGAGCCCAACTCCTCACCCCCTCCGATACACTGCAATCGAATCCCTCTCATTCAGTTCGTTACCAGAGGCGGTTGAAGAGTTTGGTGTGGATGTCGATGCAACCAATATTCAGGACGATGAATGGAGGCTTGTCAGTAAGTCCATATCGAACTTGATGGAGAAGATAGAGACAGATGGTATCCAATTAGCTCGGTTTGAAGGTGGTACGCAGGTATGCCGTGGCATTGTGACTGGTCGGAACGAAGCATTCTTTATTGATGAATCGGAGCGACAGTCGCTCATTGAGTCTGACTCAAAGAGTGAAGAAGTCATTCACCCACTTGTGCGAGGTGAGGACATTCGGCCATATCACATTGGGTCCACTGAGTCCCACATCATATATCTAACAGAAGAGACAAACATCGACCGGTATCCTGCCGTCGAGGAACACCTCGAAGAGTACAGAAAAGGTCTAGAAAGTCGCGCCACTGAGCAGAGGTGGTTCGAGTTACAGCAACCACAAGAGGCGTACATTGAATTTTTCGAGGGGAGCAAAATCCTCTATCCAGAGATTGCTCCTGAGACGCGATTCGCCTACGACAAGGGTCCGCTTTATCCAAACAACAAGTGTTTCTTCATTCCGACAGACGACCAATATCTTGTAGCTGTGCTGAACAGTTCTCTGTCCCTCTTCTACCTCCAGCAAGTCGTCGCCAAGCTGGAAGGGTCGTCGTCGGACAGCCTCTACTACGAATTCAGATCACAGTATATGGAAAAATTCCCAGTGCCCAACACAGAAAAGGACGATGGCGAACTCGCAGCCTTGGCTGATGAAATGAGCCAACTTTCGGACAGGCGAGCGTCTCTCAATCTCAACCTGCTCGATTATCTTGGCAACTACTCTGAGGGCGCAAATCTGCCGAATATTGGGATATTCCAGCCAGCGTCAGTAAATATTCTTGAAGAGACCACAGAGGAGTACGAGAAGCTCCAAGTGGGGAACGTCCGCACTACGCGAGATGGTCACACTGTGACCATTGAAGCCACTGCCCGCTACAAGCCGGGAGACGAAGATGCGTTCGAGACGGACAGGTGGGGATATACGGAAACCGACTACGTCGAAGCATTCACACTTTCGGATCTTACCGACAAGGAGGCCGTGCTCGTGGAGGCATTCGTCCCTGTTTCCGTCGAAAGAGAGATTGGTGGGTTCCGTAACAACGCCACGAAGACGAACACCCTCATCGACCGTTTGAAGGGTATCATGCTCCCCGACATCAACGACATTGAAGACGATCTTGATCGGTACATCAGCAACAAGGGGCAAGCGGAGGAACTTGATGAAGAGATCAAGAACATCAATCGCCTCATTGACGAGGCTGTCTACAACCTGTACGATCTTACGGAGGACGAAATCGAACTCGTAGAGCAAACAGTAAACAGCGATGAATGACTGTGAGTGCGGGTTTGAGGTTGATGACCGTGTGAGTTTCGCGGGTGCCGACGGAGAGGTTGCCAAGGTGAACCACCGACCAAACGGACAGTGCCTGATAACCATCCTCACCAACTCGGGGCAAGAAAAACGTCCGAGTGCTGTTGTCGACAAAATCGAAGAGAGTGATTCGTTGCTCACAAAAGGCGAGTTCGACACACCAGAACGGTTCAACCTCCGAGCTCGCGCTGCGGAACTCGATCTCGCCCACCGCCAAGACCGATTCGTCGCCCTCGAAAGCAGTCGCATCGACATCGCCCCGCATCAGGTGAAAGCCGCCCACGAGATACTGACCTCGTACGACCACCGCTACCTGATTGGCGACGAGGTCGGGCTTGGCAAGACCATCGAGGCAGCCATCGTTATCGAGGAACTCGCCGCCAGGGGGCAGGCCGACCGGGTTCTCATTGTCGCACCCGCACCGCTCACAACACAGTGGCAGGAGGAACTCCGCGAGAAGTTCGACAGCAACTACGTCGTGTACGACCGCGACTACGTGGACGCAAAGAAGAGAGCACACCCAGCACAGAACGTCTGGACACACGACGACCACATCATCACGTCCATTGACTTCGCCAAGCAGGAGGATATGCTCGCGGCGCTCCAGAACCTCGAGGAGGAGTGGGATGTTGCAGTGTTCGACGAAGCCCATCACCTCACCGCCCGTCGGCAGGGCAAACGTGGCATCGACAGGACTGACCGATACCGTGTTGGTGAGGCCGTCTCGGAGAACTCCGATGGGCTCATCTTCCTGACCGGGACCCCCCACAAGGGCAAGCGAGACCAGTTCTACTTCATGATCTCGCTGCTCGATCCGTACCGGTTCCGAGACGAGCACGACGTCAACAGAGACGGGCTTCAGGATCTGATGATCCGGCGGCTGAAGGATGAGATGTACGAACCGGACGGCTCGAAGATGTTCCCCGAGAAGGAGATTGAGACGCTGCCGGTGGAGTTCACGCCCGCCGAGCGTGAACTGTACGAGGACGTCACCGAGTACATCACCCAGCACTACAACCTGGCTCACCGAGAGGACAACGACACCGCCGGGTTTGCGATGGTTCTCTACCAGAAGCGCCTCGTCTCCTCGATACACGCCATCCGGGAATCGCTCAAGAACCGTATTGAATCGATTCGAGCTGGTGGGGCTGACCCGAGCGACCTCTCACAGCTGACGAAGAGTCTGCTGCCACAGTACCGCGAGGACCCCGAGATGCTGACCGACGCTCAGCGAGAACGGGTCGAGGAGGAGCTTGGTGGTGTTGCCGCCTCAAGCGATCCTGAGAAGATTCAGCAAGAACTCTCTATCGTCAGAGAGCTCTACAACCGAGCAAAGGCGATTGATGTCGATTCGAAGGCCGAGCAGTTGCAAGAGTACGTTGACGGAGTTCTGGCGGAGGATCCCGACGAGAAGGTGCTCATCTTCACCGAGTACACGGACACCCTCAAGTACCTCAGAGACAGGGTATTCAGCGAACACGACGTGGCGCAGGTGTACGGGGAACTAAGACAGGAGGAGCGTCAACGCCAGCTCAGGAAGTTCGAAGATGAAGCGAACATCATGCTGGCGACGGACGCTGCCCGCGAGGGGCTGAACCTCCAGTTCGCGCATCTGATGGTGAACTACGACCTCCCGTGGAACCCGACGCGAATCGACCAGCGGATCGGTCGCCTCCACCGCTACGGACAGGAGGAGACGGTCAAGATCAAGAACCTGTTCGTGGACGATACCCGGGAGAGCGACATCCTCGAACTGCTGATGAACAAGCTGGACGAGATCGAGGAAACACTCGGCATGAGCTCCGACGTCCTCGGACTGGTCCTCGAAGATGTCGATCTCGAGAACCAGATCATGACCGCACTCGCCCAAGAGGGCGATGCCAACACTATCGCGGCGGATCTGGATGCACTCGTCGAGGACCGAGAGGAGGCGGTACGGCGTGTGGACGAGGAACTCCTCATCAGAGATCGATTTGATCTGGGCAATGAGGACCGAGAGATACTCGACATCATCGACGAAAGCGGCCGCGACACCGTCAGTGAGGAGGACGTGGAGTATCTCGTGCGGACGATGTGCAGTGAATACGGCGGGCAAATTGTGAACGTTCGTTCTGGGCCGGCAGAGGGTGGCAGTGATGTGTTCGACCTCGTCGTCCCCGACCCAATCGCAGGTGGTGAGGTAGACGACCGGTACGACGGAGCAACCTTCGACAGGGAAAACGCGGTGGCTGATAGCGATCTCGAGTTCATCGCTCTCGACCATCCGGTCGTCAGGTCGATGACCCAGTTCTGTCTCGACACCGACGCCGGAGGTGGGCAGACCGCAGTGTTGACCGGTAGTGAAGCGATGGACACGCCTGGGTTGCTCTGTCACTTCCGGGTCGGTTATCTGTCGGGAACCGGTGATACCGTCACAGAACGACTGGTACCGGTGTACGTCACATCGGATGGCACCGCAACGACGGAAAACATCGACCTCACTGGGGGGCTTCCACCAGCATCGGTGGATGACTATTCTGCAATCGAGACGGTCACCACCAGTGCGGATTCTCTGGCCGAGCGAGCTGAGGAGGTGGCCTGGGAGGTCATCGAGAGCCTCGCCGAAGAGGCCCGTCAGGAGCGTGAACGAGAGGTTCGCATCCGTCGAGAGCATGCCGAGAACTATTTCGAGCACCAGATCGAGGACCTCGAGGACCGGATAGAACGATTCGAGGACCGAAACGCCAGTCCGGACGAAGACCTCGGTGTTGTGATTGCGAAGACCAAGAACGAGCTGGCCGAGTTGCGTGAGGACAGGGAGGCAGAGCTACAGCGCCTCGAAGAGGAAGGGCAGGTAATACCCGACGAACTGGAGCTGTTGAATATGGCCGTGGTGATCGATGCCTTTGAGGACTCAGTGTAGCTTCCATACTGTTTATTCATGCACTCACTGTTGTACTGACGATGAACGACCCGCCGGTAGCAATCGATCTGTTCTGCGGCGCTGGAGGGTTTACCCAGGGGCTGAAGAATGCAGGCTACGAGGTTTGCTGGGCAATCGACAGTGATGCTGCTGCTGTTGAAGCCTACCAGGAGAACCACAACCACGAGGTACTTCCCGAAGACATCCGCGGGACAGAACCGGAGACAGACGGGCCGGATATCGAACCTGGCGAACTCGACCTCATCGCTGGAGGGCCCCCCTGCCCGTCCTTTTCTATGATTGGTCGGTCCAAGCTCGACTCGCTGGAGGATCGAGGGGCGAGTGAAGACGAACGGAACCTTCTCTACCGGCACTTCCTCCGGTACGTCGCGTACTTCGAGCCGAGGGCATTCGTCATGGAGAACGTCCCAGGGTTGCTGAGGGACACGGCAATTGTCGAGACAGGCGTCATCCAGCAACTGCTTCCGGTCGATCCAGCAGATGAGTCTGCCGAAAAGCGGGTTGGTCAGGAAGTCCCGGTTCCCGACATCATTCTCGATGAGATGCGATCGCTCGGTTACCACGCCGACTGGCAACGGGTCGATGCCGCGGACTATGGGGTCCCACAGCACCGCGAACGAGTCTTCTTCATTGGCGTCCGCGATAACGACGAACTCCCTGATCTATCTCGATGGGCAACGCATCGAGAGCCCAGAAGCGACGAGGAAACGAAGATGCGAGTCCGGAGCGAGCCCGGGGCATTCACCCAGACACCACAGACGAGTCTCACCAAGGAGGAAGCGCTACCACCGTTCGAGGCTGACCGTAATCCCGGCGAGCCCTATCTTACAGTGGCGGATGCAATACTGGACCTGCCACCAGTCTCACCGGACGGAGAGATGCCACCAGTTCAGGCAACCAGCTACACCCTCCCACCGGTATCTCCGTACCAGCAGTGGCTCCGGGATGTTCCAAGGGACGAGACGTGGGACGAACAGGAGTTGCGAAATCACAGCTGTCGCTGGCACAATCATCTCGACCTGTCTATATACAAGCTTCTCGGCCATGGTGTTGGCTGGAATATCGGTGAAGTGAGTCAGGAACTTCAGCCGTACCGTGATGATGTCTTTCGGGACAAGTACAAGAAACAGAATCCGGCAAAGCCAGCGTCAACGATTCTCGCACACATCCAGAAGGACGGCCATATGTTCATACATCCGACCGAGGCCCGGTCGCTGACGGTCCGGGAAGCTGCTAGACTCCAGTCGTTCAGAGACCGGTACTGGCTGCCGGAGAGCCGGACAAAGGCATACCGGCTTGTCGGGAACGCTGTTCCTCCCCGACTGGGAGAGGCAGTTGGTGTTGCAATTAGAAAGGGAGTTCTTGAAGAGACCTGAGGAGACGATTTCACCGCATGACGAAACATCGCCATTCTGCTCACAGAACACTGCATGTCTCTCGAGTGGGACAATGACGAGGTTGCCTGTCTCTTTTGTCGAAAAAGTCTTAGAAGAGTGTCGAGAAGTTCGCCACCAGAGTCACCGCACCGAATCCTGACAGCGGCATTGATGAATGGTCGGCGAGCGTCAACTCAACAGTTGCTCAATGTTTGATTGACAGCCTGGTCCCACCCTGCTGATCCGGTGTAGACCAGTATCCGAATCAGTCCGATTCGTAAACTGGCTCACTGTCGGAGAGGGCCGCATCACCCCCCATTATGTCAATAATTTTATTGCGTGATCTGGAGGAGGGCTCGGTGCACTGGGAGATTAGTTCAATACACGCACCCTTGTCCATTTCTCTGTGTCTGAATGAGTGCATCATCCCTCTATCCTTGGGACAATTTCGGTCTGGTTTGGTGTTCTCAAACCCCCATATCTTTGGAGTAACTGCAACGTACTCCGAACTATTCTCCGGAATGCCGATATACGATTTTGCGTGACAAATAGGGCGACCCGTTCCACCCCATATCTTCGGAGTAAGTGCGACGTACTCCAAACTATTTGTTTCTCTCACGATTTTCGCTAGCGTCAAAACAACAGCTGTTACAAATAGGGCGGCTGGGGTTATTCAGTTGGAATCAGGAGGTTAAACCAAAAATTCGGACACCGTGAAAAGATTCGGCAATTAAGAACTCTGACATGAGTTCAAGAGGGCTGAAAGAGGGCGACAAATGCTCGAACATGTTGCTGCACACATCGAGTGTTGGCTTCCCGGCGGTAGACTGCACACTATTACGCACCACATCCCGACTGGCAGCATCGACTTTGTTCTCGTATTATTCTACGGCCCTAATCCCCGGTCATTCAGCGAGAATCCACTTAGCACCACGCAGGACGAGCCAGAGGAACCGGGTCGTAGTCGTTGCAGTGATGACTCCCGACCGCCGTTGATAGTGGACCGCACCAACGTCAGCGAGTTTTGGGAGGTGGTTCTGATAGAGCGCGATGTAGATGCGTTTCCTGCCGCACCCTTCGACAGTGGCGAGGTGCTCCGAAAGGTCACGGAGGGTCGCCGTCCCCTCCACCTCTGTGAGGTATCTGATGATGTGCTGGCGTCGTCGCTGCCGAAGCATATCGAACGCTTCTGTTGTACTGATTGAAGCGTCACGGAGTGTGACGGGGACCAGTACACTGCGGAGGACAACCTGAATCTGCCTGAGTTGATTCATCGTCACTCGTGACTGCTCAACGCACTAGAATAAACCCACGGACCAGCCCCCCTATCTGCGGAGGTGACTACATTGCTCAGGACCAGAGGTGGGGTATTGCCGGGATGGAATTCCTGAACCAACAACATGGCCCAACAGACAGGTGGTCGCCCCGAGGCACACTCGTATCAGGAGGTTGGGTATTGGAGGGCTACCTATTACTGACTGTCCGCAACCCGGTAGTCGATGCAACCACGAAACCACATTCTTCTGTCGATGGCGTTGTGCAACGTCGTCAAAGCGGGGAACGAGACGTACAGTCACTGGGCTGGGAAAGCCCTCGTTGTCGCCGAACTCGCTGCGGACCCACAATTCGACGGAAAGATCGAGACGGAGCGAATGACCGGAGGACTGCGCGGTGATGTGGTGTGCACGGACAACAGTACTGAGACGTATCCCCGAAAGTTCGTCGTTGAGGTTGAGCACTCGAGAGATAAGTATCGCGTCCAAAAGACACGAAGACACGCACGCTATGGCTATGCCGTGTTCTGGGTGTTCACCGAACGGGCGATCAGTCAGCGCTCAAACACGGAGGCAGACCTAGCCGAAATCACCGCGAAGAGCCCGTCACTGGGTGCCGTCTCGGTCGCAACTGGAGAAGTCGAGCTCGGAGAACCACTGGGCTGGAACGATCTCGCATACCCCCGTCCAACAATCGCGTTCAACGAACTCGCTATACCGCAGTACGACCGGTCGAAGCGGTGTTACGACCACGGTGACTTTATGTTCGACGACCGGGTGGTATCAGTGATCGACATCAAGGGCGATGCGACACCACTCGTGTGCGAGTACGTCAGTGATGGCCAACAGACGCTCCCACAACCAGCGTCTTGGACGATGCGAGATTTGTGGGATGGCATCAATTCGGGAGATGTCATCCGTGCTGCACCGATTCGCGGACCGCCATAGAGAGACGAACGCTCATGATATCGAAGGAGACGCAGAGTAGCTCAACCACTCGGTGTCCTGTCCGGCTGTCGTCTCCATCTCCGGTCATACCACCTTGTGCATCGAATGAAACCCTTTCACTAGCAACATCAACTATGCTCTCAGCATCCCAGTGGGTTGACTACATCCACGACGCGATTCCGCGCGGACTGACGGTGCGTATCGTGCCGTACGACGGCTACAGTGTCATTGGCTATGGTGAACAGCACGACCCCGTGTGGGCGTACGGGACAGTAGATGGCGGGCAGTTGGGAATCGATTATATCGTATGGCCGGGGTGGGGTGATGGGATGGAGAACTGGACGGATACCATGATCCTGGATGTCGTGCAACAGACCGTAGAGGGGGATGGGTTCATTGAGATTGTGCCGGTCCAGGAATCACCATTCAATGTCTATCTGGAGTGACTGCCATGGTGTACCGCCCCAGTCAAGGTCGGCAGCGCGACTGACATCCAGGGTTACTGCGAATGGGTTGATCGGGACAGCTGACTACTGACGCAGCCGTCGGTACGACCTGACCACAAGCACGCCCAACACGACTGCCATAGCTGTGGTAGCCATCAGCCCCGTCTCCCGACTGATGTTACCGGTGATACCCAGGACTCCGAAAACGCCCATACAGACCAGAACAGCGATAAATACAGCCTGATCGACGCCGACCGCGTCTGTCATCCTAGTCATTGGTGTGTCAATTCTGCTGACAGCGGTGTGATACCCTCGTACAGGCGTAGCGCCTGCATGTGGAGCCGAATCTCGGTATTAACTGCTTCCCACGTGTTGATGACGTTCTGTCGGGAACGTATCTCTCCGGCTGAAAGGTCGTCATCATCGAGGGTTTCGCGGAACTCCTCAAGAGACCCTATGCTGTACTCGTCCGTCAAATCCGCCCTCTCTTCCCGCAGCTCAGTACGCTCTCGCGCCAATTCTTCTTGGGCCGCTCTTCGATGAGGGACGTCATTTCGTCTAGGAATAGTCGTACGGGATTCAGGTCGTACGCTGTCGCTCCGTCGATGGTGGACTCTAAAACCCAGTCACCGCGCTCCAGCTGCTCCAGTTCGACCTCCGCAGCATCTACAGGGACGTCGGCCCGCTCTGCAATCTCGTCGGGTGTTGCGGGCTCGCTGAGCACCTCCACCACCCGCTGGATACGTCGATGGTCGTTCAACGGCTCACCAGTTATCTGTGAAGTCCAGGTCCAAGCGTAAACGCACTTCGCCGTTGTTGACAGGCGCACAGATTTCTCGCAGCACCGGCACATCACCATCCTCCCTACCTGGCCGCAGAATCACCGTTCGGCGTTCCTCCGGCGACAGTGGATTGCCAGCGCGGATACGGTCCTCGTCGATGTCGAATAACTTAGCGACCAGTCGTGAGCCGACCCAGCGCCGACCACGGTCACAACGCGTGCACACCAGCTTTACCTTACGCTCGCTGCCCTCAACGCCGATTGTGTAGCGATTCGGTCCAGGTACTGGCCCGGCAGGGAAGATTCGGACTGTCACGCGTAGGTGCCGTCCTTGCGTCTCAGATGGGCAGTCACACACGTGCATGCACGTTCGTTCGGTACGCGTTGAGGTAGGTGTCAGCCAGAGAGCGAAAGTGGTGCTGACGCTCGCCGTCAACTCCTTGGAAGTCGGGACTGAACACAGGGTATGGTGGGTCGTGCAATCCAGTATCTGCTGCACCACCCAGACACCGCCTTCGTCTACTCCGACCTCCTCATCAACGGCCCCTCCACTCCCGAACGAATCAGTGACCGCACTAACGTACCGTACTCAGGGGTCGAGGAGCAGCTGGGTGTCCTTAACGAACTCGGGAGCCTCACCTCTGGTGATGATACAACGTGGAGTGTCCTCTCGCCAGTGAAGAATAGCGAACACCGCGAATCCTTTACTCTCACGTTGATTGCGGTCATCGGTGCCAGCACCCGGAACGACGACATCACTCGATTCCTGAACGACTACGACCTACCCCTCCTCTCGCGGGCTGTACAAGCGACATACGATTATATCGACGGCACCACGACACGCCGCGGCATCGCCCACACCCTAGACATCACCCCCGCCGCAGCCATCGCTATCTCACAGATCGTCGAAGACATTATCACCGTTTTCAACGCCTCTGGGCACATTGATAGAGAGTTACCGGCTGCTACTGGTGTGCCGGTAAAGCATACGGGCACGCCGTTCGTACTGGACTCTAATGACTGACGGCACGGGGTTTAACGGCGAGCGTGAGAGCTACACGCAGCCCGTGTACGTTTATACTGGTCCCAAAGTTATCGCCGATTGGAAGGTGCGATTCGGCGCGTGGCTTGAGACCCACACGAGGCCTGCGTTCCTAGTGGCGTGGAGGGTACGGGTCGGTGAATGGCTCCAGAATCGACGCCAGTAACGAGAGAATTCACCGGGAGTTTCTGGCTATGTTAAGTGTCAACCAAATAATACCATATGCCGGTGTGTCCTCTTTACCACACTGCACCGATACGGGACAACAATTGGTCGGCTACACGTTCAATCATGCATCTCATAGATGACTCCCTCACACCACGTTTCCGGAGCGTATGGCCAAAACTAGACTTCTCAAGAGAACTCTTCTGAATCAGAGAAAGTCTTAATACAACTACATCCATAGGACTCCGTAATGGGGATTGGAGAAGAACTGCTGGCACCCCTGCCTGGTTATTTTCTCTTCGTCAGAACCTGATTTCGAAGCAGTTCACATTGAGTGGTGTGGGGCTCCGGAAGTCTGGGGTCTCTGTCCTCGAGAAGATTCAGCGTTGACAAACCCTTATAAGCGACAAATGGGCTTAGTTACACATGTCGAAGTTTCAGACAACTCCGGTGGTCTTCACGCCGGGAAGTGCGTTCGACACAGGGTATCGTCCAGAGTTATTCTATGAACGTGACGAACAACTCAATCAGTACATCCATCACCTCGAACCTGCCCTCCAGGGAAGGCCTCCGACGAATTTACTCATCGACGGGGAGAAGGGGACCGGAAAGTCATCGACTACGAAGCACGCTCTGAGCCTACTCGCGGAAGAGATGGAGGCGCAGGGACGTGGATTCAGCACCGTCTTCGTTACAGCCTGCGACGAGAGTAGTTCACAGCAAACGCTAACGCAGATTGTCAACACGATCCGCGAAGCCCATAGTGAAGAAACGATAGCGCATACCGGCTATCCGTACGAGAGTGTGGTAGAAAAGTTGCTGGAGGAACTCGAACGGTTCACTGGTGTTCTCTACGTTGTTATCGATGAAGCCGACGACATCGACAACCCCGACGTGGTGCTTCGGGAGTTGTCGAGAATAAACGAGCGCGATCGGTTTCCGGAGCTCCGAGTCGGAACGATAGCGATTCTGAACGATCCAACGATGACGGAGGACCTTCGCTCGACAACAGAGTCGAGTCTTCAGACCCATCGTCTCACGTTCCCGCCGTATTCAGCCGAGGAGCTCACCACGATTCTGCAACAGCGGAGTGAGGCTGGCTTCGTCGAAGGGGTGGTTTCAGAAGAGAAGATACGCTACTGTACCGCGAAGTGCCTCCAGATGGGGGGCGACATCCGAGATGCGATCAAGCTTCTCCAGGAATCTGGGGAAGTCGCTCGGTGTAGGTTCCGAGAGGCAGCGGACCGGGAAGATTGTGGTCTCATCAAAGCCGATATTGATGCGGCCGAGGAGTCTCTCACGCCAATCCGAGTGGAGCAAACGGTGCGAAATCTCTCTGGAACGGGGCAGCAAGTCCTCTTCACGGTCGCTTGCGCGACTGCGTACGGAAAGGCCCCGGCGCGAACGCGGGCGTTGACACGGTTGCACATCAACTTGCACAAGGGCTCCACTACGAGTGAGCGGACGATGCGAACGTATCTAAACAGTCTCCACGAACGTGGGCTCGTGGCTCGAGGAGATATCAACAATAGCCCTCGTTCACCGAACTCGGGGCAGTACTACGAGTATGGGCTGTCGATCGAGCTTCAAACAGTATTCGAGTTACTGCACGAGGCAAAGCTGCACGACGACACCACAGTCTCGATGAGGGATGTGTGCAAGCGAGCGGTGCACAATAACGAACTCTCTCCCCCGCAACGCAAGAACATCCTGAGTCTCTATTAATTTCTTGTTGACGCATCGACCCAACTGGAGCTATCCTAAGCAGACACGCTCATGAATTGGGCGAGAGTTACTGTGGAGCGCCAACACGCGCATCATGTTGGACCGAACCGGGATCCCCACCCCCAGACGATGACGGCCGCCGACAGACAGAACTCGTAAGAAGTAGTGGCCATTCACCCGGCGTCTTTTCTCCAAAACGGCGCCGAGCGCAGGCTTCAGCACTGTTACCGGAGCAGAGCGTGCAACAGCCGGTAGAACCCGTAATCTACCGCTGGAGTTGAGTGCGAACAGTGTCGATGTATGGTTTCTTGAGCCGATGGGTCGCGTGTTGCACCTCAACATCGTGCGTGCTGGGCTTTTTGAGGGTGATGTCAACCATGTGCCGTGGATAGTTCGAAGTGCGTCGAAACACGGCGTTCATTCCGTTCTTCGTCAGGCAGATGTTGTAGTCATTCTCCAGTCGTTCTCGCACCTCGACACCAGTGAGTGTCTCCCCGTCGGCGTCCGCCAGCACTTTCAACAACCCTTGTTGATTGTCCGTCAGCGCGTTCAAGTCCGCGTCAGTACCAGAGCCCATTGGTCTGTCGCTGTTTGAACCAGTTACCATTTCAATCTTTACTGTGCGACCCTGCCCTCTCCTCGCTGATGAATCCCGTTCTGTGGATTCTATCGTCAGTGCCAGTGCAGACGTAGGGATCGTGCGGTAGACACAACCTTGGAGGCGAGATTACTCACCGTTAGAAGGCCCGACACACCAGGTGTTCCGACAGGAGCTCGTAACCGCGAGCGGCCGTGGTGACTGGGGTACGAGAACCGTGCAGCGCTAGAGCCACGCGAGCCCGGCATTGAGCTCGTCGAGGAACGACGGGCGCAGCTGGACGCTGGGCGGGAACGTGAGCTGTTCTCCCGTTCGATCCGTAATTGTCTCACGGAGGAACGGGTGGGCAGGGTCGAACGACGGGCTCGTCCTGATTCGATGCTCGCTATCGATCGTGAACAGCGCGGCGTCGAACGCCCGGTGGTGCAACGAGTTCAGGACGAGGACGTTCTCCGGGTGTTCGGCGAGGTCGGGATGTTGACTCCGCGGCAGGATATGTGCGATGTCAAGCAAGTCGTGTTCTCGAATCCCGGTCATCGCACACGTGTGCTCGTACCGGTCGAACGTGTCCGTACGGAAGGTCTCGCTCACGACGGTCTCGGCGGTTTCGTAGCGGCGGACTCGCCCACTCTGATCCAGCGGCTCGCCAGTTGGCCACTGAGCGACCTCTGCGGTCTCGACCCAGTGCTGCCAGACGTCTGGAGCGTGGCCGTCGTCGTTCATTCGGGCACGGTCGTGCAGCCACGAGACGGGAACGGACTGTGTGTTGAGAATCGAGAAGTGAAAGAGGTAGTTTGGGACCTGCACACCGGCGTCGTCCCGGTAGGACCGAACCTCGAAGTGATCCGGGACCCCCAGCCCGCAGAACTCGACGACCCCGGACTCTGGTTTACGGAAGACGAGCACTGGTGGGGCGTCCTCTCGCTGCCCCGCCGCCGCCCGGTCGAACGCGGTCTTGATCTGCCGATTGTACGCGGACTCGTCGTACGGGTTGCCGGCCTTCGCGTCCCCCCAGTAACTGATGTACCCCGCGTTGACCGCGAGGGTGTCTTCCCAGGGGTCGTCGTGCTGCGAGACCCCGGTATCGTTCGAGACCAACACAAGTGCGGCTGGCGTGTCGGAGTGGTCAGCGCTGAGGCCACGGATTCCACCGGTGTTTTTGATACCACTGTCGAGCGAGCCACGAATCCACCGCAGGAACTGGTCGTCTGCGTTACGGAAGCTTCCCGTATCGCGGTATCGTTGTCCAACCTGAAACGCGTGTTGCACGGTACCACGTCGGTACATCCGTCAGCTACTAAATGTCTGTGTGGCCGGAGTTCGAGTTATCTCGGGGAGGGGCGTGCCCGGGAGCGCTGAATCGCACGATTGGTGCGCCAGCGGTAATGATGCTGAGTGCCTCACGGGTTCGTTGTCCTCATAAAACGTCCCAAAGTGCCCCTGCATCGGGTCGATTTCAATTCGGTGACGTCCTGTCGAAACCCCGGTGAAGGTTTCCACAGTACCACTACTCGTTCCAGAACGGCTTGATTTAGTCGTCGAGGCAAGTGAGCATTGTGGTGAGTACGACCCGCCACTCCGTTGGGGTGGCAGTCCCATCAACACTCCCACGAGTCCTTGGTCTGGCACTGTTGCGAGCAGTGGATGCGGAAGTCGTCGGTTTCGAACCAGCGGACGCGGGAATTGGACGTTTGACTCTGTTCGGGGAGTAGCCCAGTCGTAGCTGGCGACGTCAGCGTTCGTCGCGTACGCAGGACTTACCTGGATGTCGTCGAAGCAAGCGTTTCGAGTTGACACTTGCACGTACTTCCCTGAGTCATCCAACCGAGGATGGTGAGAAGATTCGGCTATTGACTGTCTCAGAGGACGGATGGCAATGACTCACGAGTCAATTAGTCAGAGGGACTTTTGAGTTGCTACGTCGAGTAGAATGACGACGGAATCAATACATCCGGTCCATTCCATCGTTAAGGAGTCTTCGTAGGTTTTCCTCAGTCCTACGTACTTCTTCGGGCGATCGATTGTCGTAGTGCTTCTTCAACGTCTTGGGTGAGACGTCGTACTTCTCGGCGAGTAGATAGGGGGGTATACCCTTGGTCAGCTCCCCTGTCAACCGCCCCCGTCGAATTGGATGTGCAGACTTACTGTCGGGACAGTGGTTTGCCATATCGTTCGACTGTGCTGCATCACACTCCTCGATATTGCGACCAAGGGGGCACTCTCCGGTGGTCGCACACGGCCTTGTCCACATGTAGGCGTACTTTCGAAGCGTCGAAGCAGCGGGGCGTCCCTGTCTGGTTGCGAACAGCGGCTTACGACCGTCGTCGTCAACGACGTCTGGGCGGTTGTGTTCGATGTAGTCATCAATCACCTCTCGATCATCTTCGTCGATGCCGAAGTTCCGCTCACTCCGAGAACCGTTCTTCAACCGGGTGCCAGTCTCTGGTCTGTTTCGGAACTTCAGTATCGCACCCCCCGTCTCCTCGTCATATTCGTAGTCGCATTCGTCGAGGCTCTGGAATCCACTGATGCGGCAACCAGTGATTTTGGTAACCAAGTAAAAGCAGTGTTGAAGCGAGGCATATTCGAACTTCTCGAGATGATCGAGGATCGCTTCGGCTTCTTCCTGTCGGACGGTCACTTCCCGACTCTCGTCATCGGGTTTGACCGTGGGTATAGGGACCTTGTTGGAGAGACCCGGTTTGACCCAGCCGGGCTTTTCACATTCGCACAGGAACTTTTTCAGAGACCCCATCTGGGACTCTTCGGTAACGAGATTCCACTCGCCTTCGCTGCGCCGCCAGTCTCTGAAATCTCTGATATCCTGCCCAGTGAGGTCTCGGAGATACTCGATGCGTTTCGAACCTTCCACCTCCATGTTACACCAGCGTTCGAAGAATCCGAGTCTCGACTGGAGGGTTTGATAGGTCCCGACAGAGTGTTGGCGCTGGACATCCTCCAGATGCTCCCTAAGCCCTGCTGCTACCGTCTTCTTTGGTAGCGACTGTTCAGGATTGGGGATGACCCGGTCAAGTTCGTCTTCGAACCCGAACTCATCTCTGAGTACCTCTCTGAATGCTCGCTTCATCCCATCTTCGTTCTGTGGGGGATCTGTACTACTCATCACTCGTCACCTCCTGATGGATGTGGAGGGGGTGGAGGGCAAGCGGTTCGCGTTCGGGCGGGCGGATAGAGATGTAGATCTGTCTCATTGTGGTTGTTACTCTTCGTTGTTTTTCCACCCCGCAGAAGGACGGCGCTCTGCTACCCCCCTCCATTCATTAGGATTGAGGGGGTGGAGAGTCACGGAGCAGTGCAATGCTCCGCAAGCGCAGGCGTGCTCTCCCGCGAGGGTGTGATTGCGTTCATCTGACCACCTGCTGGTGGTCAGCGGCCACCATCAGCTCCGTTCACTACACTGCGTTTCCGGACGCTGAGGGTGCCGATTTCCGTGCTTCCTGTGATGCAGAAGCATCTTTATCAGTCCACCAGCTACTTAAATGGCTGTGGGTTCATCTCCGAACCAGGTAACAATATGATACCAATTGTGGTTGGTGAGTAATCTCTCGTAGCTAAGAAACCAAGACCACAGTATCCCGGTCTAGACTGAATGTCCGACTGGCTTCGGACCTGCCGCCGAAACGAATAAGTCAGGAGAGCTATAGATTAGTTCCTACGAACCGCATGACGGCAGTGCCGCCGTTACACGCCATGACGAACTCTGACCTCCGCCGGCCGGGATTCTTTATAAGCACACCCGTTCCGTCTATTGGTTCTGGGGCGTCATGGAACGTAGCGAGCCCGGAGGGATTTGAACCCCCGACAACCAGGTCCGGAACCTGGCACTCTATCCACTGAGCTACGGGCCCTCGGCCCCGACTACCGGACGCCGGGGCATAACGGTTGTGAGTTTCAGTCCTCTGCGAGCGTCCCGCCCGTCGGTTTGTCGTCGACGACCGACTCCTTCCACGTCCCTCGGAGGAACCACGCCACCGCGCCGAACGCGCCGACGATGTTGCCGAGCGCCATCCCGACCCACAGCCCCGTCGGTCCCCATCCCGCGACGAACACCAGATAGGCGACGGTTGGGACGCGCCCGACCCAGAGCGCCATCAGGGAGAAGCCGAGCGCCGTCTTCGTGTTGCCCGCGCCCCGATACGCCCCGAGAACGACCTGTAACACGCCGATGAACGCGAACTCCACCGTCCGGATGCGGAGGTACTCCGCGCTGTGACGGATGGTCTCGGCGGCGTCGGCGGTGCCGGTCGCCATGAACACCGAGACGATGGGTTCGGCGAACAGGTACGCGACGATGGCGACACAGAACATCACCCCCGCACCCGTGCTAGCGGCGAGTTGGACGGCACGTTCGGCACGTTCGGCCTTCTGTGCGCCGAGGTTCTGTCCCACCATCGTGTTGGTCGCTCGGCCCAGTCCCATCGCCGGGAGGAAGACGAGCGAGATGAGGCGGTTGCCCAGACCGTAGGCGGCGACGACGGGCGTAGCGAACGTGACGACCATCGCGGTCAGCGTGATCATCGCCAGGGCGCTGGTCGACTGTTCGAGCGCGCTCGGCACGCCGATGTCGACTATCTTCCGGACGGTGTCGGAGTCGGTACTGAGATACGACAGACGGAGGTCCGGACCGAGCGCGGTGGCGAACAGCACGTAGACGCCGACGAACGTCGCCGCCGCACGGGCGACGAGCGTCGCCAGCGCCGCCCCTTCGACGCCCATCCCCTCGAATCCGGTCTCGGCGAACAGGCTCGTCTGGAGCGCCTCGGCCCCGAGCATCGAGAACAGCGGGTTCTCGGTGAACCCGAAGATGAGGATGGGGTCGAGGACGACGTTGAGCACGACGGACAGCAGCATCACGAGCATCGGGGTTCGGGTGTCGCCGTAGCCACGCATCAGCGCCGAGAAGACGAAGAAGCCGAACAGGAACGGCGTTCCGAGGAAGAACACCCGCATGTAGTCGGCGGCGAGCGGCACGACTTCGCGGGCCGTCTCGGGGTCCGTCGGCAGGAGGCCGAGCAACGGGCCCGTCGCCACGAACCCGAGTGCGCCGAGCACGACGGCGAGTTTCGTCACGAACGAGAGGGTCTGGCCGGCGACGAAGTCGGCGTCGCCGTCGCTGCCCGCGCCGGTGTACTGTGCGACCAGCGTACTCCCGGCGACGGTGAACCCGCCACCGACCGACAGCAGGAGGAAGATGAGCGGGAACGCGAGGCTCATCGCGCCGACGGCGGCAGCGGAGTAGCGTCCGAGCCAGATGGTGTCGGCGAGGTTGTACGCCACCTGTAGCAGTTCGGTGACGACGATGGGCCACGCCAGCGTGAACAGCGGCCACGCCAACCCGCCCTCGGTGATACTTCGGTCTCGACTCACGGGGAGTTCACTCTCGTGAGGGGTTCGGTTCCGACACTATAGGGCTGGCGTGAGATGCAGTGACTATAGCATCCCGAGCGACGACGACCGGCGACGCCACTACGGTCGGCGGAAAGCGGAGAGAATCGGCGTGTCGCGTCGTTACGGACTCTCGCCCGTCTCGATGGAGAAGTCGGTGGTGGGGTAAGCGACACACGTCAGCGTGTAGCCCTCGGACATCTCGGCGTCGCCGAGCATCTCGTTGGTGTGGTGTTCGATGTAGTCCTCGGCGTGCCCACCGTCCGTGATGTGGCCCGCACAGGAGATACACTGGCCCTGCCGGCAGGCGTAGGGGAGGTCCCAGCCCTCCTCCTCGCCCGCTTCCAGAACGGTCGTGTTCTCCTTGACGGAGATGGTCGTGCCTTCCTTGACGAACTCGATTTCGTAGGTCTCGGCCTCGTCGTCGGGGATGGCCGACGGGTCGTCGTCGACCGTCTCTTCACCCTCCCCGTCTTCCAGTTCACCCTCGGAGCCAGCGCCGACTGCGCCCGCCGCGACGCCGCCGCCACCGATAGAGCGGTTCATCGGTTCGGGGAAGTCCGTCTCGGGGACCGTCGAAGCACGCCGTTCGAGTACGTCGCTAGAGATGTCCTCGGTGGGCGTCCACTCGGTCCCACGCGAGAAGTGCAGGACCACGACGAGCAGGACGATAGTCGCCCCGACGCCGATTCCCAGTACGTCTACCATGTCCGCGGGTTAGCGAGGGGGCGTTAACAGCATTGCGATACCACGTTTCGCTGTACTCACGTCGCGGCGACACGCTCGGCGGTGCCTCGCGGTCGCCGCTCGGTTCGCTGGCAAAACCTGGAGTGAAAACCGGCGTCACCCGTTCGCCTTCGGCTCACGGGCTCTTTGGCCCGCTCGCTCGTTCGCTGACGCTCACTCGCTCGCGGTACAACTGAAGGACGCGACTGCCTCGTAAACCGTCCGCTCCACCAACCGCCGACCGTCTCAGTCCGGTCTGACTCGTGCCAGTGGGTCACCGCGCGCGAACACGTCGCTCTCGCCGACGAGTCGCTCCTCGACGACGCCGGTGACGGGCATCGACACGTCGATGGACACCTTCTCTATCTGGATTTCACAGATGGTGTCGCCTTCGTCGGCGTGTGCGCCCTCGCGGACGAACCAGTTGCTGACGACGGCCTCCTCGACGTCCATCGCGTCGTCGGGCCAGACGAGCGCCGAGTCGACGACGGTCGGCGAGTCGCTCATTTCGTGACCGTACGAACCGCCTCGGCGATGTCCGCCGTCTGGGGGTTGATGGCGTCTTCGAGCGGCCGAGCGTACGGGATGGGCACGTCCGGGATGGCCAGGCGCTGGACGGATTCGAGGTCGTCGAGCGCGTGTTCGGCGACCCGGGCGACCACCTCTCCGGAGAGGCCGAACGAGCGGTAGTCCTCGTCGACGACGACCAGTCGGCCGGTCTTCTTCACCGACTCGACGACCGTCTCGGTGTCGAACGGGACGAGCGTCCGCAGGTCGATGACCTCCGCCTCGATACCGTCGTCCGCGAGTCCCTCGGCCGCTTCGAGGGCACGGTGGACGTGCAGGCCGAGCGTGACGACGGTGGCGTCGGTGCCCTCGCGTCGCACCGCGGCGTCACCGAACGGGATGGTGTACGCCTCCTCGGGCACCTCCGTCTTCGGCCCCTCGGGAGCGGGCATCCAGCCGATGCCCATCAGGCGCTTGTGGAACATGTAGACGACCGGGTCGTCGTCGCGGATGGCGGCGTGCATCAGCCCCTTCGCGTCGTAGGCGTTCGAGGGCACGACCACCTTCATCCCCGGCAGGTGCGCGAACGTACCGTAGAGCGTCTGGGAGTGCTGGCCGGCGTCGTTGTAGCCGCCGCCGACGGCCGTCGTCAGCACCATCGGGACGTTGACCGCCCCGCCGCTCATGTAGGTGTTCTTCGCCATCTGGTTGTAGATCTGGTCCATACAGACGCCGAAGAAGTCGACGAACATCAGCTCCGCAATCGGGCGCATCCCGGCCTGAGCGGCCCCGACGGCCGCGCCGATGTACGCCGTCTCGCTGATGGGGACGTCCATGATTCGGTCGTGGCCGAACTCCTCTAAGAGGTCCTGCGTCGAGTCGAAGATACCGCCGTAGTCGGCGACGTCCTCGCCCATGTAGAACACCTCCTCGTTCTCGCGCATCTCGTGGGCGATGGCTTCGACCATCGCTCGGCTCATCGTCAGTTCGCGTCCCGTCGCTACCTGTTGGGTCATCGGTCCTCACCTCCGATGTCGTCGTCCGAACCCGGTGGCACGTCGACGGCGTCGACGATACCCCGGTCGCCACCGCCGTCGGGCACGACCTGTGCCCGTGGCGGCGTGACGAACACGTCGTCGAACGCCTCGTCGGGGTCCGGTTCCGGCTGGTCTTTCGCCCACTCGATGGCCGCCTCGACGCGCTGGTGAGCGCGGTCGGTTATCTCGGCGAGTTCGTCGTCCGTGACGCCCTCCGAGCGGAGGTCCTCGGCGAGGCGTTCGATGCTGTCGAGGCGCTTCGCGCGCTCGATGTCCTCCGTCGGGCGGTAGCCCTCGGCGTCGCCCATGAAGTGCCCCATCCGTCGGTGGACCTGCACCTCGACGAGCGACGGGCCGTTGCCCGCCCGCGCCCGTTCGATTGCGTCGCGGGCGGCTTCGTACACCGCGACGGCGTCGTCGTAGTCGACGCGGACGCCCGGCATGTCGAACCCCTTCGCTCGCTGTGCACCGCTCTCGACGTCCGTGACGCGCGCTTTGGGCATGCTAATGGCCCAGTCGTTGTCCTCGACGACGAACACGACCGGCAGGTCGTGGACGCTGGCGAGGTTGAGCGATTCGAGGAACCCGCCCTGGCTGATGGCTCCCTCACCGAGATACGAGACGGCGACGTCCGTCGTGCCGCGTTTCTTCGCGGCCAGCGCCGCACCGACGGCCGGTGGACTGCCCTGCGCGATGATGCCGCTGCACGCGAAGTTGACGTCCGGGTCGAACAGATGCATGTGCCCGCCCTTGCCCTTACAGAGGCCCGTCCGTCGACCGAATATCTCGGCGGTCATCCGCTCCAGGTCGACGCCCTTGGCGATGGCGACGTGGTGTGGTCGGTGGGTCGCCGTCACCGTGTCCTCCGGTCGCAGGTGGGCGCAGACGCCCGCCGCGGCCGCCTCGTGGCCCGCCGCCAAGTGCAACTCGCCGGGAATCGGCCCCGCCGAGATGTCGAACGCCGGCTGTTTCCCCTCCAGATACTCCTCCTGGAGGCGCTCCTCGTAGTGACGCGCGGTCACCATCGCCTCGTACATCTCCTCTCGTGTGTTCACACTTACCATGGCGTTTCCCGGTTCACCCTTTCCGAGAAACATGATAAACGTTCGTTATATTTCGGTGGCTACCGTACCGACGGAGAGAGAGTCAGCACCGAAAGAAGAGCCCGGCCGGCGTGAGAGGCTGCTACTCCTCGTAGTCGAACCCCACCCTCCCTCGCGGCGTCCTCCGGTCGCCGCTCGGGTTCCCGAACCCCTCACTCCGTTCGGGACTCGCTCTCGTCGCGGCGCTGGACCTCGTGCCGGCCGAAGCCGTAGCGCAGGCGGTTGGCGAGACGCCGCGAGAACCGTCCCTCGTCGGCCCGTGACCCGAACCGTTCGGAGAGGGCGGCGTAGACGAGCGGGAGCGGCACCTCCTGGGCCAGCGCCTCCTGGACCGTCCACGTGCCCGTCGAGCCACCTTCGATACGGTCGGCGACGGTCCCCAGCGAACTCCCCTCCTCGCGGAACGCCTCCTCGCAGAGTTCCAGCAGCCACGAGCGGATGACCGCGCCGTTGTTCCAGACGCCCGCCACCGATTCGAGGTCGAGGTCGTAGCGCCCCTCGTGGAGCAGTTCGAACCCCTCGCCGTACGCCTGCATCAGCGCGTACTCGACGCCGTTGTGGACCATCTTCACGTAGTGGCCCGACCCCGCAGGCCCCATCCGGGCGTGGCCGTCGGGACCCGTCGCCACGGCGTCGAACACCGGTGTCAACGTCTCGTAGGCCCACTCGGGACCGCCGACCATCAGCGAGAAGCCGAGTTCCGCACCGGCCGGGCCGCCGGAGGTGCCACAGTCGAGGTACGCCGCAGGAGTCTCCTCGGCGCGGCGTGTCGAGTCCTCGAAGTGGGAGTTCCCGCCGTCGACGACCACGTCGTCGTCGCTCAGGTGTGGTTCGAGTTCCGACAGCGCGGCGTCGACGGCGTCGCCCGCCGGGACCATCAGCCAGATTCGCTTCGCCTCGCCCAGTTCCGCCGCGAGCGAGTCGAGCGAGTCGGCGGGCGTCGCGCCCGCGTCGGCCGCCTCTTCGCGGGCCTCCGCGTCGATATCGAACGCCACCACGTCGTGGCCCGCCGCCAGCGTGCGGTCGACGACGATACGGCCCATCCGCCCCAGACCGACGACTCCCAGTTGCATACACGGGGCTGTGCGGGGTGGTGGGGTAGTGGTTGCGGTCCGGGCCGACTCACTCGAACGCCGCGACACGCTCGACGGCACCCCGGTAGATGCGTTCGCAGCGGTCGAGGACGGCCAGCGAGACGCTCTCGTCTCTGGTGTGTGCCTCCCCGGGTTCGGAGGCACCACAGACCACGCAGGTCGTTCCGGCCCCCGCGAGCCACCCGGCGTCGGTGGCGTGGGGTTTGCTGACGAGTTCTGGCGTCCCCGCCTGTGCGTCGACGGCCGCCGCGAGCACCGCCTCCGCGAACTCGTCGTCGGCACACGCCATCGGCGGGAGGTCCTGGTCGACGGTCCACGAGACACCGTCGATGGCTTCGACCTGCGCCAGCGGCGCACGCTCGCCCGCGACGGTTCGCTCGTCGACGGTGAACGAACACGCCTCGGGAATCACGTTCCAGCCGCTCCCGCCCTCGATTTCGGTGACGGCGACGGTCCCGGACTGGGTGACACCGAGCACCTCGGCTTCGGGGGTGTCGAGGTCGCGGACGAGTTCGACCGCCTCAGCGGCCCGGTAGATGGCGTTCTCGCCGCGGTCGGGTTCGCTGGCGTGGGCGGCCGTCCCCCGAGCAGTGACGGTACTCCCGCGTCGGCCCTTGTGTGCGACGACGACGTCCGTGACACCCGGTTTCGAGTAGTTCGTCGACCCCTCGGCGACGATAGCGTAGTCGGGACGGAACCCCTCCTCGATGGCGTGGCGTGCCCCGACGCCGCCGCGTTCCTCGCCACGGAACGAGGCGAACGTACACGGTGCGTCTGCGTCGCGGAACGCGACCATCGCGGCGGCGACGGCCCCCTTCATGTCGGCGCTGCCACGGCCGAACAGTCGGGGCTCCTCGCGTCCGTCCTCGCGTTCGACCGTCCGCTCCTCGACGACGAGTGCGTCGTCGGTCACCTGCGAGGCGTCGGGCGCGACCACGTCGTGGTGCCCGACGAGCGCGACGCGGTTCGCGGCGTCGGGGTCGCCCTTCCGGGCGACGACCCCGGCACCCTCGGGGTCGTGCTCGACCGTCGCGTCGGTGTGGTCGTGAAGCCAGTCGGCGATGACCGCGCCGGCGGCCGTCTCGTCGTCGTGACTCGGCGTGGCGACGAGACGACGGGTGAGGTCGGTGAGTTCGGGTCGTTTGGTCACGTCCTCCCTGTGCGTGCGACGGTCGAAAACGCTCCGGCGGACGCGGGCGGGTCCGGCGTCACGTCGATACGACACGAACCGGACGACTCCGGGCGCGTTACGTAGCCTTATCAGTCCCGCCGTCCGAACGTCGTGTATGAATGTCGTTCCGGACACGAGCGTGGTCGTCGACGGCCGCGTGTCCGAACGTGTCGACGACGGTGAGTTCGCCGGCGCGACGGTCTACGTTCCACAGGCCGTCGTCGGCGAACTCGAAGCGCAGGCGAACTCCGGGCGAGACATCGGCTGGCAGGGACTGGAGGAACTCCAGCGGTTGGCCGACTTCGCGGACGAGGGCGAGATAACGGTCGAGTACGTCGGCCGGCGGGCGAACACCGAGGAGATAGAGCGCGCCCGCTCGGGGGCTATCGACGCCATCATCCGCGACGTGGCCGACGAGTACGACGCCGCGTTCCTCACCAGCGACATCGTCCAGGCCGAAGTGGCGAAAGCCCAGAGCCTCGACGTCGAGTACCTCGAACCGTACGACGACGCCGTCGAGGAGCTGGCCATCGAGTCGTACTTCACCGAGGAGACGATGTCCGTCCACCTGAAGACGGGGGTCCGCCCGATGGCGAAACGCGGCGACGTCGGGAACGTCCGCTACGAGGCCATCGGCGAGGAGGTGCTGGACGACGAGACGATGCGCGAGTACGTCAGCGACGTCCGCAACGCCGCCGACGTCTCCGACGACGGGTTCACCGAACTCAGTGAGCCAGGGATGACCATCGTCCAGTTCCGGGACTACCGTATCGCCATCGCCCAGCCACCGTTCTCCGACGGTGTCGAGATCACGGCCGTCCGGCCGATGGTCAAGACGACGATGGACGACTACGCCTACAGCGAGGACATCACCGAGCGCCTGCTCGACCACCAGCGGGGCGTCCTCATCGCGGGGGCACCGGGGGCCGGGAAGTCCACCTACGCCCAGGCCGTCGCCGAGTTCCTCTCGGATGCCGACTACTCCGTGAAGACGATGGAGAAACCCCGCGACCTCCAGGTCGGCGAGGAGATCACCCAGTACACCGAACTCGACGGGGACATGGACAAGACCGCCGACGCTCTGCTGATGGTCCGACCGGACTACACGGTCTACGACGAGGTCAGGAAGACCGCCGACTTCCGCACCTTCGCGGACATGCGTCTCGCGGGCGTCGGGATGGTCGGCGTCGTCCACGCGACCCGCGCCATCGACGCGCTCCAGCGCCTCATCGGCCGGGTCGAACTCGGCATGATTCCACAGGTCGTCGACACCGTCGCGTACATCGAGGCCGGCGACGTCGAGACCATCTACGACGTCTCGACGGAGGTGAAGGTCCCCCACGGCCTGATGGAGGAGGACCTCGCGCGTCCGGTCATCGTCGTCTCCGACCACGAGACCCAGCGTCCGGAGTACGAGATATACACCTTCAACCGGCAGGTCGTCACCGTCCCGCTGGACGAGGCCGACGGCGAGTCCGACACCGGCGTCGACCGCCTCGCGCGCAACGAGATCGAACGCGAGGTTCGGTCCGTCGCGCGGGGACACGTGCAGGTCGAACTCCAGAGTCAGAACCGCGCCGTCGTCTACGTCGAAGAGGACGACATCTCCTACGTCATCGGGAAGGGCGGCGGCCGCATCGACCAGATCGAGGACTCGCTGGGTATCGACATCGACGTCCGCACCCTCGACGAACGCCCCGACCACCACCGGGGGCACGCCGGGGCGGACGGAACCGGTGGGTCCGGTGGTTCGGGAAACGGTAGCCGCGTCAGCGAGGGGCCGGGCCACGCCGGCGAGGTCGTGACGCCCGAAATCACGTCCAGACACATCATCGTCCCCGTCGACGGCCGGGCCGGCGAGACCGTCGAGGTCCGCGCCGACGGCGACTACCTGTTCACCGCCACCGTCTCGCGGGGCGGCGAGATTCAGGTCTCGCGGGGCAGCGCCATCGCCGAGGAGATGGAGCAGGCTATCGACCGTAGTCAGCAGATCACGGTCGTCCCGTCGTAGGCGGCCGGTTCGTCGTGTCGATACTCCACGCTTCGCTCACCCGAACAGCGACGCGAACGTCGTCACCTCGACGCCACGCTCGCGGGCCGCGCCGACGACCCACCCGACGCGTTCGGCGGTGACCGACTGCCACGCGCTGTGGCCGGCGAGGACCCCGATACCACCCGTCTCGGCGACCGCGTCGAGGTACTCGCCGAGTTCGACGCGCGTGAGGTGGGTCGTCTCCAGGTAGTACCGACGGAGGTTCGTCGGGGCGGTGCCGGGCGGGTTCGGGAGCGACCGAATCGCCGCGTTGGCGAGCACGTCGTACTCCTCATGGACGGCCCGCCACGCTCGCGTGTCGGCCGCACCGTAGGGCAGGACGAACGACGAGGGGTCGGACCCCATCTCGGCGAACGCCGCACGGACGCCACGGATCTCGTCGGTGACGACCGACTCGTGGGGGCGGACGACCGTCTCGCCCCGGTCGAACGCCGAGTCGAGCGAAGCGGCGAGGGTCAACACGCCACCGTCCTCGGTGGCGCTCACGGCGGCGATCTCGACCGGCTCGCGGTGGTCGCCGTCGGTCACTTCGTAGCGGTCGCCGACGACGATCCCGCAGTCCTCGTCGTCGTGGACTTCGCCGGCGACGTGGAGGTCGTCGTCACCGGACGTCGCGTCCCGGCCGAGGCGAAGGGCCTGCAGGTAGCGGTGACGGCGGCCGTGAGCGGCGACTTCGTGGCCCGCGTCGACCAGCGCGTCCAGTTCGACGGCGGTGAGATGGCCCGGTTTCCCGACCCACGACGGGACCACCGCGAACACCGCCCGAGCGTCACGCTCGGCGAGGACCGGGCGAATCAGGTCGTGATCAGCGGCGTACCCGTCGTCGAAGGTCAACACGAGGTGGCCGGCGTCGGAGGGAGGCATACCGGAGTCACCGCTCGGTGAGTGTTAAGCGGTGGGTAGTCAGAGCGGCCACGCCGTCCGGTCGGGGCGTGATTACGCCGACGAGGAGGAGGGGCGACCCGCACGGTCGACGACGGCGGGAGACACTTCGATGGGGCAGTCCAGTCGGAGTGCGAGCGCGATCGCGTCGCTCGGGCGAGCGTCGAACGAGAGCGTCCGCCGTTCGCCGTCACGGTACTGCTCGGTCTCAATCTTGGCGAAGAAGGTGACCTCCGAGAGGTCGTCGATACGGACGCGGTCGACGGCCGCACCGAACTCCGCGGTCATCTCCAGCAGCAGGTCGTGGGTGAGTGGTCGCTCGAAACTCCCGCCTTCGAGTGCCAGGCGGATGGACTGGGCCTGGTCGTCACTGACGAAGATGGGCACGACGGACTCCCCGACGTCGAGCATCACGACGGGCGTCCGGTCACCACCGTCGTCGACGCTCACCCCGACGCCGCGGACCGTGGCATCTGGTGACATAGTACGGTATTCACCAACGGGGTATGTAAGGTTAGCCCCTGAACGAGACGCCGCACATTCACGTCGCCGGCCGTGCGTCGCTTTTCGTTCGGAGCGACGGCTGTCGGGTCCGTCACGGACCGTGCGTGGTCGTTGGGAACAGTTGTGAGGGCGCAACGGGCAGTACCCCTTTACGCCCGCCCCGAGTTTCGCCAAGCATGGGCACGTACATGGCGCTGGTCGATGTCGTCGAAGCGCGAGTCCAGAACGCCCAGGAACTGGCGAGTGTCTGGGGCGACCTGCGAAACGACATCGCGGACGTCGGCGGGGAGATGAAAGACGCGTACGCCATCCTCGGCGACCACGACTACCTCATCCTGTTCGAGGCTCCCGACCACCAGACGGCACTCCAGATCTCCCTCGTCGTCGAACGGCGGGGACTGGACATGCACACCCACGAACTGCTCCCCGTCGAGGAGTTCGGGTCGCTCGTACAGGACGTCTGACCGGTCACACCGCGCGACCACCACGGTTCCTCGCCGCGCTCAGGACGGCAGCGAACGGTCCGACCAGGGTCGCTCGCGCTCGAAGGCGGCACACGCGGCGATTACGTCGGCGTCACGGTGTCGACGGCCGACGACCTGGAGGCCGACGGGGAGGCCGTCGACCGTTCCCGCGGGCACCGACGCTGCGGGGTGGCCGGTCATGTTGAACGGCTGTGTGAGATACCACCCGGTGTAGCGGTCGACCTCTTCGCCGTCGACCGACTCGGGACCGAACGCGTCGACGTCGAACGGCGGCACCGCGAGCGTCGGCGAGACCAGCAGGTCGAACTCGCCCAGAAGCTCCTGAACCGCGTCGAACACGGCCGTCCGAACGCCGTTGGCCCGACCGATGTCGACCGCGGTGTGCGTCCTGCCACGCTCGACCATCGCGGGCAACACCCCGCTGAGGTCGTCGAGGCGCTCCGAGAGGTCGACACCGAACGCCGCCTCGCTCCCCGCGACGGTCGTCGCCATCCGCGACTGGAACGTCACCAGCGAGGCGCGACGGGCGTCATCCCACAGGTCACCGAGCGCCGGATCGGCCCGTTCGACGCCCATCCCCGCGTCGGCGAACCCCTCGACGGCCTCGTCGACGACGTCACGGACCGACTCGGCGACGGGGAACGCGTCGAGCGTCGGGCTGTACGCCACCCGGAACCCGTCGACGGACGCGTCGACGGCGTCGACGAAGCGCTCGTCGGTCGTCGGTAGACTGAACGGGTCGGCCGGGTCCGTGCCGGCCATCACGTCGAGCGACAGCGCCGCGTCCGCGACGGTCCGCGCCAGCGGTCCCGTCGCCGTGAACGGGTTCGCGTCGGCGAACGCGTCCGGACGAGTGTGCCGCGACACGCGCCCGAACGAGGGTTTGATACCGACGACACCGCAGGCGCTCGCCGGAATCCTGACCGACCCGCCGGCGTCGGTGCCCTGCGCCAGCGGCACGAGACCGTCGGCGACGGCCGCCGCGCTCCCACCGGAGGACCCACCGGCGGTCTTCGTCGGGTCGTAGGGGTTGCCCGTCGCCCCGAACAGGTCGTTGTCCGTCGTGGCGATGTGGCCGAACTCGGAGGTGTTCGTCTTCCCGACGACGATGGCCCCCGCCGCCCGCAGACGGGCGACCACCGGGTCGTCACGCTCCGGGACGTGGTCGGCCAACGGCACCGACCCGTAGGTCGTCCGGACGCCCGCCACCGACGTCAGGTCCTTGATGCCGACCGGGATGCCGTGGAGCGGCCCCAGTTGCTCGCCGCGCTCGACGGCCCGTTCGGCCGCTCGGGCCTGCTCACGGGCATCGTCGGCGAGCACCGTCACGAAGGCGTTGGTGCGGTCGTTGCGTGCCTCGATGCGCTCCAGACAGTGCTCGACCAGCGCGACCGGCGAGCACTCCCCC
>NZ_WSZK01000039.1 GCF_009791395.1 Halomarina oriensis
GGGGGACTTGATGTCGTCGACGGGGATAGCGACCTTCTCCTTGACGCGGGGGTTGCGGATACAGCGGTGGGCCTCGTGGAGCACCAGGTGGTGGTCCACGTCCGACACCCACGTCAGGTCGACACGGTCGCCGAGTTGCTTCTCGATGGACTTGACCGCGCCTGCCCCGGCGTACCCCGAGCCGAGGACCACAACGTTCTCAGTCATGTCCACCTGTCCAACCCCATCGGATACAAAGGCTTTGGATAGAGAACGAGTCCCGAAGCCGACGCCTGCGGCCGGCCCGGTGGGGTCGGGAGCGACGTGGGGCCGCCACGGCCCCGTTCCGACCGGTCAGTGGTCGGGTTCTTCGGCGGGCGCGATCATCTCGGTCGTCGAGACGACGAGGACGTTCTTCGACTCGTCTTTCCCGTCGACGACGCCCTCGATGAGCAGTTTCGAGCGTGGCGTCGGGCCGACCCGGACGGTGTCGCCGTCGTGGAAGTCGGTGATAGAGCCGTGGAGTCGAATCTCCGCCCGGCAGAGTTCGGGGTGGTGGACGCTCGTCAGGTCGATCTCCTGGACGTTCGCGTCGGGGACGCGCTCACCGTTGTGGAACAGCGGGACCTCGGCGGGTTCGTCGAGATCCTGAATCTCCAGCGCCTCGTAGGCGTTGGCGGTCGGCTTGTAGCCTCCTTTCGGCCCCGGTACCCCTTCGACCAGTTGGAGCGCCTTCAGTGACTGCATCTGGTTGCGAATCGTTCCCGGATTGCGGTCGGTGCGGTCGGCGATATCCTCGCCTTTGACCGCACGCTCCGACGAGCCGTACAGGTTGATGAGTTCCTGCAGTATCTTCTTCTGGCTCGACGTAAGCTCGATTGATGACATGCAGTAGGCTTCGAAACTCCCGTTCATAAGTCCGACGGTGGTGCCACCGGTCGGCGGCGGGGTGGAGGGACCGACAAACCTTTGACACGGCATCGAGGCCTTCCGACATGGAAGACAGACGAGTCCTCGTCACTGGTGGGGCCGGGTTCATCGGCTCGAACCTCGCCAACACGCTCGCGGCGGACAACGACGTGGTCGCACTCGACGACCTCTATCTCGGCACCCCGGAGAACCTCTCCGACGACGTCGAGTTCGTCGAGGGGTCGGTCCTCGACGACGACCTGCCGACGGACGTCGACGTGGTCTACCACCTCGCCGCCCTCTCCTCCCGTCAGATGCTCGAAGAGAACCCCCGCGAGGGCGCACGCGTGAACGTCGAGGGGTTCGTCAACACCGTCGAGCAGGCACGACGCGACGGCTGTGGCACCGTCGTCTACGCCTCGACCTCCTCGGCGTACGGCAGTCGGACCGACCCCTCCCCCGAGGACCTCGACCTCGAAGCCTCGACGGGGTACGACGCCTCGATGCTCGGCCGCGAGCGCTACGCCGAGTACTACAGCGACTTCCACGGCCTCTCGCTCGCCGGGATGCGATTCTTCTCGGTCTATCAGGGCTACGGCGGCAACGAGGAGCACAAGGGAACCTACGCCAACACCGTCTCGCAGTTCGCCAGCAAGGTCGCCGAGGGCGTGGCTCCCGTCCTCTGGGGTGACGGGACCCAGACCCGCGACTTCACGCACGTCACCGACATCGTCCGCGGTCTAGAACTCGCCGCGGAACACCGTCTCGACGGCGTGTTCAACCTCGGCACCGGCGAGAGCTACACGTTCAACGAGACGGTCGCGCTCATCAACGACGCTCTCGGCACCGACGTCGAACCGGAGTACGAACCCGTCCCGCTGACGAACTACGTCTACCACACCTGTGCGGACCCGACGAAGATGAAGGAGGCGACCGGCTGGGAACCGGAAATCGAGTTCGAGGAGGGCGTTCGACGCGTCTGCGCGGCGTATCAGTAAGCGAGTGAGCGAGCCATCGCCGGCGATGGAGCGTCGAACGTCCCCGCCAGCGACCCCGACGGCGTCGCACGCGAGCGGTCGTTGTACTGCACCTCGACGACGACCTGCTCTCCGGTCGTCTCCTCGATACGTGTCGCCAGTTCGTCGGCCAGGTCGGGGAACTGCTCGCCCGACGGCCGCGAGACGACGACGCTGACCGTCGGTGTCTCGTCGAGCAGCTGGAGCGTGCTGACCTCCGTCTGGACGCTCACGAGCGTGAGTTGGTCGTACTCGTCGCTCTCGACGGTGTCGGTGACGATGCCGTTGACGTCGTTCTCCAGTGCGACGGTCCCACCGACGAACCCACCTGCGAGCGCCAGGACACCGACGAGGACGACCAGCGCACCGGCGGTGGGAGCGTAGCGGCGAATCGCTCCCACTTCGGCGCGGTTCCACGAGTCGGGACGGTAGCCCAGATACCAGAGGACGAGGAACGCCGAGAGGTTGACCGCGACGGCGTTGACCGCCAGCAGCAGGAACGCGCCGATGGCGACGGCCGGCAGGCCCCACGCGATGCCGATACCGACCGCGGCCGCGGCGGGGACCAGTGCGGCGGCGATCATGACGCCGACGAGCGAGACCGGCAGGGCGGTCGCCAGACCGAACGCGCCGGCCGCCCCCGCACAGAACGCGACCGAGACCGACAGCAGTCCCGGCGAGATACGCTTCGATATCTGCCCGACGGTCGTCACGTCGAGCGCGTTCGGTACGAACCCGCCCGCTTTGAGGAGGAAGCCGAACCCGATGGCCCCGACGATGGCGATGGTGAAGCCGACGATCTGGGTCCGAATCCCCATCAGCAGCATCCGCCGGTCGTCGAGGACCATCCCGACGCTGGCGATGAGTGCGGACCCGACCTGCGGGGCGATGACCATCGCCCCCACGACGACGGCGGGCGAGTCGAGCATGAGGCCCGCCGCGGCGACGATGGCCGAGAACGCCGTCAGCGAGTAGTAGGTGAGCGCGTTGCGGTACATGTCGAGGGCCTTCGCGCGAATCTCCTCGGGGGCGACCGAGTCGTCCTCCTCGACGCCCGCGACGAACCGGTCTTCGAGTTCGTGGTAGTGTTCGGTCTTGGCCGTCTCCGCGCTCCCGATGATGGTGTACTCGTGGTCGTCGATACCGGCGTCACGGAGTTTCCCGAGGACGAACTCGACGGCCTGTGTCGGGAGCGGGAACTCGATGAGCGACCGGTTTCGCTGCTCCGTCGCGTCCTTCGTCACGACGAAGTCGATGTTCTCCCCGTCGAGGATGTCGAGAGCCGTGTCGAGTTGCTCCTCCGGGACGAGGAGCTTGATGACGCGCATACCGTCACGGCGGCGGCCTGTGGCTTAGCCTTGGTGCCCTCTCGTGTCGCTCGAAACGAAGCCGAGCGTGGCTCGGTCGGCGGGGGTCGAACCGGCGACACTTTACCGCCGGGTAGAGCACGTTCGAGCATGACCGGACCACTGCGAATCATCGGCGTGCCGATGGACCTCGGCGCTGACCGACGTGGTGTCGACATGGGTCCCTCCGCGATTCGGTACGCGGGACTCGGTGACGAACTGACCGCGCTCGACTACGACCCCTCGGACGTGGGTGACCTGCCCGTCACCCACCCCGAGGTCGGCGACCCGGACGCGGTCGAACCGGCGACCGGCCACGCGAAGTACGTCGCCGAGGTACGGGACGTCTGTACGCGACTCGCCGACGAGGTGAGCGAGACGCTCGCCGACGGCGCGTTCCCGCTCGTGCTCGGTGGCGACCACTCCATCGCCATCGGGTCGGTCAACGGGAGTGCCCGCGACGCCGATATCGGTGTCGTCTGGTTCGACGCGCACGCCGACTTCAACACGCCCGCGACGACGCCCTCGGGGAACGTCCACGGGATGCCCGTCGCCGCCTTCCTGGGCGAGGGGGAGTTCGCCGACAGCGACTGGGCACCGGCCGGTGTCGACCCGTCGAACGTCGCGCTCGTCGGCATCCGTAGCGTCGACGCGTCCGAGCGCGCAGCGCTCGCCGACAGCGACGTCACCGTGTTCACGATGAGCGACATCGACGAACGGGGTATCACCGACGTCACGGAGGACGCACTGGACGTGGCCAGTGACGGCACCGACGGTATCCACGTCAGTCTCGACCTGGACTGGCTCGACCCGAACGAGGCCCCCGGCGTCGGGACGCCCGTCCGTGGCGGCGTCACCTACCGCGAGGCCCACGCCGCACTCGAACGGACCGCCCAGCGCGACGTGCGCTCGATGGAGGTCGTCGAAGTCAACCCCATCCTCGACCGCTCGAACCGGACGGCCGAACTCGCCGTCGAACTCGCCGCCAGCGGCCTCGGAAAGCGTATCATCTGAGATGCCCGATGCCGACCCGGACGAACCGGAGGACTCGCTCCCCGGCGACGCTCCGTCTCCCGACCCGGACCGACGCGGCGTCCACGAGACCTACGACCGTATCGCGGACCACTTCGCGCGGACCCGCGCTCACCCGTGGCCCGAGGTGCGCGAGTTCTGTGAGACCGCCGACCGCTGCGGGACGGCACTCGACCTCGCGTGTGGCAACGGCCGACACGCCGAGTTGCTCGCCGCCCCCGCCGAGCGCGTCGTCGGCCTCGACGCCAGTCGTAAGCTCCTCCGGGTCGCCCACGAGCGAGCGGTCGAACGGGGGTACGCCGACAGCCTCTCGCTGGTCGCGGGCGACGCCGCGAGACTCCCCCTCGCGGCCGACAGCGTCGAACTGGGGGTGTACGTCGCCGCACTTCACCACCTCCCGACCCGCGAGACCCGCCGAGCGAGTCTCGACGACCTCGCACGCGTCCTCGCGCCGGGTGGCCGCGTGCTCGTCAGCGTCTGGGCGGTCACGCACTCGAAGTTCGACCGCGAGTCGGGGTTCGACACCACCGTCGACTGGACCTTGCCAGGGGGTGAGACGGTAGGCCGGTTCTACCACGTCTACGACCTCGCGGAGTTCGAGGCCGACCTGCGAGCGAGCACACTGACCCTCGAGACGGTCTACGAGAGCGAGGGCAACTGCTACGCCGTCGTCGGTGGCGCGTAGCACAAAGGGAAACGCACATAGGGAGCGGCGAGAAGTAACGAACGAACTTCGAGGGCACCGGTGTCTCACCGAGCGAAGCGAGGTGGGGCACGGGGCGCGAACGGAGTGAGCGCACCGGTGGTCTAGTGGCAGGACCTGAGCCTTCCAAGCTCATGGCCCGGGTTCGAATCCCGGCCGGTGCATTCTGTTCGGACCGAACACGACGAGCGAACGCTCTACGGAGGCCTCGACCCAGCGAGCACGCAGCACCGAGCGAAGTGCTGTGGTCGGTCACGTCGGAGACACCGGATCCGTCACAGGAGGCAGGTGGGACGGTCCGTGCGTCGGATCCCGGACTCGCCGGCCGTCCATCGCCGAGTTCGTGCCGGAACCGATAGCTCGTCGGTAACGACCTCCTGAACAGACTATATTGTCTGACAAACATTCATTACCCTGTGGTTGATGTTCTCGAAAGAGGCTCCAGATGAGCACTATCGAATCAGCAGACGGGCGGATGGAATCGCTACCCAGTTCCGAGTTCGACCACCGTGTCCGGTACGACCCGAGCGCCAGCGGCTCGCTCAGCGTGACGGTCGCCGCCGCAGTCGGTGAGGCGCTCGACACCGACCCGATGGCGGTCGCACCGCTCTACCGGAGCGTCGACCCGGACGCGCTCGACTCGCTGTTCGTCGAATCGAACGTCACGGCGGAGGCACAGCTCAGCTTCGTCCACGACGGCTGTTCCGTGACGGTCCGGGGTGACGGCGACGTGCTCGTCACCGTCCTCGACGACTGACCGATTCTCGCCACACAGTGGCTCAGGTCCGTGATATCAGCAGTCTCGCAACCGTTAATATCTGAGCAGTCCCTACTGTATCCTGTTCGATTATGACTACCCGACGAACCCCCTTCGACGAGATGGACCGCATGTTCGACCAGATGCGCCGGTCGATGCTCAGCCCGTGGCCGGGCAGCGTCGCCGAGTGGGACCGCCCTGCGATGGAGTCGTGGCGGAACCACAGCGACTCCAACATGACCGTCGAGCGCCGTGAGGGCGGTTACGTCGTCCTCGCCGACCTCCCCGGCTTCGAGAAGGAGGAACTCGACGTCCGCTTCGACGACGGCGTCCTGACCGTCCGCGGCGACCACGAGGTCAGCGAGGAGTCCGAGCACGGCCGCTCGATGCGCTCTCGGTCGGTGTTCGAGCAGGTCCACGTCCCCGGCGACGTCGTCGAGGGAGACATCGCCGCGACTTACCGCAACGGCGTCCTCGAAATCGACCTCCCCACGACGACCGAGGCCGAAGACGACGACGCTCACCGCATCGACATCGACTGACCGGCTTTCGTTCGCTCTTGATTCTACGAGAGAAACTCTCAGAACACGTAAAATGTATGGCTGTCTGTCGGTTCGGCCCCGTGTTCGGGGACACTTGCTAGTACACGACAACATTCATAAGCGGCACTTCCAATCTATCGTCAACGATGAGTAGAGACGCACCCGGAGCATCCACCCCATCGTGGTTGGAGCACGAACGGGAGTACGACGACGAGGTCATCGGTGACGACACGCTGGGCGAGATGTTCGAGGAGAGCGCCGAGCGACATCAGACGCGCACGGCACAGCGGTACAAGGGCGGCATCTACGACCGTTCGCTGGTCGCCGAGGGAATCGTCGATGCGGCACCGCGTGGTGACTACGCGTCGCTGTCGTACGGCGAGATGCGCGACATCGTCCACAGCCTCGCCGCGGGGTTCCGTGACCTCGGCCTGACCGCGGGCGAGCGCGTCGGCATCTTCGCCGACACCCGAATGGAGTGGGCACAGACCGACTTCGGCGTCCTCCAGGCGGGTGGCGTCGTGACGACCGTCTACGCCGAGTCCTCCCCCAGGCAGGTCGAGTACCTGCTCGACGACCCCGGCGCGTCCGGCGTCGTCGTCGAGAACGAGGAACTGCTCGAACGCGTGCTGGAGGTCGAAGACGACCTCGACCTCTCGTTCGTCGTCGTGATGGACGAGACGTCGTTCTACGACGGCCGGGACGACATCCTCACGCTCGGCGAACTCCACGACCGCGGAGCGGAGGCGTTCGACGCCGACGAACACGCCTCGTGGCTCGACGAGCAGTCGTCCGAGGACCTCGCCAGCCTCATCTACACGTCGGGGACGACCGGGCGACCGAAAGGGGTCGAACTCACCCACCGTAACCTCAGAGCGAACGTCAACCAGTGCCGTCGTCGGATGGGGCCACGCCCCGACAAGCCCGCCGACATGCCCGCACTGACCGCCGGCAGCGAGACGCTCTCGTTCCTCCCGCTGGCACACGTCTTCGAGCGCACGGCGGGGCACTTCCTCACGTTCGCCTCGGGGGCGACCGTCGGCTACGCGGAGTCGTCGGACACCGTCGCCGACGACATCCAGACGCTCGCGCCGACGACGGTCACCTCCGTCCCGCGTATCTACGAACGCATCTACGACTCGATGCGCGAGCAGGCCGGCGACGGCGCGAAAGAGCGCATCTTCGAGTGGGCCGTCGACGTCGCCCGCGAGTACGCCCGGACCGACTCGCCCGGCGCGGCGCTGAAGGCGAAACGCCGCGTCGCCGACCGTCTCGTCTACTCGAACGTCCGCGAGAAGATGGGCGGCAACGTCGAGTTCTTCGTCTCGGGCGGTGGTAGCCTCTCGAAGGACCTCGCCGAACTGTTCATGGGGATGGGCCTGACCATCCTCGAAGGCTACGGCCTGACCGAGACGGCACCCGTCCTCACCGTCAACCCGATGGAGGATATCCGTCCCGGAACCCTCGGCGTTCCGCTCGTCGACGTCGAGAGCCGCGTCGACGACTCACAACTGGACGACGACCAGAGACGTCGTGCCCGCCCCGGCAGCGACATCGGCGAACTCCAGGTCAAGGGGCCGAACGTCACGAGAGGCTACTGGGAGCGCCCCGACGCCACCGAAGCGGCGTTCACCGACGACGGGTTCCTCAAGACCGGCGACATCGTCGAGGTGACCGACGACGGCTACCTCGTCTTCCACGAACGTCTCAAGCAGATCCTCGTCCTCTCGACGGGCAAGAACGTCGCCCCCGGCCCCATCGAGGACCAGTTCGTCACCAGCGAGCGCATCGACCAGGTGATGGTCATCGGCGACTCCCGGAAGTTCGTCAGCGCGCTCATCGTCCCGAACTTCGAGGCCATCGAGAAGTGGGCCGACAAGTACGACGTCGACCTGCCCGAGGACAGAGCGGCCATCTGCGACCACGACCGCGTGAAGGCGTACATCCGAACGGTGGTCGAGTCGGTCAACGAGGGGCTAGAGAAAGAAGAGTCCATCAAGCAGTTCGAACTCGTCCCCGACGAGTGGACCGCCGAGAACGACCTGATGACGCCGTCGTTGAAGAAGAAACGCCGCAACATCCTCGAACGCTACCGCGGGGAGGTCGACCAGATCTACGCCGACGCCGAGAGGGAGAAAGCACAGGCGTAGAGCGACGACTAGCGGCCTTTTTATCCACGAGTCGAGGTCGCTACGCGACCCCGACAGGGTAAAAGCTCAACCATCACCAGAACGGCTCCACCGTTCTGGTTAGTAGCCAGAAATCGCCGATTTCTGGCGACAAGAGCATCTCCTCACCCCCTCAGTCGCTACGTCACCGGCGGCGAAGCCGCCGGTTCCGTGCGGGACCGGAGGTCCCGCTCTCGCTCCTTCGACGGTTCAGTTACCCCGCTTGCTCACTGCGTTCGCTCACGGCGCAGCGTCTCGACAGCACTGCACCTTGTTCGGCGGGACCCCTACGTCTTCACTTCACTCTACGAGAAAGTACTTGCATCGCGTCGCTTCAGTGCTACCATGAGACGCCGTCAGGTCCTCGCGGCACTCGGTACTACAACACTCGCGTCGATAGCGGGGTGTGCGACGATAGAAGCTGAACTCGGGGTGCGTCAGGAAACACTCGGTCCCGTCACAATAGAGAACACAGAGACGGAACCGTTCGACGTTCGTCTCGAAGTGCTCCGTGACGGAGAGCAGGTTCACACATCGATGCACGAACTCTCCGCAGTGTCGGCCTCGGAGTATTCTCCTGTGGTCGTCAATGACTGGGAAGACAATCCCGATGCTCGACGCTGGATTGTTCGAGCCAAAAACGATGGGCACGACTGGGTTTATGCCACGCTTGACGCTGCACGACCCGAGAACTGCCATACGGTCAACGTTCAGGTCGTTGATATCGGTCCGAATCCGATAGTCGTCCTTCCGATGATGTGCCCTTCAGGGTAGCGTCGACACCCCGCTCCCTGTTAGACTCGCGGCACGCGTCTACCACGAGCACGTGACGGAGGAGACGAGTGATGCCTCCGCCGAGTACTACAACCGCTCGTCTTGCAACTCGGAGTGACGCTGGTCGACGTCGATGACCGGTCGCGGGTAGTCGAGGCCCAACTCGACGCCGTACTCCGCTTGCTCGTCTGGCGAGAGCGTCCACGGTTCGTGGACCTGCGCTCCCGGAACCCCGTCCAGTTCCGGGAGCCAGTGACGGACGTACTCGCCGTCGCCGTCGTAGTCGGTGGCCTGCTTGACGACGTTGAAGTACATGTTCCGCGAGTCGTTGCCGACGCCCGCTTGATACGCCCAGTTCCCCCAGTTCGAGCAGACGTCGTAGTCCACGAGGCGTTCCTCGAAGTACGCCGCACCGCGTCGCCAGTCGACTTCCAGCCAGTCGGCGAGGAAGGAGGCGACGTTCTGGCGACCACGGTTACTCATGAAGCCCGTCTCGTTCAGTTCGCGCATGTTCGCGTCCACGAACGGGACGCCCGTCTCGCCGGCCGCCCAGCGCTCGAACCGATCGTCGCCGCCCGGCCACTCCCGTTCGACGTCGCGGATGCCGGTCGCCGAGAAGAACTCCGCGCCGTGTTTGACGAACTGGAACTGGAAGAAGTCACGCCACATGAGTTCGAACAGGAGCCAGTACGTCGACTCGTTGGAGACGTGCCGGTCCTCGTAGCGTCGCACCTCGTCGTGGAGGTAGCGTGGCGAGAGCGCACCGACCGCGAGCCACGGCGAGAACTTCGAGGAGTAGTCGCTTCCGAGCAGGCCGTTGCGCGTCTCCTTGTACTCCCGGAGGTAGTCGCCCGCCCAGACGTAGTCGTGGACGCGCGCTCTCCCGACGGACTCGCCGCCCTCGAAGGGCAGGACGGAACGGTCGTCCACCGTGGCGTCGGCCTCCGCCCACGGCCCGAACTCGTCGATAGCCGGGAGGTCCCCCGATTCGAGGGGCGCCGCCTCCTCGGCGAGCGTCAGCGAGTCCGGCGTCGGGACCTGGTTCCTGACCGGCCGTGACTCGGTGGCCTTCCGCCACGACGTGAACGTGTCGTCGATGGCCGTGACGTCGCTGGCGAGGTCGTCGAGGTGGTAGAGCGTGTGCGTCCAGTAGCGGTCCGTCTCGACGTCCGCGTCGTGGAGGGCCTCCCGCGTCGCGTTCTCCACCTCGAACTCCTCGGTAGCGGGCGTCGTCTGGAGGGTCACGGTGTCCGCCCCGACCGCCTCGGCCAGGTCGGGGAGCACGTCCTCGGGACTGCCGCGTCGGATCAGCAGGTCCGCGCCCTTCTCTCGGAGGGACTCGCGGTAGTCCGCCAGACTCTCGCGGAGGAATCGGGCGCGGTACGGGCCGACGCGCTGGGGACCGTAGCGAGTCTCGCCGACGAACCGCGGGTCGTGGACGTAGACGGGAACGACGTCACCGGTCGCGGCGCTGGCGAGCGTCGGGTTGTCGTGGACCCGCAGGTCACGGCGAACCCAGACGAGCGTGGTCATACCGGGGGTACGGCCGCCGCTGAAAAAGTGCTACAGGTGCCGGTGAGCGGTGCCGGTGGCTCAGAGCAGTCCGTCCTCGTCGTGCGGGTCCGCCATGAACGGGAGGCGGCCGTGCTGTGCCGTCGTCTGGACGACGGCCGAGACGCCGAGCAGGACGAAGAAGCCGACCGCCCAGACCGTCGGCCGGAGCGTCCCGACGAGCGGTGCGGAGAGGTCCGCGGCGACGGTCGCACACGCCCCCAGTGCGGCCAGCGAGACGTAGTACGCCCCCCAGTCGAGGTCGCGCGACGGCACCCCCATGTACGCCTCGATGTCCCGGATACGGTCCTCGAGACGGACCACCTTCTCCTCGGCGTCGTAGTCGACGATGCCCAACTCGTCGAGTTTCGGCAGATGGGTCTGATGCAGCGAGACGTACGCGCTCTGCCGTTTCTGTCGTGGCGGCGGCGTCTCTCCGGTCTCGGCGGCGGCGACCTGCTCGGACAGTTCGCCGACGCTCAGTCGCTTCCCGTCCGCCTCACGGAGACGCTCCAGCGCCAACCGACGTCGGTCGTTCCGCAGTACGTCGTATATCTCCCCCTCTTCGAGTGGTTGGTGTGCCTGTATTGCCATTCTCTCACCGGACCTGACAGGTCGTCAAACGAAACTATTCTTGCGGATGCAAAAACCTGTGGGATACCACCGTCGACCCGATAGGCTATCGTTACTCTATCACCGAAGAAAGAATAACTCGAATTCGGTTCTTTCGAGCGTTCCGGCCGCTCAGGCGAGCCACTCGTCGGGTTTCGTGTCGTAGTCGACGTCCGTCGCCGCGAGGTGCTCGACGGCCTCCCACGGGAGTTCCTCCGTGGTGATACGTTCGCCGTCGTAGCGGATGAGCAGTCCTACCTCCTCCGGGACCGGTTCGCGGTCACGGCGGCGGGCGACCTCGACGTCGTGGTCGTCTAGCTGCTTCGAGATGGTCTTGAGGTTCACCGGGCGGCCCCACAGCTCGAACACCCGCTTGAGGACCTGTTTCGCCTGTCGGGCGTCGACGATGACGCCGTTGTACTGGTGGGAGAGGAGCAGTTCGTTCCGGTTGTTGTAGTTCCCGTCCTCGACGACCACCGTGGGCTTCCCGAAGTTCGTGAACTGCAACATCAGCTTCTTCTTCACGTCCTCGACGTCGGTGCTGGTCGCGCGGTAGTCACGCGTCGAGTGGGTGAACTCGTAGGTGAAGTAGTGGTTCTGGTCGACGAACTCCTGACTGAGGAACTCGTCCAAGAACGTCACGTCGTTGTGGCTCTCGCGGATCTCTCGCATCCGGTCCCAGCCGGCACACCGGTCGACGTCCGCCAGCGCCTCCTCGACGTCCGCGTACCGCGCGTCGTCGAACATGTACCGGGCGATCCGTTCGAGGTCCGACTGCGAGAGGCGCTTGAGGAACCCACGGTGCTGTGGCTTGACGAGCGAGTAGTGGCGCTCACACAGCCCCTCGTAGGTCAGCACCTTCCACGGGTAGCGGTTCACGTCGACGTCGTCCGCCCGTGCTCGCGCCAGTTCCTCGGCGTCGACCCGCGGGTCGTCGGCGTCCAGCAGGTCCAGTCGGTCCGCGGCGATACGGTCGAGTGCCGGGTCGGGTTCGAGTGCGGTCTGTACCTCGTCCAGGTCGATACGCTCGTGGAAGTTCCGCCACGTCACGCCCTCGACGCGCAGGAGTCGTTCGGCTACCTCCCGGCGGTTGGTGGCGTTCTCGATGTACTCCCAGAGCTCCTTGCCGAGTTTGTAGGGGTTGAACCCTGGCGAGTTCAGCACCCGTGCCTGGTGGTCGGCGTAGTGGAGGAACTCGTCGGCCGCCGCGAACCCCTCCTCGCCCATCATCATCGACTCCCAGTAGGCGGCCCACCCCTCGTTCATCACCTTCGTCATCTTCTGAGGGGCGAAGTAGTACGACTCCCGGCGCAGGAGTTCGAGCGTCTCGCGTTGCCAGTCCTCGAACTCGACGGCACGCTCTGCGTCCTCGTCGTAGGCCATCCCGTGTCTCCGGAGGAAGGCAAGCACGTCGAGTTCCGGTTCCTCGGGGAACGACCCCGCCTCCTCCTCGGGACGCTGTGACTCCACCCACTCCTCGTCGAACACCTGCCGGCGCACCTCGTCGCTCAACCCGAGACTGTCGAGTTGGTCGGCGATGTCCGCCAGGTCGCGCTCTACGCCCTCGCCCTCCACGGTCGAGAACGGACTGTGCTGGTCGATGCAGTCCTCCAGACAGAGCACGTGGTCGATCCACCGCTCGACGGCCTCCCGGTCGACCTCCGGGTCGTCCATGAACGCCTCGATGGCGTCGGCGTGGTTCGACAGCATCGCGGCGGCGTTCGGGTCGTCGGCGAACAGACCGAACCACTGGTTGTTCTTGAAGAAATCGGCGTGGGCCTCGACGTGCGTGATGACCGCCTTCTGGTCGGCCAGCGCGTTCGACTCCTGCAAGAAGGCGTGGGAGGGGTTGTCGTTGTTGACGATCTCGAACGCCTTCCCGCCGAGGAACTGGGTCTGTTTCTGCTGGCGGTCGTAGGCCATCCCCCACCGCCAGTGGGGGTACCGCTCCTGGAACCCGCCGTAGGCGATGAGTTCGTTCATCTCGTCGTAGTCGATAATCCAGTACTTCACGGGGAACGGGTCGAGACCCAGCTTTCGCGCGAGGTGGTTCGCCTCCCGCACTGGCTCTTCTAACTCCCCGGCGATGCGCTGTTTCTGTCTGCGTTCGGTGTCCGAATCACTCATCGTTGCTCTCCGTGCTGAGGATGGTGTAGATGGCGTCGACCACGTCCTCCGGCCCGGTGACGTAGGCGACGGCCACGTCGTCACTTCCCTCGAAGTGACGTTCGACCTCCTCGGCGTGGGTCGCGTTGATGGCGTTGCCGCTGGGTTGGGTCTCCACGTACGCGTGGAGGTTGGCCGGAATCCGCTCCATCAGCGGGATGACGCGCTCCTCGGTGTCGTTCGAGGAGTTCTCCGAGTCACCCGCCGCGAAGACGTAGCGGTTCCACTCGTCCCAGGGGTACTCTTCGAGCAACTCCGCGGCGAGTTCGTACGCACTGGAGATGCGCGTCCCCCCACCGGAACGGATGCCGAAGAACTCGTCGCGTTCGACCGACCAGGCGTCGGCGTCGTGGGCGATGTAGACGAACTCCGCGTTGTCGTACTTACCCGTCAGATACCAGTCGAGCGGGGTGAACGTCCGCTCGACCAGTTCGCGTTTCTTTTCGCGCATGCTCCCCGAGACGTCGCGGATGTTGACCACGACGACGTTCTTCTCTTTCTCCTCGACGATTTCGGGGTAGCGGTAGCGCTCGTCCTCCCGTCGGAACGGGACCTGCTTCAGCCCCTTCCGTCGGATACGCTCGACGGGCGACTCGCGCTCGACGTGCTCGGTCATCTCGTCGATGCTCGTCCAGCGGTCGCGCTCGTCGTCGGGCAGGTTCGAGTCGGCGTCCACGATCCACGCGTGTGAGACGGGGATGTTCTGCTGGCGGGCCCACGCGTACACCTCGTCGGGGCCCCAGTCCTCCACTCTGAGGGCCTCCTCGATGTAGTTCTCGTCGAACTCCATCGCCAGTTTCCGCTTCAGGCCCTGCTTGAACAGGCGCTCGAAGTCGAGCGTGCTGGCCGGCCCCGTCCGGGTGATGTCGGTGTAGTCCCCTTCCGTCTCCTCGATGACTTTCTTCCCTTTCGGGTCCAGGTCGAGACCCAACTCCTCGTCGAGTTCCTGGGCGAACTCCTCGGGGTCCATCTCGTAGTACTCGTGTTCGCCGCCCTCCTCGCCGGGGTCGCCCTCTTCGTCGCCGTCGCCGGGCTGGGGCTGTGGCTGGCCGACGGGGTCGCCCGGTTGGGGGGTGCCGCCGTCGCCCTGGCCGACGCCGCCCTTGTCGAGTTGGTCGTACTCGAAGGCGGGGAGGTCGACGATCTTGATGGGAATCTTCACCTCGCCAGGGAGGCTCTGGCCCAGGTCGCCGTACTGGATGAACTCCGAGAGGTCCTGCCGGCGCTGTTCTCCGACGTCACGGTACCGTTCGAGGTCGTCTCTCAGTCCCATCGGTAGCTCACCTGGCTCATGACGTGTCTGCTGGTCAGTTCCGCCGACGCCTCGCTGTAGCCGAACAGTTCCTGCATGTTCCCCACCGTCCGTTCCTTGACGCTCGCCGTCTCCGTCCCGCTCGGCGGGTCGTCCCACAGGCGGGGGTCGAAGTCCTCGAACGCCCGGCGGACGTCGTCCCAGTCGTGACTCCCGAGGATGGTCGAGATGATGGGAATCTCCTTCAGGTCGACGTCGCCGACGCGGAACTCCTCGTCGCGGTTGCGCCACGCGTGGCGGTTGAGCGCCGTGATGACCTTCTCGGTCCGGAAGTCCGTCACGGCGGGGCCGGCGTCGGTGCCCTCGTAGTACGTCTCGTCGAACCGGCCGAGCTGTTCGATCTCGAACACCTTCATCTTCAGCGGGTCGGGCTCGACGCTCTCGCCGCGTTCGTTCTCTATCTGCTCGTTCTCGACCCACGCGTAGACGTGCTCGACGTACTCCTCGACCGTCTCCTCGTCGACGCGCTTCTCGCGCATGATGCCCGCCAGCACGTCCTCCTCCTGTCTGGCGAAGACGCGGTTTTTCACCTGCACGACCCGGTTCTCGTACTCGGTGCGTTCGGAGTCCGAGAAGACGGGCGCGTCGACGAACCCGCGTGCCATCGTGTTCAGCACGTCCCTGGGCATGATGACGTGCTCGACGGGGAGGTCCGGGTGGTGGCGTTCGGACTCCTCGTTGAGCAGGTCCGCCACGGTGTCGCGGGTGTAGGTGACGGGGATACCCTGCTCGCCGTCACGCGAGTTCGGCCCGAAGTCGAAGTCCTCCTTCTCGCGGCGCTCGTCGCCGTCGCGGATGAACCCCGCGTCGAACAGGAGCGCCTTGTCCACCAGGTCCAGCCCCGTCGGCAGGTCCTCGGTGTCCAGCCTGCTGACCACGTCGTACAGCGCCGCCGCCTCGATGGCGTGGGGGGCGAGTTCCTTCGTGTTCACCCGCCGGTCGCTGTCGCGGACGTCGAGGTGGACCGGCTCCCTGATCTTGGCCTCCAGTTCGCCGTAGCTGTCGGCGGTCCAGACGGACGTCTCGTTGGTCAACTCGCGGCGGAGTAGCTCCGCTTCGAGCGAGAGGTTCGTCAGGTAGTGGAACTCGTGTTTGTCCAGCCGACGCTTCAGGGCCTTCAGCGGGTCCTGTCCCGCCCGGTCGGCGTGCTGGTTGAGTTGGGCTTCGAGGTCCGGGTTCGAGATGATGATCATCTGGGTGTCGATGTCCATCCCGATCCCCTTGTCCAGTTTCACGTGTGCCTCGTCGGGCACGTTCAGCAGTTTCTGGAGCAGGTCGGCGTGCTGGGCGGCGTCCTCGACGAGCGTCAGCAGGCCGTTGCCCTGCGAGAGGACGCCGTCGTAGCTGAACGCCTGCGGGTTCTTCCGGCCCCGCGAGTCGAGCACCTGCAACATACCGTGCATCCACGACCCGACCAGTCGCTCCTTGGGCGACCCGTCGTCCTCCGAGTGGAGGACGCCGATACCCTGGCCCACGTCCATCACGACGTTCTTCACGCGGAGGTGCTGGGGGTCGGTGACCGCCGAGAACAGGTCTTCGCGGCCCTCTCGCCGGTACCGTTCTTCGAGGAAGTCGTACGCCTCCCGGCAGAACGGGTCGAGCGCCGTCTCGACGACGATCGGGATGTGGTCGTCGTGGCGCTCGTTCAACTCGTCGAGGAGGCGCTGGCGGACCTCGCGGGGGAAGACGCTGAGCGGGTGTGCCTGGACCGGACTCTCGTACCACTCGTCGTCGTTCGTGCGCGGCGCGTCGTCGTAGGTCAGACCACCGCCGCCGTCCGTACCGGAGACGTTCCACTCGACGGTGTAGCGCCGTCCCGCGTCGGTCTTCGAGAACTCCCGCAGACCGTTGATGAGACAGCGCTTGAGTTCGGACTTCCCCGTGGCGGTGGGGCCTTCGAGCCAGACGATTTTCTCTTCTTTCCCGCGTTTGGCGGCGATAGAGCGCAGGTCGTCGACGAACTCGTTGAGCACTTCGGTGTTGCCGAGGATGGCGTGTTCGCCGTCGTTGTACGGGTCGTCGAAGAACCGGTAGCGTTCTTTCTCCTCGCCCTCCTCGACGACGCTCCGGGTGCCGGAGGCCTCGATGGCTTCGAGGAGGTACTTCGAGGCGTGAGCCGCCAGTTGCGGGCGCTCGAAGAGGCGGTCGACGTACTCCGCGAGGCTCATCGGTTCCTCGTACGTGTCGGTCAGCGCGCGGTCGGCGTCGGTGATGAAATCGTGGGTCATGGTGGGTCTGTCGTGGCTGTCACCGGGCCATCAGTCCTCCATCTCCGTCTTGGCCACCTCCGCGCCGGCGAACTCCAGCACCTCGCGGGCACCCTCGGGGGAGTAGCCCTGGTCGACGAGCGCGTCGATCCAGGCGTTGCGCTCGTCGTCTTCCATCTCGCCGGAGGAGACCAGCGCCGAGAAGTTGATGTTGTGTTTCTTGTCCTCCCAGAGCTTGCGTTCCAGAGCACGCCGGAGTCGGTCGTTGTCCTGTGGGTTGAACGACGTCCCCTCGCGGGCACGACGGCTGACCCAGTTCGACACCTCCTGGCGGAAGTCGTTCTTGCGGTCCTCGGGGATGTTGAGGCGTTCCTCGACCGACCGGAGGAACTGCTCGTCCGGTTCGGTCTCCCGACCCGTTATCTCGTCTTCGATGGTGTCGTCGTCGATGTACGCCATGACGTGGTCCATGTACTTCTCGCCCTGGCGCTGTATCTCGTCGACGTCGTACGCGAGTGCGTGGCGGACGTCCTCGATGGCACGCTCCTTGTACTCCTCGCGGACCATCTCCAGGTAGCGGTAGTAGCGCTCGAAACGGTCCTCGGGGATGGAGCCGTGGTTCTCCAGGTTGCCTTCGAGGTGGTTGAACGTCGTCAGCGGCGAGAGGAAGTCGCGCCCCCGGTGCATCGAGTCCATGATGGCCTCGGCTATCTCGTCGCCGATGAACCGGGGGCTGACGCCCTCCATGCCCTCGCCGATCTCGGCGAGTTCGCCGGCCTCGTCGCGGAGTTTCTTCACGTCGATGTCGTCGGCGTCGTCGACCTCGCCGTTGTAGGCTTTCGCCTTCTGGACGATGTCGACGGTGCCACCCGACGGCTCCTCGATACGCGTGAGGACGCCGAACAGGCCCGCCATCTCCAGGGTATGGGGTTCGACGTTGATGTCGGGGACGTCGGCGTTCTTCAGCATCTTGCTGTAGATGCGCGACTCCTCCTCGTACTGGAGGACGTAGGGGAAGTCGATGCGTTTCGTCCGGTCGTTGAACGCCTCCATCTTCTCGTCGCCCTTCTTGTCCTTGTACTCGGGCATGTTGGTGCGTCCGACGATGACCTGGTCGATGTCGATACGGGGGTTGTTCTTCGGCTTGATCGTCTGTTCTTGGGTCGCGTGCAGGAAGTCGTAGAGGAACTCCCGCTGGAGTTTCAACAGCTCCTCGCCGGAGAACAGCCCCCGGTTGGCGTTACAGAACGCTCCGGAGTAGTCGAACGCGCGCGGGTCGGACTCGCCGTAGATGGCGATTTTCGAGTAGTTGACGTCGCCGGTGAGTTCGGTCTCGTCCTGGTTCTTCTTGTCCTTCGGCTCGAACGTCTCGACGCACTGCCGTTTGTTCTCGTCGGCGACCAGCCGGATGATCTCGACGTGGTTCTCGAGGACCTGCTGGAGGTCGTCGTCGTAGTGGTCGAGCAGGCGGTCCATGTAGAACTCGCTGGCGGGGTCGAGCGCCTGCTCGTTGCGGATGGTGTACGGTGCGTCGAGGTGGTCGTTGAGTTCGTCGATGATGCGGTCGCGCTGGGCCTGGGGTACCAACACGAGCGGGTCCTGGTTCATCGGACTGCGGACCACGTCGTCGGCCGGGTCCTGGTCTCTGATGACGTCACAGAGGTTCGTCCAGCGGAAGGTGTACATCCGACCCTCGTCGAGGGCGGTGTAGTCCTCGAAGTAGGTCCGGACCTGCCGGTCGAAGTCGGACTTCCCGGAGCCGACCGGCCCGAGGAGCAGTTTGATGCGTTTCTCGGGACCGAGCCCTCTCGCGCCGGATTTTACCTTGTTGACGAACTCGTGGATGGACTCGTGGATGTTGCGCCCGTAGAAGGTGTTCTCACCCTCGTTCAGGGGGTCCTCGCTGGCGAGGCGGTACTCGACGACGCCGAGGTCCTCGTCGTACTCGGTGCCGTAGTGATCGAACATGTCCGCCACGCGCTGGTGTGCGTTCCGCGCGATGTGCGGGTCCTCGAAGACCTCTTCGAGATACCAGTCGAACGTGTGTGTCTGACGGAGATCCGACGGTATCGAATCACGGTACTCCTGGCTGAGGTCTGCGAGCGTTTCCATGTCGCCTTTCATGCTATCACGGAGACGGATGTCTCAGTTCCCCCGGTGGGGGACCGGGCAGCGTCGCTGCTCGGTAGCGTCGACGACCCACCGTCCGTGACCGACATCGGCCACGACAGCACCGCCTCCCCCTGCGACACCCACGATCCGGTGGTTGGTGCGGGGGCGGGCAGAGAAAAGCGGCGAGCGGGTGGGACCACCGATACTGTGAATAGTGTGTTATCGCTTGTCATTGATAAGCCTTACCACACCGACAGGAATTCCGACACGTTCGGGTGGAGCTTCCGGTCGACAAATCGCTACGCGTAACCAGTTTCGGATAACCGTTCCGAGTTCGGAGGAGTCGTTCGTTTAAGAGTGGGAGCGTCGGGGGGACCGCACGACTCTTGGCTGCGTCGACAGAACGGACGGTATGGACGGTGACGCCAACCCGACGGACGACGGTCCGCCTGTAACCGTCGACGACGACTCGCTCGCCGAGGGATGGCGGGTCTGGAGCGACGCGGACAACCGCCTCGTCCTCGCGTACCGACCGGACGTGTTCGACGGCGACGAGTACCCCCCCGCCTGTCTCCCGACCATCTACGTCACCCACGGCCGGCGGAGCAAGCGTCCCGGAACGCCCCGGAACCCCGCACCGGGCGACCCCTGGGTCCTCACGCTCTTCCTCGAACCCGACGTGAAACGCGACCCGGAGTTCTTCGACGGACGGGAGGACGCCATCGAGCGGGCGCGCACCCTCGCCGCCGAGTTCGCCGCCGGCGAGGTGGACTACCGGGCGCTCTACCAGGTCCCCCGCGAGACGTACTTCGAGGCGCTCGACGAGTTGACCGGGCGGACCGACTGACCACCGGCGGACCGTCTCCCCTCCCTCCGCCCACGACGGACCGACACCTGCGGCCGGTCCCCGCGACGGGAGGCTTAACACCGCCGACGGCGCACTGTCGCGTATGGCCAAAGTCACCCTCATCGGTCCTCGTCTCGCCGAACCCGGAACGGAGTTCGTCTTCGAGGGCGAGTCGACGCGCTGTGAGGGCTGTCCGTACCGCGGACAGTGTCTCAACCTCACCGAGGGCGTCCGGTATCGCGTGACGGGCGTCCGGGACTCGGGGCTGCTCGACTGTGCCGTCCACGACCAGGGCGTCACCGCCGTCGAAGTCGAACCGGCCCCCGTCCGCGCGAACGTCGCCGCCACCGGCGCGTACGCCGGGTCGAGCGCGACGCTCGACGGCCCCTGTCCCTACACCGAGTGCCCGAGCCACGAGTACTGCGAACCGCTGGGCGTCGAGTTCGACGAGTCCCGGAAGATCCGAGAGGTGGTCGGCGAACCGCCACACGACCACTGTGCGCTCGACCGGGACCTGAAGCTCGTCGAGTTCGAACCGAGCAGCGACTGACCGGTCTGCCGCCCACGGCTATCGTCTCTCCACCCCCACGGATGCCCCTCCCCGACCCGACGACGCTCGACGACCGGACGCTTCGCTGTGCCGACGCCGACGTCCCAGACGTGCTGGTCGCACTGGTCCGCGCGCTCGCCCCCGACTGTGAGGAGGCGTTCGCTCTCCTCGAACGACCACCGGCGGCCGTCGACGAACCGGGCGTTCCGAACCCGCGAGCGGTGTGGGCCGACGTCCGGGCCGCGTGTGTCCCGACGTGGACCGGGTGGACGAACGAGGACGCCACGCGACGGTGGCACCGCCTCGCACTCCCCGACCACACCGAGGAACTCACAGCGCTCGCCGACCTCACGAGGACCGGCGTCGGCCAGTGGTTCGTCCACACGCTGGCGCTCGCCCGCGACGACGAGTGGGTACTGGTCGCCGTCCCACACTCGCAGTTCGTCGCACTCGCCGACGGGCGGACCGTTCGAGCGACGGTGAGCGAGGCGCTCGCCCCGTTCCACGCTGCGCTCGTCGACCCCGAGGTGAGCCTCCGGTGGACGGACGGCGACGAGACGTTCCGTCTCGAAACGGGCACCCTCCGCGTCCGGAACGGCCGCACACGGGGCTGGCCGCTCGCGCGTGTCGAAGGGGTCGAGCGCGTCGGTGAGCGCACGGTCCGCCTCCGGTGGACTCCGCCGGACCACGGCACGGTTCGCCGCGTGGCCGGGCGACTGCTCCGGACGCCCGACCCACCCGAGGGACTCGACTGCCCCGACGAGGCGACTCGTGAACGCGTCGCCGACGCTATCGAGTCGTACCTGTCCGCGTACCGACCGTCGACGTAGCGCTGCGCTATCCGGACGAAGAACGGGTCGCGCTGTCGCGCTGGACCGGGTCGCCACCCAGTTGGCCGGAGAGTTCGCCGGCGTAACCGAACTCCTCTTCGTAGCCGTAGGGTGACATCAACACGGGGTAGAACGGCTCGTCGGCGACGAGTTTCTCGCCGTCGATGGCCGCGAACGGTTCGCCCGCCGCGACGCGCTGGAAGTTGGCGGCGAAGACGGCGTACTCCTCGGCGGTCCGTTTCGGGACCAGTTTCCGAAGTCGGAACACCGGCACCTCCTCGGCAGGCGTCCGTTCGCTCGGGAGCGCACCGACCGCCGCGAGGAACTCGTAGGCGAGCGTGACCGCGTTCTCGGCGGCCTTCGAGGTGCCCTGGAGGCCACACTCGACTTCCACCACGTCGGCGTACTCGACGAGTCGGCCCTCGGTGAACCCCGTCGCCTCGACGACGGCGTCGACCGAGAGGTACGGACAGATGCTGTCGGCGAGCGCCCCGGCCTCGTCGACGACGGCGAACGGTTCGTCGTAGGACTGCGTCGAGTGCATCGAGAAGGTAGTCAGGCCGCGAAGTTCGTTCAGCAGGTAGTGTGCCAGTCGCTCCTCGTGAGAGTCGGCGTCGGGACTCCCCGGAAAGACGCGGTTGAGGTCGGACTCGGTGTAGCGCACCCCACGGGCCAGCGCCCGCTCGTTGGCGACGACGAACTTGACCGGTCGCTCGACGGCAGGGTCGTCGGCGAGGAGCCGTTCGACAGCGTGGACGCCACACGGTTCGTCGCCGTGGACGGCCGCGAGTATCGCAATTTCCGGTTCACCGTCGCCCAACTGCTCGATTCGCATTCGTCCGACTTAGACGAGGGGGCGTTATCAGTGGCGCGGTCTCTCTCGTCAACCGACCAATGCGTCCTCTCCGTCCCGCCCGCTTCGAGACGGCCGTTCAGTGCTCCAGCGACTCGGCGTACAGGACGTCCTCCTCGCGGGCCGTGGGGGTCCCACCGTCCAGCCGAATCCGCCAGTCGTGGAGCGCTTCGGGGTCGTTCAGCGCGTTCGTCAGGACGGTCCGCACGTCCAGCAGGTCGACGCCGTAGAAGTCGTTGGGGACGCCGTGGAAGTACTGGAGCGCCGTCTCGAACAGCGAGCGCATCCCGGCGTCGCCGCCGGACTCCGTCCGGCTTCCAGAGGCGCTCTGCGCCTCGCTGTCCTCGAAGTCGAAGTGCTTGTACGCGCCGGCGGCCACCTGCACCATCCCGTGGAGGAACTTCGACTCGGTGTTGCCACGCCCGTAGTTGTACCACTCGTCCTCGAAGCAGTCGTGTGACTCGTGGAACTCGCCGGAGTTGTAGAGGCGGACGCCGTGGACCGTCGCGCGCCTGAGAGTGGCGTGCTCCCACACGTCGCGGTCTGCGTGCCAGCCGGTCGGCGCACCGGCGAGTGGCGGGCCGACGCTCGGGTCGCGGGTGTGGTCGTCCATCGTCCGGGGTTCGAGAGCGAGGCGGTTGAATCTGCCGTCGAGTCCACGCGGAAGCCCCGATTTGTCGCACTCGGCGACTGACCGCCTGCCACGCCGATAGCCACCGGCCGGCGGACAGTCGGTCGACGGTGTACTCACGCCGTATTCGGTTCGGTCGCCTAACCGTGTGTCACGATGGCACGGACCACCGACTACCCCGAAGCGTGGCTGTTCGGCGAACACGACGGCGACCCGTACTGGTCACTCGACTCGCTCACCGTTCTCAAAGCGACCGCAGAGAACACCGACGGCCTGTTCTCGATGATCGAAGAACTCGTCCCCGCCGGTGTCTCACCCCCACGTTACCGTCACCGCGAGGAGCGGCGGCGATGGCCCTGTCGGCTGAACGACGGACCGACCCGCTCAGAGGTCGCGTACGATGTCGTTGAGCGACCCCACTTTCTCGGTGCGCCCGCGCAGTTCGTCGGGGTCGAGATACTCCGAGAGGCGCGTCCGTTCGACGTGTTCGCGGAGCGTATCGAGCGCCCGGTCCTCGACGGTCAGTCGTCGCAGGTAGGTCGCCAGTTCCCGCAGGTCGTCGTCGGTGGCGTCGCGGCCGCCGTCCGCACCTTTGATGGCCCACGTGGTCTCGCGGGCGTCGTTACCCTCCGGGAGGTGTGCGCCGCCGACGATGACCAGCGCCTTGGCGACAGTCCACGGGACGACGTCGGCCTTCTCGTACCCGCAGTCCCGCAGCAGGTTCTCCGCGCCGTCGGTGAGCCGAAAGCGTCGACGTCGATGTCCGATGCCGAGGTCGAGTTTCAGTTCGGCTTCGCTGGCTTCTCGGGACGTCCTCGACGTCCCACCCTCTTCGACGAGGTGCGGTGGGGTGGCCATGTGCCACGTTGGAGCGCCGGAAGCAAGTGCTCGGCGGTGTGTGACGCTCGACGGCGAGGAGTAGCCCGCCCTCAGGAGGAGTCCGCCGCCAGCGTCTCCTCGACGTTCTCGACGGGGATGACCGAGTAGTCGACGCTCAGCGTGTCGCGCGTGGCACGAATCTTCCCGACGAACGTCGAGATGTCCGCGAGCGTCCCTTCGAGGATGAACAGTTCCATGCAGTAGTGGTCGCCGACGTGGTTGTGGACGTTCGAGGCGACGAGGTCCTCGTGTTCGTGGCGGAGCTGCATCATCCGCTCTTCGACGCTCGTCGTCTCGTAGTTGAACAGTACCGTGACGACGCCGATGAGCTTCCGGTCTTCGAGCCGTTTGTCCTCGAACTCGCCCAGCAGGTTGCGAGCGGCCTCCCGGACCACCTCGCTCCGGCCGGTGTAACCGTGCTCGTCGGAGAACTCGTCGAGACGCTCCAGCAGGGAATCGGGCATCGAGACGCTGACGACTGCCATGTATTAACTCAACCGCGCTGAATTGATAAGGATTGATATTGTGGCCAGTGCCTCGGCGAAACCAGCGCGTTTAACACCCTCTCTTGCGTCGGTCCGACCGCGTGCGAGGGTAGCCAAGTCTGGAAACGGCGGCGGATTCAAGCTCCGCTCCTGTAGAGGTCCGTGGGTTCAAATCCTACCCCTCGCATGGCCGCGCTCACCGCGCGACACATGCGGAAGACCGCAGGGCGGTCTTCCCTCGCAAACTTCTCACGACGTCACGACCGAGTAGCCACACCCGGAAACGGCGGCGGATTCAAGCTCCGCTCTGGAGAGGTCCCGCGAGCGAAGCGAGTGGGAGCAGGGAAGACACAGCGGACGAGCGGAGCGCGTCCGACCGTGGTTCCACGTACCGCAACGCTCGTAGCGGCGCGTTCACTGTTCTACTGCATGACCGACGACACCCCGCGACTCGCGCGACTGACGACGTACCCCCTCAAGTCACTCGACCCGACAGACCACGAGTCGAGGGCCGTCGAGTACGGCACGCTCGCGGGCGACCGGGAGTACGCGATGGTCGCCAAGCCCGCCGACGCGGCCCACGACCCCGAGACGGCCTCCGTCGGCGGGCAGGGCGACTACGTCAACGGGAAGCGGACGGCGGCGGTCCACCGCCTGCGCTCGTCGGTCGACCGCGAGGCGAGTACCGTGACGCTCCGCGAGCAGGGCGGTGACGACGCTCGGACCTTCTCGCTCGACGCACCCGGAGAGCTGAACGCGTACCTGAGCGACTACTTCGACGAACCGGTCAGCCTGCGACACGAACCGCGTGGCGGCTACCCCGACGACCGGGAGTACGACGGGCCGACGCTCGTCTCGACGGCCACACTTCGGGAGGTGGCGTCGTGGTTCGGTATCACGGTCGACGGTGCCCGGCGACGGTTCCGCGCGAACCTCGAAGTCGACGGGGTTCCGGCGTTCTGGGAGGACCGCCTCTACGCCGACCGCGGCGAGGCCGTGGCGTTCCGGGTCGGCGAGGTCGAACTGCTCGGTCTCAACCCGTGTCGGCGCTGTGTCGTCCCGTCACGCGACCCCGACACCGGCGAGGAGACCCCCGGCTTCCGCGAGGCGTTCCTCCGCGAGCGTGAGCGGACGCTCCCGCCGTGGCTCGACAGCGACCGGTACGAGGGGAACTTCCGACTGATGGTCAACACGCGTATCCCCGAGTCGGAGTGGGGAGCGGGACTCTCCGTCGGTGACCGCGTCGAGGTGCTCGGAACGCGTCAGTGCTGAGTCCCCGAGCGAGAAGTCGCCAGTCGGTCGAACCGACGCCGCACCGACCGCGACCGCTGCCGTGTCGCGCTCGCGTCGTACTCGGCACTCGTGAGCGTGCCGTGCGCGAGACTTACCCGGAAGACGGCGTCGACGTGCCGGCCACGCTCCGGGAGTCGCGCTCGCTCGACGGTGACCTGCCGACCGTCGTCGGTGACGAGCACCGCGTCGTCGCCCTCGAACCGGTCGACGACGGCAGTGGTCAGTGGGTGGCCGAGCGGGGTGACGAGCGTCAGTACCAGGAGCAGGCCGAGCGCGTACGGGGGAGTGGACATACCGCAGGCTGGTCGCGTTCCGGTACAAGAAGCCTCGGCGTCGGTCGGGGGCCGTCGTGCTCCGCGGTCGCTACTCCCGGTCGTCCTCGGGGGCCGTCGTCTCGTCGCGCCGTCGGGCGAGTCGGTCGAACCGCGACTGCACGCGCTCACGTCGTCGCTCGGTCGCTCGCTCCTCGAAGCGCACCTCGGCCAGTCGCCCGTCCTCGACCGTGAGGTCCACCACCGCGTCCGCCTGTCGGGCACCGTCCGGAAGGGAGTCCGGAGGAATGTCGACCCGTCCGGTCGTCGTCTCGTCGTCGAGGATCAGGGTGGCGAGTCCGTCCTCGATGCGGTCGACGACCGCACGATACTCTCCGTCGGGGACGCCGTCACCGGCCCCGCACTCCGCCGGGTCGTCACTCATACTGTTCCTCCAGGACGCGCGTTCCGTTGGCCCTTTCGACGACGACGGTGTCGCCGTCGTTGTTCCACAGCGGGGCGTCGGCGTTCCAGTAGACGTCGGTCGCGGTGTCGTCGCCCCGTCCGGTGTGGAGCGTCAGGCGCTCGCCAGGGTCGAGCGTCACGTCGCCGAAGGTGTACTCGTGGGTCGCCGCGTCGCGCACGGTCCACCCCGAGAGGTCGAGCGGCCGGTCGCCGGCGTTCTCGAAGACGACGTACTCGTCGTTCAGGTTCTCGCCGTCGCGGCCGGCGGCGTCCGCGTTGACTGTGACGAGTCGCAGTTCGCCGGCCCCGTCGGCCGTGGCCGTCTCCACCGTCCCGCCGTCGGCCGCGACGGCCGACGTACCGGGGCCCCCGCCAGCGGCCGCTCCGAACCCGAGGCGCGGTTCGACGGGGTCGCTCGCGCTCGGAGCGACGGCCTCGCCGGACCGAAGCGTGGCCGCGTCGGTCGGTGCGGCCCGCTGACTGGCGACGACGACGCGCTGACCGTCGGTCCTGACGACGACGTCGCCGTGTGTGCCGGTCCAGAACGTCGGAATCGAGCGCGCTACGAGGCGGTCGAGCACCTCCTCGTGGGGGTGGCCGTACTCCGAGTCGAAGGCGCTGGAGACGACCGCGACACGCGGCGAGACGGCGTCGAGGAACGCCGCCGTACTCGACGAGGAACTCCCGTGGTGGCCGACTTTCAGCACCGTCGCGTCGAGGCCGTCGCCGTAGCGGTCGAGCAGCCACGACTCCGCGCCCGCCTCGACGTCGCCGGTCAGCAGGAACGACCGCTCGCCGTGTCCGAGTCGGAGGACGATGCTGTTCTCGTTGCGGTCACGGCCGTCGAGATACTCCTCGGGCGGGCCGAGGACCGCGAGTTCGACGCCCGCCAGCGGGACGTCGTCGCCCGCGTGTGTCTCGTAGAGCGGGACGTCGTAGCGTTCGACCGCGTCGAGATACTCCTCGTAGGTGCGCGTGCTGGCGACGATACCGGGGTCGTACACCGCTCCGACGCCGTCGCCTTCCGTCTCCAGGTACTCGATGACGGCGGCGTGCCCGCCGACGTGGTCCGCGTCGGCGTGGGTCGTCACGAGGTGGTCGATACGGTCGATACCGTGGGCGCGGAGGTAGTCGACGACGTGCTCACCGTCGTCTTCGTAGTCGCCCGTATCGACGAGCATCGTCTCGCCGGAGGGAGCGACGACGAGCGTCGCGTCGCCCTGCCCGACGGCGACGAAGTGGACCGCGAGCGCCCCGTCGGCGGGAGCGTCGAGCGTCCCGACGCTGTCACCGTCTCCGGTGCCGCCAGCGGCGTCGTCACCGCCCGGTGTCGGTGCGACCCCGGTCCCCGAACAGCCGGCGAGCACGACGAGGAGACAACAGCAGACCACTCGAAGCGCCGTCTTCATCGTCCCTCCTCCGACCGCTCGGGACAAGAGGCTACGGGTGGCGACGCGGGTCGCTCAGGCGGCCTCGACGGTCTCGACCTCACCGAGCATCTCCCACCCGGTGTCGGTCTCGCGGGCGACGACCAGCGGGTCGTCCTCGCCGTCGGTCACCATCCGGTAGGTCGTCCCGTCGGCCGTCCCCTCACCCTGGAACGACTCCTGGAAGAACTCCGCCGAGCGCATCTCCAGCGTGAGCGACTCGCCGCCGGCGAGCGTGAGTCGGACGGCTCTCGGCGTGATGTTGTGAATCCGCTTTGCGAGCGTGTGCATATCCTCGGGGTCGTCGCCGTCGCTCTTAATCGGTGGCACTTTGGGGACGCCAGACCCGCTCTCGGTATGAACGACGACACCAGCGTCCGTCTCGCGGTCGCCGAGCGAGCGGCCCGCGCGGGCGCTGCCGTCGCGGACGACCGCTTCCGGGACGGTATCGACGTGGAGACCAAAGACGGGAAGACCGACGTCGTCACCGAGGCCGACCGCCGGACCCAGCGGCGAGTGGTCGAGGTCGTCCGCGAGACGTTCCCGGACGACGCCATCGTGGGAGAGGAAGACGAGGAGTTGAAGCAGGTTCCGGAGTCGGGCCCGGTCTGGATAATCGACCCCATCGACGGCACGAACAACTTCGTCCGTGACTCGCGCATCTGGGCGACGAGCGTCGCGGCCGTCGTCGACGGTGAGGCCGTCGCCGCGGTCAACGTCTTCCCCGCCCTCGGCGACACCTACGTTGCGGGTCCCGGCGAGCGGCGCGAACAGGGAGCAGGGAGCGCCAGTGACCGTGACGCGACCGGCGTCACCCGAAACGGCCACCCCGTGACGGTCAACGACCAGTCCGACCCCGAGCAGTGTGCCGTCGTGCCGACCATCTGGTGGGAGTTCGACGCACGCGACGAGTACGCCGCCGCCTGCGAGGCCATCGTGACGCGCTTCGGCGACATGCGCCGGTACGGCTGTGCGCAGGCCGCCCTCTCGCTCCTCGCGGGCGGGAGCGTCGACGGCGTCCTGACGAACGTCGACCCGAACCCGTGGGACAGCGTCGCCGGCGCGTTCATGGTCGAGCAGGCCGGCGGGACCGTGACGGGCCTCGACGGCGAACCGTGGCGGCACGACTCGCCCGGCCTCGTCGCCTCCTCGGGGGCGTGTCACGACGCCGTCCTCGCGGCGGCCCGCGACGTCGACGACCGGACGTGGTGAGGCCGGCCGGGCGTGAGCCGCGACCGCACCGACAGTGCGGGGCGTCCGGGGCCGTGTCCTCGCGGCGCACGCGACCGGAACCCTGAACACATCGGGGAGTACCGTTTCCAGTATGAGCATCGAAGACCGCGCGACCGGCCTCACGCCGGCGCGCGCCTGGCTGGCGGCGTTCGCCGCGGCGCTGGCCGCCCTCGTCGGTGGGTCGCTGGTCCTCCGCAACCTCGTCTACGACCGTTTCGTCTGGCAGTACTTCTGGGGACCGGTGTACGCCGACGCCCACAACGCCGCCTGTGCCGTGAAACAGGGCGGGGAGACCCGACTGCTCGGGAGCGACGCCTGCGCCTCGGTGGCCGCGGACGCCGTCGTCGCCCGTCCCGGCTACACCGTCGTCTCCGAGATCGGCTACGCCGTCACGCTCATCTTCATGCTGGCCGGCGTGCTGTTCCTGCTCCGTGGACTCGAGTTGGGTGAAGACAGGACGTTCTTCTTCGCGCTCGTCCCGTTCATGTTCTTCGGGGGCGCACTGCGTGTCGTCGAGGACGCGAACAACGTCGCCGCCGCCACCGAGGGCGTCGAACAGGCCATCACCTACCCCCTGAACGCGCTCATCATCAGCCCGGTCATCTACTTCGTCGTCTTCGCCATCACGCTGGCGACGCTCGTGGTCGCCGTCTTCCTCGACCGGCGGGGCGTCGTCGACAGCTACGCTCCGCTCGTCTTCGGGGCGGGGACCGTCTACCTGCTGGCGACGGTCGGGTACATCTACGCCCTCGTCACCTCGGGGCTGGCCAGTCGGACCGACGCCGGCTTCTACCCGCAGGTCACCGTCGCCGTCGTCCTCCTCTCGTTGCTCATCGCGGTGGCCGTCTTCGGTGCGCTCCGACGGTACGAACCGGGCGTCGTCGCCGGAGTCGGTCTCATCGGGTTCGTCGTCCTGTTCGGCCACGCGCTGGACGGCGTCGCCAACGTGCTCGCCGCCGACTGGTGGCAGGTACTCGGCCTCCCGTTCCAGTACTACCCGAAACACCCGGTCAACTCGTTCATCATCGACGTCACCGACCGGGTGCTCCCCCCGAACGTCAGCGACACCATCGGCGACGCGTGGCCGTTCCTGCTCGTGAAGATACTCGCCGCGACGGCCGTCATCTGGCTGTTCGACGAGGAGATATTCGAGGAGAGTCCACGCTACGCCATCCTCCTGCTCGTCGCCATCCTCGCGGTGGGTCTCGGTCCCGGAACACGCGACATGCTGCGGGCGACGTTCGCTATCTAGCACCGTTTTCTTCGTCGAGTGTCCTCGCTCGCGCTTCGCGCTCGCTGTGGGCACCACTCCTCGAAAACCCTGCACGAAAAAGGCCGAGAGTTCGGCTTCGCCTCACTCTCGGTGAACCGCGCTTATTCGTTTCACTCACTCGCGCGGATGCTACGTCGTACTGTTCTCTCGCCCTATGTCGTCTCGTTCAGCCCGTCACCTGTCCCGAGAATCGACCCGTCGTAGGTGTCGGTCGCGGCGAACCGCTCGCCGTCGAGTTCGACCACGACCCGGTCGGGTGGGGCGTCGACGTCGACGGCCGCCCGGAACTCCCAGAGCTTCGCGCTGTCGCCACAGCCCCCGCCGATACCGGACGTGTCCGCTCCGGGCGTGACGCCGACGACGAGCGTGCCGTTCTCGCGGGCGGCGGCGACGTCCATGGTGAGACACGACTCGTCGCCGATTCCCGTGACACGACCGGTGACGACGACCCGTCCGTCGGCGTACTCGACGGCTGCGAGGTGGCTGTACTCGCTCCCGTTGTCGTCGAGGTAGTCGCCGGCGTACTCCAATGTGGCCGACCCGTTAGTCGTCACGTCCGAGTCACTCTCGGGGAGGCCGAGACAGCCAGCGAGAACCAGCAGAGCGACGAGCACCGCGACACCGCGTCCGATGGAGGGCATGACGTATCGAACGACGAGACTGTCAGGAATACCTCTTCCGGTGGTTCGACCCGCCGCTACGGGAACGGGTGGTGTTCTCGGTCCAGTCGTGGCTCGAACCCGAGCGACTCCGGGACGGTCGTCGCCCGCTCGCCGAAGTACGGACCGTCGATGAACAGGGGCTGGGCCTGCGGGACGAGCACGCGGACGGCCTCGAACCCGAGGACGTCGAGGTCGCGTGTCGTCAGCCGCGCGGCGTAGGCGTCGAGGTCGACCTTCCCCAGCGCCTCCAGCAGGGCGTCGAGTTCCTCCTCGGCGTCCGGCACGTCGCTGGCGACGCTCCCGATGGGGATGGTCGTCTCGGGGTCGGTGAACGCCCGCGCCGAGTCGGGCAGCGAGGCGAAGTGACCGATGCGACCACCGGCGTCCGTCGCCCCCGCCTTCCCCATCCGCCGGAGCTCCGTCCAGTTCTGGAGCGCCTCCGCGCAGGCGCTCTCGGCGGCGGCAACGGGGTCGAGTGCCGCGGCCGTCCCGAGTGCGAACTGCGGCCACTCCCTCTCGCGGTGGACCGCACACGCGACGACGGGCACGTCGACGTTCTGCGTCAGGAGCGTCGCACTCACCGTCAACCCCTCGGCACGGGCACGTCTTCGCAACGTCCCGAATCCGGGGTCCGAGCCGTCGCCGGCCTCCCCGGCCCCCGTCGCGCTCGACACCTCCTCGTCGTCGATTCGGAGACCGAGCGGGTCGAACGTCGAGTACCACGCCAGCATCGCGGCGTCGCGCTCGACGACCTCGGTGAGGCCGGCGACGAGCGCCTCGACGCCGGAGTTCCCGAGGCCGAGGCCCGTCGTGATGGTCGGACCGGCCCCGGCGAGCGGGAACTGGACGCGCGGAGCGGGGAGGTGGACCGACTCGCCGGTGTGGAGGCTCTCGCCGGGCACCCACGCGAGCGGACCGCCCGTGTCGGCGTCCTCGGGCAACACGAACGACGAGAGCGGGACGGCACCGTCGACCTGTTCGGCGGGAGCGCGGACGAGTTCCGCCTCGCGGAAGACGCCGGCGGCGTAGCGCTCGAACCCCTCGCCGACGGCCTTCATGTACGCCGCGTTCCAGTCCGCCGAGACGCCTGCGGCCTGCTGTGCGGCCTGCACGTCGCTGAACGCCTCCGTCCCGCTCAGGACCGAGAGGTAGTACGGGAGCGGAAACGACTCGACCTCACCCACCTCGGAGACGATACCGACCCGGTCGTCGACGGCCACCTCCGCACGGCCGAGCGACGCTTCGAGCGGCCGGTCGACGTGGTCACGTCGGATCTGCCGGTCGGGGGCATCGCTACACGAACAGTGCGGGAGCGGGAGCACCCGGCGGTCTGCGTACGGAACCTCGACGAGTCCACCGAAGACGTTCGACGTTCCCTCCAGGGCCCGGACGGCCTCGCGGCCGGCGAGCGCCCCCGCGAACCGGGCGGTCGAGGCCCCGACGCTCCCGTCGTCGGTCCCCTCCTCGCCGAGGTTCGCGGCGACCCGCCCCCGCAGGCAGTCGAGGCAGGCGGTGTCCGGCGAGAAGCCGGCGACACTGGCCTCGACTCCCGCGACGGCGTGGCCACCGACACCGCCGAGTTCGAGCGCCAGCCACGGCGTTTCCGACCGATTCGCGGCCGCGAACGCCTCGTCGCCGACGGCTCCGACGACGACGCCGAGCGTGCAGTCGCCCACCGTCTCACGCCACTCGACCTCCTCCTCGACGTCCTCCAGCGCGGCGGCGACGGCCTCCGCGGCCGGCCCCTCCCCGACGAGCGCGACAGTCATGGCTGGTGGAACGGCCGACCGAAGTAAAAACGATAGTGGTTACGCGGTGACGCGTGCCGGTTCGTGCGTACGAGCGAGGGCCGAATCAGCTGGCCATCAGCGACTGCGCGACGTTGGCGAGTTCGCCGCTGTCGGCTCCGCGCAGACGGTCGTCGCCGAGCACGAGGCGGAGACGCGGGCGGCCGACGTCGATGGGCACCTTCTCGGTGTCGATGAGACCGAGCTCCTCCAGACGGGTCTTCGTCCGGGAAAACGTCGCCTTCGAGGCGATACCGACGTCCTCGCCCCACTTCGAGATGTCGTAGAGCAGTTCCTCGTTCTTCGCGGCGACGAGCAGCGAGATGGTGACCTCGTCGAGGCCGTCACCGTCGCCACGGGCCGTCTCCATCGAGGCGAGCACGGTGTCGAAGTCCTCGGCGACGTCCGGACCGATGTCGTCCGAGAGCGACTGGCGGACGCGCGTGATAGCCGGCGTGCGGAGGTTGAACTGGGACGCTTCGTCCCACGCGGCGGCGTACTGCTCGGTCGCGCTCTCGACGAAGGCGTCGTCGTCGGTGGTCAGGCCGGCGACGTGGTCGCCGGTGTCGACGATGGCCATCACGTGCTCGCCGGTCACGAGGAGCGTGTTCGACGGTTCGTCGAGCACGCGCAGTTCGAGACGCCCCGCGTCCATCAGGTTCGCGGCGGTGCTCGCCACGATGAAGTCGTCGAGCACGTCCTTCAGCATCCGTTCGTCACCGAACAGACGAACGGAGACGTCGTCGTCCTCCTCGACGCCCTCGACGAGCGCCTCGAACGTCTCCGCGTCCGGATTGACGAGGTACGCCGTCCCGTCGACGTCCGCCAGTGCCGTGGTGAGCAACGACTCCACACTCGACTCCAGTACGTTGGAACTCATTGGTAAATCTATAGGGGAACCTGGTATTTAATTTCACCGCTCGTGCAAACCGCAAAACGTGTCTACCGTTTATTCAGACGATTCGGCCGCAGGATTACGGTTTCAGCGGCTCTCCCGCCATTTCTGTCCGTTTCGGCGAACTTCCCGTTCGTGAACTAGTTGGTGTTACCGGTTCGCACGCTCTCGTGGCGGACTACCGACCCGCACTGTCGAGGACCGGTGCGAGGTCCGTCGACCAGCGGAGGTCACCGTCGAAGATGACGGGTCGCTGGCGGTCCGCGAGGAGCGCTCGCGTGCCCTCGGCGTCGAGGGTGTCGCTCGCCGTCGTCCCACGGAGGCGGCGACAGGACTCGAACGGAGCGACGAACGTCCCGCCGACGCGTCCCTCCGCGGGCACCGAGTAACGGACCGCGTAGTCGCCGTCGCTCCTGGGGTCGACGTGGAGCAACGCGGGGTCGGTGTCCGGGGTGAGCGCGAACGTCCCGTCGCCGACGACGGCGTAGTCCGTACTCATCAGGACCTGTCGCCGTGCGAGGCGCATCGCCCGTTCGATGCCGAACCCTCGGACGAGCAGGCGGGCGAAGGCCGTGCCGACGGCCGCGGCCTGTTCGTCGAGCACCGTCCGGATGGTGACCGCGCCCGCGACGCTCCCGCGCTCGACGAGGGTCCGACCCTGGTGGTACGAGCCACAGGCGTTGAGGAAGAACGTCCGTGCCCCCGACTCCGAGAGGCTCGAACAGTCCAGTCCGCCGTCGGTACAGCGCAGTCCCGACACCTCACAGTGACCGATGTAGTGGACGAAGTCGTGGTCGGCCTCGAAGACCCGTGCGAGTTCGTCCGTCGAGAGCGACTCGTGGACGCTGACGCGGGCGGGAAACGAGTCGGCGTTCTCCCGGTAGGTCCGGGCGACGGCGTCGTGTTCGGCGCTCATCCGGTCGTCGTTGAGGACGACGGCGACGTCGAGGTGGTCGTCGGTGCGGTGGTCGCCCGAGGACGCCGCGAGTCGGTGTTCGTAGGCCGCCCGCGAGGGCGTGAACGCCGAGACGGGGACGCCCTCGGCCAGCCACGCGTGGAGGTCGCCGTCGTGGAGTTCCGGTGCGAGCACGTCGACCGACGCCACGTCGCCCTCGGGGCGTGCCCGATAGAAGTCGTCCAGTGAGTGTTTGAGTAGCCCCTGTGCGTCGATGGCCGAGGACTGCGGTAGGTAGACGAGACTCATCGCGTCGAGCAGGTACGGCAGACAGCGGACCTCCTCGTCGCCCTGGTCGGTGTAGGTCGCCAGGTGCCACTCCGGGCGCTCGTCGGCGACCCGGCCGCGGTCACAGTCGAGGTACTGCGCGACCCGTTCACCGGGGGTCGCCGAGGCGAGGGCGTACGGACAGCCACCGGTCGACGGGAGGAGGTCTTCGAGACACGCGTCGGCCTCGCTGGGGAGTTCACGGACCAGTCCGTCGAGGAAGAACGTGTCGCCGAGCAGCGTGGCAACCTCGTGTTGGAACGCCGGAAGCGGCGAGAACTCGTGCTCTCGGTCGGGAAGCACGAGCGTCGGTGGTCCGTCGTGGAGTTCGACGTGCGCACCGAGGTAGTAGACGAGCGGTGCCGCGACGAACAGCGTCGCACGGTCGGCCGGAAGCCGGGCGGTCACGTCGGTCTCCGGTCGACTCGTCGACACCTCGTCGGGAATCGACACCTCGCCGAACTCGACGAGCGGGGGGTGTGGTCTGCAGTCGGGGTGTGACCGGTCCGGACCGGTCACGGCGATGCCTGCCCCCGAGTACGTCAGTGCGGTGGCGAGACCGTCGACGGTCGCGGGGACAGTGAGCGCTGGCAGGGTGTCCGGTCCTGTCGGCGAAGCGTCACCAGCACGCTCACTCATCCAACGGCCATTCGACGGGAGTCGTAAAGACCTATCGCCACCGGACGAGGTTCCGAGCGCTCCGTGTCCCTCCGGAGAGGTAGATTATTGGCGTGGCCCTCCGCACCACCGCACATGGACTTCGAACACGTACGGGCGACGGACCCGGCCGTGGCCGACGCGCTGCTCGCCGAGCGCGACCGCCAGCGGGACTCCCTCGCCATGATCGCCAGCGAGAACCACGTCAGTCGGGCCGTCCTCGAAGCACAGGGGTCGGCGCTGACCAACAAGTACGCCGAGGGCTACCCCGGCGAGCGCTACTACGCCGGCTGTGAACACGCCGACGAGGTCGAGAACCTCGCCATCGACCGTGCGAAGGAGCTGTGGGGCGCGGAACACGTCAACGTCCAGCCACACTCCGGCACGCAGGCGAACATGGGCGTCTACCTCGCCATGCTCGACCCCGGCGACAGGATTCTCTCGCTCGACCTGACCCACGGCGGCCACCTGAGCCACGGTCACCCCGCGAACTTCACGGGCAAGACCTACGAGGTCGAACAGTACGAGGTCGACCCCGAGACGGGCTACATCGACTACGACGCTCTCCACGAACACGCCGAGGCGTTCGACCCCGACATCGTCGTCTCGGGCTACTCGGCGTACCCCCGCGAGGTCGACTTCGAGCGCGTCCAGGAGGCCGCCGAGGCCGCCGACGCCTACCACCTCGCGGACATCGCGCACATCACCGGTCTCGTCGCCGCGGGCGTCCACCCCTCGCCCGTCGGCGTCGCCGACTTCGTCACCGGGTCGACGCACAAGACCATCCGCGCCGGGCGGGGCGGCATCATCATGACGACCGAGGAGCACGCCGACGCCGTCGACTCGGCGGTGTTCCCCGGCGCACAGGGCGGTCCGCTGATGCACAACGTCGCGGGGAAGGCCGTCGGCTTCGAGGAGGCGCTCCAGCCCGAGTTCGGGGAGTACGCCCAGCAGGTCGTCGACAACGCGAAGGCGCTCGCCGGGCGGTTCCAGGAGCACGGTTTCGAGGTCGTCTCGGGGGGTACTGACACCCACCTCGTGCTCGTGGACCTGCGGGAGTCCCACCCGGAGACGACCGGCGGCGAGGCCGAGGAGGCCCTGGAGGAGGTCGGCATCGTCCTCAACAAGAACACCGTCCCCGGCGAGACGCGCTCGCCGTTCAACCCCTCGGGCATCCGCGTGGGCACGCCCGCCCTGACGACCCGCGGGTTCGACGAGGAGGCCTGCGAGCAGGTCGCGGACGTCATCTACCGCGTCGTCGACGCCCACGACGACGAGAGCGTGAAAGCCGAAGCCAGCGACGAGGTCGACGCGCTCTGCGAGGAGTATCCGCTGTACGAGTGAGCCAGCGGCCCCGTCGGCCGTTCGGCACTGACCGTCCCACCTCGACTGTCCCGCCCCGACCGTTCAGCGCCCCGACCGTTCAGCGACCCCGACCGTACCGCATGTCCTGCTGGACGCCGGTCCAGATTTCGACCACGACGACGAGTATCGTCCCGCCGACGAGGACGACCGGCCAGAGCCACGGGTCGACCAGCGCCAGCACGTCGAGGACGCCGACGGAGTCCCGTGCGACCACCGTCATCAGCGCCTCCTGTCTGAAGACGAGCAGGTACGCCCCGACGAGCATGACGATGCCCGTGACGACCTTCAGCCCCGTCCGGATGGGGTGTCCCAGCACCCGTCGCGTGTGGTACGACAGCGAGCGAACGAACGGTAATCGCCCCAGCGCCCCCGGCCCCGGTCCCCCTGGCAGCCCTCGTGACATGGTATCGTATCGCACTCAGTCGAGATAGTCGTATCCCTCCGGCGGAGTTTCCCCTCCGCAGGTCGTACACGGGGCATGGACCGACCGACGCGACGACGACTCCTCGGCAGTGTCGCGGCAGGCGTGACCGTGCTCGCCGGATGTGCCGACGGCGGGGAGAGTGGAGCGACCACCGCCGCCGACCCCACGGTGACCACGGACCCGTCGGTCGAGGGGCCGACGGTCACGGCGAGCGGTGAGGGAGAACAGTCCAGTGGCGGCGAGACACCGGCGGAGTCGTCGCGTACCGGGTCCGCGACGACCACGACGACCACCGACCTGGACCTCCGAGAGGCCAACGTCACGGCCGTCACCGTCGACCCGACCGAGGAGGGGAGCTACGAGTTCTCGGTGACACTCTACCACGACGACTCGGGGGAGGACGGCTACGCGAACTGGTGGCAGGTCGAGTCGCTCGACGGCGACCGACTGGGTCGCCGCGAGTTGCTCCACGCCCACGGGACCCAGGAGTTCACGCGCTCGGCGACCGTCGAGGTGCCCGACGGCGACTGTGTCGTCGTCCGCGGACACGACCAGACCCACGGCTACGGCGGACAGGCGATGACCGTGAACGTCGAGACGGGGGCGACGCGCGTCGTCGCACAGGGGAGCGAGCGGCGACCGGTCACGACCGAACGGTGCCCGTGACCGACTACACGAACGTGCATAGAATCTCTTTCTGCACGTTTCAGATAGACACGTACCCGAGGGTTGAAGGTCTCCGGCCTCGCCCCTTCGAGTGATGACGGACATCATCGACGGGAACGCGGTCGCGGCCGACGTACGCGACGGTCTCGGGGCGGCCATCGGGACGCTCACCGACGCGGGTCACACGCCGGGGCTGGCGACCGTGCTGATGAGCGACGACCCCGCCAGCGAGACCTACGTCTCGATGAAACAGCGCGACTGCGCGGAGGTCGGTATCGAGAGTCGCCACGTCGAACTCGCCCCCGACGCGCCCGCCGAGGACCTCTACGACACCGTCGACGATCTGAACGCCGACCCCGAGATACACGGTATCCTCGTCCAGATGCCGGTCCCCGACCACGTCGACACCCGCCGCGTGTTGCGCTCGGTCGACCCCGCGAAGGACGTCGACGGCTTCCACCCCGAGAACGTGGGGCGGATGGTCGCCGGCCACGCCCGGTTCAAGCCCTGTACCCCGCACGGCATCCAGAAACTGCTGGAAGCGTACGACGTCGAGACGGCGGGGGCGGAGGCCGTCGTCGTCGGCCGCTCGGACATCGTCGGGAAGCCGATGGCGAACCTGCTCATCCAGAAAGCGCCCCTCGGGAACGCGACGACGACGATCTGCCACTCCCGTACCGAGGACCTCGCGGCACACACGCGAGCGGCGGACGTCGTCGTCGCCGCCGCCGGCGTCCCGGAGTTCATCACCGGCGACATGCTCTCCGAGGGCACCACCGTCGTCGACGTGGGTGTCAACCGAGTCGAGGCGGACACCGAGAAGGGCTACGAACTCGTCGGCGACGTGGCGTTCGAGAGCGCCGAGGCGGTGGCCGGAGCCATCACACCCGTCCCCGGCGGCGTCGGGCCGATGACCCGCGCGATGCTGCTCTGGAACACCGTCAAGGCGACGAGCGAGCAGACGGGTGTCGACGTGACCCTGCCGTGAGCGGGAACGAGGGCGACGACGATGCGGTGGCGGGCACGTCGAGCGGCGTGCCCGACTCGACCGGCGAGGGACGTGACGACCGGACACTCGACCCGGACACGCTGGCGGCCCGCTACGAGGGCGTCCAGCGCCGGGCGAACCGTATCGAACTCTCCCCGGAACAGTGGACGGGCCTCGTCACCGACGAGGGGCGGTGGGGCGTCGGGGCGCTCGTCAGGCACGACGGGGCAGCCCTGCTCGTCCGCGAGGACTCGAAGGACAGCGACTGGGTGCTCCCCGGCGGGAAACTCGAGGTCGGCGAGACGCACGCCGAGGGAGCGGCCCGCGAGGTCCGCGAGGAGACCGGTATCGGGGTCGCTGTCGACGGACTGCTCGCCGTCTCCGAGCAGACGTTCGTCGACGCGACGAGCGGTCGGGAGTTCGTCTACTACTTCGCCACCTTCGGCGCGACGCCCGTCGCGGACGGGCGACCAGTTCCCGACGCCGACCCCGGCCTCACCGAGGAGGCCATCGCCGAAGTGCGCTGGCACACCGACCCCCCCGACGACGTGCTGGACCGCGAGCAGCTCGTCGACCTGATGGGCTGGTAGTCCGGAGTCGCCCGGCTACCGGCCGGCCGGTCGAGCGCTTCGGGACGACCCAGGAGAGGGACGCGTCGGTCGAACGTGTCTGCAACCGGACGGTACCGTCGCCGCCGACCTCCGCGACCGACCCCCGCCGCTGGCGAGCGTCGACGTCAGCCCACCGAGACCGTCGATGTCGGAGGGAATCCGACGGTCGGGGGCCCCTCGGTGGTCGGTGGACGTCGTGGAGGTGTCGTCAGTCGATGTCGTCGAGGCGGCGGCGGGCGGTCGACAGGACGCTCTCGTCGCCGTCGCGGAGGTAGTCGCCGACGTCCTGCGTGGCGCGGGCGAGTCGTTCGCTGTCCGCGGGCGAGACGGCCCCGTCGAGGGCCTCGAACCGGCGGACGTGCTCGCCGACGCTCTGGAGGACGGCGCTCGCCGCCTGGTCGGGGTGGTCGTCGAGGTAGGTCCGCAGGTCGCTCCGGTAGTCGTCGACGGCCCGAGCGTACGCGAGCGCTCGCGGGGCCCGCAACGACTCGGGGACGTCCGCCGGACCGGGCCGGTCGTCGAGGTCAGCGCCGCGGAGCAACGACAGCAGGTAGAGTTCCTCGGCGTCGGAGACACGCATCGACCGGTCGAGACTGCGAGCGACGGCGCTCAACTCGGCGGCGGCGAGGTAGGTGTCCGTCAGTGGTTTCAGTTCGCCGCCGTTGATGAACCCGGCGCGGCGGACGTACTCCCGACACGCTTCGGCGGCGTCCGTCGCGGCGTCGAGCAGGCCGTCGTCGACCCGGTTCCGTGCGGCCGTCAGGTCGAGCGTGACCGGCGCGTCGGTGTGTTCGGTCCGGTCGTCGAGACCCGTCGAGCGGAGACTACCGCAGTTCGGACACGCCACCTCGCCGGTCTCGTAGTACGACCAGCGGTGCCCACAGTCGCCACACTCCCGGCGACCACGAATCTTCATACCCGACGGTCGGGCCCGCGGCGGCAAAACCGTAGGTGGTCGGGTGCCGATGCGTCGAGCGGAGTCCCCGCCGGCTACCGGGTCCGACAGGTCGACCTGTCCGACCGTCGGGGTTTATATCGATGGCGTCGCTCTGTCGGGTCGTAATGGCACGAGCAGGCCTCACCGAGGCAGCCGAGGATAGAGGAAGTCGCCGCAAGGCGGCTGGTCGAGAAATTCTCCGATGCGGATAGCCCGCTGCCTCCACACACCGTCAGTGACCGTTCGGACCGTTCTTCCGAAGTAGACGCGACAGCCACCCGCAGTGGCAACGACGATGCCACGCCGCGCGACGACACCGCCGACGGCGACGACCACGCCGTCGACACCGACGGTCCGCTCGGCGTCGCCGTCGACGGCGTCGAGGTGACGCTCGCGCTGGGCGAGGACCGGCACGTCCTCTCACACGAGGACGCCCGACAGTTACGGGCGGCGCTCGACGACGCGCTCTACCGGGTCCGGGAGTTCACCCACACGACCGGTGAGCACCGTCCCGACGGGAGCTACGTCGTCGCCCGACGACGGGCGTCCTCGGCGGGTCACCGCAAGGTGTTCGAGGACGCCCACGCGGTCCAGTCGTGTTACGACGCGCTCCCCGAGGCGTTCACCGCCGAGGACGTGACCTGTGCGTCGGGCGGGCGTCGGCACATGCTCGTCTGGCACTTCGCGGAGCATCCGGGCTACGACTGCGAGATAGTGTCGAGACAGCCACTGACCGCGAGGAAGGGGTGAACTGACGCGCACCGACGGCCGTCGAGCGGGGCAGGCAGCACCGACCGCACAACCAGCCGTGACTGCCGCCATCGCCCGCGTTTTTGTCGGTGGCGACCCTCGCACCACCATGCAGCCACGGCCGAGTACGTTCTCCATCGTCGCCCGAGACCCAGAGACGGACGCCGTCGGCGTCGCCGTCCAGTCGAAGTTCGTCGGCGTCGGGGCGGTCGTCCCGTTCGTCAGTGCGGACGCGGGCGCCGTCGCCACCCAGAGCTTCGCCAACGTCGCGTACGGCCCGGACGGCCTCGACTTACTCCGCGAAGGTCACAGCGCCGCGGCGGCCATCGAGGAACTGACCGAAGACGACGAGGAACGCGCTTCCCGACAGGTCGGCGTCGTCGGCACCGACGGCACCGACGGCTCCGTCGCGGCGTTCACCGGCGAGGAGTGTTTCGACTACGCGAGCGACCGGCAGGGCGAGCACTACACGGTCCAGGGGAACATCCTGGAGAACGCCGAGACGCTCGACGCGATGGCCGAAACGTTCGAGGAGAGCGAGGGCGGCCTCCCCGAGCGCCTCATCGCGGCGCTCCACGCGGGCAACGATGCGGGCGGCGACAAGCGTGGCGAGCAGTCCGCGGCGCTCTCCGTCGCCAAACCCGAGGGCGGCTACGACGGGAAGAACGACCGTTGGGTGGACGTGCGCGTCGACGACCACAACCACCCCATCGACGAACTCGAACGGGTGTTCAAGATATACGACGTCACACTGCTCGCCCGCGAGGAACCCGACGAGACCCGCGAACTGTCCGGTGAGACGGCGACACAGGTGCAGGCCGCGCTCGCCGCGCTGGGCTTCCTCGACGCCGAGACGGAGACCACCAACGGCACGTTCGGCGGGACACAGCGCGACGCGCTGGAGGACTTCCGCGGGATGAACAACTTCGAGAACCACTCGCTGACGGTCATCGAGGACGCGCTGACACGGGGGTGGGACGAGGCCGACGGCGAGGCCGTCCCCACCGACGCGCGTGCCGCCGAGGACCGGCTGGTCGACGCCATCTGGCACGGTCTGGCTCGACTCGACCGGCTCTGAGTCCGTTCGCGGGCCACGCACCTTTGGTCGCCGCGTGCGTAGCCCGAGCCATGCGAGACGAAGAGGAGATCCGAGAGCAGTACGAGTTCCTGAAAGAGGAGTTGGAGAGCGACGAGATGCGCCACGAAGGCGTCAGACAGATGTTCACGTACTACAAACGGGCCATCGGCTGGGTACTGGAGGAGGAGCACATCTGAGCCGGTGCCGGTAGGTTTATGCCCCTGTGGCGATTTGTAGAATTCGACGCTTCGCTTGGAGGGCCGAAGCGTCAGCGGGGACCAATTTCAGGGCGGCGGGCCCGGCCGTGTTTTCGGCTCGGCCCGCTTCCTTTCCTACGTCACGACACGGAGCGACCGCTTCGTCGTTCTCGTCGACCGCTTCGAGACGTCGAGCCGACGGCCCGGAGCGTCCGGTGTCGACCGACCGGTCGACACACGAACGGCAGAGTCAGAGGTAGTCGCCGGCGGGGACGGAGCGCGGTCTACTCGACGGAGAACGACCCGTCCGTGCCGCCGTCGTCGTCCTGTCCTTCGTCCCACTCCAACTCGAACTCGACGCTCAACTCGGGCGCACCGGACCCCGTCTCGCGTTCGGCTTTCACCTCGAACGTCGGGCGGGCGGGGACGTCCATCGTCACGGACTCGCTGCCCGCCGAGAGGACGACCGGGTCGCCGGCTTCCAGCTTGTCTGCGACCGCTCGGAGGTGTTCGGCGATGGTTGCACGGTCGAGTCGCGTCTCGGATTCGAAGAGCACTTCTTCCATACCACACCTACTCGTCGGAAGCGAGATAAGTCAGTCGTTCGCTCCGGGGCCTGCGGGTGAGAGATGGGCACCCGGTGTCGCCCACGTGGCCGGATTTCTCCCGACGCCCCGCCGACGGTGCCGGTCGTTCGTTGCTACCCGGATGCCGACATGTTTATACATCCGTCCGTGATAGTTTCAAGAAGACATATGTACGACTTGACCGGGTTTCAACGTGACCTGCTGTACGTCATCTCCGGGAGCGAGCGACCACACGGTCTCGCGATCAAAGACGAACTGGAAGAGTACTACGAGAAGGAGATCCATCACGGCCGTCTCTACCCGAACCTCGACACGCTCGTCGAGAAGGCACTCATCGAGAAGGGTGAACAGGACCGCCGGACGAACTTCTACACGATGACCGCTCGCGGGCGGCGTGAACTCGAAGCGCGCCAGGAGTGGGAGGCACAGTACGTCGACCGGGAAGTCGACGTCGAGGCCTAATCGGTCCCGTCCGCCGAGGCTCCGCCTGCGGGCCCCTCCCCGGTCGGGTCGTCGGTGAGCGGTTCCGTCGTCGTTCGTTCTTCGAGCGACTGCGCCGTCATCGCACCGGGGTCGACGGCGTAAGGCGTCATCTCCTCGCCGGCGAGCAGTTCCGGGAGGACGAGGCTGGCGAAGTTGTACGCGAGGACGAGGACGATGGGGCCGAGGAAGATGCCGTACCACCCGAACAGCAACGGCCCGAAGATGTACGCGAACATCACCATCCCGATGTGGAGGTTCCGGCCGCTGACGTAGGGCCGCAACAGGAAGTCGGGGATGGAGTCGACGACGACGAACGAGACGGCGAAGAAGACGGCGACGAACCAGAGGTTGTCGAGTTCCGGGAGACCGCTGTAGACGAGGTAGCCCGTGACGGGCAGGTAGACGAGTTTCATACCGACGACGGGAATCAGGCTGGCGACGCCGGTAAGCAGACCGAGGAGCGTCGGATACGGAACCGGCGTCCCCGGTGCGACTTCGTTGAGGAGCGTGTAGGCGATGGCCCCGATGAGGCCGGTCATGATGGCGTTGAGGATGTTGCCGAAGAAGACGGAGGCGAAGTCCGTGTCGACGGCCCGCGCGTACTGCTCGAACACCCCCCGGTCGTCGGCGAAGCGGTTGCGGACCCACCGAGAGAGGCGGGGGCCGTCCCGCAGGAGGTAGAACGCCAGTGCGAGCATGATGAACAGGTGGAACAGGCCGTTACCGATGAACCCCACCGAGTCGAGTAGCTGTCTCGTGCCGCCCTCCAGCAGCGACAGGTTGTTCGGGTCGTTCAGGAGTTCCTGTGGGTTCTGGAACTCACTGGAGAGGTCGAAGTACGGTGTGACGTACGGTTCCAGCGGGCCGAGGTCGGCGTTCTCCGCGCTGGTGAAGCTACTGACCTCCTGTAACGCGATGAGGACGACGTACACCAACAGCAAGAGCGCCGGGAGCGCGAGGACGAAGATGGAGACGGCCGCGGCGAGACTCGGCGGGTAGATGTGCCGTTTCAGTCGGCGGTAGACGGGTCTCGTGGCGTAGTAGAGGAACAGACCGAACACGAACGTCCCGACGAACGAGTAGAACACCAGGAGGAGCGAGACGGCGAGAACGAGACCGAGGAGCGCCCACGCGGCCCGTCCCCGGTCGAGAGCGGACCAATCCATACCGCTCCGTGGGAACGAACTGTTAAAAACCCCGTCGCAAGCTACCGAGTTAAGTACTGTTGAGTGCTATGTAGAACTACGTATGTCACAACAGCTCGCCACGCTCGACGGGGCACTCCTCCGGGTGCTCGTCGCCGGGGCACTCGGTCTGTTCATGGGGATGGAGCGGGAGTGGTCACACCGGTCTGCGGGCGTGCGGACGTTCTCGCTCATCACGCTCATGGGAGCGGTCTTCACCGTCGTCGAGCGTGACGGACTCCTCACCGTGGGTGCCGTGCTGGTCGTCGTGATGGGGGTGGCGCTCGTCGTCCGTGGTCTACTCGACGAGGACGAGGGGTTGTCGCTGACCACGGCGACGTCGATGCTCGTCGCCTACGGCGTGGGCGTACTCGTCGGGTCGGGCTACGTCAGCGTCGGTGCGACCGTCGCCATCCTCTCGACGCTGCTGCTGGTGTTGAAACGCGAACTCCACTCGTTCGCGTGGGGGTTGAGCCGCGACGAACTCCGGTCGACCGTCGAGTTCGGCGTGCTCGCGTTCGTCGTCTACCCCCTGCTCCCGGCCGGCGAGACGCGTATCGCGGTCGGTGACGTCCCGCTCACCTTCGAGCCACGGACCGTCTGGCTACTGGTCGTGAGCGTCGCCGCCATCGGTATCGTCAACTACGCCATCGTGAAGTCCTACGGCTCTCGGGGAATCGCCGTGACCGGCTTCTTCGGCGGCCTCGTCTCCTCGACGGCCGTCGTCGGGACGATGCTCGACCACGTCCGCCAGCGTCCGGACGCCGTCTCCTACGCCGTCGCGGCCGTCCTGCTCGCCGACGCCGCGATGGCCGCACGGAACCTGCTCATCGTCCTCGCGTTCACGTTCGGGGGGGACCCGCTGTACGGTCTCGTGCTCCCGCTGGGGGTGGTCATCCTCGGAAGCGTCGGTATCGCGGCGTTCACCGCCGACTGGACGCAGTCGGTCGAGGTCGACCTGGAGAGTCCGTTCTCGCTCCGGAACGCGCTGGGGTTCGGTGCGCTGTTCGCCGTCGTCCTCGTCGGGAGCGCCATCGCACAGGCGACGCTCGGCGACCAGGGGTTCTACCTCGCGGCGGCGCTCTCCGGACTCGTCTCCAGTGCCGGCGCGACCACTTCGGCCGTCGTCCTCTACACGGGTGGGACCGTCTCGGCACAGACCGCCGTCGTCGGCGTGATGGTCGCCACCATCTCCAGCATCGCCGTCAAGGCCGCACTCACGCTCGCCGGGCCGACCCGCTCGTTCGGCTACCGCGTCTCGATGTGGAGCGGCGGCCTGACCCTCGCTGCGGCGGGGGTGAGCCTCGTCGTCCTGCTCTGACGGCGGGCGGCCGACGGATAACCCCCCGGCGTTCGCAAGTTTCGTCCCGAACCCGTAGCCTTATTTAGTGAGTTAGTACCAAACGGCGGCATGAACCGAGAGACGGCGGAACCACAGGTGCGCTCCATGCCGGGCGAGAAGGCCCGGCGATGGGCGGCCGAACACCGAGAGTACGCCGCACGGAGCACGTACGTCTACGACTTCGTCTGGGACCTCACGGGCGACGCGGCCGGACCGTTCTGTACCGACGTCGACGGGAACGTCCTCATGGACTTCACGAGCCACGTCGGGGCCGCACCGCTCGGCTACAACAGCCCCAAGATCCTCGACCCGCTCGCGGAGTTCGACCTCGTCGACCCGATGAAGATCGCCGGCCAGGACTTCTACGTCTCCGGCGAGGACGTCACCGAAGACGGGATGCCCGGCCCAGCGGGTCTGATGCGCCGACTCACCGAGGCGACGAGTCACTACGACATGGACACCGTCTTCCTCTCGAACTCCGGCGCGGAGGCCGTCGAGAACGCGATCAAGATCTGTTACGACCACACCGAGGGGCAGTACGGCATCACGACCCACGGCGCGTTCCACGGCCGGACGCTCGGTGCGCTCTCGCTCAACCGCTCGAAGTCCGTCTACCGCCGCGACTACCCCGAGGTGGCCGGCATCCACGACGTACCGTACTGCGACGATAGCGCGTGTGACGCCTCGACCTGCTCGTGTGGCTTCTTCACCGACGACGGTTCACAGCTTCGGCGGATGCTCGACCCCGACACCGGGTTCGTCGACCCGAACGAGGTGGCCTACCTCATCCTCGAACCCATCCAGGGCGAGGGCGGCTACCGCATCCCCAGCGACGCGTTCATGGACGAGGTCGCCGCCGTCACCGAGGAACTGGGTATCCCCATCGTCGCCGACGAGATACAGTCCGGGATGGGCCGGACCGGGAAGATGTGGGGCGCGGACCACTACCCCATCGAACCGGACGTCATCACCGGCGCGAAGGGTCTGCGTGTCGGAGCGACCGTCGCCAACGAGGACCTGTTCCCCGACGAGGGGTCGCGCATCTCCTCGACGTGGGGCGCGGGCGACATCCTCGCCAGCGCGCAGGGGGCGCTCACCATCGACGCCATCCACGAACACGACCTGCTCGACAACGCCACCGAACGTGGTCGGCAGATGGTCGAACGCCTCGAAGACGCGAGCCTCGACTGTATCACCGACGTTCGTGGCCTCGGGTTGATGCTCGCACTCGACTTCGAGACGAAGGCGCTCCGCGACGCCGTCATCGAGTCGGCGCTCAAGCGTGGGTTCCTCACGCTCGGCTGTGGCTACCGCACCCTCCGTCTCCTCCCGCCGCTCGACGTGACCGAACGGGAAATCGACCTCGCGGCTGACCTGCTGCTGGAGTCCATCGCGGACGTGAGCTGAACCGGACATCCGTTTTGCCGGTATTGATAGACACGTGCCGCGTGTGTATCTCCAGCCAGCTATCAGTAACGAGATGATTCTATTCGTCGCGCCGAGCACGGAGGGCGCGTTCAGCAACCACTCGACTCGAACAGTCGAGGTTGCGAAGCCATAACCGTACGGACCTGCGCAACGCTCATCGCCTAATCAGGCGTGTAGGACCATGTAATGGACGCTCACTACGATGCCGTTGTCATTGGCGGGGGACAGGCGGGGCTGGCAACGAGTTTCCACCTGACAGAGGCAAAAAGTAACCACATCGTCCTCGAACGAGATCGCGTCGGTGAGCGGTGGCGGACCGAACGCTGGGACTCGTTCACGCTCGTCACCCCGAATTCGTGGAATCGACTCCCCGGGTTCCCGTACGATGGGGACGATCCGGAGGGCTTCCTCTCACGCGAGGAGGTGATCGCGTACCTCGAGGAGTACGCCGAGCGGTTCGACCTCCCGGTACGACTCGGCGTCGAGGTGACGGCGGTTCGAGCCGACACCACAGGCTTCAGCATCGAAACGACGGACGGGACCTACGAGGCGGCGAACGTCGTGGTGGCGACGGGATCATTTCAAGAACCCCGGACTCCCGACGTTACGGACGGGATTCCTATGGCAGTTCATCAGCTACACTCCAGCGAGTACACCAACCCCGACGCGCTTCCCAGGGGTCCCGTCCTCGTGGTTGGGTCCAGTCAGTCCGGCGCGCAGATTGCGTCGGAACTCCACGAAAGCGGTCGTGACGTCTACCTCTCGGTAGGTTCTGCACCCAAACTGCCACGTCGCTACCGAGGGCGGGACGTCGGGCACTGGCTGGAGATGATGGGTGGCTTCCAGACTACGGTCGATGACCTCGAATCACCTGCTGCCCGGTTCGCTCCGTCGGCGTACGTCTCGGGAAAAGATGGAGGTCAAGAGATTGACCTCCTCGAACTCGCAGACGATGGGATGACCCTGCTCGGACGAGTGGTCGGCGTCGAGGACGGCCGAATCCATCTTGCGGACGACGTAGAAGAGAACCTCCGTAACGCCTACCTGTTCTACGTCGAACTCGTCGAGGGCATCGAGCAGTTCCTGGAGACGGCCGACGTGGACGCTCCTGAGCCAGAGTTCACACTACCGGCTCCCAACGAGATTGCTGTCGAATCGGTTCCAGAACTTGACCTCGTCGCGGCGAACGTTCGGAGCATAGTCTGGGCGACCGGCTACCAGGCCGACTTCTCGTGGATCGAATCCGTGGACCGTGACGAGTTTGATTATCCGGTGCACCGACGAGGCGTAACCGATACACCAGGACTGTACTTTGTCGGCCTCCACTGGCTCTACACTCGTGGATCGGGCCTCCTCTACGGCGTCGGTGAGGACGCGAGATACGTCGTCGAACACCTCATAGAGCGGCTGGAGAGTACCAAGGGTCGCCCGTGAAGTGACCAGAAACGTACTTCGAATCACCGCCAGCGGACTATTTGGCCACTCTCCGCTGTAACCAACTCGCCCCCTATATGCAAGCACGACGAAGCTGGCAGAATCGTGGGAGATTGAGCCTCTTTTTGACACACTTACGCTCTGTGTCTAACAGTTGAATCAGCTGAGGTCGGCTGGAAAAAACACACTATCCGCGCGAGTGTAACGAGCGCGGTTCGCCGTGAGGCGCACCAGCGCCGAGCGGGGTGAGGAGCGAACGGAGCGCTCGGAGAGCGCGAAGTGAGTGACGAATCCTTTTGGTCGAGCTTTTACCCTGTGGGGCGGCTTCGCCGCCCCACTCGTGGATAAAAGGTCGGTTAGAACTGATACCGGCGTCCGTCGTTCTCGGGCGGGTCCGGCGCGCCGGTCATCTCCTCGTAGGTCATCCCCGAGAGGTACTCGTCGTAGGTGACGCCGTACTCGCGGCGGAGGTGGGCGTCGAGGCGGCCGGTCTCGACGGTCGACTGGAAGAGCAGGTGGACCGCACGCTTGAGCAGGTCGTCGGTCTCCTCGGGGCCGAGACCGGCTTCGAGGAGCGCGAGTTCGGTCTTCGTCTCCCGGTCGAGGGCGAGCGCGTGGCCGTCGCCGAGGTCCGCGTAGGCGGCGTCGACGGCGTCGGTGAGGTCGTCGAGACTCATTCCCCCTGACGTGGTGTGGCGTGGGTCAAACCGGTTTCGCTCGGGGCCGGTGCGCCAGTCGAATCACCACCGCTAAACCGCCCGCGAGCGACACACGGGTATGACAGAGACGGCGTTCGCCGACGGCGAGCGTGAGGGCGTCAGGCGGGCGCTCGTCGAGTGGTACGAGGCCGACCACCGCTCGTTCCCGTGGCGCGAGACGACCGACCCGTACCGCATCCTCGTCAGCGAGGTGATGAGCCAGCAGACCCAACTCGGCCGCGTCGCCGAAGCGTACCGCGAGTTCCTCGCGGAGTGGCCCACCGTCGAGGACCTCGCGGCCGCGGACCGCGCCGACGTGGTCGGGTTCTGGACGGACCACTCGCTGGGGTACAACAACCGCGCGAAGTACCTCCACACCTCGGCCAACCAGGTCGTCGACGACTTCGACGGCGCGTTCCCCGAGACACCCGACGCGCTCCAGGAACTCCACGGCGTCGGTCCCTACACCGCCAACGCCGTGGCGTCGTTCGCGTTCGACCGGGGCGACGCCGTCGTGGACACGAACGTCAAGCGCGTCCTCCACCGCGCGTTCTCGGTGCCGGACGACGACGGTGCGTTCGAGGCGGCGGCCAACGACCTCATGCCCGACGGCGAGTCCCGCGTCTGGAACAACGCCATCATGGAACTGGGTGGGGTCGCGTGCGGGCAGACCCCGCGCTGTGACGAGGCCGACTGTCCGTGGCGCGAGTGGTGTGACGCCTACGCGTCGGGTGACTTCACCGCGCCCGACGTACCGACACAGCCGGAGTTCGAGGGCTCCCGGCGGATGTTCCGCGGCCGGGTCGTCAAACTCCTGCGCGAACACGACGAACTGGCGCTCGACACGCTCGGCCACCGTGTCAGGGTGGACTACACGCCCGACGGCGAGTTCGGTCGCGAGTGGCTGGAGGGACTCCTCGCGGACCTCGAGTCGGACGGCCTCGTGGAGGTGACGGCGGGGAGCGCCCGCCTCCAGCGATGAGGGTCGGGTTTCGCCGGGAGAACCTCGGGCGTGCCGTCGTCGGGTTCCTGGCCGCGATGACCGGCGTCGTGGTGGTCGGGACGCTCGTCGGGATGTCGCTCCCGGAGGTGCTAGTGTTCGGGGTGGCGCTGGGCATCGGGTTCTCCCTGGGCGTGCTGTTCTTCGACCAGCGTTAGCGGACCGAGTAGCCCAGCGCCCGAATCGCCTCGGCCGCTCGCTCGACGGCCCCGTCCTCGCCGACGACGTCGACCCAGCCACTACCGAGGTCGATTTCGAGTTCGTGGACGCCCTCGACGCCGAGCACCGCTCGACGAACCGCGTTCTCGGCGGCGACGCCGGTCGCTCCATCGACTCCGAGGAGACGGCGCGTCTGTTCTCGTCTCACGTCGAGAGCGGTTCGGCCGGTCGGTAATCACTGTTCTGGCTGCCGGTCGCCGACGCCCCACGAGTCCGGTTCGGACGACGTCGACGACTGGTCGCGTGCCTCGCGGTCCGGGGCCGTCGACTCGGGAGTGTGTTCGGCGCTCGACCGTCCGAGGCAGCCCGCTAGCGTCACGGTCCGCCCGAGGAGCCCGACCGCGAGCAACCGTCGCCTCGAGATGTCTTTCACGAAATACTGTTATTACAGAAAGCTTATATAACTTTGGTCCGGCGGCCGGCCACGACTCCGGAACCCTCATGCGCCGACCGCTACTCTCTCGACCCGTGACGCAGTGGGTGGAGACCACCGAGGGGGGTCGTGACCGCGGACCGTTCGGCATCGCCCGAGCGTGGGTCGAGGTACTGATTCGCCCCCGCCGCTTCTTCGTCACCGGCATCGCGCCGGGCGACCAGGCTCCGGGGCTGGTGTTCGCCGTCGTCGTCGCGCTCTGCCACGTCGGCGTCCGTCTCACTCTCGAATCCGACCCACTGCCCGGCGTCGACGGCCGGCCGACCGGCCTGCTCGTCTTCGCCTTCCTCGTGGCCGCCCTCATCCTCGCGCCGCTGGCGCTCCACCTCGCCGCGGCGCTCCAGACGCTCGTCTTCCTCGCGCTCTCGGTCGTCGGTCTCGCGGAGAACCGGGGCGGTGTGAGCCAGACCGTCCAGGTCGTCGCCTACGCGACCGCTCCCTGTGCGCTGTCGGGAGCGCCGATACCCGCGCTCCGTGTCCTCACCGCGGCGTACGGGTTCGTCCTGCTGGTCGTCGGCCTCGTCGTCGTCCACGACCTCTCGCCGCCCGTCGCCCTCCTCGCGGCGCTGGTTCCTGGGCTGTTCGTCTTCGGCTACGCCTTCGGCGGCGTCTTCGCGCTGGAGGCGCTCCTCGGCGTGAATCTCGTCGGCCCGGCGACGAACGTGACCGAGGAGACGGCCGCGGCCACGGGGCGGAGGACGGCGCGGCGCGGCGCGGCCGTCGCCGCCGGAAGCTCGTCCACCGGGTCGACGGTCGGCCGCTGAGGGTCGCTACCCCTCGGTCTGGGCCGATACGGCGTCCACACGTCCGAGCGTTCGCACGGGATGTCGGTGTAAGCCAATCCGACAACCGTTTCAAGCCGGGCAGGAACAGTCGAGTAATGGGTAGCTGTATCATCTGCGGCACGTCGACCGACGGCCGCATCTGTTCGAGTCACGAAGAAGACGTCGTCTTCGAGTTCAAAGGCACCACTCCCAACCAGCTCACCAAGGGTCGGTTCTACCGCGGGACCGTCGACGGCTACGCCGAGTTCGGCGTCTTCGTCAACATCGGCGACCACGTCACCGGTCTTCTCCACCGCAGCGAAATCGACCGCCGACTGGAGAGTCTCACGTGGGAGCAGGGCGACGACGTCTACGTGCAGGTGAAGGGCGTCCGTGACAACGGCAACATCGACCTCGGCTGGTCCATCCGGCAGGCCGACCGCGAGTTCCGCGGCGCGCTCGTCGACGACCCCTCCAGCGACGAGGGGACCTACCTCGCCGACGAGGACGACGAGGACGACGACCCCGAGCCGACCGTCACGACCTCCAGCCCCGAACCGTCGAACGCCTCGCACGACGACGACGGGACCGACGACGCCCAGTCGGACGACGCCTCGAACGCGTCCGCTGCGGCTGACGCCGACGCCGACACCGACGCCGACCGTCGTGAGGGCACGGCGGCCGAAACGGCGACCGACGGCTCGGCCGTCGTCACGAAGGAGCGTGACGCCGAGACGAGCGCCGAGTCCGAACCGGAACCCGACGCGACTGCGGACGTCGAGCGTGTCAGTATCGACGTGCTGAGCGACCTGGTCGGCGATGTCGTCCGACTCGAGGGCCGTATCGTCGACGTGCGCCAGACCTCGGGGCCGACCGTCTTCGAGTTGCGAGACGAGTCCGGCCTCGTCGACTGTGCGGCGTTCGTCGAGGCTGGCGTCCGCGCGTACCCCGACGTCGAACAGAGGGACCTCGTCCGACTCGACGGGGAGGTCCGCGAACGCCGCGGCGAACTCCAGATCGAGACGGAGGCGCTGGTCGTCCTCGACGACGACGAGGCCGCGACGGTCACCGGCCGGATGGACGACGCGCTCGACGAGCGTGCTCGGCCGGCCGACGTCGACCCGCTCGCCGCCGACGACGCGGTCGACGCCGTCCTCGACGAGACCCGCGAGGCCGCCACCGCGATTCGTCGCGCCATCATCGAGTCCCGACCCATCGTCGTCCGCCACGACGCGACGGTCGACGGCTACCTCGCCGGTGCCGCCATCGAGCGGGCCGTCCTCCCCCTGCTCCGCGAGGAACACGCCTCCAGCGACGCCGTCTACCACTACTTCGACCGCCGCCCGCTGGAGACGGTCTACGACCTCGACGACGCGACGAAGGACGTCTCCTCGATGCTCTCGAACCGCGACCGCCACGACGAGAAGATCCCGCTGATGGTGTTCGCGGGCGTCGGCGCGACCCGCGACTCGCTCGACGGGTTCGGCCTGCTCGACGTCTACGGTGCCGACCGCGTCGTCGTCGACGCGGGAACCGTCGACGAGGGTGTGTCCGAGGCGGCCGACGTGGTCGTCGCGCCGGCCGGCGAGAGCGAGACGGCGACGAGCGCCACCGCGCTCGCCACCGCCGTCGCCGTCCACGTCGACGACGCCGTCCGAGAGGACCTGCGTCACCTCCCCGCCGCCTCGTTCTGGGAGGAGGCTCCGAGCGAGTACGTGGACCTCGCGGCCGACGCGGGCTACAAGACGGGCGACGTCGAGCACCTCCAGGAGGCCATCGCGCTCGAAGCGTACTACCAGTCCTACGAGGACAAGCGCGAACTCGTCGAGGACCTCCTGTTCGAGGACAGCGAGGCGCTCGTCGACAGCGTCAGCGAGCAGTTCCGCGAGAAACTCGCCACCGAAGTCGAGACGGCCGAGGCCAACCTCGACGAACGCGCCGAGGGGGGCGTCGCCTTCGCCGTCCTCGACACGGACGCGTTCACCCACCGCTTCGACTTCCCGTCGACGGACATCCTGCTGGACGAAGTCCACCGACGCAACCGTGACGGCGCGTTCGTCACGCTCGGCGTCGCGAAGGACGAACTCCGCGTCCGCTCGACGTTCGACCTCGACACCCGAGCGGTGGCCGACGCCGCCCGCGAGCACGTCGAGAACGCCGGTATCGAAGCCCGCGGCGGCCGTGACCGCATCGAGTTCGTGGCCGGCGAACGCGACACCGTCGTCGACGCCGTCGTCGACGCCATCGCGGACCTCGCCTGAGCGGGCCGTCGTCGGCCGACCCGATTGGCCGCCGGCCAGGAGGCGACGCGGCTGACTCGTTGCTCACGACCCCTCGTCAATCTTGGTAACGTGGCTATCGGTTCGTGAGTGGCAGTGTACAGCATCGGGTATGGGAGAGGGAACTCCACCGGGGTCGGATGGGTCTCCCCTCCGGTGCAGTGACGGGGAATCGGAGCGTCCTCAGACAGTGGACCGTCGGCGCGTAGCGTTCGATACCCGCCGTTGCCGACGTCCGGCCCCGACCGTCGGTGGGCGCTGTCGGATCTGGCCCGCGAAGGCCTCCGAACCGACCGGTCCGTGGGTGGCGACACACCGAAACCACAGCCTCTTGTCTCCCCGTCGCCTCGCTCCGGCAACGAATGAGCAGCGAGGCGACCGAGACCGAGGCGTTCGAACAGGCGTGTGAGGCGCTCGTCCAGCGCATCCTCGACGGCGAGGTCGAACGCGACGACGTCGAGAGCGAGAAGCTATCGGTCTGTTCGGAGTTCTCCGCCCCGAAGGTCCCGAAGAACTCCGAGATTCTCGACCACGCCGGCCCCGAGCATCGCGCAGACCTCGAACCCGTCCTCCGGCGGAAACCGGTCCGCACCGCCTCCGGCGTCTCGCCCATCGCGGTGATGACCTCGCCGCACATGTGCCCCCACGGGAAGTGTCTCTACTGTCCCGGCGGCCCCGCGAGCGAGTTCGACTCCTCCCAGAGCTACACCGGCCACGAACCGGCCGCCGCCCGCGGCGTCCAGAACGACTACGACCCGTACGGGATGGTCACGCTCCGCCTCGAACAGTTGCGCGAAATCGGCCACCCCGTCGACAAGGCCGAACTCATCGTCATGGGGGGGACGATGACCGCCCGCTCTCACGACTACCAGGAGCACTTCGTCAAGCGGTGTCTGGAGGCGATGAACGACTACGACGTCGAGAAGGAGCCCGAACCCGCCCAGGACGAGAGCTTCGCGCAGGACCCCGCGGACTACGAGTTCCGGTACCTCGAAGACGTCATCGCGGAGAACGAGACGGCCGACGTCAGGAACATCGGGACCACCTTCGAGACGAAACCCGACTGGTGTGACCCCGAGCAGATAGATCGGATGCTCGCGCTCGGTGGGACGAAGGTAGAGGTCGGCGTCCAGACGACCTACGAGCGCATCAACCGCGAGATGCACCGCGGCCACGGTATCCAGGCGAGCGTCGACGCCAACCGCCGTCTACGGGACGCGGGGTTCAAAGTCGGCTTCCACATGATGCCCGGCCAGCCCGGCATGACGAAGGAGATGTGTCTCCAGGACTTCCGGGAACTGTTCGAGAGCACCGACTGGCGGCCCGACTACCTGAAGATATACCCCACACTCGTCGTCCGCGGCACCCGAACGTACGACATGTGGCGACGCGACGAGTACGACCCGCTCACCAACGAGGAGGCCGCCGAGCTGGTCGCCGAGATCAAGTCGATGATTCCGAAGTACACCCGCCTCCAGCGCGTCCAGCGGGACATCCCCGCGGACTTCATCGACGCGGGTGTCTGGAAGTCGAACCTCCGCCAACTCGCCCGCAAGCGCATGGACGAACACGGCTGGACGTGTGACTGCATCCGCTGTCGAGAGGTCGGGATGAACGACGAGTCACCCGAGTCCGTCGAACTCGATACGCTCACCTACGAGGTGTGTGGCGGCACCGAGCAGTTCATCTCCTACGAGGACCCCGAGAAGGACCTGCTCGTGGGGTTCTGTCGCCTGCGGTTCCCGAACGACCCGGTCCGGCGCGAACTGGAGAACGCCGCCATCGTCCGCGAACTCCACGTCTACGGGAACGAAGTAGGGGTCGGATTGGACAGCGACGACGACTTCCAGCACAAGGGGTTCGGCAAGCGCCTGCTCGGCGAGGCCGAACGCCGCGCCCGCGACGCCGGCTTCGACAAACTCGCGGTCATCTCCGGCATCGGCGTCCGCCAGTACTACCGCGAGAAACTGGGCTACTACCAGGACGGACCGTACGTCTCCACGTCGCTGTAGTCCGGCCGTATCGAGACGGAACACGAGAAGCTTAGTGTCTCGGCTTACGTGTCGGGGTATGGACTGGTCCTCCGCCCCTCGAACCCGACTTCTCGCCGGTGTCCTGGCGGCGTTCGCGCTGACGGTTCTGCTCACTGCACCGGTCACGCTGGGTGCGCTCGGTGTGGTGGGGTTCGCTCTGTTCGTCTGCGTCCCGCTGTCGCTGCTCCTGTACGCGCTACGGTTGTCGAGACGTGAACGCTCGGTCGACGGTCCGACCGACGTATCCGAGCCGACAGGACGTGACCCGGCCGACGAGTCGCCGGCTACCGACGACGCCCTCGCCGAACTCCGGCGGCGCTACGCGGCGGGCGAACTCAGCGAGGCGCAGTTCGAGGGCCGCGTCGAGCGACTGCTCGCCGACGAGGACGACACCGACGACGCGCGAGCGGTCCTCGAACTCAGGTACGCCCGTGGCGAACTGACCGACGAGCAGTTCGAGCGCAAGCGTGCTCGGCTCGACGGGACCGACAGCGTCGAGGCCGCAGAGAACCTGTTCGACCGGGACCCGGAACGGGAGACGTGACCGACGACCCCTCGGCCGACCGCCCGGTTCGGTGGACGGGCTTTTCCCCACACGGTGCCTCCGTCGGGCATGGAACGGGTTCGTGACGATACGGTACGCCTCCAGTTGGGCTGGACCGAACCGTTGGTCGTCAACGCCTACGTCTTCGACGACGGCGACGGCGTGACGCTCGTCGATACGGGGATGCCGGTCAATCGCCGGTCGCTCCGCTCGGAACTCGCCGCGGCGGGCTACCGTCCGACCGACGTCGAACGGGTCCTCCTGACGCACTACGACCTCGACCACGTCGGCGGTCTGACGCCGCTGGCACGACTGCTCGGGGGCCCACTGTTCGACGCCGAGGTCTACCTCGGAGCCGAGGACGTGGCACTCGCCCGGGGGGAGCGCGACCCGCCGTGGCTCCACCACAAGGGGTCGTTCCACCGCGTCGCCCGCGAGGTGTTCGACCTTGACGACGTGACGCTCACACCGGTCGACGAGGGCGACCGAATCGGCGGGTTCACCGCCTACCACACGCCGGGACACAACCCCGGCCACACGGCCTACGTCCACGACGACGGCGTCGCGTTCGTCGGCGACCTGCTGTGGGAGACCGACGGCGAACTGACCCCGCCGTTCTGGGGCGACAGCTACTCGATGCGGGAGTTGCGAGCGAGCGTCCGGGCGTTCGAGGGTAGGGCGGGAGCGTTCGAGGCGCTCTGTCCGGGCCACGGCGTTCCGTTCGTTCGTGGTGGCAGCGACCGTCTCCGGTCGCTCGCGTCCCGTCTGGGGTGAGCGGTGGGACCGCCCCGGTGTGCCGGGAAGTACTTTTGCCGTCCTCGCCGAAACGTCCCGAGGATGAGTGCCGACTCACCGATGGACCGCCTCCGCGAGAACCCGGTGAGCGTCGCCTCGACGGTTCTCACCGGTCTCTGGCTGGCCGCGCTGTTCACGGGGCAGGAGTGGTGGCTCGCACTGATGCTCGTCAGCTACGTCGTCGTGATCCCGCTCGTGGCGCTCCTGTTCGGCAGCGACGAGGACCGCGAAGCGCACTGGGAGAGCGAGCAGTGGTGGGGGAGCGCCGAGGACTGGTTCGGGACCGGGTCGAACTCCGACGCCGAGAGGGACCGGACCGAACCGGTCCCGTCGAGCGCCCCCGACGAGACGCCATTAGAGACACTTCGACGCCGGTACGCCGCGGGTGAACTCACCGACGCGCAGTTCGAGGCGAAACTCGAACGCCTGCTGGAGACCGACACGCTGGAGAACGTCGAGGAACGAGCGGCACGAGACGAGCGCGACCGACTCCGGGACCGCGACCGGGAGTTCGAGTGAAGGCAGCCACACCGCGGTGAACTACCGCTGTCCACGGCTTTTTGCGTCGGACGGCCGTTGATAGCCCATGACCGTCGCTATCGTCGGGGCCGGGGCGGCAGGTGCGGCAATCGCGTACAGCCTCCGCGAGGCCGGCGCGGACGTCACCGTCTTCGAGAAGTCACGCGGCGTCTGTGGTCGTGCGGCGACCCGCCGGAGAGAGGGCTGTCGCTACGACTACGGCGCGAACTACGTCAAGGACGACGACGAGCGTGTGACCCGCCTGTTGACCGAGGAACTCGACACGGACGGTCTGGTCGAAATCGAGGACCCCGTCTGGACGTTCGACGGCGAGGGAGCCATCTCCGAGGGGCGAGACGGCGACGAGCGCAAGAGGACCTACGAGGCGGGTATCACGCAGATAGCGAAGCGTCTCTTCGCCCGGACCGACGCGACGGTCCACCGCGAGACGCGAGTCGGTGCCGTCTCGCGCGAGGACGGCGACTGGTCGCTCGCCGACACGGAGGACACCGACCTCGGCACCTTCGACACGCTCGTCCTCACGCCGCCCGCACCCCAGACCGCCGAGTTGCTGGCGACGACGCGGTGGGACGACGGTCGGCGGGTGACGCTCCACGACGCCGTCGCGGCCGTCGACTACGCCTCGGTGTTCACCGCCGTCTGTCACTACCCGTTCACGCTCGACCGGCCGTGGTACGCGCTGGTAAACACCGACCGCAACCACCAGGTGGGCTGGCTCTCCCGCGAGGAACTGAAACCGGGCCACGTCCCCGACGGCGAGAGCCTGCTCGTCGCGCAGATGGGCCACGACTGGTCGGGCGAGCGTATCGACGACGACCCGCAGGACGTGCTCCGGCAGTCCGTCGGTCACGTCACGGAACTGCTCGGCGACGACCGGGTCGCCGACCCGGACTGGACCGACACGCAGGGCTGGCGCTACGCGCTCCCGAACGACGGCCTCTCGGGCAACGCCCACCGCGAGTGTGAGGCCGCCGGTCTCTACGTCGCCGGCGACTGGGTCGTCGGCGAGGCACGGGTCCACGCCGCGCTTCGGAACGGACTCGACGTGGGGGAACGTATCGCCGAGCGGCACTGACCGCTCCCGACCGCTCCGACCCGCACGACCGTTCGTGACCGCCCGGACCGACCCGCGGCGTCCTCCCGCCGTCGTGTGAACGAGGCGAGGACTTTTCTCCCTGCTCTCGGACTGTTAGTCGTCATCATGTCACAGGGGGTCGTTCCGCGGTGACCGAACACGAGGGCGGTGACGTCGGGTTGCTCGACGCCGTCGCCATCGAGGTCGGTCTCGTCGTCGGCGGGGCACTGTTCAGTCTGACCGGGGTGGCGACCGGAATCGCCGGGACGGGCGTCTTCGTCTCGTTCGCGCTCGCGTTCGGCATCGTCGTGCTCGGTCTCGTCCCGACGGCGATGCTCGGCGCGGCGTTCCCGACGACCGGCGGGAACTACCGCTACCCCCGCGAGTTCGTCTCGCCGTTCCTCGCCTTCCTCGCGGCGTGGGGGCTCGGCGTGAGCATGTTCGGCGGCGGCCTGCCGCTCTACGCGCTCACGTTCGGTCAGTACGTGGAGTCGCTGGTCGCCGTCGACCCCGTCGTCGTCGGGTTCCTCGTCCTCACCGCGTTCTTCCTCGTGAACCTCGGAGGCATCCACGTCGCCGCCCGCGTGCAGGTGCTGCTGTTCGTCGCGCTGGTCGCCGCCCTCGGCGTGTTCGTCGTCTTCGGTGCGCCGGCCGTCGACACCGCGAACCTGACGCCGCTGTTCTCGACGGGGCCGGTCGGCGTCGTCGCGGGCGCGGCCATCCTCTATTTCGTCTGTCTGGGCGCGAACTTCGTCGTCGACATCGGCGGCGACGTGCGGGAGGCGACGGTGACGCTCCCCCAGTCGCTCGCCATCAGCGTCCCCGTCGTCCTCACGCTCTACGTCGCCACGGCCGTCGTCGCCGTGGGGTCCGTCGGGGTCGCGGCGCTGTCGGACCAGCCGTTGACCGTCGCCGCCGCCGCCTTCCTCTCGCCCGGCCTGCGCGGGTTCTTCGTCGTCGGCGGTGCGCTGTTCGCCATCACGACGAGCATCAACGCCGTGTTCATCATCGTCCCGAAGTACCTCGACGCGCTGGCGGCCGACGGCCTCGTCCCCGGCGTGCTGGCGGCGACCAACGACCGGTTCGGCACCGCTCACTGGGGCCTGCTCGTCGTCTACCTGCTGTCGGTCGCCGCGCTCGTCACTCCGATACCCGTCGCGGGACTCGGGACGCTGCTCGGCTTCGGCGGCATCTTCCTCATCGTCCCCGTCATGCTCGCCGCGATTCGAGCGGTGCGTCGTCGCCCCGAGGCGTTCGCGTCGGTACCGTCCTACGTCGGCCGCCGCACGACCACCACCCTCGCCGCGAGCGCCGTCGTCTGTAACGCGCTGTTGTTCGTCGTCCTCGCCACGCAGTCGCCGACGGTCTGTGCGGTGTGGGTCGGTCTCGTCGCCGTCGGTGCGGGCTACTACCTCGCCCGGACCAGACTCGGCACCGGCGAGCGCGACCCGGAACCGGTCGTGGAGGGGTCCGCATGAGGACGGGCGTCGTCGGCGCGGGCGTCATGGGCCGGGACATCGCGGGCCTGCTCGCCAACGCCGGCAACAGCGTGACGCTCGTCGACGTAGATTCGGACGCGCTGGACGCGGCCCGGACGTACCACCGCGAGGAACTCCCGGACGCGCTCGCGGAGGCAGGGCTCGGGCCGAACGGAACGCCCGCCGAGCGTCTCGACTACGACACGGACCTCGACGCACTCGCCGACGCCCGGTTCGTCGTGGAGGCCGTCCCGGAGCGCCTCGACCTCAAACGAGGGCTGCTCGCGGACCTCGACGCGGTCCTCGACCCGGACGCCGTCGTCGGGACGAACACCTCCTCGCTCACGCCGTCGGCCATCGCCGCCGACTCCGCGCACGCCGAGCGGGTCGTCCTCTTCCACTTCGCCAACCCTGCCATCCCGAGAGATATCGTGGAGATCTCGGGCGACGAGACGAGCACCGCGGCCCGCGACCTGACCGTCGAGGTGGCCGAGGCCATCGGCAAACACCCGGTCGTCCTCGGTGCGGAGTACCGCGCGAACGGCCTCTCGCGGCTGTCGGCGAGCATCAAGTGCGCCGCGACGTGGGAGCTACTGGAGGCGTCGCCGGCGGCCATCGACGGCGCGGCCCAGGCCATCGGCTTCGAGCGCGGCCCACTGGAGTTCGTCGACCTCATCGGCCTGGACGTCCACCTCGCCACCGTCGACAACCTCGCCGAGGCCTACGGCGACCGGTACGCCCCGCCACCGGAGTCCCGCGAGCGCATGGAGCGGATGCGCGAGGAGGGCCGACTCGGGATGAAGACCGGCGAGGGGTTCTTCGAGTGGGACGGCGAGACCTGCATCGTGCCCGATACCGACGAGACGTACGACGTGACGCCCGTCGTCGCGGCGCTGGTCAACGAGGCCCACCGTCTCGTCCGTGACGGCGTCGGCGACCCCGAGACGGTCGACGACATCCTCGAACGCGGGTCGGGCGGGGACGTCGGCCCGTTCGACGTCGAGGCGATGCTCGGTGAGGAGTACCTCCGCGAGGCGCTCGTCCGTCGCCACGAGGAGACCGGTGCGGGCGTCTACGACCCGGTGTTCTGAGCGGCCGCACCCCCGGTTCGTTCGTCAGTTCGAGCGGTCGCGGAGGTAGAGTGCGCCACCGAACAGGAGCACGACCGGAAGGGCGGGGAGCGCACCCTCCGGGTACGCGAGGAGCACGACGGTGCCCATCACGACGACTTCGAGCGCGACGAGGACGCTGAGGAGGTGGGCCTGAGGGGGACCCACCGTCCAGTTCGACAGCCGACAGGTAACATCGTCGTTCGGGCGTGTTCCACCTCGGCTACACCAGCACCGGCGGCGCGGCGTACGGGTCGACCACTACGTCGAGCAGCGTCGGGCGGTCGCTGTCGATGGCTTCGGCGAGCGCACCGGCCAGTCGAGTGGGGTCCTCGATACGTTCCGCGTCACAGCCGAAGCCACGAGCGACCTGTGCGTAGTCGACCGCCGCGAAATCGGTCGACTGGTCGACCGCGTAGTTCCCGAGTTGGCTCGCCTTCGACGACCCGAGCATGGCGTTGTCCGCGACGACGACGGTGACGGGGAGGTCCTCTCGGACGGCCGTCTCCAGGTCGGCGACGTGGTAGCCGACCCCGCCGTCGCCGGTCAGGGCGACGACGGGGTCGTCGGGTCGGGCGACCTGTACACCGAGCGCCTGTGGGAGCGCGTAGTTGATGCCGTCGCTGCCACGCGCCTGGACGTAGCCCAGTCCCGCGCGTGGCACCTCGAAGAACGCTCCCGAGAAGAACCCGGAGTAACTGGTCGCGCTGACGAGGACGCCGTTCTCGGGGAGCGCGACGCCGATATCCTCGACGACGCGGGCCGGCCGGATGGGCGTCCTCTCGCTCTCCAGTTCGTCGCGGTGGTGTTCGTACCAGTTCGCACGGTCGGCCGCCAGCGACTCGACGCGGGAGGCGCGGCCCGCGAAGTCGTCGGTGTCGAGGGCGTCGGTCAGCGCCTCGATAGCGGCCCGGAGGTCGGCGGCCATCGCCACGTCCGCGTCGTAGTTCCGGCCGAGCCAGGCGGGGTCCCGGTCGACGTGGACCACCGCGGCGTCGTCGTCCAGTAGCGACCACCCGACCGTCGTGAGTTCGCCGAGTCGACAGCCCAGCGCGAGCACGAGGTCCGCGTCCTCGACGGCGTCGTTCGCCACCTGACAGAACCCCCAGCGACCGACGACACCGAGCGCGTACGGTTCGGTCTCGGCGACCGCTCCCTTCCCGTTCATCGACGTGACGACGGGCGTGTTCGTCGCCTCGACGAACGCGACGAGCGCGTCCTGCGCACCCGCACGGTGGACGCCCTCGCCGGCGACGACGACGGGTCGCTCGGCGTTCCGGAGGCGGTCGACGGTCCGGTCGACGTCGTCGAGGGCGGGACGCGGACGCTCCGCGGGGAACCGAGCGGAGACCGCTCGCTCCTCCGAGTCGTCGTTCGTCTCCGCGCGGAGCACGTCCTCGGGGACGTTGAGGTGGACAGGGCCGGGGACGCCGCCGACCGCCTCCCGGAGCGCGGCCGTCGCGTCCGCCACGGCCCGGTCGGGCGTCACCGCGTCGTACCCCGTCTTCACGTACGGGTCGAGGATGGCGCGGTTGTCGGCGTCCTGGATGACGCCGTCGCCGCGTGTCGCCACGGGGTTGTCGCCGGTGAGCGCGAGGACGGGCGAGGAGGCACCGGCCGCCTCGACGAGGCCGACGCCGAGGTTCGCCGCGCCGGGGCCGCCCACACCGTCGACGACGCCGACCCGTCCGCTGGCGCGGGCGTAGCCGTCGGCCATGACGGCCGCACTCGCCTCGCTCCGGGCGAGGACGTGACGTAACTCGGCGTCGGCGATGCTGGCGTAGTACGGGTCCATCTGCTCACACGGGAAGCCGAAGACGGTGTCGAGGCCGGCGCGTTCGAACAGCGCGACGAGGTCGTCGGTCACCGGCATCGCTGGCCCTCCACGGGAGGGTCGGTTCGTGGTCGCATACCACATCCGATACACGGACCGTCAAATAACTAGCTGCCGACCGATTCCGACGGCGACGGGTGTGGGCGAGGTGGCGGCGCTGCTACGTGCTCGCGTGGTGGCGCTCAGACCAGCGGAAGCAGGGACGGGAGGAACTCGCCGGGAGCGACGGTTCCCGTCTCGGCGTCGAACGTGACGACGTCCGCGTCGGCGAACCTGGGGAGGTGACAGTGGTAGAGTCGGACGGCCGCTCGCGTGTGGGGGTCCTCGTCGACTACCGCCGCCGCGTCGGCCTCCGCCTCGGTGGCGGCCAGTTCGGTAGCGAGCGAGGAGACGGTCCACGGTCCCGGGTGAGCGGAGAGCAGTCGAACGACTTCACGGCGCGAACTGTCACGGACGAGGTCGTAGGCGACCGACAGCGGGAGCGTCTCGGGGTCGCGTGCTGTCGACGTGGCTGCGTTGGATGTGTGCGTCATGGTTTGTGCGTCGTGGTTTCGATGGAGTGGTGGGGGCTGGGGACCGACGTCCGCTGTGCGACGACCGGCCGAACGGTTCGACCGGCCACCGAGCGACCCACCCTCGTGGGCGAACCGTGATGGTTGGCCGCTCCGGGCGGACCACACCCGACGCTCGACTAGTCAACGAATAACTCTATTCGGATTTCCGACCACACTCTCACCCAAATCGGATTCCGGTCGCGCTACTGGCCGTCGAGGTCGCTGGACGCGGGTGCGGGTGACCTGCGCCGTGCTTACTCCACGAGGGCGACGTACGCCCGAAGTTTCTCGGCGGCGTCTTCGAGCACCGACGACCCGTGGTAGACGAGGCCCACGTCGAACTCGTACTCGCGGAGTTTGGCGAGACTCTCCTCGGCGAGCACGAGGTCCTCGGAGTAGATGCCCGGCGGGAGGTGGAAGTGGCCCTTCGGGAGGCCACGCTGGTCCGCGCCGCTGGCGGCGTCGGCCATCACCGCGACGCCCCGGTCCTCGTTCACGAACAGGTGCTGGTGAGCGCGGTGGCCCGGTGCGTGGACGGCCTCGAACCCGGCGAAACTGTCGTCCTCGCCGTAGAACTCGTGGTCGGACTCGACGTCCGGGTCGGAACCCTCCGGAAGGTAGAGCGCACAGTCGTGTGCCGCACAGACGGCGTCGACGCCACCCACGTGGTCGCCGTCGGCGTGGGTGACGACGACCTGGTCCGGGACGACAGCCGCCTCCTCGATGCCGGCGAGCAGTTCGTCGGTGGTGTCCGGGAGGCCGGCGTCGAACAGCGTCGGCCTGTCGGCGTCGACGAGGAACGCTCGGATACGGCCGTTCTCGCGTTCGACGCAGGTGATGTCGTAGATGCCGTCGACTCGTTCGACCACGTCGGTGTCGGTCATGGGCGTGCGTGGGTGTGCCACGGGAATACGTGTTCGGGCGGCGGCAGGAGCGACCACGAGCGCGCCGGAACGATACGCCTTTTCGGGCCGCCCGTGGACCGTGTAGGTATGGAACGAAAGCGCGAGTTGACGAGCGTCGACTGCGCGGCCCTCGCGCGCGAACTCGGCAAGTACGAGGGCGCGAAGGTCGACAAGGCCTACCTCTACGGTGACGACCTGCTGCGACTCAAGATGCGGGACTTCGAGCGTGGCCGCCTCGAACTCATCGTGGAGGTGGGCGACCCGAAACGCGCCCATCTCGCGGCCCAGGAGCACGTCCCGGACGCGCCCGGTCGGCCGCCGAACTTCGCCATGATGCTCCGCAACCGTATCACGAGTGCCGACTTCGCCGGGGTCGAGCAGTTCGAGTTCGACCGCATCCTCACCCTCCACTTCGAGCGCGACGACGGCGACACCCACATCGTCGCGGAGCTGTTCGGTGACGGCAACATCGCCGTCTGCGACGACAACTACGAGGTCCTCGGTAGTCTGGAGACCGTCCGCCTGAAGTCCCGAACCGTCGCTCCCGGCTCGCTCTACGACTACCCGTCCTCGCGGTTCAACCCCCTCCAGGTCGACCGCGAGAGGTTCGACGCCCGGATGCAGCAGTCCGACACCGACGTGGTCCGGACCATCGCCACCCAGCTCAACTTCGGTGGGCTGTGGGCCGAGGAACTCTGTACCCGCGCTGGCGTCGAGAAGACGAAAGACATCGCCGACGCGACCGAAGAGGACTACGCGGCGCTCTACGAGCAACTCGACCGCCTGCGGACCGTCCTCAGCTCCGGTGAGTTCGACCCACGGGTCTACTACGAGACCGTCGAGGACGACGGCGACGGGAGCGACGGCGAGAACGAGGTCCGGGTCGACGTGACGCCCGTCCCGATGGAGGAGTACGAGGGGAGACACGCCGAGGTGTTCTCGAACTTCAACGACGCGCTGGACGACTACTTCTACCACGTCGAACGCGACCCGGGCGACGAGGCGACGGGTGGTGACGCCGCGTCACGACCCGACTTCGAGGAAGAGATCGCCAAGTACGAGCGCATCATCGCCCAGCAGGAGGGGGCCATCGACAGCTTCGACGAGGACGCCCAGGAGGAGCGCGAGCGTGCCGAACTGCTCTACGCCCGCTACGACCTCGTCGACGACGTCATCTCGGCGGTCCAGAACGCCCGCGCCGAGGACGTGGGGTGGGACGACATCGAGGCACGCTTCGAGGAGGGGGCGGAGAAGGGTATCGAGGCCGCCGAGGCCGTCACGGACGTGAACGGCGCACAGGGGACCGTGGCGCTCGCCATCGACGGGACGCGAGTCACCGTCGACCCCGCGATGGGTGTCGAGAAGAACGCCGACCGCCTCTATCAGGAGGCCAAACGCGTCGAGGAGAAGAAGGAGGGCGCGCTGGCGGCCATCGAGGACACCCGCGAGCAACTCGAAGACGCCAAGCGACGCCGCGACCAGTGGGAAGCCCCCGACGAGGACGAGAGCGACGACGAGTCGATGGCGGACGTCGACTGGCTCTCGCGGGCGTCGATTCCGCGTCGGCGCGACGAGCAGTGGTACGAACGGTTCCGCTGGTTCCGGACGAGCGACGGCTACCTCGTCCTCGGCGGCCGGAACGCCGACCAGAACGAGGAACTCGTCAAGAAGTACACCGAGAAGAACGACCGGTTCTTCCACACCCAGGCCCACGGCGCGCCGGTCACCATCCTGAAAGCGACCGAACCGAACGAGGCCTCCAAGGCGGTCGACTTCCCGGAGTCCTCGCTCGAACAGGCCGCGCAGTTCGCCATCACCTACTCGTCGGTCTGGAAGGAGGGCCAGTTCGCGGGCGACGTCTACATGGCCGAACCGTCGCAGGTGTCGAAGACCCCCGAGAGCGGCGAGTACGTCGAGAAAGGCTCGTTCGTCGTCCGCGGCGAGCGAACCTACTTCGAAGACACGCCCGTCGGCTGTGCGGTCGGTATCGCCGTCCAGCCACAGACACAGGTGCTCGGGGGGCCACCGGCGGCCATCGAACCGAAGGTGGAGACGTCGATTCGTCTCGAACCGGGCCAGTACGCTCAGAACGACATGGCGAAGCTCTGCTACCGGGAGTTCAAAGACCGGTTCGAGGACCAGACGTTCGTCCGCAAGGTGGCGAGCGCCGACCGAATCCAGGAGTTCCTCCCGGCGGGTGGGAGTCGGATGGTAGAGGAGTAGCGAGGCCTCCCTTCGGTCGGCCTCGGACACCCGAGCGGCGAGCGAATCGTCCGCGAGGTGTGACGGCCCGTCGGTAACGCGGCCACCCCACTCGGCTACTCGACGGGGAGGTCCACGCCGAGTTGCTGGTAGACGGTCGTCATCCCCACCATCGAGGCCGTCTCGACGATGCGTCCGTCCTCGATTCGTCGGTAGTGGTAGCCGTCGGCCTCGATTTCGGCACCCGTCGGCTCGATGCCACGGAACGGACCCTCGTGGGTGCCACGGATGGTGAGGTACTCCATCACCTCGTCACCCTCCGCGACTCGGGCGTGGACCTCCTCGGTGAGGTCCGGGAACGCCCCGAACCACTCGCGGTAGAGCGCCTTGAGGTCCTCGCGGTCGACCACCGTCTCGTCGGTCCCCGAGCGTGTCATCCGGACGGTGACGTGGTCCGCGTACAGGTCGTCGACGGCGTCGACGTTCTTCGCCAGGGTCAACTCCTCGCGCTCACGCTGGAGGAGTGCCCTGTTCGCTTCGGTCTGGGATGTCGTTGCCATAGGCTGCTCCGCGTCTCACGACACCTCGTCACTGTCCGCCGGTCACGCCGAGAACGCGGTATCGTGATGGGCCGCTGACGTCAAAAATCTATCTGCTCGTCGGGTCGGGCGCCTCAGCCGGCGATTCGGTCGGCCAGGCCCGCCGCGATGGGGATGCGTGGGGTCGCGCCCTGGTACGCTCGAACGATGAGGTAGAGCCACAGCACGAACCCGCCGAGGCCGACCACGAGCCAGACGAGGCCGAGGCCGAGCGAGAGAATCGCGCCGAGGCCTGCCGTCGCGTTGCTGAAGAACAGCCCGAAGACGAGCGTCTGGGCCACGGTGAGGACGATACTGGCGACGAACAGCAGTACCGAGAGCGCCATGCTCTGGGCGGCGTGGAACCGGACGTACCGGTCTTCTTTCTCCACCAGATAGACCACCAGCCCGCTGACGAAGCCGAGCACGTACGACAGTGCCGCCATCACGTTCGCGTCCATTCCCGTCTCGTTCGTTCGTACTATCTCCTGTTCCGGGGTGTCTATCGTCTCAGATACCATCGAGAATCACCGGAAAGTGGCTGTATCAGGGGATAAGCGGTGTTGCTAATGAACTTTCACACTGGTTGCGAGTTGTCGCTCGGCGGCGCGGTCGAGAGAACTGGGAGTCGTGGTGGCCGTCCGCTCAGGCGAACTCGTCGATGACGGGGATACCGACGGTTCCGAAGTCGGTCATCGACTCCAGTCGGTCCGAGACGTCGTCGAGCGCGACCGTCTCGCTGACGACGGCGCTGGGGTTGAGTTTCCCGGTCTGGACCATCCGGAATATCTCGTCGTAGCGCGTCGGCGGCATGCCGAGCGAGCCGATGAACTCGATCTCCTGGAGCACCATCGCGTCGGTCGGGACGGACACCATCCCCTGTTCGTCCTGTGTCGTCAGGCCGATCTGGACGTGCTGGCCACGGTTGCCGAGACTGAGAATCGAGTTCTGGCACGTCGTGGCGATACCGAGCGCGTCGACACTGACGCTCGCCGCGCCGCCCGCGAGGTCCTTGACGGCCTCGGGGACGTCGTCCACCTCGCCGGCGTTGACCGTCTCGACGGCACCGAGCTCTCTCGCCTTGTCCAGTTTCTCGTCCGTCAGGTCGACCGCGATGACGTTCGCACCGAGCGCCTCACCGATGTGGACCGCCGAGAGGCCGACGCCGCCACAGCCGTGGACCGCCAGCCAGTCGCCGGCCCCGACGTCGGCGCGGTGGGCGAGGCCGTGGAACGCCGTCATGAACCGGCAGCCGAGGCCCGCCATGTCCGTCGACGAGACGCCGTCGGGGAGTGTGACGAGGTTGTGGTTCGCCGCCGGGACGTGCATCTGCTCGGCGAACGCCCCCTGGACGGGTTCGACGAACCCGAGGGGCATCACGTTCTCGCAGGTGTTCGAGTGGCCGGTCCGGCACTCGTGGCAGGTGCCGTCGCCGAGGTTGAACGGGACGGCGACGTGGTCGCCCTCGCTGACCTCGGTGACGTTCTCGCCGACTTCGATGACGTGGCCCGCCGGTTCGTGACCGAGAATCTGGCCGAGCGGCGGCTTGAGCCCCATCCACTCCCACTCGCCCTGCCAGCCGTGCCAGTCGGAGCGGCAGATACCGCAGGCTTCGAGTTCGATGACGGCCCCGTCCGGAGTCACCTCCGGGGCGTCTACGTCCTCGATTTCGAGCGGTTCGCCGTACTCTTTGAGAACTGCTGCGCGCATTACAACTGTATCTGGGTAGCACGTGTCATAGCTCTAATTTCAGAACCCGTGACCGTCAACAGTTCGAGCATCGAGACGGGGGCGACGACGTTCGGTAGAGCAGCGGTGAGGTCGAACGGCGGACGACGACACCCCTGTCGACACCGGCGGAACCTTGACGACGGTATCGTGTGTCGTCCTCGACACGATGACGACCGTCTTCCTGACCGGGTTTCCGGGGTTCCTCGGGTCGGCACTGGTCGAGCGACTGCTGGAGCGACACGACACCGACACCACCGTCACCTGCCTCGTCCAGTCGAAGTACCGCGACGAGGCCGAACGGCGCCGCGAGACGGTGACCGACGACCACGACACCGGCCGCGTCGAACTGGTCGAAGGCGACATCACCGACTCCGACCTCGGCCTCGGCGACGTCTACGACGAGGTACAGGCCGACACCGTCGAGGTGTATCACCTCGCCGCCATCTACGACCTGTCGATGGCCCGCGAACCGGGCAAGGCGGTCAACGTCGAGGGGACGCGCCACGTCGTCGAGTTCGCGGCGGGGGCGGCCGACCTCGACAGACTCCACTACGTCTCGACCGTCGTGGTCTCGGGCACCTACGAGGGCGAGTTCACCGAGTCGATGCTGCTGGAGGGCCAGCGCTTCGCCAACTACTACGAGACGACGAAACACGCCGCGGAGGTGCTCGTCCAGCAGCGGATGGACGAAGTGCCGACGACCGTCTATCGGCCCGGCGTGGCGGTGGGCGACAGCGAGACCGGCGCGACACAGAAGTACGACGGCCCCTACGCCTTCCTCGACATCCTGACCAGACAGGGCGACACTGCCGTCGTCCCCGCCCCCCACGGCGCGGGCACCTCGGCGTTCAACCTCGTTCCGCGGGACTACGTCGTCGACGCCATCGCGTACCTGAGCGGTATCGAGGAGTCCGAGGGGACCGTGTACCACCTCGCGGACCCGGACCCGCCGACGACGGTGGAACTCGTGAAGGCGTTCGGCGAGGCCCTCGGGAAGAGTCGTACCGTCGTCGTCCCGTTCCCGAGGGGTATCGTCGAGGGGGTGCTCTCCTCGCTGGTCCCCGACGCCGAGTACCTGACCAGCGGGTCGCTCCACTACCAGACGTGGCCGACGCGCTACGACTGCTCGAACGCACTCACCGACCTGGAGGGGTCGGGGGTCGAACCACCACGGTTCGAGGAGTACGTCGACGCGCTCGTCGCGTTCTACCGGGACAACCCCGACGTCGGCGAGGAGGGGATGAACTGAGCACCGAGGCGGGCACGCCCGTCTCGCCGCGTCGTCGCCACCGGCCGACCAGATAGCAGGACACTTCCCGGCCGCCCGCCCACGTCCGGCCATGCGCATCGCGGACCGCTATCACGTCGAGGGCGGGAAGGAGAAGATAACCCTCGTTCCCGAGACGCTCGACGACCTCTGGCATCTCAACTACGTCCTCGAACCCGGTGACCTCGTCGGCGGCGACACCCACCGCCGGGTGCGCCGCGACGACGAGCAACTCCGCGATTCGGGCGGCGAACGCGAACACATGTACGTCACGCTCGACGTCGACGAGACGGAGTTCGCCCGCTTCGCCAACCGCCTCCGGGTCTCGGGGACCATCGAGGACTGCTCGCGCGAGGACCAGTTGGGCTTCCACCACACGCTCAACGTCGAGGGCAACGAGGAACTGGAGATCACGAAACACTGGAAGCCCGACCAACTCGACCGGCTCGACGAGGCCGTCGAGGCGACCGAGACCGCGGACGTCGCCGTCGCCACCGTCGAGGAGGGGGCGGCCCACGTCCACACCGTCGCCCAGTACGGTGCCGAAGAGCGTGTCGCGCTCACCGGCCCGACCGGGAAAGGCGAGTTCGCTCGCGGCCGCGACGAACTGTTCGCCGAACTCACGCAGGTCCTGAAGCGGATGGACGTCGACGCCATCATCCTCGCGGGACCGGGGTTCACGAAACAGGACGCGCTCGACTACATCGAGGAGAACGCGCCCGACGTCGCGGACCTGATTACGGTCGTGAACACGAGCGCCGTCGGGGACCGGGGGGTCCACGAGGTGCTGAAACGCGGTGCGGTCGAGGACGTGCAGGCGGAGACCCGCATCGCCCGCGAGGCGGAACTCATCGACGACCTGATGACCGAAATCGGGCAGGGCGCGAAGGCCGCCTACGGCGTCGAGGAGGTACAGAAGGCGGTCGACTACGGTGCGGTCGAGACGCTACTCGTCGTCGACGAACGCCTCCGACTCGAACGCGCGGGCGAGGGCGAGTGGGACGTCGACGCGAACACGCTCCTCGAAACGGTCGACCAGAAGGGCGGCGACGTCGTCGTCTTCTCCCACGAGTTCGACCCCGGCGAGCAGTTGGCGAATCTCGGCGGCATCGCCGCCATCCTCCGCTACCGGCTGGAGTAGTCGCTCGTCCGCGCCGCGGTCCACGTCGGCACTCGGCGCGGACGAGGGTCGGTGCAGACGACGGTTGGGGCGGCCGCCGGCCGGCGACCGGATACGGTCAGACCAGTTCGTTCTGCCGCGGTTCGCTCGCGTCGACGGACTGGACGACGGTGACCTGTCCGTCGAAGGAGTCGAACAGGTCGTCGACGACCCGACTCGCCCGCATCGCGCCGAGCGAGGACCGGCGACGGTTCGACAGGAAGACCCGTCGACAGTCGCGCTCGTCGGCTTCGGCGAGGATTCGGTTCGTCTCGCGGCCGACACGGCCGACACAGTCGTACTCGATACCGAGACCGGCCAGTGCCTCGTCCGCGACGTGCTCGGCCGACGCCCGGCGCTCGGTCTCCGCCTGTGCGTGCGTGAACCGGCCGAACCCCGGTAGCCGCCCTCTGGCCCGCTGGCGGTCGGCGAACGCGCCCGTGGGCATGACGTTGAGGACGGTGAGTCGGCCACCGGTCCGGGCGACGAACTGCCCGGCCGCCCGAACGACCGTCTCGTCGGCGGCCGCTCCCTCGATGCTCACCAGCACGTTCGTCGGTTCCGCTCGTGCGCTGTGACGAGTCGTCTCCGGCGTCCCTCTCGACATACCACCGCTCGGGACGCGACGCGTAAGAACCGGAGCCAAGTCCGGAGTGAACGTGAAGCGAGCGCCCGAGAGGCCCTCACGGTCGGCTCACTCGGGGGCGCTCCGTTCACTTTCACTCGGCGTCTTCGACCGGCACTACCAGGCCGTCGTGGGCGAACTCCGCGGGGCCGTCGTAGCGCTCGGCGAGCGACGCCAGCATCTCGTCGTGGTGGTCGTCGGTGTGGGGGTAGAGGTGGGTGAGGTAGACCGTCCCGAGGTCGCGGCCCGCCAGTTCCGCGCCGAGTTGTGATGGGGTCGGGTGGTTCGCCACGTCCACGCTGTCGGGGAACGAGCAGTCGTGGACGAGCACGGCCGACCCGTCGGCGAGGTCCGCGACGGCCTCCGTCGCTTCGGTGTCCCCCGAGACCGTCAGGTCGCCGTCCGGCCCCGAGAAGCGGTAGGCGAGACAGTACATCGAGTGGACCGTCTCGACGGCCTCGACGTCGTAGCCCGCGACGTCGACAGTTCCCGGACCGACCTCCTCGACCGCGAGATCCAGTCGGTCCCGCATGTAGTCGTGGACGTCGAGCAGGTCGTCGAGTAGGTCACACGTCCCCTCGGGACCGACGACGGTGAGGTCGGTGGTGCCCGCGAGCCACTTCGCCTTCAGCAGCGGGAGGAGGTCCGCGACGTGGTCGAGGTGGTGGTGCGTGAGGAGAATCGTCGAGACGCCCTCGTACCCCACGTCGGTCCGGGCGAGTGCGTGGAGGACGCCGCTCCCGCAGTCGACGAGCAGCGGTTCGTGGTCGTCGGCTTCGAGCAACAGGCCGGTCTGGAACCGCTCGCCGGTCGGCATCGCGCTGCCGGTACCGAGGAAGGTGAGTCGCATGGGTGGTCCGCGTCGGCCAGCGGCTAAGGAGTTGCGTCGCCGCCGCGCACGACTCCTGCCGTGGCCCCCGAATCGTCGCGTCGGTGGGCCACCACTGCCGAGCGGACCGTGGCGGTGCGGCGTCGTCACTGTCGGTCCCGAGTCCACGAGAGGAACGAGTCGGCGACGGCCCGTTCGGGTACGGTGGAGGCGTCAGTTCAGCGGCCGACCGCAGTCGAGACATCGGCAGTCGCCCTCACGCGCGAGGACGTGCATCGGCTGCGTACCGCAGTGAGGACAGCTCCGTTGACCACCGTGGTCGTGCTGTGAGGTTGCCATGTACGTGAGGACAACCGCCACACGTAAAAGTCTACACCCGGCAACGAACTTCAAGCATACACCACTGTTTAGACAGCAACACGACCGTATAAGGTGACGCTGTTCGCAGTCGAGTACGACATACTGGACATGTATCCACGGAGTAGTCAGTCGCGTTACGATGGCTGACAGCGCGTCGGGACCTTCACGAATCATCCACCAATCGCCGACACGTCCGGCAGTGGGTGTCGGTCGTCGGGGGCGGCGACGTTCAGTTACACTCCGGTAACCGAACCCACTTGACGTCTCCGCCCCTGTACCGGATAGATGGGACGGGGCACCTCGCGGGAGGGTCACGAACTGCTGGAGCGATACGACGTCGACTGTCCGGCGGACGTGACTATCGACGACACGGACGTACTGGAGTTGCTCGAACCGGCCACCCGCGAGTGGTGGGTCCGGGAGTTCGGCGAGTACGTCCCCGGCAACGACGGCTTCTTCACGCCACCGCAGAAGGAGGCCATCCCCCTGATACACGACCGGGAGAACGCCCTCATCTGCTCGCCCACCGGGTCGGGCAAGACGCTCGCGTCGTTCACCGCCATCATCGACGAACTGTATCGGCGCGAACGCGAGGGGCGAGGCCCCCACGACGACGCCGTGGACGAGGCCCCCGAGACGGAGGACGACACCGACGGCGGCCTCGAGAACTCGGTCTACTGTCTCTACGTCTCGCCGCTGAAGTCACTGGCCAACGACATCCACCGGAACCTGGAGGTGCCACTGGACGGCATCGCCGAACTCGCGGACGACGAGGTGGAGATTCGACACGCCATCCGACACGGGGACACCTCCTCGGCCGACCGGCAGAAGATGCTGGAAGAGACGCCCCACATCCTCAACACGACGCCCGAGACGCTCGCCATCCTGCTCAACAGTCCGAAGTTCTCCGAGAAACTGCGGACGGTGGAGTACGTCGTCGTCGACGAGATTCACAGCCTCGCGGAGAACAAACGCGGCACCCACCTCTCGGTGTCGCTCGAACGCCTCGAAGAGCGCTGTCACGCCTCGCCGACCAGAATCGGCTGCTCGGCGACGGTCGAACCGCTCTCGACGATGGCGGAGTTCCTCGTCGGCTGTGAGGAGCCGACCGGGACGAACGAAGAGCCACGGTTCCGCGACTACGAACTCGTCGACACGCGCTTCGTCCGCGAGTTCGACGTGGAGTTGACCTGCCCGACCGACGACCTCATCAACACCCCCCGAGAGGTGGTCACCGAGCGGTTCTACGGCGAACTCCACGACCGCATCGGCGAGCACACGAACACGCTCGTGTTCACCAACACCCGCTCGGGGGCCGAACGCGTCCTCCACAACCTCAGAGAGCGCTACGACGACTACGACGAGGAGAACTCCGGCTGTCACCACGGCTCGCTCTCGAAGGAGCGTCGCCACCGCGTCGAGGAGCAACTGAAAGCGGGCGACCTCGACGTCGTGACCACCTCGACGAGTCTCGAACTCGGCATCGACATGCCGTACATCGACCTCGTGGTGCAGGTCGGTTCGCCGAAGTCCGTCGCCTCGTTGCTCCAGCGTGTCGGCCGCGCGGGCCACCAACTCGGCCAGACCGTGACGGGGCGCGTCGTGGCGCTGGACCGCGACGAACTCGTCGAGTGTGCGGTGATGCTGAAGAAGGCCGAGGAGGGGTTCGTCGACCGGGTGTTCGTTCCCGAGGACGCCCAGGACGTCGCCGTCCAGCAGGTCTACGGGATGGCCATCAACGAGATTCGTCCCGAGTCCGAGATGAAGGCCATCCTGAAGCGAGCCTACCCGTACCGGAACTACTCCGACGCCGAGTGGGAGTCGCTGATGCGCTACATGACCGCCGACTACGAGGGCATGGAGGAGAAGAACGTCTACGCCAAGATATGGCGCGACGAGAACGACCCGCCCGACGGCGAGCACCACTACCCCGCTTACCCCGTCGGCGAGCGCCTCGTCGGCAAGCGCGGCCGACTCGCGCGGGTCATCTACATGACCAACATCGGCACCATCCCCGACTCGTTCACCTGCGACGTGAAGACCCGCGGGTCGAGCGAGTGGGTCGGCCAACTCGACGAGAACTACCTCGACACGCTCGAAGAAGGCGACGTGTTCGTCCTCGGCGGGTCGAACTACGAGTACCGCTACCGTCGTGGGAGCAAGGTGTACGTCGACCCGACCGGCGCACGCCCCACCGTGCCGTCGTGGTTCTCCGAACGCCTCCCGCTGAGCTACGACCTCGGACTGGAGATTCTCGACTTCCAGCGCGACCTGCTGGACCTGCTGGACGACGGCGGCCCCGGCGCGGTCAGGAACTGGCTCCGGGAGTTCCCGCTCGACGAGAACAGTGTCCGCGCCACCGCCCGGATGTACGACCAACAGGTGCGCTACGCCGGCCCCGAGAGCGTCTCGACGGACGGACGCCTCGCCATCGAAATCGAGTTGGACAAGGCCGAGTACCGTCGCCACTACTACGTCCACTCGACCTACGGCCGGCGGTTCAACGACGGCTTCTCGCGCCTGCTCGCCTACCGCTGTGCGCAGGACGCCAACGCCAACGTCCAGGTCGCCGTCGCCGACCACGGGTTCACGCTCTCGATGCCGCTCAACCGGAAGGTAGACATCGCGGGCATCGTCGAGGACGTCGACCCCGACGACGCACGGGGAGACCTCCGGGCGAGTCTCTCGGGGTCTGACCTGCTCAAACGCTACTTCCGCATCAACGCGACGCGGGCGCTGATGATTCTCAAACGCTACAAGGGCTACGAGAAGACCGCCGCCCAGCAGCAGGTCTCCAGCGAGATGCTCCTCGGGTTCGCCGAGGCCCTCGACGGGTTCGCGGTGCTCGAAGAGACCTACCGGGAGATTCTGGAGGACAAACTGAACGTCGCGGCCATCGAAGCGGCGCTCCAGGCCGTCCAGCGCGGCGAACTCGCGGTCGAGCGCCAGCAGGTCACCTCCCCCTCGCCACGGGCGTTCGGGCTGGCGACGCTGATGGCCTCGGACGTGGTCCTCGCCGAGGACGAGGGCGAGGTCCTGCGCGAGTTCCACGAGCGCGTCCTGCGCGAGATCGGTGACGAGGAGTCGATTCCGGCACGGAGCGACTGAACGCCGCTCGGAGTCGACCGAGTTCAGGTGTCGACGAACCGCGCCCGCTCGACCCGAACGTCGGGGACGTCGCCGAAGAACCGTCGAGCGGTCCGGCGGACCGGTGGCAGACGTGGCCCGACGGCGAGCGCCGCTCGGACGACGAGTGCCCGGACTCGGTCGGGGACCGGGTGGTTGCGAACGAGCGTCGTGAGTACTCGCTCGCCACGACGCTGTGACCGGACGGTTCGGTCGACGGTCGGGCGGCGGGCAGTCTCGAAGCGCCGAAGTGCCGTGGCAGGTAGCGGCCCGTCGCCGTCGTGCCGGGCGAACGCGTCACAGACGACACCGTGGAGGACGACGCTGTCGGCCACCGCGAGGGCGTTACCCTGTGCCCCGATGGGCGAGGCGACGTGTGCGGCGTCACCGACGAGGGCGAGTCCGTCGCGGACCCACTCCTCGCTGCTGCCCGGCGCGATGTGCAACAGCGAGCAGTCCTCGAACGAGCGCAGGTGGTCCCGGAGATACGGGCCGAGCGACGGGTCGACGCGCGCCAGTCGCTTTCGGAACCGCTCGATGCCCCGTTCCCGCAGGTCGGGGTAGGTGCCTTGGGAGACGAACCAGCCGAGCTGTGCCTCCCGGCTCCCGAGGCCGAAGTAGAGCAACACGCCGCCGGAGCCGATTCGAGCCTGTGCCGCCTCGTCGACGGCCTCCCGAGGTAGTTTGAACCAGACGAGGTCGAGCGAGGAGTCGAACAGGCCGGGGTCGATGTCGGCGGCCGCCCGGACCGTCGAGAACCGACCGTCCGCGGCGACGACGAGTCGTGACCGAACCGTCACGTCCGCGCCCGTCTCGCCGTCCCGTGCGTGGACACCGACCGCTCGTCCGTCCTCCGTCAGCAGGTCGGTCACGGGGGTGTGCGGGCGGAACTCGAAGCCGTCGTACTCGGCGGCGCGAGCGACGAGAAGCCTCAACAGCGGTTCCTGTTCGAGCAGGAGGGTGTAGCCGACCGACGAGAACTCGCCGATGTCGAACACCTCGTGCTCGTCGTCGTACACCTCGACGGTCGGTCGTCGAACCGTATCGTGGTCGAGTTCGAGGACGGCGTCGAGCAGGTCCATCTCCTCGAACAGTCGGATGGCCGCGGGTTGCCAGCCGTAGCCACGGAACTCACGATTACGCAGGTCGTGGCGTTCGAGCAGCGTCACGTCGACGCCACTGCGTGCGAGCAGGTACGCGAGGACACAGCCTGCGGGACCCGCCCCGACGACGACGACGTCGGCGTGGTCCGTCGGCGTGACGTCGTCCATAGCCGAGCGAGGCGTTCCGTGGTCATCAGCGCGTCGCCGGGGGAGCCACGACCGACCGGTCGTCACACGACCGGCCGGGGCCTCACGGCGACGAACGACGTGGGGCCGGGTCCTCGTGCGTTCGGCGGAACCGGACCAGTTCGCGCTTCTCGGCGTCGGGTGTGTCGACGGTCTTGTCGACGGCGTAGGCGGTGTACGTGCAGTCCTCGCGGGTGAACTCGACGACGGAGTAGCCCCAGTCGTGGCTGTCGAAGAACTCCATCTCGGGGTTCATCGCGGGGAACAGCGCCCGGAGGAGCGGGCGCGTCAGGCGACCCGCGAGTCCGGTGGCGACGCCCGCACCCTCGGCGATGCTGACGCTCGTGACGGCGGGCGTCATGAACTCCGTCCCGACGGGCGTGCCGCCCGCGCCGCCGAGCACCTGCGTCCCGACGACGTAGCTGTGGAGGTCACCCGAGAGCGTGACCACCGAGGGGTCGGCCGCACCGAGTTCGGCGAACACGCGGTCACGCTCCGCACCGAAGCCGTCCCACGTCGCCCCGACTTTCGGCCGGACCGAGAGCGGTCCGACGCCGAACCGGAACGGGATCGTCATCACGGCGCTCCCCCAGCAGAGCCACCGCGAGTCGGCCGACCGGAGTTCGTCGCGGAACCACTCGAACTGCTCCGCACCGAGCATCGACCGGTCGGGGTCGTCGTCCGCGCCGAGGCCGAACGTGACGCCGGCGAGCGTGACCGTCTGCTGGGGCGGCCCGTCCCGGTAGGACCGCTGGTCGGTGACGACGAGGTCCAGCAGGTCGCCGAACGGCAGTGAGCGGTAGAGTCTGAAGCGGTCGTGGAGGTGGTCGGCCTCCGGGTCGTCGTCGGCTCTGACGGGGATGTACTCGTGCCACGCCTGGATGCCGGCCGCTGTCACGCGGGTCGTGAACGCGTGGTCGTGACCGCGTGGGTGGCCGGCGAACACCGGGACGTCGCGGGCGTCGTCCCAGTACCGGTCGTCGGCGACGGCGTGGTCGTCCCACCCGGCGACGAGCGTGTGGGCTTCGAGCGCCCGCTGGAAGTGGCGGTCACGCCGGTACGTTCGGTGGACGTACCGGAAGTCCGCGAGCGTCTCGGCCAGCGGTGCGCCGCTGGGGAACGACAACTCACGGCCTGCCACCGGGTCGTCGCCGGCGGCGAACGCGGCGGAGGCCGACTCGTAGACGACGTCACCGAGGTGGACGAGGAAGTCGACGTCCTCCTCGGCGACGTGGGCCAGCGCACCGTAGTAGCCGTTCTCGTAGTCCTGACACGCCAGCACCCCGAACCGGACGCTGTCGGGCGACGCGTCGGCGGCGGGGAGCGTCCGGCAGCGGCC
>NZ_WSZK01000004.1 GCF_009791395.1 Halomarina oriensis
TGAACGAGGAGGTCGAGCAGGTTGGGGAGGCCAACACCGTCGAGCAGGTCGAGCGCTCCATCAAACTCCCAGCAGAGGTCTGTCTGAAGGCGAACGACGCCCTCAACGAGGCCATCGTCACGCTGTCGTTCGGTGCTGAGCCGGGCAAGGAAGTGCCGATGACACACCTCAACGACGCACCGGACCGCGTCGGGAGTGAGGGGCAGAAACCAGAGTTCGATTCTGAATCGGACGGTGAGGCCGCATGAGCGCCAGTGAGCAGGTCGACGTCTCTGGGTTCGTCGAGGAAGCACAGCAGCCGAGTGTCGCTCGGACCGTCGGCCCCAGTGTCCAACCCCGAACGCTCACCGACATTCAGGCGGCGAACGAAGGAACGCCGTCGGCGGTCCCCGACGAGTTCCTCACGGCCGAACCCGACTACGACCCCTCTGTCGACTTCGCAGAGATGGGCTTCTGGGAGGACTTCGAGCGGCGTGTCTCAAACGGACAGGACCTTCTCATTCTCGTCTCCGACTACGAGAACGACCGAGGCACGGGAAAGACGACACTCTCCTGTGACCTCGCCGACCGAATGGACCGCTCACAGGCGGGTCTCATCCCCGCGAAGGCCTCCATCGCCCCGGAAGAGCTCATCAACGCCTACACCGAGCAGGAGCAGGGCAGTGCCCTCATCCTCGACGAGGCAGAGGCGGGCGTCGGCTCTCGTGACGCGATGACGAACGTGAACAAGTTGATGAACAAAATCGTCTCGATGGCCCGAGTCATGGAGAAATACGTCATCATGAACATGCCCGCGTCGAACCACATCGACAAGGGCATCCTCGACCTCGCTCACTACTGGATTCTCGTCCGTCGAAAGGGCCTCTGCCGAGTCTACGACCTCCGAAACAACCCCTTCGAGCAGAAGAAGTACCCCGTACCAGTCCAGGACCTCCAGTGGGACCCCATCACATCCGACCGTGGCACCGTCTACGACACGTACAAGTCACTCACCGAGGAGAAGCAGACCCGACTCGGTAACGGCAATCAAGGCGATGGGATGGGCTACATGACCGGCGAGGACGTCGCCGAGTTGCTTGAGAAGGAGAAGAAGGAGGCGCTGAACGAACAGCGTGACGACATCGTTGAGCGGATGCTGACGCACCCACGCATCCAGGAGGCGGGCATCCCGCAATCGGTGATGGCCGACCTCGTCGATATGAGTCAGTCGCACATCTCGAACGTCAAGGAATCACGCGGACTGTAGACACCGAGGAGAAGGCCGCTACCCGCCGACTAATCGTAGTCCATTCCCCACACCCGCCACGTATGGCGATTTTGACCTACCAACCGATTACCAACCAGAGATAATAGTATACTATACACACGTAAGGTCAATTCTCGCGGCGTTTTGGTGAGGCGATAGGGGTAGTCGACCGACGAACGGGGGTGCTGGTTCGACCTCGAGGCCGGCTCCTCACCAGCGGGGTGGGCGTCGACGTCGACGAGCGAGCGCGGTCACCAGATGCTCGGCGCTGTGACCACACCGTGCGCTCGTGAGGTCGCCCTGGTCGTCGAACTCAACGTGGTGGTCGAAGAGATCGGGCGGGCCGACGTCGACGCGCGAGTGAGTTACCATACAGTCGCCAAGTCAGAGCGTATGGTAAACAGGGGCAGAGCGCTACGGACGAGCTGATGAATCGGAGTCGCCCGTGGGCGCCGTGGGCAGCGGAGGGGTCGTCGACGAGCGGCAGGTGGGTGCTCGTCAAGGACGTCGTCCGCGCGCCAGCTGGCGAGGGAATGGAAGCATCGTGGGGATGCGCGTTCGCGTGCCTCTGACAGCACTGTCCCGGCAGACAGCCACTCGGTCGTTTGTGTCACTCCTAATAAACAATTCGTCAGACACGCGTCGGAGTTCGTGAGTGTCGCTCTACGTACGCGCGTAGAGTGAGACGGCGACGGCCCACACAGCGGCCGCAGGAGCGACGTAGATCGAGAGGAAAGTTCGGGCCCGGCGGTCGAAGCGGACGCGCGTACGCGCCAGCAGGAGCGCCAGCAGAGAGACGGTGGCGAGGTAGAGCAGCGTGGCGAGGAAGACGTCGAGGAGTGTCACGCGGTCGCGGTGTTCGCGCCGAAGGAAGCGAGCAGGAGAACCATGACGATAGGACTCAGAAGCTGAGTCTCGCGTCGCTTCATCGCCACACGTCGAGACCGAGTCGAGCGAGCACGTGACTGACTGCGGCCTCGAGGCCGACGGCCGCCGCCGTCAGACCCAACAAGAACCACGTCGTGCCGGAAACCACCTGCCACTGGACGGTTGTGACCTGCTCGGTGCAAGGACTCGGCGAACACGTGAGACCGTCCGCTCCGGGGTTCGGAAGAGCGACGATAAGAGCGCCAGTGAGGAGTGCGGCGAAAAGGACGCCGACGCCGATGAGGAACGTACTCGACGAACGGTTCGACATCGTCACCCCATCCGGTCGAGGATGATTCGACCAGGGAACTCGTCGCTCGTGGAGATGAAGAACACCTCCTCGTCACCGTGTTCCATCTCGCTCGGTTCGATGCCGACGTCTCGGCACGCCTCGACGTCGATGGTCATCCGCAGCGACCCGCCTTCTTTCTTCGCAGTTCCCCGGCCGACGGGGTTCTCGTCGATGCTCTCGTAGGGCGTGGCCCCCGATGGAGACCGACTGGATTGTGTCTGATGAGACATCGTCGAATGGGACTCAACACTCACCAGACTTAATGAATTCTTAGCCACAGATAGGTTTCTATTGAAGAAATCGGGAGTTTACACAGTCAGAACCCGTCGTCAAGCCACCCCAGTGCGGAGAGTGCGAGGGCGGCGACGAGTCCTGTACCACCGATAAGTAGCCCGTAGATGGCCGTTGTGGTCGTCAAAAGGTCGATGCCGACAGGGGAGAACGGGCCAGAGTTCACACCGAGGATGATTCTCGCTGCGAGGAGAGCGCCTCCAAGGGAGATGGCCGCGAGTATGAGAACGACGAAAGAGCGACCAACGGTGTTGATGATGTCGAACATCACGCCGTCGCCGTGACCTCATCAAGCGCGTTCGCCACGCGCTCGTCGTCGGCCTCGAGGTCGAGATACCAGCGCCGGCGTTCCTCATTGTTGTCGAGATTCGACAGTGAGCGCCGGGTGCAGACCATCTCACTCGCAAGCCCCCGATAGGACGCCCGAGGATTCTCGTCGAGGATGCGCATCGCCTCGGCGACCGTCCAGAACCCGTCACGCTCCTCGTCGAACTCGTCGTAGAAGTCGACGTTTGCGATGAGGTAGCCGTCCTCGTCGGTCGTGAACCCCAGCGGGACACCGCCGACCCACTTCCCCGCGCGGAGCGCTCGCTGCTGGCCGTAGCGAGTCCGACGGATGAGCGTTCGGCGCTCCTCGGCGTACACCGCTGCAAGGATGTCGGCGACGAATCGGTTCGTCCCGTCCGGTTTGATTTCTCGAATAGATCCACTCGTCACGTGAACGTGGACGTCGTGGTCCTCACAGAGATTGAAGAACGTCTGGGCGAGCTGTCCCTCGCGTGCGATACGCGAGAGTTCCCAGACGACGACGTGGTCCACCTCGTCGGCCTCAATCCGGGCCATGAGTTCGCGGAGTTGCTCACGCGAGCGGTCGGCCCCGCTACCCGTCTCGCTCAGCACGTCGACGTCGGCGAAGTCGACGCCCTCCCGTTCGAACCACTCGCGGATGGCCTCGAACTGGTGCTCGTTCTCCTGCTCGAATTTGCTCCTGCGAACGTACGCTGTGACCCGTTCCATCTCTGTTCTCGTTTCCACACTTCGGAGTATATAAAACTCCGCTCCCGTTACCAGTCTGGGAGCATCCGACCGTTCATTACCATCCTCCACCGACCATCACGGTCATGATCTCGACTGCCAGCGCTCGTCGACGAGCGAGTGCCGAGTAGCGCCGGAACCCCTTCTCGGCACGCTACCTCACCATTCGACCGGTAGAAACGCTGTTACTCTCGAATTCGGAAGGTAAATAACATATTGCTATACGGACTCTGAGGCATCGTCAGACGTGTGGCCGACGAATGACTATGGAGAATAGTTGAGGATTAGGACTCTGAATACGCCGCCGCTATTGAATCCTATCAGAGAGACGGTGAACCGGTCTGTTCCCTGAGAGTCTTTCACATCAATGTCAACCTGCTCATCGTTGTTGAATCGTTCTCTGAGCACTTTTTGAGTCTCAGCGTCCAGATTCGAGAGCGTCCCTTTGTACGCACGGTGGCCGTTTTTCTGCATCTGGTCTCGGAACTCAAACGTCGCATCGTTCTGGAGAGCACCGTTCTCGCCGTAGATCGTTACCGTGTCCCCGTTGCTAGCGGAGAAATGGTGATTTGACACATATTGATTAGCTGAGTCTCCGGAAAAAGCGTGTCGTGTTGTTACCATACACCTATAGTAATTCGGATGTATGGTAAAAGTATGAGCACCGATGATGCAACATTCGAGTGTGAGTCGTGCGGGAAGCAGGTCGAAGGCGCCCCTATGCGGGTGACTCGGTGTTTCGACTGTGGTGGGACAATGGAACTCGTTGGCGACGTCGACGACCTCCAAGAGACGAGTGACGCCGTCGACGAGGACGACGAGGTAAACTTCGACCCAACGCGAGAGGAGATTTCAGGACGCTGTCGGGCCATCAAGAGATCGACCGGGACACGGTGTACGAGTGGCGCGTACCGGGGAACTGAGGACCAACTGTGCCTGCTCCACGACGACGCGAAGGATGTCGAACTCGTCAACGCCGAGGAGTCGACCGACCAGACCGCGCTCGTCGACGGCGGCGCGGTCCGAGACCACCCGGACGACTCGAAGTGCGCGGCCATCGTTCGAGGGAGCGGGAAGCAGTGTCGCTCGAACGCCGAGGACCTGTGCGGTCAGCACGAGGGGATGCGCCGGCTACTCCGTGTCGACGAGGTGGACGGCGCACCACTGGTCGACCTCCGCGACGAGCTGATAGACGTCGGCGCGTCGGGCTACGACGCCTACCGTCTCGCCGCCGAGTTTGACACTCCCGAGGCGATGTGGCACGCCTCTTCGGGCTACGAGAGCCGTACGGTGGCCGGCGAGGCGATGACCGCCGACTGGCTGTCGATGAGGGCGCACCTCGCGGCCGATCTCCTCGACAATGACCCCCACCCCCACCCGTTCCTGTTCGACTCCTGCATCGCCATCTCCGACTCGTCGGTCTACGACGACGGCCGGTGTCGCAGCGGCGGTCACAGCGCTCGGCTCACGTGCGGCGTCCACGATGGGGCGAAGAACCTCCGAACAGTGTTCGACGAGGGCGAGAAGTACGCCAACGCGTTCACGCCGTGCGTTGCCGATATGACCGATGCGCTGCTCGTTGAGTGGCGGGCGGACGGCGAGGAGGCCATCGTCATCGTCGAAGACGGATGGGGCGTGTTCCGGATGGAGGCCGGAGTAGTCGTCGTCAACGAGCAGGAGGACGTCGACGCGGTCAAGGCCGTCGCAGCGGACGGTGGGGAGCGCCCGGACCTCCCGGCGTACCTGCTCGACCCCGTGGAGTCGGACGCTCGAACCCCCGATGAACTCCGGGCGCTCGCCGCGTACGCCGAGGCGCTCGCTGATGACCGCGAGGCCGCCGCCGAAGCCGAGGCCACCCAACAGGACGACGCCAACGAGGACGGCGACAGCGCCCGCGAGAAGCCCGACAGAAACGAGGAACGAGAGGCGGACCTTCGCGCCGACCGACCCGACGACGTCCCCTCCGGCGCTGGTCTCGTGATGAAGCACATCAACGGGAACTGGTACTACTACTGGCAGTACCGAGAGCCGGGGAAAGAGACACCCACGCAGGACTACGCGGGCGCGGTAAACCCAAAGAGATGATAAATATAACAGAAATGTTTAGAATTCGGCCCACCCCGAACCCTTTATGCGTCAGTGGCAACTCCCATAGAAGTAAGCGCGCCAACGAAAGGGCGCGAAGACCTACCCGCTGGCATAGGACCCCACACCCTCAACCGGGTAATTTGGGTTCTCCCTGTCTTTGAGTTTGGGCACCGATAGCGGAGGTGATAGAATCAAAACGCCTTCGTCGGGTAGCCAGGATGAGGACGACCGCGACGAGCCTTCAGAAAGAAGTCTCGAAAAAGTCCTCCTGACAATCAAAATTGTCGTCTGGCTTATTCGACTGCTCGGAACTGTCGTATAGTTCGTGTGTATTGACACACGGACCTCAAAGATGTCTCTATTTCGTGTGAAACCAGGTGCAGGAATTTCCTCCGACTCTTAATCTGAGAACCCCACACCCTCAACCGGTATCAGTAGCAATGGTGCGACGTTATAAAAACACGTCGGTGATAATCCAGTGACGATGACGTGCACAAAAGTCAGTGCTAGTTACAGGCCGTGAGAGCCCGATATATTGGAGTTTTAACACAGGCCAACTCCACGACGTTGAGTATGCAAAAAATACCTGACATCAAGTGTGGCATATCAATTTCCGTTACATTCACAATATCTGTATCTTTAAAATCAAATCACTCCTTCAGACTTGTTTTCTTGTTATTGAATAACATGTGTTATTTTAAAGTGATTGAGATTCAGTCATTTGCGTAGTGAAAGTGGACAGGCGAAGACTGGAAACTACCGGAAGGGGTACTCAGATGAGCGCCATCTGTTCCGGGTCGCTCGCGGCCTCAACTCGTCGGAGCCGGTCCCAGCACTTGTTTCGGACCACACCGGAGGTGTCGAGTGAGTCGACAGCCGTCTCGTGAACCCACCACGCGAGATTCGGCCCCGGTCGGCCGACATGGACCGTCAGACCGCGCTCACCTGCGAGGTCGCAGATGAAAGCAACGACACGTCGGCCCGTCGCTGTCGGGGACCGTCGCCAGTCACGTGTCGCGTTCGGACCACCGCCACCACCGACCAAGACTCCCTCGACGTCGCGCGGGAGCTGAGCAAACTGATCGGCGAGGCGACCGGGTTGAATCACGCCGAACGGTGTCAGTCCACGGTCGGTGACGGCCTCGACCCACTCGCCCGCTCGGTCGCTCGTCGCCACGGCGTCGCCGACGACATCCGGAAGGACAACGAACTCCGGGAGGTCGGCGAACTCGGTCACGTCGTCGAGGGCGACGGAGAATGCGTCAGCATCCCACGTCTCGCCTGCGACGTGCGCGCGAAACGCACCGTTGTCGAGAAACCACGGCCCATCAGCGTCGTGCGAGAGCCGGCGCGGAATCGCTGCCACGCCGTGCGTCAGCGACGGACAGACAGCACGCGCGTGTTGAACGTCGGGTGTCGAGGCGCACGTGTGGTAGAGCGTAACCCCATTAGCGGCCCTCCAACTCCACTTCAGCCTCGGCGCGTAGCCGTTCTTCCTCCTCCCAGTCGAAGCAGTCGTCACACCGGTCGTCGTTGACCTGCTCCGTCTCGCCACACTCGACGCACGGTGGTGCTACCCCGTGGAGTTCGGCCGTGTCAATTGTCTCCGGTTCGCCGATGTTCGGCGCTTCTTCTCGGTGAATATGATCGAAAGTCATGGGTCGGGGGTCGCTTAGTTGTCCCCGAACCAGAGCCGGTACCGAATCAGGCACAGGCGGCACTTGGGACCGGCGTAGCCGGGGAGAACGCCCTTGCACCACGCCGTGCCCGTCGAGCAGTCCAGCGAGCAGTGAACGCATGGGAACTCGTCGTCCCAGCTTTCACAGCCCTCGGTGCCGTGGTCGCACGTCGCCGGTTCGGTCGTCTTCAATTCGTCCGTCGCCGTCAGGTTCGTTGCAGCCATGGTGTTTGGAGGGGGCTTTCGCCCCGTACTTCTATAGAATAGAACTAACACCATAAAGGTATCGCTTTGAAGCTTCTCTGCTATCGTATCGACATTATGCACGCGAGAATCGGAGTCTTTATGCTATACTACTACATTGTAGAATACAGAGGGGGAAACCCCTTACCAAACACCTATGACCGCAACTCTGCGGCCCAACAGGGCCGTCCGAATGCTGAACGGTACTCCGACAGGCGTCGGCCTCGACGCCTTCTGTGACTCGTGCAACCGCTACCTCGAAGCCGGTGACGACGTGCGAGTCTACGTCACCGCCGGACGCGGCGACCGCCTGTCGCTCCGGTGGGTCTCCTGCTCGACGTGTGGCCCCTGTGGGGACGCAACGGCCGCCGAAGATGGCGAACTCCACGCCGTCGCCACGCTCCGGTCGGTCCTCAACGCGCCGTCACCGCGTCTTGTCCTCACCGACGCCCGCCTCGACCCTGACGTGAGCCACGAGGTCGTCCGACGATGATGCTCGGACTGTTCGCGTCGGAGGTTCGCAGGGACTTCCGCGACATGGTGTTGTCCGAAGTCGAAGCAATGTACGGCGTGGATGCCCGCGCCGATGCCGAGGAGGCCGGGAGCGACCCGGCACGAATCGACGTGGTGGGTGTTGCTCTCCGGTCGGGCGTGCCACTCGTGCCATCGTCGGGAAACGCCCGTGCCACGGCGAAGTGGTGGGCGCGTGAGAACGGCTACGAGCCGGTTATGAGGGCCTGAGAGGCCGGGTCTATGCTCGACTTTGAGAAGCCGCCAGCGATGCCTCCCGAACTGTTTAGCGAACGCTCGAAGCGGCGGCTACACGTTCAGCGGATGCTTGAGCGCATGGCGTTCGTAGAGTCGTTCTACGTCACGCTCGACACCGACGCCGAACTCGTCGGTCACGTCGAAGCCCCACGGTCACGCCTGCCGCTCATTGCCCGTCTGCTCGCCACCGAGAACGCCCGTCTGACGACCGACGCAGGCCGCCCGCGAGTCGTCGCAGACGGTGGAACCGAACCTGTCGCCACGGCCGCCATCCGACCGGCCTAACCCCCGGTCGAACGGCCAACCGAAGCCTTTATGCATCTACTTCTACTAAATAGAAGTACAGGAGGAAACTCCTGCCAAACACCATGCAAAGCGATATTGCAACTCTCGGCGCGGAACTGTTCACGAACTTCGACTACGCGGCGTCGGACGCTGATGACCGGCGAACGTGGCGTGCTCGCACCCAGTCGATGCTCGTACTCCCAGAGACGGACACCGAAGGCGATGCGACGGGCCTCTACCACGTGTTCAGTCAGTCGGGTAGCAACTACCTCGCGGACCCCGAACTCGACTCTTGCACCTGCCCGGACATGGCGCACAACGACCCTGAGAACGGATGTAAGCACATCCGGCGCGTCTCCCTCGCCATCGACGAAACGTCGCTCCCCGCCCGCACAGAGAGCACTGACGACTACTGGACCGAGTTCGACGCGACGACCACGAACATCGCCGAGCAGATAGAGAACCTCAACGAGCGTATCCAGCAACTCGGAACGCTCCTCGACGCCGGCCTCGTCGCCAAGGCGGAATTGGCCGACGAGTAGACAGCCACCCCCGCTCGACAACCGAACGACACTCTTTTATACTTCTATAATATAGAAGTTGTATGGAGAAACACCATGCAAGACACTGAAGCAACGACAGTCCACTTCGACGTCGTCGGGACCGCCCACGTCCGCCATCATCAAGCGATCAAGGTCGGAGCCATCGACGGCCTCCGCGCAGCGGGCCTCACCGACGCCGCGTCTTTGCGGTACCACGTCGTCGAGCATCCCGACGGTCCCCTGCTCGTCGCGGAAGGCCTCGACGTCGAAGTCGACGGTCGGGCCGAACCGCACGCCCGGCCAATCTACGACGAGGGCGGGGCCGGCGGTATCGCCTCGATTCCCGCAGCCGACTTCGAGGAGACCTTCGGCATCGACCGCGTGGAGCTGACCGAACGCGACGTCGACCTCGAAGTCCTCGCCGCGCCCGACCACCACCTCATCGCGTTCCGACTGCCACCCAGCGTCGACGTCGACCTCGGTGGCGTCGATCTCGAGGAGGAGGTGGCGTAGATGGACGACCTCCCGCTCGAAGAACTCCCGGAGGAAGCACCGCACCCGATGTGCGTCCTACTGGGGACGCCCGACCCCGAGGCGTTCATTCGGTTCGACATGAGCGCGAAACGCGCGGCACTACTGGCGAAGAAGGTCCACGAAGAGCGGGCAGAAGCAGGACCCGACGAACTGGTTCAAGCACCGGTCTACGTCGGTCAGGAGGCATATCGACACCTGCACGACACAGTGGGTCGACTCGCGGGGCCCGGCGCAGCCGCCAAGAACCTCCAGGTCATCGCCGACCCCGAACCTGAGATCTCAGTCGGCGTTGCTATCAGCGACGAGCAGGTTCGGCACCTCGCCGACGATCTCGCTCGTCGAGGACCGGCAGTCGACCGCCTCACCTGGGCGGTGCCGACGTCGACGGTCGCCGCGACGCTGTTCATCGAACAGGTAAAAGCCGCAGTGCGAGGCGAAGACCCGACCGAAGCGCTCGAAGGCGTCACAGAGGAAGACCTACATGGGTGACGCCCCAGAGGAGCTCGTCGAGGACGTCGTCCGCATCGTCGACGCCCAGACCTCGCCGAAGCAACCGAACGACGTCGCCGACCACACCATCGTTCGCGCGCTCGTTCGTCGATACACTCGGCGCGAGGGGGGGGGTGAGTACGATGCCGGCACGGTCAAGCGCCATCTATCTCCCAGCGAGGCCCGGGAGGCCATCGAGGCGGCCGTTGCAGCGGGCCGTCTCGTTGAGCAGGACGGGCGCTACGCCATCTCATCGTAACCCCGGAGTATTTAACCTCAGACAGCACAGAATACGATAAGGACTGATAACCGGACTGCCCATAATTCACATTTCCATGTTGCATCATGGTGTTTGGTAGGGTAGCGCCGTAGTGTCGGTCCGCTATTCATCGCGGTTTTGCAGATAGTAAATGAGGCCCTCAGCAGAAGCGCCCACACGTCTCGTGTCTCGCCAGTCGGTTGGACATCACCTGCGGAGATTGGGCGCTAACTATTGGACGAATGTCAGATACAGAATGGATGTTGAGTCTACGCCTCGAACGTTGCCGACGTCCCCACGTGAACCGGCTCGAACGGGACGCCGATGTCGCCGTGGTAGACGGCGATGTTGGCTTCGAGGTCGGTGAGGAGGTAGTGTTCGATGACCTCGGTGAGCTGGTCGTACCGCTCATCATCAGTGTCGGAGAGTGCTGTGAGGTACGCCGGACCGAGTTCTTCCCCGAAGCGGATGTTCGTGAGTTCCGAACCACCCCAGTGGGTCGTTGCTGGCGTCCACCCGTACGCTTCGAGGCATTCTTCCAGTTTAGGCCACTTCTTCCCCATTCGGTCGGCCTCCGGCTTCCGGTCCTCAAAGAGATCGATGTGTGGCGCAATCTCCGGGCCACCGACGCTCTCCTCCAGAATCATCGAGCGGTCGTACAGAAAGTCAAGGTCGAACCCCTGACCGTTGTAGGACACGAGGGCGTCGGCACCCGACTCGTTCAGGTGTGCAAGGCCCGTGCGAATGAGCGCCGCTTCCCCACCCCCGTCGCGGTGGACCATCGTGTACTCCGCCTCATCAGCCGGCGTTCCACGTTCGTGGACGCCGATGCCGATGGACACCGTCTCTCCCACCTTTGGTTTGTAGTGAGTCGTCTCGATGTCGATGGTCGCCACGCGCTCGAACTCAGCGTCGTCTCGGGAATATCGCATCATCCGAGACTCTGACCGGAGCTACATTATTTTTCGGTTGTCAGTTCAAGCTACTGTAACGAACTGCTGGAAGCAACTCGCAGAGCCAGTCGAATTAGCATCACTCATGATGTGTCGTTGGAGTTTCTATTCTCAACAATGACAGTCGTGAAAAGCGGACGGTTCGCAATTGACCAGTCGGCGTCTGTGCGGCCGCACGAGCGGCAGGCCGTCGGTCGCTCGACGGTGTAGCGCTTCGACCCGCAGTTCCGACAGGCCCGGAGTCGACGACGTCGACGTGCGTCTTGGAGGAACCTTCCGAAGCGCGCCGCCCGACGAGACTTCGAGACGTCGCCCGCCTCGTCAAAGATGACGACCTCCTCGCCTTCGTCGAACGAGTCGATGAGTTCCTCCAACCTCTCGACGCGCTTCATCGCTCGTCCCTCCACTCCGAGACGACGTCCATCCGGCGGTTGGCCTCCGTGAAGTCGCGCGTTCCTGCGAGTTCTTCCATGCGGTCCTTGAGATAGGCGACGTCGAGGGCGTTCATCTGGGACTTCGACCCGGCGCGGAGTGCCCCCTTCGCGTCTTCGAGGTGTTCGTGGTTGCTCATCGCTCTGCTCTCACCATCCCTGACTCGCGGAACGTAACCGACAGGCCGGCGTCGTTAAGCAGCGCCAGTGCGCGCTCGTCGTCGATGCGGTGGAGTTCGACGAACGCGACACGGACGTCACCGAGCAGGTCGCCCAGACCGTCGAGTACCATTGCCTCGGCCCCCTCGACGTCCACCTTCAGCACGTCGGGTGTGTCGGCGGCCACCTCGTCGCCACGGGCCGTCTCGACCTCAACGACCGCGCCGTCCTGCCAGTCGTCCAGGAGTGACCCTCGACCCGCGCCGGCACCGTCGGCACACCGATTGTCGAGCGTGAACGATGCGATCCCGGCCTCATTCGAGAGTGCGACCGAGCGGACGTCCACACGGTCGCCCAGTCCGTTCCGAGCGACGTTCCGGGCGAGTGCCCGGCGGTTGGCCTCAACCGGCTCGAACGTGACGACAGACGCCCCTCTGGACGCGCCGAAGCACGCCCACGACCCGACGTTCCCGCCGACGTCCCAGACCGTGTCGGTCGGTTGGAGGTCGTCGAGGAACGCCGAGAGCATCGGTCGCTCCAAGGCGATTGCTCGCATGTGGTCCCACTCGCTCGCAGTCTGACGGCGGAAACGTACCGTCTCGCCACTGATTGTGACCGTCTTGGTGTTGGTGGTCAGCCAGTGGAGCGAGCGAGCACGGCGGTGGAGGCTCCACCGAAGTTCGTCGACGGCCATCCGGATTCCATCGACGCCGTTCTCGCGGACGCTCGACCCGGCGTAGCGGACGAAGCCCGTGGCACCCATCTCAGTCACCCCGCTCCTCGGCCTCCTCGACGAGTCGTTCGACGACCTCGCTGCCGAGCGTGACGAGTTCGCGGTCGCCCTGGACACGCTGGTAGAACGAGATGCCGCCACTGTCGAGTAGCGAGACGTCGGTCTCGCGGATGATGAGTTCGCCTTCGCGCGCGAATTCCTCACGAGCGCGGAGCTTCGTTTCGACGCCGTTGTCGACTGGTTCTACTTCTTCGATTCCGGTCCGCAATTGGTGTCCTGGCATGGTATCGGCGATAGGTCGCCACCCAGACCCCGCGCGGGAATCGAACCCGCGTTAAACCACTCGGGGCTTACCATACAGTCGTGCGGAGAAGAACTGTATGGTAACGTCGGATCACCCCCTACAGTCAAATAGGGAAACCCAGAACCGCGTAGGCGGTTACCTTGGGTGAGCGCCGAGTCACCGCCTGAGCGGTTCGACGAGTCGTCGTGAACAACCCCCGAAGACGTCGCGCTGACCGGCGTGAATAACCCCCGAAGACGGGTCAGAGGTCGCTGTGAATGACCCCCGAAGACCCCCGCAGTCGGGCGATTCCTCACCACGCTGGAACACCCACGTCGTCGAGTGTCGTTTGCTCGGCACGCGGCGCTTGACCGAACTGGATGACCGGCACTGTCGCTGGTGGCCCGCCAACGTCGTCCTCCCCGCGGTCGCCACCACCGGGGTCGACCAGCGCCACCAGCGTCGACGTCCAGGGCGCAAGCACCGGCCACCGTTCCTCAACGTCGTCGACACCTACCTCGCCGCTGATGAGCGGTATCCAGAGGTCCGACCCGACGAGCGAGTGCCCGAAGGCGTCGAGGAACCCCGCGAGCGCGTCCTGAAGCGCCACCTCGAAGCCGTCGACCGTCTCCTCACAGAGCCATGTCGGGGCCGGCGCGTCCGTCTCCCGGCGCTCCTCACGGAACGGCAGGGCGAGGCGATAGAGGTCGGCCTTCCCCGGCCCCGTCTCGTCGACGACCAGCAGGCCCGCCGCCTCCAGGACGTCCCGAACCGAGGGAGTCGTCGCCTCACCGCTGTCCGTCTTCTCTCGACGGGTAATGCCTCGCTTCGAAACCCCGGCGAGGGCGGCAAGATCCGCCTTCGAGACAGGGGTTTCGGCCCGGAGAAGTGCCTTCAACACCTTCGAGACAGCGGGTCGACCGACGTCACGCAGGAGTCGGCGGTGGTCGAGCGTCGACAGCGCCCACCGAACCTCCCCGAGTTCGAGGTCCCGGTCCTCACCGAGTCGCTGCGAACCGAGGTTCATCACCGCCTCCGTCACCGACGCCGTGGAGTCGCACAGTGCGTGCAGGAGTGAGACGCTGCGACGGGTCGGGTCAAGGCGTTTGATGGACGCCATTCGCGAGAGGGCCGCCGCGACCGTCGAGCGCTGCATAGCGTCACCGACCTGGACGTCCAAGAGGAACCGCGCGAACTTCTCGGCCTCATCTTGGAGGTCGAGGTGCCGGTCCATCGTGCGAAGGTCCTCGTCGAGGCGGCTGATTCCCGGTCCGGACAGCACCCACGACCCGATGAGGTCACCGTTCGGGCGGGTCACCTCCGGAGCGCACAGCAGGTCCTCGCGCTTGTCCTCACGGCCCTCGTAGAGGACTCGGTAGGCGCTGAAGTGACCGTAGCGAGCGCCGATTGGGATAGCGGTCGATAGGAATTTCGTCAGCGTGTGGCGCTTGTCGTGGATGTTCCGCGCGTACTCGGGCACGCGGATGTGACGCACGAGGTCGACGTCGAGCAGGTCAAGCAGTTGGGAGACGGTCCCGATGATGCCGTGGGCCTCCCGGAGCAGGTCGCCCGCGAGCTCGTGGTTGTAGTCATCCGTTCCGATGCCGACCGCCGGCATCCGGGAGAGGAGGTCGACGCGGGCCTGCCGCAGCGCCGCGAGGTACGATTCCCCGTCCGCGTTCGCGTCCTTCAGGTACCCGAGACACCGGGTCCGCCGGAGGAGGTAGGCGTTCGACTCGACGAGGCCGCCGAGAGCGACCCCATCCTCGTCGAGACGAGTCGCCGGCATCGCCTTCGATACCAGGGCATCGCTCGTCAACGCCGCGCACAACCGCGCCGCGGTCGGGAGGGGGCCGTCCCACTCAGCTTCGACCACGGCCTCGTCGCGCTCCTCGTCGAACGACACGCGAGCGGCGCGCGGGTCGTCGAACTTCTGGACTCGGCGGTCATCGAGGGCAATTTCGGCCGACTGAGCGGCCGACGCGATGGCGTGGTGTTCAGCGTACGAGAGGTAGTCAGTGCGGAGGTCGTCGTCGCGGGCAGCAACTGCATCGGCGGCCACGGCCGACCCGACCCCTCCCCCCTCCCGTGCTTGCTTTGGGGGTAACACGGCACTTGCGGTGAGGGTTCGGGGGTCGCTCACAGAGCCGATAGCGAAGACGGACCGTACCGCATCGGAGGCGTCAACCCCTTCGCTTCCACTGAACCCGCACGACGTACACCCAGCACCGTCCTCGGGGGACCCCTCCCCGCCTGTAACCGCCTCCGCATCCGCCTCAGCCGCTGTCTCCGCTCCCGCATCCTCAACCGCAGGCACGACCGCACGCGTCGAGTCGCGCGCGCACAGCAGGTCCAGCGCCGCCACGCCCGCCGGCCGCAGCACGAGGTAGTGGTCGCCGTCGATGCGCGCCCGATCTACGAGGTCGTGGTCGTCGAGGACGCCTGCCCGGTGACGGACGGCCGAGCGGCCGACGTCAACACGCGCGTCGTCGTAGAGCGCCGTGTAGGGCGCACGTTGACTTCCACGCTCGTCGAGCATGGCGAGGAGGTCGAGCGCCGGGTGGTCGTCGCCGAGGTCGTCGAGGGCCGCCCGCGCCGTCTCGGTCGCCGCCACGGGGGACCCACTGTGTAGGCGCGGGTTCGCAGCGTCGTTCACGGACGGCGGGACGTCGGACTCGTGAGCGGTCGCCAGCCACGTGGCTTCGAGCGTCGACGTGACGAGACGGACGTCCATCACGTCGGCGAGGTCACAGAGCCATGCGAGGAACTTCCGGCGCTGCTCGCGGCGGTAGTCGCGGAATTGCTCGGGGAGGTGGATGGCGACGGTCGGAACGACATCGGCCGCCTCGAAGACGCGGAGGACCGCCCGAATATCGTCGAGCGTCGAAGTGAGGCCGGCAGACGTCCCACCGGAGCCGAGTTGCCGGAGGAGTCGTTGTGCCTCCCAGAACGCCGTCTCGTCGCGCGGAGCGACGAGGTCGAGGAGATAGTCGGCAAGTAGGTCGTCAGTTGCGTCGATGCCGTCCACGCCCTGGACGGACAGGCCGCGCACGTCGTGGCCCTCAAGGAGTGTCGCCCGCGCCTCGTCTCGGGTCATGCCGTCGACGAGTTCGCGTAGCGCCCGCGTGAGGACCTGCGGGATGGTCGAGTGTCGGTGGTCCACGAGGTCCCGCCACGCCTTTGACGGCGCGACGGGCGGGTTCTGGACGTATGAGGCGACGCTCACCGGTGGCTGTTGACAGACAGTGAGGCCTGGTTCGCTCATCCCGACACCTCACGGTCGAGAATGGCGAGCAGGTCGTGGCAGGCGTCGTCGGCGTCGACAGTGCTCGACGTGACAGACGTCCGGCTCTGGGTGTCCGTAGACATCTACGCGCTGGTGTGAGCGCGCTGGTCCGTTTCAGGACCACTCACGAGGGCAGCCGAGCGAGACAGAGAGATGTGGCTCTCTGGACCCGAACGATTAAGCTCTCGGAGCAGAAACGACCGGGTACGAGAGAACCCCCCCGGCACGAGGCTGTTGTCGCAGCCGATGATGGCCGGGGTTGGTCGTTTCTGGCGCTGTTGTTCGCCTAGCTTTGCCTGTGGTGGTTTCCCGAGGCACATAAAACCGCGTGAGGACGCCGTGGCGTGTCTGACGCGCGTCAGACACCGGATCATCGCCGCCCCTCCACGTCTTCGGGGTCGAAGACACGACTCCACGCGAGTTGTCGGTAGCCCTGCTCGGAGCGGTCACCGTCGACAGACGTCCACCCGTCTGGCAGGAGGCCTTCGAGCGTCGACGCGAGTATGACGGCCATCGCCAACAGCTCCTCGCCGCGACGGTCGTGAACGCACAGGAGATACGCCCCCCGCTCCTCGACGAGGCGCTCGTGTTGGCGCTGGCGGATGAACCACCGCCCGCGTGCGGCCCCGCTCGTGAGTTGTGCGCCCTTGATTTCGACGGCGGTCCCGGATTCGAGCAGCGGGATGCCCACGAAACCGATGTCCGCGACACGAGGACACAGCACTCCCTCGACAACGGCGTCGTGCCACTGTGCCTCGCGGTCGGGGACGAACGTGAGGTTCTCGACCTCTTGGACGGCGACCGCCTCAACCGTCTCCCCGATTGCCTTCGGGTGACACGGGTTGAGTGCGGAACTCATCGGCCGCCGTCCGTTCGCATCTGCCCGTAGCGCGTGACGACCTCGTGGCCGCACGAGCGGGCAGTGAACTCGAGTCGGTCGGCGAGGAGATCCATCGCCGCATCGGTGAGTTCGAGGCGGTGCGTCCGACCGTCGATAGCGAACTCGTCTTTCTCGACGAGGCCAGCGTCGACTAGACCGTCGAGTTGCGTGTAGAACTTGAACTCCGAGAGGTCCTCTTCGCGGCGCTCGGTGAGGTGACCCCACACCGCGCGCCCGAACTGCTGGTCAGACTCGACGTCCGCGAGCGCGTATAGCGTGTCGCGCTGGACACCCGAGAGGTCTTCGTAGGTGATTCCGAGGTGTCTCGTGTTGATGCTCATGGCCCTCGGAACACCTCCAAGGGACCGACCTTGTCTGCCCCCGGATTGCACCGAGTCGTGCCGATTTTTTCAGACCCCTTCATAACGTGTTGAATAGTACACGTCGGGTCTGCGGCAGAACTAAGGCGATTCGTTCTCCACATCCGACTGTTCCCCCGGACCGGGGTATGGCTTTCGCGGTTCATCGTTTGGCGGGCTGTGTAAACCGGCCCGTACGGTAGCCCGAACCCCGGACTGGGGGAACGCGACGATAACCACGGGCGTTGTGTCCTGGCAGACTTGTGCGCCCGTGGTGCTAGTCGCCGGTTAACTTGGACTGATGACTCATCAGATATAACATTGTTCGTAAGCGGATTGAATCGTGTAACATCAAATTCAGTCTCGCTAATAGCATCCCAGTTATCCTGTGCTTGGTCTCTGTCGTTTGAGAGGGGTTTATCACCTCCCGCGTGGGTATCTTGCATTGCTGTTTCGGCAGCACCGGGCCGGGGTCTACACCCCCGGTCCACTTTCGTTCTGACGTGAACCCCATGGACCCGGTGACTGTCCAGTCGCTACGAAATCCTGTTGGAACATAAATGTAGCCCTATACAGGTTCACCAACACTCTGTATGGGGCTAACTTATCATTGTTCGTAGGTGTTAACCGCCGTTCTCCGGAAGTACAGCCAATGAAGCCCCGGCCGCCCTGGGCGGGTAAGTACGACGAGCCGATCCTCGAACTCTTAGAGGCGTCTGGGGTCGCTCTCCCTCCTGCGGTCGTCCACTTCAATCTCCGCTGGAAGAACGTCGCCACGCCAGCAGATTCCACGGTGAAGCGTCGGCTTCGGAAGCTCGCTGAACACGACTACTTGGAAAAGGTCGAGCAGAACGCAGGCTACTACGCAATCACCCAGAAAGGACGCGATTACCTCGCCGGCAACCTCGACGCTGACGAACTGGATTAGTTCTTCTTCTGCTTCTTCTGCTTCGTCAGCACCGAGTGCCCGCATTTCTTGCACTTCGAGGGGTTGTTCCGGCTGAACAGGCCCATGCCCCGACGTTCTTTTGAGCCGATGTAGTTCTATTCGATACTGTCTGACGAAGTATTATTAGTGACGCTTGTAATATTGGTAATACCGGTGTTGCCAGTAACACCAGAAACACCAATCACCATGACGCAACCAGCAATCATCGCCTGCTCGAATCAGAAAGGCGGCGTCGGGAAGACCACAGTTGCCATCAACGTCGCCGGGGCGCTCGCTCAGCGCGGCCGTAACGTGCTGTTCGTCGACCTCGACCCTCAGGGGAACGCCACCGAAGGACTCGGCTTCGCGGGGGCGTACGACGACCAGCCTCCGTCGCTGTACGACGTTCTCACCGACATGGACCAACGCTCGGCCATCAACGACCTCGTGCTCGAACACGAGGAGATGGACGTCGTCCCGTCGAACATCGAGATGTCCGCCATCGAACCGGACCTCGTTGTCTCTCGTCGCGGCGGCGAACAACTCAAGCTCGCGCTCGGCCACCTCGACCACGAGTACGACTACATCTTCATTGACTCGCCGCCCTACCTCGGCTACGTCACGGACAACGCCTTGGTCGCCGCCGAGAACGTGCTGATTCCGGCACTCGCTGAATCGACGAGTCAACGCGCCCTCGAACTCCTGATGACGCACTGCCGGCAACTCGAAGACGAGTTCGAGATGGAAATCGACGAAGTGGCGCTGGTCGCCAACCGCGTCGAGCAGAACAACGACGCACAGGCGATGATGGATTTCTTCGAAATGGCGTTCGACGACGTCCCCGTGTTCGAGGTGCGAAAACGAGTCGCCCTCCAGCGGGCGTTCACCGCCGGGAAGTCGATTTTCGAGTACGACCCCGAGTGCGACCAATGTGAAGTGTTCCTCCGGGTCGGCGACGCTCTCGACCGACAGTTCGGGTTCGACATGCCAGATGGCCGGACCAAAGACATCCTCGGAGACTTCAACGAATGACTGACGAAGACGACGAGGGAACGCTGAACTTCGAGGACCGGGCCGAACGCCTCGGCAAGAGCCGGAAGAAATCGGCCGACAACGCCCGGCGGAAGGCCGCCGACCGGAAGCGAGAGGAATCGGAAACACCAGCAACACCAGCAACACCGGAGGCCGACGAGAGCAAAGACGACGCACCGAAGCCCTCGGTGAAAGACGTCTACGACCCGTTCAACTCCTACATACCGCTCGACCTCAAACGGATGCTGAAACTCCGCTACCGGCAGGCGAGCGTCGAGGTCGAGATGGCGACCGGCGAGGACGGCGACCCGCTCGAACTCGAAAAGAACCGCCACTGGTACCCCTTGGTTATTAAAGCCGGCCTCGACGCCCTGGAGGACGTCGACGGCGAGGGCCTCGCTGAGCGTGCCCGAGAGCTCGAAGAGCGGACGCACTCAGAAGATTAGATTCCGCGACGAGGCGAGTGCTTCGATGCTCGGTCTGGGCCAAGTTTGTGCAGGCCGATGGAGTAGAGCAGGACCGCAGTAGTCGCACACAGAATTAACGTTGCTACACCTATTGCCTGAAGACCCGCAATTAGCGCGTCTGCTCCACCAGCAATGGAAAGCGAGTTGTACTGGTACATCACTTCGAGAGCCGACCACCGGACGCCGAGTGCTGCCCCAAAGGCCAATGCGATTCGGATGATGAGGAATCCGTTCATCTATCTGTGAACAGCTTTGTCCGTGAACTTATAAGCTTGTGGACTAGTTCGATAGCTATGAAACGCCGTGCGCTTCTCGGGATGCTCGGGGCGGTCGGAGCGACCGCGCTCTCCGGATGTGTCTCGCGAGACGACGTTGATGAAGCCCTGCCGTGGGACGCCGCAGGACGGGCGCTCTCGGAGGCGAGCGACTACACCGATTCGGATGGTCGAACGCACTTCTCAGTCGCTAGCGGTGGCTACATGGCCGCAGAGTGGCGGCCGAACGGTCGCCTCGCCTTTGAGTTCATTGACGACCCGCCGATGATGGAGTGGCTCCTCATCGATCCCAATCGAGATCTCCGGGCATCGGGTCGACCACCGGAGTTCGGCGGGTGGAACAGCGTCGAGATGCGCTACCCGCTGATGGAGGGCTGGTGGGAGCTCTCTGGTCGAACCATCGCAAAGAGCGAGTCCTCGGTCCTCGGTGCCGAGGAGAAGCGCACCGGTGGCTGTGGCATCCCCGTCGACCCGCGTGTCCAGGTGGACGCCGTCGACGTCGAGGATGGGACCGGAAAGGCGCAACTCGAACTCTCGAACCCAGGCCGCGCCCCGCTACATGTGAGGGGCGTCCGATTCAGCGGCGATGTCGCCATGCGTTCCACGATGAAGCACTGGGCGTTCGCTGAGGGCGAACACCTGCTGATGCCCGGCACGACCGTCAACTTGACCTCGGTCTCAATGCCGTTCGTCGACGGGATGCCCGAGTCGTTCGGCATCTCGCTCTGGGCCGGGAATCAGGCTTGGAACGTCGCCGTCGAGAACGATGCGCTCGGTGCGACAGCGAAGAACGCGACGGCGGAAAAGGAGTAGTCCGACGTCGTTTACTTCTGGTCCCACTTCTCGGCGACCGCTTCGGCCGTGAGTGGGAGGTCATCGTCGTGGTCTGTAGACTCAGCTTTGTTCTCCAAGTGGTAGTGGTATCCAGAGAATACGGCGGCTGTCCCGACGGCCAGTGTCACCGCAGCGGCCCAAGGACTGTAAGACTGCTCCAAGAGCGACGGGAGGAAGAGAGCAATCAAGCCCGAGGCGATAAACCATGCACCAGAAAAGAACAGGAATCTCGATACGCCGTAGCGAACTACACTCATATCGAGACCTTCTACTGAACGTACAAAAAGTAACGGTCTATCCTGATACCTGCTCGTCGGCCTCGACGCCGGCAGGCGACAGGTTGCGTCGAAGCAAATGGACCGCATACGCCAGTGGGAACGCGAGGTCGGCCTTCGAGGGGATAGCGTACCGGAGGACCATCGTGACGACGACGATCCGCGAGACGGCCGACCCTAACGAGATGGTCGGCGAGGTCGCCGCCAGTCCCCACTGAGCGATGAACGCCAGCCAGACCGCGCCCACGAGCGTCGGGCCGATGGAGACGAGCACGATACCCCACGCGGGCGTCTCGTCCGGGAGGGTGACGTCAACGCCGAGGACGCCGTCGTCGTTGTGCCACTCGACGACCCGACCACCGAACGCCCGTGCGAACCCGGCGTGAGTCGCCTCGTGGAGGACGTGAGCCGGGGCGAAGACGATGTGCTGGAGCGCCGGCATCTCTTCAGGAAGTGGGAGGACGCCTCGACGAGTCGCTTCGTCGGCGATGAGTCCCACGATGAAGAAGGCGGCCGCACCGAAGAACACGATGCGCCCCCAGACCGGGAACGCGAGGAACGCGCCGAAGCCCAGCAGGTTCGCCAGCAGGCTCCGCAGGGCGTGGGTCTCGAAGCGCCCGTCGTACCACTCTTGATGCGCGGGCGACGCCGGGGCGTCGGAGTTGGCCGCCCGCGTGAGCGTCGTGAGACGCCCCCTGAGCGCCTCGGTGATGAGTCCCAGCATCTACCGCACCGCCCGGTAGAACATCCAGAGGAACGCACACGCGGCCGCCGTGATGAACAGGAGCGTCACCTGTCCGGCGAGGGCCGGAATGTAGCTCGACATGATGCCGACCATGATGATGGCGACGACCGCCGGGAGCAGAACGCTCCGGGTATAGATGGCCAACGCCGAGAAGACGGTGAAGCCGACGATGAGGACGAACATCCCACCCATCGTCGAGAGGAACGGGCAGAGAATCGCGTCTGCCCAGTTCCCGCTGGTCCACTGGTCGGGGCCGCACTGTGCTGTGATTTGGAGAGGTGTCTCGGTCATGGTCTCAGAGTTGCGTTCGCAGGACGACGGTCACCATCGCCAGCGCCATCACCAGCGCAATCGGTGACGTCACCCAGTTGGCGATGTAGACCGGCACCCCGAGATTCATCAGGAACCCCGTCAGATTCGAGAGAATCGAGATACCGGTCGTGAGGATGTCGAGAGCCGCCAGCGGCGAGAGCGACCCGCCCTCGGTGACACCGCCGTCGACGTCACCGGTGAGGTCCTCGTTCGTTCGTTCGATGTCGGTCTGCCCACCGGTCACGAGGTCGAAGCCCAACAGTGGGGCGACCGTCGAGTTGACGAGCGTCACCGTCGCGATGAGAATGAAGACGCCGATAGCGAGTTCGGTAGCCCGCATCTCAGGCCCTCCTCGACGCCGCGAAGCCGACGACGGAGAGTGAAATCGCGAACATCAACACCGTCTGCGGGATTTCGAGGTAGCCCATCACGGCGAAGATGCCCGTCAGCCCGGCCGTGATGACTGCGCCGGTCGGGGCATGGATGAAGCCGAACACGCCCGCAACAAGCAGGATAACGCCTCCAAGCGCCACTTTTGTCCAGAACTCACTGAGTCCCAGCGGTGTCGCGGTCCCATCGGCCCCGACGCGCCACGTCCCGTCGATGTGCTGGGCGGGTTCGTCGGCGTCGCCAGTCGGGTAGAGTTCGGCCTCCCACGAGATGGTCCACTCTGTCTCGGATTCATCTGCGGGAATCGGGATGTTGGCGTTGTAGGACCCGACGGTCCCATACGCGTAGAGTTCGTCGAGGACATTCGACGGGTCACCGCGCTCGTGAATGACGATGTGGAGGTCCTCGATACGGCGATCTCGCGCGTTGAACTTGAACAGGAGTTCGCGACTGCCGATTGTCTCGTTCGTCACGACCGACTCAACCTCCCACTCGTAGGTCGTCCCGCGCTCGAGGCCGAACGTCTGACCCTCGACGATGAGGTTCCGTGTCTGCTGGGCGAATGAGGAGTCGCCACGGTAGCCACCGAGGTTCCGGCGGTCACCCTCATCACGGATTGCGAGGCGGTAGTCTTCCTCGTCGACGAGGTCGAAGCAGACCGAGTTCGCCGCGCCGAAGTAGCCGCCGGCCATGTCTCGCCACGACCCATTGATGTGCTGCTGGACGATGAGCCAGCTATTGTCCGGCGCGAACCCCGCACCGCGTGAGTCGAGGGCAAAACACTGGCTGTAGCCTGCTGCGGACGAGGAATCGATGAGGTTCGTGTGACGCTCGACGGTCCCGTACGGGTTGTCCACGAGCATCGTCCGCGTGGTGTAGTTCGCCGCAGAGATGCGGAGCGCCAACTGCTCATCGGGGAGCTGTCCGAACGTGATGGTCCCATCAGAAGTCGCTCGTTCGGTGACGAAGTTCGACATCGATGCCGTCCCGACCATCTCGACGGTCACCTCCTTGGTGAGCAGTTGCGTTCCGTTCTCATGATGAAGATAGAGAATCATCGGACTCCTGAACCCACGCTGTTCGGTCTCGACGGTGTGGCCGTACTCGTCGGTCGCTGCGGCCGACCACGTGTGATGACCCCCGGGAATCTCACCGGGTGAATACTGCACGGTGCCTTCGGCGTTGACCGTCTGGGTCGAGACCACCTCGCCATCGATTCGGATGTCGACAGTGACGCTATCGCTCTTCGCCGTCCCAAGGTCCGGGTCGGTGACGTTGACGGCGAGATGCTCGGAGGTGCCGTTGAGCTTCCCACCATCTTCGGGCATCCAGAGGTCGAGCGTCGGTTCGACTGTCTTAGACATGACCCCTTCACCGTATAGACGGGCGAGCGCGTTCGGTCCGGTCGCGGTAAACTCAACCTCGGTCGTCACGGTGTCAGTCGTCGGGCGAGTCCAAGTGGCCGAGTGGTTCCCCGTCGTGGTGAACGTCGCCTGCGTGAGGACCGTCCCGTCAGCGGCCTTCCACGTGACGTCCGCCTTTGCGTTCTGGAGTTCAAGGTCAGCGAACCCCTCGATAGTGTTCGACATCGAATGCTCGTTCGAGTAGGTCGACGACTCGGGGAGTTGTGCAGCCGGGTTGTCCGCGAGGAACTGGACCTGCTCGCTCGTGAGAATCGTCGAATCCATCAGTCGGACATCGTCGAGTGTCACATTCGCGTGGCGATAGTCGCCATACGACCCGAGCGTCATCGGTTCAGAGTTCTGACTCGGCGATTTCGGGACGTTGACGGTTTTGATGAGCTCGCCATCGACGTACACGTCAATCTCCCCCGACGAGTGAACGACCGCCAGATGCGACCAGGTACTATCGAACAGCTCCGGTGTGTCGACGGTCGCATCCCAATCGTCATGCTCGAGGAACAGCGTCCCGTCGTTCGCACCGATCGCCCAACCCGGTTGCAGTGCGTTCGATTTCTTCGTCACCAACCCAACACGGAATTCATCGGGCGGGGAGACCTCTCTGTCCGCTTTGACCCACATCGAGATAGAGTACCCAAAGCTGAGGTCCGTCCGGTACGAATCTGGCACGCTGAGGCTGTCGTCGTCGTGATAGCCGTCGAATCGGAGCGCCGTTCCCGACGCGCCACTCACCCACTCCGGCGAGTTCTGAAACGTCCCGTCGAACGTATTGCTCGGACCGACCGTCCCGTATGCCGTCGAACCCACCCCTGCGTCAAGCGCGAGTCGTTCACTCGTCACCGGACTCAGCTTGCTGTTTGGCGACTCCGTGAGCCGATAGAGTTGCCCTGGTGCGAGTGCGTCGTCAAACGTCCGGATGTCGTGATAGCGCATCTCCTGCGAGCCGCCGTAGTAGCTGTTCTCGAATGGACCAGTGATGTCGACGCTCCCGACTGCGACCGTCGTCTGCGTGACGAACCGTCCGTTCAGTCGAAGCGTCATCGTATCTCCTCGACGAGTGAGCGAGACCGTGTGTTTCTCGCCCGCTTGAGCGTAGTCTGTGGGCGGTATCGGTCCAGATGAACCGCTGTCGAGCCCGAAGACACCCGTATTATCTGAGCCCCCGCGCACAATCGCCTCGACCTCCTCGTTCCCCTGGCGGTTCCAGAAGAACGCTATCGCGCCGGTCGACCCGTCGTCACCCGCACCGAATCGCATCACCTTACCGGATTCCGGCGTGAACTGCATCGCCACAGTCCACGTTGTGTCACTCCCGAAATTGACGCTCGACGCTGGAAGTTCCAGTTCCCCACCTCGCATGTCGAGACCATCAGTCTGCCATTGGTAGCTGCCAGAAAGTGACCCATCGAACTCACTCACGTCATCGTAGAGGGTTTGAGAGATGGAATCTATCGGATAGTGCGTCCGGGTCTGTGAGAGGTGGGTGTCGTGGCTGACGAAGCCGGCTTCTCCACTTCGTTCGACCTCAGCGTTCGTCGTTGAGCCGTTCGATAGTTCGCTCGCCGTTGTGTGCATGCTGGCGAACGCGCCGTGGGTCGCGGCGACCGGTGCGGAACTGGCAACGAGGAGCGTGAGGATGACTGCGACGACCGCGAGAATCGTCCCTGCGAGCGAGACGTCGATGGTTCCGGGCCGATGCATCTACAGCACCCCCAGATACGCCAACGTCGCCAATAACATCATAAAGGCCCAGACGGAGACGATGAACACCATCGCACTCGGAATCTGGACGAGCGCGATGTTCGCCCCCCGGTCGATGGTTTCGTTCTCTACGGAGAAGCCCTCCCCGTCACTGCCCATCGATGTCTTCGCCTCCTCGCTCAGAACGCCCAGCAGCGTCGGTGCGAATGCGTTGGTGATGATGACGGTGAGAACGATGGCGACGATGGCAACGAAGCCCTTGATGGCGCTCATCGTCAGGCCCTCGCTGAGAGAACGACGGCCATCACGATGGTGAACACCACCACGAGGAACGTCCCGACGACCGGGAGTGCGTTCCACGCATCCGTGATGCGCTGGTTCATCGTCGCCGCCTCTTGTTCGTACTCGGTGCCGTCGTTCTGGTCGTCAGAGAAGTTCTGGACCTTCGTTATCGGTGTCGTCATCATCGAAAGAATCAGCGCGATGAACGCGAACGCGATGAGCATCAACACGAGCTGATACCCGACGCCCCGGTCATCGTCGCGGAGTCGCTCGGCGAGACTCGGACTCATCGGCCGAACACCTCGCGGAGCGATGCCACATCGTTCGTAAAGCGCTTCGACCACTCGCTGGACGGACCGCTACCGAGCAGGTCGTCGAGAGACTGCTGGCGACCGCGCGCGAACATCTCGCTCTCGGATTCGAGTTCGGTCTCGAATTCGAGTTCCATCTCCATCTCGAACTCGCTTTCCCACTCCATCGCGCGCTCAACCTCGAACGCCGATTCCCACTCGGTAGCGAACTCGGACTCCCACTCTGATTCCCACTCACTCGCCCATTCCGACTCGATGAGCGACTCGAATTCGGTGTCGACCTTGCTCTCGATAGCCGTCTCGACGAGCGCCTCCTGGTCGCCCACGATGTCGCGCATGTCGACACGCTGCTCGCCGGCGACGTCGGCGACGATGGCCGCCGGGTCGAACGTCGATGTCTCCTCAGCGAAGCCCGCGACTTCTGCGCGGCCGGCGATGTCTGCGAGGTCAAACGCGTCTCGCGAACGATTGTCGAGTTCGAGTTCGGCGAGACGGTTGGGATTGACCTCGTCGCCCATCCGGAGCAACGTCATCTGGTCGCCGCTGCGGGCGGGCGTGAACCCCGATTCGATGCGGCCCGTCGACGGCCCGGTAAGGTCGTCGATGTCTTCGGTCAGGCCCATCCGCATCCAGGCCTTCTCGGTGTCGCTCCAGCCGTCGACTTCGAGGTCGACGGCGTCGGCGTCAAGCGAGTAGTCTCGGCGGTCGGGCACGTTACCATACAATCGGTTGGAACCGACCTGTATGGTAAACTCGCTGGGGAGCGACTTCGCGTTCCACCACTTCGTCTGTGCGTTGACGAGACCACTTCGGACCGACTCGTCGAACGACGTACGTCGGGCGTCGAGGCCAGCGCTAAGCTGTCCCCGCGCGAGCGCCGCGTCGATGGGGAGGTCGGTGTCCCAATCGCTGAGCGAGTCCGTTGCGGCGTCGAACTGTCCACGAAGTCGCGCAGCGGAGAGGCCGACGTCGGCCCGGCCGCTGCGAAAGTCTTGGAGAGGACGCTTCACCCGCTCTTTCGTTCGGAAAAGGCGGTCTGACGCCCGCCGTCGGCGAGTGTCGTACGTGTCGGCGAGGCGGCCCCGGGCGATACCGAGGTCGATGCCGAGGTCGTTCCGGACGTCGTCGAGACGAGAGGACTGGCGGTCCTGCTCGAATCGGTAGCCGGCCCGCCACGCGGCGTCGTTGAGGTTCGCCTGTGACTGAAGCGGCGCGGGAAGGCGCTGACGGGCGTTCTCGCGCGCTCGGGGGCCGAGGCCGGCCATCCAGTCCTCGGTGTTCCACTTCGCCGTCTGTCCGCGCACAGCGGCCGACAAACCCGCGTCACGCCCCCGGCCAGGAAGCGACCCGGCCCACTCCTCGATGTCCCACTTCGACGACTGGGCGCGGAGCGCTGCGGAGCCAGCAGCACTCCGGGTCCGGCCGGGCAGGGAGCCGACGATGTCCTCGGTGGCCCACCGACCCGCCTGAGCGCGAAGCGCGCCATCCATCGCGAGGCCCCGCGCCGTCGGCGTCGACGAGTCGGCGAGGTCACCGAGAGCGATCTCGGCGTCCCACCAGGCACGCTGGGTTCGCGCAGTGCCGGTCGTCGCCAGCCCTCGAAGGCGGTCGGGAGTCGCGGCGAGCGCCTCACGGCCCTTCCACGCCATCGTCTGGGTGTCAACGGCCGTTCGGAGCGCTCGGTCTCGCGTGCTGTCGCGAGCCTGCTCGAACCAGTCCTGTCGGTTCTGGCGGGAGCGAGCGGAGCGCCGGCCCAGCGACCGGGCCGTGGCGTCGAGGCCCGCCTGCGTCGGTGTGAGGCGCGTCTTCGCGTTGTCGATGCCGAGGCGGGCATCGTCGAGGCGACGGTTCGTCCCGGCGAGCGCCTTCTTCGTGTCGTACTTGAGCGCGGGCGAGAGTTTCACGAGGCCGGCATCGGCATCGCGCTCGACCGTCACCCAGTCGGAGGCGTCGAAGCCCGACCCGTCGTCCCGACCGGGGAGTCGGTCACGAACTGAGAAGTCCTGATCGGCCCGAAACTCGCCGACACGTTGCTTCGCCCCCCGGTAGGCGCGCTTGCCCTCGCGGATGATGATTTCCTCGTTGTCGATGCGGCCGCCGGGGAACTTCGCCGCGACGGAGGGGAACAGTCGCGTCGCCCCCGTCGAGAGCAGTTCCTCGCCGGGCTGGATGGCCCACGCCGCCGACCGACCGGCCGTCGACGAGACCCGTGAGGCTCCCGCGATGGCCCCGTAGGAGCCGACGAGTGAGCCGACGAGTTGGCCGGCCCCCTTCGATGGATTCGCCGTCACGCTGTCCCACGCGGAGACTGCTGCCATCTCTGCGGTAGCGCTCACCTTTTTGCGAGCGTCTTTGCCCTCGCCGGCGAGTTCTCGTCCACCGTACCACGCGGCGAGTTCGCCGAACTCGTCGAGGCCGCGAACGGTCGCCGGAACGTTTGCGATGGCGAGTGCGCCCTCGGTCGTCCCGGCTGCGAAGTTGCCGACGAAGTTCGTTCCGGTCGTCCGGCGTTCGAGCATCCCGACCGGCGAAATCGTCGAGGTGAGTTCGCCGGCGTCGCGAGCGAAGCCCTGGTAGTCTCTCGAAAGGCCGTCGAGGAAGTCCTCTCCACCCGGAACGAAGGCGACACGGCCGCCGTCGTCACCGAACCTCTCGGGCCTCTGGTTCGCCTCTTGGTACGCTTGCTGCCCCTCCTGGGCGAACGAGACGTCCCACGCACCGCCCTCGTAGTCGACGAGGACCTCACTCGGGTCGAAGCCCGGCGTCTCGGCGGCGACCTCCCGCTTCGTCCGCTGAGAGACCGTCGCGACGCCAGAGTCGGTGAGCGCGACGTCGTAGGTCGTCCGACCGTCGAGGTCGCCCGTGCGGGTTTTGACGAGTTCTGTCGCGCCGTCGACGCGGAAGTCCTCCGCGTTCAGGCCGGTCGACGCCTCGACCCGCTCGCGCATGGTGTCTTTCGGGTCGACCCAGCGCTCGGTCTGTTCTTCGAGACGGCCGTCCTCGGCCGCGTTCAACACGTCGGTCCCCGTCCCATAGACGTCGAACGGGTCCTCGACGACTCGGACCTTTCCGGGGTTCGCTGCTCGGTCGAGGGCCGCGTCGATTTCGTCCGACTGGGCGGCGTTCCGGCGCTGCTCCATGTTCACCTGAGCGGCATCAGCGAGAATCGTCGCTGTCTGACGACGACGCTCCTGCTCGCTCGTCGAGAACTGTGCGGAGTAGCGGCCGTCCTCGCCCTGTGTCAACTCGAACTGCTCGTCGGCGAGGCCGGTCGTCGCGCGGACCTGCTGGCGCATCGCATCTTCGAGGCCCGTGTCGGTGAATTCGACGTTCAGCCTGCCGTCTTCCTCGGTGATGGCGTAGTCCTCGGCGGAGAACTCCTCACCGAAGTAGTACGACTCGGTAACCGTGTCGCCCGACCCCAGCGTGGCCTCAGCGACAATTTCGCCGTCGTCGCCGTACCGGATACTCGTCGAGTCGACGTCGCTGTACTGGGCGTTGAGCGACTGGTACGCGATGTCCAACCGGCCGCTCTTCGAGGCGAGACGACGTTCGAGGGTCTCGCGCTCGCGGTCGGCGATGGCGGCCTGCCCCTGCTCGGTCAGGGTCGCCGAGAACTCGTCGGCCTGCTCGTCGTAGATGATACGCACCTGCTCGGAATCCGTCAGCCAGTCGTTCGAGGCGAGGATGTCCTGCTCGGCCCTCGTCGCCGCATCGCCCAGACGACCGCCGTCCTCCTCGACGCCCTGCCACGTCCCGAGGTTCTGAGAGGTCGAGAGGTCGTAACTGAGAATGGACGTCCCGCTCCCGCTGGAGTTCGTCAAGGACCTCGACGACGATGCTGACCTACCCCGACCACTCGTGTCGCGCCGGGTCGGTTCTGGTTGCTCGCGGACGGTCTCGCCGTGGATGCCACGAATAGCGTCTTCGACGCTGCTCGACCGAGTGTTGCCGCCGTCACTCGTGTTCTGAGTGTCGCGAGTGTTACTGGTGTTTCCGGCGTCGCCAGTGTTGCTCGCGTCCCGGTCATTGCTAGTGTTGCTGGCGTTCCTGTCGTCGCTGGTATCCGGTTCCCAGATGACACCAGTAGGAGTGTTTCGAGTGTTGCTGTTGTTACTGGTATTACTGCTGTTGCTTGTGTTTCTGGTGTTTCGGGTGTTGCTGTTGTTGCTGGAGCGCGTCGGTTCGGGGCGAGACTGCTCACGAAGCATCTCCTGAGCCGCCTCGACGGTTTCCCGGTCACTCATCTGGTCGTCGCTGTCCGACGACGAAGACGAGGAGGACGACCCAGAGCCACTCGACGAACGGAAGCGTGAGGTGTCGGCCATCAGGCCACCTCAGCGAGGCGGTCCTGCGCGACGCCGTTGCGGTCGATGACGCGAACCGTTATGTGTGGGCCACGCTCGTCGAACGTCAGGCCGGCCGCCTCCTTGAACGCCTCACTCTGGGATGGCGCACGGGACACGACCGTGCCGGAGCGTCGGACCGTCCAGTCACCCCGGTGGTCGTCGAAGCGGACGACGATTTCGACGTCATCCATCGTCGGCGCTCCTGCCGGTGAGCTCGGCTGCAGCATCGTAGAGGTATTTCGAGTCGTAGACCTCCTCACCTTTCTCTCCCATCTACATCACCCCCACGAGCGCGTCAAGGCCAGCCTGGACGGTCGCCGGATCGACGGTCAACGAGGGCATCGGAACGGGCGCGGAGATGCCGCCACTGCCGCCACCACCACCGGTCGAACCGTTCAGTCGCGGGCTCATCGCGCCGATGAAGAACGCGACGACGAGACCACCGATGTAGATGAACGTCGATTTGTCCTCGAACTCCGAGCGCGATTCGTAGACGGTGTTCATTTGCTGGCGGTTGAAGCTCCCATCCATCATCGAGAACGGCGCGTAATCCGCCAGTCGACCCGACGAAACGGCCGTGGTGACACGGGCGACGACACCGGACTTCTCGTCCTCGCCGGCCCCGATGGTCGTCCCGCCGTCGGTGGCGGTCTCGACGGCCTCCTTCGCGCGGAGAATCTCGCTCGTCGCCGGGTTCCACATCCCCTCCATCCCCTGCAGCGAGAGGCCGATGTCCGTCGACCAGCGGTTGAACGCCGCGCCACGCCCGTCGGCGCTCTTGAACTCGTCGTCAACGACGTTCCCGCGACGGGGACGCTTGACCGACTTCATCTTCTTGAAGCGGAGGTTTCCCGAGTCGTCGATGTGGACGCACGTGTCACCCTGGAAGATGGTCGCGAAGAACCAGAACGGGAAGGCGAGCGTTGCCCGGAGCGGCGTCGAGTCGCCACCGAAAACGTGGACATGGAGGTCCCCGTCGCCCTCGGTTGCCTCGGCGAGCTCGTCGGCCGGGACTTCGAGCGTCGCTGGGTTGAGCAGCGAGCGGATGTCCTCGAACGCGATGGTGAACTCGACGTTCCACACGCGGAAGTAGCTCGATGGACCGTCGTCCGGGACGAATCGACCCGCGACGATGATACCGGTCTCTCCGCCGATTTCGACCTTCTCGTAGCTCTTGTAGTGGATGTTCCGATTGGAGTCAATCCAGAGGCACGTCGGGCCCTGAATGAGCACTGCGCAGAACCACAGTGGGAGGCACAGAAGCTCCCAGATTTTCGTCGCGAGTCCCGTTTTGAGTTTTGGCATTTGCATGATGAATCACTTGAACAATCGGGAGACGAAGCTCCCATCCGACGGCTGGTGAGCCGTCGACTCGATGCGCTTGTCCTGGCGCATCTCTTTGATGACAGACTGCTGTTCCATCCCCTCGGACTGGGTGAGCCGGGCGAGAAGCACCGACTCGATGGAGAGGACGTCCCGGACCTGCTGGGGGCTGAGCGGTTCGTGCCGGTCGCCGTAGACGAGCTCGCGGAACGACCCCTGCATCTTCGACCCCTCCGGTGGGTGTTCCATGAAAAAGATGTTCGTCCGAAACCGAACGAGGAACTCCGCTTCCCAGAGACGAGCGCTGTCTCGGTTGGCGAGGATGTGCGCCCGCTCGAACTCGGGGCGCATCTTCTTCAGGTACTTCAGTTCGATGTCGTGGTCGATGACCTCGACGAGGTAGCTCGCGTCTGAGCCACCGATGTTCATTCCACTGACTAACTTCTTGACGTCGGCCGGTGAGACGCTCTGTGACCCCTCAGCAGAGCCATTCGTCGTCTCGTGACCGTTGGTTGGTGCGGTTGTACTCATGACTGGTTACGAGAACGGCCGGCCTCGTTGCCGGCCACAGCTTCTGCCAGCGCCTCGAACGGCGCGGGCACGAGGAACACGATGTTGATGAGCGCAACACCCGCCCAGACGATGAACAGGTATTCAGACCCGTACGAGACCGCCTCGCCGGTCGAGGTGTGCGCTTCGATGTTGACCGAGGCGATTCCGAGCAGTATCGAAAGGAACGTCGCGAACGCCCCGCAGACGTAGACGCCCTCAACGCGGATGGTCGCCTGATAGGTCGAGAGGAGCGCGGCAGTGCCGAGAAACAGGTAGATAGGCCAGAACACGGCTAAATCCCCCTGACGAGCACGAACACGATGAGCGCGACAGCCACGACCATCGGGATTGTACTCCCGATCTCCGCGAACACTGTGGTCACCGACAGCGCGAACTCATCCGCTTGGGTGTTCGAGGTGTTCCCGACCTCAGCGTCGACGGCCATCGGCGCGGCGAACGTCAGCGCGTAGACGAACACCAACAGACCGAGCACTCCAGCAATGGTGCGTATCATAATGGTGATGGGCGACGGTGGTTTCGGTCCGTCAGTCCGTGATTCGGTTAGTATCGAGCGATTCTCACATCCGAGACATGACGATGCCCAGAACGAACAGCGCCACGACCAGGAACGGCAGCAGGTTCATGAAGTCGAACGTGTCAGCCGCCTGTTGGCTGGTGTTGTCCTGCACGTTCTGCCACTGGCCGCTCATGTCGGGCGTGAACCCGTCGATGCGGCCGAGGACGACGACGCCGATCATCAACGTCGCAATGATGCCGATGGCGATGCCGACGACACCCTGAGCGCCCTGATTGAGGCGCATCCCGGTGTTCCGGTGGACGTAGTTCGTGAATGCCAGCGTCTTCTTGGCCGTCCACTGTTCCTTGAACGCTTGGAGGAACCGAGCACGCTCAACGAGGTACTCGCCGCGCTCCTCGCCGAGATGCTGCTTCGTCATCTCGCTCAGTTTCGTTTCGGACTCCGTGTCGACGGTCGGCGTCGGCATGTTGAGAGCCGTGGGAGCCTTCCCCTCACGGAACCCAGAAACCTGGCCGGCCGCTGCCGCTGGTGGCGACATAGACGCGTTTACCTACCTCGTAAGTAAAGACCTATCTGAAGCTTTACATAATATCGTCAGACCGTGTTGAACACTATTATATCATGTTTAAGATATGTTTTCCCTCGTGCGCTTCGCACGACGCGATATGGGGAAGCACGACGACGAACATTCCTACCGCGCACAGATTGCACTCCGATCGATTCACGAGGCCCGAAAGGAGGCCGACAAAGCTATCGACGCGTTGATGCAAGCCCACCAGAGCGACGACGGGTCGGGTGGTGGACAGGCGAAACGCGCAAAGACGGAACAACACGCTCACATCGCCGTGATGCGCCTCTACAACCGCCTCCGACCCTACATCCTCACCGACGACCGACTCGCTCACAACGTCGAACTCTACGTCGAGACGACCGAGGACGGCCGGCCCATCGAGGTCGCCGTCAAAGACGAGAAGGGTGACCCGGTCACCGAGAACGGACGGCCGGTGACGCGGAGGAAGGGCATCTATGGATTGCAATCGCTCGACGCATGGCGACTCGCCACGACGACGA
>NZ_WSZK01000040.1 GCF_009791395.1 Halomarina oriensis
ATCTACTCGGGGCATCGCCACGAACGCTCGGGGCCCATCAACTTCATCGTCACCATTCTTCACCGGAGCGTGGGCGACGGCATCGACTTGGGCCAATCTCGATCATCTTCGTCGTGGACGATGCTCACCCAGTCGGCCATTCATCCTGTTCGCGTTCCCGCTGCTCGGGAGCGCACTCATCATGCTCCTGCTCGACCGGAACTTCGGGACGACGTTCTTCACCGTCGAGGGAGGGTCGCCCATCCTCTGGCAACACCTGTTCTGGTTCTTCGGCCACCCCGAGGTGTACATCCTCGTGTTACCGCCGATGGGGCTGGTCAGTTACATCCTCCCGCGGTTCTCGGGGCGGAAGCTGTTCGGCTTCAAGTTCGTCGTCTACTCGACGCTCGCCATCGGCGTGCTGAGCTTCGGCGTCTGGGCCCACCACATGTTCTCGACGGGTATCGACCCGCGTATCCGCGCGTCGTTCATGGCCGTCTCGATGGCGATCGCGATACCATCCGCCGTCAAGACGTTCAACTGGATCACGACGATGTGGAACGGCAGACTGCGCCTCACCGCGCCGATGCTGTTCTGCATCGGGTTCATCAGTAACTTCATCATCGGTGGCGTGACCGGCGTCTTCCTCGCCGCCATCCCCATCGACCTCGTGCTCCACGACACCTACTACGTCGTGGGTCACTTCCACTACATCGTCATGGGGGCCATCGCGTTCGCCGTGTTCGCCGGCCTCTACTACTGGTACCCCATCTTCACCGGGCGGATGTACCAGCGCAGTCTCGCCAAGTGGCACTTCTGGACGACGATGATCGGCACGAATCTGACGTTCTTCGCCATGTTGCTGCTGGGCTACAACGAGATGCCCCGCCGCTACGCGACGTACGTCTTCAACGGCAACATCGCGCCGCTGGAGACGGTGACCGTCCTCCACCAGGCCGCGACGGTCGGCGCGTTCATCCTCGCGTTCGGCCAGATCATCTGGCTCGTCAACTTCGTCCAGTCGTGGTACGAGGGCCCCGTCGTGGACGGCGACCCGTGGGACCTCCGCGAGACGTCGCTCTACGGTCGTGAGTTCGAGTGGCACCACCGCCGCCTCCAGACCGCCGTGACGGACGGTGGGGAGGACGACGAGGAAGTCGCGACCGACGGTGGCGTCGAGACGGTCGACGAGGTGTCGGCCGACGACAGCCCGGACACCGAGTCCGACCAGTAGCCCGTTCGACTCCGCTCTGCGAACCGCTTCTCGTCGTTTCCGACCCACCAGCGGCCGCGCTCGTCGGCGGTGTCGCCGCTCGGCGGTAGGGCGGCGGTGAGGAGGTGGGCGAATACGCCGACTCAGGTGCGGTCGGCGTCGACGGTGAGGTGGAGTTCGACCTGTCCGCTGTCCCCGAGCCTCACTCCGTCGTACCAGACCGCGTAGTTCGTCGGCCAGTCCGACGTCGAGACGGACGACGGCGGTCTTCTCGTGGGTCTCGGCGTCGGATTCGAAACGCGAAGCGACGCACTCCGTCGGAACGTCGAGCAGGTCGCTCACGTCCGCGGCGACGGTCTTTGCGAGGGCAGCCAGTTCGTCGTCGACGTCGTGGACCGTCGTCACGACGTCGGTCGTCACGACCGGTCGGGCGGGCGGCCGGCCCATCAAGCCACGGCCCGCCTCAGGCGATGGTGTTGAGAACGAGGACGATACCCGTCACGAACATCAGTGCCGCGACGGCGGCGAGGACGAGCAACAGTAGTTCCTTCTCCTCCATGCGTGGGGTTGGGGAGGACGAGTCAAAAGCGTAATCGTGTGGCCGTCCGTACGTCGCCCGTGAGCAGTCCCACCAGACAGCTTCGTGGTCGCTGGTTCGTCCTGACGCTCTACGTGGCCGTCGTCTCCATCGCCGGGTTGATGGGTGCGCTCATCGCGTGGTTTCGGCCGAACCCCGAGGAACTGAACCCACAGCTGTTCGGGGTCATCGACCTCCCCTCGAACGCGCTCGGGATGGCACTGTACGGCTCTATCACGCTCGCGGTGCTCTTTGGCGTCCTCCTCGGTGCGATAATCTTCGTCTCGAATCGCTACGACGACAACGCCGTCGGTCGGTGAGGCCGACCGCTGCAGCGGGCGAGCACGGGACCCCCGGCGGGCCGACGACCCACTCAGTCGAACGCTCGGTCGCAGGCGGCGGTGACCTGTTCGGGGACGAACCGGCCGGTGAGCGTCTCGACGCCGTCGCCGTCGGCGAACACCACCAGTGCGGGGGCGACGTTCACGTCCGCTCGCCGCCGGAACGCCGGACACGCGACGCCGTCGACACCGCCGACGGCGACGCCGTCGGGAATCGCGTCCAGGACCGCGTCGAGGTCACTCTTGACGGCACGACACGGTTCGCAGTGGTGTTTCCACACCGTGACGACCGCTCGGTCGTGCTCGGCGAGGAACGCCTCGTAGCTCTCGTCGTCCAGCCGTTCGACCCCGTCGGGAACCGGCGAGTCCGGCGAGAGGTCCTCGACCATCGTCGCCATCCGGGCCAGTTCCCCACGGGTGTACGAGCCGTCGAGTTCGGACTTGACGGCGAGGTAGGTGACGAGGTGTGTGCGAGTGACGCCCTCCTGTTCGATGCGCTCGGCGGCCGCCTCGGGTGGAAGGTCGAACACCTCCGCGACGGTCCGTTCGAACAGTTCCTCGGAGGCGTCGCCGTAGGTGTCGTGGTAGACGTCGTGAGTGGCGTCGTAGCCCTCACTACAGACGAGCGTCCCGTCCGCTCGTTCGCGCACCACCCCCTCGTCGACGAGGGTGTCGAGTAGGCGTTCGGCGTCGGTCGGTCCCGCGTCCGTGTCGGCGGTCGTCGGGGAGTCGTCGCCGCTCATACGCCGAGATACCGCTGGCGAGTCTCTTCGTCGTTGCGGAGTTCCTCGGCGGTCCCCTCGAAGACGACGGAGCCCTGGTCGACGACGTAACAGCGGTCGGCGACGTTCATCGCGGCGACGGCGTTCTGTTCGACCAGTAACACGGTCGTCCCGTCCTCTCGGATGCGCTCGATGGCGGCCTCGACCGACTGGATGATCTGTGGCGCGAGGCCCTCGTACGGTTCGTCGAGCATCAGCAGGTCCGGGTTCTGCTTCAGCGCGCGGGCGATGGCGAGCATCTGCTGTTCGCCACCCGAGAGCGTCCCGCCCTTCTGAGAGAGGCGCTCTTCGAGACGAGGGAACACCTCGTAGAGGTCCTCGTCGGGCATCTGCTCGCGGTCGAACGAGATGTTCCGACCGAGGACGTTCGAGCGGTTCCTGACGACCTCCGCGACGTGGATGTTCTCCTCGACGGTGAGGTCGGGGAAGATACGTCGCTCCTCGGGCACCAGCGAGATGCCCCGGACCGCGACGTCCTCGGTCGCCATGTGCGTGATCTCGTGGCCGTAGAACCGAATCTGCCCGGCACGGACCTCCGGTTCGGCCGTGCTGGCGATAGAACGGAGCGTCGTCGTCTTCCCCGCCCCGTTCCGACCGAGGAGGGCGCAGATCTCTCCCTCCTCGACGTGCAACGAGAGGTCACGCAGGATGTGGCTCTCCCCGTAGTAGGCGTCGATGGCGTCGACTTCGAGGATGCTCTGACCGACCGTCGAGCGGTCGCTCGTGTCCGTCGTCTCCCGGTCGACCTCGGTGGCCGTCTCGTCGCTCTGGCTCACAGTTCGACACCTCCGAGATACGCGTCCTGCACGTCCGGGTTCTCGCGTATCTCCTCCGGTGGCCCCTCCGCGATGACGCTCCCTCGGTTGAGCACGACGATACGGTCGGAGACGCGGAAGACGATCTCCATGTCGTGTTCGACGAGGAGGAAGGTCAGCCCACGCTCCTCTTTGACCTCCTCGATGAGGTCGACGGTCGCGTGCGTCTCCTCCGGGGACATCCCGGCGGTCGGTTCGTCCATGAGCAGCATGTCGGGGTCGGCGGCGAGGGCGATGCCGATCTCCAGGCGGCGTTTGTCGCCGTACGGGAGGTCCTCGGCGGGGCTCTCTCGCTGGTCCCAGAGGCCGACCGCTTCGAGCGTCTCGCGGGCGACGCCCTCGACCTCCGAGAACCGGTCGCGGTGTCGGAAGAAGTTGAACCGGAACGAGCCGTGTTCGGCCGCGAGTGCGGCGACACGGGCGTTCTGCCGGACCGTCAGTGTCGGGAAGATGGAGGCCTGCTGGAACGACTTGCTCATCCCGCGCTGGACGACCTCGTGGGGGTTCAACCCGAGGATGGACTGGCCCTTGAACCGGATGTCGCCCTCGGTGGGGTCCAGTCGGCGCGTGATGAGGTTGATGATGGTCGACTTCCCCGCACCGTTCGGGCCGATGAGACTGACACGTTCGCCCTGTTCGATGTCGAGGTTCACGTCGTCGGTCGCCGTCAGCCCGCCGAACCGTTTGACCAGACCGTCGGTCTGGAGGAGCGGGCCGTCGTACTCCTCGGGAGGAGCGGTGGCCTCGCTTCGGTCGGTGTCGCTCGCGTCCGTAGTCCGCTCTTCGGACTCGGTCGCGTCGGTGCTCGCCATCAGCGGTCACCTCCGAACCGCGACCCGATGCGACTGCCGATGGACTGGAGACCGCCCCAGATGCCGCCCCGTGGGATGAACACGACGACGAGGACGAACAGGAGGCCGAGGATGAGATGCCAGTAGGGGGCGGGACTCGCCCACTCCGGCAGGACCACGGCCTGTGCGCCGGGGAACAGTTTGTCGATCTGGGTGAACAGCACCACCTCGCTCATCCCCTGGACGATGTTGGAGATGTAGAGGTAGAGCGCCGCGCCGATTGGACCGCCGAACAGCGACCCGACGCCGCCGATGACGCTCATGATGACGACCTCGCCGCTGGTCGTCCAGAACAGCGACTCGACGGGCACGCGCGCCTGCTGGATGGCGAACAGCGACCCTGCCAGCCCCGCGATAGCGCCCGAGAGGACGAACGACATCAGCTTGTACCGCCAGACGTTGAGACCGACGAACTCCGCGCGCTGTTCGTTCTCGCGGATGGCGCGGAACACCATCCCGTACGGCGAGTTGAGCACGCGGTAGGCGAACGCGACGGTGACGACCATGGCGATGCCGATGAGCATGTACATCCAGGTGTCGACGAACATCGTGATGACCGGGACGCCCGCGTCGAGCGGGATGAACCCGAGCAGCGGTTCGATGGTCGACCCGCCGATGCCGAGACCGTTGTCCCCGCCCGTGAGGTTCGACAGCGGCTGGAGCGCGACGTAGAACAGCATCTGTGCGAACGCCAGCGTGAGGATGGCGAAGTAGATGCCCCCACGGCGCAGCGAGAGGAAGCCGAGCACCCACGCCAGCAGGACGGCGAACGTCGTGCCGACCAGAATCATGGCGATGGGCGACCCCGAGACGTGGATGGCGAACACCCCGGCGGCGTACGCGCCACCGCCCCAGAACGCGGCGTGGCCGAACGAGAGCAGGCCGGTGTACCCGTGGAGCAGGTCGAAACCGATGACGAAGATGCCCCAGATGAGCATCAGTTCCGCCAGCGACTGGTAGCCCTGGAGAATCTCGCTGACGACCGGGGCGCGGGCGAACAGGTACGGGAACAGCAGGACGGCGACGACGGTCCCGAGGATGACGAACGACTCGCGTTCCTTGACCGACCGCCAGCGCGTCAGCAGGTCACCGCCGGCCAGTCCAGTGCCGGTTTCGTCGACGGTTCCCGTGTCGTCGGCGCGACGGGTCTCGTCGCTCATGCGGCCACCTCCTGGCCGAGCAGGCCCTGTGGCCGAACGAGCAGGACGACGGCCGCGACGGCGTAGATGCCGACCTGCGCCCACTCGGAGAACCCGAACTGGACCAGGCCGGCCTGTATCAACCCGAACGAGAGGCCGGCGATGACCGCCCCGCGTATCGACCCGACACCGCCGACGACGACGGTCAGGAACGCCGGGACGAGGATGGTCGCCCCGTAGTCGGGGTTGAAGTTCACCAGGGGGCCGCCGACGAGGCCGGCGACACCCGCCAGCGCCGCGCCGATACCGAAGACGACGAGGTACGGCCGCGACAGTTTCACGCCGAGCAGTTCGACCATCTCGGCGTCGACGGTTCCCGCCCGGACGGTCAACCCGAAGTCGGTGTACTCGATGAGCACGAAGACGATGCCGACGAGGACGGCCGTGAGCAGGATGATGACGATACGCCACGTCGAGACGGCGTTGATACCGAGCGCCGTCAGCGCGTCACCGAGCACCGGCACTCCGGTCGCGGACCCTCGTGCCCACGGCGGTTGGTCGATGGACCGACTCGCCCCGCCGAACAGGACGCGGAACAGTTCGGTGAGGATGAGTGCGATGCCGTAGGTCAGCAGTATCTGGTCGGTGTCCGGCCGGTCGTAGAACGGCCGTGCGACGAACCGTTCCATCAGGACGCCGATGACGAAGACGACCAGCGGGACGACGACGAGGGCCGCGAGGTAGCCGAACCCGAGGCCGATGTCACCGAACCCCCACTCGGCTAGCTTGCCGCCGAAACTGGGGTCCTGTGCGATGATGAGGCCGAGGTACGCACCGATGATGTAGAGCGCCCCGTGAGCGAAGTTGACGAACTTCAGTGTCCCGAGGATGATGGAGAGGCCGACGGCGAGCAGGATGTAGATAGCGCCCGCCTGGAGGCCGTTGATGAGGAGTCGGGCGATCGCGCCGGTCGTCTGGAGAGCGACGGCGTCGGGTATCACAGATCGGTCCTCCGCGTTCCGGTGTCTTGCGAGTGTAAGTTGTCGTAATGCATTGTGGAAATACCGTGTGTCGAGCGCCGCGTCACTCGTCGCCGTACGGCCCGAGTTCGCACTCCGCGGCCGGCCCTTCGTCACAGCCGTACCAGAGGTCGTCTCTGCTGGTCACGTTGACGATCTCGAAGTACGACCCCTGCTCCTGTTCCTCGCCCGGCAGTCCGCGAACGACCGGCACGTCACGGATGGCCTGGTGGTCACAGGCGCGCATCGTCTCCGCACCCATCCCGATGTTGTCGTACTCGTAGTCCTCCAGTTGGCGGATGACCTCCGGCGGGTAGAACGTCCCCGCCCGCTCGACGGCCGCCGCGTACTGGAGCGTCTGTGCGTACGCGAGTTGCGCCGGCCCGGACGGAATCCGGTCGTACTCCTCCTGGAACACCTCCGTGAACTGGTTCGACGCCTCGTTGTCGATCTGTGAGTCCCACGCGGCGGTCCCGAACACGCCGGAGATAGCGTCGCCCGCCGCCTCGGCCATCGGTCGGTTGTACAGCGGGACGAGCAGCGTCATGCTGTCTTTCAACCCGGCGTCGACGGCCTGCTGGAGCGACGTCGCCCCGTCGAGACCGTAGTGGTTCAAGATGAGGACGTCCGCCCCGGAGTTGGCCGCCTCCGAGAGGAACGAGGAGTAGTCGTCCGTACCGAGCGGCGTCGGGACGCTGTCGACCTGCTCCCACCCCGCGATTTCGGTGAGGAACTGGTTCATCGACTCCTGTTGGGTCTGTCCCCACGAGTAGTCGGCGTACAGCTGGTAGAAGCTGTTGTCCTCGCCGTACTCCTCGGCGACCACGGGTGCGAGCGCCTGCCCGGTGGTGTAGGCGTTGAACATCTCGCGGAAGCCGTAGCGTCGACACTCGACGCCGGTCGTCTCGTTCGAGTGGGTGAGACAGCACATGTACAGCACCTTGCTGTCCTGTGCGACCTGCTGCTGGGCGATGGCCGTCGCACTCGACGAGCCACCGGAGAACATGATGACGCCGTCCCGGTCGACCATCTGGTTCGCCGAGTTCGTCGCCTGCGAGGGGTCGGTCGCGGTGTCGCCTTCGACGTAGTCGATCTGATAGTCGAGCACCCCGTCCCCCGAGAGGTCGTCGAACTGGGAGTCGACCCAGCCACCGCCCTCGTTGAGATGCTTCGCGGCGAGTTCGTACGCGCGGAGTTCGTCCTCCCCTTCCGAGGAGTACGGGCCCGTCGTCGGAACGTTGAACCCGAACACCGCCGCGTCACCCTCGATGGGGAAGTTCCCGAGCGAGGGGTAGTCACCACCGCCACCCCCCCGACCCGTTGCCGGACCCGTTACCACCGCCACCACCGCCGCCGCCGCCGGCGGTGTCCTCGGTCGTACAGCCAGCCAACCCAACGAGACCTGCCGTTCCTGCCGCCCCCGCGCCTCTCAGCACGTCTCGACGCGTAGGGCCGTTGTTACCGCTTGCCATGCTATGAGATAGCTGTTGCGAACAACATTAACTGTTATGATGTTTTCGGCCGTTAAACGGTAAGCAAGTTCCCGCTAACGTCGGGCAATTTTAACACATACCGGCAGATTCATTACTGACCTGCTGCCCGAATGGTATCGGTTCGGGTCTCGGCGGGACCCACGGAACGGGCTTCTCGGGGGAGTGAGACACCCGAACGTCTCGCTCGTTGAGCGGCCGACTCCCGAGAAAGGAAGAAAACTCCGTGCCGGTTTCAGTCCGCCTTCACCTGGTCTCGGATGCGTTCGGGCACCGAGGGGTCACGGAGCGTCGTCGTGTCGCCGAGGTCCTTGTCGTTCGAGATGTTCTCCAGCAGACGGCGCATTATCTTCCCGGAGCGGGTCTTGGGCAGGTCGTCGACGAAGACGACGTTCGCTGGCCGCGCGAACTTCCCGATCTCGTCTTCGACCGCGCCGACGATGCGCTGGCGCACCTCGTCGGACTCCTCGACACCCTCACGCAGGATGACGTAGACGTCGGGCACCTCGCCCTTCTCGGTGTGGTCGCGCGAGACGACGGCCGCCTCGGCGACGTCCTGGACCTCGGAGACCGCCGATTCGAGCTCCATCGTCCCGAGGCGGTGTCCGGCGACGTTCATCACGTCGTCGAGCCGGCCGAGGATACGGAAGTAGCCGTCACGTTCGTGGACGGCACCGTCGCCGGCCTTGTAGTTCCAGTCGGTCCAGTCGTCGCTGTCGGTGTCCGAGAAGTCCTCCCAGTACTCGGAGATGAACCGCTCGTCGTTCCCGTAGACGGTCTGGAGCATCCCCGGCCACGGCTTCTTGATGATGAGGTTGCCCGCTCGACCCGACGCCGGTTCGAGTTCCTCGCCGTCGTCGTCGAGCAACGCCGGTTCGATACCCGGCGCGGGGAGTCCCGCACTCCCCGGCTTCATGTCTTCGAGCGCCGGCAGGTTCGTGATGAGGTGCCCGCCGGTCTCGGTCTGCCACCACGTGTCGACGATGACGGCGTCCTCGCCCCCGATGTGTTTGTAGTACCAGAGCCACGCTTCGGGCTGGATGGGTTCGCCCACCGTCGTCATGTGCCGGAAGTCGAAGTCGTAGCCCTCGACGTACTCCGCGCCCCACTTCATGAACTGCCGGACCGCGGTCGGCGAGGTGTGGAAGATGTCCACGTCGTACTTCTCCGCGATCTCCCAGGTGCGACTCTTGTGGGGATGGTCCGGTGCGCCCTCGTACATCACGCTGGTCGTCCCGAGCGCGAGCGGTCCGTAGACGATGTAGCTGTGGCCCGTAATCCAGCCGATGTCCGCGGCACACCAGTAGGTGTCTTCGGGTTCGATGTCGAGCACGTACTTCGAGGTGCCCGCGGCGTACGAGAGGTAGCCGCCGGTACGATGCTGACAGCCCTTCGGTTCGCCCGTAGTCCCCGAGGTGTACATCAGGAACAACGGGTCCTCGGCGTCACGCGACACCGGGTCGACGCGTTCTCGACGGTGGTCGTCGAGCAGGTCGGCGACCATCGTGTAGTCGTCGCTCACGTCGACCGAGTCGTCGACCTCGTCGTGACGCGTCCACACGAGCACCTCGGGGTCGCGGTCGGCTTCCGCCATCGCGGCGTCGGCCTTCTGGACGTGGTCGAGCAGTTCGCCGCGCCGGTAGTAGCCGTCGATGGTGACGACGTAGTCCGAGTCGGCGCTGTCGACCCGTTCGGCGAGTGCGGTCGCGGAGAACCCCGCGAACACCACCGAGTGGGGTGCGCCGAGACGGGCACACGCCAGCATCGTGACGGGCAACGCGGGGACCATCGGCAGGTGGAGCGTCACCACGTCGTCCTCCTCGACACCGATAGAGCGCAGGGCGGCGGCCATCTCGTTGACCTCCCGGTAGAGGTCCCGATACGAGATGTTGCGCTGCTCGCCGTCCTCGCCCTCCCAGAGCAGGGCGGTCTGGTTCTTTCGCTCGTCGAGGTGGCGGTCGACACAGTTGTACGAGGCGTTCAGTTCGCCGCCCGTGAACCACTCGTAGAACGGCGGGTTCGAGGCGTCGAGCACCTGGTCCCACGTCTCGTCCCAGTCGAGCAGGTTCGCGTACTCCTCGAAGCCGTCGGGGAACTCCTCGAAGCGGTCGTAGATGGCCGGGTCAGAGACGTTCGCCTGACCGACGAACTTCGCCGGTGGTCGGAAGTACTCCTGTTCGCGTAGTCGGGCCTCCAGTTCGACGTCCTCTTCTCCCGAATCACTCATAAACTGCTGTCACCATGCCTCATGTTTTCCCCCGACGTAATAGCGTTAACCCGAGTACGGACGGGGCAGAACAGTGTTCGGGTGGCGGCGAGAACTGCGCGCTGCCGTTCGACGACTCAGGCCAGTCCGACCGTCTCGGTGTAGCTGCCGTGTTCGGCCTCGAACACGTCCATGATTTCGCCCATCGTCGCGTACGCCTTCACCGCGTCGACGACGTACGGCATCGTGTTCTCGCCGGCCGTGATGGCCTCCGAGAGGGCGTCGAGGGTCGCTTCGACTTCGTCGTCGTCCCGTTCTGCCTTGACGCGTTCGAGCCGTTCGAGTTGACGGTCACGCACCTCGTCGGAGACGTGGAGCAGTTCGGTGTCGTCTTCCTCGTCGCTGACGTACTTGTTGACACCCACGACGGTCTCTTTCCCCTCGTCGACCCGACGCTGGTACTCGAAGGCGGAGTCCTGAATCTCGCGGTGGAAGTAGCCCTCCTGGATGCCCGTGAAGATGCCCTGGAGGATGGAGCCGTCGCCCATCTCGTCGATCTCGGTGATGTACGCCATCGCCTCGGCCTCCATCTCGTCGGTGAGTTTCTCGACGGCGTAGCTCCCGCCGAGCGGGTCGACGGTGTCGGCGAGCCCCGACTCCTCGGCGATGATCTGCTGGGTCCGCAGGGCGATGCGGACGGCCTCCTCGCTGGGCAGTGCGAGCGCCTCGTCGTAGCTGTTCGTGTGGAGGCTCTGGGTGCCGCCCATGACGGCGGCGGCGGCCTGCAACGTCACGCGGATGACGTTGTTCAGCGGTTGCTGGGCGGTCAGCGACTGCCCGGCCGTCTGGGTGTGGAACTTCAGGCGCTTGGACTCGGGTTTCTCCGCGTCGAAGCGTTCGTCCATCACCCGCGAGTAGATGCGCCGGGCGGCGCGGAACTTCGCCACCTCCTCCAACACGGAGTTGTGCGAGTTGAAGAAAAAGGAGAACAGCGGCGCGACGTCGTCGATGTCCAGTCCACGCTCCAGTGCGGCCTCGGCGTAGCCGAAGCCGTCGGCGAGCGTGAAGGCGAGTTCCTGTGCGGCCGTCGACCCGGCCTCGCGGATGTGGTACCCCGAGATGGACACCGGGTAGAACTTCGGCGTCTGCTCGACGGCGAACTCGACGGTGTCGGTGACGACGTCGACGGAGGGTTCGGGCGGGATGACCCACTCCTTCTGCGCGATGAACTCCTTGAGCATGTCGTTCTGGAGCGTGCCCCGAATCCGCTCGCGTGGCACGTCCTGCTGGTCGGCGAGCGCGACATACATCGCGTAGATGACGGCGGCGCTCGGGTTGATGGTGAACGAGGTGGACACCTCGCCGATGTCGATGCCGTCGAACAGCACCTCCATGTCCGCGAGCGTGTCCACGGCGACGCCCTCCTTGCCGACCTCGCCGAGACTCATCGGGTCGTCGGAGTCCAGTCCCATCAGCGAGGGCATGTCGAACGCCGTCGACAGTCCCGTCTGTCCCTCGTCGATGAGGTAGTGGAACCGTTCGTTGGTCTCTTCGGCGGTGCCGAAGCCGGCGAACTGCCGCATCGTCCACGTCCGCCCGCGGTACATCGTCGGGTAGGGGCCACGGGTGTACGGCTCCTCGCCGGGGAACCCGAGGTCCTCGTCGTAGTCGACGTCGGCTACGTCGTTCGGGGTGTAGAGGCGGTCGACCTCGTGGTTCGAGACGGTGGCGAAGCGGTCCTTCCGTTCGCCGTAGGCGTCGAGCACCGGGTCGAGCGTCTCCTCAGCCCACTCCTCGCGCCCCTCGCGGATGGTGCGAAGGTCGTCATCGTCGAACATACGCCGCGTTCGGCGGGGCCGAGCAAGAAGGTTCGCGTTTTCCGAACCGGGTACCGTCCCGGCCGCTGGGCCGGTCGGGCAGGGCTACCGCGGGTCGGTGAGCGTCGGTCAGTAGTGGCCCAGCACGCCCCGTGCTCGGGCGACGCGACTCATCTTCGAGAAGACGAGGTAGCCGACCAGCAGGTAGCCGACGCCAGTCCCCACGAGGACCGCGAGGTCGGCGGCTGGGAACTCCCAGAGCCTGACGCCCTCGCCCATCGCCCGCTGGAGGAGCGCACTCCCCTGCGTCATCGGCAGGTAGCGCAGGGCCGGGGCCGCCGAGACGGGCGCGGCGATGAGGCCGATGAGCACGAACTGCACTAGCTGGAAGATGCTCTCGATGCGCTTGTAGACCAGCGCCAGTCCACCGAAGACGAAGCCGATGCCGACGGCGGGTGCGAGCGTCAGCACGACGAGCGGAACGACCGTCACCGGGTCGAGCGAGAGCGTCGTCCCCGTCGTCAGGAGCATCGACGCGAGGATGACGACGCCGAACAGGAACGCCTCGAGGACGCTCACCACCGTCTTGACGACGATGACCGTCCCGAAGCCGTACGGCGACATGTACAGCTGTTCGAGCGTCCCCCACTGCGCCTCGCGCATCAGCGCCCACGACAGCCCGGCGTACGCGCCGATGGCCATGCTCCAGAGCATGTACCCGACGATGATGCCCGACAGCGAGTCGCTGAGCGCCGTCGGCGCGAGCGCCTGCCCGCCGAAGAACAGCACCGCGAAGAAGAGGTAGACGCCCACCAGTTGCGAGACGGTGTTGAGCGGGTAGCGTCGCAACAGGAGGAGCTTCTTGTACCCGACGACGCGCACCAGCGTGAGCAGTCCCGCCCGTTCCCCCCGCTCCCGGTCGACGTCGGTGCTCCTCGGTTCGGTCCGCTCCCGACCGTCCGTCTCGGTCGGCGTGCTCATCGCTCACCCCCGACGAGTTCGAGGAACGCGTCTTCGAGGTCCAGCGAGGTCGACTCGACGCGTTCGGGGG
>NZ_WSZK01000041.1 GCF_009791395.1 Halomarina oriensis
AACACCCGTTCGGTCTCGTTGTTTCGTCTCTCCCCGTGTGTGTCGGTGGACAGTCCCCGTTCGACCCGTCCGGAACAGTACGGACAGTGGCCGTCGAGCATCGACCGCGTGTCGACGTGCGCTTTCAGCAGGCCGACGGTCACCAGTTCCTCGGCGTTCGAGACGTCGACCGCGTTGGGTGAGATGGGGTAGCGCTGGTAGAGCGTCTCACAGGCCTCACAGCGGACGTAGAACACACCTCGCTCGTAGGAGACCGTCACGGGTTCCGCACAGACGTCGCACTCGTCGTCCAGATCGGTCGGCGAGAGCGTCGGTCGCTCGTTTTCGAGGTAGCCCGAGCGGAGCGCCTGGTACACCCGAACGCCGGCGGCCGTCAGGCGGTAGCCGTCGTCGCACCGTTCGACGAATCGCCCCCGGAGCTTTCGCAGGTGGTAGTTCAACCGACCTGCGTCCACGTCGCCGAGTGCGGCCCGGACCGCCGAGTACGAGCGGGTGGGGTACCCGCCTCCGTCCGCCGAGTCGCCGAGCGCCTCGACGACGCCCAGTCGTGTCTCGTTGGCCAGCAGCGAGAACGGATTCTCGGTCGTGTCCTGACCGCGCATGAGCGCCAGTTCGTGAGGAGTCGCATGTGAGTTTCGACCTCCGACGGGGCAACGAGAACGGGAGTGTCGTGGGGGCGGTGCGTCCACACCGCGTCAGCGAGGGGGAGTGGAGGGAGTCGAGGACGGCCGTCGTGCCATCGTTCACCTGTGTGTCCCACCGTGACGGCCGGTGTCGACCTCCCGGATCGAGGTGCGGGGGTCGCGGTGGTCGGTCTACTGGCTACACACGTAGCGGGAGGTCCGGTGTCGAGGCTATCCTCGTAGCGTCAGAAGCCGTCGAGTCGGGACTGTTCGGCCGCCGCGAGTGCGTCCTCGCTCGTCTTCCACGACGCCCGTGCACACGAGGGGAGGACGCCGTGTTCCTCGACGTACTCGCCGAGGAACTGCCGCGTGGTGGGGTCGCTCGGGTAGCCGCTGCCCACGTCACCGAACCGAGCGGAGAGCGCCGCGAGTACCGCGTCGCGGTCGACCTTGGCGACGATGCTCGCGGCACCGACCAGCGGGTTCGTCGCGTCCGCACCGTGTTCTGCGGTCACCTCGACGGCGGCCGTCACCCGGTCTCCGACCCGTCGGGCGAAGCGGTCGGCGTCAGCATCACAGGCGTCGAGCAGTCCACGGCCCGTCGCCTCGGCGTCCTCGATGGCTCGTGCGTGGGCGACGACGGTCAGCGTGTTCATGTCCTCGTCGCCGTCGATACGCTCGGGCGTGACGTGGGCGACACCGACGCCGAACTCCGGGTGGGCACCGAGCGCACTCGCTATCTCCTCGCGTCGGTCCGGGGCGACGCGTTTCGAGTCGTCGACGTCCGCCGGGAGCGCCGCGACTGGCCCCGCGACACACGCCGCGACCATCGGTCCCAGGACCGGCCCTCGCCCCGCTTCGTCGACGCCGAACTCCATATCCGGCCCGCGGTGGCGAGGCGTAAAGTCGTTGCTCATGTGGTTCCGCACCGATGATAGGTGGCCGACAGGTAGATACGCCGGCGTCCACAGGAGTCGACACAGGACGGGGACGCGTCCACGGTTCGCCGCGGGCGTCGGGTGCCCCGAACGGTCGCAGTGACCTCGTCAGTCCAGCCATCTATGAGCCCAGACACACCTGGGAAGCGACCCCACGGTACGGCGTCGCTTCCGACGACGCGCGAGGACGTGACCGACGGTCGAGTCCACTCGGACCCCACCGTCGCCGAACTTCGACTCCGGGCGGCCGCGTTCGCGCTCGCCCAGACGTTCGACCGTCGTCCGACGCTGAACGTCCGTGTCGAGCAGGTGGCGGCGAGTCGCCCGACCCGGCCGTTCACCTCCGTCTGGCTCTCCGACACGGACGTCGATGCCGCGCTCGACGCGCTGGCGGACGACCCGAGCGTCGGCGTCGAGGCGGTGGTGACCCGACGGCAGGGGTCGGCCCTCTGTGAACTCGCCTTCCCGCGCCGGGTGTCGGTGGTCGTCGACGTCGTCACCAGTCGGGCGGGGACGGTGCTGTCCGCGACGGCGACCGGCGGGGCGTGGTCCCTCCGCATCCGCTATCCGACCCGCGAGGCGCTGTCGGAGACGGTCACGGCGCTCGACCGGTTCGGTGTCGACCCGACACTCTCCCGCGTCGGCTGTCGGAGCGGGTCACCGGTCGGCGACCTCACCGAGAAACAGCGCCAGACCGTCGCCACGGCCTTCGAGCGTGGCTACTTCGAGATTCCTCGGAAGGTGTCGCTGACGGAACTCGCCGCCGACCTCGACGTGACCCACCAGGCCCTCTCGGAACGGCTTCGCCGGGCCGAGCAGGCGCTGTTACGTGCCGAGTTCGGCGGTGCCTGCCCCGAAGCGTGACTGCGACGACGGGTCACTCCTCGCCGGTCGACCGGTCGTGGACGCCCCCTCACACGGGGTCGGCAGTCGTCGCCGAGACTCTCGCTACGGGGTCCGGCGGTCGGGGGAATCGACCGTACGTCGAACACCGCCGCCACACACCGCAGGAGAACAGAGGGGTCCCTCGTCCGGGACGCGGTCGAGTCGTCGCCGTTCAGTCGTCTGCCTGCCGAACGATACGGGTCGCCTCGCCGTCCACCCGGAGCGATCGGTCGTCGTCTTCTCGTTCGTCCGTCGTCTCGCGTTCGCCGAGCACGTAGTACGCGTACTCCTCGGTGGTGTTCCGGTGGCACATTGTGGTACTACCTGTCACGGTGTTAGGAACCGTGATAGATAAGGCTGACGGCCGTCTCCGGGAGGGGGAAGGTCCGTTCGGAAGTCCGCTCGTGTCGGTCGCGGTCGCTCAGTTCGCCGTCTCCCGGAAGAACTCGGGTCGCTCGAACGGTTCGTCCTCACCCTCGACGGACAGGACGTCCAGTGCCGTCACCACCGCACCGACGTCGAGCAGTCCGGCGAGCGACGGTTCGGTCCGGCCCTCGTCGCTGCTGACGAGTTCTTTGATGTAGAGGCCCCCTTCGCCGTGAACCTCGACGGTGGCGTGGTGGTCGTCTTCCAACTCGGCGGCGACGTCGTAGACCGTCCGGGTACGGACGAGGTCCGCACGCCGGGCGTCGACGCGGTGTGGCGTGCGCTGTTCGACGGTCGTTCCACGCAACTCCTCGACGGCCGTCGCCAGCGCCGCCTCGTCGACCGGTGCGTCGAACTCGACCCGTGCCCGGTAGGTCTTCGAGGCGTCGAGTTTCTTCACCCGCTCGACCATCTCGTGGGTGGCGAGGCGAAGCCCCTCCACCTCCGCGCGGCCGTCGGCGAACGCGTTGACCTCGCGCTCCAGTTCTTCGACGTCCACGTCGCGCGTGCGTGGCTGCTTGACCTCGATGACGAACGGCCGGCCCGGCCCGAGCATCAGGGCGTCGACGTCCTCGCGGCCCGCGCCGTGGAACGTCGCCTCGCTCCCGTCCATCGCCTCGACGACGGGCGGGGCGGTGAGCTGTTCGACGCTCGTCCCGTAGCGAAAGCCGGTGCCCATGCAGGCCTCGCACTCCTCGCCGCGTTTGATACCGGTCTGGTTGCAGTCGGTACACGGCCAGCGCGTCTGGGGGATGTCACGGTCGAGTTTCCGGTAGCGCCCGTAGACGAACGCGGAGTTCACCTGCACCTCCAGTTCGTCCGTCGAGAGGTCGATGAGCACGAGCACGTCCGGGCGTTCGAGGTCGACCTCGGTGCCCGTCGCCTCGCCGATACGCTTGCCCACCTCGCGGTTGAACTCGTTGTTCAGCGTCTCGACACGCTCGTCGCTCTCCTCCTCGACCCCCGCGTCCTCTCGGAGGAACTGCTCGTTCTCTTCGAGCAACGGCGAGACGCGCGTCCCGACCTGGTAGGTGTCGAACGCCCACGGTTCGAGCGCGGCGACGGCCCGGTCCGCGAACGTCCCGAATCGCTCGCACTCGCCCTCACAGACCCAGCACTGTTCGTCCGGTTCCTCGAACGGGTCGTCGACGGTCAGCGCGTGGGCCGTCCGCATCGCCCGGCCCCGTTCGGCGTTGGTGAGGCCGAACGAGCGGTCGGCGACGAGTCGCCCGAGACACGAATCACAGAGCGGCCCCGTCGCCAGCGCCCGCTCCGTCACCTCGATGAGGTCCATGCCCTGGGAACGCCGTCGCGTCTCTTTGGCCTTCGGATTACGGGCGTGCGAGGACGCCTGTGTGGACCCGTCCCGCGCCGTGTCATACCGCGGTCGGGGACCGTTCTCCCGGCGACAACAGTTTTCCCGTCGGGACGAGTCGGTTCCCGCGATGCGACTCTTACAGGTACTGGTTCCGACGGCGAAGCGCGCCCAGGTCGAGGACGCGCTGACCGACCTCGGAGCCGAGTACCTCGTCGTCGACGAAGTCCGACGAACCGACGCCGTCGTGATGTACGTCCCCGCGCCGACCGGTGCCGTCGAGACCGTCCGCGAACGACTCCGCGAGGTCGGCCTCGGTGACGACACCTACATCGTCGTCACCGACGCACAGTCCGTCTCCGGTGTCGACACCGGCGAACTCGAAGCACTCGTCGCCGGGCCGAAGGGCGAACGTGGGGTCTCGCACGCACGACTGCGCGAACGCGCGGACGACCTCTGGCCGGACGGCCTGACCTACGTCGCCCTCGCCTTCCTGAGCGCGCTGGTCGCCGTCGCCGGCCTGCTCCTCGACTCGGCCATCGTCATCGTCGGCGCGATGGTCATCGCGCCGTTTGCCGGGTCGACGCTCTCGGCGAGCGCCGGAGCGGTCATCGGTGACCACGACATGGTCGTTCGGAGTGCTCGCGCCCAGATCGTCGGCCTCTTCGTCGGCCTGCTCGGTGCGCTCGCCGTCGCGTTCGGCATCCAGCAAACCGGGTTCGTCCCCGAGTCCCTCGCCATCTCCCAGGCCCAGCAGGTCGGCTTCTTCCTCACGCCGAGTCTGCTCGCACTCGCCATCGCCATCTGTGCGGGAGCGGCCGGGGCGCTCGCGCTGGCGACGGACCTCCCGGTCGCTATCGCCGGGGTCGCCGTCGCCGCGGCCATCATCCCCGCGGTAGCGACGACGGCTATCGGCGTCGTCTGGGGCCTGCCGCTGATGGCCGTCGGGTCGGTGGTCCTGTTGTTGCTGAACATCGTCTTCCTCAACCTCACCGCTTACGTCGCGCTCGTCGCGCTGGGCTACCGTTCGTCGATGTTCCGCGACGCGCTCACGGAGTCCGGCCTCTCCGTCCGAACCGGCGGGTACGCGCTGCTCGTCGCCGTCTTCTTCCTCGTCGCCGTCGTCACCGTCGGCGCGAGCGCACAGCACATCGCCTTCGAACACGGCGCGGCGACCGCCGTCTCCGACACGCTCGGCGACGAGCAGTACGACGCGCTCGAACTGCGGGACGTCGCCGTGAGCTACGACGACGCGGGGCTGTTCGGCGAACCCGAGACGGTGACGGTGACGCTGGGCCGGACCGACGGCGGGGACTACACCGGCCTCGCCCGCTCGCTCCAGTCGACCATCGCCGACCGGACGGACAACCCCGTCACGGTCAGGATCCAGTTCGTCGACTACGAGACGGCCGAAGCGAGCGCCTCCGGTGACGTCGTATCCTCGCAAAAATATGACGTGCGTGAGCACGTCTCGTTCGCTGTGGCCTGACCGGCCACAGGCACGGTCACACCAGTACGGAGATGACCGCCAAGACGATGAAGACGAGCACGAGCAGACGTGCGGCCCCCATGGTGAGACCCGCAATCCCTCTGAACCCGGCCAGTCCCGCGACGATGGCCAGGACGATGAACACGACCGCGAGCCACAGCAACCCACCGCCCTGTAGCGGGAGTGCCGAGACGGCTGCGAGCGCGTTCATGCACACTCACCTCCGAGTGTCGAATAACCATGACGACCGTTGAATTGGCACATGGTACTCCCTCGAAACGTCGGATTACCGGATAACCGTTGGGCCTGCAAGGACACGATGTTCGGAACGTCTCGGCCGAACCACACGTCCGTAATCGACGTTCGTGGCGGCCGAGGACGCCAGACACCGCCGACTGGAACCTCCGGCGTCCGGAGCGCGAGGCCGCCCAGTCGCTACAGCTCCGGGAAGTACCGCCCGTGGAAGTCGAACGGGATGGCGTGCGGGACGGCCGCCCGCGCTCGCTCCTCGAAGGACTCGCCGTCCAGCACGACGAGCCACGAGTGCCCCGCCGCTTCGTCGAGTTCGACCGCCAGCACGAGGCCGTCGTCCTCGGGTGCGTCGAGCGGCGGCGACCCGACGTCGCGTGGGTCGTTCGGTTCGGTCCGCGGGACGAACACCGGTTCGCCGACGTGACCGTCGTGAGCCCGGTGAGTCCAGGACTCGCCCGTCTCGACGTCCACCTTCACGAGTCGCGTGGGCCACTCGGTCACCGGCTGGTCGGTCTCCTGTGCGTAGGCGTAGCGGTAGGGCCGACAGCGTCGGGCCGGGGACGCGGTCGGCAGCGAGGTGCCGTCGTGGAGTCGCTCGTGGTCGACCGTCGCACCGTCCGCCCGGAGCGACAGGACGAACCGGTCGAGCGACCCGCCGAACACGCCGAGGTCACCCGACCGGAGGCGCTCCAACGAGAGCGCGGCTAGCGACTCGGCGTCGGGGACCGTCTCCACGTCGACGACGAGTTCCGAACCGGGACGGGGGCGTTCGTCGGTGTCGTCGTCAGCGACCGTGGCGGGGTCGCCCGCCGGTGCGGGTCGCCCCTGTACGTCACGCTCGTAGGCGTCGACGTGGTGGAACCCGAAGAACGCCTCCGTCGTCGTCGTGGCGACGACGCCGCCCGACCGTCGGTCGAGGACGACGAACCGGGTTCCGCGTTCGGGCGTCCAGCGGAAGGCGTCGACGAACGCGCCCGCCGAGGTGAGCATCTCCAGCGGGTCGACGACGAACGGGAACTCCGTCAGCACGACGTAGTTCGGGGTCAGCGCGAAACTGTGCATGTACGCCGGTTCGTCGACGGGGACCGACCCGACGTGTCGTCGACTCGTGGCGTCGTCCGTCTCGAAGACGTGGTACCGTGACGGACGCCCGAACTCCGTCTCGAAGCTGACGAACCGACCCGTCCACGGGTCACGCTGGAGGTGGGCACAGGCCAGTTGGCCGTGCGGTTCGTCGCGGTCGTACCGGACGTGGCCGAGCGTGTCGAGCGTCTCGGGGTCGAACGCGACGGCACGGGGCGTCTCGGTGAGGGCGAGATACCGGTCGCCGAACCGTTCGGCGACGATGTTCGTGTTGTCGTAGGGGGCGTCGACGAGTAGCGACTTCAGTTTGCGCGCGACGGAGGCGTTCCCCGTTGCGAAGCCGTCCAGTCCCTCGCCGCCGCGGGCGCGTTCGTAGCTCTCCGTCCGGAGGAACCGGTTCCGATAGCGGACGCGCCCGTCGTCGAACGAGAACCGGTGGAGCATGGCGAGTCCGTCGAACCAGTGGTCGACGCCGGTGCCGGCGGCCTCGAACAGCGCGGGGCCGTTGCGAATCAGCGACCCGTCGAGCCACGTCGGGAGGTTCCCCTCGACGGGCAACTCGGCGTCGGCCTCGGTGTCGAGCGTGTGGAAACCCAGCGTACCCATGTCGGCCGGACGACCGGTAGCCTCAAAACCCGCCGGGTCGCGTCAATCCGCTCTGCGACCGGACGGCGTGCGCTCTCGCACCGAATCAGACGACGGCGTCGTGTTCCTCCCGGGCGTGCTCCCGGAGTGCCTCGGCGTCCTCGAACGTCGCACCGCAAGAACAGCGATGGACGTACTCGCTCTCGGCGTTCTCTGTTGCCATACGGGCGGTTCGCGCGGCTCTGTGTTATACGTTGTGTAGGACACGCACGAGTTCGTGAGCGTCGGTTCCGCTCGCTCCGGGACGCGGGCGGCCCCGTCAGCCCATGGCGCGATGGAGCGGGTCGCGCCACGGTTCGGTCTGGTCGTGGGTCGCCAGCGTCTCGCTGACACGCTCGCCGAGCAGGGCTTCGGCGAACTCGTCGCGTACGCTCGCAGCGTCGAGTTGCCCCAGCGCGTCGGTGAGTTCGCGGCCGTCCTCGATAGCGTCGCTCGCGCCGTCGTGGGTCGGGGCGGGGACGTACGGTACGCTCGCGGCGAGCATCTGGGCGTCGTCCCTGAACCCCTCGCGCTCGATGATGTCGAACACGCTGTCGAAGCGCGAAGCGGGGCGGTTGACGAACCACTCGACCGCCGAGTCCGGGTAGCCGAGCGCCTCGCCGTACTCCGCTTCCGTCCGGTGGTTCGGGTGGGTCCCCGTTCGACTGAGGAACGTCGGGAGCGTCTCGCCGTCGCTCCCGAGCAGTAGTTCGTACCAGGTGAACGCCCGGCCGTCCTCGTGGACCGTCTCGACGGGCGTGAACGTCCACTGGAACCCGGCGTCGTCCAACCGTGCCCCCAGCGAAGAACGGGGGAGCGAGGGGTCGGTCTCGACGGCGTCCCACGCTGGAGCGCCGCTCTCGGTGTAACACGCGGCCAGTCCGGCCATCGGCTTGACGCCGACACCGACCGCGAGCATGTCGATGACGTCGCCCGAGGGCGCGGCAGTCCCGAGGTCCGCCCCGAGCGACAGCAACCGATCCGCGAGGGGACGGTCGACGGTCATCCGGGTGGCCCCTCACCCGTGTCCGGGTGCGATTCAGTCTGGTCGTTCGGAGCGAGAGCGCCGTTGTCCGTCATAGCTAAACCCCAGGACTCTCCACGTTTGAATGTGCTGCCTGTTCTGTACGGCGGCGGTCCCGGCGAGCGACCGCTCGGTCCCGCTCGCGGGTTCGCCCGTCTCGACGACCGTAGCTCCCTCTCGCACCACTCCACCGGTCTCCGGACGGCCGACGGCCAGCGGGTCCCGACCGGCGTGTGCCTGCCGCCGGCGTGTTCGGCACCTCGCCGTGCTTGCAGGTTCACTCGACCGGCCGCAACCGTCGGCCGTAGCAGAACGTTGACGTGCCGGCGGGCGTACCGGTAGGTATGACAATCGACACCGCCGTCGTCCTCGCGGCGGGTGAGGGCAATCGACTCCGCCCGTTGACCCACAACAGACCGAAGCCGATGCTCCCGGCGGCGAACCGTCCCATCCTGGAGTACGTCCTCGACGCGCTCGTCGACGCCGGTGTCGAGTGCCTCTGTCTGGTCGTCGGCTACAAGCGCGACCGGGTACAGGACCACTTCGGCCCGACCTACCGCGGCGTCCCCATCGACTACGTCGTCCAGAAGAAACAGCTGGGCAGTGGCCACGCCCTCCAGCAGGCCGCGGGCGCGGTCGACGACTCGTTCGTCGTCGTCAACGGCGACCGGGTCATCCAGGCGAAGATGGTCTCGGCGGTCATCGACGCCCACGAGGACGCCCCGGCGGCCCTCGCGGTGCTCGAACACGGCAACGCCCAGCGCTACGGTGCGGTCGACGTCGAGAACGGGCAGATCACCGCGCTCGTCGAGAAACCCGACCGTCGGGAGTTCCGCCTCATCAACGCCGGCGTCTACGCCTTCGACCGCAGCATCTTCGAGGTGCTCGCCCGCACCGAGCGCATCGACGGCACTCTCCCGCTGACGGCGGCCGTCGAGTCGCTCGTCGACGAGCGGAAGGTCCAGGCGGTTCGCACCAACGGCCTGTGGGTCGACGCGACCTACCCGTGGGACCTGCTGGAGGTCGCCCGCGAGGTCCTACGTCACGGCCTCGTCGAAGCGCCCGAACGCGACGCGGACGTGTGGGTCGCCGACAGCGCCCGCATCGACGACGACGCGACCCTCCAGGGACCGGTCGTCGTCGGCCCCGACAGCGAGGTCGCGGCCGGTGCGGTCGTCGGCCCGAACGTCGCCCTCGGTCGGAACGCGACGGTCGGCGCGAACGCCACCGTCGAGGGGTCGGTGCTGGACACCGACGCCCGCGTGGGGGCCGCGAGCGTCCTCATCGACTGCGTGACGGGCCACGACGTCCACCTCGGACCGGCGACGGTCGCTCCGGGCGGCCCCGCCGACGTGCAGGTCGGCGACGCCATCCACCGCGGCGAACGACTCGGTGCCGTCTTCGGCGACCGAGTCCGTGCGGAGGGCGGCGTCAACTGTGCACCCGGCGCACTCGTCGGGACGAACGCGAACCTTCGGACCGGCGTCGTCGTCTCCGGGCAGGTGCGGGCCGACAGCGAGGTGATCCGCTGATGTGTGGCATCGTCGGCTGTGTCGGTCGCCGCGACGAGACGCTCTCGACACTGGTCCACGGCCTCTCGAAACTGGAGTACCGCGGCTACGACTCGGCGGGCGTCGCACTCGTCGACGACGACCTGGACGTGGTGAAACGTGCGGGAGAACTCGACGACCTGCGGGCCGCCCTCGACGGCCGGTCCGTCGCCGGTCGGGTCGGCATCGGCCACACGCGCTGGTCGACCCACGGGCCGCCGACCGACGCGAACGCGCACCCCCACCGCGACTGCTCCGAACGCGTCGCCGTCGTCCACAACGGCATCATCGAGAACTACGAGGAACTCCGTGCGGAACTCACCGAGGCGGGCCACGAGTTCCGCTCGGACACCGACTCCGAAGTCGTCCCCCACCTCGTGGAGGACTACCTCGCGGCGGGCGAGGAGACGGAGGCCGCGTTCCGTCGTGCCGTCTCACGGCTGGAGGGCAGTTACGCCATCGCCGCCGTCGTCGCCGGCGACGACCGGGTGTTCGCCGCCCGCGAGGACTCGCCGCTCGTCCTCGGTCTGGACGACGACGCCTACTACCTCGCCAGCGACGTCCCCGCGTTCCGGGAGTTCACCGACCGCGTCGTCTACCTCGAAGACGGCGAGTTCGCCGTCGTCTCGGCCGACGAGTGGCGCGTCACCGACGCCGACGGGCAGGTCCGGGACAAGGCGGTCGACACCGTCGAGTGGTCGCCCGAGGAGACCGGCAAGTCCGGCTACGACCACTTCATGCTCAAGGAGATTCACGAACAGCCACGCTCCCTGCGCCAGTGTCTCCGCGAGCGCGTCTCGGAACTCGGCGGGACGGTCGACCTCGACGTGGACGTAGCTCCCGACGGCGTCCAGTTCGTCGCCTGTGGCACCTCGTATCACGCCGCGTTCTGTGGGGTCAGCCTGTTCCACGAGGCGGGCATCCCCGCACAGGCGTTCCTCGCCAGCGAGTACGCCACCTCGCCGCCGCCGGTCGACGGCGACCTCGTCGTCGGCGTCACGCAGTCGGGCGAGACCGCGGACACGCTGAACGCGCTCCGGGAGGCCGAGCGACGCGGCGCGGAGACGCTCGCGGTGACGAACGTCGTCGGGTCGACGGTCTCTCGTGAGTGCGACCAGACGCTCTACATCCGTGCCGGCCCCGAGATCGGTGTCGCCGCGACCAAGACGTTCTCCTCGCAGGTGCTCGCGCTGGCGCTGCTCGTGCTCTCACAGACCGGCGCGAGCAGACAGGACGTGGCCGCCCTCCGGGACCTGCCGGGGAACGTCCAGCAGGTGCTCGACGAGTCCAACGCCGAGGAGATCGCACAGGCGTACCACGGCTCCGACGCGTACTTCTTCATCGGACGCGGGTTGCACTACCCCGTCTCGCTGGAGGGGGCGCTGAAGTTCAAGGAGATCAGCTACGAGCACGCCGAAGGGTTCGCCGCCGGCGAGTTGAAACACGGGCCGCTCGCGCTCGTCACCGAGAACACGCCCGTCTTCGCCGCGGTGACCGGCGACGGCGAACTCGCACGCAAGACCATCGGGAACGTCAAGGAGGTCGAAGCGCGCGGTGCGCCCGTCGTCGTCGTCACCGACGGCCGGAACGACGCGGCCCGGTACGCCGACCACGTGCTGGAGGTGCCCACGAGCGACGAACGGACGGCCGCTATCCTCGCCAACGTCCAGCTCCAGCTCGTGGCGTACCACGCCGCCGACCTGCTCGACCGTTCCATCGACAAGCCCCGGAACCTCGCCAAGTCCGTCACCGTCGAGTAGCGCGGTTCGGCACGACCCGCACACGGCCGCGCGACACACCTTTTGACTCGCCGACGAGTAGTCGCCCTATGCCGACCAGCCTCCCCGCCGAGAGCCGTATCGGCCGCGTCGCACTTCGCGTCGCCGACCTCGACCGCGTCGCGGCGTTCTACGAGTCCGTCGTCGGTCTGGCCCGACTCGACGAGTCGCCCGACCACGTGTCCCTGGGCGCGGGCGGAGCGCGGCTCCTCGAACTCCACGCTCGGCCCGACCTGCCCGAACGCGGCCCCGACGAGACTGGCCTGTTCCACACCGCGTTCCTCCTTCCCGACAGGGCGAGCCTCGGTGACGCGCTCTCGCGGGTCGAGGGACGCTCGCGGCTCACCGGTGCGTCGGACCACCGCGTCAGCGAGGCACTCTACCTCGACGACCCCGAGGGCAACGGCGTCGAACTGTACCGCGACCGGCCGCGCGACGAGTGGCCGACCGTCGACGGCCGCGTCCGGATGGACACGCTCCCGCTGGACCTCGACGCACTCCGGACCGAGGCCGCGGGGGAGAACGACGCGCCTCCCGAGACGACCGTCGGGCACGTCCACCTCGAAGTCTCCTCGATTCCCGACGCACGGGCGTTCTACGTCGACACGCTCGGGGCGAACCTCCGACAGGAGTGGAACGGGGCGGCGTTCGCCGCCGCCGGCGAGTACCACCACCACGTCGGCCTGAACACCTGGAACGGTCGAGAGAGGCCGGGGACCGGCCGTGGGCTGGATCGGTTCGAGCTACTGGTCCCCGGCGACGGTGCGCTGTCGGCGCTTCACGACCGGTTCGACGCCGACGCCGTGGCCGTCGAGTCGAGCGACGAGGGACTGACGGTACGCGACCCGGACGGCATCACGCTCCGCGTTCGCGTCGACGACTGACCGGCGGCCGACTCACAGCATCGGGCCGACGAGCATCGCCGTCACCGCACCGAGCATCACGAGGGTCGCGAGGCCGGCGACCACGGACGCGGTCCGGTCGGGCGCGCCGACGCGCTCGCCCAGTGCACCCGCGCTCGTGTGGAGCAGTTTCCCCCCGTCGAGCGGGAACGCTGGGATGGCGTTGAACAGCGCGAGCTGGAGGTTCACCCACCCGGTCCAGAACAGGACGTTGGCGAGGACGAACACGCCGCCGTCGAGCGGCGCGGGGAGGGCGGGGACGGTGTAGAAGTTCGCCACCGACCCTTCGATGCCGGGGAAGTCGTACGGCGCGAACCCGACCGTCGCGGCCATCGGGAGGAGGACGACGACGAGCAGCAGGCTCGCCGGGCCGAACCCGAACGGGTCTTCGCCCTGCCCGCGGAACAGCGAGAGCATCTCGTCGGCGGGGTAGGTCCCGACACCGGCGTCGACGAGCGTGTACCCGCCGACGCCACGCTGGGGGACGACGCCGAGGTACGCCGCCCCGTCACCGTCGCTCCCGAGCGTGACCGCGTACGTCCTCGGGTCGCTCCCCCCGTCCGGGTACGCCACCACCTCGACGGTCTCGCCCGGCGACCGGTCGTCGAGAGCGGCGAGCAACGCGTCGGTCGAGTGGACCCGTTCGCCGTCGACGCGGACCACGGTGAACGGCTTCGAGGGCGCACCGGCCGACGAGAGCGGCCCGCCGGCGGTCGGTGTCGCGCGCGCACCGACGACGAGTTCGTGGGCCGCTCCGCCGTCGGTCCTCACGGTCACCCGGTCGTCGTCGCCGACGGCAGCTTCGAACCCCGTGAGCGTGCAGACCGCCTCGCCGTCGACGCTCGTGAGTCGCGTCCCGCGCTGGAACGTGGCGGTCGAGTCGGCGACGGTCACCGCACGCCGGAGCGTCACGTCGCGGTTCCCGTTCAGTTCGACGGGGACCGCACAGGTCCCGTCGGCGAGCGCCGCGTCGAGGTCCGCGGGGTCGGTGACCGACTCGCCAGCGACGGCGGTGATGCGGTCGCCGGTCTCGATACCCGCGTCCGCGGCCGGCGACCCGTCGACGACGCCGCCGACGGCCGCACCCGGCGCGACGGCGATAGCGCCGCCGACCGGCCCGAACAGCAGCCCGAACGCGACGGCCGCGACGACGAGGTTGGTGAGGATGCCCGCGGCGAACATCCGGTCGAGGACGGCCGGCGAGGCGGCGTCGGCCGTCGCGTCGTCGGGGTCGACGAACGCGCCGGTGGGAATCGGACCGAGGAGGAAGACGCCGACCGACTCCACCTCGATACCGCCGACACGACAGAGCACGCCGTGTGCGCCCTCGTGGACGGCCAGTGCGAGGAGCAAGCCGACGAGCAGTTCGGGGGCCACCGAGAGCGGGAGGAAGTCGTTGACGCCGGGGACGACGAGCGTGTTCCGGGGCCGGGCGACGGCGGTGTCGCCGGCCCCGGAGAGCGCCGCTCGGGCGGCGACGAGGACGACGCCCGCCAGGAGGGCCATCAGGAGGAAGGCGACGGCGACGGCGAGCGTGCCGAACCCCCGCCAGAACCGGTCGTGGCGGGCGAGGCGGTTCAACAAGCGTCGCCCCCGCCTGGTGTGAACCGTCGTGATAGGGCCGCTGACCTCGACCCAGTCGGGGAGGTGGCCGCGGCGCTGTGCGAGCATCGCCGCGACGACGTAACAGCCGCTGCCGACCAACACCCAGGCGAGGGGACCCATTCTGATACGCGATTGGACAGGTCCGAACAAAACACTGTCGGCGACGGCGAGTGGAGCGAGCGTTCTCTCGACGGCCGGACTCCCGCCGTCGTGGAGAACGACAGCGAGGACACGGCCGACACGCCACCCGAAGTAGACTCTCGGGCCGTGTCGTGGTCGTCACCGGCGCGAGTCGTGGCGACGGGGAGGGTCCGTCGTTCGAACTACCCGACGAGAGTAGTTGGGGATTTGATAAGAGCTACCGAGAACGGAAACGGTTATACTGTTTTAGGGTGGCCTAAAAACATGCACGAGTCGAGGGACGACCCGACGGGGCCGACCAGACGACAGTACCTCCTCGGCGGCACGGCCGCGTTGAGCGGCCTGCTCGCCGGTTGTGCGTCGGGTGGGTCGGGGAGTGTGGGGAACGAGACGACCGGCCAGCAGCCGACCGAGTCCGACACGGCGACGGCGACGGACGCCACTGCGACGGAGGCGACGACCGAACCGAGCGGTCCGTACAGTGCGACGCTCGCTCCCGCGGGGGAAGTCACCTTCGACGGCGTCCCGGAGTCGGTGTTCACCGTCTTCAGCCAGTACCCGGACATGCTCGTCGCGCTGGGCCACGGCGACGCGGTGAACGCGATGTACGTCCCCGAGATGGCCGGAACGACGATGAACAACTACTACGAACGTCTCGACGGGGTGTCGTTCGACTGGGAGGATTTGCCGGACCCGCTGGCGAACGGTCTGGCCAAGGAACTGCTCTACGACCTCGACAGCGACGTCCACCTCGCGGACCCGGCGTGGGCGTCGACACAGCAGAACTGGGCCAGCGCCGACGTCGACGAGATAACCGAGTCCGTCGGCCCGTGGTTCGGCAACTTCTACAGCGGGACGAACGCCGAAGCTCCCGAGGGGTACGCCGACGCCTACCGGTACTACACGCTCTGGGACCTGTTCGGGCACGTCGCGGACGTCTTTCAGGAACGCGACCGCTACGAGGCGCTGAACGCGGTCCACGAGAACCTGCTGGCGACCATCGAAGAGGGTCTGCCGCCGCAGTCCGAGCGTCCGACGGCCGTCCGCGTCACGTTCACGGGCGACCAGTTCTACACCTACCACCTGAACGACCCCGGCTACTGGCTGGCCGACACCCGACCGCTCGGCGCGAACGACGCGTTCGCCGAGCGGGACTGGCAGCAGTTGTGGGGCACCGTCGGGATGGAGGCGATGGCGGAGGCCGACCCGGACGTCGTCCTCCACCTCTGGGGCATGACACCGAACTACGACATGGCGGAGGTCCGGCAGTCGCTCGCGGCCCACCCCATCGGCGGTGACCTCTCGGCGGTCCAGAACGACCGCGTCTACGCACAGGGGATGCGCTATCAGGGGCCGCTGATGAACCTGTTCCAGCTGGAAGCCACCGCGAAACAGCTCTACCCCGAGCGGTTCGGTGCGTGGCCGGGCTACGAGGCCGGCGACCCGTACCCCGAAATCCCCGAGGGCGAGCAGTTGTTCGACCGCGAGCAGGTGGCGAGCGTCGTCCGCGGCGACGGCCGGTAAGGCGCGTCGAGTCGCGCGGGGAGGTCGACCGCTCGAACCACCTCACGACGCCGCAGTCCGTGGGTTGAAGTGCGTCGACACCCCCTCTCACCAGTATGGAGGCGACGGGGCCGCCGGCGAAGATGGTCGAGCGCCGCGAGGAGCTGACGCCGATGCTCTCGCAGTACTTCGACCTCACGCGGGAGTACGACGACGCGCTGGTGCTGTTTCAGGTCGGGGACTTCTACGAGACGTTCTGTGAGGCAGCCGAGGCCGCGGCCCGGACGCTCGAAATCACGCTGACACAACGCGAGGACTCGACGGGGACCTACCCGATGGCGGGCGTCCCCATCGACAACGTCGCGCCGTACGTCGAGACGCTGCTGGACGCGGGCTATCGCGTCGCCATCGCCGACCAGGTGCAGGACCCCTCGGAGGCGTCGGGTGTCGTCGACCGGGCGGTCACCCGCGTCGTCACGCCCGGCACCGTCGTCGACGAGGAACTGCTCGGAGCGGGCAACACCTACACCGCCGCGCTGGTACCGTGCGAGGCCGAGCGACGCGAGGACGCGCCCGACCACCGCGACCGGTTCGCCGTCGCGTTCGTCGACGTCTCGACGGGGGAGTTCCGCGTCACCTCGGGCCCACGCGACGTGGTACAGGACGAACTCGACCGACTCGCGCCCGCAGAGGTGGTCACCGCTCGGCAGCCGACGAACGCGAACGCGGACGGGGAGACGGAGTCGGACGGTGACACTGCTCCACACGAGTTCGCCGTCCGCGGGATGCACACGCCGTTCCGCGAGTCGGCGTTCGAGACCGACACCGCCCGCGAGACGCTCTCGGGGTACGTCCCGACCCCCGAGGCGCTGTTCGAGACGGACGCGGAACTCCGGGTCGCCGGTGGCCTGCTCGCGTACGCCGAGTACACGCAGGGCGTCGACGCGGGTGGACTGGAGTACATCTCGCGGGTCCGGCGCTACGACCCCCGCGAGGGGATGCGCGTCGACGCCACCGCCCTGCGTTCGCTGGAGGTGTTCGAGAACCGTGAGGGCGGCGACGAACACACCCTGCTGGGCGTGCTCGACACCACCTCGTGTGCGCTGGGGCGGCGCGAACTCACCCACTGGCTCAGACGGCCGCTGCTGGACCGCGAGCGCATCGAAGCGCGACAGGACGCCGTCGCGGAACTCGCCGACCGCGCGTTCGTCCGCGAGGAGGCCCGTGACCTGCTCCGGGACGTCTACGACATCGAACGACTCGTCACGCGCGTGGCTCGCGGGCGGGCGAACGCCCGTGACCTCCGGGCGCTCAAGAGCACGCTCGACGTGGTGCCCGAGTTGAAGGCCGTGCTCGCCGACTGCGAGGCCGCGTCGGTCCGCGAGCGCCGCGCGGCACTCGACGACCTGGCGGACGTGCGCGGACTGATCGGACGAGCCATCGTCGAGGAGCCACCCATCGAGATAACGGAGGGTGGCGTCGTCGCCGACGGCCACGACGACGACCTGGACGAACTGCGAGCGACCGAACGCGAGGGCCGCGAGTGGGTCGCCGACCTCGAAGCCAGCGAGCGCGAACGGACCGGTATCGACTCGCTCAAGGTGGGCTACAACGAGGTCCACGGCTACTACATCGAGGTGACGAACCCGAATCTGGAGAAGGTTCCCGACGACTACACCCGTCGCCAGACGCTGAAGAACTCCGAGCGGTTCTACACGCCCGAACTGAAACGGCGCGAGGACGAGATTCTGGGGGCGAGCGAACGCGCCGACACCCGCGAGTACCAGCTGTTCACCGACGTCCGCGCGGAGGTCGGAGGGGAGGCGGAGCGCATCCAGCGGGTCGCGTCGGTCCTCGCGGAACTCGACGTGCTCTGTACCCTCGCGGACGTGGCCGTCGAACGCGACTACACCCGACCCGAACTCGACGGCGACGGCATCCACGTCGAAGGTGGCCGCCACCCCGTCGTGGAGACGACCGAACCCCGGTTCGTCCCGAACGACGCCGACCTGCGCGAGCGCAACGTCGCGGTCATCACCGGACCGAACATGAGCGGCAAGTCGACGTACATGCGACAGGTCGCCCTGATTCAACTGCTCGCACAGGTCGGCAGTTTCGTCCCCGCGAAGTCGGCCCGCCTGCCCGTCGTCGACCGAGTGTTCACCCGGGTGGGTGCGAGCGACGACATCGCGGGCGGCGCGTCGACGTTCATGCGCGAGATGCGCGAACTCACGAGCATCCTCCACGACGCCACTGCGGACTCGCTCGTCCTGCTCGACGAGGTCGGTCGCGGGACCAGCACCGCCGACGGCCGGGCCATCGCCTGGGCGGTCACGGAGTTCCTCCACGACGAGGTGGGCGCGACGACCCTCTTTGCGACCCACTACCACGAGCTGACGCGGGTCGCCGACTCCCGCGAGCGCGTCCAGAACCTCCACTTCACCATCGACCGCTCGGGTGATGCGGTGACGTTCCTCCACTCGGTCGTCGAAGGGGCGAGCGAGGCGTCCTACGGCGTCGAGGTGGCGAAACTCGCGGGCGTGCCGGGGACGGTCATCGACCGGTCACGTGGCCTGCTCGACGACGGCCTGCCCGGTGGTGGGGAACGGGGGCACGCACCGACACCCACGCCGGAGACGCGTCCGGAACCACGGACGAACGGCCACGAGGAGTCGACGGAGGTGACGCCACCGGCGGAGGACACGTCGAGCGACGACCCCCTCGAAGCCGCGCTCCGCGACCTGAACATCGCGTCGATGACGCCCATCGAGGCGTTGACGTGGCTCCACGAGCGCCAACAGGAGGTCGAGCGGTGAGCGATTCCGACGCGGCCGTCGAGTCGACGGTCCGCCGACTCGACGAGGAGACGGTCGCACGCATCGCGGCGGGGGAAGTCGTCACGCGTCCGGCCGACGCGGTGCGCGAACTGGTCGAGAACGCACTCGACGCCGACGCCTCGGCCGTCCGTGTCGCGGTCGAAGACGGTGGGCTGTCGATGATTCGCGTCGTCGACGACGGGTCGGGAATGTCCCGTGTGGACGCCGAACGTGCGGTCGAACGCCACGCCACCTCGAAGATACGCGACGCCACCGACCTCGCCGCGACGGGGACGCTCGGGTTCCGTGGGGAGGCCCTGCCCAGTATCGCCGAGGTCGGGCGGTTCGACTGCTACACGAGCACCGCGTCGGGGACGGGGACGCACGTCGCGGTGCGCGGCGACGACGTCTCGGTCGAGGCGACCGGCCACGGCGTCGGCACGACCGTCGAGGTCCGCGACCTGTTCGCCGAACTCCCCGCTCGCCGCGAGTCGCTCGCCGGCCCGAGACGGGAGTTCGCTCACGTCAGCGACGTGCTGACGGGCTACGCGCTCGCGCGACCCGACGTCCGGTTCCGCCTCGCCCACGACGGCCGACAGGTGCTCTCGACGCCGGGCAGCGGTGACGCGACCGACGCCCTGCTCGCCGTCTTCGACCGCGACGTGGCCGGGCAGAGCACGGCCGTCCGCGGAGCGAGCGAGGACGGTGCCGTGTCGCTCTCCGGCGTCGTCTGTTACCCCTCGGTGACGCGGGCGACGGCGAGTCACGTCCACGTCGCGGTCAACGGCCGACCGGTGGGGAACACGGCCCTCCGAACCGCCGTGGAGTCGGGGTACGGAACGCTCCTCCCCGAGTCCCGTCACCCGGTCGTCGCGCTCTCCGTCGAGGTGCCGCCGAACGCCGTCGACCAGAACGTCCACCCCGCGAAACGCGAGGTCCGGTTCACCGACCTCGACACGGTGACCGGGACGGTCGAACGGGTGGTCCGCGAGGCGCTCTCGACGGCGGACCTCTCGCGGGTCGCGGCCGTGTCGTTCGACACCGACGAGGCGCTGTCGAGCGTCGAGTCACGGTTCGAGGAGTTGCGCGTCATCGGCCAGTTCCGCGAGTTGTACCTGCTGTGTGAGAGCGACGACGACCTGCTGGTCGTCGACCAGCACGCGGCCCACGAACGGGTCAACTTCGAGCGGTTGCAGGCAGCGGCCGGCGACACCGAGTCCGTCCCACTCGACCCGCCCCCGACGCTCGCGCTGTCCACACGGGAGGCCGCGACGCTCGCGGCCCACCGCGAGGACCTGGCCACGCTCGGTTTCCGTGTCGAGTCGTTCGGCGGCGACACGTATCGCGTGACGGCGGTGCCCGCACCGGTCGGTCGGGTGGCGACCGCCGACGCCGTGCGCGACGTGCTCGACGCGTTCCTCGCCGGGGACGCGCCCGACGACCCACGGCGTGGTCTGCTGGCGGACCTCGCGTGTCACCCCTCGCTGAAGGCCGGCGACACGCTCGCGCCCGACGCGGCGAGCGACCTGCTGTCGCGGTTGGGCGAGTGCGACCGCCCCTACACCTGTCCCCACGGCCGGCCCACCGTCCTGCGAATCGACGAAGCGACGCTGGCGAAGGGGTTCGGCCGGTCGAACGTCGGCGTGCGGTAGCGCTCGTCGAGCGAGCAAAGAAGGAGTGGCCGTCTTCGTTCGGTCGTCGCTCAGTTCTCGGCCGACTCGTCGTCGCCGTCGAGGTCGATGACGACGGTACCGGAGTCACCGGCGTCGAGCGTCACCGTCTCGTAGGCGAGGAGTTCCTGGTCGTCGGCGTTGGCGCGGACGAACGTCGTGTCGTCGCCGGGCAGTTCGTAGCCCGCAAGCGTGAGCGTGACGCTCTCACAGTCGGCGTCGTCGTCGACGCTGACCGTCAGAGTGACGTCGCCGCTCTCGTCGTCGTAGCTGACGGGCGTGTAGCTGACGTGACAGCCCGCGAGGGACTTCGTCACGTTCTCACCGGGCACCATGTGGCTCCCAGTGACCGTGCCGTCCGCGAGGACGGTCTGGGCCTGGAGCAGGCGACCCTGCGTGCCGTAGAAGTCGGGCGCGTCGTCCTCGTCGTCGCCGTCGACGCCGAGCGTCTCGATGACGTCACCGGCCGCGACGTCGATCTGGTAGGCCGGCATCTCGGTCGACGCTCCGTCGTCACCGGTGCTGGACTCGTCGGAGTCGTCCGTGCCGCTCTGGTCGGACTCGTTCTCGTCGTTCGACTCCGACTCCTCGTCCGTCGTCTCGGAGTCGTCGGTGTCCGTCGAGTCGTCGCTCTCCTCGCCGTCCGACTCGTCGCTGTCGGTCGAGTCCTCGGACCCGTCGTTCTCGGTCTCGTCTCCGGACCCGTCGCCCGACTCGAAGGAGTCCTCGCAGGCGACCCCGTCGTCGTCACGGTCGAGGTCGTTCGGGTCGCTCGGGTCCTCGTCGTAGGTCGTCTGTGCCTCCTCCTGGGTCTCGAAGTCCTCGCAGTTCAGATCGTCCGACGGGTCGGTATCCTCGGAGTCCTCCGAGGAGTCGTCGGTCGAATCGTCGCCCTCGCTACTGTCCCCGTCGTCACTGCTTCCCTCGTCGCCCGACGGGAGACTCTCACACGCCTCACCGTCGTCGTCCCCGTCGAGGCCGTTCGGGTCGCTCGGGTCCTCTTCGAGGACGGCCTGCGCTTCTTCCTGTGTCTCGAAGTCCTCACAGTTCAGGTCGTCTCCGTCCTGTGCGAACGTCGCGCCGGGCGTCACCGCAGTCCCGACGCTGACCGCCCCGACGAGCAGGGCGAACGATACCAGCACCGCCATCGATCTACGAACTCCTGTCATATTTCCGTCCGGGAGCGCGCTCCCGGTAGTCCGTCACGAGAACCGGTCTTGGTTACCCGCCGACAGTTTGTGGTTGTCCCGCCGACATATCTCGTCGGCCGACTGTTTCTCGGTGGGTGGGCACACCGGTCGTCCCCCTCCGAAACTCCACTCAACCGTCGAATTCCATCTGTTATGAGTGACTGTCGCCGTGGAACGTACGATGTCGTGAGCGACAGTCCTCGCCGTCGACGGAGGACAAGCTATTTACTCGTCTGGGGTTACTCGGCAAGTGAGTAACTATGAGCATCCTCGTCACCGGCGGAGACGGCTACATCGGGTGGCCGACCGCACTGCGGATCGCATCGCGCACGGACGACCGTGTCGTCCTCGTCGACAACTTCGGTCGTCGAGAGTGGGTCTCCTCGGTCGGTTCGAAGAGCGCGACCCCCATCGCGGATATGGACGAGCGCATCGACGCCGCCAGCGAGGTCCACGGCCTCGACAACCTCTCGTTCGTCGAGGGCGACCTCGTCGACCGGGCGGTCGTCGACCGCATCCTGCAGGTCCACGAACCCCACACCGTCGTCCACACGGCCGCTCAGCCGAGCGCGCCGTACTCACAGATCAACGGCGAGCGTGCGAACTTCACGCAGCACAACAACCTGCAGGCGACGCGCAACCTCGTCTGGGGGCTGAAGGAGAACGACATGACCGACACGCACCTCGTCGAGACGACCACCACGGGCGTCTACGGTGCGCCGTCGTTCCCCATCCCCGAGGGTGACGCGACGATGGAGAACATGGGGGAGAGCGACACGGTCCCGTATCCGGCGATGGCCGGTAGCTGGTACCACCTCACCAAGAGCCACGACGCGGCGAACCTGCGTCTGGCGCACAAGCAGTTCGACATCCCCGTCTCGGACGTCCGGACGGCCATCGTCTACGGCACCGAGACCGAGGAGACACGCGAGGACGACCGCCTGAAGACACGCTTCGACTTCGACTACTACTTCGGCGTCGTCGCCCACCGCTTCGCGGCACAGGCGGTCGCCGGCTACCCGCTCACCGTCTACGGGAAGGGCGAGCAGCGCAAACCGTTCGTCTCGCTCGAAGACACCGTCGAGGGTCTCGCGCGGCTCGCCCTCGCCGACCCCGACGAACGCGAACACGACCACGAGGTCTATAACCAGGTCACCGACCCCATCAGCATCGTCGGCATGGCCGAGACTATCGCCGAGGTGGCCCGCGAGTTCGACTACGACGGCGAGGTCATGCACGTCGAGAACCCACGCGACGAGGACGAGACCCACCAGATGGAGATCGTCAACGACCGCTACATGAGCCTCATCGGCGAGCAGCGCACGACGTTCGAGGAGGGGATCCGCGACGTCTTCGAGACGCTGAGCCAGTACGAGAACACCATCGTCACCCACGAGGACCGCTTCCTCCCCAGCGTGCTGGAGGAGTAGATGGACGTCCTCGTCACCGGCGGTCTGGGCTACATCGGCAGCGTCCTGCTGCCGTTGCTGGACGGCGACGAGCGTGTCGACCGGGTCGCCGTCGTCGACAACCTCTCGCTCGGCTCGCCGCGCTCGCTGAAGGGGTCGCTGACCGACAGCATCGACTTCCGTCGCGGCGACGTGCGCGAGTACGGCGACGTCGAGAACGCGATGCGCGACTGCGATACGGTCGTGCACCTCGCGGCCATCACGGGCGCATCGAGCACCCACGACCGCCGCGAGGAGACGTTCGCCGTCAACTACGACGGCACCGAGAACGTGCTGACGGCGGCCGGGAAACTCGGCGTCGAGAACGTCGTCCTCGCGTCGTCGTGTAACCTCTACGGCCGCGCGGCGTCGATGGACCTCGACGAGACGGTCGAGGCCGACCCCATCAACCCCTACGCCGAGACGAAACTCCAGTCGGAGGACCTGCTCCGGGAGGCGATGGAGGAGTTCGGGATGGACGGCACCGCCCTGCGGATGGCGACGAACTACGGCGACTCTCCAGGGGTTCGGTTCAACCTCGTCGTCAACACGTTCGTCTTCCGGGCGCTCACCGACCGTGCGCTCACCGTCTACGGCGACGGCACGAACTGGCGGCCGTTCATCCACGTCCGGGACGCCGCTCGCGCCTACGCCCACGCCGCCCTCGAACCGGACGCGTGGGACGACGTCGTCTACAACGTCGGGTCGAACGAGGGTAACTTCCGGATATCCGACATCGCCGAGACCGTCAGCGAGGAGGTCGCTCCCGTCGACGTGACCTACCTCGAAGACGAACACCCCGGCCCGTCGTACCACGTGAACTTCGACCGTATCGCCGAGACCGGCTACGAGACCGAGTGGACGCTCCGCGAGGGAATTCACGACCTCGCGGACGCGTTCAGACCCGCAGACACTACCGCGACCCAATGAGCGACACCGACCCCGCAGCAGACGCCAGCACCGCATCCGACTCCCCACACGTCGCCGTCACCGGCGCGGCGGGCTACATCGGCAGTCGCCTCGTCGCCGACCTCCAGCGCGAACACCCCGACTGGGAGGTGACCGCACTCGACAACTTCTATCTCGGGCAGGTCCGCTCCATCGGCGACAGCGACATCGAACACGTCGACATCCGTCACCGCGAGGAGTTGGAAGCCGCACTCGACGGCGTCGACGCCGTCGTCCACCTCGCCGCACTCAGCGGCGTCCCCGACTGCGATGAGAACCCGGACCGCGCCTACGAGGTGAACGTGCAGGGCACCGAGAACGTCGCGTGGTTCTGCCGGAAGACGGGCGCGGCGCTCGCGTTCCCGTTCTCGATGGCGGTCATCGGCGACCCCGACGAGTTCCCCATCACGACCGACCTCGAACGCGACCCGCTGAACTGGTACGGGCGGACGAAGGTGCTCAACGAGACGGCCATCGAGTGGTACGCCGACGGCGCGTTCCCCGCGAACATGTTCATGGTCGCCAACCTCTACGGCGAACACGAACTCGACGGAGCCACCGTCTCGAAGGGGACGGTCATCAACTTCTTCGTCAACCGTGCACTGGCGGGCGAGACGCTCACCGTCTACGAACCCGGCACGCAGTCCCGGAACTTCGTCCACGTCAAGGACGTCGCCCGCGCGTTCCGGCAGAGCACCGAACGCCTGCTCGACCAGCGTGCGGCGGGCGAGACGGGCGTCGAGAAGTACGAGGTCGCCACCGACGAGGACCCCAGCGTCGAGGCCATCGCCGAGACGGTCCAGCGCATCGCCCGCGAGGAGCGCGACGTCGACGTCGACATCGAACCCGTCGAGAACCCACGGAGCGGCGAGACGCTGGTGGACTCCTTCGAGGTCGACTGGTCGGCCGCCCGCGACCGTCTCGGGTGGGAGCCACGGGAGAGCGTCGAGGAGTCGATTCGCGGCCTGCTACGGGAGTAGCCGTCGTCAGTTCTCGCCGTCTCCGTCCACGACAGTCGCCGCGATAGCGAGCAGTTCGTTCTTCGTCAACCCACCACTGCCGCCCTCGGGGTCGTCGTCGTCGCGCTCACCGATTCGCCAGCGGATGCCGGCGCGCATCTGCGCCTTCGAGGGCCGCGCCGCCGACTCGGAGAGATAGCCGAGGGCCACGGCGATGGCCTCCAACTCCTCTTTCGTGAACCCGACGTTCTCGATGCGTTCGTGCCGACCGACGGCCGTGCGAATGTCGTTGCGGAGTTCGTGGACGGTAGCCATGGCGTCACTACTGCGAGTCGGGTGATGGAGCTTTGGAGTCGCGGACGGCGGAGCACGGGCCGTCGCCTCGTTGCCCGGTCTCAGGCGTCGTCGGCTTCGACCGATAGCTCCTCGTCGCCGTCCTCACCGTCGTTACCGTCCTTCTCGGCCTCTTCGGCCTCTTCGGCTTCCTTCGCGGCCGCTCGCGCTTCGCGTTCCTCGCGGAGACGGTTCTCGGCGCGGTCACGGTCCTCGGGGTAGCCCACGTCCGCTCGCCAGCCGTCCATCCGGATGGCGTCGATGGTCCGCCCGGACTGGAGCAGGAGGTTGATGGCGTCGGAGAGTTCGTACTCGTCGCGGTTCGACGGCTGGACGAGGTGACAGGCGTGGAAGATGGAGGGCGTGAACGTGTAGAACCCCGTCATCACGAGGTTCGTCGGCGGGTCCTCGGGTTTCTCCATCACCTCGACGATCTCGCCGTAGTCGTTGGTGTCACAGACGCCGTAGCGACCCGCTTCCTCCCACGGCACCTCCTCGACGAGGAAGGCGGCGTCGGCGCGGTCTTCCTGCTGGCGGTTGACGACGTCCGCGAGGTTCGCGCTGAAGATGTTGTCCCCGAGGATGAGCATGAAGTCGTCGTCGATGTGCTCCTCGACGGTCAGCAGGGCGTGGGCCAGTCCCAGCGCCTCGCGCTGGTGGGAGTACGTGATGGGGATGCCCTCGTACTCGTCGCCGTAGTAGCTGATGATCTTCTCTTTCATGTAGCCGACGACGACGAGGAGTTCGTCCGCGCCGAGGTCGACGAGGTGGTCGAAACAGTGCGTGAGGATGGGCTTGCCGTCGACTTCGACCATCGCTTTCGGCTTGTCCTCGGTCAACGGACGGAGGCGAGTCCCTTCGCCCGCGGCGAGTACGACTGCTTTCATTACCTAGCGCGAAACGGCCCGCAGGTAAAAAGATTCGACTCGGTTCACGACAGTCGGCGAACCGTTTCTCGGGGTAGTCGGTGGCTGACTCGGCGTACTGTGGCTCCTGGCGAACGATAACCACCTCCTTACTAACCCGCCCGGTCTACTCGAACCCACCAATGAACGTCTCCGTCGTCGGGAGCGGCTACGTCGGTACGAGCGTCGCCGCCTGTCTCGCTGACCTCGGCCACGACGTGGTCGCCATCGACATCGACGCCGACATCGTCGAGCGCATCAACGCCGGCGAGTCGCCCATCCACGAACCCGGCCTCCCCGAACGCATCGAGGAACACGCCGGGGGCCGCCTCCGCGCGACCACCGACCACGCCGCACTGCTCGACACCGACCTCACCTTCGTCGCCATGCAGACGCCCTCCCGCGATGACGGCTCTATCGACCTCTCGGTCGTCGAAGCCGGCATGCGCGACGTCGGCGAGACGCTCGCCGAGAAGGAGGGCTACCACCTCGTCGTCGTCAAGTCGACGGTCCTCCCCGGTATGACCGAAGAACGGCTGATCCCCATCCTGGAGGAGGCCTCCGGGAAGACCGCCGGCGAGGAGTTCGGCGTCGCCGTCAACCCCGAGTTCCAGAGTCAGGGAACTGCGGTGGACGACTTCATGAACCCCGACAAACTCGTGTTCGGCACCGACGGGGACGCGCGGGCGCTCTCGTTGCTGAACGACCTCTACGACCCACTGGTCGAGCAGGCCGACGCACGAGCAGAAATCGTCGAGACGGGCCTCCGAGAGGGAGCGATGATAAAGTACGCCAACAACGTCTTCCTCGCGGCCAAGCTCTCGACCATCAACGAGATAGCGAACGTCTGCAAGGAGTACGGTGTCGACTCCTACGAGGTGAGCGAGGCTATCGGCCTCGACGAGCGCATCGGCGCGCCGTTCCTCCGCTCCGGTGCGGGGTGGGGTGGCTCCTGTTTCCCGAAGGACACCGACGCGCTCCGGGCCGCCGCCCGCGAGAAGGAGTACGACCCGGTCCTCCTCGACGCCGTCGTGACGGTCAACGACCGCCAACCCGTCAGGATGGTCGACTTCCTCGAACGCCACACCGACGTCGCGGGCAAGCGCATCGCGGTCCTCGGTCTGGCGTTCAAGCCTCAGACCGACGACATCCGTGGGTCGCGCTCGAAACTCGCCATCGAGGCGCTCGAAGCGCGCGGCGCACAGGTGGTCGCCTTCGACCCGACCGAAGCGGCCGACCACATGGCCGAGCAGTACCCCGACGTGGAGTACGTCGACAGCGCCGCCGCGGCCCTCGACGGTGCTCACGGCGCACTCGTCATGACCGACTGGCCGGAGTTCGCCGCCCTCGACGCCGAGTTCGACGCGATGGCCGACCCCGTCGTCGTCGACGGCCGCCGCATCGTCGAGCGCCGTGAGGGCATCGTCTACGACGGGTTGACCTGGTAATCCGGGAGCGACGGCCGATTCGGCAGCCCACGGGGTGAGGCAGCGCGGGGGCTTTCGAGATATCTCGCCGTCTTCGTCAGCGCTTCTGTCTTCGCCTGCTAGCCGACCCTCTCGCTGAAGTACCCGGCCCGTGACGAACGCTCTATGAACCCCCGCGTCGGCTTCGTCACGCAACTCGGGATGGACCCGCTCGTCGCCATCGAGCGAGCGGGCGCACTGGGCTTCGACTACGTCGAACTGATGCTGGACGGCGAGACGGCACCCCACCGGGTCGCCGACCGGCGCGACGAGTTCGCCGACGCCCTCGACGACGCCGGTCTCGACCTGCTGGTCCACCTCCCGTTCGGTGGCATCGACGTCGCATCACCGTTCGAGGGCCTCCGCGAGGGGTCGGTCCGGGCCATCGAGGACGCCATCGACGTGGCGGCGGCCCTCGGCGCGGAGAAGGGCGTCCTCCACGCCCAGACCGGCGCGTGGCGACCGGCGTGGGACGCCGAGGAACTGCGCCCCCACCTCGTCGAGTCGGTGGGGCACCTCTCGGAGTACGGTGCGGAACGCGAGTTCGAGGTCTGTGTCGAGAACATCCCGCGGGGTCTGTTCTCGACGACGGACGTCCCCGACGTGCTCGCCGAGGCCGACGCGTCGATGACGCTCGACACCGGTCACGCCCGCATCGATGGCTACGACGCCGACGGGATGGCGAACCTCGTCACCGACTCCGGGCGGGTCGACCACGTCCACCTCAACGACACCCGCCGCGCGCGTGACGAACACCTCGCGTTCGGGTCGGGCACCATCGACTTCGGAACCATCCTCGACGCGTTCGACGACGACTGGGCCGGCACGCTCTCGCTGGAGGTGTTCACCCACGACTACGACTACCTCGCGGTGAGCAAAGAGCGACTCGGCGCACTCCTCGACGAACGACGCTGAATCGCCGCCGGAACGAACGGACGAATCGCGGCCCGCTTCAGTCGTCCGTCGGCACCTGCTCGGTTCCGGTCGACTCCGGGGACTCGTCGGACCCTCTCGACCCCGACCGGTCCCACAGCACGAGCAGACTCGGGAGGACGACGACGCTGGCGACGAACGCGTAGACGATGGCGCTGCCCGTCACCAGTCCGAACCGCCGCAGCGACGGGACGAGCGCGAACGTCAGGACGCCGAACCCGCCCGCCGTCGTGACGGCGCTGGCGAGCACCGCACCGCCCGTGCCGCTGACGGTCCGGTCGAGGGCGTCGAACGCCGACCCCGCTTTCGCCCGTTCCTCGACGAACCGTTCGCTGATGTGGATGGCGTAGTCGACGCCGATACCGATGGCGACACTGGCGATGATGACCGTCTCGGTGTTGAACGGGATGCCGACGAGGTACATCGTCCCGAGAATCCAACTGAGCGCGAAGACGACGGGCACCATCGTCACCGCGCCGAGCGTGAGCGTCCCGTACCGCCGGTAGAAGATGGCCGTCAGGAACGCGAGGATAATGCCGAGCGTAATCAGGAACGTCTCGACGAGCGTGCGCAACAGCGACTGCTGGACGAGTTCGGTGACGACGGGCGACCCCGTCGCGGTGACGGTCAGCGCCGACCCCTCTTCGACGGTGGTGGCGACACCGCGCATCTCTTCGGTCACCTCGCCGGTGTCCGCGCCGCCGACGGTGGTGACGCTCATCCGCAACGCCGTATAGCTGGCGGCCTCGCCGCTCCCGCTCCGGGCGACGACGCTCGCGGCCCGGTCGGGGGCGGCGGCGAACAGGCCCTCGTACACCGCGTCGAGGTTCCGGTCGGGGATTGCGTTCCCGTCGGTGTCGGCGGCGGTGAACGTGGCGTCGAACGTCTCGTTGGTCGCGGCCACGTCGCGCATCACCGAGAGCGGGTCGTCGACGCTCGGTTCGCCGTTCGCCAGTTCGATGGCCGTCTCGGTGTCCGCGAGGGCCGCCTCGCCCTCGGCGACCCGTTCGAGCGTGTCGTCGTCGGTGACCGGCCCTTCTAGCAGTATCTCGACGCGCGACCCCGCGTTCGACTGGACGAAGTTGTCGTTGAGGAACAGGGCGTTCTCCCGCAGGTCGTAGTCGCTGGGCTGGAAGGGGCCGGGCAGCGAGTTCATCCACTCCGGTGCGTCACGAGGCAGGAACTCGACGCGGTCCAGCGAGGTGTCGATGTCCGTCGCGGCGTAGCCACCGCCGGCGCTGACGACCAGTGCGACGACGACCACCACGAGGGGGATGCGTCGCGCCGCCCCGGTCCCGACGCTCAGCAGGCGATACGTGAGGCCACCGGTCCCGAACGCGCTCTTCTCGCGCGGGCGGCCGACCCGTTCGAGCAGACCCTCCAGTTCGAGTTTCACCGCCGGGAGCAGGACGACGAAGACGAGGAACGTCGCCACGATACCGACGCCGGCGACGAGACCGAACTCCCGGATGGAGCCGATGTCGCTGGCGAGGTTCGAGAAGAACCCGATGCTCGTCGTGAACGTCGTCGCCGCGAGCGCCGCGGTGACGCCGGCGAGACCGACACCCATCGCGGCACGCGGCGAGTCCGCGTCGGGACGGGCCTCCCGGTAGCGCATCACCACGTGGAGCGCGTAGTCGATGGAGAGGCCGATGAGCAGGAACGGGACGGCGATGAGGATCTGGGTCACCCCGATACCGGCCCACCCCATGAACCCGCCCATCCAGACCAGCACGAGGACGACACCGAGCAGGGCGAGGAGGACGTCCAGCGGGTCGCGGTAGGCGATGACGAGGACGAGCAGGACGAACGCCAGCGCGATGGGCGAGATGATGGCGAAACTCTCGCCGGTCGCCTGCCCGGACTCCTCGTCGACGATACCCTGCCCGAAGACGAAGCCGCGCTCCCCGAACGTCGACTCGACCTCCTCTTGAATGGCGAGCTGTGCGGTGACGGTCCCCTCGGAGAGCGCGTCGCTCTCGGGGTCGGTCTGCTGGAAGGCGAAGAGGATACGGGCGTCCGCGGTCGCGGTGCCCGGTTCGTACTCCGTCGAGACGAGCGTGAACGGGTCGACGCCACCGGGACGCTCCGAATCGGGCGAGAGCACCCGTTCGACTACCTCGGCGACCTCCCCGTCGCTCATCGACTCCAACTGGTCTCTCTGGGCGTCGAGCGACGGCACCACGGGCGGTCCGCCTGCGCTCGTGGCCGTTCCGGTGGTCGTCGTGTTCGACGACACGTTCGTCGCGCTCCCCGCCTCACTCGGTGGGCCGCCACTCGCGTTCGCCCCACTCGTCCCGTTTACCGTTCCGTCCCCACCCGGTGGCGGGCCGCCGGCTCCACCGCCAGCCCGTGCGGCCTCCGCCCGTATCGCGGCGATGGCGACGACGTTCGAGAGGCCGACGGTCGGTTGGTCCTCCGCGAGCGTCGCGTTGATGGATTCGTTCGCACGTAACCGCTGTTGGAGTTCCAGCGTCTCGACGAGCGACGCCCTCGTGAGGACGTTCTCGCCGGTGACGACGATCTGGACTGCCGTCGTGTTCTCGCCCTCGACCGAGAAGTTCGACTCGACGGCGTCGAGTTTCTGGGCCTCGACGGAGTCGCTCTCGAAACTGGCGATGGTCAGTCCGCCCTCGATGCCGGGCGCGCCCGCCCCGACGACGACGGTGGCGACGAGCATCGCCACCGCGAACACCCGACTGTACCGCGTCAGAACGACGGCGTATCTCTCGACGAGTCCCATCACGTACCACCACGGAGGGCGGGGGGCACGATATAGTTGTAGGATTCTACTATCACTCGCTCGCCGTCGGCGGAGGGGGTCGTGGTCGACCGCCGGACGGAAACGGCTTATGTGCTGGCTGGCGGACTGTCGACGAAGCGATGAGCGCACACGAGGCCGTCGAGGGGTTGAAGCGACTCGGACTGTCGAGCTACGAGGCCGGCGTCTTCGTCGCGCTCCAGCGTCTCGCCACCGGGTCCGCGAGCGAGGTGAGTCGCGCGTCGGAGGTGCCACGCTCGCAGGTGTACGGCGCGGCCGAGTCGCTGGCCGAGCGCGGTCTCATCGAGGTGGTCGAGGGGTCGCCGAAACGCTACCGACCGGTGAGTCTCGACACCGCCCGCCGACAGCTACGCGAGCGCATCGACCGCGAGGAGGCCCGAGCCTTCGAGAGTCTGGCGAACCTCCAGGGGACGGACGCCGACACGAGCGACGACGGGGTGGCGACGGTGAAGGGACGACACGCGCTCGACGACCGCATCGCGTCGCTCGTCGGGACCGCCACCGACCGAGTGATGCTGGTCGCGTGGTCCGTCGACCACCTCCCGCCGGCCGTCGAGGAGGCACTCCGCGAGCGCGCCACGGCGGGCGTCACGACGGTCCTCGTCACCGAGGCGTCGTCGCTCGGTGCGCGCCTCGACGACAGCGCAGTGCGGGTCATCGTCGCGCCGTCGAAGCCCACCGGCGGCGTCTCCGGTCGGACGTTACTGGTCGACGAGGACACCGTCTTGCTCTCCGTCGAGTCGGCCGACGAGGACGCCCCGGCCGAGACGGGCCTGTGGACGGCGCACAGCGACATCGGCCACATCCTCGCGCAGTTCGTCCACGCCGGGATGATGTACGGCGTCGAGTCCGAAGGCGGGTGGGCCGCCTCCGACACGACGTTCGACTTCTGAGGGTCGGGCCGGGTCGACGGGTCGACGCCCCGCCGAACGACGGAGGTAAACCCGCAGCGTCACCGTCTTCGATATGCGCCAGTTCATCGTCTCGGGTCACGACGTGCCCACCGACGGCGACTTCTCGCTCGACGACCTGCCGGGTGCGGGCCGCCTCGACGTGCTCTGCCGGTGTGTCAACGCCGCGTTCTTCCTCTCTCACGACATCCGCGAGGAGACACGCTGTCTGCTCGTCCTCGACGACGAGTTCACGGTCCGGTTCGAGGGGTCGGAACTGCGACGGCTCAACCCCGACGAACGCTCGACGGCGGCCCTGATTCGAAACGCGCTCGACCAGCGCGAGGAGGCCATCGGGCACGTGGAAGCCGAGACGTCACCCGGCGTCTCCATCTCCCGGCGTGACTTCGAGACGACGCTCGACTACGCCGAACACGAGGGGACCATCGTCCAACTCCACGAAAACGGCGACCCGCTGGCCGACGTCGACCCCCCCGAACACCCGGTGTACGTCCTCTCGGACCACGGCGCGTTCACGGACCACGAGGCCGACCTGCTCGCCGACCGTGCCGACCGTCGCGTGCGCGTCGGCCCCGAGGTGCTCCACGCGAACCACACCATCGTCGTCGCCCACCACCACCTCGACACCGCTGGCTACACGACGTTCTGAGCGAGACTCCCCGACGAGGTGGTGAGGACGCGGTCGAATCCGCGCACGTATCCGTTGCTGTACCCCTGTTCGGTGTATGCAACGGTATCTCCTCTGGGCGGCGCTCGCGCTGGTCGGCTACTCGCTGTTCACCCCGTTGGCGAAACTCGCCACCGAGAACGCGCCGAGTACGGTCGTCGCACTGGTCGCCAACAGCATGCTCGCGCTGTCGGCGCTCGCCGTCGTCGTCGCCACGGGCGAACAGCCGACGAGGTACCTCACCGGCGACACGCTCTACTACGTCCTCGGCGCGGGCGTCTTCCTCACTATCGGCATCCTCGCGTACTACCAGGCGCTCTCGCTCGGCCCCGCCAGCACCGTCATCCCTATCTTCGGGATGTTCATCGTCGGTTCGTCGGTGCTGAGCTTCCTCTTTCTCGGCGACGAGTTCACCGCGCGGAAGGGGGCGGGTATCCTCCTGGCGGGCGTCGCCGTCTACCTGACCGTCACCGGGTGACTGGGGACGGGGGAACAACGGAAGGGTTAACTTTTCGGTGGCACCATCTGGTGAATGCGGGCCGGTGGGGTAGCCTGGTATCCTTCGGCCTTCGGGTGGCCGTAACCGCAGTTCGAATCTGCGCCGGCCCATAGGATACT
>NZ_WSZK01000042.1 GCF_009791395.1 Halomarina oriensis
GTTCCACGTGCGGAGCCGTTGCATCTTCTCGCGCTGGCGGGCTGGATCAGGGGAGTTGCCCGTAGGCGTCCTTGTCCTGCCAGCCGATTGTTCGTCGAGAGCCCCCTTGTCGTGCATCATGTTCGTCGTCGGCGCACCGACGCGGGGACTTCTGGTCTTTTCTCCGCGGGATCGAACGCCCGCCACTCCGGACCGCGGTCGACGGCGTCTTCCTCGACGACGAGGCCGCAGTCCTCACAGACCGTCTCGCCGTGCTCGCTGTCGTTCATCAGCGAGCCACCACACTCCGGACAGGTGACTGCGGACTCGCTACTCTCCTCTCCTCGGGTTCGCTCCTCCTCGCTCGTCCGTTGGCGGATGCTGGAATCTGTCATTTGATGTGGGGTAGCCGACGCCCGAAAACCTGTGCTGGCTACCAATTAGTTGGGTCTCGCAGGACTTAAAACTGTTGAACGAAGAACCGGCAGACGCGGCCGCTGCCTCCCGATTCTGCCTATCGAAACCCTTAGTGTAGCGCCGTGGTAGGACGGGTTATGAGCGAATCCGTCGACCCCGAGGAGGTCCGGCACGTCGCCGACCTCGCACGGGTCGCACTCGACGACGACGAGGTGGCCCGCTTCGCCGAGCAGTTCGGCGACATCCTCGCGTACTTCGACGCGCTGGACGAGGTCCCCGAGGTCGACCGGGAGGCCGACCTGACCAACGTGATGCGCACCGACGAGGTCCGCGACAGTCTCTCCCAGGAGGCGGCGCTGGAGAACGCCTCCGAACGCGTCGACGGCTACTTCAAAGGGCCACGGGTGTCGTAGATGGCCGACGAGAACGTCTTCATCACCGAGGCGACCATCGAGGGCGCGGAGGACGGGCCGCTCGCCGGCAAACGCGTCGCCGTCAAGGACAACATCTCCACGGAGGGCGTCCGCACGACCTGTGGGTCGGACATGCTCGCCGACTACGTTCCGCCCTACGACGCGACGGTCGTCCAGCGACTGAAAGCGGCCGGCGCGACCATCGTCGGCAAGACCAACATGGACGAGTTCGGCATGGGGTCGACCACCGAGACGTCGGCGTTCGGCCCGACCGACAACCCCGCGGCTCCCGGCCACGTCCCCGGCGGTTCGTCGGGTGGTTCGGCGGCCGCCGTCGCCGGCGACTACGCCGACCTCGCGCTCGGAACCGACACCGGTGGGTCGATTCGGAACCCGGCGGCGTTCTGTGGCGTCGTCGGCATCAAGCCGACCTACGGACTGGTCTCCCGGTACGGGCTGGTCGCGTACGCCAACTCGCTGGAGCAGATCGGGCCGCTCGCGCCGACCGTCGAGGAGGCCGCCGCGCTGCTCGACGTCGTCGCCGGCCCCGACGACAACGACGCGACGACGCGACAGGAGAGCGAGGCGCGACGCGCCTCGGACAGTCGAGCGGGCGACGCCCGCGAGACGGGCGCGAACTCGAACTACGCCGACGCCGCCGACGGCGACGTCGAGGGACTGACCGTCGGGGTTCCGACCGAACTCGTCGAGGGAGTCGACGAGGGCGTCCGCGAGTCGTTCGAGGCCGCCCTCGACGACCTGCGCGACCAGGGTGTCGAGACGGTCGACGTGTCTCTCCCCTCGGTCGAGACGGCCGTTCAGGCGTACTACGTCGTCGCCATGTCCGAGGCCTCCTCGAACCTCGCCCGCTACGACGGCGTTCGCTACGGCGTCTCCGGCGGGTACGAGGGCAACTGGAACGAGTCGTTCGCCGACTCGCGCGAGGAGGGCTTCGGCGAGGAGGTCAAGCGCCGCGTCCTGCTCGGCACCTACGCGCTCTCGGCGGGCTACCACGACAAGTACTACGCGAAGGCCCAGGACGCTCGTGCGTGGATTCAACGGGACTTCGACGCGGCGTTCGACGAGGCCGACGTGCTCGCCTCGCCGACGATGCCCGTCCCGCCGTTCGAACTCGGCGAGAGCCTCGACGACCCGCTCCAGCTCTACCTCGCGGACGCCAACACCGTCCCCGTCAACCTCGCCAACCTCCCGGCCATCTCGGTGCCCGCGGGAGAGACCGACGGCCTTCCGGTCGGGATGCAGTTCGTCGGCCCGGCGTTCGGCGAACACGCCATCGTTCGAGCGGCCAGTGCACTGGAGTAGCCTCGACAACGAGTCGTCAGTTTCGAGACCAGTTCCGGCTGAATCAACCGCGAACAGCTCCACGAGATCACCGGTATCGGGGAAACAGATTAGCCGTCGGCCCCGAAACAACCGACCGATAGTTCATGAAGGTTGAGATGCGGACCACGGACTTCCTCGACCGGGCGCTCGACCTGTACTCCGACGTCGTCGGCGTCGTCGCTGACGACGGGACGGAGTACACCTACGCCGAGTTCGGGGACCGGGTGAACCGACTGTCGAACGTGCTGGCCGACCACGGCGTCGAACAGGGGGACAGAGTGGCGCTGCTCGCCGGGAACACCCACTACTTCCTCGAATCGCTCTACGCGACGAACCAGCTCGGCGCGGTGTTCGTCCCGATGAACTACCGCCTCGTCGGCGAGGAGTTCGAGTACATCCTCAACGACTGTGCGGCCGACACCGTCATCGCGGACTACGAGTACGCCGCCGAAATCGAGTCGGTGCGCGACTCGGTCCCCGCCGAGCACTTCATCGGCTACCAGGCCGACGACATCGAGGGCGACTGGATGGACTACGAGGACCTGCTCGCGGACGCCTCGGCGGAGGCCCCCGAACGCCTCGACATCTCCGAGGACGACGACGCCTCCATCAACTACACCTCGGGGACGACCGGCGACCCGAAGGGCGTCGTCCGGACCCACCGCACCGAACACTACCACGCGCTGGTGCTCAACCAGCACCACGAGATAGAGGACGACGACGTCTACCTCTGGACCCTGCCGATGTTCCACTGCAACGGCTGGGGGCACACCTACGCCATCACCGGGACCGGTGGCACACACGTCTGTCAACGAGGATTCGACGCCGCGGAGACCTTCCGTCGCGTCCGCGAGTACGACGTCTCGTTCCTCTGTGGTGCGCCGACGGTGCTCAACATGCTCATCCAGTTCCACGAGGAGAACCCGGACGTCGAGACGACGGGGGACCGGGAGGTCCGTCTCGCGACTGCCGGTTCCGCGCCCCCGAAGGCGTCGCTCGAAGCCATCGAGGACGACATCGGGTGGCGCATCATCCACCTCTACGGGCTGACCGAGACCGCACCCATCATCACCACCTCGAACTCGCCGCGCCGCCTCGCCGAGCGGGGCCAAGGCCTCAAGACCTTCCAGGGCAGCGAGACGCTCTGTACCGACGTCCGCGTCGTCGACGAGGACGGCAACGACGTCCCCCGCGACAACATGAGCATGGGAGAAATCGTCGTCAAGGGCAACCAGGTGATGGACCGCTACCTGAACAAAGAAGCGGAGACCCACGAGGCGTTCAACGCCCGCCTCCCCGGCTACTTCCACACCGGTGACCTCGCCACGATGGACGAAGACGGGATGATTTCGATTCAGGACCGCAAGAAGGACATCATCATCTCCGGCGGGGAGAACGTCTCCTCCATCGAAGTCGAGGACAAACTCTACGACCACCCGGACGTCCTCAAGGTGGCGGTCATTCCCACCCCGAGCGACGAGTGGGGTGAGATGGTGACGGCACTCGTCGTCCCCAAGCAGGGCGTCGACCTCACCGCCGACAGCATCCAGTCGTTCGCCCGCGAGCACATGGCGGCGTACAAGATTCCACGCCGCATCGAGTTCGTCGACGACCTGCCCGAGACGGCGACGGGCAAGGTCCAGAAGTACCAACTCAGACAGGAGTACTGGGAGGACGAGGAACGGTTGATAGGATAGACAGACCGACGCTTCGGTCAGGAACTTCGGAGGGACAGCACCGTCCGTTCCACGAGCACCGAGACACTCACGACGACGAGCGACGCCACGACGAACAGACCGACCATCGACACCGATTCGAGCGGTGTCGCTCGACCGCTCGCGAGGAAGAAGAACAGCAGTATCGCGCCCATCAGCACGATTGGAAGCGCGAAAAAGCGGACCGCGGTGTGCTCGCGGAGGTACAGGCGGACACGGTGGATTCGGTCGTGTGTACGCTGGGAGGGCATGTCTGAAAGAGTCACACCGGCGTCAGGTTAAGTTTTGCCGGGGTTGTTGGACGTGTGCCGCGAGTCTAACACCGGACACTTCCTCAATCGAGACGAAGCCAGATGAACTGGTGAACGGGTTGCAATCGCCGTTCGCATTTCAGTTCGCCTGGAACCCCATCGTCCATCGCTCAGCAGAGCCACTGCGATTCACCATCGTGGAGCGTCCCGTGTTCAGGGACAATCCCACAGAGTAACTACAAATTCTGAACCATCGTACGTTCGTTCATGTCTCATCGAAAGAGGCTGATGGCGACGAATCGTCACGTAACAACCGTAGCGAGTACGCGAGGAGTCGAGCAATGAGCGATCAAGAACTGACGGATTATCTCATCCTTCGTGAGATCGATCCACCGGTGACACATGCCGAGCGTGAACGTGCCAGCGAACGGTCGACCGCCGCCCTGGAAACGGTGCGAGATGAGGGTGCGGACATCGATTGGGTGCAATCGGAGATTATGACCAACGAGGACGACATGGTGATAGGAACGTTCTGTCACTTCAGGGCAGACTCGGAAGAAACACTCTACGACCACGCTGACTGTGCGGGGATCCCGGTGTCACGGGTCTTTCATCGTGGGCCGTTCGTAGATGGCCCGGATCAGTGAGCGAGGTCATGGACTCACTGCAGTCCTAGGTGTCAGCGTCGATTGCCTCCCGAAGCGCCTTCGGATGGAATCGATTCAATCGGGTCGCCTCGCTCCAGTACGATTCGAAGATCGTCTCGGCCCAGGTACGTGCCGCTGGTGTGTCGGTATCAATAAACGCTCGGGGGACACCCGACTCTCGGTCTCGAACCCCGATGCCGATGCGGGAGTCGAAGATAACGAGTCCGAAGGGGAGAGAATCGTGCAACCGCATCCGTAGGAACTCGCTCGCGCAGAGTTCGACGCACTTCCGCGGGTAGTTCTCCATGATGTCCAACGCGATGTCCGGTTGCTCTATGACCTCCGTCACCAACCCGTCGAGAACTCGGCCGTGAATGTCGTCCATGTACGTCGGGGCGACGGCGTACGAATCGTACATGCGTAGTGTCTCGGTCTCTTCGACCAGTGAGACGAATCGAGCCAGCGGGCCGAACGGGTCGCCTCGCTCCGCTGTCGTGACGGTCGCACCAGAGAACGCCTCGACCGGGCACTGTGGTTGGACGCCAGAGACGACCTCGAACAATGGGGTGAGGCGGTGAGCGGTCTGCATATCCGCTTCGAACGTTGCGACGATCTCTGCGACCACCTCGCCGAACTCGGTCAGTTTGTAACTCCCCTCGACTCGCTCGAGGAGGCCCCACTCGGCAAGTGTGGTGGTGTTTCGATGAGCAGTCGATTTCGATACGTCGAGTCGGTGCTGCAAGGTGCGTCGGTCCAGCGCGCCCTCACGCAAGGCCGCGATCATCGGTGCTTGCTTTACGACCTCGAGCAGGAGGTCGGACCCGTTCGGGAGATCTCCTCTCATAGGTGTGGTTGTTGGTAGCACGGTACAATATATCTACATGCGATGGCCCAGCCTCTGGTGAGGCCCCCGACCTCTCGCTCGGTCGTAGTTCGATGTGCTTGATAGATCTACGCTCTCTGTCTAACAGTTGATTCGGTGAAATTTCAGTGAAACCAACTCGTAGTTGGTGTCCGCGCGAACGAAGTGAGCGCGGTTCACCGCGAGTGAGCGCTAGCGAACGAGCGGGGTGACTGAACCGTCGAGCGAAGCGAGGCGGTGAGGGAATCCTTTTGGTTCAGCTTTTGGCCTCCGGGGGTGAGTGAGCGCAACGAACGAACCTCCGGTCGGGTACAAAAGGTGGTGGTTCTAGTAGTGCCAGGGGAACTCGTCGAAATCCGGCTCTCGGCCCTCGACGAACGCGTCTCGCCCCTCGGCAGCCTCGTCGGTCATGTAGCCCAGCCGAGTCGCCTCGCCCGCGAACACCTGTTGGCCCACCAGTCCGTCCGAGTCCATGTTGAACGCGTACTTCAGCATCCGCATCGCGGTGGGTGACTTGGAGTTGATTCGCTCGCCCCACTCCAGGGCCGTCTCCTCCAGTTCGTCGTGGGGGACGGCTTCGTTGACCATCCCCATGTCGGCGGCTTCCTCGGCGGAGTAGGTCTTCCCGAGGAAGAACACCTCGCGGGCCTTCTTCTGGCCGACCTGTTGAGCGAGATACGCCGAGCCGAATCCGGCGTCGAAACTCGCCACGTCGGGGTCGGTCTGGAGGAACTTCGCGTGCTCCTCCGAGGCGAGCGTCATGTCACAGACGACGTGCAGCGAGTGGCCGCCACCGACCGCCCACCCCGGAACCACGGCGACGACGGGTTTCGGCATGAACCGGATGGCCCGCTGGACTTCGAGGATGTGGAGTCGTCCCGTCGAACTGGCACGGCCTCGCGGTTCGCTTCGCTCTCCGCTCGGCTGGTCCGCGCGCTCCTCGTCTTCTTCGTACTGGTAGCCGTCCGGGCCGCGGATACGCTGGTCGCCGCCCGACGAAAAGGCCCAGCCACCGTCCTTCGAGGAGGGGCCGTTGCCGGTGAGGAGGACACAGCCGACGTCGGTCTGGCGTTTGGCGTGGTCGAGCGCGGTGGCGAGTTCGTCGACGGTTCGGGGGCGAAAGGCGTTGCGAACGTCCGGCCGGTCGAACGCGATACGCACCGTGCCCTGCTCGCGGGCGCGGTGGTAGGTCACGTCCCGGAAGTCGAAGCCCTCGACGGGGTCCCAGCGGTCGGGGTCGAAGATGGCAGAAACCATACCCCGCGTGCGCCCGGAGCGGCGAAAAAGCTTGTCAGTCGTGACCTTCCGTCGGTAACGCTATGTGAACGCGAGCGGCGAGCGACGCCAGCACTCACCGGCCGCATCGGTGAACCTACCGACGACTGAGAAGGGATGCCTGCTTGAGCAGGCACTGCCGGTAATCGGGACGCTGCACTGTACCTGTTAGACGTTCGATGACAGTACGCCGTCCACTCGAACGACACCCACTCGCACTGTATCGCTCGGACAGCACTCCAGCGGGTCGAACGAGGTAGCCCGTGGAGCACACCCGCCGCGACTTCTTGAAGCTCGGTGGTGCGACCGTAGCGACGGCCGGTATCGGTTCGACAGCGGGCTGTACCGGCGCGCTGGGGGCCGTCGCACCGAACGCCGTGAAGGTCAGTTCGATGCGCTTCACCGAGGACATCGTCCTCGCGTACATGGCCATCGAGTCGCTGAAGGCGAACACCGACCTCACCGTCCTCGACGAGACCGGCCTCGGTGGAACGACGATGAACCTCCGGGCCGTCGAGAACGGTGAGACGGACCTGTTCTGGTACTACTCCGGGGGTGCGTGGCTCAGCGTGCCGCCGAAAAAAGAGCGCGTCATCCCCGACGCCGAGAAACTCTACGAGGCGGTCAAGGGGAAACTCGCGGAACACTACGGCGTCGCCTACCTCAACCGCGCACCGTTCAACAACACCTACGCCATCGCGGTCACGCCGGAGTGGTCGGCGGAGACCGGCGTCGAGACCCTGAGCGACTTCGCGAGCTACGTCAAGTCGGGGAACACCGACCTCACCGGCGTCCTCGGCCCCGAGTTCATCAACCGCGAGGACGGCTGGCCGGGGATGGTCAACGCCTACGAGTTCGAGCAGGCGGCGGGCCAGCTCGAACTCCGGAGCATCAGCGCCGCGCTCTGCTATCAGATCATCGCCGAGACGGACGCGGACTTCGGGATGGTGTTCAGCACCAACCCGAAGGTGGCGAAGTACGACCTCCAGACCCTGGAGGACGACCGTGATTACTTCCCGATCTACAACCCCGCGCCAGCGGTCAACCAGGAGGCGCTCGACGCACATCCGTCGATGCGCGAACCGCTGAACGCCATCGGGCCGACGCTGAACACCGAGAAGATAATCCGCCTCAACGAGCGTGTCGCCATCGACGGCGAGGACGCACAGGCCGTCGCCCGTGACTACCTCGAATCGGAGGGGCTGGTGTGAGCGTCGTGCTCGACCCGTTCGTCCAGTTCGCCGTCGAGAACCAGTCCCGGCTGGCGCGGATGCTCGTCGAACACGTCGTGCTCGTGCTCCAGACGCTGGCCATCGCCCTCCCCATCGGCGTCGGGGCGGGCGTGTTCGTCAGTCTCTACGACCGCGCGTCGACGCCGGTGTTGTGGTTCGCCGGCGTACTCCTGACGATTCCGAGCATCGCCCTCTTCGGCGTGCTGGTCCCGGTGTTGGGTATCGGCGCACCGCCGGTCATCGCGGCGCTGGTGGCGTACTCGCTGTTGCCCATCATCAGGAACACGTACGTCGGTCTCGACCGGGCCGACGCCTCGACCGTCGAAGCCGGGACCGGTCTCGGGATGACGCGCTGGCAGCGACTTCGCCGGGTCCGTCTGCCCGTCGCCTTACCGGTCGTGATGGCCGGCGTCCGCAACGCGGTGGTCATCGTCGTCGGCCTCGCCGCCATCGGTGCGTTCATCGGCGGCCCGGGGCTGGGCGACTTCATCTTCTACGGCATCAGCGACGGCAACACGCCGATGATCGTCGTGACGACGGTCGTGCTGTCGGCACTGGCGCTCACGTTCGACTACGGTATCGCCGCCGTCGAGGAGTTACTCAGGCTCCGCAACGGCGAGGACATCGACCCGACGCTCGCGACCAAGACGCTCCGACTGCTTCGCCCCCTATGATAGAGTTCGAGAACATCCACAAACGCTACGACGACGGAACGCACGCGGTCCGCGGCCTCGACTTCGAGGTCGGCGAAGGGACGACGACGGTGCTCGTCGGCCCCTCGGGCTGTGGGAAGACGACGACGATGAAGCTCGTCAACCGACTCGAAGAGTCGACCGAGGGGACGGTCCACTACGACGGCACCGACGTTCGAGACCTGGAGGCGACGGAACTGCGCCGGCAGGTCGGCTACGTCATCCAGGACGTCGGCCTGTTCGACCACATGACCGTCGGCGAGAACGTGGCGACGGTCCCCGAACTGAAGGGCTGGTCCGACGACCGCATCGACGACCGAGTCGACGAACTGCTCTCGCTCGTCGACCTCCCGCCCGAGGAGTTCCGCGACCGCAGTCCGACGGAGCTCTCGGGGGGGGCAACAACAGCGCGTCGGGGTCGCGCGGGCGCTGGCTGCCGACCCCGACGTGATGCTGATGGACGAGCCGTTCGGTGCGCTCGACCCCATCACGCGCGAGGAGCTACAGGACGAGTTCCTGAGCATCCAGGACGACATCGACACCACCATCATCTTCGTCACCCACAGCATCGACGAGGCGCTGAAGATGGGCGACCACATCGCCGTGATGAACGACGGTGAGGTCGTCCAGTACGACACGCCGAAGGCGCTGCTCGACCGACCGAAGACGAAGTTCGTCGAGGACTTCATCGGCCCCGACCGGACGCTCAAGCGACTGCGTGTGCTTCGCGTCGGCGAGGTGATGCGAGAGGAGGTCCCGGCCGAACACGAGGACGTCGTCGAGGCGTTCCGCTCCGACGAGGGCGTGATGGCCGACGGTGGGGAACTCATCCCCGTCGAACCGGGCGACAGCGCACAGATAGCGCTCTCGCGGTGCATCCAGGCGAGCGTCGACGCACTCCCGGTCGTCGAGGACGCGTCGGTCGTCGGAATCGTCACGGAGTCCGACATCCGTAACCGTCAGCGCGGGGGCCCGGACTGATGGTCCTCGGCGTGCTCGTCGATGCCGGCGAGTACCTCATCGCCAACTGGCCGCGGTTCACCGAACTGCTGACCGAGCACCTGCAACTGGTGCTCGTCTCCGAACTCGTCGCCATCGGTATCGCCCTCCCGCTGGGCGTCGCCGCCACCTGGAACGACCGGGCGTCGTCGGTCATCACGACCCTCGGGAACGTCGCCCAGACCATCCCGACGCTCGCGGTCATCGCGCTCGTCTTCCCCATCCTCGGACTGGGGTTCCGGCCGGCGTTGGTCGGCCTCGCGGTGTACGCCCTGCTCCCGATACTGACCAACACCGTCGCCGGGTTGGAGAGCGTCGACGACGGAACCGTCGAGGCGGCCCGAGGGATGGGTATGACGCGCTGGGAGGTGCTGAAGAACGTCCGGTTCCCGCAGGCGGTGCCGGTCATCTTCGCGGGCATCCGGACCTCCGTCGTGCTCAACGTCGGGACGGCCTACCTCGCGTTCTTCATCGGTGGGGGCGGCCTCGGCGTCTGGGTCATCGGCGGCATCAAACTGTTCAGCACCGCGCAGTTGCTCGCGGGTGCGATTCCGGGGGCGCTGCTCGCCGTCGCGCTCGACGCGGGACTGGCGCTCGTCGAACGGCGGGTCGGAGCGACCGAGACGCCTGACGGCGTCGCCGCTGCCGGGTAGTCGGCGTCGTCGGTCCACGGTGTCGAACTACCGCTCGCGGTCGTGTTCTCGCTCGTCGTTCCGGTCCTCGGTGCGCCCTCGGAACTGCGACTCGACGTCCACTCGTGACTGCTCTGTGGGCGCTGGCTGCTGGCGGTCCTGCGCGAGGACGAGTCCCAGCGCCGTCCCAACACCGAGGATGAGGACACACGCGACGAGACCGAGCAGCACCGCCCCCTCGATGACGAACGAGTAGACGAGTACCAGTACGGAGAGGACGCCGGCCGCGGTCAGCGGCCCCGAGCGGAACGGGACGTTCGACCGACCCACGAGTCGGGAGCCGCCCCACACGCCGAGTCCGACGAGGACGACGAACGGGAGGACGATGGTGGCGATGAGAATCGCCCCCTCGATGACGACGAGCCAGAGTCCCAGCAGCGAGAGGACGACGCCGAGGGTCGTCCAGAACGCTCGTCCCGGCCGACCGAGACGCGGTTGCGAGTGACTGTCGGAGGACATACGAACTACATCTCTGCGGACGACAAAAACGCTTCGCGGCGCGCTCAGCCCAGCGTCTCGTGGACGCGCTCGTGCAGTCGCTCGCGGTGGCGGTGGCTGGCTTCGCTGTCGGTCCGCACCTCGACGATCTGCGTGCCCGGCGAATCGAGAGAGGCGCGGTACGCGTCGAGGAAGCCCTCGCGCGTGTCGGTGCTGACGAACTCCAGGCCGTAGAGGTCGGCGACGGGCGAGAACTCCAGGCCGTGTGGCGTCCGGAAGTAGTCGGTGAACGGCGGGTCGAACCGTTCGATGGGGAGGACGCGGAAGATGCCGCCGCCGTCGTTGTTGACGAGCACGACGGTGGCGTCCACGGCCGCGCGGCCACACGCGAGGAGACCGTTCAGGTCGTGGTAGAACGCGAGGTCACCGACGACGAGGACGAGCGGGTCGTCGGTACCGTGGCCCGCACCGAGCGCCGAGGAGACGATTCCGTCGATCCCCGACGCCCCGCGATTGCCGAGTGCGGTGACGTTCGCCCCACGCGGTTCGCCGAACCGGTCGAGGTCACGCGGCGGCATCGAGTTCGAGACGAACAGCGTGGCGGGGTCGGGCAGGTTCGCCACCGTCTCGCGGAGTATCGCCCCTTCGAACCAGGCCCCGTCTTCGGCGACGAGGCTCCAGTACTCGCGTTCGAGCGCGGCGATACGGTCGTGCCACGCGCCCGCCTCACGGTCGACCCGGTCGGCGAGGTCCGCGGCGAGTCGGGTCGGGTCGGCGGTCACGAGGTCCGTCGCGCTGAACGTCGCCTCGCGCCACCCACCGGCCGGGTCGACGACGACCTGCCGCGCTCCCGACTCGCGGAGGTAGTGGCGGAGCGGTTTCGAGGTCGGTGACGCGCCGAATCGGAGGACGAAGTCGGGCGCTTCCGTGGGGTCGGTCGAACCGAACGCGCCGAGCCACGAGTCGTAGCCGCCACAGACGAGCACGCCGCCGGCGTCGATGTGGTCGCCGAATCGGACGCCGGAGAGCGGGTCCGCGAGGACCGGGAACCCCGTCGAGAGCGCGAGACCGCACAGTGCGTCCGAGTCGAGGCCGCTGTCGGGACCGGCGACGACCAGGCCCCGGTCGGCGTCCTCGACCGCCCGTGCGAGTCGGTCGCGTCGGTCGTCCGAGAGCGCCATCCGACCGACCGTCACCTCTACCCAGGGACCGTCACGTCCCTTGACCACGTCGGCGTGTTCGGCGAGGAACTCGTCGCTCACGTCGCCCGCCACCGGCGTCGGTTCCAGCGGTTTCTCGAACGGGCAGTTCAGGTGGACCGGGCCGGGGTGGCTCCCCGTCGCGGTACCGACCGCCCGCGAGAGCGCCGTCCGGAGCGCCCGGAGTTTCCGGTCGTCTGCCGCCGGTTCCGGGAGCGTCCGGTAGTGCCTGACGGCGTCGCCGTAGAGCTTCTCCTGGTCGATGGTCTGGTTCGCGCCGCTGTCTTGGAGGACGCGCGGACGGTCGGCGGTCAACAGGAGCATCGGGACGCGCGCCTGGTTCGCCTCGATGACCGCGGGGTGGACGTTCGCCAGCGCGGTTCCGGAGGTACTGACTAGCGGAACGGGCACTCCCGTCCGTTTCGCTCGCCCGAGTGCGAAGAACGCCGCCGACCGCTCGTCCAACTGTGAGACGGTCTCGATACCGTCGTGTGCGGCGAACGCCACCGTGAGCGGCGTGCTCCGACTGCCCGGTGCGAGGACGGCCGTGTCGACGCCGGCCTTGGCGAGTTCGTCGGCGACGACCCGGCCCCACAGCGTGTTCCGGTTCGGAACGCTCATTCGGCAGTCGAGTCGTCGCCGGTCGCTCGCTCCGTCCGTTCGACGGCCTCGGCGGGGTCGTCGGTGTCGGCCGTCACGTCGTCGCCGTGCCCGAGTTCGTCGAGGATGGGACGATACTTCAGTCGGACCTCGTCCCACTCCGCGGCCGGGTCGGAGTCCGCGACGATGCCGTTCCCGGCGAACAGCGTCGCCTCCCGGCCGCCGGCGACGCCCGACCGGATGGCGACGGCGAACTCGCCGTCCCCGCCGGCGTCGAACCAGCCGACGGGGGCGGCGTACCAGCCACGGTCGAACGACTCCGTCTCGTGGATGACGCGCTGGGCGACGTCCGGCGGGAGGCCGCCGACGGCGGGCGTCGGGTGGAGTGCGCTGACGATGTCGAGAACGTGTCGGTCGTCGTCGAGCGTCGCCTCGATGGGCGTCCGCAGGTGCTGGATGGTGGCGAGCCTGTGGACGTGCTGGTCACCGACCGCGACCGCTCCCAGCGGTTCGAGCTGGTCACGAATCGCGTCGACGACCAGCCCCTGCTCGTGCTGTATCTTCTCGCTCTCGACGAGTTCCGCCGCGAGGTCGGCGTCCGCCTCTGGGGTGTCGCCGCGGGCGGCCGACCCCGCCAGCGCCTCCGTCTCCACGGCACGGTCACGGAGCCTGACGAGGCGTTCCGGCGGTGCGCCGAAGAAGCCCGCCGCGTCGGTCGGCTGGACGAGGAACCGGTAGCACTCGGGGTAGGTCCGTCGCAGTCGTTCGAGCACGCTCGGGACGTCGACGGGCGCGTCGAGGTCGACGGTGAGTGCGAGCGCGAGGACGACCTTCCGGAGGTCGCCCGACTCGATGCGGTCGACGGCCGTCTCGACCATCCCGTGCCACTCCTCGCGGGTGGTGAGGTGGGCCGTCCCGACGACGCCCGGTGGGTCGCCGCTCGGGACCATCGCGGGGAGCACGGCGACGTCTTCTCGGGCCGCGTCGAGTGCGGCTTCGACCGACTCGGCGGTGACGTCCGGGCCGTAGCGAGAGACCGTCAGGAACGTCGTCTCGTCGGTGCGTGTCAGCTGTCGCTCCGGGAGGAGGAACTGTGCGGCGGGGAAGCCCGACCACGGCGGAGCGGCCCCGTGGTCCGGTGAGAACGCCACCCCGCCGAGCATCCGAGGCCGGGCCGGCCCGGACGCGTCGGCGTCCATCGCGTCGAAGACGCTCCCAGCCCGCTCGCGGACCGTCTCGAACCGTCCCTCGCCGGTCCCCGTCACGGCGACGGCTGCACCGCTCCCGACGACTTCGACGCCGTCCGGCGTGCTCCAGTGGACGTGTGGCGTCCCGTGGGCGGAGAGGAACGCGCGATAGGAGACGTCCGGTACCTCACAGGTGCGGGTGACGAGCGTCCCGTCGAGCGACGTCGCCGCGCTACTGTGGGCGAATTCCATTGTCAAAAATTAGGGCGGGCGACCCTTGAGGCTATCCATCCCGGCCGCTCCGACGACCGGCCGTTCGTCGCCCGACGGTGCGCGTTCCGGTTCCTCGGGCCGTCACACCACGAGCGACCGAGGCATCCGGACGCCGGCGTCAGCTGTACCGTTCCTCGTTCCACGGGTTCGCGGTGTCGGAGTACCCCCGTCGCTCCCAGTAGCCCAGTTCCGCCTCGGTGAGGAACTCCACGCCACTGACCCACTTCGCGCCCTTGTAGGCGTACTTGTGTGGCGTGACGACGCGGACGGGTCCGCCGTGGTCGTCCGGGAGCGGTTCGCCGTCGAGTTCCCACGTGAACAGCACCTCCTCGCGCATACACTCGTCGAGCGGGAGGTCGGTCGTGTAGTCGTCGAAGCCGTAGAACATGACGTGGCTCGCGTCGTCGTGGACGCCCGCCAGTTCGGCCAGCGTCGGGAAACTGACGCCCGTGAACTCGTTGTCGTAGCGACTCCACCCCGTCACGCAGTGAAAGTCCTGTCGCTGGGTCTCGCCGGGCAGGTCACGGAACTCCTCTACGGAGAACTCCAGCGGTTCGTCGACGGCCCCCCACACCTCGAAGCTCCACGTCTCGGGCGACCACGACGGCGTCCCACTCTTCGAGAGGACGGGGAACCGTTCGGTCTCGCGCTGTCCCGGTGGCAGTCGCTCACCGTCGAACTCCTCGTGGAGGTCGGTGACGTCACGAACGCTCATGGGGTCTCTCGGTGAGCCGTGGAGGTATGCCTGCCGTTCTCCCGACGGGCCGGACGACACCCGCGAAGGGTGCGTGACGCCCCGCGTGCGACGTGTCTGCCGATTGCATAATTGAAAAGGCACTGCTTGCTTCGGAAAAGATAATTGTTCCGGTCCAAAAGCGGATTTTGTGCTGGGCCAAGATTCCCCGTCAGAATTAAATAGCCCACTATCAAATCGGGGTGTAACGATGCCAAAAGTCGAGCTAAACATCCCCGAGCACCTCGAGATGCAGATGACCCAGATGATCGAGCAGGGCGAGTTCGTCAACCGCGAGGAGGCCGTCGAGGACCTGTTGGCGGCCGGACTGCGGGCCTACCGAACGGGCGGTGCGGTGGACGACGACGACCCCGGTGCCTTCGAGGACGACGGCATGATGGGTCACGACGACGAGTACGTCTTCTGACCGACGCTCTCCTCTCGATTCCCGCCGCCGTCGAGCGTCGGCCACCGACGACGGCGCGACCGTTCCCCACGAGACGGGATAGCGTGAAGCGCGTAACGTTTACCAACTCCTCGAAGATAGCTTGAGTATGCACAAAGACGAACTTCTCGAACTGCACGAGCAGATGGTCGCCATCATGGAGTACTTCCGCGCACAGGAAGACGTCGACAGCACCCTCTTCGACCCCTACGACCAACTCGACGTCTCGCCCGACGACGTCCACAAGTCGAAATCCGAACACAAACACGCCGTCTTCGTCCTCGGGAACGCCCTCGCCAGCGCGATGAGCGAGGACGAGTTCTCGGACGCCGGACGCATCTCCAAGCGGATGGAGGAACTCGCCGACGACGCCGAGTCGAAGCTGTAAACCCACGTTTTTACGCCTCGGGTCGCGCACGGCGCGACCGCTCAGCGCAAAAACCTGGACTGAAAAAGACCGCTCGCTCGGCGCGAAGCGCCTCGCTCGCGGTACAACGTACGAGCATACCGCACCGCACAGCGTGCCGGTAGTGGTAGACCCGTGCCGCGAGTCTCACAGCAGCCGCCTCTCAGGTCAACCGCTCGGTGAGTCCGCCCCGTCGAACCACTGTGGTGGGGTGGCTGCCCCGTGAGTTAACCTCCCGCGCCTCCGTACCGGAGATAATGGCTACTGGAATCCGACAGAGTGCTGAGCACGGCTGGTACTGGTCGTACGACGGCGAGCCGGTGGTACTCTTGGGGGGAAGTGAGAAAGACAACCTCTTCCAGTGGACCGGGACCCGGTTACAGGACCAACTCGATGATCTCGTCGAGGCTGGTGGGAATTTCGTCCGTAATACGATGTCCGACCGCGGCGAAGAGGACGTCTCACCGTTCGAGACGAGCGACGACGGCAGCTACGACCTCGACCGGTGGAACGAATCGTACTGGACCCGCCTGTCGTCGTTCCTCGACGCGACTGCAACGCGTGACGTCATCGTCGGACTGACGCTATGGGATCAGCACGATTTCAACGGGGCGAAGTGGAATACCCACGCGTGGAATCCGGCCAACAACAGGACCCTTCCGGCGGACGCTCTGCCCACCTCAGGAGGTGACCACTGGCAGGACAGAATCGAGTTCTTCCGCACGGTCGAGGACGGGAACGAGACCGTTCTCGACTATCAAGAGCGGTTCGTCGACGAGGTTCTCGACTACACGCTCGAGTACGACCACGTCATCTACAACGCGACGAACGAGGGGTGGGCCGGTATCGAATGGGAACTCCACTGGGCAGAGTACGTCTTAGAACGGGCTCAGCACGAAGGCGTCAAGGTCGATGTCGGGAATATGAACTTGGACCCGGAAGACTCCGTAAGGAAGGCAATCGAGTACCCGGACACGTTCTCCTACGTCGAGCTGTCCCAGCACAACCAGGACGCTGCTGGGTCGAGCGGGCCGGAACACTACAAGAAACTGCAGGAATGGCGCACGGAGGTCGAAGAGGCCGTCGGACCCCGACCGTTCAACAACGTGAAAATCTATGGTGGGTTCGACGGCGGGAACGAGAACGCTGGCACTGCAGATGAAGCGGTCAGGCGATTCTGGCGGAACGTGCTCGGTGGCTGTGCCGCCTGTCGATTCCACCGACAAGTTGCGGCTGGCGAAGCCACCTGGGGCATCGGCAGCAGTGAGCGAGCTCGTCGACAGATTCGGTCAGTTCGTATGGTAGAGGAGGTCGTCGACCTCTGTCGAGCGGTTCCTCGACAGGAAGCGCTCCTCGACAGGACGGCCGACGAAGCGTACTGCGCTGGCGTTCCCGAAGACTCGTATGTCGTCTACCTGCCAGACGGTGGTGACGTGACGCTCTCTCTCGGTGAGGGGCCTCACGACGTTCGATATCTCGACCCGGAGACGGCGACGTGGACTGATGATGCGACTATCGACGGTGTGGGGAGTCAGACGATCTCGCCGTCACGCACACAGTGCCTCTTAGTCGTGACCCAACCACCGTCGTAGCGGAGACACGATAGAGCCGAGCTACTGTTAGACTCACGCTCTCTGTCTAACAGCAGGTTCAGTGGAAGGTGCTTGAAAGAACGTGCAGTAGTACCGCAGCAGACGCGAAGCGTCTGCGAGGACACCCGACGAAGAAACCGGCGCTACTGATAGGCCAACCGCATGACCCACTGGGAGAAGGCGTCGGACTGCTCGTCGAGTTCGTCGTCGGCGACAAACGGCGAGAGCATGTCGCCGGCCATCAGGAGTTGGAAGTCGAGGTCCATCGCCGTCGGGGAGAGGAGGTAGGTGTTGTGGCCCTCGTAGACCGTCTCCTCGCGGTCGATGAGGTCCTTCTCGGCGAGCGACTCGACGATACGACTGCCCTTCCGCGAGGAGACGTCGAGTTCCTTCCAGAACTCGCTCTGGTGGATGCCGCCGGTCCGGCGGACGAGGTCCAAGCCGGCACGCTCGTCCTCCGTGAGGTCGGCCTCAGCAGTGCTCATACAGTGGCTACGAACGCACGCCGGATTAAATCTGACTGTCTCCTTGCGTCTGCCTGCCTGTGGCCCGAAGCGGACGGGCCACGGAGCGCTCAGACCGACGCGTCGACGCGCTCGAAGGGCGTCTCACACGGCGGGCCGTCGGCGTACCAGAATCGGCTGTCGCCGCTCGCGTCGACGGTGACCAGCGAGGAGGACTTCGTGCCGAACCCCTCGGGGGCGCGGTCCGGGTTGGCGTCGTCGTCCGGGTCGCCGTTCGTCTCGACCGGTTGGCCGCCGTGGATGCAGACGCCGAACTCGTGGTCGCCCAGTGCGTCACCCGCCCGCGTCCGCCACGCCTCGGGAGTCTCGCCCGGTTCGGGTTGGAGATACTCGAACAGTCGCCGACCGTTCGCTGCCTGACGCTTCGCGGGGGCGGGACGAACCTCCGGAACGAAGTACGACGTGTCGTAGCCGACGTTCATCACGACGTGGACGCCGGGGTCGAACTGGTGGATGGAGCCACCGCCCTCGTCGGAGACCAGGAAACAGCCGGCGGCGTCGGCGACGAGCAGGAAGAACCCCTCGTAGCGACGTCGGTCGAGTTCACGCTCGATGCCGCGGACGGCCTCCTCGGCGCTCGGCGAGTCGAGGGCGTCGAGGACCAACCGGCCGCGCGAGCGCTCGCCCGGCGGCGTCTCGACCCAGCGGTTCGTGATGGCGACGAAGACGCCCTCGTCGTTGTAACCCATCCACGTCCCGCCCGCCTCCTCGTCGCGGGGGGCGACGACCCGTCGGCCGGAGTCGAGCGTTCGAGCCGCGGGGGGTGACGACTCGCGGGCGTAGGCCTCGTCGCGGTTGGCGGCGACCACCAGCGGGTGCTCCTCGAACGTCTGCCAGGCGAACGTGAGCGTACACACGAGTCGACGTAGGCGCCCGCGCGGATTAAGCGTTGAGCGCGGCTCGCGGACTCACGGCCGCTCCCCGGCCAGTCGCTCGCGGACGGCGTCGCGTCCGGCGGTCCCCGACTCGGTGCGTGGGATGTCGTCGAACGCCAGCACACGCGGGAGTTTGTAGCCCGCCAGCCGGTCCCGACAGTGTGCCTCGACGGTCCCGGCGTCGAGAGCGACTCCCGGTTGTGGTTCGACGAGCGCGGCCACGCGCTGGCCCCACTCCTCGTCGGGGAGGCCGACGACGACGGCGTCCCGGACCGTCGGCAGTTCCCGGAGGACGGCCGCCACCTCGCCGGGGTCGACGTTCTGCCCGCCGGTGACGATACGGTCGTCCTTCCGGTTGTGGACGTAGAGGCGGCCCGCCTCGTCGCGGTGGCCGACGTCGCCGGTCAGCAGGCCGCTCGTCCCGAACGCCGCCCGCGTCGCGGCCGGGTCCTCGTAGTACCCCGGCGTCACCGTCGGGCCGCTGACGGCGAGTTCGCCGGGCGTCCCCGTCGGAACGACGTCGCCGTGGTCGTCGACGACGGTCACGTCGGTGAACAGCAGCGGTCGACCGACGGAGTTCGGGGCCGCGGGGGCCTCGCCGGGGGCCGCCGTGGCTATCTGCGAGGCCGTCTCTGTCATGCCGTACGTCGGACAGACCGGGACGCCGCGGTCGGCACAGCGCTCGACGAGTTCCGGCGGCGTCGGCGCGCCACCGACGAGGACGAACCGCAGCGAGTCGGGCGGGTCGCCCGCGTCGAGCAGTCGGCGGAGCATCGTCGGGACGACGGAGACGCCCGTCGCTCCGTGGTCGGTCATCGCCGCGAGCAGGCCCTCGGCGTCCGTCGGACAGCGGACGAGGGTCGCCCCGTAGAGCGTCGTCCGGTAGACCGGCGCGAGCCCGCCCATCGAACTCGGGGCGAGCGGCGACGCCCAGCGGTCGCCCGGCAGCGTGCCGAGGCGGAACGCGCTCGCCGCCGCACTCGCCAGCACGTTCTTGACCGTGAGGACGACGAGTTTCGGGCGGCCGGTCGTCCCCGAGGTGAACAGCATCACGAGCGGGTCCTCCGGGTCCCACTCCGGGAGGTCGAACGGTCGTGGGTCGGTCGCCGCGAGCGGGTCGGCTCGCGTGTCTCCCCGTCCGTTCTCCTCCGGGTCGTCCCCGTCCGGTTCGTCGTCGGGCGACTCTTCGGGAGGGTCCGACAGCGACCGGACCGGTACGTCCCCGGCACTCGCCAGCGAACGCTCGGCGGTCGACCCGTCACAGAGCAGGACGTCGAGGTCCGCCCGGTCGATGCGTGGGGTGAGTTCGTTGGTCGTCAGTCGCGCCGAGAAGGGGACGAGACACGCGCCGACCCGCATCGTCGCGTGGACGGCCGCGACGGCCTCGACGCCCGGTTCGACGAGCAGGCCGACGTGGTGGTCGACGCAGACGCCCTCGGCTGCGAGTCGGCCGGCGAGGCGCTCGACGGTCCGGTCGAGTTCGCGGTAGGTGACGGTCCGGCCGCTCGTGGCGTCGGCGACGGCGGTCGACGACGGCGAGAGTCGTGCTCGTTGGCCGAACCAGTCACGCACTGTCCGAGGTGCTACTGCGAGGTACATTTCCCTTTCCCTCCGGAACGGCGATGCGACCGGCGCTGACGGGAGCAGGGTCGGCCGTCAGGTCCGCCGCGAGCAGGTCGGCGGTCGCCAGTCCACAGGCCCGGACGGTCGGGAGCGAGGCGGCGAGGTGGACGGTCGCGGTCCGGGCGTAGACGGCGTCGATGGTCGTCGTCACCACGACGTCGACGCCGCGCTCGATGGCGTCGAGCGCGACCGTTCGCGCCCGGTCGACGCCGCCGAGCGCCATCGGTTTCAGGACGAGCACGTCGGCGGCACCCGCGTCGACGACCACCTCGGGTGCGGTCGACGCCAGCGACTCGTCGAGCGCGACACCGACGCTCCCGCCGACCTCGGCGACGTACGCCCGGAGGTCGGCGTGGCCCGCCACGTCCGTCGCGGGGAGTGGCTGTTCGAGGTATGCCAGTTCACAGTCGGCCAGCGCGTCGACGGCCTCGCGGGCCGTGTCGCGGTCCCACGCCCCGTTGCAGTCAGCCCGCAGTTCGACGTCGGGGCAGGCCTCGCGGACTGCCCGGAGTCGCGCCACGTCCTCCTCGAGCGGGCGGGCACCGACTTTCACCTTCAGGCAGTCGAACCCCTCGGCGACGGCGTCGGTCGCCTCGGTCACGGTCGCTTCGACCCCACCGTCACCGACCGTCGCGTTGACGGGGACGTGCTCGACGCCACCGGCCCCACCGAGCCACCGGGACAGCGGGAGTCGGTCACGGTTGGCGGCGGCGTCGGCCAGCGCGAGCGCCACACCGTGACGGGCCGCCGGCGTGCCCGCGAACGCCTCGTCGCCACGCGGGGCGAGCGCCCGTCTGGGGTCGGGAAACCGCGAGACACGGGCGAGCGCGGACGCACACTGGTCGAGCGACTCTGTCCACCCCGCCAGCGGCGTCGCCTCGCCGACACCGCGCTGACCGGCCACCTCGACGACGACGACGAACCCCTCGCGCTCGGTCAGTTCGCCGTTCGCGGTTCCCAGTGGCTCGACCAGCGGGAGCGAGAACGGCTCGAAGCCGAGCCTCATAGCCCGACCCCGAGCGCGTCGGGCACCACGAGTCCGGCCGCGAACAGCACGGAGTGGGCCGCGAGCAGCTTTCCCGTCGTCTCCAGCGCCGGGTTGAGCGCCTCGCCGGTCGTCTCGGTCAGGACGGTTCGGGTCAGCGAGGCGGCGACGGGCAGGGTCAGGAGCGGCAGGAGGACGAGCGGCGAGTAGCCCGTCAGCGCGAACACGACGGGGACGACGTAGGCCATCCCGACCATCACGAGGAACTCGGCGCGACTGAACTCGTAGCCGAACACGACCGCGAGCGTCCGCTTTCCGGTCGCGGCGTCGGTCTCCCTGTCCCGGGCGTTGTTGACCACGAGGATGCACGTCGAGAGGCCGGCGGCGGGGAGACTGGCGACGACGGCCGCGAGCGTGACGGTCCCCTCGGGTGGGAGGAGCGCGAGCGGCGAGTCGAGCAGGACGGAGCCGAACTCGGTGGCGGCGGCTTGGACGTAGTAGGTGCCGGTCACCGCGACGAGGCCGAAGTAGACGAAGACGAAGAGGTCGCCGAGGCCGCGGTAGCCGTAGGGGTAGGGACCGCCGGTGTAGAGGATGCCGGCGGCGACGGAGGTGAGGCCGACGACGACGATAGGGAGGCCGCCGACGTAGACGAGGTAGGTGCCGAGGACGACGGCGACGGCGTAGGTGAGGTACATCGCCCGTTTGACCGCCGCGGCGTCGATGAGACCGCCGGCGGTGACGCGGGTGAACCCCTCGCGGTCCTCGGTGTCGGCCCCGTTGACGGCGTCGTAGTAGTCGTTGGCGAAGTTCGTCCCGACCTGCAGGAGGAGCGCACCGACCAGCGCGGCGAACGCCGGGAGCGCGCTGAACACGCCGGCGTGGACGGCGACGCCCGCGCCGACGACGACGGGCGCGGCCCCCGCCGGGAGCGTCTGTGGACGCGCGGCCATCAGCCACGCTCTGGTCCGTGAGACGGACTCGGTCTCTGCCATTGGTCGGGAGTCGAGCGCGGCGAGTATCAATCTCCGCGTTTCGTCGCGGCGGGTCGGCGTCCCGTGGGTCGACCCGACCGCCCGGAGGACCGGTCTTCGGGGCGGTCCCGTGGTTCAGTTCGACCCCGACGTCCCACCACGGAGCGACCGGTCGCCCCACGGCGGATCGGTGTGCCAGTCGAAGGCGGCGGCGACGAAGCCGACACCGACCAGTCCCCAACCGACGACGGCGACGGCGGGGACGGTGCTCGCGGTACAGCGGTAGTTCGCACCGTCGAGGTTCTCGCCGAAGCGGAGTTCGCCGCTCTCGAAGGTGACGCCGTAGCCGCCGCTGTTCGGATAGCTCGCCTCGTCGTTACAGGTCACCGACGACCCGTAGACGCCGACGGAGAAGACGAGCGCACCGAGGAGGACGACGCCGATGATGGGGCCGGCACGGGTGTCGAGCGGGCGGAGCACCGCGACGGTCGGAATGACGACGACCACCCCGGCGTACACCAGCAGCGGGAGGTCGGGGAGCAGTCGGGTGCCGAGGAGGACGTAGGTCAGGCCGAAGAGGAGCACCGCCGCGGCGACGACGAGCACGGCGGCACGGGCCAGCGCACGGAGCATGCGTATCACACCACACGGACCCACAAGTGTATGCCGGTGAACCGGTTCCGAAAACGGGGTCCGGAAGGGTGATGACCCGGTGGTCTACCAGGGCTGTTCGACGACGACGGTCTCGTCGCGGTCCGGGCCGACGCCGACGGCGTAGACCGGTGCGTCGAGTTCCTCGGCGACGTACGCCAGATACGTCCGTGCGTTCTCGGGGATGGCGTCGTAGCCCTCCTCGGCGACGGCCGACCAGTCGGGGTCCGCCCAGCCGTCGAACTCACGGAAGACGGCCTCGCACTCGCCCCACTTCTCGGTGGTCGCGGGCATCGTCGGCGTCTCCTCGCCGCGGAACTCGTAGGCGTGGCCGACCTTCACGGTGTCCAGGCCCGCCAGCACGTCGAGGTGGTTGACCGCGAGGCCGGTGAACCCGTTGGCGCGTGCGGCGTGGCGCAGCATCGGCATGTCGAGCCAGCCGACCCGACGTGGTCGGCCGGTGACGGTGCCGTACTCGCCGCCCTCGTCGCGGATGTACGTCGCCAGTTCCTCGGCGTCCGCGGAGGTGTCGCCGCCGTCGTCGGGGGTCTGCCCCTCGACGTGGCCGAGTTCGGTCGGGAGCGGGCCGGTCCCGACCCGCGAGAGGTACGCCTTGACGACGCCGACGACCTCGCTCCCGTCGCCACCGACGACGGTCGGGCCGAGCCCGGTGCCGGTCGCCGCCCCACCCGAGGTCGGGTTCGAGGACGTGACGTACGGGTAGACGCCGTGGTCGATGTCCAGCGAGGTGCCCTGTGCGCCTTCGAGCATCACGTTCTCGTCGCCCGTGACGTGGTCGGCGAGGAACGACCCACAGTCGACGGCCATGTCCTCGTCGGCGAGACGCTCGCCGAACGCGCGGGCGTGCTCGAACATCGCCTCGATATCGAACGCGCCGTCGAGGTCGGGGTGGTCGGCGTCGCCGCCGAAGACGTCCTCGTAGAGTGCGCGTTTCTGCGGGACGACGTACTCCAGTCGTTCGCGCAGGACCGTCTCGTCGAGCAGGTCACCGATACGGACGCCCCGACGACCCGCCTTGTCCTCGTAGGTCGGACCGATACCGCGACCCGTCGTGCCGGCCGCGAGGTCCTCCTTCTCGGTCTCCTCGATACCGTCGAGAACGCGGTGGTACGGCATGATGACGTGCGCGCGTTCGGCGACGCGCACGTCGGGGTCCATCCCGCGCTCGCGCAGGGCGTCGATCTCCGAGAACAGCGTCTCGGGATTGACGACACAGCCGTTGCCGAGCACGCCGACCGTTCCGCGAACGACGCCGCTGGGGACCAGCGACAGTTTGTACTCCTCGCCGCCGTGGACGACGGTGTGGCCGGCGTTGTCCCCACCCTGATAGCGGGCGACGACGTCGGCGTCCGCGCCGTAGAGGTCCACGACGCGGCCTTTCCCTTCGTCGCCGAGCTGTGACCCGACGATAGTGACAGTCATCGAGTGACGCTTCCGGAGGCCGTACCAAACCGATTACGGTCCCCCGTCGGCCCGACCGACCGAACGGTCACGGTCGTCCGGGCATGTTGGCATCTGCCACAACCGTTATACGTCACCCCTCAGAAGAGGGTGACAGCGATAGAATCGGCCGACGGACAGCAACACTTAAAGGTTGCAAACACAAGTTAACAATTGCCATGATAGATAGGCTTGAGAAGGAAGTCGACATGCTCGAACGCCATCTGCAGGTCCTCAAGATGGTCATCGAGAACGAGCCCATCGGTATCGTCAAGATGTCTAACGAGACGGGGTACCCGCACCACAAGGTGCGCTACTCCCTCCGGGTCCTCGAAGAGGAAGACCTCATCGAGCCCTCCAGCCAGGGTGCGATTACGACCGAGACGACGGCGGAGTTCGTCGCCGACCTCGACGACAAGGTCGACGAGATCGTCGACAAACTCGACGGTATGAAGATCGACGAGATGCCCGAGATCGAGAGCTGAACGAGCGATAGTTTTCTGCGGGCTACAGGTCGGGAAGCGTCAGGTGGAACCGACGGTCTCTCGCCTCCACCAGACAGAGGTGGTAGCCACGCTTCCGTGAGAGCTTCACGAACCCCTCGCGTTTGCCACCACCGAACAGTCCACCGCTCGCGGTCCGCTCGGTGGCGAGTTCGAGCGCGCTCGGCTCGAAGAACGACGAGGTGACGAGGAAGGCACACGCGAACTCGTCGTGTTCCTCGCCGACGCGGCCGCTCTTCTCCAGGACCGACTCCATCTCGTCTCCTGTGGCTGGGTCCCGCGAGTCGTGGACGTCCACGCAGACCAGCGGGTTCCCGAGGCGGTCCCGACAGACCACGTCGAACGCGACGGTGCTCTCGCCGCCGAGCACCTCGACCTCGCCGTAGAGGTCCGCCCGGTCGATACGCGGGAGTGCGTCGTACAGCGGTCGGAGCCCCTCGACGTGGCCCGTGTCCCGAATCTCGTACAGCAGGTCACCGACCAGCCACGTCACGAGTTCGTGTTCGAGCGTCGTCGGGAGGAACTGCTCGTACTCCTCGTCCCCGACGGCCGTCCGTGCGGCGTCGAACCGGGTGTGGTGTTCGAGGTCGAGGTTCCCCCGGACGGCGTCGCGGTTGTCCGCACCCTCGTGGGCGTCGTCGAGCGTCTCCGCGCTCTTCGACTGGTAGCGGACGAACAGGTCCGTCGCCTTCAGCGCGGCCTCCGGGCCGACCTGCTCGAAGTCCGCGGGCGGCTTGCCGGCGGCGACCTCCGTCTCCAGTTCGGCCACGCGGGACTGCAACCGGTCGCGTTCGTCGGCGAGTTCCTCGCGTTCCTCGTCGAGTCGGCGACGCTCGGCTTCGAGCGACTCCAGTTTCGACTCCAGTTCGGCGAGTCGCTCGTCCTCGACGGTCGACTCGGCCGACCCGCTCGCGGGAACGGCGAACTCCTCGTCGAGTCGCTCGCCCTCCCCCTCGGAGAACAGGTCGTCGAGTTCCGACGCGTCCTCCGTCGACGTGTCGCCCGTCGATTCTTCGGGTGGCGACTCGTCGGCCGACTGCGGTTCGGTGGTCGAGGGCGTCTCGGTGCTCGGTTCGGCCCCGGCCGAGGCGTCGTCGGCATCGGTGTCGGTCGAGGTGTCGAACCCGGTCGGCTGGGACGGTATCGCGGCTGAGGGGTCGGCCGGCGTCTCCTCGCGTTCGGTGGCGTCGTCCACCGCCGACGTCAGGTCGTCGTCCGGGTCGGCCGGCGGGGCCGGTGGTTCGGTTCCGGCCTCGGGTCCAGTCTCGCCCTCGGCTTCGGCGTCGTCCAGTTCGACCTCGTCGAGCGAGGCAGCGACCGCCTCGTCCGTCGAGTCGCCCTCGGGCGACCGGGCGGAGTCGTCGGCCGGCCCCGTCGGCCCCTCGGCCGTGTCGTCGCTCGCCTCGTCGGCGTCGGGGGCCGCCTCCGGTCGCTCCGGTGTCGCGGTGTCGTCGAGCGGCACGTCGGCCTCCGGTGGGGGTGACGGCGTACTCCCGTCGTCGGCCGCCTCGCTCGTGTCGCCCGTGAGCGTCGATTCGAGGTCCAGGTCGTCCGGGGCCGTCGACTCGGTGGCCTCGGGCCGGCCGGCAGGTCGGTCGCCGGTCTCTGCCGTCTCCGTCGTCTGTTCGTCGATGGGTCGCTCGTTCGCCGTCCCGTTCGCGGCGTTCGCGTCGGTCGGTCCGGTCGAATCGGGACTCTCGGAGTCGGCCGGCGTGGTGTCGCTCCCGATGACGGCCGTGTTCGTGTCCGCGTTCGCCGGGTCGGACGGGGTCGGCAGGTCGAGAATCGAGAGGTCGACGGCGACGACGTCGTACAGTCCCACTTCGTCGTTCGTACGCTCTCCTGCCTCCTCGCCGGTGAGCAGTCGCTCGGACTGGCCGACGAACGCGGCGTGCATCGGCGTCCCGCCGTAGTAGACGACGTAGTAGTCGCCGCTGAGGACGTTCTCCGAGAGTTCGACGTAGCCGGTGAACCCCCCCCTGCGCGAGCGTCCTGTCGACCTCCGAGAGCGGCGTGCGTTCGGTGTAGTACTGGCCGCGTTTCTCCCCGCCCCGTTCGAGCATGGCGAACAGGAGTGGGAGCGCGTCGTCGGGTGCGCTGTAGGCGGTGCCGCTCGCGTCCTCGAACGTCTCGACGGTCCCATCGACGACGCCGATGGCGTGGCCGTTGAGCATGAACAGCCACGCCCCGTCGGCCGACACCGCTCCCGAGAAGCCCCCGGCGGCGAGTTCGTGGAGGCCGCCGTCTCCCCCGGAGAACGGTTGGGACGACCAGCCCCGTATCCGGTCGGCGGTTCGTGTTTGCATACCGGGCGATTGGACTGCCCGGTGATATAACTTCGACCTTTCGTCACTCCGACCGATTCGGTCCGTCGCGTCCGGTGCGGTCCCGGTCGGTCCGGACACGACTGCGGCCGAGTGTCTTCCGTTCACGACGACCCGACCCGCTCACAAGACTTATTCTGAGACCGACACAACTCCCGAGAGATGCCCTCCCGCAGAACGTTGCTCGCCGGTCTGGGTACCGCCGGAGTGACCGCGCTCGCCGGGTGCCTCGGCAGCGAGACGCCGTCGTACGAACCGGGGACGGAGACGGATACCGACTGGCCGATGCCCCGCTACGACGTCGAGCACACCGGGTACAGTCCGAACGCGCTCGGTCCACGCGAGTCGGTCCGCGAGCGGTGGTCCGTCTCGGAGTGGGTGGCCAGCGGGACGCCGGCCATCGTCGACGGGACGGTCTACTTCCCGACGGCCGAGAGCCTTCTCGCCCTCGACGCCGAGACGGGCGAACGGGTGTGGGAGTACGCCCCCGAGAGCCAACCGTGGCCCTCCTCGCCGAGCGTCCACGACGGCCTCGTCTACGTCAGTGCGGTCGACGAAGGCACCGTCGCGGCCCTCGACGCGGAGACGGGCGAGGAGGTCTGGCGCGACACCAACACGACGGGCGTGGCCGCGCCGCCGTACCTCTGGGTCGGCGAGCACGTCGGCACGCCGAGCGTCGTCGTCGGTGGCGAGGACGGCGTGCTGGCGTTCCTCGACCCGACGACCGGCGAGACGGTGTGGGAGACGGACCTCTTCGGAGCTATCACGACCATCGCCTACCACCGCACCCAACACTACGTCGGCACGCGCGGCGGCGATGTGTACGCGTTCACGAGCTGGGGTGACGTGAGCGCCGAGCACCCGCCGACCGAGGAGTGGCGACGGCGGGTCGGCGGGATGGTCGAGGGACTCCTCCCCCACGACAACGGCGTCCTCGTCTCGACGTTCGGCGGCCCGCTCACCAACCTCCGAGTCGGCGCGAACGCGGGCACGACGGACTGGACGATGGGCAAGGGAGGGGCGCGGACCATCCCCACGAACGCCGGTGGCACCGTCGTCGCGGGCGGCTACGACGAACTCACGGCGTTCCGCGCCTCCGACGAGCGGACCCACTGGACCGCGGACGGCGACTACGGGGGCGTCCCGCCCGTCGCGGCGGGCGACACGGTGTACGCGAGCGCCGGCGACACCGTCCGCGCGTTCGCGCTCGACAGTGAGGGTGGACTGCTCGGCGGGGGAGCGGCCGAACGCTGGTCGTTCGAGACCCACGAGGGGTCGGACGTGGGCCTCGCCGTCGCCGACGGGGCGCTCTTCGTCTCCTGTCAGGACACGCAGGGCGACGGCACGACGCTGTTCTGTCTGGAGTCGGCCTGAGCGGGGCGGGTCGGACCGACGGCACACCTCCCGGCCGCCGACGAATCGACGCGCTCCTCGGTCGGTGCGACGTCGCTCGCTCGTCGATGTCGGTCGCAAAGAGCGTGGGTCTACCGGTGAGTAGCCCCATCGGTCACTGCTCCCGATGGGTGACTTCGTATCGGGGCCGGTGTACTCTCGTTTCGAGCGGTCGGAACCCACGCAGGGGGGTCGACGGTCGTCTCGCCGACTGCCGAGAACTCTCGACTGTAGTGGCCCTCGACGGTGATCTCGGGAGATTGGACGAGCCTCCCGGTGTAGTCGACGCTGTACCGTTCGACCCGGCCACTCTCCGAGAGTCGCGCGGTGACCGTCCCGTCGGTGATGTTCACTCCCGGATACTGCCCCGCCTCGAACGTGCCGGAGAGGTTCGCCGAGAGGTGAACCGACCCGTCGTCCGTCCCAACGGTCACGTCGGTCACGTTCCGGTAGAAGAGCAGGAGCAGCTGCTGGCCGGTCCGGTCGCTCCCCGCCCACAGATACGCTTCGTACTGGGGGTCGGTCGGTCCGCCGATTCGGTAGTACGTGGCGGTCCCGTTCGACCACGCGTCGACTGCCGTGGTCGGGCCGTCGAACGGACGCTGAGGAACACCGTATTCGGTCGTTCCCCGCCAGACCGAGTGATTCGCTGCGACCCGTTGTCGTCCGGTCCGGTCGAGTAGCGACGTCCCGTTCTCCGCCACGATGGTCTCGGTGAACCGGGTCGTGAAACCGACGCCCGTCAGCGACGAATCGTGAGCAGACGCCAGTCTGCTGGCGTTCTCGACACCGTCGTCGGAGAGTCCGGGAGGGACGCTCGCGGCGTGTTCGTCGGCCCCGGCAGAGGACTGCCGAGGCCACTACAACCGGCGAGGAGCACCACGACACACAGGACGAGCGGGAGTGACCGAGAGGGCATTCGGTACGAATGTTCGGTTCACCAATACTAATATACGGGGGTGTCGGTCGAGAAGGCCTCCCCGACGTCCGGCCGTGACCCATCACACGCGCGACACGGGTCGAAGGGAGCGACGAACGAACACGAGCGGAACTCTGCTGACTACCTACCGGTGTGTCAGATCCGGAGGGTGGGTGTATCGTCGACGGCTATCGCCCGTCCGAATATTTATTCTCCGATTCGTGTGACAGAGAGTATGAGAGACCCCCTCCGACGACGCGTTCTGCTCGCTGGACTCTCCACGGGCGTGGCCTCGGCGCTCGCTGGCTGTTCTGCACTCGGCGACGACGACACCTCGAAACCGGAGCCGTACCGTATCGGGGGTATCAGTCTGCTGAACGACGACTCGACGTCACACACCGTCGACCTACTGGTCGAACGCGATCGCGAGATCGTTCACTGGGAAGCGTACGACCTCGCGGAGCGAAGCGGTGACGGGGCTTCGGCGGACGCGGTCGAGAGCTCTTCGTTCGGTGGGTGCACACCCGGCCGGTATTCGGTCGCCGTCCGAGTCGACGACACGGCCACACGGGTACTCGAAGCGGCCGACGAGGGTGCGAGGAGAGAGAACGCGTGGCGAACGCTGCTCATCGAAGACGGTGGAACGCTGCGGTGGGCGGTGACGGTCCTGTCCGACGACGAAGAGAACTGTCCGACCACCACACAGCAGGGGTAGTCACGACTCGCGCCCGCCTGTTCGGGAGGATGCTCCCGTGTCGGTCGCGCTGTCACGACCTGCGGCGTGAGACGTGGGTCGGCACGCTTTTGGCCCACTCCCTCGATTCGACGGGTATGAACGAATCCCTGATGGACATCCTCTGTTGTCCGCTCGACAAGCAGGACCTCGAACTGGAGGTCGTGCGCCGTGACGACGACGAGGTGCTCGACGGCCGCCTCGTCTGTACGGAGTGTGGTGAGGAGTACCCCATCGAGGAGGGCATCCCGAACCTCCTCCCGCCGGACATGCGAGAGGGCGCACCGGCGTAACGGTTTTCTACCCACACACCGACTGGCTACGCCGTGAACGAGAGCCTCGTCGTCGACGTCAACCACGACGGGATGCACACGCTCGGCGTCCCATCGGAGTTCACCACGCCCGGTAGCTTCGACGTTCGTCTCCAGAACCACGGCGAGGCCACCCACGTCCACCTGAAACTCGACGACGACCTCTCGACGAACGCCACGCTCGAAGAGGGCCACCACTACGTCGAGAAGGGTGACACGCAGGTCGTCCGCGTGACCGTCGCGGACGGAGCGACCGGTCGGGGAGTCCTCGAGGTGACGACGGCACACGGCGGCACCACCGAGGAGGTGAGCGTCGAACTCGGCGCGGCCCCGGAGAAACCCCCCGTCGAAATCGACGAGTCGCTGGCCGACCCCGCCACCCGAACCGAGGAGCGACCGCTCGACACCGACGAGGTCCTGACGGCCGAACTCGTCCCGGCGCTCGCGCTCGGCGGCGTCGCCATCCTGCTGGCCGCCTCGACACTCCTCACCGGCGGAACCGTCGCCATCGTCCTCGGCGTGCTGGCCGCCGTGAGCGCACTGGGGGCGGCCGCGTACGTCTACTCGAACCGCTCGGCCGTCTGACCGGGCGCGCGGCGCTCGTGGGTCGTCCGTGCCCGCTCAGGTCTCACTCGTCGTCGGCCGCGTCGCCCCCGGCGAGGCCTCCCTCCTCGTCGAAGCGTTTCGCCCGGAGCCAGCGCGCCCGATAGCGGTTCGCCCCGTCGTAGACGTCGGCTTCGCGTATCTCGTCGGTTCGACCGTCGGCGACGGCCTCGATGATGTCCTCCAGTTGGTTCTTCTCGCTGGGCGTCAGCGTGAGCGTGTACTCGCGTTCGGTCTCGCCTTCGAGGACCGCCCAGTTGCGGGCGGCGGCGACGACGACCGAACACGGCTCTCGACAGGGGAACTCGCCGTCGCCGCGGGGTACGTCGAGTTCGGTGTCCGCGTCCTCGTCCCACTGGCGGCGCTTGAGACACTGTGAGTCGACACAGCAGGATTCGGCCAGCCACTCGACTTGCTCGCCCGACAGTTCGTCGACGATGTCGTAGATGCCGGTCTGTCGCTCGGCCGTCTCGCGCCAGTGGGTGACGTCGAGGTCGCCCTGCTGCTCGCGGTGCCAGTTGGCGACCGTCGCGGGGTAGAAGAAGTCGACGGCCTGCACCAACTGCTCGCCCGAGAGGTCGGGGAACACCCACCCGGTCCGGAGCGTCGGAGCGGTCTTCAGCGGGCGGTAGTCGCCGTCGTCGGTCTCGGTGGCGAGGTGTCGGGCCGCCAGCGGGTCGGTGTAGACGCTCAGGTCGTCGAGCGACCCGTCGGCGTCGGCCTCGTGACGCAGGTCGTAGCGACGACGGCCGTCGCTGGCGAGTCTGGTCGTGACGAGCAGTTGCCCCCAGGTCCGACTGATGCCGCCGTCGACGAGCATCGCGTAGCGCTCTCCGAGGCCGCGTTCGTCGCTCCCTTCGACCCACTGCAGGAACGCACGGCGGGTCTCGGGGAGGTCACGCCAGGTCGTCCGTTCGTGGTAGAGACCGGCCCCGGCGTGGACGAGACTGACGACGCTCCGTGCGTAGGTGGCTGCCCCGCGCAGCGACTCGGACAGGGATGCCTTCATACCGGAACCGATGGGTGGGAGAGCGATAAAAGCGGGCCGTTCGGCGTCGCCGGCCCGTGGGGGACGACGGTCTCAGTCGCCCACCACGCCGCCCGTCTCCGCGCGGACGCGGGAGATGGCGTTGCCGACGTTCGCACCGGCCTCGGCGGCGCGTTCGAGCACCACGTCGGCCATGAGCGGTTCGGTCCCCACCGCACCCGCGTACCAGACGTTCGTCCCGTCGACGGTCGCCGGCACGTCGTAGCCCTCGCGGTAGTCGTCGGTGATGCCCATGTCCTCGGGGATGTCCTCCTGGGTGTGGAAGCCGTCGGCGATGAACAGCGGGACGACGACCACGTCGTCGCTCTCGAAGAACTCGGCGACGTCGTCGACTTCGGGCTCTTCGTCCATGAACAGCGCCTCCACCTCGTCGAACCGGCCCGTCTCGCGGATGCGGTCGGTGTGGTAGTGGATGGCCTTCGCGGAGTTCTCGTTGCGCTCGGTGCCGTGGCCGACGACGGCCAGACCGAACCCCTCGCCTACCTCGGGGTCGCCGGTCACAGACTCCGCCCGCTGGACGATGACGTCGCTCATCGCGTCGTGCGTGCCGACCGGCCCGCAGTAGTGGACCGTCTTGCCCGCGACGTCCGTCGCGGTGAGCGTCGTGTGACTCGCGCTGGTCCCGTCGGAGTCCCACTGCTCGACGTCCCAGCCCTCCAGACGGAGTTCGCGGGGGATGACCTGCTCGGTGAAGTAGCCCTCCGAGACGAACAGCGGGACGACGTACACCTCGTCGGCCTCGACGGTCCGGAGCACCTCGCGGAACGACGGTTCCTCCTTCCAGAACGCCTCGCGGACCTCGTCGAACGCCCCCGACGCGCGGATGGTGTCGGCGTGGTCGAACGTCGGGGTGCTCGAATCGGGGTTGAGGTGCGACCCGTGGGCGACGATGACGAGCGCCTGTGACATGGACGAAGTTAGGGACGTCGGCCGCTTAGGGGCTTCGCTCTCGGGTGTTCGTCGCGTACCGTGCGTGTTCTCACGACGTGAAAACACCGCTCTCGACTTATGTCCGGTGCGTGGATACGTCCACTCGCATGGTCCCCAGCAACCTTCGGTCCTCCCTCGCCGCGGTCTGTCTCGCCGCACTGCTCGTCACGAGCGGGTGCATGGCGACCGGTCCGGTCGAGGACGACACGGTACAGAGCTACGCCCAGCAGTTCGAACAGGAGATGAACGACCTCGACGGGTTCACCGCGACGCGGACGACGACGGTGACGTACGACGGTGAGAACACCACCTCGACCGACGAGGTGTGGGTCCGCCCGGGAACCGGCGAGATGCGCGCGGAGACCGTCGCGCCCGACGAACGAACGGGTGACGTGGTCGTCCGGACGATGAACACCTCGTGGAGCTACGACGCCAGCGAGAACAGCGCGTACAGCATCGACTTCTCGGAGAGCGACCTCCCGCGGACGAACGGCTTCGGCTACCGCCTCGACGACATCGCCGAGCAGTCGAACGTCTCGTACGCGGGCACGGAGGAACTCGACGGTGAGACGGTCCACCGCATCGAGTTCGCGGCCACCAACACCGGGGTGGCGAACTCGAACGTCACCGTCTGGGTCGACGCCGACACCCGCTTCCCGGTGAAACTCCACCAGACCGTCGAGAGCGACGACGTCGACATGGCGATCACGATTCGCTACGACGACGTCGAACTCAACCCCGGTATCGACGACGACCGGTTCACCTTCGAGCCACCGGCGAACGCGACGGTCGAGGAGACGGAACTCCCGCCGATGGAACGCTACGAGTCGCTCGACGCGCTCCGCGAGAACGCGTCGATGACCGTCCCCGACCCCGCGCTCCCCGAGGGGTTCGAACTGGAGCAGGCCGTCGTCACCCACCTCGACGAGGGTGAGTCCCTCTCGATGACGTTCTCCAACGGGACGGCGATGGTCTCCGTCGGCGTGCAGGACGCCGGCGTCTACGGGAACCGCTCGCTCGACGGCGGCGAGACGGTGCCCGTCGGCGAGACGACGGGCACCTACCGGACGTTCGCCGACACCGGCACCGTCCAGTGGACCTGTGACGACCACCGACACAGCGTCGGTGGGGCGCTGTCGAAGGCCGCCCTGCTCGACGTCGCCGAGTCGATGGGCTGCGAGTAATCTCCGTCCCGCGATTGCGAACACGGACACGGAACCGTTTTTCTGCCTCCGTTCCGGGAGTACGAACGACCCCAATGAGTCGCACCCTCCGACCGGCCCTCGTTGCCGTGCTGTGCTGTCTCCTGCTCGTGACGAGCGGGTGTAGCGCCGTCACCGACCTCACCGGCGAGCGAACCGCCACGCCGCCGAGTGCCGCGGACGCGGCGGCTAGCTACCGTGGGTTCGACGCCCTCGAAGCCACCGTCGTCACCGAAGTCGACGGCGAGACCGAGACACGAGCGCACGTCGTCCAGCGCCCCTCGACGGGCGAGACGTGGCGCGAGACGCTCGCACCCGCCGAACGGGCGGACGACCGGGTCGTCTCCAACCGGTCGGTGACGTGGAGTTACGACGCCAGCGAGAACGACGCGACCCGTATCGACACCTCGCGGTTCGAGGCCGCCAACGACAGCTACCCCGAGTACCTCCGTCGAGTGTTCGCGGCGCTCGACCGCACCGAGGACAGCGAGGTGTCGGTCGGTGTCTCCCCGCTTCCGGTCGTCCCCGCGACCCCCACACCACAGCCACCGGGGGACGCGACGGTCGGCCAGCAGACCGTCGAGTACGCCGGCACGGCGACGGTGGACGGCCGCGAAACCCACGTCGTCCGGTTGGTCACCGAGGACACCGACGGTGAGTTCGCCGTCCGCAACCAGACCGTCTACCTCGACGCCGAGCACTTCTTCCCGATTCGCCAGCGGATGGCGTTCCGGATGGACGGCAACGTGACCCGTTACGACGTGACCTACCGGAACGTCACGTTCGACCCGAACGTCTCGACGGACCGGTTCCGGTTCGACCCGCCGGAGGGGACCACCGTCAGCGAGACGTCGCTCCCGGAGTCGACGACCTACGACTCCGTCGAGGCGCTCCGAGCGGAGACCAACGCCTCGGTCGGGGACCCGACCGTTCCCGACGGGTTCTCGTTGCGCGAGGCTCGCTACACCGTCTCGACGGAGCGGAACTACACGACGGTGACACGGACCTACGAGAACGAGACGGGCGTCCTCTCGGTGGCCGTCCGCAACAGGACGGACCTGTTCTCCGGCGTGGGCGAGAGCGAGAACGTCAGTCTCGGGCCGGTTACCGGACAGTACCGCGAGTTCGGTGCGTCCAGGTCGGTGTCGTGGACGGCGAACGGGAGCTACTACAGCGTGAGTAGCAACGTCGTGTCGAGAGCGACCCTCCTCGACGTGGCTCGGTCGCTGGTCCGGGCGGACGCGGTGGAGCGACGGCGCGACTACGGCCGGGCGTACAGCGAGTAGGCGATGAACGCGAGGCCGACGAACTGGAGCGACCTGACGACGAGGGTGAACGGGCCACGCAGGGACGCATCGAGCAGTCCGTAGCGCAGGAGGGCGCTCCCCACGAACGCCGCGCTGAACGTCACCGCGGTCAGCAACACCAGTCCGACGGAGAGATAGCGCATCGAACGGCTGGCGTTGCGTCGGAAGCCACGATACGCCTGCCAGCCGATGAACAGACCGAGCAGCGTCGACGCGCCGGCCAGTACGACGGTGGCGACCCAGACGAGGTCGAGGGTCGCCGGGAACTGTATCGCCGTCATCACAGGTCCTCCCACATGCGAGTGAAGCGGTCGGCGACGTCGTCCGCCCGTCCGTCGACACGTTCGAGGGTCGCCGTGAACTCCCCGTCGTCGAGGGCGACGGCGAACCGCTGGAGTCGAGCGGTGTAGACGCTGGTGTGGTTGCCGTCACGTCGCGGCCGGGTCCGTTCGTCGAGGAGACCGCAGTCGGTGAGTTGGTCGATACGACGGTAGACGGTGGGGAGGGAGGCGTCGCACCGTTCGCTGAGTGTCTTCGCGGACATTGGTTCTACGCTCGTCTCGGTGAGGATGGCTCGGGCGTGCTCGTCGCTGAGCAGGTCGAGCACCGTCGGCAGCGGCGACTCCTCACACACACGATGACTCTGCAGCGTCCCGACTATTAAGTGGCCGATACCGATTTCACGCCGAGAGAACGGGGTCCGGGGCGCTTATGTCCACGTCCCCCTCCGCTTCGGCCATGTCCCTCGCCGCAGCGACCCGCGACGCCGTCCGTGCCCGACCGTTCCTCGCCGACGCGCTCCGGGCAGGGGTGCTCAACTACGCCGCCGCCGCCCGCCTCTTACGTGAGGAGGTCGACGCGCTCGCCGACGCCGACGAGGACACCGTGACCGCCGCACTGCGTCGGTTCGGTGACGACCTCGCACCCTACGAACCGGCGACCGGCGACGCTCGGGTGTCGATGCGGAGCGGTGTCGGCCCCGTCGAGAACGCCGCCGACGAGGTGGACGAGCCGCTCCTCCGGGTCGGCGGGACGGCGCTCGCCGCCGGCGGCACGGGGACGGCCATCGTCGTGGAGGGGACGGTCGACGCCGGCGTCCTCGCCGGCATCCTCGACCGCCTTCGGACGGCGGCGGTGGCGGTCGAGGCGGCGGGCGTCGCGGGCGACGCGCTGGTCGTCGTCGTGCCGCGGCGGTCCGGCCCGGACGCGCTCCGAATCGTCGAGGACTGCGTCTGAGGCGTCGGCCGGAGGGTCGTTACGACGCCTCCACTCGCCGCGCGAGACGGTGCCCGACGTCGGGAACGCCGACGACGAGCGCCGCCGCGAGGACGCTCACGCCGAACATCAGCGGCAACGGGGGCTGGACGACGTACAGGACTCCGAAGCCGACGACGGTGACGAGGAACACCGTCAGACTGAGCGCGACGGTCGTCCGCGTCACCGAGAACGACACCTCGTTGTCGACCAGTCCGTACCACCCGAGGGCCGCCCCGGCCGCCCCGCCCAGCGCGATGACGCTGTCGAACGACTGCTGGGTGAGGACGGCGACGACCCCGACGGCGACGGCGACGACGAACACCCGACCGGGTTCGGTCCCGCGCGCCGAGAGCCAGTAGAGGCCGAAGAGGACGCCCAGACCGATGGCCGTCCCGGCGACCACGTCGACGAAGTAGTGGACGCCGAGCGCGAGTCGTGAGAACGCGACGAGGCCGACGACGCCGGCGACCAGCGCGGTCCGGTAGCCACGCGGCCGCCGGTCGAGGACGAGGCCGACACCGCCCCAGACGAGCGTCGTCCCGATGGCGTGCCCGCTCGGGAAGCCGTAGCCCGTCGCGGTCGCGGTGTTCTCGAACACCGGGACGAAGAACGTGGGGAGCCACGGGATGGTCGGGGCGACACCCGCCCGAGGCGGCCGCGGGAGTTCGAACGCCCCCTTCATCGCCGAGACGAGGACGATGTAGACGATGGGCAACGCGAGGACGAACGCGCCGCGTCGTCGTCTCGCCGGTGACGTACTCGTACTGAACGCGACGTAACAGCCCCCCGCGAGCAGGAACAGGAACCAGACGTCGCCTAGCTGTGTGAGTAGCGCCAGCGGTAGCTCCCCGACCCCGGCGAAGAGGTCACGGAGCCACTCGGTGACGCCGATACTGCGGCCCGGCTGGGTCATCGACCCTCCGCGCTCGGGCGAGACGCTCGGTCGGTCGGACGGTTCGTGACGGGGGCCACTGCCGTGGGACTACTGCCGTGTCGTTCTTTAGTCGTGGGGTTACCCTCCCGTCTCTCCGGAGTCCGCTCGGTCGTCGCCGGGAAGCCCGCCGAGGACGCCGTACCGGAGACGGTAGAGCACGAACCCGGCCAACTGGCCGAGGCCGAACGCCTGCTGGTCGGCCTCCCGGTCGCCGAAGACCAGTCGACGGCCGGTGTTCTGGAGCGCCATGAGCAGGATGCGTCGGCGCTTGTTCGTCCGCACGCCGTGCCAGTCGGTGTCGGTGGCCCAGCCGTAGGCGACGCCGGCGAAGAGGCCGCCGAGCGTCCACGGCGAGGTCCACTCCGGCACCTCGAGGGACTCGTGGTCGTCAGGGTCGACACGGCGGCGGAGGGCGTCAAGGAGGGCGAGCATCGTCGCGCGCGACGAACTCGGCGATCGCCTGTCTGCGTCGGGACATACCGTCCGGTCACACGGCCGTCACATCAATCTCGCCCCCGTTCGCAACCCCGTCCCTGGTCGGTGCGTCCCGCGCCCCACGTCGCACGCCGTCTCACGGTTCCGATGCGTTGAAACCGACGCCGGCGGTATCGCGGCCATGAGCATCCGTCTTCGGAACACGCTCACGGGCGACCGGGAGGCTTTCGAACCCAGCGGTGACGAGGTCCTCCTCTACGTCTGTGGGCTCACCGTCTCGGACCCGCCACATCTGGGCCACGCTCGGCTCTGGGTCCACGCCGACGTCGTCCACCGCTGGCTGGCGTTCCGCGGCTACGACGTGCGCCACGTCGAGAACGTCACCGACGTGAACGAGAAGATCGTCGCCCGCGTCGGCGAGGACGACCTGGGCGACAGCGAGGCCGAAGTCGCGCGGACCTACCTCGAACGGGCCATCGACGACATGCGCTCGCTCAACCTCCTGCGCGCGGAGGTGTATCCGACGGTGACCGAGCACGTTCCCGAGATAATCGAGATGGTCGAGACGCTCGTCGAGGAGGGCTACGCCTACGAGTCCGACGGGTCGGTCTACTTCGACACGACCGCGTTCGAGGGATACGGCACACTGTCGAACCAGTCCATCGAGGACCTCGAAGCCAACGCACCCGACGCCGAGCAGGCCGAGAAGCGCCATCCGACGGACTTCGCGCTCTGGAAGGCCGGCGGCGTCGGCCCCGAGACGGTCGCCGAACATCGTCACGATGGGGCCGCCGACCCCGAGACGGCGAGCGCCACCGCCCAGACGTGGGCCTCACCGTGGGGCGAGGGACGACCGGGCTGGCACATCGAGTGCTCGGCGATGAGCACGACCCACCTCGGGGAGACCCTCGACATCCACATGGGGGGACAGGACCTCGTCTTCCCGCACCACGAGAACGAGATCGCCCAGAGCGAGGCCGCCACGGGCGAGCAGTTCGCCCGGTTCTGGCTCCACGTCCGCCTGCTCCAGACCGAGGGCGAGAAGATGTCGTCCTCGCTGGGCAACTTCTGGACGGTCGAGACCGCAGTCGAGGACCTCGGAGCGAACGTCGTCCGAACGTTCCTGCTCTCGACGGCCTACGACTCCGAGCAGACGTACTCCGAGGCGACCGTCGAGGAAGCGCGGGAACGGTGGGACCGCCTCCAGCGGTCCTACGAGCGGGCGACGGAGGCGCTCGACTCCGCGGACGCCTCCGCGAAGGCGAGCGACGAGGACCTGCGGAGCGTCGTCCAACGTGCACAGACCGACTTCACCGAGGCGATGGACGAGAACGTCAACACGCGCGGTGCGCTCGCGGCGCTGCTCGAACTCGCCACCGCGGTCAACCGCCACGTCGACGAGGCCGACCGCTACGACCAGCGGGCGCTCGGTGACGCCGTCGACACGTTCGGCGCGCTCGGCGGAACCGTCCTCGGGTTGACGTTCGGCGCGGCCTCGGCGGAGGGCGACGTGACGCTCGCGGGCGACCTCGCCGACCTCCTCCTGGGCGTCCGGGAGGAGGAACGCGAAGCGGGCAACTACGACCGCGCCGACCGCATCCGCGACGACCTGGAGGCGCTCGGCGTCGAGGTCGAGGACGGCGACGACGGGCCGACCTACCGACTGTAGCGCGAACCCGCCACCCCACCCACACCCCCTCAGAGCGCTAGCGGTCCGACGAGCACGCCCATCAGGTGTGCCCGCTTCACGCCGAGGCGCGGCGGGAGCAGACCGACGACGCCCGCGGCGACGAGCAGACCCACACCGAGGACGCCGGCGAACAGCCACGCGAACACGCAGAGCAGGCCGAGGACGGCCACCGACAGTCGAGTCGGGTCGACGCTACCGACGAGTCGGAGGTACGACGGCCCGAGCGTCCCGACGAGGGCGAACCCCGCGAGCGCCGCCCCGAGGACCGCGAGGACCGACAGCGGTAGCGACGGCGTCCCGACGGTGTCGTCGACGGCGACGAGGACGCCAGTCCGTGGGGTTCCGAGCGCGAACAGTGCGAACAGCGCGAAGACCGTATTCGCTGTGTTGACGCCGCTAGTCGCCACGACGAACCCACGTGCGCCGTACCTCCCAGGGACGGCCGTCAGCGCCAGCGTCGCGGCGACGGCACTGGAGACGCCCGGCAGGTAGCCAACCGCCGCCCCCGAGAGCGTTCCGACGCCACCCAGTCCGGCGACGGAGCGCTTCGAGAGCGCGAGCGTCGCGTCGTCCTGTTCGGGGACGCCCGCCCCGTCCATCGCGTCGAGGAGGACGGGGACGCCGAACAGGCCGGCGAACAGCGGCATCAGCGTCGACCCGCCGAGCGGTCCCGACACGGGTGCGTCGAGCGTCAGGAGTCCCAGACCGCCGCTCGCGCCGACGGCGATGGTCGCGCCGAGACGGCCGGTCCACGTCGGTTCCGTCAGGACCATCGCCAGCGCGATACCGCCGAGCACGAACGAGAGGTTGGCGACGACGTGCGGGTAGAGCGCCGTCATCGCCGAGGTGATGGGCACAGCGAGCGGGACGGCGAGCGCAACGGCGAGGACGCTCCCCAGCGCCGACAGTCGGAGCGCCTCCTCGCCACGCCCTTCGACGACGAGTCGGTGACCGGGGAGTGCGCTCGCCGCCATCGCCGGATCGGGAACGCCGAGTGCGAGCGCCGGCACCACGTCGAGGAACGTGTGGACGACGCCCGCCGCGAGCATCGCACAGGCGACGAGCGTCGGCGGACCGGGTGCGGCGGCCGCTCCAGCCGCCAGCAGGAGCGCCACGTTGTTCGCGTGGAGGCCGGGGACGAGGCCGCTCAGCGTCCCCAGCGCGATACCGCCGAGGACGGACCCACAGACGGCGAGGGCGAACTCCGGTGCGACGACCACATCGGGGACCATCGCTCGGGAGTGGCCCCGCTCTCACTGATGAACGTTCGGAGCGACGGGGGCCACACGGCCGTTCGGTCGGGAGCGCCGCCGCTGGCCGCCGTGAAAAATCGAAGGAGATTGGCGTGTCGAGTCGACTGCGAGGTGACCCGTCGAGCAGTTAGCCGAACAGCTCGCCGAGACCTTCGCCGGAGTTGTCGTCCTCCTCTTCCTCGTCGTCGTCGCCACCCTCGTCGGCGTCGGCCTCCTCGGCCTCGTCGGCGTCGTCGTCGCCGCCGTCGTCGGACTCGCCACCGGCGGCACCGCCCGCGGCCCCACCTGCGGCGGGGACGGCGGCGGCCGTGTCGATGGCCTCCTCGATGTCGACGTCCTCGAGTGCGGCGACGAGCGCCTTCACACGGGACTCCTCGACGTCGACGCCCGCGGCCTCGAGGACCGCGGTGATGTTGTCTTCGTTGAGCTCTTCGTCGGTCTCGTTCAGGATGAGTGCTGCGTAGATGTATTCCATTGTTCTAAGGGTGTGTGATTAGCCGAACAGCGCGCCCATGGCGTCGCCACCGTCGTCGTCATCGTCGTCGTCGGTGTCGTCTGCCTCGGCGTCCGCGTCGGCGGATTGGTCGTCGGTCGATTCGTCCTCGGCGGTGTCGGCCTCGTCGGCCTCGTCGCCGCCGTCGTCCGTGGCGGGGGCGGCGAGGTCACCGCGCAGTTCCTCGGGGAGCGCCTCCTCGTCGTCGATGAGGGCGGCGAGCGCGCGCATCTGTGCGTCGGCCTTCCCGACGAGGTCGTCGGCGATGGCCGGGCTCTCGACGGCCGCCGAGATACCGACGGCGCGAGCGTCGTTGCTCGCCGTGCCGAGCAGGAGTCCCGCGGTCTGGGCCGTCGGGTAGACGGCGTTGACCGAGACGTTGCGAGCGGCGCTGGCGGCCGCCTGCACGTCGGCGCGGTACTCGTCGATGTCGATGGCGAGGTCCTCGGGGTCGAACAGGACGCCGTCGGAGTAGACGCCACGGAGGTCGAGGCCGACCTCCTTCGGTTCGATCTCGAGTTCGCTCAGGACGTTGGCGAGCTGCGCGCTGACCTCCTCGCCTTCTTCGAGGACGGTGGAGTCGGACAGCACCTGGATGGAGCCGTCCTGGATGCGCGCGTCCGCGCCGACCTGCTGGAGTTCGCCGACGAACGGACCCGGGTCGATACCGGTGTCACCCTCGGGGATGACGATGTCGTTCGGGGCGACCTCTCCGGCGTTGATGGGTGCGGGCGTCTTCGACGCTTCGAGTTCGCGGTAGAGGCCGAACGGGTTGTCGTTCGTCCCGATGAGACCCACCTGTCCCTCGACGAGGTCCTCGAGCTGACCGAGGTCCTGTTCGGCCTCGTCCAGCGCCCGAATCATCAGCGTGTTGCGCGAGACACGAAGCTGGGCGGTGCCGTGCAGGTCACGGCGCATCGCCTGTAGCTGCCGCGAGGGGATGCCGGCGAGGTTGACGACGCCGACGCTCTCGTAGCTGTCGAGGATGGCGACGACGGTGTCGACCTCCTCCTGTTTCCACTGTGGGATTACCTCGGTCTTGCGTTCGGACTCTGCGGACATTTAGGCCACCTCCACGGAGGGGCCCATCGTCGTCTTGACGTAGACGGAGTCGATGTTGAGCGGCCCCTTCTCGAGGTCTGCTTCGATACGACGCAGGATGACGTCCACGTTGTCGGCTATCTCCTCGGCCGACATGTCGGCCGCACCGACGCGGGTGTGGAACGTGCGGCGGTCGCGCGAGCGGACCTGCACCGTGTTCTTCATCCGTTCGACGACTTCGACGACGTCGTCGTCGGGCTGAAGCGGTGTCGGCATCTTCCCACGGGGACCGAGGACGGTCCCGAGGTAGCGACCGATGTCCTGCATCATGCTCGCCTCGGCGACGAAGAAGTCCGTCTCGCCGGCCAGGTCTTTGGCGGCGTCGGAGTCGTCACCGAGGTCTTCGAGGTCGTCTCCGTCCATGACTTGGTCGGCGACGTCCCGTGCTCGGAGGGCTGTCTCACCCTCTGCGAACACGACGATACGTGTGTCTTGGCCCGTTCCGTTCGGAAGGACGATGCCCTCGTCGACACGGTTAGACGGGTCGTTGAGATCCAGGTCTCGCAGGTTGATAGCGAGGTCCACGGTCTCCCGGAAGTTCCGGGGCGGGGCGTCCTCTAGTGCGAGAGAGACTGCATCTTCTATTTCCTGATCTGCCATTGTTCACCTCCGTAGTGCGCCGTGAGGCTACTACGGCGTGAAACAGGCTACGCCTGTCTCGTTTCACGTCACTAACTTCGCGGACTTAAATACGTCGAACCCGCGACGAGGTGAATCAGAGCGAGGAAGTGCCGAGACGTGCGCTCACCACCCTCACCGGTCGGCTCCGGGCTCCGACCGGTTCGAGGCGACGGTCCGTTCGACGACGTGACTCTCTTCGTCGCAACCCGTTTGTGTCGGGGGTTATACCACTTCCGAGAGTACGCTCGACCGAGATGTCCGACGAGAGCCACGGTGAGACCGAACAGTCAGTGTCGAACGAGTCCGGTGGCGTCGCACGACGCCGATACCTCGCCCTGCTCGGTGCGGGGACGATGGGGGTGGGTGCGGGGTTCGGGAGCCTGCCGACCGCCGCGGCGGCGACCGGTGGGGAGCGGGCGAACTGCCCGGGACCGACCGGTGCCGTCTCGTACTATCAGGTCGACTTCGTCGTCGGGACCCCGGAGCAGCGACTGGGTGAGACGCCAGACGACTTCTACGCGCGACAGGGGCGACTGATCCAGTTCCTCCACGGGAGCGAGGAGACGCCCGTGACCCGTCGCTCCCCGCCACTGGCGTTCGCCGACGAGGAGGCCCGACGCTGTCTGGAGAGCGACGGTATCGCCGTCGAGGACGGGGAGGCACGTGTCACGTTCACCGTCGCCGAGGACTGCTCGCTCGACCTCTCGCTGGTCAGTTACGAGAAGTCGGGGCCGGGGTTCGACCGTGACCGGGCGAGCGAACAGGTGCTCGTGGACGCGACGTCGGGGACGTTCGAGGCCGGCACGCACGAACTCTCCGTCTCGGTCGCCGAACGCCCCGTTCCAGGGTTCGTCACCGAGTCCGTCGACGACTCGGTCGACGCGGTGGTCGACCGCATCACGAGCGCCATCGAGGCCGGCCCGTTCACGCTCGTCACGACCGTCGACCACGCCGCGAGCGCCGCGGACGTGGGTCTGGAGCTTCGACCGACCACGCTCCTCGTCTTCGGGAACCCGGCCGTCGGGACGCTGTTGATGCAGTCCGCACAGACGACGGCCATCGACCTGCCACAGAAACTGCTCGTCTGGGAGGCCGCGGACGGGACGGTCAACGTGAGCTACAACGACCCACAGTATCTCGCGGTCCGCCACGGTATCGAGGACCGCAAAGAGGTGCTGTCGAAGGTTTCGGGGGCGCTCTCCTCACTGGTGGACGCCGGACGGCCGTAGGCCGACCGCGCGAAGGCGGACCTCTCGGTCCTCGTGGCGTGGAACGACGGAAAGAGAGAAAGCGACTACGCCGAGCCGAGCTGTTCGTCGAACTCGCCGTCCTCGACGCGCTGTTTGAACGTTCGTGCGTCCTCGCCTTCGATGGTCACACCGAGCGAGACGCAGGTGCCTGCGACTTCCTTCGCTGCGCCGCGCGTGTCGTACGCGAGCAGGTCGGGCAGTTTCTGGTCCGCGACCGTGACGAGCTGGTCGATGGACATGTCGGCGACGAACTCCGCCTGCGGGCGACCGCTGCCCGTCTCGAAGCCGAGTTCGTCCTTGACGAGCGCGGCCGTCGGCGGCACACCGACGTCGATGTCGAAGCTCCCGTCGTCGTCGTAGGTGACGGTGACGGGCACTTCGGTGCCGTCGAACGCAGCGGTCTGTTCGTTTATCTCACTGACGACTGCCTGCACGTCGACCGGCGTCGGGCCGAGCTCCGGCCCGAGCGGTGGCCCCGGATTGGCCTGTCCGCCGGGGACGAGCACTTCGATGGTACCTCCCATATCGGTTCAATTCCGCGCTCGCGGTTTTAAGAGTTGTCTTGTTTCCCGCGCCACGGGTCTGGTTCACACGGGCTGCCGAGCGAGGGGGAGAGACGTGTCCGGAGGCGCGGCGGTACTCAGGGGACGAACACGCCGTGGCGAGTGAGCCACTCGCTGGCGTCTTTGATCTCGGCCGGACTGCCGATGATGCGGACGGTGTCGTCACGGTCGTCGGTCCCGACCCGGTCCCTCGACGACCCTCTCGTCGCTTCGCCGTCGACGAACGTCAGCGTGAACTCACGCCCGAGGTCCGTGCGCAGGTCCTCGATGGCGTCGCTGGGGAGGATTATCTGCGTGCTGTCACGGTACCGGGCGGCGTCACTCATCGTTCGCCGTTGCTCGGCCCCGTGTATTAACGTACTGAAACACGCTCACCGAGCGGCCGCCACCTCCCGACTGCGCCCACCGAGCCGTCGTCTTCCGTGGGCTCAGAGGTTGACGACGAGCAGTCCCACGAAGACGACGATGAGAATCGCGGCTCCGACGATGGCGAGGTTCGTGTCGAAGTAGAAGCTGAGCGCCGTGTGCAACACCGCGACGAATCCGAGACCGACGAGCGCGAGGTTCTTCGCCAACGTGCGCTTGTCCATGTCGTCGCTACGCTCCCGTTCGGTATAGGCGTGTGCGTCGGGCGATTCCTCCCGTCGCGGCGACGGAAGGACACCCTTTTCGTACCCGGTGGCCGAAGGCAGGACAATGGGACTTGAGGAGGAGATAGAGGCCATCGAAGAGGAGATCGCCAACACTCCGTACAACAAGTCCACCGAGGCCCACATCGGTCGGCTGAAATCGAAGCTCGCACAGAAAAAAGAGAAGCTGCAGAACCAGTCGTCTGCGGGCGGCGGGCAGGGCTACGCCGTCGAGAAGACCGGTGACGCCACCGTCGCGCTGGTCGGGTTCCCCTCCGTCGGGAAGTCGACGCTGCTCAACGCCCTCACGAACGCGGAGAGCGAGGTCGGGAGCTACGAGTTCACGACGCTCGACGTCAACCCCGGCATGCTCCAGTATCGCGGCGCGAACATCCAGTTGCTCGACGTGCCGGGGCTCATCGAGGGGGCGGCAGACGGCCGCGGCGGTGGGCGCGAGGTGCTCTCGGTCGTGCGGACCGCCGACCTCGTCCTGTTCGTCCTCTCGGTGTTCGATATCGACCAGTACGACCGCCTGCGCGAGGAACTGTACAAGAACAAGGTCCGCCTCGACAGTCGGCCGGCGAGCGTCAGCGTCTCGAAGAACATCAAGGGTGGACTGAAGGTGACGACGAGCGGTGACGTGGGACTCGACGAGGGAACCATCAAGGAGGTGCTCCGGGAGTACGACTACATCAACGCCGACGTCACGGTCCGCGAACAGTTGACCATCGACCGACTGGTCGACGCGCTGATGGACAACCGCGTCTACCTCCCGTCGCTCGTCTCGGTCAACAAGGCCGACCTCATCGAACCGGACTACCTGGAGACGGTCAACGAACAGCTCCGTGAGCGCGACGTCGACCCGGAGACGGCGGTGTTCATCAGCGCCGAGAAAGAGCGGGGGCTGGAGTCGCTCAAGGAGTCCATCTGGGAGTCACTCGGTCTCATCCGCGTCTACATGGACAAACCCGGCCGTGGCGTCGACTACGAGGAACCGCTCGTCGTTCGGAAGGGGGCGAGCACCATCGACGACGTGCTCGACAAACTCGGGAGCGACTTCCGGCAACGCTTCCGGTTCGCACGGGTCTCGGGGCCGAGCGCCAAACACGACGAACAGCAGGTCGGCATGGAGCACGAACTCCAGGACGAGGACGTGCTGCGACTCATCATGCGCCGATAGACGTGGCGGACGCGAGCGGCCCGGACGACGATTCGCCACACGCTCACCAACGGGACGTTCTCGGAGACGGGCCGGGTTCGTCTCCGCGTACGCGCACGCGAGGGCGACCCGCCCGTCGCCGGGTGCTGGTCGTGCTCGCGCTGGGGGTGGTGCCGTGGACCGTCGTCGCCGGCCGGGACCTCACCGTCGTGTTCGCGTTCGGGTTGCTCAACGACGACCCGTGGTCGCTCGTCTGGCTCCCGGACTACCTGCGGTTCTCCTCGTACGGCCGCTCGGCGGCCATCGAGGCGTGGCTCGTCGGTGTCGGCATCTACGCCGCGGCGGTCGTGAGCGCCCTCGCCGGCGTCGTCGGGTGGGACGACCGCCGACTGACCGGCGGGCTGCTCGTGCTCGCGGGCGTCAGTCAGTTCCCGTTGGCGTGGTCGTTCACGCGACGGCCCGACACGCTCGGCCTGCCCGTGGGGAGTCTCCTCTTGCTCGTCGCGGCGTGGTGGTACTACTGGCCCGCGTTCACGACGTGGCTCGACGAACGGGCCGACTGACCCGACGGCGCGTCACACACGGGCACCGAACGTTTATCGCTCGTCCGCGAGTGGAGTTCGGCGTGAACGCCATTCTCGACCACACGATGATGCGCGTCGAAGACCTCGACGCCGCACTGGAGTTCTACACGGAAGCCATCGACTACGAAGAGAAGGGTCGCTGGGAGGCCGACACGTTCACCAACGTCTTCCTCGGCCCCGAGGACGTCCACGAGGAGGGCGCGCTGCTCGAACTCACGTACAACCACGATGGGCGTTCCTACGACGTGGGGGATGCGTGGGGTCACATCGCCGTCCGCGTCCCCGAGGACGGTCTCCAGGACGCCTACGACGAACTGATGGACGCGGGCGTCGAGGACTACCGCGACCCCGAGTCCTGTGACAACCGCTACGCGTTCGTCAAGGACCCCGACGGCCACGAGATAGAACTCGTCAAGCGCGACTACGGCGCGAAGTGGAGCCTCGACCACACGATGATGCGCGTCGAGGACGCCGACAGCACCATCGGCTGGTACGCGCGCAAACTGGAGTACGAGACCCTCCCGGACTACAAGTGGGAAGCCGACTCCTTCGCCAACTACTTCGTCGCGCCACGGGGGGCCGCCCAGGAGGCGATGAGCGTCGAGTTGACGTACAACTACGACGGGCGCTCCTACGAGATGGGCGACGCCTGGGGCCACGTCGCCGTCCGCTGTGACGACCTCGACGACGCCTGGGAGACGCTGATGGAACGCGAGGCCGAGGACTACCGCGACCCCGAGTCCTGTGATCACAACTACGCCTTCACGAAGACGAACGACGGTCACGAGGTCGAAGTCGTCACCCGCTGAGGGCGGTGCCATCACGGGCCGAGGAGGGACCATAGTGAGTCAGACCGACTCGCGCGCGAGCCTCGCGGCCCGCGCGTGCCGACTCTACTATTTAAACGGACATCGTTTCGAGGGGGTATCGGGCGATTGTTACTCGCCGGATGAGTAACTCTCGAGCCTCTCGATAGGGTGACTACCCCGGTGTCGTGACCAGGCAGGTTCCTGACGATTGTCGTCCCAGACGGCGGTTTGGCCGACTCTCGTCAGACGCCCGTCGGCCGCTGGGCCGACATTGCCACAAAGCGTATATCCCATGAATTCGGCAGTGTGGCGCGTTCACACGCGTCTGACATCACCAGAAAGCATTTATAATACCGAGCGTTCGTTTCGGGTGTACCCCTACCCATGGTGACAGTACGAAGTACCGACCAATCTGGTGGCCCTCTGGTCATCGGTCGTGAACCGTGCTCGACCCGACAGGTACGATAACCATGACAGGAAACAACAAAGTCCGCAGCCTCTTCCTGGCTGCGCTCGTGGTCTTCTCGGTCTTCGCCGGAGCCACAGCGCTCGCAGGGAGCGGTGCTGCTCAATCAGCCAACGAGTCCTCCGAGACGATCGACACGCTCGTCGACGGGGACGTCGTCTTCGTTGGCCAGACAGTAACGTACGAAGACAGTGGCGCGAACGGCTACACGCTCGTCGACAGTGACGGCCAGTTCGTTCAGGAATACGGCGCTGGTCAGATCACTATCGACGTCGCCGACCTCGAGCCCGGTACGTACACCCTCCGCACGCAGGGTAGCGATACCGAGATCGACTTCACCGTCGCCGAGCAGACCATCTCTGCTTCCTTCGACGGCGAGGACAGCCTCGAGCTGAACTCGAACCGTGGTAACTACTTCGTCGAGATCACGTCGAGCGACGTCGACGACGTCTCGAGCGTCTTCGCCGCCGAGGACGCTCTCGACGCCGAGGGCTTCCAGGTGGAAGTCGACAACACCGGTAGCCTCGACCTCGCCGACGACCTCAATCTCGAGGGCGGCGAGTACGACTTCGACATCGAAGTCGTCGACACCGGTGCAGAGGCGAACGCGACGCTCGGCGTGGGCGTCACGCCCGACGCTGACGCCGAGTTCGAGCAGTCCGTCTACGAGGGCACGCGCGGTGACCTCGTCATGATTCCGCTCGACTTCTCCGGCGCAACGGACCAGGCGACCGTCACCCTCGGTTCCGAGGACGTCAACTATCAGGTTGACCTCCTCGTCGAGGACACCGACGGCGACGGCAACGCGACCATCGTCTTCAACACCTACCAGACGCTTGAGGGCGAGGACACCGCGTTCTCCGGCGCTGAAGGCGCGTCCGTCACCGTTGTCAACGACAACGGCAACGCAGACCCGTCTGCAGAACCCAAGCTGAGCCAGATCCTCTCGGCTGACGCAGCGTACGACCTCTCGGCCTCCGTCGACGATGACGAGACCGACGTCGCAACGCTCGCGATCAACGAGGGCTCGGTCGACTCCTTCGAGATCGGCACGGCTCCCGCCGCGTCCTTCGGTGACGCCGAGTCCGTCAGCGACGTCGAGAACGTCTCTGTCGACTCCGACACCGTCGCAGCGGGCGACGTCGTCACGCACCGCCTCGAAGCGACCGGCATCTTCGGCGCAGTCACGGCCAACGGTGGCCTCAGCGAGTTCCTCTCGCAGACTGATGCCGAGATCACGATCTCGGAAGTCGACGCCGGCCCGAACGCCGACGCTGACTCCATCAGCCTCGAGGACGACCTCGACGAGAACGACTACAACGTCGTCACCGACGGCGAGGGTGTCGTCTACGTCAACGTCGACTCCAGCGCTGGCGCGCTCGAGGACTTCAGCGGCGAGCTTCAGACGACGCTGACGCTCACCGAGGACACGGGTCTCGTCGACGAGGAGACCTCGCTGAACGACACGTTCACTGTCGTTCCGCGCACGGCATCCTTCGACACTGAGGAGATTGACGACGTCGACACCGTCGTCGTCAGCGCCGAGAACGGCTCGACCATCACGGGCGAGACGTCCGTCGCACCCGGCACGACGTTCAACGTCCGTGTCCGCGCGACTGGCGACAGTCCGTTCCTCCTCAGCGACCAGGTCGAAGCGGACGAGAACGGTACGTTCTCGGCCGAGTTCGACTTCTCGGGCATCAGCCCGAACACGACGTTCGAGGCCTCCATCATCGGTGGCGACTTCGACCAGGCTGACACCGACGTTCCCGGTGTCGTCCAGCCTGCACCGTCGGCTGAAGTCTCCATCAGCGACCAGGAATCCGACGGCTCCACTGTCACGGTCGACAGTGCGACGCTCTCGGACGGTGGCTTCGTCACCATCCACGACAGCACGCTGCAGGACGGCGAGGTCCTCGGTTCGGTCCGGGGCACCTCCGACTACCTCGAATCGGGCGAGAGCTCGGACATCGAGATCTCCCTCGACGCACCGTACAACGAGTCCGGCACGGCCATCGCGATGGCCCACATGGACACGAACGGTAACGAGGAGTACGACTTCGTCACCTCGGAAGGCTCCGAGGACGGTCCGTACACCGATGACGGTTCGCCCGTCGTCGACTCGGCTGAGATCACCGTGAGCAACCAGTCGACGTCGGCCTCCGTCACCGTCGAGGACCAGACGACTGACGGCTCGGTCGTCACCATCGCGAGCGCCTCCCTCCCCGAGGGTGGCTTCGTGACCATCCACGACGACACGCTGCAGGACGGCGCAGTCATCGAGTCCGTCCGCGGTACGTCCGAGTACCAGGAAGCCGGTAACGTGACCGACCTCAACGTGACGCTCGACACCGCGTTCGAGAACACGTCCACGGTCATCGCGATGCCGCACATGGACACGAACGACAACCAGCAGTACGACTTCGTCACGAGCGAGGGCTCGGACGACGGTCCGTACACGAACGAGGACGGCTCCCCGGTCACCGACAGCGCAGAGCTGACGGTCGGCGGAGAGGGTGACGGCACGACCGGCACCCCGACGGACACGACGGAGGAGACTCCGACGCCGTCCGAGCCGACGACGACTGAGGGTGAGCAGACCGACGACGGCACGCCGACGACTGACACCAGCCAGCCCGGCTTCGGTATCATCGTCGCGCTCGTCGCACTCGTCGCCGCCGCACTGCTCGCAGTGCGCCGCGACAACTAACTGGTAACACTACCGGACCTCGCTCCGGTCACCCGCGATACTTTCTTTCGGACGCTACACCAGCCAGCGACAGCGCCCCGACTCCTTCTGGAAGATACTTACCGGTCGCCGCACAGACACCACCATGGACATCGGTCGCCGCCGCGCCCTCAAACTCCTCGGCGGGGGTGTCACGGCCCTCGCGGGGTTCAGAGCCCTCGACAACGTCGTGCTGGGCTACGGCGTGCTCGTCGGCACGAACCTCCACGACCAGGACCTCGCCAGCGTCGCGGGCGACGCCTTCGGTCCACAGGCCGAGACGTTCGCCCTCGGTGACGCGACGGCCCGACTGGACGGGGCGGACCTCACCGTCAGTTCCGAGGCGGGCGAGCACACGTTCGGTCGGACGGACGTCGAGCGAGCGCGGGCCGTCGACGCGGACCACGGACTCGACGGTGCGCTGGTCGCGTTCGTCCGTGATGCGGCCGCCATCGACGCCGGCGACGTTCGCTTCGAGTTCTCGACGGTCGACGCGTTCTTCGAGCGCTGCCGAGACGCCGAGCCACGGCCGGCCGTCGTCGAGGCGAGTCGTGGCCCGTGGTTCCGCGACGAACCGGCGGCGACCGTCGAGCGGTTCACCGAGGCGGACGCGACGGACCCCAAATCGGTGGTCCACGGGCTGACGGACGGCTTTCGGGAGTACGCGGACTACGACGTCGAGCGGTATCTCGCGGGGTCGGTCGAGGACAACGTGCTGTTCGGTGCGGCTGACCTCCGGAGTTCGTTCGCGGACCCCGTCGCGTTCGACGCTCTGCTGGCGAACGGCGAGACGGGGATGTTCTGCTACGAGTTCGTCTTCCGCTCTATCGAGGCGTTCCACGCGCGGCCGGCACGCGAGCAGTCGGTCCCGGTCGTCGCCGGCTACGTCAGGGACGCGCGGCACAAACACGCCTACACGATACTCGCCAGCGTCGTCCGCGAGGACGGCGACCTCGTGGTTCCGGCGACGTTCGTCGACTACACGCACACGACGCTCTACGACGACCTCTACGTCCGCGGCGTGATGGGTGAGGGTCTCGAAGCGTACAACACGCGCCACCGGGCGACGGAGATTCGCTGGTACTGACCCGCCCGGACCACAGGAGACTTATCCACCCGCGCCAGAGGTACAGTCAGGATTTCATGGCATCACCTACGACCGACCTGCTGGCGTGGCTCGTCGTCGGCCTGTTCACCGGTGGCTCGCTGCTGGTGACCGTCGACCGTCGCCTCGGCCGGTCGCTCTGTGTCCTCGCGTGGGGCGTCTTCGCCGTCTTCTGGGCGCTGCTGGTCCCCCACTTCACCTTCGTCGTCCAGAGCGCCATCGAGGGCGTCGCCGCCGCCGTCGCGGTTCCGGGCTGTCTCTACGCCGGCTACCTCCTCGCTCGCGGCCGTGACTCGTTGGCTGGTGACGTCATCGCGGGCCGTCGGCGTGATGGGGCTCATCTACCTCCCCTTCCTCACGAGCGACGCGCTCCGAGGCTGGCTCATCGAGACCGTCGCCGTCCAGACGCAGTGGGGTATCAATCTCCTGGGGTACTCCCCCGAACTGATGACCAGCGAGTCCGGTTACGAGTCGCTGTTCGTCTTCCGGCGTCACGGCCTGGTCAACGCCACCGAAATCGTCCTGATGTGTACCGGTCTGGGAGCCTCACCATCTTCGGTGGTCTCATCG
>NZ_WSZK01000043.1 GCF_009791395.1 Halomarina oriensis
CTGCTCGGGAGGGACCTGGACGGTCGTCTCGGTGTAGACGACGCCCTCGCGGGGGAGCGCGGTGCGTTCGAGGTCGCGCGAGCCACACTCGTCACAGACGAGAAACGGGGTCGCGTAGGTCCGCCCGCAGTCCGTACAGGTGACGCCGAGCAGGTCGCCCTCGCGCAGGGCGTCGGCCCACTCCTCGTGGGTCAGGGCGCTCATTCGCGCACCTCCATCACCGTGACGACGGTAGTTGCGGCGTCGCCACCCAGGTTGTGGGCCAGACCCTTCGTCGCGCCGTCTATCTGGCGTTCCTTCGCACCGCCTCTGAGCTGTTCGGTCAGTTCGACGATCTGGCCGGTCCCGGTCGCGCCGATGGGGTGGCCCTTCGCCTTCAGACCGCCCGAGGGGTTGATGGGTCGGTCGCCGTCGAGCGACGAGCGGCCCGCCTCGGCGGCGGGGCCACCCTCGCCGTCCTCGAAGAAGCCGATGGCTTCGCTGGCCATGATCTCCGCGCCGGTGAAGCAGTCGTGGACCTCCGCGAAGTCCATCTCGTCGGCGCTCGCTCCGGCCTGTTCGTAGGCCTGTGCGGCCGCCTTCCGGGCCGCTTCGGTCGCGTGGGGCACCGGCTTCGCGCCCAGCGGGACGACGTCGGTGGCGTGACCGACGCCGCTCACGTCGACCGGGTCGTCGAAGGAGTCGGCTCGGTCGGTCGAGGTGACGAGCACCGCCGACGCGCCGTCGGAGAACGGACAGCAGTCCATCAGCCGGAACGGGTCGGCGACGACCGGTCCCTCCAGCACCTCCTCGACGGTGGTCTGCTTGCCGAAGTGGGCGATGGGGTTGTGCTCGCCGTTGGCGTGGTTCTTCACCGCGACGTGTGCGAGTTGCTCCTCGGTGGTCCCGTACTCGTGCATGTGACGCTTCGTCAGGAGCGCGAAGACGCCGGGGAACGTCAGCCCCGTCGGCTGTTCGTAGTGGCGGTCGGAGGCGCTGGCGAAGATGCGCGTCATCTCCGCCGTCCCCAGGCCCGTCACGGGGGTACAGCGTTCGGACCCGCCGACGAGCACGGTGTCGTGGACGCCCGCCTCGACGGCATGGACGGCGTTCTTGAACGCGTTCGCGGAGGTGGCACAGGCGTCCTCGAACCGCTGGCAGGGGACGCCCGCCAGCCCGATACGCGAGGCGGCCTTCGGCGCGAGGTGGGTGTCGTTCTCCGTCTGACCGCCCATCGCGTTGCCGAAGTACAGCGCGTCGACGTCGTCGGGACCGACGCCCGCGTCGTCGAACGCCGAGAGAGCCGCCTCGGCGAACAGTTCCGAGAGTGTCGAGTCGTGGACACCGAACTTCGTCATTCCGGCCCCCACGACGCTCGCTCGTGGCATACGCTCTGTCGAAGATGCAGCTACAAAGACGTACCGAGGGCGACCCATACCGCCCGGACTGTATCGGAAAGCCGACTGTCCTGCCCAAGGCAAGGTGTTAAGGTTTCTGGCCGCTTGTCGACTTTCATGAATATCTCTCGTGCGTGCAGGCCGGGCGACTCGGGTGACCGGGGCCAGTCGCCCGTCATCGGCTACGTCCTCCTCGTCTTCCTCACCATCGCCGCCGTCTCGACCATGCTCGTGGTCGGGGGGCAGGCGCTCGGCGGCATCGAGGACCAGGCGGAGGTCCAGCGTGCCGAGACGGCGTTCACGCAGCTCGACGCCAAGGCCGCGATGGTCGCACTCGGCGAGAGCGAGTCCCAGAGCGTCGCTCTCGGCGTTAACGACGAGGGGAACTTCAGGACCGAGTACACCGGGACGGTGACCATCACACAACGACTCCCCGATGGTACCGAAGTCAACGTCCTCGACCAGCGACTCGGGCAGATCACCTACGAGAAGAACGGTGAGACGCTCGCCTACCAGGGCGGCGGCGTCTGGCGTGGCGACGGCCGGTCGACGACGATGGTCTCACCCCCCGAACTCCACTACCGCGGCGAGACCCTCACCCTCCCCATCGTCGCCGTCTCGCCCGGTGTGCACGACCCGCGCCAGTTGACGGTCAGGAAGAAACACGACTCGGTGCGGGTCGGCCCCGGCCAGGTCCAGAACTCCGTGATGGTCGTCACCATCCAGAGCGAGTACTACATGGGCTGGGCGACGTTCTTCGAGGAACGGGTCGACAACTCCCAAGTCATCGTCGATCACGACGACCAGACGATTACGGCGGAGCTGGGGCGTATCGAACACCCAGCGGAGTTCAACGACGCGTTCACCATCGAACAGGGTGACGTCCACATCGGAACCGGGAACGCGAACGTCGACGGGCCGATTTCGGTCGCCGGCGACGTCCACACGAGCGCCGCCGGGACTCACTCCGGAACGCAGTCGAGTTACTCGGGGGACCACTACGCGATGGACCCGTTCGTCGACGGACAGCTACAGTCCGCGGAGAACGACCCCGCAGTCATCGACAAGGGAGCCACCGAGGGCGGAACGCTGACCGGTGGCAACACCTACTACTACGAGGACGGGATGGCTCCGACGTCGGACGTGACCGCCGACCTCTCTGCTGGGAACGTCACCGTCGTCGTGAAGGGTGACATGGTGTTCGACAGCGCGAACCTGCTGGTCACGAACCCCGGCGACCACCACCTCCGAATCATGCTCGACGGCGACTTCACGCTCCGGAGCCAGACGATGTGCGTCGAGAGCTGTGGCGGGTCCGTCGACGCCGAGCACCTCCAGGTCGTCGGCCGGTCGACGACGCAGGTCGGGATGGCCAACGGCGGGACGCACTTCGAGGGCGTCATCTTCGCACCGCGTGGGTCCAACGGCGAAGTGTCGGGGCCGAACACCGCGTTCCCAACCTCACAGAACCAGTGCGACTTAGGTGGCTACTACGCCGATGTCTGTATCGGGACGGGGAACTCCGTCCTCGACGGAGCGGTCATCGCAGGACCGGTCACCGTGCGACAGTCGAGCGACGTGAACTTCGACCCCGACCTGACGACCATGGACATCACGCTCCGCTCGGACACCGTCATCGCACCGCAGCTGTCGTTCCTCCACATCTCGGTGAACACCGTCACCGTCGACGGACCGTTCGGTGTCGGCGCGACGGCGACGCCGCCGACACCGAACGACGGTGTCGTCGTCAACCCCGGTGATGGAGGTGGTGGGGCAGGTACCGGTGGTGGGGGCGGCGGTGGCGGGGCTGGCGCTGGTGACGGCGGTAGCGACGACGGCGGCTCCGACACTGGTGATGGCGGCGGTACCGGTGGTGCCGGTGACTCGAACTCTCCACCGACTATCGAGAGCGTGACCATCTCGTCGGAGACATCCGGCAAAGGCAACAGCGGGGTGCGGACGTTCACCGCCGAAATCTCGGTCAGTGACCCCGACGGCGACCCGCTCTCCGTCGAAGCCGAACTTCAGCGAAAGCACGGGGGCAGTTGGACCGTCGTCGATTCGAAGACGGGCGACCCCTCCGGCGGCGAAGTGACGGTCACACTCACGGGCGACAAGCCGAAACGTGACTTCAGAATCAAGCTGACGGTCGAAGACGGAACCGCCACGAAGAGCAAGTACGTCACCGAGTAGGGACTGTCCGCTACCGCCGAACCCGCTTCACTTCTCCCGTCCCCGGAAACACCACGGCCACGACTATCGCGCCGAACACCAGTCCCACGCCGGTCACCAGCGCCACCTCCAGCAGTGTCGGACTCCCGAGTAACGTGATGAGCCCCGCCGAGACTCCGATGAGCAGGACGAACCCGAGTTTCAGCCAGCGCATGTACTGCGAGCGCTCCTCGGTGGTCATCGGCCCGACCATCTACAGCGCCTCCGTCGTCGAGACGTGTACGCTGGCGAAGCGCCACTCGCCGTCGACCCGGACCAGCGTCCCCGACCAGCGCGTCTCGAACTCGTAGCGAATCGAGCGCTCGGTGTCGGTCCAGCCCATGAACACGCTGTCGGCGAACCAGGCGGTCTCACCGTGCGCACCGGTGACGAGGTCGGAGCTCTCGACGACCCACTCGCGGGTCGTCTCGGTCTGGCTTCGGAGGCCCTCCGCGACGTCCTCGACGCCGTCGAGTCGCTCCGAGAGGCCGAACTTCACGGTGTCGGGTGAGTCGAGGAAGAACGGCGCGAGTGGGTCGCCCGAACGGAGGGCGTCGTAGTACGCCTCGATGGTGTCCGCGACGGTCATACCGACGCGAGGGCGGGGCGAGACTTACGGCTACTGGATGCCGGGCGAGGGAGGCGGTGAGCGGCGAGTCACGCCGCCCCGCGGCTACTGGAACCCGTGACCGACGCCCCCCTCGTCGACCAGGTCGTCGAGGTCGGCGTCGAGCAGGCGGTCGGCCTCCTCGAACTCGTCGGCGAGGTGGTCCAGTCCGTCGGGCCGGCCGTAGGCGTCGTACTCCATCGGGCCGTAGGCGGGGCTGTCGAGGGCGTCCATCACGTCCTCGAAGAAGTCGCCGGGCGTCGTCGGGGCGTCGCGGTGGGTCTCGACGACCGACCCGAGGCGCTTCACGGCCTGTTCGGCGTCGTTCCCGTCTTCGATGCCCCGCTGGACGCCGAAGCGACCGCCCGCACGCTCGGGAAAGAGCGGGTCGAGGTCGTCGTCGATTCGACGGGCGAGTTCGGTGCCGACGCCCTGTACCTCGAAGGGGTTCTTCGCGTACGTCTTGAGTTGGAAGACGCCGGCGTCGGGGTGGCCGAGGTAGAGGTCTTCACCGATGCCGTCGTGCCGGTCACCGGCGACCGCTCGCCAGTCGTCGGGGGCGGCCGACGACTCGGCGACGTCGTCGAGGATGTCCCGCCAGTCTCGAACGCGCATACACCGAGTCGGTCACAGTCGCGCTTCAACGTATCGGCCCTCGGAGAGGTCGGCGCGAACGCTTACAACGGCGGTGGGCGTCACCCCGACCATGTCCGGCGATCCAATCCGACGCGAACGAACCGGTGACGTCCTGACGCTCACCGTCGACCGCCCCGACGCGCTGAACGCGCTCAACACCGAGGTACTGGAGGACCTCCTCGACGCCATCGAGTCCGCCGACGCCCGCGTCCTCGTGCTGACGGGGGCGGGTGACGACGCGTTCGTCGCCGGCGCGGACATCTCCTACATGCAGGACCTCTCGACGGCGGAAGCACAGGAGTACGCCGAGTTGGGCCACGCAGTGACCGACGCCATCGAGCAGTACCCCGGTCCGGTCGTCGCCGCGGTCAACGGCTACGCCTTCGGCGGAGGCTGTGAGTTGGCGCTCGCGGCAGACCTCCGGGTGGCGAGCAACACCGCCGTCCTCGGTCAGACCGAGATCGACCTCGGTATCGTCCCCGGATGGGGTGGTACGCAGCGCCTGACCCGTATCGTCGGTGACGCCACCGCCCGGCGGATGGTGTTCTTCGGCGAGCGTGTCGACGCCGAAGACGCCCAGCGCCTCGGCCTGGTCGGCGAGGTGGTCGCTCAGGACGAACTCGACGACTACGTCGCAGAGATGGCTCGGGAACTCGCGGAGAAACCGGCGTTCGCCCTCCAGAGCGCGAAGGAGGCGCTCAACCAGGTCCACGAGATGCCACAGTCCGCGGGCCTCGCGTTCGAGCGTCGCCTCTGGTCGGGGCTGTTCGGCACGCACGACCAGCGCGAGGGGATGGAAGCGTTCGTCGAGAAGCGCGACCCCGACTTCGAGTAGAGGAGACACACGGCTGTCTCACGGTCGGTCTGGCTAGCAGGCGACACCGGCCGCTCCGCGAGCGGACCGTCGCACACCCGCCTCCCCACTCGCGGCCTCTCTCAGCGCACGACGACGCTGGCCGCGTCTCCACTGATAAACGTCGGGACGGTGGACGGGGTCGGTCAGTCGAACACGACGCCGTCGTACTCGCCGACCAGCACGACGTCGCCGTCCTCGTTGGTGCACTCGGCGCGTGACTGGACGCGCGTGCGGCCCTCCTGTGGTTCGACGTCAGTGATGGTCATCTCACAGCGAACCGTCTCGCCGGTGTAGACCGGCCGGTGGAACGTGAGGTCCATCGTCCGCGCGACGAAGTCGAGGTCACCGCCCAGCTTGGTGGGGAGCGTCGCGGTGAGCAGACCGTGAACCATCAGTCGCCCCTCCTCGTCGGCTTCGACGTGGTGTTCGCCCTCGTCTCTCGAGACGTCGGCGAACCGCTCGACGTCCTCGCGGGTGAACGTCCGTTCGTAGCTGGTCGTGTCGCCTGCCGAGACGTCGGTCATACCCAGTGCGGGGCGAGGAGGGAGGTAGTCGTTACGGCGCGAGCGAGACTCGACTCACAGCCCCGACTCCGTGCCGTCCGTCCCGTCGTGGCGACGCTCGTACAGCACGTAGGAGTAGCCCACCGTGATGGCGGCCGTCAGGAGCGCCGGGACGAGCAGGAAGTAGAGCGCGTACTCCCCGAACGCGAGGCCCACCAGCGCGACGAGAGCGGTGAGTTTGAACAGCCGTGCGGCGAGCGCGTGGGTTCGGTCCCACACCGCCTCGTCGCTGAGCGTCCACGGCGTGCGAACGCCGACGAACCAGTTCGGCTCGACCCGTTCGAGGAGGACGCCGACGCCGTAGAACAGCACGGCGACACAGCCGAGCACGACGAGCGTGACGTCGACGGCGTAGCCGAGGTTCGCGGCGACGGTGGCGACGTGGATGACCAGCATGAACCCCGCCAGTAGTACGACGAACCAGTCGTAGGTCGCCCGGAACGTCTCGACGTTCTCGCCGAGCGGGTCGACGCGCGGGAGCACGGCGAGCAGCGCGACCAGACCCGCAGAGAGCAGTGGCACGAGCGCGAGCGCGGTCGTCTTCGACATCGAACCGCTCGGGTCGCCGGCGGCGTCCCAGCGCGTGACCAGTTGCTCGGGGAGCGCCGGTGCGGCGAGCACGCTCACCGCGGCGGTGAGGCCGACCAGTCCAGCAGCGATACCGAACCGCTGTCGAGTGTTCATGTGTCCCTGTACGGGTCGCGGAGAGATAAATCGGCAGTCGTTGCCGACACCCGTGCGTGGTGCGCTCGTCCTCGCCGACGGTTCGGACGACCGACACGCTCTTTTTCGCTCGCCCGTCCGTTCAGGTGTGACACTGCGCGGCGTCGTCAGTGAGGTGGGGGACCCGAAGACCGTCAGCACGCGCTACGGCGACCGCGAACTGCTCGAACTGTCGTTGCGCCCCGACGAGGGGCGTGGCGACCCCGTGACCGTGACGCTCTGGCCGAAGTGGACCGAACTGGCCGAGTGGATAGACCCCGGCATGGACCTGCTGGTCACGGACCCCGAGACCGAGGAGTGGAACGGCGAGACGCGCTACAGTACGTCGAAGGAGTCGTTCGTCGTCGTCGAACCCTCCTACCTCGTGAACGTGACCGACGTGCGCTCGTGGGTGCAGTGCCCCCGAATGTACTACCTCGGGAACCTCACCGCGACGCCGCTGAACTACCCCGTCGTGAAGGGGACGCTCGTCCACGAGGTGTTCGGGGACCTGCTCCGGGGCCGAGACCTGGACGAGGCCATCGAGGACCACGTCGCGGACGCCGGCCTCGAACTCGGCCTGCTCGGACGAACCGCCGACGAGGTGGCCGGCGACGTCCGCGAGAACGCCCGCGCGGTCGAGAACTGGCTGGCGCAGGGTGCCCTGGGGCAGGAAGACGACTGGCGCTCGGAACGGACGCTCATCGGGGAGCGGTTCGGCCTCAAGGGCCGGGCCGACGCCATCCGTCGCGGCGTGCCGGTCGAACTGAAGACCGGCAAGAACCTGCGGAAGGAACCACGCTTCCAGGACAAGGTGCAGGCGGCGTGTTACGCGCTCCTGCTGGGCGAGTACGGGGCGGAGGGGCGGACGACGGGCGTGGCGGCCGACGGCGGGGAGGTGACGACCGCCGAGGACGGCGAGGGGCCGACCTACCCCGACACCGGGACGCTCCTCTACACGAAGAACAGCGTGCTGGACCGCCACGAGGAGACGGGAGACCTCTCGCCCGCGAAGGACTTCACCATCGGACGTGGCTTCCTCCAGTACGTCGTCCGCCAGCGCAACCAGATTGCGGCCACCGCGGTCCGTGGCGACGTGCCGACGGGCTACGAGTCGGGCGCGAAGTGCGAGTACTGCTTCGAGCAGGACACCTGCATGGTCGTCGCCGGGCGTCTCGACGAGGAGTCGAAAGCCGGACAGATCGGGTCGCCAGTGCCCGAGGCAGAACGCGAGTACCTCCGCGAGACGTTCGCGGCCATCGAGGAGGAGCGTCGTTCGGTCCACCGCGAGTACGCGAAGCTGTGGGAGCAGAGCGCCGAGGAGCGCGCCGACGACGACAGAGCCCTCATCGACCTCGAACCGCTCGGTCAGCGGCAACTCGACGACGGCCGCTGGGAACTCCGCGCGGAGGGCAGCGACGCCGTCTCGAAGATTCGTGAAGGTGACGTCGTCCTCGCCAGCGACGGCCACCCGACGCGTGGCGTGGCCGAGTTGGCCCGCGTCGTGACGCTCGGTGACGAAATCGTCGTCACGACGGACGAACCGGTCGACCTTCGGCGACTCGACGTCTACCCCTCGGAGTTCGGCGTCGACCGGATGCTCACGGCGGTCCACGACGCCGTGCTGAAGGGGAGTCAGGACCGCAAGGACGTGCTGTTCGGCCGCCGTGCGCCGGCGTTCGACGACGCACGAGCGGCGGGACGGACGTTCATCGGCAACAACGAGGCGCAGGACGACGCCGTTCGACTCGCCGTGACGGCCGAGGACTGCGCCGTCGTCCAGGGTCCACCCGGCACCGGAAAGACGTACACGCTGGCGACGACGGTCCGAGAACTGGTCGCCCGGGGCGAGCGCGTCCTGCTGTCGGCGTTCACGAACCGTGCCGTGGACAACGCGCTCGAAGCGCTGGTCGACCAGGGGTTCACCGACGTCGTCCGCGTCGGCACGGAGTCGGGCGTCCGCGAGGACATGCAGCGGTTCCGACTCTCGACACGTGGCGACCCCGACGAACGCGTCGCCGAGTTGGAAGGGGCGTCGGTCGTCGCCGCCACGACCGCCTCCTGTGGCTCGCGTCTCGTCCAGTCGCTAGAGTTCGACACGGCCATCGTCGACGAGGCGGGCCAACTCACCGAACCGGGGAGCCTCGCCGCCGTAAACCTCGCCGACCGGTTCGTACTCGTCGGCGACCACCAGCAGTTGCCACCGGTCGTCCGAAGCGAGAGCAGCGAGGCGCAACGCGCCTCGAACGCGAGCGGTAGTGGACCGCGAGCAGACCTGTCCGAATCGCTGTTCCAGCGACTCATCGAGGAGTATCCGGACGCGTCGGTGATGCTCGACCGCCAGTACCGCATGAGCCAGCGCATCCAGTGGTTCTCCTCTCGGGAGTTCTACGACGGGAGGTTGCGACCGGCGGGGCCGGAGGTCGCGGGACGACGGCTCGACGACCTGCCGAATGTCTCGGAGGCCGCCCTCCCGCCGGAACTCGCCGACCCCGTGGCGTTCGTCGACCCGTCGGGACACCGGACGGGCAACACCAACCCCGTGGAGGCCGAGCGAGTGTGTGAGGTAGTGCAGTCGTACCTCGACGCCGGCGTCGCCCCCGAGGACGTGGGCGTCATCGCGCCGTTCCGCGCACAGGTCTCGGAGGTTCAGCACCGAGCGCCCGAGGGGGTCGCCGTCGACACCGTCGACCGGTTCCAGGGGTCCGACAAGGAGGTCATCGTGCTCTCGACGGTGGCGACGGGTGCCCTCGACGGCCCCATCTTCGAGGACCATCGCCGGATGAACGTCGCGTTGAGTCGGGCGAAACGTGCGTGCTGTCTCGTCGGTGACCAACGGGCGCTCCGCAGTGACCCGTTCTACGAGCGTCTGCTGGAGTGGGCGACGTAGCGAGCGGGCCGAACAGGGGGTCGTCGACGGACACGCCTTTTTGACGACGGCTCCCCTCGGTAGGGGTATGTCGACCGACGCTGAGGAGAGCGGAGAGCTCTCGCCCGAGGAGAATCGAGGTGAGATCACCCCCACTGCGACGGAGGACATCGCCGCCATCGTTCGGGACGGCCTCATCGGCGCGGCCGGCGGGTTCGTCGGTACCGCGATGATGACCGTCGTCCTGCTCGTCGCGCAGGTGTTCGGCGCGTTCGACTTCGAGTCGTTCGCGGAGTTGGCCGCCCTGCTCAGCCTCGACGCCGTCCTCTCGCCGGGGCTGACCGTCGCGGTCGGCTACCTCATCTTCCTCGCTGGAGGGATGACGACGTGGCCGCTGCTGTTCGCCTCGGTCGAACGCTATCTCCCTGGGTCGTCGCTCCCGCTCCGTGGTGTCTCGTTCGGGTTCGTCCTCTGGACGGGGTTCGTCATCGCCTTCTACGGCGACCAGACCGGTAACGCACTCTACATCTACGTCGTGCTGACGCTCGTCGCCCACTTCGTCTTCGGGTTCGGCCTCGGCCTCGTCTTCGAGTACTTCGCGACCCGCGAGGACATCGTCTGAGTATGGACCGCGACGACGACCGGTCCGTCCGCGTCCCGCTCGGTGACGAGTCGGTCACGGTCGACCTGCCAGACTGCACCGTCGACGTCGCTCGCGCACCGGGCGGTGCCCCGGTCGACCCGCGAGCGGCCGCCGAACGGGCACTCGACGACCCCCACGGCCCGTCACTGGGGACGCTCGTCGACCCAGACGACACCGTCGCCGTCGTCGTCACGGACCTCACGCGCGCGACGCCCGACGAGGCGCTGCTCGCACCGCTCGTCGAGCGACTCGAACGACTCGGTGTCGCCCGCGAACAGGTCAGCGTCGTCGTCGGCCTCGGTCTCCACCGCCCGATGACCGACGCCGAACTCGACGCGATGCTCGGCGCGTTCGCACCGCTCGCGGAGAACCACGACCCCGACGACACGGTGACCGCAGGGACCGTCGACGGTGTCCCCGCGAGCCGTGCGAGTGGGGACTCGTCGGGCGAGCGGAGCGAGTCCGACGGTGTCGCCATCGAACTGAACCGGACCGTCGCCGCCGCCGACCACGTCCTCTCGACGGGGATGGTCGAACCCCACCAGTACGCCGGCTTCTCGGGCGGGGCGAAGACCGTCGTGGTCGGGGCCGGTGGCGAACCGCTCATCCGCCACACCCACGGCCCCGACATGCTCTCGAAGGAGGGTGTCCGCCTCGGCCGTATCGCCGACAACCCGTTCCGCGAGTTCGTCGACCGGGCCGGCGACGTCGCGGGCGTCGAGTTCTGTCTGAACGTCACCCGCGGTCCGCAGGGTGTCCTGGGTGTCGCGGCCGGCGACCCTCGCGCGGTGGTCCGCGAACTCGCGGCCACCGCCCGCGACGCGCTGGCGGTCACGGTCGACGACGGGTACGACGCCGTCGTGGCGGGCGTCGGCGCACCCAAGGACGCCAACCTCTACCAGGCGACGCGTGCGGCCACCTACGTCGTCCTCGGTGCGCACGACCCGGTGGGCGACGACGGTCTGGTCGTCGTCCCGGCACGCTTGCAGGAGGGTGCCGGCGAGGGGCGTGGCGAACAGCGGTTCTTCGACCGACTCTCGGAGGCGACGGACCCTTCCTCGCTGTACGACGAGATGCGTACGGGCTACGAACCGGGAGCACAGCGCGCGTTCGTCGTCGCTCGCACGCTCCGCGAGCATCCGGTGTACGTGACGAACAGCGACCACCCCGAAGTGGTCGAGCAGTGTCTGATGACGGCCCGCGAGAGCGTCGGAGACGCTGTCGACCCCGGCAGTCGGGTGCTGGTCGTCCCCGACGCGCTGAACACGCTGTTGCGCTGACGCGCGGCCGGCAGTACGTTCATTCCGGTTCGGCGAGTGGCGAGTGACAGTGACTCCACCGACGCGACTATCGACGGGAGGCGACGAGGGGTGGCACCGATGAC
>NZ_WSZK01000044.1 GCF_009791395.1 Halomarina oriensis
CATCGCCGTCATCTGCATCGTCGCCTTCGTCAGCGCCGTCGTCCATCCCATCATCGCCGTCATCTGCATCGTCATCGCCATCATCCGCGCCGTCGTCTCCGGTATCTCCATCGTCCATCCCGTCATCGCCATCATCCGCGCCGTCGTCGCCATCGTCCATACCGCCATCGTCAGCGCCGTCGTCACCGTCGTCCGGAGGTGTGCACTGTCGGCTCTCACCGTCGCCGCCGACCTGTACGTAGTTGTCGTCTCCTTCGACGTCGATACCTCCACACTCGGAGAGGTCAGCGCCGTCCTCGACGATTATCGTGTTGTTGTCGCCGACGACGTCGATGCCGCCACAGTGCTCGCCGGTCGATTCCTGTGTCGCCGTCGTCTCCGGAGTCAGTCCGTCCGATGCACCCGCGAACGACGCCATCGGTCCTGCTACGACCAGGACTACGACAGCTATCGCTAACAGCCGCGATTTAGTCAGTCTGCTCATTGTCGCAATCAATCGTACTCGTGTCACGTACATAATGCATTTTTGCGATTGATAGGACAGTTAAAATGAATCTCTAGTCCAATCGGTACTCTCACAGAAAAGAGAATGCAGAATTGAATGTCAGTAAAAGTATCTAAAACTCCTGACAGATAGGGGCGGCTCCTCGGTCCCGGTGTACTCGAATCGCCCGCGACCACCCGTCCCGACGACGGAACGTTTTTGTATTACCTCTGGTTATCAGTGGGGTATGAAACTGCCGACGCCAGAGGACCTCCGCGAACGGCGTCACTCCCTGGAACTGACCCAGAGCGAGTTGGCCGAGCGTGCCGGCGTCTCCCAACCGCTCATCGCTCGCATCGAGGGCGACGACGTGGACCCGCGACTGTCGACACTCCGTCGTATCGTCGAGGCGATGGACGCCGCGGAAGGGGCGATTCGCCGTGCGGAGGACGTCATGCACGAACCCGTAATCGCCGTCGCTCCGGACGACAGCGTCCGTGAGGCCGTCGAGACGATGAGCGCGGAGGGCTACTCCCAACTGCCCGTCGCGCGTGACGGCTACCCCGTCGGCCTCATCTCGACCAGCGACATCCGGCGCGTCGACGAGAACGAGGGCCTCGGCGACCTGCCCGTCGCCGAGGTGATGCGCGAGGCGCTCACCACCGTGGGCCGCGACGCCACGCTCGACGAGGTGGACAACCACCTCGACCACCACGACGCCGTCATCGTCGTCGAGGGCGGGAAGATGCGCGGTATCATCACCGAGGCGGACGTGGCTGCCGACCTCCAGGCCTGACGACCGGAGTCCCTCGCGGCACGGCTCTCCGCATCTCCCGCGCTTTTGCCCGTCCTCTCCCAACCACCGGACGTGACCATCAGACACGAGGGTCTCGTGGCCGACTGGTTCGGCTACGCCACGCTCCGCCTCGAATCGACCGACAGCGTCGTCTACCTCGACCCCGGCCGCTACGGCGTGCTCACCGGCGAGTGGAGACCGGACTCCTCCGACGTGGGCCACCCCGACCCGGTCGACTACGACGCGCGGGACGGGGACGTCGTCTGCGTGACCCACGACCACCACTACGACTCGGATGCCGTCCGACGAGTCGCGGGCGAGGACGCCACCGTCGTCGCGTTCGAGGCCGTCGACGCCGACGCTATCTCACGGGACGTCGACCCGCTCGAAGACCTCCCGTACGACGTCGAACGGGTCGGGTACGGCGACACAGTGACCGTCGCCGGCGTCGAGGTGACCGTGACCGAGGCGTACAACGACCCCGACGGCCCACACACTCGTGACGACAGGACGCCGTTCCACCCGGACGGGTTCGGCTGCGGGTTCCACGTCGAACTCGGCGGCACGACGGCGTTCTGGCCGGGTGACTCCGACGCGCTCGATAGCCACGAGGCGGTCGACTGCTCGCTGTTCTGCCCGCCCATCGGCGGGTCGTTCACGATGGACCGCCACGAGGCCGCGGTCCTCGCGGCGACGCTGGAACCGGACCTCGTGCTCCCCATCCACTACAACACGTTCGACGCGCTAGAGACGGAATCCGGGGCGTTCGCGGCCGACGTGGCGAGTCGTGGCGTCCCGGTCGTACTCGACGAGTCCTGACGACAGCGTCGTCAGCGGTCCGGGACTCCCGCCCGGCTCTCGTTCGTCCGGGATTCGACCACGGCCACCGCCGCTCCGGTCGCCGTCGCCAGCGGGACGGTGACGACACCGAAGACGAGCAGACTCGGAACCCCCGTCGTGAGGAACAGCGGTGCGACGTAGAACAGCTCCGGGGTGAGCGCGACACCGTAGAACAGCCACATCGTGAAGTGCGAGAGCGACCCCGTCAGGAGACCGCCGACCGCACCACGGAACACCGTTCGCTCGTCGGCGCGTTCGACCACGACGTACCACGTGCTCGCCCCGACGACGAACGCCGAGAGGACGGCGCTCGCTTCGAGCACCGGCGCGGCGAGTGTCGGGGCGAGGGCGTCGAACGCGAGGACGACCCCGCCGGCGACGCCGGCGTACACGACGCCCGCGAGGAGTGCCACACGCGGACCGTCCGGCAACGTCATCACCGAGCCTACGGGTAGCCGATACAAACTCGTTTCCCGTCGGTCGGGTCACTCGGGCGTGTCGCGGCCGTCTCTCCGCGACCGGCCCCGATAGAAGTAGTTGCCGAGGACCACCGGAACGGCCGCGAGGACGGCGTAGTGCCACTCCTCGGAGAACGGTGGCGGCGCGACGACGACGAGGACGACGACGAACACGGCCAGCACACCGGCGACGGTCAGTCCTTTGGAGTCCCAGCGATACTCCGCGTACACCCCGACCGCGGTGAACACGGCGAACGCGACGACGGCGACCGTCCGCTCGTCGAACGAGGAGAGGAGGCCGTGGCCGGGGTCGAAGAAACTCTGGAGCACACCACTCGATTGGCGGCCGAGAGGATAAACTCGCGCCGGGCGTCCGCCGTCGGCCGTCTACGACCGCCGTCCGGGGTGGTCCGTGGGGAGTCGCGGCCCGTTCCCCAGGGTGTTCTCCCGGAGCGTCGCACCCTCGTAGCGTTCGCGGAGCAGACCACGTTCGCGCAGTTCGGGGACGACGAGGTCCACGAAGTCCGTCAGGCTGTCCGGGCGAACGACCTCCTTGACGTTGAACCCGTCGACGCCCACCTCCGTGAACCAGTGTTCGAGTTCGTCTGCGACCTCTTCGGGCGTCCCGACGACGACAGGTGACGTCGTCCCGAGGCCAGCGAACTGTGCCACCTCACGGACCGTCCACTCCCGGTCCGGGTCACTGGTCGTGAACGCGTCGACCGCCCCCTGGATGGCGTCGGTCTCGATGTGCTCGACCCGGTCGTCGGGGTCCAGTTCCGAGAGGTCCATGTCCATGAACCCAGAGAGCAGCGCCAGGACACCCTCCACGTCGATGGCGTCGCGGTAGCTCTCGTACTTCGCCTCGGCGAGGGCCTCCGTCTCGCCGACGACGGGGACGATGCCGGGGAAGAACGCCAGCGAGTCCGGGTCTCGTCCGTGGTCGGTCGCCCGCGAGCGCATGTCCTCGACGTAGTCCCGTACCCCGCGTTCGGTGGGGAGGCTGACGAAGACGGCCTCGGCGTTCCGTGCGGCGAACGCCCGGCCGCGCTCGGAGGAGCCCGCCTGATAGATCACAGGAGTCCGCTGTGGCGACGGCTCACAGCCGTGTGGCCCCTGCACGGAGAAGAACTCCCCGTCGTGGTCGACGTCGTGGACGCCCTCGGGGTGGGTGAACACGCCCGCCTCGCGGTCACGGACGACGGCGTCGTCGTCCCACGACTCCTCCCAGAGCGCGTAGCAGACCTCCATGAACTCCTGGGCGCGGTCGTACCGGTCGTCGTGGTCGAGGCGTTCGTCGACGCCGAGGTTTCGCGCCGCCGATTCGAGGTAGGAGGTGACGACGTTGAACGCGACCCGTCCGTCGGTGAGGTGGTCGAGCGTCGAGAACTCGCGGGCGAGCTGGTAGGGCTGGGTGTACGACGTCGAGCGCGTGACGGCGAACCCGAGGTGGTCGGTGACGCTCGCCATCGCCGGGATCAGGTACGACGGGTCGTTCGAGGGCGTCTGGACGGCCTTCCGGATGGCCGTCTCGCGTGACCCGTCGAAGACGTCGTAGATGCCCCGGACGTCGGCGAAGAAGACGGCGTCGAACCCCCCGCGCTCGGCGGTCCGAGCGACCTCCTCCCAGTAGGTGCGGTCGGTGTAGCGTGCCGACTGGTCCCCGGGGTAGCGCCAACTCCCCATCGAGACGTGTTCGACGGCGTTCATCGTGAAGAGGTTGAGTCGCATCCGACCGTCCTGGTCGCCACTCGACTCCGCGTCGGTCGCCCGCGTGTCGCTCATTGGCGACACTCGGTGTGCCGGACGCTAAACTACGGGGGAAACCGGCCGATTCGGCCGTCGCCTGGGACGCTCGACACGACGGCGCGTCCACCACTCAGCAGGAGCAGTAGTACTCTCGAGCGCTGAACTCCGTCTCCAGCAGTCGCCCCGTCGGGCCGGGGTCGGTGCTGTCGAAGACACCCGTCGTCACACCCGCGTCCGCCGGTCGCCCGCCTGCAATCGCCCGCCACTGGTCGCCGGTGAGCAGATTGGGTGTCTCGCCGCCGGCCAACCCCGCGAAGAAGTCCCGGAGGTAGACCCACCGCGATGCGCGTTCGGGGCCGCGTGCACGGTCGATTTCCCCGCCGACGGCCGTCTCGTACGCCGCGAGCGGGAGGTTCCGTCCGGCAGCGACCGGGAGACCGATCCACTTCCACGGGCGGGTGTTGACGTCGAGCAGGACGTGTTCGCCGCGCTCGGTGTCGTAGACGAACTCCGACTCGCTGATACCGTGGTACTCGGCGTCGGTGAGCATCGAGAGCGCCTGTTCGCGGATGGTCGCGTCCTCGACGACGTCGACGACACACGACGTGCCGAACGCTCGGGGGTGACGGACGCGGGCGTTCCCGACGACGGCCAGCGGGTCCGCTCGCTCTCCGGTCGCCGCACGCGGTGGGACGTACGACGCCAGCGACCGGTCTTCGCCCACCGCCACGTCCACCTTCTCCTGAGCGAGCACGCGGATATCGGCGTCGCGTGCCGCCGCGACCGTCTCGTCGAACGCCTCGCGGTCCGGGACGTCGACGACGTTCGTCCCCAGCACCTCCTCGCCCTCGCGCTTCCGGGCCGGTTTGACGACCAGCGGGAAGCCCAGTGCGTCGGCGGCCTCGTCGGGGTCCACACCGTCGAGCGCGTACGTCTCGGGGAACGGGACGCCGAGGCGCTCTGCGCTGGCGTACAGTTCCTGCTTGTCGAGCACGGTCGGGGCGGCGTCGGCGTCGAACGAGAGGTGGACGCCGTCGGGCCGCGTCTCGGCGAAGGCGTTGACCCACTCGTCCATACAGCCGAAGGCGACGGCCTCACGGCCGATACGGTCGACGAGTTCCTCGACGTCCTCGCGGAACGCCTCGCGGTCGTCGAGCGGGTAGGTGACTCGCCCGGCGGCGGTGACGGCCGTCGAGGCAGGGGCCACGCCGTCGCCACTCCGGTCGAGAGCGACGACGGGGACGTCGTGGGCGGCCAGCGCTCGTGCCACCCCGAGACCGGTGATGTGGGCGTTGGCGACCAGCGCGGGCGGGCGGTCGAACTCGTGACCGTCGAGCGTCGAGCACAGCGCGTCGAACGACGAGAACTCGCTCATAGAGGGACTGGGGTCGAACGGAGCAAAAGCGAACCGACCTGCTACGGGGAAGGATTCCGTGGCCGAGACCGACACGGGACGGTGGTAGTCACCGGAACGTTTTACCCCGCCGACACGCTCGATTGTCACGTATGTCCTCCACACGGCCGAACTTCTGCTCTCACTGCGGAGCAGACCTCCTGGAGACGGCCAACTACTGCCCCCAGTGTGGAACGCAGTGCCGGGAGACCACCCCGGCGGAGCGCCCCGAGACGAAGTCGGCTCCGACGGCCGCGACGAGTTCGACCAGCGCCACGAATACCGGCGAGTCCGACGACACCGACCGTGCGGCCCGCACGTCGTTCCGGCGGCGCGTCGAGGCCCACCTCGTCGACGGCTGGAAGATGGAGTCCGACCGTGGCGACAGCGTCCTGATCCGGAACCCCGAGTACGGCTCTATCGGCGTCCACCTGCTGCTCCTGTTTTTCACGGGCGGCGTCGGGAACCTCGCGTACGGCTGGTACTGCTACACACAACGCGGCGAACGGCGCATCCTGCGGGTCGGCGGCGACGACACCGTCGGCATCCCCGAGGACGTGGGGTCGAGCGACACGGTCGGCGTCTCGGCGGACCTGATGGGCTACGTCGGCGGAGCGTTCTCGCTGCTGATGGCCGCCGTCATGCTCTCGTCGCTCCAACTCCCGCTCGTGATTCTGGGCGCGTTCTTCTTCCTCGCCGCGCTCTGGATGATTCCGGCGACCCGCCGGCGCTGGCGGGACCGCCACCCACCGACGACGTTCGGTCACACGCGCTCTATCGACGAGACCACTCGCTTCGACACGGACAACCCCTGTGTCGTCTGCTCGGGGAGCGTCGAGGAGGGTATCGAACGGGCCTACCGCGAGGAGTACGTCCTCGCCGGCATCCCGCTGTTCACGACGGCGTCGGGCGCGAACCACTACTGTCGCTCCTGTGCGAGCGGTGACAGCTCCGGCCTCGCCGTGGACGATAGCGACGACGTGACGACGGAGACGGCCGTCGAGACGGAGTACTGACACCGCCCACGAGCACCCCACACGGATTGCTGGGAGAGCCAGATACACCGGCGGGAGACCCGAATCGAGCGAGCACATGGCAGCGCACACCGCCTACGTCATCGAGGAGTTCGGCGACCCGGACGTGTTCACCGAGACGACCGTCGAGGTGCCCGACCCCGGCCCCGAGGAGGTTCGCGTCTCGGTCGTCGCGTCGAGCGTCAACCCCGTCGACTACAAGATTCGGCGCGGCGACCTGCCGGCGTTCGCCCCCGAGTTCCCGGCGACGCTCCACTGTGACGTCTCGGGCGTCGTCGACGCCGTGGGCGAGGACGTCGACCGATTCGAGGCCGGCGACGAGGTGTACGGGATGCCCGGCGGCGCGGGCCGACAGGGGACGCTCGCCGAGGCCGTCGTCGGCCACGCCGACACGTTCGCCCACGCCCCCGAACGCATCCCGCTCGAAGACGCCGCCGCCCTCCCCGTCGTCGCGCTCACCGCGTGGGAGATGCTGACCGACAAGACGAGCGTCGACGTCGGCGAGGAGGTGCTCGTCTACGGGGCCAGCGGCGGCGTCGGCCACGTCGGCGTCCAGGTGGCGAAGTGGCTCGGAGCGAACGTCACCGCCACGGGGTCGACAGAGGAGAACCGGGCGCTGGCAACCGACCTCGGTGCGGACGCCACCGTCGACTACACCGCCCGCGACGTCGCGGACTACGTCGAGGAGTACGCCAGCGACGGCGGTTTCGACACCGTCTTCGACCCGGTCGGCGACGACCACCTCGAAACCGCGTTCGACGCGGTCCGGCCGTTCGGGTCCGTCGTGACCACCGAGTCGAGTTCGACCCAGGACCTCTCGCCGATGCACCAGACGTCGCTCGAACTCGGCGTCGTCCTCGTCATCCTTCCCGTCATCCAAGGGGAGCGACTGGCACGTATCGGTGAGGAACTGGCCGACGTCGCCACCCTCGTCGACGACGGCGCGATCACCCCGCACATCGACGAACGATTCGCGTTCGACGAGGTGAGCGAGGCACACCGACGGGCCGAAGCGGGCGAGTTCGTCGGGAAACTCCTGCTGGTCAACGAGTGAGTCGCCGAGGCCGAACGGGGTGGAGGGGGTCCGGGCTCAGACGATACCCATCTCCTCCAGTCGCTCCGGGAGGTAGGTGTCGGTGACGAAGTCGAGGCCCCGCGAGGCGAGGGCCTGCTGTTCGGCCTTCTTGTTGATGTCGAGCTGTAGTTCGATCTGTTCGCGCCAGTAGTCGGTCTGGAACCGGGGGTCCTCCAGTTCCGACCGAAGCGCGTTGACGTCCGAGTCACTCAGGGGGTCGGTCGGCAGGTCGTACTCGACGATGTCGGAGGGCTGGATGCCGATGAACTGCGCCTGAGGGGTCGCCAGGTACTCCGAGAGGTGGGCGGACTTGATGGAGCCGTACGAGATGGACCCGAAGATACGGTACGACCACGGGTCACCGTCCGTGAACACCGTGACCGGCAGGTCGAGTTCGTCGTGGAGGCGTTTGGTCAGTCGCCGCGTGGCGCGGGCCGGTTGGCCGCCGAGGTGGACGACGATACAGCGGTAGTCCTCGTCGAAGCCGTTCTCGACCAGTCGGTCGCGCATCCCACCGGTCTCGACGGCCATGACGAAGTCGGCGTCGTGGTCGAGGAACTCGACGGTGTCGACGTTGTTCGGGATCTGGTAGCCGCCCTGCCCGACGTCGTCCTGACAGTGGATCTCCCGCTCGCCGCGGTTGGTCTGCTCGCGGATGAGTAGCGGACCCATCACCTTCGCGCCGGACTCCTCCGGACGCATGTGGAAGTCCTCGCGTTTGACGTGCGAGACGATTTCGAGGTCCTCGATGAGGCCGTTCGACTCGTCCTGTGAGTTGAACTGTGCGGCGTCTAAGTCCCAGGACTCGCTGAGGTAGTACAGTTCACGCAGCGTCGACGAGCGGTTCTCCTCCAGTTGGTTCTGGAGGAAGTCGATGACGTAGATGGCCTTCAGCAGTTTCTGGGCACCGCCGACGGTGTTCGCGGAGCGAGTGGAGTGGCGGTCACCGTAGACCCAGACACCCTTCTCCTCGTCGTACTCGATGTTGCTCTTCGTCCGCGTGGGTATCTGCATCGACGGCACCTCCCCCGCGGCGAACTGGTCGTAGAACTCCGCCGCGAGGTCGATGAGACGCTCGCGGGCGAGTTCGTCCTGTCGTGGAATGTCGCTGTCTGAACTCATTTATGCGTTCACCGTCAGTTTCGCGTCCTCGATTCCCTCGACCGAGATGTCGAACGTCGTGTCGTCGCCCACGTCGTACTCCAGTACTGCCGTCTCGCCCGACGAGACGGTCGGCGACCACTTGACGAACCACTCGCCGTCCATCTCGACGACCTGTGCACCCTCGGGGTCGCCGGGGTCGGCCCCCACGATGTCGGTGACGTCCGGTTCGGCGTTCGTGTCCGAGAAGTTCCGAACGACGAGTTTCACGTGCCCGCCGTCGACCTCACGCTCGACGAGGACGTTGTTCATGATGCGGGCCAGCGAGTCACCGACGTGTAACTCCTCGCGCTCGGTGACCTCCGAGAGTTTGTCGGCCATCCGCGGGAGGATGTCGGCGATGACGTCCTGTTTGCGCTGGCGCTTCTCCATCGAGCGGCGCTTGTTGAGGTAGCGTTTCATCTCGCGGGCCGCCTCGCGCAGGGCGAGTTCGATCTCGTCCTCGATGGCGGGCACGTTGGCGATGGCGTCCTTCGACTCGCTCGTGAACGGGACGTTCGTCGAGGCGACGTGGACCATCAGGACGGCGGGGCCGTTGGGCATCCCGCTCCCGCCCGGCTGGTCGAGGCCGTAGTTGCGCCAGTTGATGCGCTTGACGACGTCCGTCGAGGCACACGCCCCGCGCTGGTAGACCAGCGGAACGCGGTTGGCGAACCGGAGGACGTCCACCTGCCCCTCGGCGGGGAGGTCACCGCCGTAGGCGATACCCGCCTCGACGATGAACGGGTCGCCGCCGTGGACCTCCGCGTCGCGGGTCGCCGCGGCGTAGAAGTCGGCGTCGTACTCCTTCTGGAGACCGGCCTTCACGAGGCCCCCCGTGATGGGCGCGAGACAGTCGGTCGGTGGTGCGAGGATGTCCGTCTCGCGCATCGCTTCGAGCAACTCGCTGGCCGTATCGCGGTCGCCCTCCGTCTCCGTCACGCTCGGGGCGTCGTCGGGGACCGAGCGCGCGACCGACCAGAACGTCTCGACGACGTTCTCGCGGGCGGTCTCGCCGAAGCTCACGTCGTCGCGCTCTTTGGTGCGCTCGGCGGCACGCTGGACGTACCCCGAGAGCGTGTCGTGGGTGAGTCGGTCCCGAGCGTCCTCGGCGTTGGCGAACGCCGTGGCGACGCGTCGGGCGAGCGCTTCGACGGCCGCGTCGTCCTTCCGGGAGGTCGTCGCGTCGTCGACGAGACGGTAACAGTCGGCCTCCCGACCGACGACGACTTCGCGCCACGCGGCGTCGACGGCGTTCTCGCGGACCGTGTCGCCGAAGGTGACGCCCGAGTCCGCTTCGACGTCGTCGGCCGCCTCCTCGACGACGGCGACGAGTTCGTGGTGGGCGACCCGGTCACGTCCGCCGACGGCGTCGGCGACGGCGGCGGCGAACGCGGCCGTCGCCTCCTTTCCCTTGCCGTTGACGGCGTCGGTGATGGCCGCCTCGATGTCGGCGTCCTGGTGTGACTGTGGCGGTTGCCACGCCATCTCACGACCGTAGTGTCGGTCCCGGAAGTTCGAGACCACGCTGTCGGCGGTCTTCTGACCGACGCGGGTGAACTCGCTCTGGAGGAACCCCGAGACGCTGTAGGAGTCGGTCGCACCGAGCATCTTGATGAGTGTCCCGAGTTCGACGCCGTGGGGGTGGGGCCGAATCTCGGTCGTCTCCGCGGGCATCTCGTCGGTCGCCCGCTCGTACTTCAGATGCTCGGAGGGTTCCCGGAACTCGATGCGGGCGTGGGGGTTGACGACCGCCGTGTGTTTGACGTAGTCGTGAAGCTGTTGGCGGGCGCGCATGTTCGCCTCCATCTCCAGTTCGATGCGCGTCCCGTGGGGCCGTTCCCACGTCGTCGTGTCCTCGACGGAGATTTCGGGTTCGTTCGTGTCCGTATCGATGATGAGTTCGAAGTACTCCGCCCGAGACGACCCCTGTGTCTTCGAGGTTATCTTCGCCGGCTTCCCCGAGGTGAGTTGAGAGTAGAGGACGGCGGCGGAGATACCGATGCCCTGCTGTCCACGGGACTGTTCGCGGGCGTGGAACCGCGACCCGTAGAGCAGTTTCCCGAACACCTTCGGTATCTGCTCTCTGGTGATGCCCGGCCCGTTGTCCTCGATGACGAGGCGATAGTAGTCGCCGGCCTCCGCGATTTCGACGTAGATGTCGGGGAGGATACCCGCTTCCTCCGTCGCGTCGAGTGCGTTGTCGACGGCCTCTTTCACCGCGGTGACCAACCCGCGAGCGCCCGAGTCGAACCCGAGCATGTGCTTGTTCTTCTCGAAGAACTCGGCGATGGAGATGGCTCGCTGGCCTTTCGCCAACTCCTCGGCGACGTCGCCGCCCCCACCGAGTTCCGACTGGTATGACGTCATTCGTGTTGGGTCTCTTGCTACCGTGTGGTTAAAACATCCGTGTTAGTACGGTGAAAGTGGAATCGTGTGCGATGGGGTGACACGCTCTCGTCGTGTCGTGTTTCAGTTCCACATTCACTGCGCGCGCGCGTGCGGGGGCTTTATGTGTGGGAACTTCCAAAGAAATCCAAGTAGTTCATGTCGCAGGATTCAGAGTACGGCGCAGGCCAGATTCAGGTCTTAGAAGGCCTCGAAGCTGTCCGTAAGCGCCCAGCTATGTACATCGGCTCGACCGATTCTCGCGGGTTGCATCATCTCGTCTACGAAATCGTCGACAACTCCATCGACGAGGCGCTCGCGGGACACTGTGACACCATCGAGGTCGTCATCAACGATGACGACTCCGTCACCGTCCGCGACGACGGGCGGGGGATTCCGGTCGACACCCACTCGGAGTACGACCGCCCCGCCCTCGAGGTCATCATGACCGTCCTCCACGCCGGCGGGAAGTTCGACAACAAGTCCTACCAGGTCTCCGGTGGCCTCCACGGCGTCGGCGTGAGCGTCGTCAACGCGCTCTCGAAGTGGCTCGAAGTCGAGGTGAAACGCGACGGGGCGGTCTGGAACCACCGCTTCGACCACGGCGAACCACAACCCGAGGAGTTCCAGCGCGTCCGAGAGATGGACGCCGACGAGGAGACGGGCACGGAGGTCACGTTCTGGCCCGACGACGACATCTTCGAGACGACGGAGTTCGCTTACACCACCCTCGAATCGCGCCTCCGCGAACTCGCCTTCCTCAACCCCGGTGTGAGCATCACGCTGCGTTCGGACCCGGACGAGAAGGAGGCCACCTTCGAGTACGAGGGCGGTATCCGCGAGTTCGTCGACTACCTCAACGAGTCGAAGTCCGTCCTCCACGACGACATCGTCTACTTCGACACCGAGTCGGAGACCGGCGACGGCGTCGTCCAGGTCGAAATCGCTCTGCAGGCGACCGACGGCGTCCAGGGGTCCATCCACGCCTTCGCCAACAACATCAACACACGCGAGGGCGGCACCCACCTCACCGGGTTCAAGACGGCCCTGACGCGCGTCGTCAACGACTACGCGAACAGCCACGGTCACGCCGACGACATCGACGGCAACCTCAAGGGCGAGGACATCCGCGAGGGCCTCACGGCGGTCATCTCCGTCAAGCACCCCGACCCGCAGTTCGAGGGGCAGACCAAGACGAAACTCGGGAACTCGGAAGTGCGAGGTATCGTCGAGAGTGCCCTCCACGAGGAACTCGGCACGTACCTCGAAGAGCACCCCGACACCGGCGAGGTCATCGTACGGAAGGCCGTCGACGCCGCGAAGGCTCGGATGGCCGCGAAGAAGGCCGAAGAGCTGACGCGCCGGAAGTCCGCGCTCGAATCCACCTCGCTGCCCGGCAAACTCGCGGACTGTCAGACCCGCGACCCCGCCGAGTCCGAACTGTTCGTCGTGGAGGGCGACTCCGCCGGTGGCTCCGCCAAGCAGGGGCGCAACCCCAAGTACCAGGCCATCCTCCCGCTGCGCGGGAAGATACTCAACGTCGAGAAACACCGTCTCGACCGCATCCTGGAGAACGAGCAGATCCGCAACCTCATCACCGCCATCGGGACGGGTATCGGCGAGGAGTTCGACATCGAGGACGCCCGCTACCAGAAGATCATCATGATGACCGACGCGGACGTCGACGGGGCGCACATCCGCACCCTGCTGTTGACGTTCCTCTACCGGCACATGACGCCGCTGCTCGAAGCGGGTTACGTCTACGCCGCACAACCGCCGCTGTACCGTATCCGGTCGGGCGGGGACACCTACGACGCGATGACGGAGGCCGACCGCGAGCGTATCGTCGAAGAGCAGTGCGGTGGCTCGCCCGACCAGGTCCAGCGGTTCAAGGGACTGGGCGAGATGAACCCCGAACAGCTCTGGGACACGACGATGGACCCCGACAACCGCATCCTCAAGCAGATAACCATCGAGGACGCCGCGGCCGCAGACCGGATGTTCTCCGTGCTGATGGGCGACGCCGTCGGACCGCGCAAGCAGTTCATCAAGGAGCACTCGAAGGACGCCGAGTGGGTGGACATCTGATGTCCGTCCCCGAGTCGTCCCGATGGGGAGCCACGGCCACGGCTCTCACCGTGACGCATCGCCAGCCGACCGCGAACGCGTCCACCAGCGACACACCACGGAGGCACCAATGAGTTCAGACCTCCCCGGCGAGACCCCGGACGTCCCGGCCGAACGCGTCACGCCCGTGCGCGTCGAAGAGGAGATGGAACAGTCGTACATCGACTACGCGATGAGCGTCATCGTCGGGCGGGCGCTCCCGTCGGCGAAAGACGGTCTCAAACCCGTCCAGCGGCGCATCCTCTACGCGATGCACGAGGCGGGCATCTCCAGTCGTGCGGGCCACCGCAAGTCCTCGAACATCGTCGGGGACACGATGGGGAACTACCACCCCCACGGTGACAGCGCCATCTACGACGCGCTCGCCCGGATGGCCCAGGACTTCTCGCTGCGCTACCCGCTCATCGACGGGCAGGGGAACTTCGGGAGCGTCGACGGCGACCCGCCCGCCGCGATGCGGTACACGGAGGCGCGCATGGCTCCCATCGCGGAGTCGATGCTGGCGGACATCGAGAAGGACACCGTCGACTTCGAGGGCAACTACGACGACCGCCTGACCGAACCGACGGTGCTGCCCGCCGCCGTCCCGAACCTCCTGCTCAACGGCGCGTCGGGTATCGCTGTCGGGATGAGTACGAACATCCCGCCGCACAACCTCGAGGAGGTGGTCGACGCGGCCATCGAACTCATCGAGAACCCCGACTGCACCGTCGAGGACCTGGTCCACGGCCCGGAGGGCGAGGGACCGGTCAAGGGGCCGGACTTCCCGACGGGCGCGAACATCGTCGGTCGTGAGGGCATCGTCGACGCCTACAAGACCGGTCGTGGAAAGCTCCGGGTGCGGGCGGAACTGGAGGTCGAGGAAGAGGAGCGCCGAATCGTCGTCACCGAACTCCCGTACCAGGAGAACAAGGCACGGCGCATCGAACGCATCGCGGACGACGTCAACGACGGCCGCATCGAGGGTATCTCGGACATCCGCGACGAGTCCGACCGCGAGGGCATCCGGGTCGTCATCGACCTCAAACGCGGCGCGAACGCCGACGTCGTGCGCAACCAGTTGCTCGAACACCACCTCGAACGCACGTTCAGCGTCATCTCGCTCGCGCTGGTCGACGGCCAGCCTCGCGTCCTGAACCTCAAGCAGATGCTCGAACAGTTCGTCGAGCACCGCCGGAACGTCGTCCGCCGCCGCTCGCAGTTCGAGTTGGACGAGGCCGAGGACCGGGCGCACATCCTCGAAGGCCGCCTGCAAGCGCTGGAGAACGTCGACGACGTGGTCGAACTCATCCGCAACAGCGAGGACCGCGACGCCGCACGTGCGGCGCTCCAGGAGGCGTACGACTTCTCCGAGCGCCAGTCCGACCACATCGTCCGGATGCAACTCGGGAGCCTCACGTCGCTCGAAGCCGCGGAACTCGAAGACGAGTACGACTCCGTCTCCGCGGAAATCGAGCGGCTGGAGACCATCCTCGGCGACGAGTCCGAACTGCTCGGCGTCATCAAAGACGAACTCCGGGACGTCAGAGACGAGTTCGGCGACGAGCGTCGAACCTCCATCGTCGAGGACTACGGCAACGTCACCCGCGAGGACCTCATCCCGAAAGAGGAGATGGTCGTCGTCCTCACCGAGGAGGACTACGTCAAGCGGATGCCGCTGTCGTCGTTCGACCCACAACACCGCGGCGGGAAGGGTATCATCGGTGCTCGCCTGAAAGACGGCGACCGGGTGTCGAAGGCGTTCCAAGCCTCCACCCACGACTACCTGCTCTGTTTCACCGACACGGGGCAGGTCCACCAACTGAAGACCTACGAGTTGCCAGAGATGGGTCGGACCGCTCGGGGTCGCTCCGCGGTCAACATCCTCAAACTCGACCGCGGGGAGAACGTGACGGCCATCGTCAACGCCGACGAACTCGACGACGACGAGTTCCTCACGATGGCGACCCGCTGTGGGTACATCAAGCGGACCCCCGTCACCGAGTTCGGTAACATCCTCTCGACCGGTATCCGTGCCGTCAAACTCGAAGAGGACGACGAACTCGTCGACGTGGCCGTCACCGACGGGACGGGCGACGTCATCATCGGGACGCGTGACGGGATGACCATTCGGTTCGACGAGACGGAGGCCCGTTCGATGGGGCGCTCCGCACGCGGGGTCAACGCCATCAAACTCCAGGAGGACGACGAAGTCGTGGGACTGGTCGGGACGACCGACGGCGACACGTCGCTCCTGACGGTCACCTGGCACGGCTACGGCAAGCGGACGCCGCTCTCGGAGTACCGCGTCCAGTCCCGGTACGGGAAGGGCCTCATCGACATCAAGACCAACGAGCGCAACGGACCGGTCGTCGCCTTGGAGACCGTCTCCCCGGCCGACGACCTGCTCATCATGAGCGAGAGCGGCCAGATCATGCGGACGCCCGCCGAGGAGGTCTCCGAGCAGGGGCGGAACACGATGGGGGTTCGAGTGATGAAACTCGACGAGGACTGGGTCGCCAGCGTCGACGTCTTCTCGTCGAGGAGCGCTGACGACGACGAGACCGACGAGTAGGACGGATCCGAGACGCTCTCGGGGGCGCTCCGTTCGGTTCCGAGAGCTCCACACACGCCGGTGTGGTGTCTCGTCGTCGACTCGTCGGTCGTCCCGAACGGGCCGCCGAGCGACTCGTCGTGCGTTCGGCCGGACGCCGCCGGCGTCCACGTCGCCGTTTCGAGCGGCCGGAGTCGAGGCTGTCGGCGTTCCGTGAGCGTGTCACTCGTCGTCCGGACCCGCGTCGAGTCGGCCACGTCGTTCGTCCCAGTCGCTTAGCGCGTCGAGTTCTGACTGTGAGCGGCCGGCGGCCGTCCCGAGACGCCGTTCGAGCGCGAGCGGGTCGTCCGCGACGGATCCGACCCGGCGAGCGATGACCACGAGGGGAACGACCACGAACGTGAAGAGTGCGAGAAGGAGGCTCCCGGCGAGTGCCTGTCCGAGCGTCGCGCCCGCCGCGACCAGGACCGCTGCGACGACGAGCGCCACCACGCCGACGACGAGCACGAGCCAGCGCGTCCGGCGAACGAGGGACCGAGCCATACCGGATGGACGGGTTCCGGAGGGAAGTCCTCAACGACCGGCCGACCGACCGGTTTCGCTGCGGTCGGTCCTCGGTGGCGGACAGTTCGTCCGCTTATCACGGCTGGTTGAGAGTTCTCGGGGTGCTCTCCCCGGTCTGCCGGCGTCACGTTCTTGGCGCGTGCGGCCCAATCTCTCCTCGAATGAGGCGCGACTACTTCACCATCGACGTGGACACGACGGGGCCCAAGCCGGTCGTAACCGTCGAGTTCGACGGCCCCGATGGGCTGTTGGACGAACGACTGACCGACGAGTCGGGTGCTCCGCTCGACGCCGAGGACGTCGACATCTCCTATCGGCTCCGCGAACCGGTCGCCGACGACGCCAAAGGGGTGCTCGCGCTCTCGGACCGCTACACCGGCGAGTTCCGCTTCGAGTTGAACGCGACGGCCGGGACGGTGCTCGGCCTGGTGCGAGCGGCGCGGGCGGCCGACGAGGAGGGTGACGACGACAGCTTCCGACTCGTCGTCGAGCACGACCGCCCGCTGCTCGACATCGAGGCCGACACGCTGCTCGTCTACGACGAGAACGGCGGTCTGCTCCGGCGTCACTCGCTGCTGTCGAGCGGCGTCGAACTCTGAGGTCGGTCCCCCGGTCGTTCCGACGGCACGAGGCGTTCCACCGGAGACGAAACCAGCTAAGTAGCCGCCGCTGAAGCGTGAGGTATGGACCTCTTCGGAACCGCGGGCATCCGCGGCGATGCCCGCGAGCGCGTGACGCCCGAACTCGCGCTCGCGGTCGGACGGGCGCTGGCGGGGGAGCTCCGCGCACAGGGCGGGGACGAACTGGTCGTCTCCCGTGACGGCCGGACGACGGGGACGGGCCTCGTAGCGGCCGTCGAAGCCGGGGCGACGAGCGGCGGGGCCACCGTCCGCCGGGCGGGGCAGTTGCCGACGCCCGCGCTCGCGTTCGCGTCACAGGGCCGCTTCGGGTTGCAGGTCACCGCGAGTCACAATCCGCCGACGGACAACGGGCTGAAGCTGTTCGTCGACGGCGAGGAGTTCGACGCGGCGGCCGAAGGGCGTATCGAGCGGGCCGTCGAGGACGGTACGACACCGGAACGGTGGGACGTGTGGGCCGGGACGACGCACGTCTCGCCGCTCGCGGCCTACCGCGAGGCGGTCACCGAGTTCGCGCTCGGTCACGGCGACCCGCTCGACGGACAGACGGTGGTCGTCGACTGTGGAAACGGGATGGCCGCGCTGGCCACCCCGCAGGTGCTGCGAGCGCTCGGCGCACGAGTCGTCACGCTCAACGGGAACGTCGACGGCCACTTCCCCGGGCGACCCTCGAAGCCGACGCCCGAGACGCTCGGCGACCTGATGGCGTTCGTCGCCGGGAGCGACGAGGACGACGTCCTCGGCATCGCCCACGACGGCGACGCGGACCGTATCGTCGTCGTCGACGGCGACGGCGAGGTGGTCCACGAGGACACCGTCCTCGCGGTGCTCGCGGAACACTACACGACGACGAGCGACGCCGCCGACCCCGTCGTGGTGACGACGCCCAACGCGTCGGGGCGCATCGACGAACGCGTCGAGGCGACCGGTGGCCGCGTCGAACGCGTGCGTCTCGGCTCCCTCCACGAGGGCATCGCGGCCGCCCGCGCGGCGGGGGGCGACGTCGTCTTCGCCGGGGAGCCGTGGAAGCACATCCACACCGCGTTCGGGCCGTGGATAGACGGCGTGGCGAGTGCGGCCGTCCTCGCCGTCCTGGTCGCCGACCGGAGTCTCGACGCGCTCCGGGGACCGGTCACCGAACGCCCCTACCGGAAGGTGAGCGTCGAGTGTCCCGACGACGCGAAGGCCGCCACGATGCGGACGCTCGAATCGGCGCTCCCCGACGCGTACCCCGAGGCGGGCGTCGAGACGGAGTACGGCGTCCGGCTGGCGTTCGACGACGGGTCGTGGGTGCTCGTCCGACCCAGCGGGACCGAACCGTACGTCCGGGTGTACGCCGAGAGCGAGTCCGTCGACGAGTTGGTCACGGACGTGGTCGGCCGGGTCGAGTCCGCCGTCGCCGACGTGTAGCCTCCTCGACTGTATCTGCTCGGCCGACTCAATAGTCGTCGCCGAGCGGGTCTCGGATACAGTGGTTCGCAATAGGTGAAAAACGATGACCTTATTCAACCCTCGTCACAGAGCAAGAGTAGGTGCCTAATCTATGGACCGTCGCAAGTTTCTGAAGGGGGTCGGTGTCGCGGGAGTCGCGGGTCTCGCCGGGTGTACCGGTGGTCCCGAGGCAGAAAACGAGAGTACGGAACAGCAGACCGGGAGTGGCGGTGGCGACTCGACGGAGGCGTCGACCGACGCGATGACCGAGGGTGAGACCACTGAGACCACCACCGAGGAGGAGTCAGGCGGCGGGGGCGAGGGCGACGTCAACGTCGGGATGGTCTACGCGACCGGCGGTCTGGGTGACGGGTCGTTCAACGACCAGGCCCAGACCGGACTGCAGCAGGCCGCAGACGAGTTCGGTATCGACTACAACGAGTCCGAACCGTCCCAGCCATCGGAGTTCTCGACGTTCCAGCAGTCGTACGCCGAGTCGACGGACCCGAACTACGACCTCGTCTCGTGTATCGGCTTCCTGCAGGCCGAGGCGCTCGGCGAGACGTCCTCGCAGTTCCCCGACCAGGACTTCATGATCGTCGACGCCGTCGTCGAGGCCGACAACGTGGCGAACTACGTCTTCGCGGAGCACGAGGGGTCGTACCTCGTCGGCCAGATGGCCGGGCTACTCACGACCGAGCAGTTCTCCGCCGGCGGCGGCGAGACGAACGAGGACACCGTCGTCGGCTTCGTCGGTGGCGTCGAGAGCGGCCTCATCGAGCGCTTCGAGGCCGGGTTCACGGCCGGCGTGCAGGCCGCCAACTCCGACGTCGAGGTGCTGAGCACCTACGTCGGTGACTTCAACGACCCGACCGGTGGCCAGCAGGCCGCCAACTCCATGTACAGCCGTGGTGCGGACATCGTCTACCACGCCGCCGGGAACACCGGGACGGGCGTCTTCTCCGCCGCGCAGTCGGCGGGTCGATTCGCCATCGGCGTCGACCGCGACCAGTCGGTGACCAAGTCGAACTTCTCGGACGTCATCCTCGCCAGCATGGTCAAGCGCGTCGACACGGCCGTCTACAACTCCATCGAAGCCGTCGTCAACGACAGCTTCGAGGGCGGTGCGACGACCGCGCTCGGCCTCGAACAGGAGGGTGTGGGCGTCGTCTACGGCGGTGGCATCGGCGGACAGATTCCGAGCGGTATCAAGTCACAGGTCGAGGAGTCTCGACAGGCCATCATCGACGGCGAGGTCGAGGTCCCGACGACGCTCTGAACCGGGCGACGAACTAGTACACTTTACCAACGAACGTTGCCACTCTTTCACCGATGACGACCGCCGTCCACCTCGACGGAATCACGAAACGTTTCCCCGGCGTCGTCGCCAACGACGACGTCGACCTCCCCGTCGAGCGCGGCACGGTCCACGCGCTGCTCGGGGAGAACGGCGCGGGGAAGACCACACTGATGAACGTCCTCTACGGCCTCTACAGCGCCGACGAGGGCCGTGTCATCGTCGACGACGTCGAACGGCACTTCGACACCCCACGCGACGCCATCGACGCCGGTATCGGGATGATCCACCAGCACTTCATGCTGGTCGACCCGATGACCGTCGCCGAGAACGTCACGCTCGGCTCGGAACCGCGCAAGTGGGGGGGACTGGCCGTCGACCGCGACGCCGCCACCCGGAGCGTCGAGGACCTCTGTGACCGGTACGGCTTCGACGTGCCCCCCGAGGCGCGTATCGAGGACGTCTCCGTCGGCGTCCAGCAGCGCGTCGAGATCCTCAAGGCGCTGTATCGCGGGGCCGACACGCTCATCCTCGACGAACCGACGGCCGTCCTGACGCCACAGGAGGTCGAGGACCTGTTCGAGGTGTTCGACGAACTCACCGACCAGGGCAAGACCATCATCTTCATCACGCACAAACTGGGCGAGGCGATGCACGCCGCCGACGAGATCACCGTCCTCAGAGACGGGCAGAACGTCGGGACCGTGCCCGCCGACGAGACGACCCGCGAACAGCTCGCCGAACTCATGGTCGGCCGGGAGGTGCTCCTCGAAGTCGAGAAGACCCCCGCCGACCCCGGCGACGAGGTGTTCGCCGCCGACGGCGTCACCGTCCGCGACGAACGCGGTATCGAGGTCGTCTCGGACGTCTCGCTGTCGGTCAGGGAGGGCGAGGTGCTCGGCATCGCCGGCGTCGACGGGAACGGCCAGTCCGAACTCGTCGAGGCGCTGACCGGCCTCCGGGACCCCACCAGCGGCCGACTGTCGCTCGCGGGCGATGACGTCTCCGAGCACTCGCGTCGCCGCCGAATCGAAGCGGGGATGGCGTACATCCCCGAGGACCGCCACGAGCAGGGACTCGTCATGGACTTCGACCTCGTCGAGAACGGCCTGCTCGGCAGTCAGCACTCCCCACCGTACGCCCGACGTGGGCGGCTCAGTTGGAACGACGCCCGGCGCCACGCCGAGGCCATCATCGATGAGTACGACGTGCGCCCCCCGAACGCGGACGCACGCGCCGGGTCGCTCTCCGGTGGGAACCAGCAGAAGTTCATCGTGGGCCGCGAGTTCGCCCGCGACCCTCGGTTCGTCGTCGCCATGCACCCCACTCGTGGGGTCGACATCGGGTCGACGGAGTTCATCCACGAGCAGTTGCTCGGCCTGCGTGACCGCGGAGCGGGCGTCCTGCTCGTCTCCTCGCAACTCGACGAGGTCCGTGGTCTCTCGGACCGCCTCGCGGTGATGCACGACGGCGAGTTCATGGCCGTCGTCGACCCCGCCGAGGTCACCGAGGAGGAGATCGGCCTGCTGATGGCCGGCGAACGACCCGGCGGGGTCGACGAGGACGCCGAACCCGAACCGAGCACCGCGCAGGCCGACGGAGGTGAGCGATGAGCGACGACGGGAACGACACGACACCCGACGGAAGCCAGGGAAACGGCGGAATCGACGGGACCGACGGGACCGACTGGCGTGGGCGTGGCCGGTCCGTCCTCGACCGACTGGTCGAGGCGAGCGTCTTCGAGCGCGTCCTCATCAGTCTCGCCGCGCTCGTGCTCTCCATCGCCATCGGCGTCGTCATCATCCTCGCCGCCGGCCGGACGGCGACGTGCGAGTCCGCGGCGACGACGTACTTCGGCGTCGGCTTCTGTTACGACCCGTTCCGGGTCTACGACCGGCTGTTCCTCGGAGCGCTCGGCAACCCCATCAACCCGCTGTTCGACCCACTGCACGGGCAGTTCGCCGCACCGTTCCGCGAGGGGTGGACGCCGTTCAACCCCCGACTCGCGGACACGATGACGGAGACGACCATCCTCGTGCTGACGGGGCTGTCGGTCGCCGTCGCGTTCAAGGCCGGTATCTTCAACATCGGGACGCAGGGTCAGATGGTCGTCGGCGGACTGGCGAGTACGCTCGCCATGCTCGCGCTCGCCCCGCTGTTCTCGGGGGTGACGGCCACGCTCGTCCTCCTGCCGATCGGCCTGCTCGTCGGTGCGCTGTTCGGCGGTCTCTACGGGGCGATACCGGGGGCGTTGAAGGCGTACGCCGACGCCAACGAGGTCATCACGACCATCATGCTCAACTTCGTCGCGTCGCTGGTCGCGTTGTATCTGGTCCGCGAGCAGTTCCAGGACCCCGACAGCTTCTCGACGAAGACCAACGACCTACCGGCGGGCGTCGAGTTCCCCAAACTGGTGTACGCACCCAGCGACGAGTTCTCGGTGCTCGCGTTCGTGTTCGTCCTCCTGCTGACCGGGGCGACCTACTACGTCCTGCGTTACACGTCGTTCGGCTACGACCTGCGGACGAGCGGTCTCCAGCCGGACGCCGCCGAGTACGGCGGTGTCGACGCCGCCAAGACCATCGTCGCCAGCATGACCATCTCCGGGGCGCTCGCCGGGGTGGCCGGCACCGTCTACGTGGTCCTGCTCTACGGCTACTTCCAGCCGGGGCTCCCCGCCTACGGGTTCGACGGCATCACCGTCTCCATCCTCGCGGGGAACAACCCGCTGGGCGTGGTGCCCGCGGCGTTCCTCTTCGGCGTACTCAAGAGCGGTGCCATCTCCATCCAGACCGACCCGAACGTCGACATCCCCATCCAGCTGGTGGGCGTCCTGCGGGGCCTCATCATCCTGTTCGTGGCGATGCCGGAGTTCTTCCGTCTCATCGGTAAGCGGGCGAACGACCTCGGCGGTCGCTCGCGCGACCGCACGGGTGGGTCCGGCCCCGTCCGCTCGGACGGCGGCGTCCTCGGGGGTGAGGGCGATGAGTGAGGCGACCGCAGACGCCGGGAGCGACGACTCGTGGCTGTCGATGGACAACAGTCGGGTGCTCGTCGTCGGTAGCGTCGCCGTCGCGCTGGTCGTCCTCTTCCTCGCGGGGACGCTGTTCCCCGACTCGACGGCGGGCGCGCTCGTCGACATTCTGCTCCTCCCGAGCACGTGGTCGTCGACGCTGACGCTCGCGGTGCCCATCGCGCTGGCCGCCGTCGGCGGCATCTTCGCCGAGAAGTCGGGCGTCATCAACATCGGGCTGGAGGGACTGCTCATCATCTCGGCGTTCGCCGCCATCTTCGCGGCGGACACGACGGGCAGTCTCTGGCTCGGGTTCGGTGCGGGCATCCTCGCCAGCGTCCTGCTGGCGGCGGTGTTCGCCGTCGTCTGCATCGAGTTCCGGGCGAACCAGATCATCGCGGGACTCGCTATCTGGCTCATCGCGCTCGGGTTCGCACCGTTCGCGGCGCGAATCGTCTACGGCGGGCCGAACACCGCGAGTCTCTCGAACAGCGTCCCGACGGTCAGGAACGCCGGCATCCCGGTCGTCTCGCCGGTGTTCGACTCGCTCGCGGAGACGAGCATCCTGGGACCGTTCCAGGCGCTGTTCCGCGCCTCGCCGACGGTCTACCTGATGTTCGCCGTCGCCATCCTCGGGTGGTACGTCCTCAACCGGACGAAGTTCGGGATGTGGGTCCGCGCGAGCGGTGAGAACCCGAAGGCGCTCGACACGAGCGGCGTGAACGTCCACCGCGTGCGCTACGCGGCCGTCCTCCTCTCGGGCGTCTTCGCCGGGATGGGCGGGGCCGCGCTGTCGTACAACGTCGGCCAGTTCACCGGCAGCGGCCAGACGATGGTCAACGGCAAGGGGTTCATCGCCATCGTGGCGTACCTCTTCGGGAACTACAACCCCATCGGGGCGTTGCTGTCGACGTTCCTGTTCACCATGCTGGAGGCCATCCAGACGCCGCTGCAGTACGCCGGTATCGGCGTCCCCCGGACGCTCGTCCAGACGCTCCCGTACGTCGGCGTCATCGTCGTCCTCGCGCTGGTCGGCCGCACCCGTATCCCGGCGGCGGCCGGCGACCACTACGAGACCGGCGAGGACCGGTAACGCTCTCCGCCACCGCGTCGCGGACTCGCAGTGCGGTGCCTATTTCTCCGGACCGCCGGAATCCAGCCTATGGACGATTCAGCACTCGTCGAACGTGCCCGCGAGGCGTTCGACGCCGCGTACGTGCCGTACTCGGAGTACCCGGTGGGGGCCGCCCTCGAAACGGCCGACGGAACGGTGTTCGTCGGCTGTAACATCGAGAACGCGAACTACTCGAACTCGCTGCACGCCGAGGAGGTCGCCATCGCCGAGGCGGTGAAGAACGGCCACACCGAGTTCTCGCGTCTCGCCGTCGCGTCGGGCGCTCGGGACGGCGTGACACCCTGTGGGATGTGCCGCCAGACGCTCGCGGAGTTCGCCGACACCGACCTGCGCGTCCTCTGTGACCAGGATGACGGCGTCGCGGAGTACGCGCTGGGCGACCTCATCCCCAACACCATCTCGCTGTCGACGCTCGAAGACGCCGAGCAGCGACGTGAGTACACGGACGACGAGTGACCCGACCGCACCGTCACCGAGCACCGAGCACCGGCCGCCGGCCGAGATATCGGGACTCACACAGCGGCTATCTCCTCGTCCGACCACCCAGTAGCCGTGACTCCCTCCAGTACCGCTACGTCGGGTGGCTCGTTCGCTGTCGTCGTGAACCACGTGGGTTTCTCGGGATCGGTAGTCGAGAGCGGCACCGAGGCCGGATCGAACTGAAACCGGGTCGAACGACCCGTGTTCCGGAGCGATTGAAACTCGAAGGTGCCTCGACGGTGGCTTCGACCGACTTTTGGTCCGCTGCAATCGAGTGACTCCATGAGCGATTCCGACGCCGAGGACGTACAGTACCACATCGAAGTCGGGCCGGGCGACGTCGCGGAGACGGTGCTCCTGCCCGGCGACACCGAGCGAGTCGAGACCATCGTCGGTCAGTGGGACCGCGCCGAAGAGGTCGCCGACCACCGCGAGTACCACACCGTCACCGGCGAGTACGAGGGGACGCCCGTCTCGGTCACGTCGACGGGAATCGGCGCACCGTCGGCCGCCATCGCCGTCGAGGAACTCGCCCGTGTCGGCGTGGAGACGTTCATCCGAGTCGGGTCGTGTGGCGCGATTCAAGAGGAGATGGACATCGGTGACCTCGTCGTCACCTCCGGTGGCGTCCGTCTCGAAGGCACCAGCGACGCCTACGTCCGGGAGTCGTACCCCGCCGTCGCCGACTTCGAGGTCGTCACGGCGCTGGTCGCCGCCGCCGAACGTCTGGGTCACGACTACCACGTCGGTCTCTCGGCGTCGGCCGACTCCTTCTACGCCGGGCAGGGCCGCGAGGGGTTCAACGGCTACGAGTCGCCCGACGGGGAGGCGCTGTTCGAGGAGATGAAGAACGCGAACGTGAAGAACTTCGAGATGGAGGCCAGCGCCATCTGCACGCTCGCGAACGTCTACGGCCTCCGTGCCGGCGCGGTCTGTACCGTCTACGCCAACCGCGCGACCGGCGAGTTCCGGACGGAGGGTGCCGACAAGGCGTCGGAGACGGCGAGTCTCGCCACCCACCTCCTCGCACGGATGGACGAAATCAAGGCCGAAGCCGGTGCGGACCGCTGGCACGCCGGCCTCTCGCTGTAGTCGACCACCCCGGCGACAACGCTTTCTGCCGTCGCACCGCGTGACGGACGATGACCGAACTCAGCCAGCACGCGTGGGAGATGGCCGAGGCTGCCGAGGAACACGTCGAGACGGTCACCGTCGAGCAGGTCCGCGACGGACTCGAGGACGAGGCCGTGACGCTCGTCGACATCCGCGACGTTCGGGAACTGTGGATAGCGGGGACGATTCCCGGCGCGAGACACGCTCCACGCGGGATGCTGGAGTTCTGGGTCGACCCCGAGACGGAGTACTACCGCGACTGGTTCGACCCGTCCCGTCGCTACGTCCTGTTCTGCAACGAGGCCGGCCGTTCGGCGCTCGCCGCGAAGGCCCTCCAAGAGATGGGCTTCGAGGACGTCGCACACCTGACCGGGGGGTTCACCGCGTGGCAGGAGGCGGGCTACGAGGTCGAGGAGGTCGAGCAGCGCGACTACAAGAGTCGGTAGCTGTCTGGTTGGGCGAACACGGCGACACGCACCGCTCACACGCGAGGGGGCGCGTCACGCTCCGCTCGACCCGTCGCGTGGCTGGACTCAGCGCACGGCGGTGCTAGCTTCGTTCCCGTAGTTGAACCGACGTGCGGTGCGGCCGCGGTTACGCCAGCGTGTCGTACCGCGAGCGAACGAAGTGAGCGAGCGGCGTTTTTCGTGCAGGTTTTTGCGCCGAGAGGTGGTGCGAAGCGCCACCCGAGGTGGAAAAACGTGCTGTTACATATCCGGCCACGCCTTCGCGGCGCGGCCGGGGCCGGCGACCTTGGCGATCCAGCGGGCGGCGATGGCCTTCTTGAGCGTCTCGGCGGGCATCCCGCCGAACGGGTTGCCGAGCACGCGGGCGATGGCCTGGTCCGCGCCGTCGACGGGCTTGACGTCCTGTGCGACGGCCTCGTCACCGACGGAGATGACGGTCCCCTTGTCCTTGTAGCGCCACTCCTTGAGCGGCTGGTCGTTCATCGCGCGCTTGACGTTCTCGCCGACGACTTCCGCGGCGTCCCAGGCGGCCTGCGCCGTCGGGGGCGCGGGTTCGTCGCCTGGCTGGTCGACGAGCGCGGAGTCGCCGATGGCGAAGACGTTGTCTTCGCTCGTCTTGAACGTCGAGGAGGCGTGTAGCCGGTGGGAGCGCTCGTCCTGACCGATGTCGAGCTTCTCGGCGACGTTCTGGCCGGTGATACCGCCGGTCCAGAGCAGCACGTCGTAGTCGAGTTCCTTGTCGTCGCCGACGTAGACCGTCTCGTCGTCGACCTCGCCGATGAACTCGCCGGTGTGAATCTGGATGTCGCGTTCGCGGAGCATCTCGTCGAGTTCGGTCTGAATCGTCGGCGCGCCGGCGGAAGACGCTCTCCAGGCCCTCGACGAGGTGGATGTCGATGGGCGCACGGTGCATGTCGCGGAACTCCGCGATCTCGCCCGCGGACTGGATGCCCGAGAGACCCGCGCCGCCGACGATGACCTGTGCGGGGTCCGACCGCGTCGCGTCGTCGCGCCTCCCGGATGGC
>NZ_WSZK01000045.1 GCF_009791395.1 Halomarina oriensis
GTCCTTCGGACACTGGGAGAGCTTTTACCCTGTCAGGGTCGCTGCGCGACCCTGGTTCGTGGACAAAAGGTCGTGTTACATGTAGCCGAGGTCACGCAGGCGTGCCATCAGGTTCTCCTTGTCCTGGGCGCGGCCCTGACGCTCGGTGGTGCCTTCGAGGTCCTGGAGCCACGCGGGCTCCTCGGCGGACTTCGCCGACCCCTTCTCGGTGCCCAGCGAGCGAAACCCCTCGAAGTACTTCGGGCCGACCGGGATGTCCTCGGCGGTGAACCCCTCGGGCATGTCGTCGTAGGTCTGGGGGACGTGGCCCTCCGGCCAGCCCTCGACGGTGTCGGGGACGACGTAGTGCCACATCGCGTCCCACAGCGTGCGCTCGTCGAACTGGAGGATGGTGTGGACCCGGTCGTGGGGCGGGTACTTCTCGGAGTCGTGGCGCGGGGAGAAGAACGTCTCGTCGGCGCGGGCCTCCTGTTCGTCCCAGCGGACGCCCGAGAAGATGCCGTCGAAGCCGTGCTCGCTGACGACGTGGTTGAGCGCCACCGTCTTCAGCAGGTGGTTGCCGCCGAGGCTGTCGGCCTCGAAGCGGAAGGTGTCGCCCTCGTGGCCCGCGCGAGCGAGTTCGCGGCGGTTCTCCGCGGTCAGCGACTCGACGGGCACGTCGTCGCCGGGCGTGTGTGACTCGAAGACGGGGTCGTCGTTGCGGGCGACGACGAGTTCGAGGTCCCACTTCTCGGCCCACTCCTCGACGAAGTTCGTGACCGCGTCGAAGTGCTGGTAGTGGTCGATGAAGACCACCGGCGGGACGTCGTAGCCGTACTCCTCGGCGACCTCCTTGACGAAGTAGAGGACGAGCGTGGAGTCCTTCCCGCCGGTCCACATCACCGCCGGGGTGCGGTACTGTTCGAGGGCGGTGCGGGTGACCTCGACGGCCTTGCCGAGTTTGTCCTCCAGGGAGGGGTAGTCCGCAGCGGTCTGGTCACGGCCGTCGTCGTAGTCGAGCGAGAGGTAGTCGGGGAAACTCATTGTGGTGTGGAAGCGTCGAGACCGCTATCGAGCATCGGAGACGCTGGTACGGAACAACGACGTTCGAGATAATCACTGTATCGGCCATCCGTGCCGGTAGATAGCGAACGACACCGGCATCGCGGGAGACGGGGACCGACCGGTCGCCGACGGAGCGTCGGTCGGTCCACCGAGCATAAGACGGCCGGTGGTGAAGGAGGAGTATGGCTACGGACGACGTCGACGGTTCTTCTGCGGACACGCGGACTGCGATCATGGAGGCGACGTTCCGTGCGCTGAGCAAGCACGGGTACAACGACCTCCGGATGCGGGACATCGGCGAGGAGTTCGAGATGAGTCGGACCCTCATCCACTACCACTACGACGGCCGCCACGACCTCATCTCGGCGCTGCTGGAGTACGTCATCGAACAGTACGAGGGGAGCGTCGAACTCGACGAGGGGACCGACCCCGTCGCGGAACTCGACGTGCGCATCGACCAGTGTCTGTTCGGCCCGGAGTTCGACAACGACTTCGGCCACTGGGAGCGGATGACGGTCTACCACGAACTGTTCTCCCAGGCCCAGCACAACGAGCGCCACCGGGAGGTGTTCAACCGCCACTACGAGACCATCCGCGGGAGCATCGAGCAGGTCATCGAACGCGGCATCGAGGAGGGCGTCTTCAGGGACGTCAACGTGACCGACACCGCACAGCTCGTCACCGACCTCATCCACGCCGCACGCGCCCGACGTATCTCGCTCGGGCACGAAGACGCCCCCGAGCAGGCCCGACGCGGTATCGACGAGTTCGTCGTCTCCGCGCTGCTGAACCCCGACTACGTGCTCCCCTCGGCGATGGGTCGGAGCCAGTAGCCGCCGAGGGGGACTCGACAGCGCTCGACCGACGGAGACGGGTCGTCGGTGGACGGCCGGCGGTTCTTTACCAGACGGGCCCTCTCGAGTACGTCGCGGAACCGCTCAGGTTCGCGTATCAGTGCGGGTCCAGCCCGTCGGCCTCGTTGTGCTCGTCGACCGTCACGACCACGAAGTCGACGAGTTCCTCCCGTGAATGCTCCGTTCGCAGGTGGGCTCTGAGTGTCGCCTCGCGCTCGAAGGCCGCACGGCAGAGGAGGCAGTCGAGGAGTTGCTGGTGGACGATGGAATCGCTCATCCTAGAACGATGGCGACGTGACCGGAAGAGCTAGCAACTCTCGGCGACGGGACGGACCGACGACGAGGACGGTCGTCGGGGCTGTGACGTTTATGCCCTACCGACGCGAGGCGTATTCGTGGAAGCCCCCGAGATTCACCCCCAGGCACAGGCGTACCTCGACCGACAGGGACGACTCCCGCTGTTCCCGCTCTCCGAGCGGAACCTCCGACTCCTGCGGACGGTCAACCGCGTCGCCAACTGGTTCCAGAACCGGAACCCGCCGGCGGTCGGGGCCACCGAAGACCGGACGATTTCCGGCCCCGATGGTGACCTCCCGGTCCGCGTCTACAGACCGGAAGGGGAGGGACCGTTCCCGACCGTCGTCTTCTTCCACGGCGGCGGGTTCGTCCTCGGCAGTATCGGTGGACACGACCGCTTCTGTCGGCACCTGACCCGCGCGAGCGACTGTGTCGTCGTCAGCGTCGACTACCGTCTCGCGCCGGAACACCCGTTCCCGGCGGCCGTCGAGGACGCCTACGCCGCCGTCGAGTGGGCGGCCGACAGTCGGGCGGCGCTCGATTCCGATGGTCGACTCGCCGTCGCGGGCGACAGCGCGGGCGGGAACCTCGCCGCCGTCGTCTCGCTGCTGGCCGCCGAACGCGACGGCCCGAACATCGACTACCAAGCACTGCTCTACCCCGGCGTGGGCATGACCGGGGAGCGTGACTCCGAGAAGCACGTCGGCATCGTCCTCCTCGAAGAGGACCTGGAGTGGTTCCGTGAGAGCTACTTCGGGAGCGACCTCACGCTCCGGAACCCGTACGCCGACCCGTATCAGGCCGAGGACCTCTCGGGGGTCGCTCCCGCGACCGTCATCACCGCCGGCTACGACCCCCTGCGCGACGGCGGGAAGGCGTACGCCGAGCGCCTCGTCGCCGCCGGGGTCCCGGTGCGGTTCGACAACTACGACGACATGATCCACGGCTTCGCCTCCGCGCCCGGCGCGAACGGTATCGACCGCGCGATGGAGGCCGTCGAGCAGATAGCCGACGACCTGCGCGACGAGTTCGGGTTGGAGTCGTAGACCGACGAGTGGACGGTCGATAGCCGGCGAAAGAAGACGTCGTTCCGTTGTACCGCGAGCGAACCGAGCGAGACGGCTTCGCCGTCTCGCTCGAAGCCGGCGGCGACGCAGTGAGTGAGCGGGGTGAGGAGCGCCGGAGTGAGCGACGAATCCTCGTGGTCGCATTGTGAGACGCTTCGCGTCTCGCAGGCTCCCAGGTCCTTCGGAC
>NZ_WSZK01000046.1 GCF_009791395.1 Halomarina oriensis
TCGCGCTTCCCATCGTCCTCGCCCAACCTGCTCCAGGTGGGGTGACAACCTCGCGGACATCGTTCTGGGGTCGGCCGCCTCGGCCAGGAGGCGGTGTCGGCGCTGTCGTACTCCTTTCCCATCGTCTTCCTGATGATATCGGTCGCTGGCGGGTTCACCGTCGCGGGGACCGTGCTCGTCGCCCAGCACAAGGGCGCGGGCAACGACGACCGGGTCGACTACGTCGCCGGCCAGACCATCGCGTTCGTCTTCCTCGTCGCCGCCGCGTTCTCGGTGCTCGGCTACCTGTTGACGCCCACGCTGATGAGCCTCGTCGGCGCGACCCAGGGGACCGCCGAGTACGCACTGGCCGTCGAGTACACCCGGACCATCTTCGTCGGTATCGTGTTCATGTTCGGTTTCTTCGTCTTCCAGGCGCTCCTCCAGGGGTGGGGTGACACCCGGACGCCGCTCTACCTGATGGCGCTCAGTGTCGCCCTCAACGTCGTCCTCGATCCGTTTCTCATCCTCGGGTTCGAGGGGAACGTCCTGCTGACGACGCTCGGTCTGGAGGGCCTCCAGACGTGGGCGTTCGACCTGACCGGGTTCACCGGTCTCGGCGTGCAGGGGGCGGCCGTCGCCACCGTGTTCTCGCGGGCCGTCGCCACCGTCATCGCGGTGGGGTGGCTGTTCTCCGGGAAGGTCGGCATCCACCTCTCGGTCGACGACCTGAAACTCGACGCCGAGATGGTCAAGCGCATCGTCTCGCTCGGTGCGCCCGCCAGCGTCGAGCAGTCGACACGTGCGCTCGGTATCACGGTGTTGACCGCGCTCGTCGCGCTTGCGGGCGACGACGCCGTCGCCGCCCTGGGCATCGGCAACCGCATCAACTCGCTCGTCTTCCTCCCGGCGCTCGGCCTCGCCCGTGGGACCGAGACCGTCGTCGGGCAGAACCTCGGGAGCGACCAGGCCGACCGGGCGAAACGCGCCGTCGGCTACAGTTCGGCCATCGTCACCGTCGTCCTCGCACTGGCCGGCGTCGTCGTGTACGCCTTCGCCGAACCCATCACGGCGGTGTTCATCCCCGACTCGCCCGACGTCATCGCCCTCGGCGCGGACTACCTCCGCATCATCGGGCCGACGTTCCTGTTCATCGGCGTCTTCCAGGTCGTTCAAGGTGGGTTCCGCGGGTCGGGCAGCACGCGCACGGCGATGGTGTTCGCCATCCTCTCGCTGTGGGTGTTCCGTATCCCGCCCGCCTACGCCTTCCTCACGACGCTCGACGTGGGTGCGACTGGCGTCTGGTACGCCATCGCGCTCTCGAACGTCCTGGCGATGCTCGCGGCCGTCGGCTGGTTCCTCCGTGGCCGGTGGGCCGATGGCGTCGTCGACGACCCGCCCGCCGTCGCCCCGACCGACGACTGAGCGGTGGTCGTGGCCGTCTTCGGCCGCCGACCCACGCGAGAAACGGTGACAAACGAGCGACCCGTTCCGACGCTGTCTTATACTACAATCTGTTAGTAGGAGCCGAACAACAACACAGTCACTATGTTACTACTTACACCACTTCACGGCGAGGCCGCTCCGTGAGTCGAATCGACCGTCTCGTCGGCGCTATCACGGGTCACACGCGGGTCGCCATCGCGGCGATGCTCGTCCTGACCGTGGTGCTCGGTGCCGGTGCGGGGATGCTCGAACAGTCCTCCTCGCTCGACCAGTTCCAGAGCGACACCCCGGAAGCGCAGTCTCTCGAGTACATCGAGGGCAACTTCTCGACCGGCCCGGACAACACGACGACCGTCCAGCTCATCGCCAGGGGTGACAACGTCCTCGACAAGCAGTCGATGCTCGGTCTCCTCGACCTCCAACAGGAACTCCGGGAGAACGAGACCATCAACGGGACGCTCGCGGAGAACAACTCCATCGTCGGCATCCCGAACCTCGTGGCGACGACCGCCATCCAGCAGGAGAAGGGAGCGGAACTCCAGCAGACGGGGACCGAACTCCAGGAGACGGCCACCGAGTTCGAGCAGTTGAACGCCACCGTCGCCGAGGAGCGGGCGGCGCTCGAACAGCGCAGTCGGACGCTGAACGCCACCACGCGTGACCTCCAGACGGCGCTGACGGTCCTTCAGCAGAACCCCGACGCCTCCGTCGAAGCGCAGTTCGAGCAGGTGCGCTCGAACACCAGCGTCGAACTCGACGGGGAGGACTTCGCGACGTTCCAGCAGGCCGCACAGGGGGTTCGCAACGCACAGAACGAGTCACAGGTCCAACAGGCCTACCGACTGGGAACGCAGGGCGTCCTCGCCGACCAGTACCAGCAGCTCCAGCAGCGCGGTCAGGAGCTCCAGGAACAGGGTGAGCGCCTGCGCGAACTCGGCTCGGAGCTCCAGACGCTCAACGAGGAGTTCGAGTCACTGAACGCCGAGTTCGAGAACGCCTCGAACCCGACGCTCGCCGAACAGCGCGACCGGCTGGAGTCGATGAACGAGAGCGAAATCGACGACGTGCTGACGCTCCTGCTCGGTGAGAGCGACGGCTCCGGTGGGAACGGTGACGGCGCGAGTTCGTTCGCGTTCGCGTTCATGCCGACGGACTTCGACACCGGGTCGACGGAGGCCGAGGCGACAATGCTCGTCGTCACACAGGAGTCCGACGCCGGACAGACCGCCGAGACGACGGGCCAGTCGAGTGACGCTATCACCGACTCACAGCTGGCGATGCAGAGTATCGCGAGCGGCGAGAACGCCGAGGAGTACGGCGTGAACGACGTGCTCGTCTTCGGGTCGGGCATCATCAGCCAGGAGACGACGCAGTCGATGACCGACAGTATCGCCATCGTCGGGCCGCTCGCGTTGCTGTTCGTCGTCGTCGCGCTCGTCGTCGCCTACCGCGACCTCATCGACATCCTGCTCGGTCTCGTGGGTATCTTCGCCGTCCTCGTCTGGACGTTCGGGTTCATGGGCTGGGCCGGCATCGCGTTCAACCAGCTGTTCGTCGCGGTGCCCGTCTTGCTCATCGGGCTCTCTATCGACTACGCCATCCACGTCTTCATGCGTCACCGCGAGGAGCGCAACGAACACGGCTCCGAGAGCGTCCGGGGGTCGATGCGCGTCGCCCTCGCGGGCGTCGGCATCGCCCTCGTCTGGGTGACGGCGACGACGGTCATCGGGTTCCTCTCGAACCTCACGAGTCCCGTCCCGCCCATCCAGGACTTCGGTATCGTCAGCGCGTTCGGTATCACCGCCGCACTGCTCGTCTTCGGCGTCCTGATTCCGGCGTTGAAGATCGAAGTCGACGCCTTCCTCGAAGGCCGTGGCTGGGACCGCAAGAAACAGGCGTTCGGGACCGGCGGCGGTCGGTTCTCCTCCGTCCTCGCGGCGGGGTCGACGGCCGCTCGCCGCGCACCGTTCGCGGTCATCCTCGTCGCGTTGCTCGTCAGCGCGGGCGGGGCTTACGGTGCCTCGCAGGTCGACACGACGTTCAGCCAGGAGGACTTCCTGGCCGACGACCCGCCGGAGTGGACCTACGACCTCCCGGAACCGTTCAAACCCGGCGAGTACTCCGCGAAGGAGAATCTCGACTACGTCAACGAGAACTTCCTGCGCCAGGACTCCCAGGCACAGATCCTCGTGCGCGGTGACGTCGCCAGCGCCGACGCGTTACAACGACTCGACGACGCACAACAGGAGGCCACCGAGAGCAACGTGACGGTCGTCCTCTCGAACGGCGAGGCGGACGTCCGCAGTCCGCTGACGGTGATGCGGTCGGTCGCGGCGAGCAACGAGACGTTCAACGCGACGTTCACTGCCGCCGACACCGACAGTGACGGCGTGCCCGACCGGGACGTCGGCGAGGTCTACGCCACGCTGTTCGAGGTCGCACCCGACGAGGCGGCGGGCGTCGTCGCCCGGACGGACGACGGCGAGTACGAGGCGGCCCGGCTGGTCGTCTCGACGAAGGGGTCGGCGTCGATGGACGACGTCACCGAGGAGATGCGGGCCATCGCCAGCGGCATCGGTGGCGACGGTCTGACCGCGACGGCGACGGGCCAGACGGTCCTGTTCAAGATCATCTCCGACCAGCTGCTGGACACGGTCGTCCAGAGCCTCATCATCACGCTCGTCGCCACGTTCGCCTTCCTGATGCTCACCTACCGCATCACGGAGGGGAGCGCGACGCTCGGGGCGGTCACCCTGATGCCCGTGGCGCTCAGCGTGACGTGGATTCTCGGGACGATGTGGCTCCTCGACATCCCGTTCAACATCCTGACGGGGATGATCACCAGCCTCACGGTGGGGCTGGGGGTGGCTTACAGTATCCACCTCTCCGAGCGGTTCAACCAGGAACTCGACCGGACGGGTGACCTCTGGGAGTCGATGCGTCGTGCCGTCACCGGGACGGGTGGCGCGCTGCTCGGCAGTGCCGCGACGACGGTCGGCGGGTTCGGCGTGCTGGCGTTCGCCATCCTGCCGCCGCTCCAGCAGTTCGGCATCATCACCGGGCTGACGATCGTCTACGCGTTCCTGGCGAGCGTGCTGGTGCTCCCGAGTCTGCTCGTCGTCTGGTATCGCTACCTCGGTCCGGGCCGCTCGACGACGACCGGCGAGTCGACCCGCGCGACCGCCGCGGAGGATTAGATGAACGAGTCCGACGCGCTCGACGCGCTCGAAGGGCTCGGGCTGACGAGCTACGAGGCGAAGGTGCTCGTCGGCCTCCAGAAACTGGGGACGGCGACGGCCAGCGAAATCGCCCGCGTCACCGACGTCCCCCGGTCTCAGGTGTACGGAACGGCGGACTCCCTCGAAGCCCAGGGGCTCGTCGAGGTGCAGAACGCCTCGCCGACGCGCTTCCGTGCGGTGGACCTGGACGAAGCGATGGCTCGCCTCTCCGAGCGCTTCGAGCGCGAGCGCCGTCGCGCGACGGAGTACCTCCGGGAGGTCCGGGGGTCGCTCGCGGACGACGGCGACGAGCACCGCCCGGACATCTGGGTGACTCGTGGCGCGGACAACATCGCACGCCGCGTGGAGGACCTCGTCGCCGACGCCGAACAGCGGGTCGTCATCGGTATGAGCGACCCCTCACAGCTCACCCCCGGGCTGGTGGCGACGCTCGAATCGCTCGCCGAGTCGGGGGTCCGCATCGTCAGTGTCAGCGAGAACCCCGTCGTCCTCGACCGACTCGCCGAGATTGGTGCCGTCGACCTCCGCCGGATGCGCGAGGACCACGGCCCGGACGCCGAGGCCAACCGGATGGTCGCCGTCGACGGCCGGACCATCCTCATCGGCATGCTCGACGAGGCGGGGCCGAAGAGCGAGGAGTCGGCGATGTGGAGCGCCAACACGCAGTTCGCCACGATGCTCTCGCGGATGATAGAGAACGGTCTCCAGCAGTTCAGCGAGTCGTACACCGGGGTCTGAACGGCCGTCGCTCCACCCGCCGGCCCAGCGCCGGCGGTTCCCGACCCTATCAAACCTGTCTTTCCTCTGCAAGGCGTGGGCGTATCTCTCCATGGTGTCGACTCGCATACATCGGGTGGCCGACGGCGGGTCGCATCGACCCGCCGCCGACACCACGACCAGCGTCATGCCAAAACGGACATTCGTCAGATGTGTCGACTGCAGGCGGCGGTCGTCTGCGGTCGTTCACCCCGGCGGTCGTATCACACTCCCGACTCCCGACTCGGCGTGCCGATGTGGCTCCACCGAGTTCATCGAACTCGAGGAGATGATGTCGGTGTCGTGAGCGACCCGTCTCGGGCGACTCCCTCCGTCAACCGCACGTACTCCGTCCGTCGACCCGCCTGAATACGGGGCGACGACGGTCGACCACGTCGTAGACCCTTCTCGTCACTCGGTGCGGGAGATCGCCACGCCGAGCGGTGTCCCCGCCTCGCCCCTCGAGACGAGCGACGCGAGCGTCGCTCGATGGTTCGCTCGGCGGGTCCGTCCCGACTCCTCCGTCCACCACCGGCCCGTCGACCACGGCGAAACACGCGTTCTCGGCACCTGCACCGACCACCCCCCGGTCCGTCGTGCCACGACGCGCGGCCGTCGGTGGACTCGCTCTCGGAGGCGACACAGCGGGTGCCCCGGCTGTTTGTCCCTCTCTATCATTCTTTCATTCGGTTACATCACGGTCTAGCATTTAACCTGCCCGTACGCAGCGTTATGATGGGCCCTACGCGTTCTCTCACCCGTCAACGAGACCGGCGACGGCCGCTGTGGGCGTCCCCCCGTCACCCGGCGATCGGGGGTGTAATCCCCACCAAACCACCGTGAAACGGTGCGGGACGGTCGGACCCAACCGTCGCAATCGACGGCACGGTCAGCCCGGTTTATCCGGGTTGCTGGAGTCGAGGCGAAGTGCAATGAACTGGAAGCCAACCCGACGGACGCTCGCCGCACTGCTGGTCGCTGCACTGCTGGTCGTCGCAGGCTGCGCGGGACCAAGCGGTGGCGCGAACAACACGACCGACGCCGGCGGGGTCGGCGACGCCACGCCCGCGGAGGAACCCACTACGGTGAGTGAGGAGACCAGCGAAGACACGATGGGCGAGGAGACCACCGAGGACGAGATGACGTCCGAGGAGGAGACCACCGAGGACACGATGGGTGAAGAGACCACCGAGGGCAACATGACCGACGGCAACATGACGACCGGTAACGAGACCACCGAGGGTAACATGACCGGCAACATGACCGACGGCAACATGACGACCAACGAGACGACGACCGAAGCCTAACGGCTCGGCTCTCGACTCCGTTCCTGTCCGCGCGTGCGGAGTCGTCCGCGCGCGTGAGTCGTTCCTGTCGGGGTCGGTCACGGACCGTTTCCGACACTCTTCACACGAGTGGCCGCCACTGGCGGCCCCGTTTTCTCACGTCGAGTGGCGACGCTCCGGTTCGTCGTCTCGGTAGACGCTCGACCGCCCCGACGAGTTACCGGGACGGCGACCGACCGTTCCGGAAGACGTCCGCACGACCGAGCACTGACTACGGTGCGAGTGCGACGTACCCCTCCGGCGGAACCGAGAGGTCGACGTAGCCGTTGCCGTCCGCGCGAGCGTTCTGGTTCCCCGTGTAGTCGTTGAGGTCGGTGTCGCGCCAACTCGTGTAGGCGGTCCGGCTCTGCCAACTCGTGGAATTGTTGATGGCCACGAGGACGTTGTTGTACCGCTCGAAGGCGTAGACGTCCGCGTCGGTGAGACGGTCGTAGGCCGTGGCGCTCGCCAGGTTGTTGCGTATCCACAGCAGGTTCTCGATCGCGTCGTCGTCGACGCCGTAGTCCTCGCTGTAGACTCGTGGGTAGCCCTCGTACGTGAGGATGTACGCGTGTGCGAGGAGCGACTGGGTCGGGTCGGGACTGTCGTGGTTGCCCGCGAACGTCACCGCCCGGAACGGGTCGCGGTTGACGAACCCCGCACCGGCGAGGCGACTCATGTCGCCGTCCGGCCCGGTGAACACCTCGTAGCGCATCACGTTGTAGAGGCGGTAGTCGGTCACCGACATGCCGGTGTCCGCGTAGCCCTGCAGGTAGTCGAGCCTCGATTTCCCGTCGTAGGACTCCGGGATGACCTCACCGACGGTGTAGACGTCGCTCGCCCACTGGTTGGCGTGGTCGGCGAAGAACGACTCGGGGACGTGTTTCGCGGCGTCCCAGCGGATGCCGTCGACGCCGACGTCGAGGTACTTCTGGACGTACTTCTGCAACTCGCCGCGGACGTACGACGACTCGTGTTTCAGGTCGCGGAGGCCGACGAGCCAACAGCCCTCGACGGAGTAGTCACTGGAGTAGTCGATGGAGCACTCCGGGTGGAAGTCGTCGCTCCCGAACTGCGGGAGGTCGGCCAGCGTCACCTCGCGGTCGAACGTGTCCCCGCCGGCGGCCATGTGGTTGATGACCGCGTCGGCGATGACCTCCAGTCCCTGTGCGTGCGCCTCGTCGACCATCGCTCGGTACTCCGACTCCGTCCCGAACTCGCTGTCGAAGTCCAGCAGGTCGAGAGGCTGGTAGCCCAGCGGCGGGTCGTACTTCTCGCCGGTGTACTCCCGTTCGTACTCGTAGACCCGACTGAACTGTGCTGGCGGGACCTGAATCGCGTCGTAGCCCTGCGCGGCGATGGTCGAGAGGTCCCCGCGAACCGTGGTCCAGTCGGTGTGGTAGTACTGGTAGACCGCTCCCGACCCGAGCGCCGCGGCACGGTCACTGAGGAGACTCCCACCCACCGCCGTCGCGCCGAGCGCACCGATGCCCTTCAGCAACCCGCGCCGCGAGAGTCGAGCCAGCCGTGTCGTGTCATCTCTTGCCATCGTGGGATAAATCAGTGACGTAATAGTATAACACTATTCTAGGCAACGAGTAACTTTCAGCAACGTCTGGGCGCTCGAAAGCGGTCGAGTCGGGGACAACCGTTCGACGATGGCTGTTCGGTGGCCCGGACGACGACCTGTCTCGTGTCGTTTCAGTCGACGACCCGTACCACCATCGTCGCGTCGTACGCCCCGCGTCCGGTCGTCACCCGGACGTCGAACGCGACGGCGACCACCGTGGTCTCGCCCGCTCGCTCCTGGAGGACGACGCCGTCGGTCGCTTCACACGGGCCGAACGCTCGCCCGGACCCGCCGGGACAGTGCTCGCGTGCCCACGCGCTCGCGGCCGACTCGTCGTACCCGACCCGGTAGGCGACTCCCTCGGCGGTTCGTGAGGCTTCGAGCGTGCGTATCCGCGGCGCGAGGTCGGCACGGACGCGCTCGACCACCACCGCACGGTCGCTCCAGTTCGCGCCCGTCGCGTTCGTCCCTGCTTCGTGGACGCTCCGCGAGAGCAGGCGTTCGGCGTCGGCCAGCGGGTCGTCGTAGTCGTCGTTGGCCGCTACGTCGGGGTGGTAGCCCAACTGGAGGGAGGCGAGGACGGCCGGCGCGAGTGCGACGGCGACCACCGCGGCCGCCGCGAGGACGAACTGTGCACGGTCCCGGCGTTCGGCGTCGCTCACGCGTACCACACCCGTACCGTGACGGGACCGTTCGCCGTCGTCACCGTGGCGACGCCGACGGCGACACTACCGGGGCGGTCGTACCCGACCGTCCCGTGTGGCGTCTCGACCTGATACATGAGCGAGTCCGGGAGCAGTCGGTCGACCCGCCGGTCGAGGGCCGCTCGCTCGCGCTCGAAAGCGTCCGCCGAACGGGCCACCTCGGATAGCCTGGTCACTCCTCGGTGGCGCGGCGGTTCGTTGCCGAGCACCGTCGCCGCATCGCGTGCGTACGCGTCTAACTGTGTATCGCGCGTGTCCGGTTGCGGGACGCCGAGGACGAACCCCATCGAGACGGCGAGGACGAGCACCACGCCGACGCCCGCCTCGACGACCGACAACGAGAGCTGACCGCGTCCCCCTCCCGCCCGTCGCTCAGTCATCGACGGTCACCACCAGTTCGGCCTTCGTCGTCCGTGCGGGGTAGTACGTCACCGCGACGCTCCGTGGGGTGAACGGCCCCGCGTACTCGAACGCGAGCGTCGTCGTCTCGAACCGGGAGAGCGACACGTCGTAGGCCCCACGCAGGCCCGACGGGTCGTGGAGCACCACCCGGCCGTTGGCGCGGACCGTCGTCACCGTCGTCGCCGCGGGCGGGTCGACGTCGATGGTCGCTCGCGGCGTCCGACGCGGGAGCGTCACCCGGTCGCTCGGCAGGCGCGACAGCGTCGTCGCGTTCCGCCGCTCGACCAGCACGACGCGCCGAACCGTCGTCCCACCGGTCGGGTCGCCGCGTTCGAGGACCGTCTCCCCGTCGAGTCGGACCCGAACGTCGCGCCCGTCGGTCGCGGGGAACCACTCCTCGAACCGCTCGCCGTCGAGACGGTCGACCCGCGACCCGTTCAGCGTGTTCCCACGCGTGGTGAGTGGCCCCTCGGCGGCGACCAGTCGCTCGGAGAGCGAGACGGCCACGTGACGTTCGGTCGGGTCACGCTCGGCACTGGCGAACGCACCGTCCGCGAGGGCCAGTCCCAGTCCGGTCGCCGTCGTCAGGAGCAACAGCGCGACCCCCAGCGCAGGGAGGTTCGCCTGCCCACGGCCACGGTCGACGCTCGCCCGCGAGTCACGGCCGTTCACCGTCGCTCCTCCCCCAGCCGGACGACGACGCCGCTGGCCGTCGCGTTCGCCCGAACGACCGGGTCCTGTGCGCTGTACCAACTCCCGTCGACGGCCGTGACCGAGTCTGGTAGCGCGAGCGGGACTCGACCACCGACGGCCCCGTGTGGGTGGTCGAGGACGAGCGCCCGTCCGTCGGTTCTGACGTGGTAGTGTTCGCCACGAATCGTGTCGGGGAGGTCGACGCGGAGACGGACGGTCGCGGACTCGGTCGCAGGGACGGCCTGCTCGACGCGGGCGGCCGCCCCCGAGAGCGACCGCTCGGCGACGGCGTCGCCCGCGGCCGAGCGGTAACCGGGGACGACCCCGCCGAACAGCGTGCTGGTCAGCAGGCCGATGAACAGGACGACGATGGCGGCTTCGAGCGCCTTCCCGACGACCGGTGTCACCGCGCGGTCGGTTCCGAGGAGCGGTCTCGGGGGACGGTCGTCGCTCACGTCTCGACCTCCGTGTTCAGGTGGTGGACGACGAGGTAGGCGGTCCGACGGCCCTCGTAGGTGGCGACGACGCTCTCCACGCCGTCGTCGTCGATATCGCGGCGCTCGGTCGACACGCCACGTTCGGCGAACCAGCGCTCGAACGCGCCGGGCGTCGCCGTCTCGATGGCGACCCGGTAGTGGCCGTCGCCGTGGCTCGTCCGATCGTGACTGACGTCGGTGGCGAGTGTCAGCGACACCTGCTCGCCGCCGACGGCGTTCGGTTCGCCCAGCGTCGCCGCCCCGACGACGAGCACGCCCCCATCACCGTCGCGCGAGGCGGTCACGAGCGGCGGGTCGCGCAGACTCGCGCTCCCCGGCCGGCCTCGGACGATGGCTCCGCCGACGAACGCGACGCGGTTCCGACCGGCCTCGAAGACGAGGGCGTCGACGCGCACGCGCTGGACGACACCGGTCTCGTCGAGTAGTCGGAGGTCACGTGACTCGGTGTGCAGTTGCCCGTCGGTGAACGAGACGCGACCACGGTTCCGCCCCGTCGCCTCCACGGGGTCGAGGGCGGCGTCGACGTCGGTGGCGACGCGGTCGGCGTCCGCCGTCGCCGCGTTCTGCTCGACGACGGTGCCGACGGTGGCGGTGAGCGTCCCCAGCGCGACCACGGTGATTCCCACCAGCAGGACGACGCCGACGACGTGTGACTGTGCACGCGAGTCCACGCCGTCGGTCGTCGGTCGGGCACGACGGCTCACAGCAGACCCACCCCCGCGTAGATGCCGTAGGTCAGCACGACGAGCAGTGCGGAGTGGAGCAGTGCCTCGTAGCGTCCGCGCGAGGCGCTCCCGGCGAACCAGCCACACGCGAGCATCGTCGCCTGCGTGACGACGTAGAAGCGCATCCGGTCGCGGGCGGGGTCGACGGCGTTCGGGTCGAGCGCCATCCCGCTCCCCGTCCCGCCGTCGGCGACGGTCGAGAGCTGTGCGAACCCGTCGAGGACGTAGAGGTTGACCGCGACGGTGATGCCGACGACGAGCAGCGCCGTCGTCCAGCCGACGGCGACGTAGACCAGCAGCGACGAGCGGAGCGCCTTCCGCTCGTGGACGAGTCTCCCGACTTCGGTCTGGAGCGTCTCGAAGACGTCCTCGGCGTCGCTGCCGACGTCCAGTGCGCCCGTGACGAGACCCATCGTCTGGGCGGCGAGCGGCGTCCCGATCCGGTCGACGAACTGGTCGAGGGCGTCGGTCCGGACGTCCTCGCCGCGACCGGTCATCAGCGACGTGTTGAACGCCAGGTCGTCGACGTCGGCCTGGAGCGGCCCCAGGTCGACGTCGCGGGCGACCCGCTCGACGGCCGTCGAGAACGGCCGCCCGAGACTGACGTGGCCCGCGACGGCGTGGACGAAGTCCTTGAGTTCGCGGTCCTTGGCGTCGTCGCGCCGTGCACGACGGACCGCCACCGCGCCGACGGGCAGGCCGAACGCCGCGTAGCCGAACAGCGCGACGTTGACGGGGTGGTAGTCGAGCGTCCAGCAGCCGACGGCGACGAGGAGTGCGACCGGAGCGGCGACGACGGCGGTGTTCGCCGGGTTCCACGTCGCGCCGCCGAGCACGCCCGTGACCGTCTCACTGGGCGCGTAGACGGGTGGTGCCTGGTCGGGCGGGCGGAGGGCGTCGACCAGCCAGGCCGCGCCCGCGCCGACGAGCAGCGAGAACGCGGCCGCGCCGTAGACGAACACGGCCTTCGTCGTCGTCTCGCCGACCGGCGTCGTCACCGGTGCGGAGAGGCCCGGCGAGAGCACCGCCATCACCGTCAGCACGATGACCAGCAGGGCGGGCAACACGAGCAGGACGATGAACAGTTCCGCGAGCAGTTCGAGGAAGTCACTCGCCCGCTGGCGGGCGCGAGCCTGTCGGTGTGAGAGCATCCGCGACTCCATATCGAGGTACGCGCCGAGGGCGTCCTCACCCTGGGCGGCGTGTTCGCGGAACTTGAGCAGGAACGGCGAGAGCAGGTCACGCGAGGGGGTGTCGCGGGCGACCATCCGCAGGCCCGAGTCGAGACTCCCCGTCAGTGCGGCACGGTTGAGGACGCTCCGGAAGGCGACGGCCGTCTCGCCGTAGGCGTCCTGTTCGGCCACCTTCCGGAGCATCGTCCGGTGGCCGTCGCTCCCCGCAGAGAGCGCCCGGAGATACCTGACGGCACCGGGCATCGTCCGTTCGATGTCGGTCCGGCGGGCGCTGGCGGTCCAGCGCAGGAACAGGCCACCGGCGGCGACGACCCCGCGTTTGGCGAGCAGGCCGCCGACCAGCGCGCCGCCGAGAGCGGCGTACAGTCGCGGCACGTCGGGGGCGTCGAGGCGGTTGGCGACCGGGACGGCGGCGTGGAGCGTCTCGCCGACGGCCGCCCAGACACTCCCCGGAACGACGAGGGCGAACGCCGTCAGCGCGGCCGTCGTCACGGCGAACGCGAGCCACGACAGGCCGTAGACACGGACGAGGAACACGTCGAAACTCGACCCGACGTTCGCCGCGCGAAATCGGCGACGGTCCCGTTCGTGCCTGCTCTCCTCGGTGTGCCGGGAGAACAGCGCGTAGAGGCCGCGGTCGAGCGCGTCGACGTGCTCACTCGCCGCCATCGTCACCTCCCCGTTCCGACTCGGCGTGCTCGTGGCCGCCGGTGTCGGTGCTCCCGCCGTCGGTCACGGCGGATGTCGCGCCCTCCGCGTTCTCACGGGTCGCGGCCGCCCGTTCGACCGTCGCCGCCTCGTTCGCCCGCAGGTCCGCGAGGAACTCGAACAGGTCGTCGACGTCGTCGACCCCCTCGCGGACGAGATACTGGACGTAGCGGTGTTTCTCGCGGAACTCCGACTCGACGGCCGCGACGGTGCGGTCGGTCCGGTCGGCGATGCGCCGGACCGTCCGACTCCGCCCCGTCGCGTCGGGGCCGAAGCGGACGTCGAAGTCGCCGTCGGTCGTGCGCTCGAAGACGGTGTTGTAGTGGACCGTCGCGCCGGGTCGTTCGACGACGCCGTCCGCGTGGCCGCTGCCACGTTCGTCCGCGTGGCTGCCGCCACGTTCGTCCTCGTCGACGAGTTCGACCACCTCGCCGACGTACCGCTCGCCGTCGTTCCGTCGCGGGAAGACGACGAGGTCCAACTCCGCCAGCAGGTGCGGTGGGAGGCCCTGCTCGATGACGCGGTTGACGAGTTTCCGTACGTCCTCCGCGTGAGTCGTCCCGAGCACGCCGTGACCGGTCGCCAGCACCTCGCCGAACGTCTCGAAACTGGCGGGCGTGTTGATTTCGGCGATGATTTCGACGTCCGGATTGAGGTAGTTGGTCTCGGTCATCAGGTCGGCCATCGACACCTGCTTGTAGGCGCTCTCGTGGTCGCGGGTCTGGAGTGAGACACCCGTCTCGTGGGGTAGGCGCACCTCCCGTGAGCCCTCGTCGATGCTGACCGGTCGGTCGTCGTAGGGGATGAACGGGACGTGCGCGTTGAGCAGGGTCGTCTTTCCCACGCCGGTCGGTCCGGCGAAGAGGACGACGCCGTGGTGTTCGTAGAGCAACCAGAGCAGCGTCACGAGTTCGGTCGGGAGGCTGCCGGCGCGCACGAGGTCGACGGGCGTCAGCGGGTCACGGGACTGCTTGCGGATGGAGATGTGCGGGCCGCCCTCGCTTATCGTCGGGAGGGCGACGGCACAGCGAATCGTCTCGTCGATACCTTCGGGCTGGAGGTTCACCTTCGCGCTCGGCGTGGAGGCGTTGACCTCGACGCCGTCGGCCGCCGCGAGTTGCGTGACGACGTTGACGAACGCGGCCTCGTCGTCGAACGCGAGGTTCGTCGGGACGCGTTCGTCGACGCCACGCGGGACGACTTTGACGCGCTCGCCGACCCGGTTCGCTTCGACGTCCTCCAGTCGCCCGTCGCGGATGGGGACCGTGAGCTGTCCGTAGCCGACGTAGTCACGGAGGACGTAGTAGACGAGGTCGTCCAGCCGGTCGGGTGCGTACTGGTCGTCGACCGGCGGCACCGCGAGGTCGTAGTCGGCGAGCACCGACCGCAGACGGTAGCGGGTCGCGTCCAGCCACGCTCGCGTCCCGTCGGCGGTGAGCCGTCGCGCGAGGATGCGCTCGGCACGCTCCCTGACGAACGCGGCGCGGTCGTCGTCGGTGACGACGCCGTCGACACGACCCTCCCAGATGCGCTCTTTGCACTCCTCGATGCGCTCGTGGTCGCCGGGCAGCAGGTCGGGTTCCCGAACGGCGTACTTCGTCGTGAACGGGTCCGACCCGAGGACGTGTTCGCGGTAGAGCACGACCGGGACCTCGAAGTCGAGGAACGGGACGGTGTAGCGGGCGAGACGCTCGTTGGCGAAGCGGTCGGTGAACGCGGCGTCGTGGAGTCCCGTCCGAACCGGAGCGAAGTCGTCGGTGTGGACGACGACTTCGCCGTCGCGCTCTTCGGCCATCTCGACGCCGCCGTCGAGGGCGTGTGGCGTCAACTCGCCGAGACACGTCACCCGCGAGAGCGCGTGGTACTCCAGTCGCCGCCGCATCGTCGGCGTGAGGTCGGTCAGTCGGTCCACGGCCCGATCGTACTTCGGTGCGAACCCCTCGGCCATCCGTTCGGCCGCGCCGTCGCGGGTCAGCGGACGCTCGACGCTCGCGTCCGAGAAGTACGTCTCTACCGCGTTCAGCGCCGACCGTCCTCCCCGAGAGAGCGACGGTTCGCGTGTCTCGTAGCTGAACGGTTCGTGCGTCCCCCGGACGGTGACGACGACGCCGGGGTGGACGGCCTCCTGCCGGTGGACGTCCGGTGCGTACCACGCCTCGGGGTCGCCGGGCGGCCGCGGGGCGGGAACCGTCGTATCGGTGTGACGACTCGACTCGCTCATTGGCGAGGATGCACTGGTTCTCGAAGTTAAATGTTACGAGTGGATGAGTAAAACGAAACGCGACTGTTCGAGACGAACACTCGGCCGTCGCGTCGCCTCGTCGGTCGCGTGTCGACCGGCGCGAAAAAGAGGGGTCGGTGGTCGGCCTACCGGCCGCGGAGGTAGACGCCGTCGTCCTCCTGTCGGTCGACATCGTCGCTTCGCAGTTCGTGCTCGTCGTCGTCGTCGTCCCACCCGAGCATGTCCTTGATCTTGTCGGTCAGTCCGTCGCTGTCGTCGTCGCGGCGGACGTTCGCGCGATGCTCGTCGTCTCCGTGGATGGAACTGACGGTGCCGATTCTGTCGTTCTCCGCGGAGAACACCGGTTTGCCGACGTCGTTTTCGTCGAATGCTCGTTTCATCGCGCTCGTGTCGTCGCACGTCCGACACGTAGGCGCGAGGCCTGCTTGCGCCGGGCGGTCACTGGACGAGCAGGAGGACGGCGACGCAGGCGAGGCCGACGCCGGCCACCTGCGAGGCGCTGACGGGTTCGCCGAGGACCAGCACGCCGTAGGCGAACGCGACGACGAAGTACAACGCGGGGATGGCGGTGACGCCCGACAGTTGCCCCAGGTCGAGCGCCCGGTAGAACAGGACGGTCCCGAGGCTCATCGCCAGGCCGGTCAGCACCGAGAGTGCGAGGCCGGCGTCGAACTCGACACCCCCGAACGCACCGGGGTCGAGTGCGAGGACGACCCCGACACCGACGAGGTACGTCACGAGCAACACGGCCATGTTGTCCATCCGTTCGACGGAGTAGTTCGCGGCGATGCCCCAGACGCCCCAGAGCAGCAGCGCGCCCACGGCGTAGGTGTACGCGTTCGAGAACTCGACCATCGCCCTAGCCGACACGCGGCCCGAGGAAAAGGCTGGTTCCCCTCCGAGTCGGGGTAATCGCCCCACAAACCCCTAAGTCGATAGACACCCGTCTCACGGGTATGGGACTGTTCGACCGGACGACCGACGCGTTCGAGCGTCGAGTCGACCGCCTCCTCACGGACCTCGAAGCCCCCGACGAGAGCCTCGATTACACCTACGAACGGCTGAAAGACGAACTCCAGCGTATCGACGAGGCGCTCGTCGACCTCGTCACCCAGCGCAAGCGACTCGAAGGCGAACGCGACCGACTTGAGGACCGCGTCGACACGCACAACGACCGCGCACGTCGGGCGGTCGAGGCCGGCGACGACGCCCGCGCCCGCGAGCATCTGGAGACCAAGCGCAGCGACATGGAGCGTCTCGACGACGTGGAGGCGCGTATCGCGGACCTCCGGGACGCCGAGTCGGAGGTCAAGTCACGGCGCAACGAACTGCGCGAGCGCATCGAGCGGTTCCGGACCGAGCGTGCGGAGTTGACCGCCCGTCAGCGTGCCGCGAACGCCGAGGCGGCCGTGGCGGACGCGCTGGGCCGCGAGGGCGAAGAGGGCTACGCCGACCGGCGGGTCGCCGACGCCAACGACCACGTCGAGGAGTCCGAAGCGCGAGCGGCCGCGCTCGACGAACTCCGCTCGGAGGGGTTCTTCGAGGACGACGCCCCGGCGGCCGACGAGGAGGACCTCGAACGGGCCCGCATCGACGCGGAGGTCGAATCCGAACTCGACACGCTCCGCAGTCGGTACCGCGACGACCCGCCGGACGCGGGGGAGGCGGACGGAGAGACGCTGGACGAGAGTGCGCCGGCGGAGGACGCCCCCGAAGAGGGAGCGTCGGCCACCGACACGGACGACGCGGACGACCCGGACACCGACAGTCCCGACGAGCGGTAGTCAGTCGTCGGTCGCCGGTGTCGTACCGCCACCGCTCGTCGGGTCCCCGCTCGTCGTGGCGTCCTCGCCGCTTCTCGTCCGGTCGCCGCCCGCCCCGTTCCGGACGTCGGTGACGACGCTGTCGTTGCTGGTCCGGACCTCGACGTCGTCGTCTCTGACGAGGCGGTCAACGTGGGCCCTGAACCGGTCGGACTCCAGCGTCTCGCGTTCCCGACTGAGCCCCCGGTACAGCGTGTAACACGTCAACAACAGCACGAAGGTGAACGGGAGACCGGTCGTGATGGCGGCGGTCCGGAGCGCGCTCAACCCGCCACCGATCAGCAGGACGGCGGCGATAGCGCCCTCCGCGACGGCCCAGAAGACGCGCTGGGCGGTCGGCACCTCGCGCTTCCCGCCGGCGGTCATGTGGTCGACGACGAGCGACCCCGAGTCGGAGGAGGTGACGAAGAACGTCGTCACCAGCACGACGGCGACGACGCTCGTGACGGCCGTCAGCGGCAGCGCCGCGAACAGTTCGAACATCGCCGTGGCGACGTTGCTGTCGACGGCCCCGCTCAGACCGCCCCCGCCGTTCAACTCGACGAACAGCGCCGACCCGCCGAAGACGGACATCCAGAGGAACGAGAACAGCGCCGGGAGGACGAGGACGCCGAGGAGGAACTCCCGGACGGTCCGTCCCCTCGAGATACGGGCGATGAACATGCCGACGAACGGCGACCACGACACCCACCAACCCCAGTAGAAGACGGTCCACGTGTTCTGCCAGGACGTTCCGGTGAACGACTCGCTCCAGAACGCCAGTTCCGGGAGGACGTTCACGTAGAACCCCAGCGTCTCGACGAACGTTCCGAGCAGGAAGACGGTCGGGCCGAGCAGCAGCGTCGCGCCGAGCAGCCCACCCATCACGTAGAGGTTGAGTTCGCTGAGTCGCTTGACCCCGCCGTCGAGCCCCGCGACCACCGACAGCGTGGCGATGGCCGTGATGACGGCGATGATGCCGACCTGGACGAACGTCGCGTCCGGTATCGAGAACGGGAGATACCGCCCCGAGAGGAAGGTGAGACCGGCGTTTATCTGCTGGACGCCCAGACCGAGCGACGTCGAGAGGCCGAACAGCGTCGCCACCACGGCGAGGACGTCGATGATGTCGCCGGGCCAGTCGTAGATGCGCTCGCCCAGTATGGGCCAGAACACCGACCGGAACGTCAGCGGCAGGCCTCGGTTGTACGCGAAGAACGCGAGTCCCAGGCCGACGAGCGCGTAGATGGCCCACGGGTGAAGCCCCCAGTGGAAGAACGTCGTCCCGAGGGCGGCCCGTCCCGCCTCGGCCGTCCCTGCCTGTACGTCGAAGAAGGGCGGGACGGTGCCGAGGTGGGTGATGGGTTCGCCGACGCTCCAGAACATCAGGCCGATGCCCATCCCGGCGCTGAACAGCATCGAGTACCACGCGAAGTCGGAGAACTCGGGTTCCGCGGTCGGTCCGCCGAGTCTGACGTTCCCGAACCCGCTCAGCGCGAACGCGAGGACGACGACCACGAACGCGTTCACCGCGAGGATGTAGAACCAGCCGAACGTGCCCGACACCGCCGAGAGCACCGCCCCGAACGCCGCAGTCGCCGTCATCGGGTCGCCGTTCGACCCTCGCAAGCCGACGAGTGCGGCGATGTCACCGAACAGGAGGGTCACGACGATGAACAGTGCGGTCAGCCCCGCCGCGATGGGGAACACCCGCGGGTGGACGTCGAACCCCCAGCGTCGGACGTTGTCGTCGCCCGGTGCCCGTTCCGTATCGGCCTCGAACACACCGTTGAGTCGTCGTTCGGCGTCGTCCTCACTCACCGTTCGGTCCCTCGTCTCGTCCGCTGCGGCGTCGATGTCGGTCACTCATTGATGGAGATTCTCGATTGAGCGCGGCGTGGTCCACGACGGACCGACGACGCGCCCGGTTCGATACACCCCGCACTCGCGTGCGACGGGTCGGCGTTGTGCTTGCACGTGAACCGTCGGCGTCCCCTCCGTCACCGCGTTCGTTGAGGCGACTGTACCGGTTGTTAATTTTACGCTCCTGGGAAAGATATAATACGCTCGGGTGTGTAGCACGTCGTGTGGGTTGCGTGCTGGGACACTCCCCCCCCTTCCCTCGCGTCAACCCCACCGGCGGTCGAACGACCGTCCGTCCCTTTCCCCCTTTCCCTCTCTTTCCACGGGTCGTGAGCCACGACCACGCTCGGAGTCCCGCCCGAACGCCGATACCGCTCGGTGACGTAGCGCCGTCGTGGACCCGACGACGACCGCCCTCGACCTCGCCCGGACCTACGGCTACCTGTTCGTCTTCGCCTTCGTCTTCCTGGAGACGTCGATGCTGTTCCCGCTCCTGCCGAGCGAGGTGGTCCTCCCGGCGTCGGCGGCCATCGTCGTCACCTCGCCGTCGACGCTGGCGCTGTTCGTCCTCGTCGCTACCGCGGGGGCCGTCGTCGGGAGCGTCGTCTGCTACGAACTGTTCTCCCGGGCCGGGGAGGCGGCCGTCGACCACCGCTGGGTCCGGGTCGAGGAGTCGGACGCCGACCGCGCACGACGCTGGTTCCGACGGTGGGGGAGGCACTCGGTACTGTGGGGACGGGTCCTCCCCGTCCTCCGGTCGGTCGTCTCCATCCCCGCCGGCCTCTCGGGGATGAACCGCGTGCTGTTCACCGGCTACACGGCGGTCGGTGCCCTGGCGTTCAACGCCGCCGTCGGTGGCGTCGTCTACGCCGGCGCGGAGGCGTCGGTGTACGAGACGGCGCTCGTCGTCGCCCGTGAGCGACCCGTGGTCGTCGCACTCCTCGTGCTGGCGGGACTCGTCGCGGTGGTAGCCGGCTACCGGGGGTCGACGGGCGACTGGCGGGAACGCTGGAGTTGAAGGGGTCGTCTGCGGTCAGTCCTGTTCTTCGAACGGCGAGCGAGCGCTCTCCGGTTCGTCGCCCGGTCGGGCGATGAGGTTCTCGCGGCCGATGGATATCTTGCGAATCTCGCCGTCGGACTCCATCTTCGAGAGGAGTCGGGAGACCTTCGACTTCGACCAGTCGGTCTGCTCGACGATGTCGGCCTGTCGGAGGCGGCCGTCGTTCTCGTCGAGCATCTGGCGGATACGGTCCTCGTTGGTCATCGGTTCGGGCGTCGTGGTGACCGCGCCCCCATCGGCGTCGCCGCCGTCGGTCGGTGGCACCGTCGGGGCGTCGTCCAGTCCGTCGTCGCGCGAGCGGCCCACCCAGATGATGGCTCCGACCAACAGCGCGTACGCGACCAGCAGGCCAAGGACCATCGGCAGGCCGTTGACGTCGAGGCCCGTTCCACCGACGCCTTCGGCGGGGTCGGACCCCTGTTCGACCTCCTCGCCGTCGGGGATGCCGTCGCCGTCGGTGTCGGGGTTCGTCGGGTCCGTCTCGTGGCCGTTCTCGGTGCTGACCTCGTTGCCGTCGGAGATGCCGTCGCCGTCGGTGTCGGGGTTCGTCGCGTTCGACCCGTGGACGTTGACCTCGTTGCCGTCGGTGAGACCGTCACCGTCGGTGTCCGCCGAGAGGATGTTCGTCCCGCGCTGGGTCTCGGCCTCGTTCGACAGGCCGTCCTCGTCGACGTCACCGCCCGCCGAGAGGATGTGGACGGACTGGGTGACGCTGTCGACCTGTCCGGAGGCGTTGCTGGCGGTGACCGTGAGTGTCTGTTCGCCGGTCGTTCCCCAGTCGGCGACGGTGAGACTCACCGTCTCGCCCGCGGCGGCGGTCTGACAGGCGAGGGTGTCGGCGTTCTCGCCGGTGCCCAGTTGCACACAGACTTCGCCGCTCCCCGTCCCGGAGAGGCGGACGTCGATGGTCTCGGTCTGCCACCCGGCGAGGTAGGTCACGCCACTGTCGGTGGCGACGACGCCGTTCCCGGAGAACTCGACGCCGTCGATACCGACAGGGGCGGCAGATACGACTGCCACGCTGGAGAGAAGGAGACAGACGACTACGGCGAGGGTTCGACCGGTCGTCGTGTGCGGAGGCCTCGGCATATGCTCGTAATCTATCCCTTAACGTCCGATACCATAGACCTTTTTTGTCGTAAATCGGACGTATGTTTCCGCGTATGCGCGTCCCAGGGTCTCGTTAAGTCGCTCTTCACCCCGTGAAACGGTCTGCAACGATGAGTGTCGGGTGGTGCAAACGTCGGGACGACACTCCCGGTTTATTCGGGTCCCTGTCGTCGGAGGTACTGCACATGAGACCGACTACTCGGACAATCATCGCCGCGCTCCTCGTGGCAGGGATGCTCGTCGTTGCAGGCTGTGCAGGCCCCAGCGCCTCGAACAACTCGACCGACGGGGCGGCCAACGGGACCATCACCACCATCGATCCGGCGGAGACCCCGGCCAACGACAGCGCGGTCGACGGTGAGAGCGAGCGCATCGACACCGCACCCGGTGTCGCCACGCTCGTCACCTTCGACGCAGTCGGCTGACGTCCCACCTACCACGGCGGGACTCTCGGTAACTCCCCGAGCGTAGCGGCCGGTTCGACCGTCGCACGCAGGGCTCCGCTCTCCTCGACGGACGGGTCACTCGCCACGAGCGAGTCGCCGGCCCGTCCGTTCCGGTAACCCCGCAGCGTCGACAGCGGCCCGCACCCGCTCGACGTCGTACGCGACTCGGTGTTCGGTGACCGACGGGTGTCCCTCGTCGGGCAGGTCGAGGACGGCGAACGCCGCCCGCGGGTCGCCGTCGCGTGGCTGACCGACGCTCCCCGGATTGACGACGAGCGTGTCCTCGACCCACTCGGCGTGCTGGACGTGCGTGTGGCCGAGCACCAGCACCGTCTCGTCACCGAGGTGGGGTGCCAGGGCCCCGAACTCCGGTGGTCTGACGTAGCGGTCGCGGTCGGTCGGGTGGTCGTGGACGACCCGGACCCGGCCGTCCGCGAGGTGCGTCTCGACGGGCAGGTCGGCGAGCCACGCCAGTTGCTCGTCGTCGAGTCGTTCGCGGGCACACCGCAGACCGGCGAACGCCATCTCGTTGTGGCGATACCGCTCGGGCGACTCGACGGCCCGGTCGTGGTTCCCCTGGACGACGTCGGTCCGGTCGGCACCCACCTCGCGGGCGGCCGCTCCCGAGCGAAGCGCCTCGACACACTCGCTGGGGAAGGGGTTGTAGCCGACGACGTCGCCGGCGCAGACGAGTCCGTCGAGCGGTCCGGCGTCGGCGAGCGCCTCGCGGACGGCGGTGAACGCGACGGCGTTGGCGTGGAGGTCGGAGACCAGCCCGATGCGCATGGAGTGACCTGCGGGCGTCGGTCGTATCAGCGTTGTCCCGACGCCGTCGCTCACGGGGTATGAACCCTTAAACCACGAGGACTGCTACCTCGGCTGTGCAGAGAGAACGCATCGTGCCGTTCGTCGTCGCCCTCCTCGCGGTCATGGCGCTCGCCGCCGGTGCCGCGACCCTCGACTCGGCGACGACCGGTCCGGTCTCCAGCGGCGGCGACGAGTCCGGTCTCGGTAGTGGTGACAGTGGTGCCGTCGACTTCGGCGCACCGCCGACCGAGGAGGCCGAGGAGCAGCCACAGCTCATCCCGACGTGGCTCGCACAGCTACTCATCGCGGCCGTGTTCCTCGTCGGCTTCGCGGCGCTGATTCACTACGTACTCGAGGAAGGGCTGGACGCCATCAAGGGTATCGCGCTGACGGTCGTCGCACTGACCGCCGTCATCCTGTTCGTCTACTACCTGCTCCGGTCGCTCGCCGGCGCTCAGTCCTCCGGCCAGCGTGGCATCCTCGGACGGGAACGCCCACAGTTCCCGGGCGGCGGTGGTGGTGGCGGCGGCGGTGCCGCCGAGGTCACACAGGTCGCAACCGACCCTTCGGCCGTCGTCCTCGCCGTCCTCGCCGTCGTCCTCGTCGGAGCCGTCGCCGTCGTCGTCCGGTCGGCCGCCGACAGCACCGACGAGGCCGAGGTGGACCCCGTCGTCGACGACCCCGACCCGACCGTCCGGGAGGTGGGCGAAGCGGCCGGCCGGGCCGCCGACCGTATCGACGCGTCGGGCGACGTGGACAACGCCATCTACCGCGCCTGGCGGGAGATGACCGACCCGCTCGACGTCCCTCGTGAGACGTCCACGCCCGGCGAGTTCGCCACGGCGGCGGTCGACGCGGGGATGAGCCGCGAGGACGTACGCGAGTTGACCGACCTGTTCGAGACGACCCGGTACGGCGGCGTCGCTATCGACGACGAACGCGAGGAGCGTGCCGTGACCGCCCTCCGGCGAATCGAGCGGACCTACGGTGGCGACCGATGAGGTGGCGAACGGCGCTCGGCGTCGTCGCCGTCCTCGTCGGCCTCGCGGCCGCCGGTGGACTGGTCGACGTCGGCCTCCCCGCGCTGTTCGTCCCGCTGGTCGGCGTCGTCGCCGTCCTCATCGCCGCGGGTGCCGTCCGCGACTCGCTGTCGGCCGACGACCGACCCGTCCTGCCCGAACCGGAGCGTCGTCACGCCGCGTCGGTCCCCGGCGACGAGTTCGACACCCTGCTCGACTCGGCGTCGCTCCACGGCCGCATCGGCGGCGCGAGCGACCGTGACGCTATCCGCGACCGACTGGAGCAGGTCGCCGTCGATGTACTCACCCGCTACGACGGCGACACGCCCGAACGCGCCCGACAGCGCCTCGCTGCTGGCACCTGGACCGACGACCCGCTCGCGGCGGCGTTCTTCGGCGAGGGGGTCGACCCGTCGACCAGCGTTATCGACCGGGTGCGGTTCGCCGCGACCAGCGACTCCGCGTTCCGCCAGCAGGCCGCACACGCCATCGCCGAGTTGGACCGACACGTCGCGGGTGGCCGATGAGCCTGCCGCTGACCCACCGCAACGAGGGTCGACAGGGGATGGTCGCGGCCGGCCTCGCCCTGGCTGGCGTCGGCGTGCTGACCGGGCGACCCGGTCTCCTGCTCGCCTCGACGGTCCCCGTCGTGCTGGCCGCACACGCGCGGGCGGCGACGTTCCCGAGTCCCGACCTCGCGGTCGAACGGGCGGTGTCGACGACCACGCCGGACCGCGAGGAGGCCGTGGAGGTGACTGTCACCGTCACCAACGAGGGGGCGTCGACCGCTCCCGACCTGCGGTTCATCGACGGCGTGCCGACGGCGCTGACCGTCGCCGACGGGACGCCGCGACACGCGACGGCGCTTCGACCCGGCGAGTCCACGTCGTTCAGCTACGCCGTGACCGCAGAGCGGGGTCACCACACGTTCGACCCGCTGTACGTCGTCGCCCACGACACCAGCGGCGGCGCGGCCCGTCACAGCGAGGTGGCGGTCGAGACCGAGTTGGAGTGCGTCCCGCCGATCCCGCCGGCGGCGACGCTCCCGTTGCGCCCCTCGGCAGCGGGCATCACCGGCGAGACGGTCACGCCCGAGGGTGGGGCGGGCGTCGCCTTCCACACCATCCGCGAGTACCGTCGTGGCGACCCGCTCAACCGCATCGACTGGCACCGGGCCGCACGGACCGGCGACCTCTCGACCGTCGAGTACCAGCGCGAACGCTCGGCGACGGTGGTCGTCGTGCTCGACGCCCGCGAGGAGGGCTACGTCGCCAGCGACGAACACGACCGGACCGTGCTCGAACGCTCCGTCGAAGCCGCCGGCGCGGTCTACGAGGGGCGACGGCTCGTCGGCGACCGGGTCGGCGTCGCCACGCTCTCGCCGGCGGACTGCTGGCTCGCGCCGGGGACCGGGAGCGGCCACCGGGCCCGCGTCCGGAGTCTGCTGGCGACCCACGAAGCGCTCCACCCGCTGCCCTCCGACGACCCCTTCTTCGGCGTCATCTCGCTCTCACGGCTGCGACGTCGCCTCCCGTCGGACGCGCAGGTCGTCTTCTGCTCGCCGCTGGTCGACGACTACGCGGCCCGTACGGCCCGCCGTCTCGACGCCGCGAGCCACCCCGTCACCGTCGTCAGCCCCGACCCGACCGTCGGGACGACGACCGGCCAGCGACTGGCACGGGTCGAGCGCTCGCTGCGCTGTTCGACGCTCCGTGAGGCGGGCATCCCGGTCGTCGACTGGGGCGACGAGACGTTCCAGTCGACGGTCGCCAACGCCGTCCGGCGGTGGTCGGCGTGACCGACCCCGTCGTCGACACCCGGCCGCCGACCGGACACGCCGGCATCGTCGGCGGTGTCGCCGTCGTCGGTGCCGTCGCGCTCGTCGTCTCGGCGAGCGCGCTGTCGCTCGCGCTCCTCGGCGCACTGCTGCTCACCGCCGGCACCGTCTACGGTTCCGGACGCGTCGTCGGACTGGGGGCGCTCGCGGCGCTCGGTGGCGTCGCGGTCGGTGCGATCTCCGGCGTCGGCGTCGTCTTCCTGCTCGTGGCGACGGCGGGCATCGTCGTCGCGTGGGACGCCGCTCGGCAGTCGCTCGACCTCGCGGAGACGGTCGGGCGCGAAGCGGACTCACAGCGGGCGCTCTCGACTCACACCGGCGTCGCCGCCGGGGTCACTAGCATCGCCGCAGGCCTCGGCTACGGTATCTACCTCGTCGTCGGTGACGGCCGCCCGGTCGGAGCGCTCGTCCTGTTGCTCTTCGGTGGCGTGTTGCTCGCCGCGGCGCTGCGCTGAGTACCGTTCGTCCGAAAACGGGGCGCGTCAACTCAGACGGTCGGGACCGTCACCGAGTCCAGCACGTCCGCGACGACGTCGTGTTTGTTCACGTTCTCGACCTTCGCGTCCGGCGTGAGGACGAGGCGGTGTGCGAGGACGGGTTGGGCGATGTGTTTGATGTCGTCGGGAGTGACGAAGTCACGGCCCTGGATGACCGCCTGTGCGCGGGCGGTCTCGAACAGACGCTGTGTCCCACGCGGGGAGACACCGATTTCGACGCGCCGGTCGGTACGGGTCCCCCGCGCGATGTCGACCATGTAATCGAGCAGGTCGTCCTCGACGCGGACGGACTCGGGGACCGTCCGCAGTTCGGTCACGGACTCGTCGTCGAGGACGGTCTCGACGTCCGGGCTTCGGGTGACGCGGCCGGCACGGCGCATCAGCAGTTCCTTCTCGCCGCCGTGGTCGGGGTAGCCGATGGAGGTCTTGACGGTGAACCGGTCGATCTGCGCCTCGGGCAGCGGGAACGTCCCCTCCTGTTCGACGGGGTTCTGCGTGGCGATGACGAAGAAGGGGTCGGGGAGGGCGCGGGTCTCGCCGTCGACGGTCACCTGGTGTTCCTCCATCGCTTCGAGGAGGGCGGCCTGTGTCTTCGGCGGGGCGCGGTTGATCTCGTCCGCGAGCACGACGTTGGCGAAGATGGGGCCGGGCTGGAACTCGAACTCGCGCTCTTTCTCGTTGAAGACGTGCGTGCCGGTGACGTCGGAGGGGAGGAGGTCGGGGGTGAACTGCACGCGAGAGAACGAGAGTCCCAGGGCGGTCGCCACGCTGCGGGCGGTGAGCGTCTTCCCGGTGCCGGGGACGTCCTCCAGCAGGACGTGCCCGCGACCGAGGACGCCGAGGAGGATTCGCTCGACGAAGGTCTCGTCGGCGATGACGCCCGACAGCACGGAATCGGTGACCGACGCACACTCTGCGGCGGCCGTCTCGATGTCCATGTCGCCTCGTTGGCGTGACCCGGTTTGAAGCTACCGCATGGCAGTTCCTCACGCCCTCACGGCGAACCGAAACGGTCTAAATGGGCGACGTGGTACGTCGTAGTAAGCCGAGGTAGCCTAGCCTGGCCAAGGCGGCAGATTCGAAATCTGCTGTCCTCACGGACTCGGGAGTTCAAATCTCTCCCTCGGCGCTTCTGCCGGCGCAACGCGACGAGCGACAGCGAGGAGCCGCGTCGGCGAACGCTCACGGAGAATTTGAACGAGAGGAGACGCAGCGCGAGCGAGGCGAGTGACCGTCTCCGCGTGGTTCGAATCTCTCCTTCGGCGCTCTTCGCAACACGACGACGGTGAGCGATAGCGAGGCCGCTCGCGGCCGCGGACGCGAACGGCGAAGCCGCTCAGACCAGTTCCTCCTCGACGGCCGTCTCCTCGGTCGTCGACGCGTCGACGCTCGCCTCGTCCGGGCCGTCGGCCCGACCGCGGTCACGGGCGAACCCGGTGCGGAAGGCGATCCAGCCGATGACGCTGATGAAGAGGATGGGTGGGAGGATCATGAACCCCCACAGCGGGTCGAGGCCCCACAGGAGCAACAGCGCGATGTCCGCGAGGCCGAGGAGGACGAACGGCGAGATGTAGAGCGCCGCCAGTTTGCGCGAGATGGTGAACTCCGTGGCCATGACCTCACTCGG
>NZ_WSZK01000047.1 GCF_009791395.1 Halomarina oriensis
TGGGCCGGCGCAGCGCGGATGTGCGTCGACTCAGCGGCGTCTCGGCCGGGTGGTGGTGGCGAATCATCTGAGTGGGTCCTCGTCGTCAATCGAGAGCTCGTCGACGAGCGGGCGTCGACGCTTCTCCATCCGCTCGCGGAGTCGTCGTCGACGCTGCTCGGGGTCGGCTTTGTCGTAGTGCTGTTCGATGGTCTTCACCGTCGCGTTGACCCGCTCGGCGACGTCTTCCGGCGGCCACCCGAGATTCAAGAACCACGTGATAGCACCGGTCCGAATCTGGTGGGGCGAGCGACTCGACGGGCACTTGCTCGCGTGGGCGTACTCCGTCTTCTCGCAGGTCTCACGCTTCTGTCCGTGCGGGCAGGGGACGTGCTGACACGGGAGCGTCGCAAGATAGCTCCAGACGCGGACCGTGTTCGGTCCGGGCCGGCCCTGGGCGCTCGCAAGCAGCGGCTGACGGCCGTGGTCGTCGTGGACGTCGTAGCGGTGCGTCTGGATGAACTCCTGAAGAACGCTCGCCGTCTCCTCGGTGACCGCCACAGGACGCTCACCACCGAGTTTGTTCTTCAGACCGGTCCCGGTGTCCGGTCGGTGGCGGAAGTCGAGATACGGCGCACCGTCGGTGTGGAGGTCGCGGATGTCGAGTGCGCGGAGACCGCTCTGTCGCGCACCGGTCGTCCAGGCGAGTTCGAGGTAGGCGTGCGCTCGCGTGGCGTAGACCGCCGGAGTCATCCGGTAGTACCGAAGCAACGCGAGCGCGTGCTCGGTCCGGAGCTTGGTGTCGTTCGAGCGGTCCTCCGGGTCAAGGTCGGGGATGCGGACGGCGTCGGCGAGACCGTCCTCGACCGCGCCGAGGTCTTCGAGGAACTCACAGAACATCTTCAGCGTCCACATCTCCCCTTCGAGCGTCGCCGGAGCGACCGCCGACGAACGGAGTTCGTAATACTCGTCGACGTCCCAGCGCCGGACGTCGTCGACGCGGTCGAGTCCGATACCTTCGCACCACTCGACCCAGAGCTTCAGGCGGTACTCCCACCCGTGCACGCTCTTCTCGGTCGAATCCGACGCCCGGCGGCGGAGATACCGCCGGACCGCGTCGCGTGGCGCGAGGTCGCCGGGGTCTCGTCGACGGCGCTCAGTCATCGGCCTCCATCGGCTCGGCGTCGAGAACCTGAACGGTGTCCGGTCGGTGCCGCTGCAGGAGGTCGACGACGCCGGCTTCGAGACGGAGGTCGTGCTCGGCGACGTGGCCGCACTCCAGCAGGACGTCCTCGACGTCGTGGTGACCGTCGACGGCGGGGCGGACCCGCGCGACGGCGATACCCTTCGGCGCGTCGCACGTCGGGCAGAGCGGCGTGAGCGCCTTCATAGGTCGACCACCCACCCGCACGTCGGGCACTCCAGATACCGGTCGGTGCGCTCCTGTTCGATTTCCTCGCCGTAGACATCGAACACGTCTATCTTCCCGGTGTAGTGGGTGACGCGACGCATCCCGCCGGAGGGATTGGCGCATCCCTGTGGACAGTCGGTCGTCGTCCGCTCGTACTCGTGTCGAGACCCTTTCTCGCTCTGGTAGGTGTAGGGCATCGTCAGTACCCCACGTGCATCGCCGTCGACCCACACTGGTCGCACGTCGCGCCGACGGCGATAGCGTCGACGCCCTGAACGCGGCGCTGGTCGACGTAGTCGACGGTAACATGCGTCGACGCACACCCCTTGCAGCGGAACTCGCGTTTGGCGAACTGTTGACCTTCGATGACGAGATGCTCGCGCTCCTCTTCGACGGCGATACTCTCGGGGAGGTCGTAGTTGAACCTCACCGAAACTCACCCCCGAAACCGCCGATGCCGGTATCGTCGGCCTTCTCCTGGCGGGTGAAATCGTGGTCGTCCAGCGCCGTCTGGAGCGCCCTGTATGACCGACTCCCGCTGCGTGGTTCTTCGACGCCGATTGTCGCCAGGCCGACGTGTTCGACCGTGGCGATGAGTTCGCACAGCGCGGCGTTCTGGTAGCGTAGCTGCGCCTCGATGCCTTCGAGCGCGTCGACGCGACGCTCGTCGAGAGAACGGCCGCCGTCGGTCCGCACCTCCGGGTCGGCGGACACACGGATTTCGACGCCGTCGCCGTCCTCGGAGCGATGAATCGAACAGTACTGCTGGAGCGCGCCGGAGGCGAACTCGTCGAACTGCGCGATGAGGTCCTCCGGGTTGGTCCCGACGTCGAGTGCCTTCTGGAGGTCCGCCGCCAGTCCCATTGTCTGGGAGGCGAGACTCGCCGTGCGCGTGGCGGGCCACTCCTCGGGGAGGTCGGTCGTGATCTGGACGTCGTCGTAGTCGGTGGTGATGTCGTCGGTCATCGTGAGTCCTCGTCGAGAATGGTGAGCGGGTTCCGGGCGACGCGACAGCCACAGGGACCGACGCGGTGGTCGGCCGGGCCGCGCGTCGTGAGGAACGCAATCGGGGTCGAGCAGCGCGGGCAGCGCGGCTCTGTGGTCTGGGAACGGTACGCGAACAGTCGTTTGCCGGAAGTCCTATGTTCCGGCTTGTCGTGTGTCGACACGGGTTTTCACCGCCCACTCGCGGCCCGGTGTCACAGCACCGGGGCGCTTTTCGAGAGGCCCTAACCGGACAGCGGAGCGGCCGGGCCGCGAGTGGGTTGCTCGGCTAGAGCTTCTGCCTCAGTATAATTCTTCTCACTAGTTAGTGAGCCATAAATCACTCATTATTAGTCCGAATTCCACAGCCTCACGTTGTAGTGATGCTATTCTCGTCATATAGTGATTCAAATCTGATATGTTACTCCACACAGTGTGTGACAATAGTGGCCCAGTCAGTGAGGAAACCCGGTGACTGGATGCAATTGCCGATAGACGAACGTATCCTCGAAGTTCTGAATACCAGTGAACTGATTCTCACGCCATCTGTAATTGCAATTAATATACACAAAAGCCGTGAGGAGGTCAGTCGACGCTTGTCTGAGCTACTGAAGCGAGGTTTTGTTGTAAAGGTACAGAGGGGGAAGTACAGAGTCTCTGAGGACGGGGCAGCCTATCTTGACGGTGAGTTGGATGCGAGTGAACTGGAGTAAGCGTCGGGCGTCAGCTTAGAGTCGGTCCTGCGGCCGTATCACGTCGTCCCACGCGATTTTGTGCTGTCGTCCGTCGCGCTCGGAGTGGCCGGCGAGGTTCCAGTCACCGCCGTCGGCGTGGACGAGTCGGGCGACCGTCGACGGGCGGACGCGACGCACCGCCACGATACGCTCACGCCGGTCGAACAGGACGAACACGACCCACGCGGTGCCCTGTCGGTCGCTCGCGATGAGTGAGACCGTTTGGTCCTCCCAGACGCGGAACCGCCCGGAGCGCCCGCTGGCGAGTTCCTCGACCGTGCTCTTGACTTCGAACTTCGTCCCGGTCGACTCGTTGATGCAGTCGTACCAGTCGGTGACGTCGGGCGCGTGGGTCACCCCGTAGTGCTCGGCGACGGCTTCCTCGGCGAACCGGCCACGGTCTTCGTTCGCTCGTCCTCGACGAGTCACCGCTTGCTCACCCCGACGAAGAACTTCAGCCACAGGTCGAACACCTGGATGAACAGCATCCCGAAGACGAACGCGAGAGCCTCGCTCATGGCCGCTTCCTCCGCCCCCGAATCAGTTGGCGGTCCTCCCATCCCCAGAGGTACGCGGCGAGGTGGCTGGCGACCAGTCCGGCACCGACGAAGACGCCTTCTATCCCCGTCATGCGTACTCCTTGGGGACGGGTGGGTTGACGGTCAGGTCCTCGTCGCGGGTGCCCTGCATCACGAACCAGTGGTACGGGGCGTGTGAGGCCTGAATCGTCTCGAAGTGGTTCGACATGCCGACGGTACGGAACCACGCGGCGTAGTCCGGCGACGTCGGGCCGACCCAGATTTTGGTCGGACACTGCTTGATGACGCTCGTGTCGCTCATGTCGGTCGGAGACTGGGCGATGACGACGCTCTTGCAGTTGACGCCGTCGGCCTGCCCGAACACGCGCACGAACGTCAACAGCCCCTCGCCGAGTTCGGGCGCTTCGTCGTGGACGACGAACTTCGACATCGAGCGCGGGAGTTCCCGGATGAACGCCGCCAGTCGGTCGTGGTGGGTCTCCCAGTCGGCCGTCGCGGGGACGAAGTCGAAGTGTCGGTGACCGTCGCGCATCTTCGCGGCCATCTCTTGGACGGTCGTGACGCGCTCGCCACGGACCGCTGAGGAGCCTTTCGCGTTGAAGAAGATGCGGAGGTCGAACGCGCGCCCGGCTTCGCACAGGAGCCAGTTGGCGAGACTCGTCTTCCCGCCCATGTCCTCCGCAGAGCCGGTGATTCCGCTGATGAACAGGTGGCCGTTGTCGGTGTAGAACGCCGGTCGTTCGGTCATACACCGCCTCCGGTAGCGACGTCCACCTCTGGGTAGTCGTCGTCACTCTCGCGCTCGGTCTCCTGGCCGGCGCGCTGCTGGGCGCGGCCACGGAGTTCCAGCAGCGCGCCACCGAAGATCTCGAAGACGGGCGGGATGCCGTCACCGGTCCCGGCGACGCGGAGCGTCCCACGGAGCACCATCGTCAGATTCCGGCCGAAGCCGTACTCTCCTTTGAGTTTCTCGGTGCTCGGACCGGGCAGTGAGCCGTCGAACAGTCGACCGAGAAGGTCCGGTGCGCCGCTCGACGACGGCGCGGCTTCCAGCGCACCCCCGCCGCTCGCCTGCTGGTCGGCGAGGTCCTCGACGGGGTCGCTCGTCGCGTCGGCAGCGAGAGAGACCGCGTCGAAACTGTCGTCGTCGCTCATCGCATCACCTCGTGGACTGCGAGCGGTTGTACCGTCCCACCGGTTCCCTGTTCCACGTCGCTAAGACTTCCGTAGATGCTGACGTGAGGGTTGTCTAAGCGGTCTTCGGGAGCGTAGGCTTCCCGATACCAGTCTACGTAACACTGACCGGTTGGGAACTGCACGCCCCACCCCATCACGTCGTCTCGCGTCTCGACGCGCGTTCTGTCCTCGTCACGAAGGACACGAAACAGCAGGAGTTCACGGTTGAACAGGTCGCTCGTTGCTTCGGCCGCGTGGTACGCTGCGTCGAAACTGTCGTCGTCGCTCATCGGAGGTAGTCCTCCCTCGCGCGTTCGGCGAGTGAGTCCGCGACGACGATGATTTCACCGTCGCTCAGGTCTTCGCGGTCGGCGAGGTCGTACAGATGCTCGCGTACCGACTCCGCGACGGTCGTCAGTGCCTCGGCGTCTATCACGCCTGCACCTCACCCCCACAGTCGCTGCAGGTGCCCGGCTCGCCGGCCAACTGCTCGGCCGCTTCCTCCGGGGTCATTCCGAAGCCATCGCCACAGTGCGGGCAGGTTGCTTCGTCGACGTCGGCCGCGTCGTCCTGGTCGTCCTCGTCGACGTCGTCCTCCTCGAGGTCGCTGAAGTCGGGGAGGTCCTGCACCTCGCCGCCGTCGGGCAGCACGACCTCGCCGGAGGGGGTCTCGACCGGTTCGGGTGAAGGGTTCGACCCATCGGGTGAAGGGTTAGACCCGTTCGGGGTCGCCCCATCCCCCATCGGTCGCTCGGCGTGCTCCTCGCCGTCTGCGAGGAGTTCGGGCGTTTCGGCGTCCGCGAGTGCGTCGGATGGGTCGAACCCATCGGGGAGGGCGTGCTGGGGGACCATAACGAACCCGTCGGGGACGCGCGAGCAGTTCCGTTTGTGTGAGTCGATGCCCTTCAGCGAGTACCAGAGGCCGCATTTCGGGCACTGACGGTCGGTCGGGTGCTCTTTCGAGCAGGAACCTCCTGCCATTCAGACCACCGGAAGGATACGGATAACCAAGTCCGTCGCGTGAGTGATTCCGTCAAGGGTCAGCCCCATCTCGATGAGGGCGAGTCCCCAGAAGCCGGTTCGGGCAAACTGCCGCGTGCGGCCGTCTCCGTACCCGTAGACAAGGAGGGAGACGACGAACGCGGTTGTCAATCCAAGGAGCGCCATGTGTACCAGATGATTCTGAAACCTGTCTAGACTTAAACTGGACTATGGGTGCCCCCCCATGCAACGAAGGGATACCCCCCATCCCTTTCCTACATTGTCGAACGGGCCTGAGCGGTGGATGCACACGAACTATGGCAGACTTGGAAAAAGCAACCACCGCAAAGATGCCCTACGGTCTGGGCGACGTCAATCTCCTCTCGGCTGAGGGGATGATGATGATTCTGGCGATCACGATTGGCTTCGTGGTCTTCCACGCAACGAGCGCCGTCGGCGCGAACGTCGGGAACTCCGTTCTCGACACCGCCGGCCAGTTCCTCCCGGGCGGCAACCCCGCGCAGTCGGGTAACAACGACGCGCCGGAGGGTGTCTGAGTATGTCTCAGAACATGAGCTACGAGCCGCGTCTCTCACGAGCAGGCGGGAAGCGTCCCGTCACCGAGGCGGACCTGCTCGACCAGACGCTCGTCGCCGGTAACGAGCGGACCATCTACGCGAAGCAGGTTCCACAGGACAAGGTCTACGCGGCCGGCAACGGCGGCATGGACCGGCTTCAGGGGAACGGCGCGCACATCTTCGCGTCCATCGTCGACGACGTCGGCAACCCCGTGAAGGGCGACCTCATCGTCGCCATCACGGACTCCGAGCAGCGCCGCGTCCTCGCGTCGACCACCGTCGACACGCTCGGCGAACTCGCCGACGCGACGACCCAGGAACGGACGGAGCGCCCGCTGTTCCCGGTCCTCGGTCCCTACGCGAAGCCCGGCCGACACATCGAGTTCCGCATCCGCGCGGAACCCGGTTCGGACGGCGTCAGCATCGACCCGGCGGCGAGCGACGTCCGCCTCTACTACACGGAAATCGAGGCCTAAGCCTCCCCGTACCTGTCTTTATGACCAACACAAGCACACGCGACAGCCTCCGGTTCAGTGAAACGGTCCCGCCGGGCGAGACGAGTACGCTATCGGTCGAGATGGAGGACCCGGCCACCATCGACCGTGTCCGCGTCCGCCTCTACCCAGGCACGCAGCTCGCCCTGCAGATTCGTCCCGTCGTCCGCATCAACGACGAGGACGAAATCCTGATTCCGCGCCTGTTCGGTAGGAACTACATCACCGGAGACGGTGACACCTGGAACCTCGAAACGAGCGAGCCGGTTGAGCAGGGCGACGTCGTCGCCGTCGAGGTGACGAACACCGACAGTCAGTACGCCTACGACTACTCCGTCGACATGACCCTGGACCGCGCGGGCGGGTCCGGTCGGAGTCTCGTCGGGATGCTCGCCGGGGTGTTCAACTGATGGGACGCCCACAGTTCTCGGCACTCACCGACACGCTCTCCCAGACCGCAGAACGCGAGGACGCCACAGAGACCGGCTTCGGGACGTATCAGGGCATCGCCGACGGTGACGCCGTGGCATACGTCGCCGTCGACAACGCAGAGGGTGACGAGCCGCTGTACATCGTCTCCGCCGACGTCGCAATCTCCGGCGGGACGTACACGCAGGCCTGCGTCGCCTCACTCACCGTCGAGGAAGCCGGCAACGAGCCGAACAAGACCTTCATCAGCACGCGCAACCCCCCGACCACCAACTGGGACATGAGCACCGACCTCAAGGTGCCATCCGGCTACGTCGGCGTGCTGCGCGTCTACAACGACTCCGGCGGACCCATCGACGCCGACGTCAACGTGACGTGGAGGACCGACCCGTGACGTACTCGAAGCAGTACATCCGGGAACTCGAAACGGAGAACCACAACGCCGAACAGTTGGAGACAGAGCTGCTTTCGGGCAAGTGGGCGGGAAAGGTGCTGGTGTTTCAGGATGGCTCAGTCAGTAGTATTGACCCGAGTGCCACTGAAACGCCCGTTCAGGACGCTCTCGATGTAATAGGGGGCGGCGCAGGAGCCATCACCATCCCACCTGGAGGGGTTGACGAGGCCGCGCCGGTCGACGTCCCCGACGGAGGCCGCCACCAACTCAGCGGCTTCGGGACGGCATCGAGGGTTTCGACGCCAGCCTCGGCCATTCGGTTCACGAGCAGCGGGTCGACGAGTCACCACGGGTTCATCCTCGGGGACTTCAACGACGACTTCACCGTTCGTGACGTCGCTATCGACGGTCCTGGGGCAGACGTCACCACCGGTGACGCGCTCCACTTCACCGGGTCGACACGCAGCCCTCGGTTCGAGAACGTCAACCTCCGCAACTGGGGGCGTGACGGCATCGGAGACACCGACGAGACAGACGTCAAACCCTTCGAGATGCAGTTAGATGGCGTCGGCTTCTGGAACATCGCCGGCGGCGGCATCAACCTCGCGGACAACGGTGTGTGTAACCACGCTACCAGTCTCCGGTTCCACGACGTGGGCTTCCTCATCGACCTTGGTAGCGGCGACTTCAACATCGACACCGTCAACGTCGGCGGGTCGGTGACGAGCGACGTCCAAGGCGCGTGCATCCGCACGACCGGGAGCCTCCGCATCGGACACATCAACTTCGAGCCTGCAGGAACCGTCGACACAGCCGACGGTATCGTACTGGCCCGCTTCGACGGCAACGTCCGCATCGAGTCTGTGATGCTGTGGAACGTCACCATGGGCTACGTCTATCGGGGCGACGACCCGTCGTCGAACTGGTTCGGTCCGGCGCAGGTGAAGACCAACAGCGGCGCGACCCTGACGGACAACGTGGTGAACCTCACCGGGTCGGTCGGGGACGAACTCTCGTTCTACGAGGGGTCGGCGAGCGACGTCACCAGTAACGTCGGAACAACCGCTCTCGTCCCGCTGGCGGACCTCTCAGCGGACTACGGGGTGTGACCGATGGAGCTAGGATTCGATTTCGAGCAGGCGCTCAACGCGGAGCGGCGAGACCGCGGTCTCGACCCGGTCGACACCGACCGCGACGGGACTGTGGACAGCGGCACCGACACGCTCGGCGGGACAGTGCATGACCCCACGAGCGAGCAGAACAGGACGACGACTAACGAGACGACGACGACAACCAACACGAGCAACGAAATGGACTACAGCGACCTCTACAGCTACGAGAACGACCCGAGGCAGGCCGCGGAGAACTACGACCGCGACCCGACGAACAACACGACAATCGGTGAAGGCGGGACCTCTCTCGCCGACCTGTTGGGTGACAACGGACTGGCGGGCCTCCCCGACGGGACGGGGGGAACGTGGGTTCCCGGCAACGGCCCGACCGAGTCGACGAACCCCGGCGGTGACGACACCGTAAACGACGTCGACGACGTCATGCAGACGGCCAACCCGTTCGACGCCCGGCAGGACAGCGGGGTGTTGATGGCCGTTATCGGTGTCTTCCTGGCCATCCTCGCGTTCTTCGTCGGAGGGAGGTAGCGATGGCGAAGAACAGCATCGGGACGGCCGCCGGTTCGGTGAGCCTCAGTGACGGCGTCCTGAAGCTCGCTATCGTCGGCGTGCTCGGTCTCCTCGGGTACGCTCTGTTCAACGTCGCGGGACTGTTGAACCGGAGCGCCGACGCCGTCGGGTCGACCGCTGGCGGAGCGTTCGATTTCGGCGGTGACGTCGCTGAAGGCCTTGCTGGGGAAGCTGCTGAGACCTACGACGGAGCACAGGGCTTCGTCGGGGACGGCGCGGACTGGTGGCTCGGTGGCGGAGCCGATACCGTCGAGAACACGGCGGACTGGTGGATAGGCGGCGGTGCCGACCACCTCGAACGCGCCTCTGACTCCGCCGGTGACGCCGTGTCGTGGTTCGACGGTCTACAGGAGGGACCGCTGTGGTAGTCGAGAGCATCGGCGTACAGGCACTCGGCGCGGCGCTGGGGGCGCTCACTGTGACGGCCCTCACCGCGACGGGCGCGACGATGTGGCGCGTCTGGCAGCACGACTCGACGCTGTACGGTCTCGGTCGGAACGACTCTGACGACGGGTTGGCCGGTGCGGTTCAGGAGAACGCCCACCGGAGCGAGCGCAACGAGGACGTCCTCCGTTCGGAGGGGATGCTCACCTCCGTCCGCACAGACGGTGGCGAGGACCGCGCGTGACGGGCGTCGAGGACGACCGCCCGGCGCTGACGGAGACGTGGCCGGACGGCGACCTCCTGCTCCACGAGGAGGGCGAGGCGACCGCCTGGTTGATGGCCGGGAACCCGGTGGACGTCCATCATTGAGGAAGCCCCTTTTCGCGTTTCATCTCGGGGTCGCAGCGCGAGATTTTCGCAACTCTGGTTCCGGCCGGTTTCGTCGACCGGTGCGCGTTCGACCCGCCCGATTTTCACTCCGGACACGGGGGGTTGGCGTGCGAACTCGACCGTCGACGAACACTGGTTTATATACTCACCATCACTCAGCGACTCGCGAGCGATAGCTACTCACCCCACCGGCCGGAATCGGCCGACTGGGTATAAAAATGACAAGCTCGATGACCCTCGAACTCCCCGACGACCGGCACGACCGACTCCGCCGACTCGTCGAGGCGACCGGTGAGCGAACGAAGGCCGGCGCACTCGACGTCGCGGTGAAACACTACCTCGCGGACCTCCGGAACAAGGAGGCGGTCGTCGACGACCTCCCGGCCGACGTCGTCGACGAACTCTCGACACCGTACCTCCCCATCGAGCGGTCGACGTCGGTCGGTCGTGAGTGAGGTTCGGTTCGACTGGTTCAACCGGAAACTAAGTGTAGTATATCTAACCTTTACAGATAACAGTGGTGTTACCTCCAATTCTCCGCGAACCCGCTCGCTCACGCTCGCTACTACTGTTCGCGTACGATAGGCTCCGCGAACCCGTCGCTAGAAAACACTTCGTTCAACAGCGGTCACTCGTTCATTCTACGACGGCCTCGACGAGGCGGGGGGCGGTCGCCCCCCCATAGCGAGTCGGGCGGATAACATCGGCGTTATCCGCCCTCCTCCGCCCGTGAACGGGCGGATGCGTGGCTCTTCCAGTCGTTCGGGACGTAGAGACGGCGTTCACCGTCCTTTGCCTTCGTGATAGTGGCGATGTCGTCCATCATGTCGACGAAGGTCTCCATCGTTCGACCGACGGTGGAGGTGTGAATCTTCGACTCCTCCGTTTCGCGGCCAGCGAGAATCCGCCGGAGTTCACCGGCCTTGACGACGCGACCGCCGTTCACACTGTGAGAGAACTCCTCGAAGTTGAGCCACAGATAGCGAGCACGGAGTTGACTCGGGTTCAACTCGTCCTCAGCGACCGAGTCGGTGTAGCGAGCGACCCGCTGCATCTTGAGCGTCGCGTTCTCGATTTCAGCGTTCCGCCGTTCGGTCTCTTGGTCCGTCTCGGTGAGCACCTGCCGCATCAGCGCCTTGTGGTACTCCGGGTCTTCGAGACGGTCGACTCGGGACTCCAGGTCACGGACGCGCTCGACGAGTTCCTCTCGGCTGAGGTCCTCAACGTCCTCGGCGCTCACCGGTCTTCACCTCCCAAAGCAGGGGTTCGAGCGCCGAAGATGGGTCTTCGGTGCTTAGAACTCAGGTCCAATAGGTCACGTCCGGCACAGCACCGGCTACGTGTCGGTTCACCCTGGAAAAGGGGTAAGTATCCTATGGGCCGGCGCAG
>NZ_WSZK01000048.1 GCF_009791395.1 Halomarina oriensis
GACCCCTCGTCGATGGGGGCCTGGAAGGAGTACATGATGTCCTCGGCGGTCACGGGGTCGCCGTTGTGGAACGTCGCGTTGTCCACGATGGAGACGACCCACCGCTGGCCCTCGCGTTCGGGTTCCGGAAGCCCGTCACCCAGGTCCGACGGGATCAGTTCGAGGGCGTCGTTGTAGGTGTACAGCGACGAGAACACGTTCTGGCCGACGATGGCCGACGGGACGCCCAGTCCCTTGACGGGGTCCCAGTCCGGTGGTGCCCCCGCCTGTGCGACGGTGAGGCTCCCACCGGCGCGTGCCTGTTCCTGCTCGGTTTCGCTGTCGGTCGTCTCCCCACCGTCAGTCCCCCCACCGTTGCCACCGGCCCCGCCGCCACCGCCACCGGTCGTCTCGCCACTCTCGTTCTCCGGAGCGGACCCTGCACAACCGGCGAGTGCCACGACCCCTGCGAACCCACCCACCTGCAGTGCCCGTCGGCGCGTCACTCCCCGAGACAGTCGCCTCTCCGGACCACATGATTTGTTATCACGCGACATACCGACTCATCGGATGTTCGGTGATATATGTGTTTCGGCGCTCCGTCTCGGAAGTCGGGAGGTTCGGGCGCTACAGTGCGACCGGACGCCCGTCTTTGTACACGTCGGCCACCGATTCGAGCGCACGGATGTCCGCCAGTGGGTCCTCGTCAAGGACGACGAAGTCGCCGTGCCGGCCCGGTTCGACGGCCCCGACCGACTCGTCGTGGAGCGCCCGTGCCGCGACGGACGTCCCCGACTGGAGCGCCTCCATCTCGGACATCCCCACTTCGTCGACGAGCAGTTCGAACTCCAGGTACGTCCCGAGCGGGTGGTCCTCGGTCCCGCCACAGTCGGACGCGTGAGCGATGGGGACGCCCGCTTCGTAGGCACGCCGAGCGGATTCGAGGTGCTCTTCGTGGGCCGCCGCCGACTTCTCCTGTGACCACTCCGGCACGTCGCTCTCGGGGCCGGCGACCGCGTTCCGGTAGATGGCCTGTATCGTCGGGACGAGGATCGCCCCCGTCTCCTCGAACAGGTCGAGCGACTCGTCGTCGATACCGATGCCGTGTTCGATGGTGTCGACGCCGTTCCGGAGTGCGTTGTTGATACCGTCGGTCCCTTCGGCGTGGGAGGCGACGGGGATACCCACCCGGTGGGCCTCCTCGGTGAACGCGCGGATCTCCTCGTCGGTGTAGTGGGCGTGGTCGGGGTGGTCCTTCTGCGAGAGCATCCCCCCGGACGTCATGATCTTGATGAGGTCGACGCCCTCTCGGACGTGCTTTCGGGCCTCGCGGCGGGCCTCCGTCGGTCCGTCGGTCAGTACGCGCCCCGCGTGCGGATCGTTGGTGACCCACTCGTGGGGGAGGTAGTGTGCGTCCGCGTGACCGGCCGTCTGTGAGAAGGACTTCCACGCCGTGTAGATGCGCGGCCCCGGAATCTCGCCCTCCTCGACGGCCTGCCTGAGTCCCAGTCCGGTCGGCCCGCCACAGTCACGGACGCTCGTGAACCCCGCACCGAGCAGCGTTCGGAGGTCCTTCGTGGCACGGGCCGTCCCCAGTGCGACGTCGAGTGTGAGCATGTCGAACGGGCGCAGCGAGCGCCACCCGTTGATGTGCAGGTGTGCGTCGATGAGCCCCGGCAACACGAACTGCTCGGAGTGGTCGACGAACGTCGCCCCCTCCGGGCGGTCGATACTGTCACGGGGACCGACCTCGGTGATCGTACCGTCGGTGACGACGACGCGGACGTTCGGGCGTGCGTCGTCGCTCAGGCCGTCGACGAGCGTTCCACAGTCGAGTACGGTGATACTGTCCTCTGTCATAGTGAGCAACCCTCGACACTCCGTGACACGGGCGGCAGCATATACGTTGTCACTGACGCGGTGCGGGCGACCACATGGTTTATATCCTCTTCGAAGCATGGCTCTGACACACATGGGCATGGCAAGATACACGCTCCGGAGGCTTCTCCAGGCCGTCCCGGTGCTGATAGGTATCGCAACGATCACCTTCCTCCTCGTCAACGCGATTCCCGGCGACCCCGCTCGTATCCTCATCGGTCCGGGCGCGCCGGCGGACGCCGTCGACGCGATACGGGCGAAGTACGGACTCGACCGACCGCTGTGGGAACGCTACCTGGCGTACATGTTCGGCGTCGTGCAGGGCGACTTCGGCACGAGCATCCACTACGGCGGCGCCCCCGTCATCGACAAGATCATGGAGCGCCTGCCGGTGACGCTCCTGCTGATGGCGTCGAGTTTCGTCTTCGCCATCGTGACCGCGATTCCCCTCGGCATCCTCTCGGCGAAGCGTCGCAACGAACCGTCCGACCACATCTCTCGAATCGTCGCCCTGTTCGGCGTCAGTACCCCGTCGTTCTGGATCGGACTGATGCTCATCATCGTCTTCTCGTTCCACCTCGACGTACTGCCCGCGACGAGTCTCGTCTTACCGTGGGCGGACCCGAGTACCGTCGAGGGGGCGACGACGCGACTGGACGTCCTCTGGCAGGCGTTCATCCACCTCCTCATGCCTTCGATAACGCTCGGGACGCTGTACATGGCTGCCATCATGCGTATCGAACGCTCCTCGATGCTGGAGGTGCTGAAGAAACCGTACATCGACCTCGCCAGGGCCTACGGTGTCCCGGAGCGCAAGATCACCCGCAGACACGCGTTCCGGAACGCACAGCTACCGGTGTTGACCGTCGTCGGGTTGCAGTTGACCTCGGCGCTCGGCGGGGCCGTGCTGACCGAGACCGTCTTCAACATCAACGGGATGGGACGACTCGTCATCACGGCCATCAACAACCAGGACTACCAGCTCGTGATGGGGACGACGCTGTTCTTCGGCGTGACGTTCGTCGTCGGCGTCATCATCACGGACCTGGCGTACGCGTGGGTCGACCCGCGCGTGAGCTACGACGCGGAGGCCAACTGATATGTCTACGGACACTACCGACGGCAAGGAACCAGTGAAGGAACTCCGGACGCGGGTGGCGAAGGACCCGGACGAACCGACCCAGCCGACCGAAGCGAGCGTCGGTTGGCGGTACACGCTCGAACAGATACACCGCGACCGAACCGCCCGCCTCGGACTGTACATCATCGGGTTCATGACCGGCCTCGCGGTGTTCGCGTGGGTCGACTCCGCCCTCCTCGACTACGCCATCGCCGAGCGGTTCCTCTACCACCCCGAACAAGACCCGGTGGGGACGGTGACGCTGTTACCCCCGTTCGGCTTCGAGAACGTCTTCGGTGCCGGCGTCATCGAACACCCGCTGGGAACCGACCACCGAGGACGGGACATCCTCGTCCGTCTCATCTACGGGTCGAGGATAGCGATGACCGTCGGTATCGGGGCGACGGGCATCGGCCTCGTCCTCGGGACGGCCGTCGGGGCCGTCGCCGGCTACTACGGTGGCTGGGTCGACGACGTGCTGATGCGCATCGTCGAGACGGTCTACGCCATCCCGTTCCTGGTGCTCGTCATCGCGTTCATGACCGCCTTCGGTCGGGACCTGACCTTCGCGATGGTCGGCGTCGCCATCGCGTCCGTACCAGTGTTCGCCCGCCTGATCCGCTCGCGCGTCGTCAGTGTCCGCGAGGAGGTCTACATCGAGGCCGCACAGGCGGTCGGTGTGAAAGACCGGAACATCATCGTGCGCCACCTCATCCCGAACTCGTTCGCCCCGGTCGTCGTTCAGGCGACGCTGCAGGTCGGCGTCAACATCCTGACCGTCGCGGGCCTGTCGTTCCTCGGGTTCGGCGCACAGCCACCCACCCCGTCGTGGGGGCAGATGCTCGCCCAGTCCCGTGGGTTCATGCTGCCGGACCCGTGGTTCAGCGTCTGGCCCGGAATCGCCATCCTCGTCACCGTCATCGGGTTCAACCTCGTCGGCGACGGCCTCCGCGACGCGCTGGACCCCAACCTCCGGAACTGAGTCTACCCCCGCTCTGTCGCGTTTTGACTTCTGTACCTTCCGTCGAGCAGTCCCCGACTACAGGTCGTAGAGCGTGCCGAACTTCTCGTCGACGTAGTCGAGGAAATAATCAGCGGTCAACGACTCGCCGGTCGCGCGTTCGACGAGTTCGGGGGTCTCGTAGCGCTGTCCGTGTCGGTGGACGGCCGCGCCGAGCCAGTCGGTCAGCGGTTCGAAGTCGCCCGCCTCGATGGCGTGGTCCACGTCGGGGAGGTCCCGCGACGCCGCCGCGAACAACTGCGCCGCGAGCACCGACCCGAGGGTGTAGTTCTGGAACGACGCGACCGACCCGACGCTCCAGTGGATGTCCTGGAGACAGCCCTCGGTGTCGCTCGACGGCGTGACGCCGAGATACCGTTCGTACTTCTCGTTCCACACGGCCGGGACCTCCGAGACGTCGATGCGGCCCTCGACGAGCGCCCGTTCGATTTCGTAGCGGACCAGGATGTGGAGGTGGTAGGTGAGTTCGTCGGCGTGGCCGCGCAGCGGCCCGACGGTGACGCGGTTGGCGGCCGCGTAGACATCGTCGACCGAGACGTCGCGCGGGAGGGCGTCGGCGACCGTCGGCGTGAAGCCAGCCCAGAACGCTCGTGACCGGCCGACGTGGTTCTCCCAGAACCGAGACTGGCTCTCGTGGACGACCATGCTCCGTGCCGTCCCGAGCGGCGTCCCGAAGTGTTCGGCCGGGAGGCCACGCGTGTAGGTCGCGTGGCCGAACTCGTGGAGCGTGCTCGTCAGCCCCGCGAGGAGGTTCGACTCGTCGAACCGGGTCGTCACGCGGGCGTCGTAGACCGTCCCGTTCGAGAACGGGTGTGGAGCCTCGTCGAACCGCCCGTGGTCCCAGTCGTACCCGACGTGGTCGAGCGCGGCACGGTGCAGCGGTCGTTGCTCGGCGGCGGGGAACGACCCCTCGAACAGCCGTGGAGGCTCGACCGGGCTCTCCCGGACCGCCCGAATCAGCGGTGGAAGCTCCTCACCGAGTCGGTCGAGGACCGTCTCGACCGTCGAGAGCGGGAGGTACGGTTCGTTGAACTCGCCGACGGCGTACAGCGTCTCGAACCGGCTGTCGTGGTCGAAGTGATCGGCGACCTCCCGTTTCAGCTCGATTATCCGGCGTAGCTGTGGTTCGAAGACCTCGAAGGCGTCCGCTCGGCGTGCTTCACGCCACGCCGGTTGTGCTTCGGAGAGCTTCGACTGCAAGCGCTCGACGAGCGACTCGGGAATCCGCATCGCGTCGTCGCGCTCACGGGCGACTTCGCGCACCAGCGCTGCTCGCTCGGGGCGTAGCTCCGTCGCTTCGAGACGCGCGAGGAGTCTCCCGGTCCGGTCGTCGGTGAGCGTTCGGTGTCGTGCCTTCGCAACGGCCGCACGCTGTGTCGAGCGGCCCGGCGACCCACCGGACGGCATCGTCACCTGCTCGTCCCAGTAGAGCAACTCGTCCACCGTCGAGAGCGTCCCCGCGTGACGAGCCTCCGCGTAGAGTTCCTCGTACGCCGCGTCCACGTCGGTCATCGGTCACCCAGTGCCCGTCCCGTCGACGAACCGGCACGACTGTTCGGTAGCATCGTCACGGCTGTTCGGACACGTGTAGCATAAGCGTGCAGATACCGGAGACGGGAGACGCCTCCGGCCTGCAGGTTTATATGCTGTGACCTGTATCCCCATACAGACACGATTCGTGATACCATGCACCCAGATACCGTTCTCAACGTAGAAAACCTGAAGACCCAGTTCTTCACCGAGGAGGGCGTCGTTCGAGCGGTCGACGGCATCTCCTTCTCGGTGAAGCGCGGAGAGATACTCGGCCTGGTCGGCGAGTCCGGTGCCGGAAAGAGCGTCGCCGCGAAGTCCATCCTCCGACTCATCGACAACCCCGGCGAGATCGTCGGCGGTCGAATCACGTTCGGTGAGAAGACCCTGTTCGGTCTCGAAGAGGGCGACGACGGCGAGGTTCGACAGGACGAGGCGATGCTCTCGAACGCCGATATGCGCCGGGACATCCGCGGCCGGGAGATCGCCATCATCTTCCAGGACCCGATGGAGTCGCTCAATCCGGTGTTCACCATCGGTGAGCAGCTTCGTGAGTTCATCGAGATCAACCGAGAGATGGGGAAGAAGGCCGCCCGAGAGGAAGCGATCCACATGCTCCGGGAGGTCGGCATCCCTGACCCGGAGACGCGTTACGACAGCTACCCCCACCAGTTCTCCGGCGGGATGCGCCAGCGCGTCCTCATCGCGATGGCGCTGGCCTGTGAGCCGAGTCTCATCATCGCCGACGAACCGACGACGGCGCTCGACGTCACCGTCGAGAGTCAGATCCTCGACCTCGTCGCCGACCTCCAGCAGAAGTACGACACGAGTTTCATCTGGGTCACTCACGACATGGGCGTCGTCGCGGAGATCTGTGACCGCGTCTGCGTGATGTACCTCGGGCAGATCATCGAACAGGCCGACGTCGACGACCTGTTCTACGACCCGAAGCACCCGTACACCGAGGCGCTGTTGCGTTCGATTCCTCGCCCCGACGAGACCGTCGACGAACTCGACCCCATCAAGGGTGTCATGCCCGAGGCCATCAACCCACCGTCCGGGTGCCGGTTCCACACGCGCTGTCCGGAGGCTCGTGAGGTCTGCATGGAGGTCGACCCGGAAGCCAAAGACGTCTCGGAGGCGGGCGAACGACTCCACCGGGCGGCCTGTCTGATACACGACGACGAGTTCGGGGCCGACTACCGGGCGAGTACGCCCATCGAGACGTCCGCGACCAGTGGCTTCGGGACGGGACTGGCGAGCGACGGCGGCGTCTCCGGAGGTGCGGACGATGAGTAGCGAACCGGCACGGTCCATCTCCGACGACGACGACGACATCGCGTTCGGCGAGACGCTGGTGTCGGTCGAGAACCTGACCAAGCACTTCACGACCGGTGGGGGGCTGTTGAGCCTCCGGTACGACGCGACCGGCGGTGGGTTCCCGTTCCGAACCCACAGCGACCGCGTCCGGGCCGTCGAGAACGTCTCGTTCGACATCAAGAAGGGGGAGACGCTCGGCATCGTCGGCGAGTCCGGCTGTGGGAAGTCGACGCTCGCCCGGACCATCCTGAAGCTCCACGCCCCGACCGACGGTGACATCTACTTCAAAGGCGAGAACCTCGCGGACCTCACCGGCGAGGCGCTCCGGAAGCGCCGACGGGAGATGCAGATGATCTTCCAGGACCCGCAGTCCTCGCTCGACCCCCGGATGAAGGTGGGACCTATCGTCGAGGAGCCGATGAAGGCTCACGACATCTACGACCCCGACGAGCGCTCCGACCGGGTGCGTGACCTCTTAGAGAAGGTCGGCCTCGACCCGCAACACTACAACCGCTACCCCCACGAGTTCTCCGGGGGGCAGCGTCAGCGGGTCAACCTCGCCCGCGCACTGGCGGTCAATCCGGACTTCATCGTCTGTGACGAACCGGTGAGCGCGCTCGACGTCTCGATTCAGGCGCAGGTGCTCAACACGATGAAGCGCCTCCAGCGGGAGTTCGGGCTGACCTACCTGTTCATCGCCCACGACCTGAGCGTCATCCGCCACATCTCCGACCGCGTCGGCGTCATGTACCTCGGTCAGCTCGTCGAACTCGCGGACCGCGACGAACTGTTCGAGAACCCCCAGCACCCCTACACACGGTCGTTGCTCGAATCCATCCCGGTGCCCGACCCGCGCGTGGAGGGACGGCGGGGCGTCCTCGAAGGCGACGTCCCCAGTCCCATCAACCCGCCCTCGGGCTGTCGCTTCCGGACCCGTTGTCCGGACCTCATCGCCCCCGACACCTACGAGATGAGCGACGCCGAGTGGGTGAACGTCAGGCGGTTCATGCGGGCCGTCGACCGACGCACGTTCACCGTCACCGACCGCGCGGAACTCCTCGCCGAGTTCTTCGACGACGCGTACCCCGACGGCGAGGCCGGTGACGTCACCGACCGAGCGATAGACAACGTCCTCGCCGACGAGTGGGAGACTGCCGCGACGCTTCTCCAAGAGCGGTTCGCCGAACAGAGCATCTGTGCACTGCGAGAGCCCAGCTACGAGGTCGAACCCGAACACGGGACCAACCAGCACTTCGCCGCCTGCCACCTCAACGCCGACGACTGACCCGGCGACCCACGCTACCGTGGGACGCCTCCGGACGCTTTCAGACGATTTCTACGGTGAGACTCGCTCGTGGCCGCTCGTCGGCAGTTGCGACGAACGCGACGAGTTCGTGCGTGCCACGGGCCGCGGGCGTCCAGACCCCGTCCGATTCGAACCGGCCCGACCAGGTCACGTCCACGACCTTTCGCTCGCCGCTCCGGAACTGTAACTGGCTCGGTCGCTCGGTGAGATACTGCCGTTCGTCGCTCCCCTCCAGTTCGCCGTCGACCCGCCACCCCCACAGCCGAGCGGTCGGTGTCCGGACGGCGACCGGTACGGGCAGTCGGTTCTCGAACGTCACCCGGAACTGGACGGGGTCGCCCTGTCGACACCGAGTCGTCTCGGCGGTGAGGCCGACGCCGACGGCGCGTCGAGCGACCGACTGCGGGACGAACTTCCCGACCGTCTCGGTGAGGAAGCTGCGACTCTCGTCGAGGCCGACGTCGGCGCGGTTCGATTTCGGGTCGTGGGCGTCCATTACCGACCACGTCGTCGGCGAGTCAAAAACCGCTGTCGGGTCGGGCGGCAGTAGCTATATGCCGGTTCCTGACCGACGGTCTGCTCGGATGACGCGAGAACTCCCCTTCGACTTCGAGTTGTTACGCGACCTGACCGCCGCCTGTGGCCCCGTCGGCTACGAAGACGACGTCCGAACCATCGTCCGCGAGGAACTCGAGGCGAGCACCGACGAGGTCACCTCCGACGCCATGGGCAACGTCGTCGGGACCGTCCACGGCGAGAGTGACTACAGCGTCGTCGTCGCCGCACACATCGACGAGTGGGGGTGGATGGTCGAGCGAATCACCGACGACGGCTTCCTCGAACTCAACATGCTCGGCGGGACGAATCCGCTGACCGCACGCTCCCAGCGCGTCACCGTCAGGACGCGCCGGGGCGAACACCTCACGGGTATCATCGGAGCGGTCCCACCACACATGCTCGGCGACGACGAGTTGGACAAGCGACCGACCGACCCCCGACAGGCCGTCTGGGACGTCGAGGACGTCTACGTCGAACTCGGCCTCGACGCCGCCGCCGTTCGTGACCGGGTCGAACCGGGCGACGTCGTCACGCTCGCACAGGAGACCATCGTCATGGGCGACCACGTGACGGGCAAGGCGTTCGACAACCGTGCGCTCGTGTTCGCCATGCTCGAAGCCGCCCGGCGTATCGAGGACCCCGCCGTCACCGTTCACTTCGCGGCGACCGTCCAGGAGGAGGTCGGACTCCGCGGTGCCGAGGCACTCGCGGTGGACCTCGACCCGGACCTCGCTCTCGCGCTCGACATCGCCATCGCCAACGACCAGCCGTACTTCGACGACGACCCCATCGTCCGGGCGGGCGCGGGGACCGCCATCAAGGTCAAGGACCACACCAGTCTGACGAACCCGAAGGTCACGGACCGTCTCCGTGACCTCGCCGAGGACCGTGACATCCCGCACCAGCTCGAGATCTACTCCTCGGGCGGAACCGACGCCGGCGCGTTCCAGACGGCGAACGGGGCCACGCCCGTCGGCGCGGTGCTCCTCCCGACGCGGAACATCCACTCCGACACCGCGAGCGCACACGTCGACGACATCGCCGCGACCACCGACCTGCTGACCGCGTTCCTCGAAACGGAGACCGGGGACGACTACGTCCTCTGAGCGACTACGAGGACTCGACGAAGACGTTGTTCGACGCCGAGACGAGACGCGGGTTCATGTCGGTCAGCGGCGTGACCTGGAAGTCCTTGACGTAGTCTTTCACCCCCCAGACGGCCTTCATCGAGTACGCCGGAATCTGGACGCGCTGCTGGATGATCTCCGTCTGGATGTCGATGTAGAGCTGACGGCGCTCCTCGCGGTCGGTCGACTGGCGGGACCGTTCGATCATCTCCATCACCTCCGGGTCGTCCCAGTAGTGGCCCTGGTTGGCCCCCGCGCCCGACTCGTGGTACATGTTGAACATCTGGTAGTCGGGGTTCGGCGAGAGCCCCCAGTCCAGCGAGTAGACGTTGTAGTCCGCGGCCTTCCCGGTCGTGAAGTTCTCGAGGAACGTCCCCCTGTCGAGGTTCACCACCTCGGCGTCGTAGCCGGCCTCCTTGATGCCGTTGGCGATGGTGACCATCATCTGCTGGATGGGGTCGAGCGGTTCGTATATCATCCGGCAGGTCCAGTCGTCGGGGACGCCCGCCTCCTCGAACAGCGTCTTCGCCCGGTCGATGTCCTTGCCGACGGCCATCGACTCGAACTCGTCGAGGGGCATGTCCCACGCCTCGGCCAGCGCGGCGGGCATCGGCTGGTACTGCCGACCACCGACGGGGTTCCAGAACCGCTCGGACACCGCGTCGAGGTCCACGCAGTAGTCGATGGCCTCTCGCACCGCCGGTTTCGTCGTCTCACCTTCGTTCAGGTTGAACGTGACGAAGCCGTAGTTCAGGGCGTCCGACGACTGGACACTCGCGTCACCGATGTCCTCGACGGTGCCGTAGAGCTTCGCGGGGACGTCCTTCAGCAACCCCGCGTCAGTCGTCTTGAACTGCGTGACCCGCGTCGTCGCCTCCGGAACGGGGACGAACTCTACCCGTTCGAGGTTCGGCGTCGTCTCCCCCCAGTAGTCGTCCCAGCGTTCCAGTCTGGTGAACTCCCCTTCGGTGAACTCGGTGAACCGGAACGGACCGGACCCGACCGGGTTCTGCCCCCCGAACGCCTGTGGGTCCGCCTCGCGGACCGCCTTCGGGACGATCTGCATCGACGCGAGCGCGTGGCCGAACGCGCCGTACGGGAACGACAGGTCGAACTGCACCGTCGTCTCGTCGACCGTCTCCATCGTGTCGAGCATGCTCCACGACGAGGCGACCCACGACCC
>NZ_WSZK01000049.1 GCF_009791395.1 Halomarina oriensis
CGAATCTTGGACGGTCCTCCGAAGTCCTAACACACCGAAAGTACTCATACGTGCCGCGGAACGGGTCGAGGTGAGACGCGCGGTGTCGGTGGCAGGTCCGACGCCCAGTCCCCAACGCATGACGACACCAGAGACATCCACGCACGACCGGACCGACCGCGACGCCACCGTGGCAGGTGGCGAGAGAACGACCCAGTACACGCTGGAAGCCGACGTGACCCTCGTGGTTACCGGCGGTGGTGAGGAGGTCGAACCGTTCCGCGTGACGGTCGACGCCGACTCCGTCGAGGACGCCGTCGAGGCGTTCCAGCAGGCCGCTCACGAGCGACTGGTCGAGGACGGCCCCTTCCATACCGTCCACTGCCCGCCGTTCCCCGGCTACGGCGACTACCGCTTCGGCCCCGAGGAGTGAGCGGGCGAACGCGGCGTCAGTCCGCGCTCGTCGGTCCCGAGACACCGCCCTGACCCGGTTCGCGGATGGACCGGCGCACGTCGGGGATGAGGTCGAACCGTTCGTCGGCGTCACCGAGCACCAGCAGTGCGTGGTAGCGCACGTACGTCTGGACGGGGACCTGTACCAGCGCGCCGACGAGCAGGACGAACAGCACGAACGGGACGCCGAGGACGACCGCCAGCGCGACGGTCCCTGCGGTCACGCCACCGACGAAGAAGCCCGCACCGAGGACGAGGGCGAGCACCGCGCCGACGAGGGCGACGGGGATGGCGACGACGATGCCCGCGACGAGACCCAGCGCGAACAGCACGACGGTGACGACGAGCGCGTAGACGGCGAACTGTCGCCACTGGCTCCGAACCGTCGGCCAGAGCCGACGCCACGCCGAGAGTACCCCCCGGTCCTCGAGCAGCATGATGGGGACGACGAACGCCGTCGTGAACCCGCCGACGGCGGCGACGGCGAGCGCGAACAGGACGAACAGCGGGGCGAGGACGACGAGAGCGACCAGCGGGACCACCGGGTCCAGTCCCACGACGAGCGGACCGACGGTCAGCCCGAAGACGAGGACGCCGACGAGGAACGCGAGGAACCCGAGTCCGAGACGGAAGCCGAACAGTCGGACGCCCTTCCGCCAGTACCGGCCGAAGAACTCACGGACGGCGACCCGGTCCTCGCGGAGCGACTGGACGAGGACGAACTCCATCACCGCCCCGACGACGGCGAACAGGAGCGCCAGCAGGAGCGTGGCGACGACGACACCGACGACGAGCGGTACCAGCGGTTCGACCGCCTGGACGAAGGCGTCGAACTCGGCCTGTGAGAACTCGCCGGTCGTCCCGGTGTCCGTCCCTCCGCCCGCGCCGGTGAACTGGACCCCCGACGAGGGCGTCCCGGTCGAACTCGCCACGAAGAACGCGACGAACGCGAGACCGAGCCACCGTCGCCAGTCGAACGGGAACAGGAACCGCCGGGTCGCCGCGTAGGCGTCGTCGAGGTCGTCGAGTGCGTAGAGTACCATACACGCGCGTAGCCAGCCCGTGCGGTTAGTTAGGAGGTGTCGATCGTTCTGCAAAGTCGGCAGGTCGAGGGAGACAGAGGATTGCGGGGCCGCCCGGCGAGTGCGGAAGGGAGCGGCCGGGAGTCGGCCTCGCGGAAACCCGACGCTACGGGAACGGTCCCGTCCGGGGGACCTCGCTACTCCCCGAGCGGCCGAACCGCGACGCCGTCGGGGAGGCGCGCGAGGGCGCTGTCGGGCCACTGCCAGTGGGCGACGGTCAGCGACACCTCGGGGTTGGCCTCGGCGAGCGCGGCCACTCCGTCGGCGGCCGTCTCGTACGCCTCGCGCGAGCGTCGTTCGGGCAACTCGGCGGTCAGCGGGTACGAATCCGAGAGGTGGCGTGGGTACGGCCCGAACGGGGCGGCGAGTCGCCACGTCTCGTCGAAGTCGTCGTTCTTCTCGCCCTCCGAGCACAGGAGGTCCGTCCCCTCGGGAACCGAGAGACGGGCGAGGCGCTGGTGGTGCCGCAACACTTCGGGGCGGCGCGAACTCTCGGCGGAGACGTGGAAGAACGCGTCTTTGCCGACCGGGTCCGTCCGTTCGAGTTGGTCGGCGTGGTCGAGCAGTGCGCGGTAGCCGTCCAGCATCGCCGGGTGACCCCGGGCACGCACGTCGACGAGTTCGAGCAGGTTCCCCGTCCGGACGGCCTGCTTGACGCGGCGCATCTCCTCGAACGTGACGTGGAGGTTGTGCCGGGCGAGCAGGCGCTCTCGGCTCGCGTCGTCACACGCCTGGACCTCCGCGGGCGTGTGGTCGGCACAGACCGGACAGGAACACGGGAAGTACTCCAGGTCGGCGAGGTGTTCGGTCCCGCGGACGGTGAGGTAGCGGTCGTCGCGGGCGTAGAGCGCGTACGCCGCGGAGTCGAACAGGTCACAGCCCATCGCCACCGCGAGCGCGAACATCATCGGGTGGCCCGCGCCGAACAGGTGGACCGGCGCGTCCGTGGTCAGTCCCCGTTTCGCCGCGGCGACGACGTTCACCATGTCCGCGTAGCGGTAGCTGTTGAGCATCGGCACCACCGCACCGACGGGGAACACGTCGAGGTCGGTGCCTGCGGCGTGGCGGCCCGCCTGCTCGCGCAGGTCGGTGTACGTCGACCCCTGGACGGGCGCGTTGACGAGCATGTCGCCCACGTCGACCGTCTCGGCGAGTTCGAGTCGCTCCTGTGTGGTGGCGAGTTCCGCTTCGGCTCGTTCGCGCGAGACGTCCGGCGGCGTCGGGATGTCGACGGGCGTGCCGATGTCGCTGCCCACGTCGTGCTGGAACCGGAGGATCTCCTCGGTGTCCGTGTCGATGTCGCCGTACTCCGCGAGCTGGAACGACCCCGAGTCGGTCATGATGGCTCCCGAGAAGTCGTAGAGGTCGTGGAGGCCACGTTCCAGGGCCTCCTCGCGGAGGTCCTCGCTCTGTGAGAGGATGTAGCCGTTCGTGATGAGGATCTGTGCGCCGAACTCCGTCTCCAGTTCGTTCGGCGTGACGGTCTCGATGTGGGGGTTGACGACCGGCAACAGCGCGGGCGTCTCGACGGTGACGCCCGCACGGGGGACGCGCAACTCGCCGACGCGTCCCGCGCCGTCGAACGTCCGCGCCTCGAAGTGGTCTCGCATACTCACGAGTTCCCGAGCGCGTCACTAAGGGTTGCGTTACGGCGACGAGCGCCGGGCGCGATCGGTCACCGTGTCGACGTACCGAGCGGTTGCGACGTCGTCACGGCGCGTCGCCCACGACCACCGTCGCGTCCGCACAGAACCGCTCGAACTCGCGTTCGCCCCACGCGTAGGCGTCGGGGTCGTCCGTGTCGACGAACGCCGCCAGCGCGCCCGTCTCGGGGTCGTACCCCCCCAGCGCGACGCGTTCGTCGAACAGTGCGAGACCACAGGGCAGGTCCTCGGCGACCCGGAGCGTGAGGTTCCCGCTGCTGGCGGCGTCGGCACTGCGGTCTGGCGAACTCTCGACGATGGTCTCGACGACCGACTCGGGGTAACAGACGTCCGTCACCATCCCGTCGACGATGCGTTCGTAGAGCGTCTCGACGTTCCCCGGCGCGATGGTCGCCACGTCGAACCCGCGGAGACGGTCGGTCGACTCCACGAGCGACATGAACCGTCTGACCGGCCGGTACGGGTCGCCGGGCACGCGCGTCGTCACCTCGGCGTCGGCGAAGTGCTCGACGGCCACCCCGTAGTCCGTCGTCGCGAGAAACGGTCCCAGTCGTGTGGCCGCGCGTTCGACGCGCTCGAAGCGGTCGAGCGCGGCCGCGACGACCTCCCCCTGCGCCGTCAGACGAAACCGACCGTCGACGCGTTCGACCAGTCCGTAGTCGGCGAGCGTCCCCGTCGCCCGGAGCACGGTCGGTTTCGAGACGTCCAGCCGTGCTTCGAGGTCACGACGGTCGAGCGCCTCGGCACGAAGGGCGGCGAGCACGGGCCCCCGTCTGACGAGCGTGACGAGTCGGTCGGCGCCGTTCATGAGAGTCGATAGCATCATACTCACTTAACTGTACGTCACCCGAGCGGACCGGTACGGGCGACGAGACGCGGTACAGCGACCGTACGCGGTTCACTCGGAGAGTATAGTAGGCCGCTCTCGTTTGGTGTGTCATGGCAACACAAGAACGTTCCACCGCCGTCGAATCGTCGGAGACCGGACTCGAACCGAACGTCCTCGCCGCGCTCTCCTACGTGCTCGGACTCGTCACCGGACTCATCGTCTACCTGCTCGAATCCGACGACGAGTTCGTCCGGTTCCACGCCGCCCAGAGCATGGCCGTCTCGGTACTGCTCGTGGGACTGAGCATCGTCCTGACCGTGTTCCAGACGGCGCTGTTCAGCGTCGGGTTCGTCGACCCGGCGGGGTTCGTCCTCTGGAGTCTCCTCTCGCTCGTGTTCACCCTCGTCGGCCTCGTGCTCTGGCTGGGGTCGTTCGTCGCGTGGGTCTACCTCATCGTCCGGGCGTACCAGGGGTCGACCCCGCGAATCCCCATCGCCGCGGGGGTCGCCGACCGACTCGTCTGAGCGACCAGCGACCATCCCGGCACGTCCCGTCAGGTCGGCAGGTTGGTCGGTACGCCGAGGAACAGGACCGCCGTCGTAGCGACGGCGAGCAGCGCACCGAGGGCCAGTACCGGTGGGGCTGGCGTCTCCTCGGTGGTTCGGCGGTCGACCGTCGTCCGGACCCGGTCGGCCGCCGCGGTCCGACCGAGTGCGGCGACGGCGACGACGACGAGGAGGAACGGGCCGACCTGGTCGACGACGTACCGGAGGTAGCCGAGGTTCGTCACGCTGAGGACGACGAACGCGACGGCGTGGACGGCCACTCCCGTCCGAAGGACGGTGCTCTCCGGTGCGAGTCCCCGCCGATACGCGACGGCAGCGACGACGAGCAACGCGGCGGTGATGAGCGTCCCCGACGCCAACACGACACCGGGGACCTGTTCCCAGGTGACGACCAGCGATCCGTCCGGGAGGATGCGGTTCGAGACCGTCCCCCGGAGGTGGCCCGTCGCGGCGTCGCTCAGTGCGAGGTGAGCGAGCAGCGGGAGCGACCCGACCGCTCCCGCCGCGACGGTCCAGCTTAGCGGCCGAACCGCTCGGGCGAGGAGGAACGCGACGCCGACGACCAGCGCGGCGAGTGCGGCGAGACCGAGTTGGACCGTCGCCAGCAAGCCGAGGAGGCCGCCGGTAACGACCGCCGGTCGTGGTCGGTTCTCGGTCGACGCGACGTGGGCGGTCAGGAGTGCGAGGAACACCAGCGGCTGGCCGTAGTCGAGTTGCCACGAACCCACGTAGTAGCCGGGCATCGCGTAGCCGACCGCACGCATCGGGACGAACGCCACGACGACGGCGAGCGCCGCGACACGCCCCGTCACTCGGCGGGCGAACAGCCAGAGCGCCAGCGGCGTACAGACGAAACAGGCGACGGCCGCCAGCGTCGACGCGATGCGCTCGGCACCCGTCGCCGTCGGCTCTACGAGCGCGTAGACCACCGCGAGCGGGAGGTAGCGAAACGGCGGGTCCCGCGTCGCAAAGAGGTCGCCGGTCGCCGCGAGTCGCTCGGCGTTGGCGACGAACGCACCGGGGTCGACGTTCGGGTCGTACACCGAGATGGGCGTCCCCCCGAGTTCGACCGCGAGCGCCAGTCCCGGGACGAGCAGCGCGAGCAGCGCGACCACCTCCCAGCGGTCGACCGGACGTTCGAGAAGCATGCTACAGGTAAACTCATAGAAGCCGATAGTTCTTGCGGCGCGGACGGCGACCGTCCGACGCCACTCACCGACCGCCGACGAGTTCGTACTGTGCGACGGCCAGCACGGTCCGGCCGTCCCGAACCTCGCCGGCCGCCACCGCCGCCCGCAGGTCGGCGTAAGTGACCGTCGTCGGGCGGATGGACTCGTCGAAGTCGAGGTCCTGGTCGCCGTCGGGCGTGCAGTCGTGGGCGACGAAGACGTTGAACTCCGAGTCGGCGATGCCGTTGGCCGGTTCGACGGTGACGAGCGGTTCGACGCGGTCGGCCGCGTAGCCCGTCTCCTCCGTGAGTTCCCGGCGAGCGGCCGTCGAGCGGTCGACGTCGTCGTCCTCGACGGAGCCGACCGGAACCCCGAAGTTGACCCGCCCGACGGCGTGTCGCCACTCCTCGATGCAGACCACGTCCCCGTCAGGGGTGAACGGGAGGACGACGACGGCGGGGGGTTCGCTGAGGTAGTCGAAGTCCGTCTCCGTGCCGTCGGGCAGGGTCACCTCGTCGTGGCGTATCTCGAAACCGGGACAGTCGTAGCCGACCCACGAGTCGCGCGTCTCCCACGCGAGGTCCGCGGCCGACTCGTCGGTCGGTGGCACGTCGCTCATGGGTGGGACGACGGCCGGTCGCGGCAAAAAGTACGCTATCGCGGGCGTCCGTCGTCGCCCACCTCGAAGTACCGGTCGTGGTGGGCGGCACAACCGGGGTTGAACGCGACCCCGCACTCGGGACACTCGTGGTCGCAGTCGAGGTAGCGCTCGACGGTCAGCGTCTCACGACACGACCCACAGAGCACGGCCGGGTCGTCGAACCGGTCGGCGGGCCAGCGCTCCGCGTCGTGGTCGGTACGGTCGTCGTGACAGGTGTGACACGGGAAGTACGCGTCACAGCAGGCAAAGCGCATGGCGACGACGTCGCGGGGCGAGTCGTAGTGGAGACAGCGCGTCTCGTCGTCGACCCCGACACCGCGGACGGGGACGGGAAAGCGCGGGCCGGTCATCGAAGCAGGCGGTCGACCTGCCGACGTGTCGACGCGATGTCCCCGGAGTTGTCGACGGTGACGTGTTCGCGTTCGATAGGCTCGAACAGGTCGCGGAACATGCGGTGGACCCGGACGTCGGCATCGCTCGCGTCGTCGGTCCGGTCGCGGATACGGCGCTCGACGACGGCCTGGTCGCAGGTGACGTGGACGAGCGTGAACGAGACGTCGAGGTCGGACGCGATGGCCTGGGCACGGGTCCGGTCGCCCGCCTCGCTGAACGTCGCGTCGAGGACGACTGGTTCGCCGTCCGCGACCCGGCGACGCGTGCGAGCGAACAGTTCGTCGTACACTGCCGCCGACTCCTCGTCGGTGTACTCCGGGTCCGGGAACAGTTCCTTGCGGATGACGTCGGTGCGGAGGCGTATCGCGTCGAGTCGTCCGGTGGCGTGTTCGGCGACGGTGGTCTTGCCAGCGCCGGGGAGTCCACAGACGACCACGACGCGCGCCGCGTCGGCGCGCGCCGTCGGTGTCATCGTCTCCTCAGCCATCGATACCCCCACACGGCCCACGAACGGCCACCCCGATGCTCGCGTATCCCCGCATTGGTCGGTCGAACGTATCCTACGGTGGGTCCCGCTTCAACCTTCGCAAACGGACCGTCGACCGCGTGAGACAGTCACTCGGTGACGGCGGAGAACGGCGGTAGAGCGCCTCAGAGTGTGATACGCGAGAGGTCGGCTTCGACCTCCTCGACGTGGTCGTTGAACGCCTCGACGAAGCCGGTGAACCCCTCGACGTGGTCGCGGACGGCCTCCGCCGACGGTGGTTCGTACTGCGAGACGAGGTAGACGCCACCCGACCCCCCGACCCGGAGGTAGGCGGTGCTCGACGCCTCGCGTTTCAACTCCCAGCGACTGCCGTCGACACGGGCGGCGAACGTCCCGTAGTCCCCACCCTCGTAACGGTGGAGTTGGTCGGCGATGGCGTCACACGTCTCACGGATTCGCCCGACGATCCGGTCGCGTTCGGCGACGGCGTCGGCGGTAGAGACGACGTCGGGGAACGCCTCGGGCACGTCGTCGAGCACGCCCACCTTCGAGCGAACGTGGTCGTTGAACGCCCGGACGAACGCGCCGTAGTCCTCCATCGCGTCCGCGAGGGCCGCCGCGTCCGGCGGCTGTTTCGTCGAGACGACGTACGTCTCCCGGCCCGACCGCGTCTCGAAGCGGAGGTACTCCAGGTCGCCGGCCTCGTACTTGACGGTCCACTCGCCGGCGCTCGTCTTGAACGACGCCTGCCCGTAGTCGCCGCCCTGTAACAGCGCGAGTTCGCGGGCGATGATGCCGGCGTGGTCGGTCACGGCGGCGACGAGTTCGTTCCGTCGCGTGGCCGCCGCCTCGGCGTCGGCCACCTCGTAGTCGGCGGGGTCGGTCATGGCCACTCTCGGAGGGTTACGGGCATAACCGTGTGGGACCCCCGGGGCGAAAGTGAACGTGGTGGTGCCCGCGTCGGCCGTCGGTTTCGATACCGACAGTGGGCAAGCCCAGTCACTTTCAGAGACACGGATGAACCACTCGGCAATGTCGGATGGTAAACTGGGGTTGACGGGAGCGGTGTCGATGGCGCTCGGCGGGATGATAGGCGGCGGCATCTACGCCGTCCTCGGCGTCGTCGTCAACGTCTCGGGAACCCTCGCGTGGGCCTCGTTCCTGCTCGCCGGGATCGTAGCGATGTGTGCCGGCTACTCGTACATCAAGCTCAACCAGTTGAGCGAACCCGAGGGAGCGTCCCCGACCTACCTGGAGTGGTTCGCCGACAGCTCCACGCTCGCGGGGATGGCCGGGTGGACGCTGCTGCTGGGCTACATCGGGTCGATGGCGATGTACGGCTACGCCTTCGGGAGCTACGCCGTCGACATGCTCGGCGTCGAAGCCGTCGTCGGGATACCGATCAGACCGCTCCTCTCGGCGGCCATCGTCCTCTCGTTCGTCGGCCTCAACGTCGTCGGCGTCGAGGAGTCGAACTGGGTCGAGATCGTCCTCGTCGTCGTCAAAATCGTCGTCCTGCTCGGGTTCGTCGCGCTCGGACTCTACTACGGACTGGGCAACGGAGCACTGACGACGGGAGCCAGCAGCTTCGCCGGCGCGTCGACCGCCTCGGCGATCATCATGGCGGCCGCGGTGTCGTTCGTCGCGTTCCAGGGCTGGCAGCTCCTGCTCTACTCGCAGGCCACTATCGAGGACCACAGCGACACCAACCCGAAAGCCATCTTCATCTCCATCCCCTCCGCCGTCGCCATCTACATCGGCGTCGCCGTCGTCACGACCAGCCTCGTCGGTCTGGACCTCATCGCCCGACATCCCGAGGTGGCGCTGGCGACGGCCGCCGACCAGTTCGGCGGGTCGCTGGGTCACTTCATCATCTCCGCCTCGGCGCTGTTCTCGACGGCCAGCGCCATCAACGCGACGCTGTTCACCAGCGCGCAGTTCTCCGACCGCCTCATCGCCAACGGGATGCTCCCGGACGTCCTCGACGCGGAGACGCCGAACGACCCCGAAGAGGCCGGAGGTCTGCCGACCCGCATCATCCTCGTCTTCGGTGCGCTGACGACGGCGTTCACCGTCGTCGGGTCGCTCCAGGGTATCACCTCCTTCGCCTCCCTGACGTTCATCGTCGTCTTCGGCGGGATGAGCTACCTCGCGCTCACCCAGCGCGACCACCCGGACGTCTCGGCGATTCCACCGGCCATCGGTCTCCTCGGGACGGCGACGTTCCTCCCGCTGATGCTCTGGCACCTGTTCAGCAGTCAGCGGAGCGTGTTCTACACCGTCGTCGGCATCGCCGTCGTCGCCGTCGCCGTCGAACTGGCGTACTTCCAGTGGAACGAGTTCGGCCAGCCACCGGCGACGACGGCCGACGACTGACGCCCGCCCGTTCCGACCGAGCAGAGAGCGCACGTCCGCCGGTGACCGTCCGGCGAGGAACGGCAGCGCCGGAACGACCACGACTGCGATTCGCCCCCGCGTCTCGGCCGACTCGCTCCGCTCGTCGGCGTCGAAACGTGGGGTGAGAATGGGCCGGCGCAGATTCGAACCGGGCGAGACGGGCAGTTCACTCCGTTCGCGTGCTGCGACTCGCGTGTTCGAACTGCGCTTCGTTACGATTCGCCACACTTCGGACGCTCGTCGCTGCGCTCCTCGCGTCGTGAAATGCGGGACGAATAGTGGGCCGGCGCAGCGCGGATGT
>NZ_WSZK01000005.1 GCF_009791395.1 Halomarina oriensis
GGGGGGTGGTGACGGACCACCGCGGGGGCTGAACAGCCTCGAACGAGGACGGACGGACGAACACTTGTGAGGAGTTTCCAGAGGAAACTATCGAAGTCAGAGGTGATGAGAGGTATCTCTCGCCGGGCGTTCGAAAATCCTCGGGGTAGAGACGGTGGCGAAACCGAAACCGGTTGTCGCTCTCGTGACGAGGACTCCGTCGGTCTCGGAGTGCTCCCGCCCGCCCGCTCCACTACTTCACTTTCAGTCTATGGTTTATCCTTATATAGATAGAATGCGAACAGTTCATCAAGCTAGTTTTACTGAGTAGAAAGAGAACGACGAGCGTCGTTCTCTGGCCGAACGAGTTCGAGGGGAACTTCACCACCGAGATTCGGTGCTCGATAACTTCCGGTGGGGGAGTTCCCCGTGAGGGTGTCCGTTCACGCATCCCCCGAATCACCGTTCCGTGACCGCCTGTTGCTGCTTTCTCCGGTGATTTCGGTCGACTGGTACACACCACGTTTCCGGTGAAACCGACGGTCGATCGACCCCGAACCCCCCCCTTCGTCTCGACCCACCCCCACCCTCGGAGTCCGTTTCACCGGAAACGTGGTGTGTGTGTGCGGTCTGTTGGAGTTACTGAAAGAAACACCGAGACTGTGTGTCCGACTTCTTATCCGTTCGATAAATGGCCAGGCGTTAAAGTATCACTTCCACCGACCTGTATGGGGAACAGTCAAGACGTTTCACCGGAAACGCGGTGTGTATCCAGATGTCCGACACCGACGACCTGTTCATCCGGGAGGACCCGGTGTTCGTGAACAAGGAGCTGTTAGAGATCAACCACCTCCCCGACGAGGGACGGATCGTCGGTCGTGACGCGGAGATTGGACAGCTCGCCAACGCGGTCAACCCCGCCATCTTCGGCCAGAGCCCGAGCAACGTCCTCATCTACGGGAAGACCGGGACCGGCAAGTCGCTGTGTGCGAAGTACGTCTCCGGGCGACTCATCGACACTGCCGAGGAGGAGGGGGTGACGACCGACTTCGCGTACGTGGACTGCGCTCAGGACTCGACGGAGACTCAGGCGGTCCAGACCATCGCCAGTTCGCTCAACGAACCCGAACAGACGGGTATCAACATCCCCGATAAGGGCATCGCAACCGCGACCTACTACAAGCGCCTCTGGGCGATCCTCGACGAGTGTTACGACGTCGTCCTCGTCATCCTCGACGAGATCGACAAGCTCGACAGCGACGACATCCTCATGCAGCTCTCCCGGGCGGGCGAGGCCGGTAAGCTCACCAACTGCAAGATCGGCGTCATCGGCATCTCGAACAAGATCAAGTACAAAGACCGGATGGACGAGCGCGTCAAGTCCAGTCTCTGCGAACGCGAGTTCGTCTTCCCGCCCTACGACGCGGCCCAGCTCGGCGACATCATGGCCGCTCGTTCCGACGCCTTCCGTGACGGCGTGCTTGCCGACTCGGTCATCCCGCGCGCGGCCGCGCTCGCGGCGCGCGAACACGGGGACGCCCGCAAGGCCATCGACATCCTCCGGTACGCCGGGGAGATCGCCCAGTCGACCGGCGCGGAGGTCGTCCAAGAGGAGTTCGTCGTGCAGGCCCGCCAGCGCGCGGAGACCGACCGCTTCCGCGAACTCATCCGCGGGTCGACACCCCACGCCCGATACGTGTTGCAGGCGCTGACGCTGCTCTCGCTCAACGAGGGCGACGAGGAGGCGTTCCGGACGACACGCATCTACGAGCTGTACGAGCAGGTCTGTCGCCAGGAGGGTTCGGAGTCCCTCTCGTTGCGGCGGGTCCGTGACCTGCTCAAGGAGCACGCCTTCCTGGACGTCATCGAGCAGTCCCGTCACAGCGGCGGGTCGGCGGAGGGGAGCTACACCGAACACCGCCTGCTCGAGGACCCCGAAGTGATTCAGAGCGTGCTGATGGACACGGAGTAACAGGCGGAACGCGGCGGGGGTGCCGACGATCGAGAACGGTCTCGAATCGCGGACAGTGACGTCTTCCACCGGAAACGTGGTGTGTCGCGGTCGGTCCCGCCTCCGCGACGCCGACAGCACCCGCTGCTCACTCCAGGTCGTCGACGACGTCCCGTACCTCCGTCGCGTCCATCCCGTCGAGCGTCTCCAAGCCGTGGCGGACGACGGCGGGGAAGAAGTGGCGGTTCTTCTCGAACTCCTCGTCGAACTCGTACTCGTACGCGACCTTGAGGGTGCCGTAGACCCGTTGGAGTTCGCGCTTCTGTGCCTCGGGGAGGTACATGTAGGTCCCGACGCGCTCGTCTTTGACGCTGCCCGCGTCGTCGGCCACGTCCGTCCCGTCGTTCCCCTCGGCGGCTGTCGACTCCGTGCTCTCCGACTCCGCGGTCGACTTCTCGCCGGAGTCCACCGGTCGTCCCTCGGCGTCGCGCTGCTGTGCCTCGACTCGTTCTCTCGCCTTCCCACGCCGCGAACGCAGGCGACTCGCTCGCTCGTCGCTCATCGGCTTACCTCCGCCGCCTCGACGGTCGCTCCGTCGTCGAACCCGAACTGCTCGTCGAGGTCGGCCGCGACGTCGAGGAACGTCTCGGTCATGTCGACGTCGGGGTCGTACTCGAACAGCGAGACGCCCTCGGAGAACGCCCGCTGGAGGGCGACGCGTTTGCGGACCTCCCAGACCGGGATGTCCGGGAACGCCTCGTCGAACCAGTTCAACATCGTCCGGCCCTCGTTCGTCGACTCGACGCGGTTGGCGACGACGCCGCGCTCCTCGATGGTGATGTCGTAGTCGAGTTCCAGCGCCTCGACGTGGTCGAACAGGAGTTCCAGCGCGCGTTTGCTCGTCGACTCGGCGAGCGCGGGGATGAGGACGTTCCGCGTCGCGTGCAGTCCGTTGTCGGTCAGGTAGCCCAGATGGGGCGGGCAGTCGACGAGCACGTAGTCGTAGTCGTCCTCGACGGTCTCCAGTGCGAGCGCGAGCTGTTCACCCCCGCGCCGCGACAGCGTCAACTCCGGCTCCGCGGCGGTCATGTCGATGTTCGAGGGGACGACGTCCATCTCCGGGTGATCGAGGACCAGGTCGGGGAACGACTCGCGCCGTTCGGGGTCCGTCAGCACGTCGAACAGGCTCGGCGGAGCTTCGTCGTACGCGTCCCGGAAGCCGAGTCCTTCGGTGGCGTTGCCCTGGGGGTCGAGGTCGACGAACAGCACGTCGCGCCCGCGCGCGTTGAGCGCGCCCGCGACGTTGATGCCGACCGTGGTCTTGCCGACACCGCCTTTCTGATTCGAGAAGGCGAGCCTCGCTGGTCCGGTCATACGAACGGGTTCGGACGGGTCACCTTAACCGTACGTCAGACACGCGTCGGATGTCCGAACCGGTTTGGACATCAAAACGAGTTTGAACGAATCGGATAGTTTGGAGGTATCAGGTGGTTCGGATGATTCGGATGGTGCGGCGGTGTCGGTCCGCTCGTAGCTTTCGTGTGGGCGGGTCGTCTCCACTACTGAGTGGCTCTCGGGGCGTGTTTCACCGGAAACGACGTGTGTCCGACGCGTGGTCCTTGAGAGACCTCTCGACGTGACCGTCTGCGGGACGTCGTCCCGTGGGGGTTCAGTGTAGTCCAAACTGACCGAGACAGCCGAACTCTCTCGGACGGTTCGGACGCAGGCCGGCCCGTTCGTCCCTCCGAACCTCCGAACCATCGACCCGTCCGCCACGTCCTCGCTCTTCGCCCCGTCAGAACTGTCCAAACCGGACGAACCGCCCGGGCGGGTCGACCCAGCTAGCGGGTCCGGTTCGGCCGAGTGGTCTCGGACGGTGACGGGGTCGGTCTGTCGCCACGGGGCCCAGCGACCGCGACGACTCGGACCGGAGAGGCTCCCGCCGCCTCGACACGATATCGGCGAGCGTCCCACAGACGCGTCGGAGTTAACCGTCGGACGCGCCTACGACGAGTATGAGCGAGACCCGACTCGCCACCTTCGGTGGTGGCTGTTTCTGGTGTACCGAAGCGGTGTACAAGGAGGTCGAGGGCGTCCACGCTGTCACCTCGGGCTACGCGGGTGGGCACGTCGAGAACCCCTCCTACGAGGCGGTCTGTCGGGAGGAGACCGGCCACGCCGAGGTCGTTCAGGTCGAGTACGATCCGTCGGTGGTCGACTACCCCGAACTGCTGGCCATCTTCTTCACCGTCCACGACCCGACGACGCTGAACCGACAGGGACCGGACGTGGGCAGCCAGTATCGCTCTATCGTCCTCTATCACGACGACGACCAGCGCGAGATAACCGAGGAGTACATCGCGGGACTCGAATCGGAGGCGGTCTACGACGACGACGTCGTCACCGAGGTCGAACCGCTGGAGACGTTCTACGAGGCCGAGGAGTACCACCAGGACTACTACGAGAAGAACCCCGGCGACGGCTACTGCCAGTTCAACGCCGACCCGAAGATTCGGAAGGTCCGCGAACAGTTCGCCGACACGGTCCGATCGGAACCCGGCCAGTCGGTCTGAGGCCGCGCCGACGGCCTCGATCCGCTCACCTGCCCGCGGGCAGTGGCTCTCGCTTTCCGACCGTGGGGAGAACACGCCCGAGACTGTGAGGACCCACGGGTGAGCCACGACTTTTCCGTCGACGTCCCGGGTTCCCGGTTCGTCGAACGGACCGGCCGACTCGACGGCCCGTATCTAGACTGTTAGAACGTTCACGGTTTCGTGCTAGCCGACCCCGTATCAGTCTACGCTCAACGTTCAATACCGAACCTCCCCAACGGTGGAATCGAGACCGGAACCCCTCGTAGCCAATCCGGTTTCGGGTGTGACTCCCTCATTCCCACCCTTTCTTCGTTCCACTGTCACCGCCGCTATCGACGCGAAGAGCCGTACGGTTCGTTCGACACACGGTTCGACCTCGTCCGGCCGACGGCCGGACGGTCGTTGTCGCCGTTCAGGCCGCCTCGATGGCGTCCTGTAGCTCCTCGTAGTCGGGTTCCTCCTCGGCGGGGTCGTCGGCCTCCCACGTGTAGGTGACGGTTCCGCTGTCGTCGACGACGTACACCGCGCGGTTGGCCGCGCCGTAGAGGCCGAGGTCGGGAGCGTCCATCGAGAGACCGTACTCCTCGATGGTGTCGCCCTTCTGGTCGCTGACGAGGTCGAACGACAGGTCGTGTTCGTCGCGGAACGCGTTGAGGCAGAACGGCGAGTCGTGGCTCAGTCCGTAGAGCGACGCGCCCGCGTCCTCGTACTCACCGACGTGCTCTTCGAGCGCGACCATCTCGTTGGAACACGGCGGCGTGAACGCGCCGGGGAAGAACGCGAGGACGAGCGGTCCGTCGCCCGTCTGCTCCGAGAGCGTGAACTCCTCGAGGTCACCGGTTGCGACCTTCTGCGTGAAGTCGGGTGCGCTGTCGCCTTCGGATACCATGTGTCGAGAGAGGAGCGTGAGGGATAAACGGGTGGCGCTGGTGGTCGCGTTCGCCGCCGTCACGGGGTATATACGTGGCGAGTGACACCCCGCTTGAGTGTGGCGCGGTGTGTCCGCGTCGCCCCCCGACCGCGAAACCACCGACGACGAGCGGACAGGCTTTTGCTCGGGGAGGCGTCACGGCGGGGTATGGTCTCACCGTGTCCGGGTTGGAACGACAGGGATGGGGGGTACGAACGTGACGGGACGGTCGTCGCCGTCGAACCGGTGGCCGTCTACGAGGGCGGCGGCCTCTCGACGACCGAGTCGGTCCCCGAAGACGAGGCGGACGCCTACGACGTCTCGCTGTGGACGCGCACGACGAACGGCCAGCGGTCGGTGACGCCGGTCACCTTCGAGCCCCCGCTGGCGGCGTGGGAGTTCGCTCACCTCCTGACCTGGTACGTCGACGACCAGGGGTTCGACGCGACCCGGACTGCGCTCTCGGGGAGCGACTGGTCGCCTCCGACCGTCGTCACCGACGAGGACGCCGAAACCGTCTTTCGCAACCTCCTGGGCGACGACGCCACGTCGCTCGACGCCGTGCTCGACTGACCGGCACAGGGACGCGACGCTCCCCTCCCCTCGTGCTCCTCGTTCGGCGTTCAGAGTCGACGAACGACGTCCGCGAACGCCCGTCGGAACGCGGCCCGTCGCGTCGCCGCGTCGAACGTCCGGCCACGCTCGCGGGCCTGTGCCGCGAGCGTCGCTCGCTCTCCCGGTGGTCGGTCGAAGGCCCGGTTCACGCCCGCAGCGAGCGCCCTGCTCGTCGGTTCGACGACCAGCGCGGGGTCGAGCGCACGGACCTCCGAGCACGTCCCGGCAGTCTCGGTGACTACCGGTACTCGTCCGGCACAGAGCGCTTCGAGCGTGCTGACGGGGAACGTGTCCATCCGCGAGGGCTGGACGAACAGTGCGCTCTCGGCGAACAGTTCGACCAGCCGTGCCTCCTCGACGAACCCGTGGCGTTCGACGCCCGGTACCTCGTCGTAGCGGTCGGGGTGGCCGGCACCGGCGACGTGGAGCGTCGCCTCGGGGTGACGCTCCCTGACGCGGGGCCACGCCTCGACCAGCAGGTCGACACCCTTGTACCGCGCCCCGCGTCCGACCGTCAGCGCGGTCGGTTCGTCGGGGGGGGTCCTCGATGGCGAGCAACGACTCGTAGCGTTCGGGGTGGACGTACGGGTGGGCGACGCGGACGGGCGCGTCGCCGACGAACGGGCGGACGAAGTCGGCGGCGAACCCGGAGACGGCGACACAGCCGTCGATGCTCCGGCGGGCGACCGCACGGACGACCGGGCGACCGAACCGTCCGACGGCGGTCTTCAGCCCCGACTGGCCGGCGAACGACCCTCGGCCGAGGTCGTAGAGACCGTGGTCCGCACAGAGGTAGACGACCTTCGCGCCCGCTCGAGCGCGCGCGAGCGTCGCGGCGTACAGCGGCTGTGACCCCTCGACGAGGTAGACGTCGGCGTCGGGGTAGGTGAGCGCGTTCAGTGCGTCCTCGGCGACGCTCCCCGAGAGCGGTCCGGCCGACCGGTCGCGGAAGCCGACCTGTTCCGCGCCGATCGCCCGTGCGAACCCGGCGTGGGCGGGGTGGGGGTCGGTACAGAGCATGACGACGCGGGCCGTCTCGGGGTCCATTCCTCTGGTCGGTCGGCGGTAGCGGTCATATAACTATCCGGTGTGGTCTGCTCTCCCCGTCCATGTCACGGGTCGCGCGGTCGGTCCCCGCCGAGCGCAACGTCGTCGTTCTCTGTCTCGACACCGTCCGGAAGGACGCCTTCGACGCGTTCGCGCCACGGCTCCGTGCGGCGGCCGACGTCGAGTACGCGGGCTGTCGAGCGGCGAGTTCCTGGAGCACGCCGAGTCACGCTTCGATGGTCACCGGCCACCTCCCGCACGAACACGGTGTCAACGCCCACGCCCCGTCGTTCCGCCCGCTCGCCGGCCGGACGGTGTTCGACCGCCTGCCCCACCACACGGTCGGCGTCAGCGCGAACCCCTACGCCGGGTCGCCACACGGCTTCGACACGCTGTTCGACGAGTTCGTCGACGTCTCCCGGTACCGCCGGTTCCCGACCGGTGCCGACCCGGACGCGCTCGTCCGGGACCACGCCGACGGGACACCGAGGGGCTACGCTCGGGCGCTCGCCGCCGTCGCTCGCCACGACCACCCCCTCCGGAGCGCCGCGAATCTCGCGGCGTTTCGCGCCAACGACCTGGTTCGCCACGGGCCGCTCTCCGGCCCGGAACTGTTCGACGACGGTGCACGGGTCGTCGAACGCGCCACCCTCGACCGTCTGGAGGCGAGCGACGAACCGGTTGCCGTGTTCTGTAACGTGATGGACGCTCACTCGCCGCTCCGGGCGATTCGCGGCTTCGCCGGCACCGACGTGCCCGAGGGCTGGACCTCCGAGGGGATGACGCCGACGGCGGTCAGCACCGACCCCGAGGCGTTCGTCGAGGACCTCCATCGCTACCGGACGCTCTACGCCGCCGCCGTCGACTACCTCGACCGCTGGACGCTGGGGTTCGCCGAGCGCCTCCAGGCCGCGACCGACCGCGAGACGACGCTGGTCGTCACCGCCGACCACGGCGAGAACCTCGGATACCCGGCCGACGACGGCCTGTTCGGCCACGTCGGGAGTCTCACCGAGGCGCTGTTGCACGTCCCGCTCGTCGTCCTGAACGCCCCCGAGTCGCCCGGCGTCGTCGACGGCACCGTCTCGCACCTCGACCTGCCGTACCTCGTCGAGAGTCTCGCCGCGGGGTCCGTCCCGAACCTCCGACGCGAGCACGTCCTCGCCGAAGTGCTCGGACGTACGCCGGGCAACGACGGCCTCGGCGAGCGGTTCGACCGGGTCCGTCGAATCGTCTACGACGGCGACCGGAAACACGAGTGGGACGACGCCGGCGAGTCACGGACGCTCGCGCTCGACGCCGACCGCCCGTGCTGGCAGACGACCGTCGACACCGTCGACCGTCCCGACTGGACGGCCGACCTGCCGGCGCTCGAAACCGTGCGTGCGGACCGGGCGACCGACGCCGTCGACGAGAGCGTCGACGAGAGCGTCGAGAGCCGACTCCGTGACCTCGGGTATCGGTAGATGGCCGACCTCGACCGGTCGAGCCTCGCGCTGTACGGGTCGCGGGTCGGCGTCAGCGTCATCGGCTTCGCCAGCACCGTCTACTTCGCGCGAGCCATCGGCGCGGAGGGGCTGGGCATCTACTTCACCGTCGAGACGGTGGTCGTCGTCCTCGCGGTGCTCGCCCGGTTCGGCGTCGACAGCGCCGTCGTCAAGCGACTGAGCGGTGCGGCCGACGACGCCGAACGCGCCCGTCACCTCACCGGCGCGTTCGGTCTCGTCCTCGTCCCACTGGCGGTCGTCTCGCTGGCCGTCCTGCTGTTCGCCGACCCGCTCGCCGACCTCGCGGACCTCCCGCTCGCACCGCTCGCGCTCGTCGGGATGGTCGTGGCGTTGCTGGTCGTCGAGACCGGACAGTGGCTGTTGCTGTCGGCGCTGCGCGGCGAGCGCCGCCTCGCCACGAGCGCGGGCGTCGAGTTCGGCGGCGAGGTGCTCCGCGTCGGGACGAGCGTCTGGTTCGTCCTCGGTGGGAGCGGCCCGGTCGGACTGGTCTACGGTCTCCTGATCGGTCACGCGGCCCGAGCGCTCGTGGCGGGCGTCCTCCTCGACACGGGCCTCGCCCGCCCGACCCGCGAGACGATGACCAGTCTCGTCTCGTTCTCGAAGTACACCGCGGGGATGAACGTCAGCCACCTCACCTACTCGTGGCTCGACACGCTCGTCCTCGCGGTGGTCGTCTCGAAGACGGCCGTCGGCACCTACGAGGCCGCCTGGCGGGTCAGTCTCGTCGTGGCGCTCGCCAGCTCCGCCGTCGGGGCGGCGCTCGCGCCGAACGTCTCGGCGTGGGCGGCCAGCGACGCGTTCGAGCGTATCGAGGAGGCGTTCACCAACTCGCTGTCGTTCGCGCTGCTGCTGGTCGTCCCGGCCGTCGTCGGTGCAGCGGTGCTCGGCGGGCCGTTCATGGCCGTCGCCTACGGCTTCGGCGGCGGCGCACTGCTGGCGGTGCTCGTCGCCGGGCAGGTCGCACAGGCGGTCAAGGACGTCGTCCAGTCGACGCTGCTCGGCCTCGACCGGCCCCGAACCGTCTTCGTCACGAACGCGGTCGGCCTCGGGACGAACCTCGTGTTGACCGTGGGGCTAGCGCTCGCCTACGGTCCCCTCGGTGCGGCCGTCGGGACGGCGCTCACGGCCGCCGTCGTCGCCGTCGTCCAGTGGCGTGCGCTCCAGTCGTGGCTCGCCGCACGGGTCGACCGGCGGGCGCTCGCCTGGCAGGTCGGCGGCGCGCTCGTGATGGGTGGTGTCGTCGTGGGGGCCACGCGCGTCGTCACCCCCGACTCGCCGGTGCCGCTGCTCGCGCTGGTCGCGCTCGGTGCGCTGACCTACGGTGGGGTCGTCTCGCTCCACGCACCGACGCGGACGCGACTCGTCGGTCTGGTCCAGCCGAACGCGACCGGTCAGGCCGAAGGCTCCTGACGGCGTGCGCTCCACACCCGGCGGAGCGACCCGCCGCCGAGTGCACCTCCCGACGGTGACCGTCCTCCCTCCCGGCCCGTCGTCGAGTCGCCGGTTAGTATCCGATTTCTAATACCCCCCTCGGCCCAACCTCCGTCCATGATGCCGGTCTCCCGTCCTCGTCCGACCGCCCGCGCTTCGAGAGGTCGCCATGCGTGACGAAGTGTTGACGCGCTGGGTCGACCAACCGCCGGCCGACCCCGTCTACCAGTACCTCCGGGACGCCGAGAAAGAACAGGCGTGGGACCTGCTCGGCTCTCGCGGCCGGGTCCTCGACGTCGCCAGCGAGGCGAACGTCACCGCGGGACTGGACGCCGAGGCGGTCGCTCGCGTCGACTTCTCCGACACCGCACTCGACCACGCCGAATCGCTACTCGGCGACCGGGTCGGCCGGTACGAGCAGGTCGCCCCCGAGACGCCCCGCCTCCCGTTCCCCGACGACCACTTCGACGCCGCGGTGAGCATCGGCCCCTACGACTGGCGGTTCCTCGACGTCGCGGCGCTGACCGCCGAGGTGCGACGCGTCGTCGCTCCCGAGGGCCTGTTCGTCTTCTCCGTGCCGACACCTCGTTCGCCCTACGAGACGGGCGGGAAGTACGAACAGCGCTACTACACGCCCACGGCGATTCGCCGCCTGCTCGAACCGGGATGGGCGCTCGCGGACCACCGTGTCGTCTACCAGCACCCCTACTGGCTCCACTCGAAACTCGCCGAGTTCGTCCCCGGCCCGCTCCAGCGGCCGTTCGTCGACTTCGCCGAGCGCAAGACCGACGCGCTGAACGACGCCCACCAGCAGGCGGCGGCGGACGACGACGCGCCCGACGACGGCCGTCCGCCCGAGGTGTGGGACGACGCGTCGTACGTCGTCGTCGGCGCACGGCCCGTCGACTACGAGGGGAGTCTCGACGCGGCGCTCGACTGTCTGTTCCGTCCGACCGCCGAGGAGGGCTTCTGGGCCGCCGACGACGCGGGCGGCCACATCACCCGCGAGTTGACCTACGACGTCGGCGCGGACGGCCGCCCGACGAACTGGACGGCCGAAGACGACGTCGTCTGGCGCTACGCCCCGTTCGCGCTGATGGGCGCGATGCAGTGGCGGACCTCCCCTCGGGGGACGGACCGTGTCGACGCGAAGCTCCGCCGGCAGCTCGCGTACTTCGAGGAGCGCATCGAGGAGGGTGCGCTCGACGAGATGCCGAGCTACGGCCTCGGGCCGCTGACCTGCGCGTTCGCGCTCGCGGCCGACGTCTTCGACGAGCGGTTCCTCGAGCGGGCGACCGAGCTGTTCGAGCACAGCGAGGAGCGCGTCCAGTACGAGCACAGCGAGGACAGCCTCGTCCTCTACGGCTGGACCTACCTCTACGAGCGGACCCGCGACCCCGACGTGCGGACGGCCATCGACCGCGGGATGGACGCCGTCGTCCAGCGACAGAACGCCTGGAAGACGCTCTTCTACTTCGACAACGAGACGACCCGTCGCCACCAGAACCAGCAGTACACGCTGTGGGGGCTGGCGCGCGCCATCGAGGTGACGGGTCGGACGGGCTACCTGGAGAACGTCGAGGCCGTCCTCGACTACACCGTCGACGTGCGGATGCAGGCCGACGGCGCGTTCATCTGGGAGGACCCCTCCCGGCGAACGTACTACGGCGCGGAACTGCGCCGGGTGCTCGGTACGGGCTTCTCCCGGCCACCACACTGGGAGTTCCTCTACGCCTGCCACCAGACGTTCTTCGTCAACGCCGTCGCCCACTACTACGCCGCCGGTGGCCGTCGTGACTACGACGCCGAACTCGGTCGGGCGATGCGCTGGATCTACGGCGAGAACGTCCGCGGGACGGACCTGATAGCCGAGAGCGGTCTGGGCGTTCCCATCCGGTTCACGACGCTCGACGGCCGTATCGACGTCCCCGACCAGCAGTTCAAGGGGGCGTACGAGGTCGGGTCGCATCTGATGGCGCTGACGAACCTGCTGGACCTCGAACGTCGCCGGGTCGCGGACGACCGGCACGTCCCCGCTCCGGCGGCCGCCGACAGCGAGGTGAGCGACCCCGATGCGTACACCGGTCGGTCCGCTCGTCCCGACGGCGAGCACGTGGAGGACGGCGCATGAGCGACCCGCTCGTCAGCGTCGTCGTCCCGACCCACAACCGGGCCGACACGGTCGGTGGGGCCATCGAGACGGCGCTCGACCAGACCTACGACCCGCTGGAGGTGGTCGTCGTCGACGACGGGTCGACCGACGCGACCCCCGAGCGCCTCGCCGACTACGCCGACGACCCACGGGTCCGGACGGTCAGAAACGACAGTTCGCGGGGCGTCGCCGGGGCCCGCAACCGCGGCCTGGCGCTCGCCGACGGCGAGTTCGTCTGTGCGCTCGACGACGACGACCGCTGGCACCCCGAGAAGGTCGCTCGGCAGGTCGCTCGCCTCCGGGAACTCGGCGAGGAGTACTGCGGGGTCTACTGCGGTGAACGGGTCGTCGTCGAGGGCGAGGACCACGAACGCGAGCGGGTCGTCACGGACGGCTACGAGGGCGACCACCTCCCGAACGTGCTCGTCCGGATGGACGTCCTCCCGCACTCGGGGCATCTCGTGCGGGCGTGGTGTCTCGACGCGGTCGGCGGGTACGACGAGCGCTTCGACATCGCGTGTGACTGGGCGCTCGCCATCGAACTCGCCCGCCGCTGGCAGTGGGGGTACGTCGCCGCCCCGCTCGTCGAGCGCCACCGCCACGGGGAGAACCTCTCGTCGTCAGCCGCGTACGACGTTCGGGCGCGGGAACTCGTCGCCGAGCACTTCGGCGACGTCGTCGACGAGGTGGGCGTCAGGCGGCCGTTCGAGGCCGCCGCGGCACGCGAACGGGGTCTCCTGGCGGTCGAGAACGGCGACCGGCGGACCGCTCGTCGTGAGTTGCTCACCGCGCTCCGTCACGTCCCGTCGCCGGCCCACGCCGCGCTGGTCTGTGCGTCGTTAGGTGGTCGACGTGCGCTCGCCGGTGCGAGAGCGGCCCGGTCGCTCGGGACGCGAATCGCCGTCTGCACCGAGTGAGTCGTAGACCGACCACAGCGTCCCGGCCTCCCGTTCCCAGTTGTACGTCTTCTCGGTCGCCGCCCGACCGTTCGTCGCCAGTCGCTCCGCCAGCGTGTCGTCCTCGGCGAGTTCGACCAGCCGAGCGGCGAGCGTCTCGGGGTCACCCTCGGGGACGACCACGCCGCTGTCCGTCTCGCGGACGACGCTCGCCAGCGTCTCGACTTCGGTGACGACGACGGGCTTGCGCGAGGCCATGTACTGGAACAGTTTGTGCGGAACCGTCGTCGCGGTGTGGGGGTTGTCCGTGTGCAAGACCGCACAGACGTCGCTGGCGGCGACGTAGCGTGGGACGTCCGCGAAGTCGACCCAGCCGGGGAACGTGATACGGTCGCCGACGCCCGTCGCCGCGGCGCGTTCGTGGAGCGAGCGCTCGTAGACGTCCTCGCCGGCCGACCCGACGACGAGCAGGCGTGCGTTCGGAACCTGCCCGACGAGTCGCGGCATCGCGTCGATGAGCTGTTCGAGCCCTCGATGCGGGCCGAAACTCCCGACGTAGCTGACGACGAACTCGTCCTCGTAGCCCGGTATCGGGTCTGCGGCCGTGTCGTACGCGCCGAAGTCGACGGTGTTCGAGACGACGTGCACCCGTTCGGGGTCCGCATCGCAGTCCTCGATGTAGTGGGCTCGGCCCGCCGGCGTCGTCGCCAACACGTGGTCGGCCCGCTCGACACACTCGCGTTCGAGGCGTCTGAGTCGGCGATACGGCGTGAACGTCCGCTGGATGGTCCGTCGGGGTTCGCCCATCCCCGTTCGCCACTGCCGGGCGGCCTCGGGGTAGTTCTCGTGGAGGTCGGCGACCAGCGGGAGGCCGTGGTCGTCGGCGACGGACTGGGCGGTCCGGACGAGCGGCAGGTCGTGGACGTGGAGGGTGTCGACGTGCCGCTCGCGGACGAACCGCTCGATCTCGCGCCGCCAGATGACGTCCGTCAGCGTCAGCAGGTAGCGGACTGTCTTGGCGGTGCGGTAGGGACTCGTGTAGCGCTCTCGCCGGGGGATGCGGACGACGTCGACGTCCTCGAACCGGTCGGCGAGCGGTTCGCTCGCCGACCCGTCGTCGTCCTCTCGAGCGAGACAGAGCAGCGAGACGGTGTGACCGGCCGCACTGAGCGACCGCGCCTCCTTCTCGACGCGGATGTCGTGCGGGAACGTCCCTCTGAGTATCATCCCGACGTGCATGAGAGCAATCGTCCCCCTCTCGGCCGTGCTCGGTGTTTACTATGCCACCACTACTGTCAGTTCATATATGGTATTCACAGCCTACACGCGTGCAAGATTGGCTTTGAAGATAGTAGCGAGCCGTTAGCAAGGACCCTTCCGTTCGATGAGAGTGACATGACACACAGGGGGAGCGAGTCCCGTCCATGCTGATCGAGTTCGGCATCGGACTGCTCGCCGTCGCCGCCGTTCCGTATCTCCTGTTCGGCGTGCTGTACGCGTGGCACCGCCCGAGCGGGTCGCCCATCGAGAAGGCACCGTACGAACCGACGGTCAGTATCGTCCTGCCAACGTACAACGAGGCGGCCATCGTCGAGCGAAAGCTGGCAGATATCGCCGCACTCGACTACCCGGTCGAGAAACTCGAACTCGTCGTCGTCGACGCGAGCGACGACCGGACGCCCGACCTCGTCGAGTCGTACTTCGACGACGGTGAGGGCCCGACCGTCCGTGTCATCCGCGAAACCGACCGGAAGGGGCTCGCTATCGCGCTCAACGAGGGCTACGCCGCCGCGACGAACGAGATCATCGTCAAGACGGACTGCGACTCGAAACTCGCGCCCGACGCGCTCCGGGAGGCGATGGCGAACTTCGTCGACCCCGAGGTCGGCGGCGTCACCGGCCGAACCGGCGAGGTGCTCGGCGGGAGCGAGGTCGAATCGGACTATCGGGGGATGCAGACGCACATCCAGACGCTCGAATCACACCTCGACTCGACGTTCATCTTCCACGGCCCGTTCTCGGCGTTCCGCCGTGACCTCGTGGTCCCGGTCGACGCCGACTCGCTGGCCGACGACTCCGAACTCGCGCTTCGGGTTCGCCGGAACGGCCACCGCGTCGTCTTCGACCCGGCGGTCAGATACGCCGAGGCCGCCCACTCCGGGTTCCGACAGCGCCGTACCCAGAAAGACCGTCGCGCGATGGGGTTGATTCGACTGCTGACCCGACAGGCCGACGCGCTCGGCCGTCACGGTCGGTACGGCCGCGCCGTCCTGCCGTTCAACTGGTTGTTCATGATCGTCGGGCCGTGGCTGGCCGCGGCGGGACTGACCGTCCTCACCGTCGGTGCGTTCGCGTCGTTCGGCCTCGCCGGTGTGGCGCTCCCGCTCGCACTCGCCGCGTTCGTGGCCGTCGGCTCTCGCGACGCCCTCGGTCCGTTCCAGCCGTTCTACGCGCTGTTCGACACGCAGGTGTCGCTCCTCCACGCCGCGCTCGCACTCCAGTTCACCGCCGCCGACGGGCAGTGGGAACCGGAGGCGGAACTCCGCGAAGCGTTCGACTGACCGCGACTCGGCCACTCCTCGTTCGAGCGATTCGTCACTCTCTCGCACCGACGGTCGAGGCACTGACTGCGTGGGTCGACGGGGAGAACTGAGTTCGTCAGGGGTCGCGCACGGACCCGGAAAACGGTCGCCGGCGTCAGTCGCCACCGGGCGACACCGACGGTTTCGTGCCCTGTTCGGTGTCGTCACTGGACAGCGTGGCGTCGACCTGAGTCGGCACGCGGAAGTAGTAGCTCGTCTCTTCGTCGAAGACGGCGTACAGTCGCTGTTCGGAGTCGTGGAGGACGCGCTTCTCCGAGTCGATGGCGAGGTCCACGAGGTCGGTCAGCGACGCGACGTGGACCACACGATTCGCCGTCTGGTCGATTTCGGAGAGTTTCGCCTCGGAGATCCACTCACGATGCCGGTCGTAGAGCAACTCGACACGGGCGGCCTGCTGATCGAACTCTCGTTCACGAGTGACGAGGACCGCCGCCCCCGCGACCGCCCACAGTCCGAGTAGCGAGAGGCCGGCGACGCTCGGCCAGTTCGGCGGTTCGCGCTCCTCGACGGTGACCGGTGTCGTGTGGGTCTCGTCGGCCGACAGTTCGTCGAGCGAGTAGCCCCGGCCCTCGAAGGCCAACTGCGCGTCCGCGGTCTGCGAGTCGGCGTACGTCCCCGTGTCGTAGGAGACGTTCAGCCGAACCCGCGCCTCCGCACGGCCCGCCCGCCCGAACTCCTCCTGGATGACGTCGAGGCGCTGGCTGACGGCCGACGCGTTGACCGTCGCCTCGGTGGTCAGCCCGTCGGTCCCCGTCGCCTCACGGTGGGCGAGCGTCTCCGAGCGCTCCCAGACCACCTCCTCGTCGCGGACGACCCGATAGACGAGTTCGAGGCGCTGGTCGACGTCGGCGTTCGCGTCGGGTGACGACGACGTCGCGCTGAGCGTCAGGTTCGGCGACGCCTCGACCAGATACATCGGCTCGTCGTGCAGTTCCGTGCCGGACTCCCAGACCGTGCTGTCGCCGGTGACGACCGCACTGGTGTTGACGACCGCGCCGACCTGCTGGGCGTCGCGCTGTTCGGTCACGACCGTCGTTCCGGGCGCGAGCACCAGCGACCCGGCGGCGACGAACGCGAGGACACCGACGACGACGAGCACCGCCGCTACCTCACGGTCGTAGTCCGCGAGCAGGAGTCTGAGCTTGCTGATTCCGGGTGTCATGCCTGCTTCCCCATCGCGTCGAGCGTCTGAGTTTGTATCCTTCCAATCATATGTGTCAACACCAGTCCGGGCGGTCACTCGGGCGGCCAGTACACGCCGGAGGTCCGTTACCTCGTTCTACGTCGACTCCCCTGTTAGAGAGAGCGCCCGAAAATCCTGTTCCATCGACCTCGATAGTGTACGTAAGACGCTCGGAGTCAGGCAGACTGGTTTCTGCACCGAGTGATTTCGTCCCTCCTGGCTGTATGGTGAACGATATTTGATTCGTCTCTGACCGTCCATCGGCGTACAGCGTTGTATCTGTGCCGCCGTTCGCTCCCTGTTCGGTCACTACGACGGTGACGCTGATTTGAGTACCAACGCGGTTCGTGAGGGTCAGAAATTCGCTCACCTTGCCGCTTCTCACTGCTTGGTCCGTCAGACCGATAACGGCGCTCGGGTCCGTGTCGTCGACCACACCGACCGTCGTCCCACGGTCGACACTCGCCGAGGTGAACGACGAGGCTGGGAACGCAGCCAACGCTCCCACGGCCAGCAGGGCCAGCAGGGCCAGCAGGACGACCAGCGCGCGCCGCGACTTCTCACGCCGTCGTCGTCTCATAGCTTCGCCCTCGCTCTCTCGACCCATCGCGGGGTCACCGACCGCATCCGCGCGCCCCCGTCGAAGAACAGGCTGTACGCCGCGAACAGGGGGCCGAACGTCACCAACAGCACGACGACGCGCGCGAGGTAGGGACTGACGCCGTGCAGTGTGTCGAGCCACGCCCCCGGCAACACGGCCGGATAGGGCGACACCCGCACTGACGGTTCGTACGTTCCGACCTCCTGTGGTGGGATGTGCAGGGTGAGCGTCGTCGTCGACCCTTCGACGGTCCTCTCGACCACCGTCGCACCGCTCGCGTCGGCGACGGTCGTAGTGAACGGCAGGTGGTTCGTCTTCACCGTGACCTCCCGTTCGACCTCCTGACCGGCCGGAATCGAGTGGCGCTGGGTCAACTCGCCCTCCTCGACGGCGTAGCGCGCCGGGTGGACGCTCGTTGCGAACACCATCACGAGCAGCGACGCGACGACGAGACCGAGGAACAGCGGTCGAGCGAGGTCGTCGAACGTGTACACCTCTCGAATGGGCGTACCCCCTCCGTTTCCGACGAACCCCCACGCGAACAGCGCGGCCACCACCCCGAAGACGAGCAGTTCGTACGTCCCGACGAACCCCACGAGGGGGCCGAGCATCGGAATCACGAGTGGCCCGCCACCGAGCGTGACGACCGTACCGACGATGGCCGACTCGGAGACGACCGGGTTGCCGGCCGCCTGGTCGGTCGACGGGTTCGCATCGCCCTTGGTGATGAAGCCCTCGTCCGTCTCGCTGACGATACGGTGTGTGACGTAGCCACGCTCCTCGCTGTGGAAGGTGACGACGTCACCCTCCGAGACGGGCCCCTCGACGACGAGGTAGCCGTCGCCGGGCGAGAGCGTCGGTTCCATGCTCCCGGACGTGACGTACGAGAGGTGGAGCGGACCGAACGCTATCGCCGCGACAGCGAGCACCGCAGTGAGAAAGGCGAGACGACGGTACATCGACGTCCGATTACACCTTGTTCGCAGTGACGACGACGTTTCCGCCGGACGCGGTGTCTCCGCTCGCCAGGTCGACCGTCAGAACGACGTAGACGGTTTCACCACCGGCGACCGAAGTCGTGTCGGACTCGACCAGCGAACCATCAGACGTGTACATACTGACACCACTGATGAGGTCGTTGCTGCTGGTTACGTCGACGGTGTAGCTCCCGTCGCCACTCTGTCCGGGAGTGAACGTGAACGCCGCCGTGTTGCTGTTCTGTACGGACGTTTGGCTACCGAAGGTGAAGCTGCTGGACCCCCGGTTCAGGTCGTCGAACTCGAGAGCCATCTTGCCGGTCTGACCGTCGAACGTAGCGACGCCGAGGCCTCCGTCGGCGAACGTGATCTCTGCTGCTGCAGCGTCGTCATCTGCCACGGTGACGGACGTGCTTCGAGTGATCTCTGCGCTGGTAAACGCTGACGCTCCCACGACGGACGCGGAGAGCATCAGCGCTGCCGCTAATGCCGCGAATTTGAGTGTACGTGCCAATTTAAACTCCCTCGAAGGTATCCAACGTGGCATGATATATAAAACTTCTTACTAATTCATTACAGACTATCTTTCGGCTAAGAGAATAACGTTCACAGTTGACGGTGGCGGCCGGTTATCGGTTTCCGAATCGATTCGGGCCCACGCGCGCGCGTCGCCGCCTCGCACGCGACCCTGCGTTATTCACAACCGAGGTGTATCGCCGCGTAGTGGCCCCGATTTCGTTCCGGATGACGTTCACTACCGAACCTCCGAACTTCGGTCTCTCCTGGCCCTTTAAATACGGGTCGGCCGTGGCAGTCACCGAGCAGCCGCTTAGCTCGCGGACGTCCGTCGTCGGTCGGTTCTCGACTCGACACTCGGCGACACCCGGTCACTGGAGGACGCGAGCGTCAGTCGATCTCTTCGAGGTGTTCGTCGAAGCGTTCGGTCTGTTCTTCGACGCCGATGTGCTGGTAGGCGGCGTGGGTCGTCGAGAGGTCCTTGTGCCGAGCGAGGTCCTGAGCGTCACCACGGTCACGGCGGTACACTTCGCCGATGATGCCCCGACGAGCGCCGTGGAGCTGGAGGTAGCCCGCCTCGTCGTCCACGTCGATGCCCGCCTCGTCGGTCAGGCGCTTCAGCACGCTCCGTGCGCCCTCGGTCGTCAGCGCGGGCGGAGCGACGTCACGCTCACGGAGGAGCGCGTCGATGCCACCCGCCTCGTCGACGAGCGCTGCCACGTCCACGTCGTCGCCCAGTTCCTCCCGGACGGCGGCGTACTTCGACGGGGCGTGGTCGGTCGAGAACACCGGCCAGTCCTCGCTCGGTGGGCGCTGGACGGCCTGCCAGCGTTCGACACCCACCGCGGCCTTCGCGGGGAGTGCGATGGGGCCGAGATGCTGGTCCTTCCCGAGGACGCGCAGCGTCGAGCGTTCGAGGTCGACGTCCGACCATCGGACGCCCTGGCGACCCTCCCGGTCGTCCTTGGGGTGGCGGAGCACCTCCGCGCCGCGGACGGCAGAGTACGCCAGGACGCGGACGAGTGCCCGGTCCCGTGCCTCCGTGGTCGCACCGAACCCCCTCTCGTCGACGGCCTCGGCCGCACGTCGGTCGACGAACCCGACCAACCGACGGCGCTGCTCGGTCGTCCAGAACTGCTGGTCGGTCCGCGAGGACTCGTCGGCCGGTAGCGCCTCGCGTGCGGTGTTGGTCAGCGCCGGGTTCGTCGGTAGACGGCCGTCACGGACGCAGTAGGTGAGAAAGCCCGAGAGGTACGAGAAGTAGGCGTTGGCCGTCGACCCGGCGATTCCGCCCGCCGTGACGCGGTCGTCGAGGCGCTCGACGTACCGGCGGACGACGAGCGGCCCGTCGTCGCCCGCGAGGTCGTCGAGCCCGCGTCCCCGTGCACGCATCCATCCCACGAATCGCCGGAGTTCGGACCCTGCGGCGTCGACGTACGACCCCGACGGGTCGCCCTCGTCGTCGACGCCCGTGGACTTCGACCGGAGATAGCGCTCGACCGCGGTCTGCAGTGCGTCGGCCGTCCGACTCGGGTCGTCTCCCGACCTGTCCTCGTCCATCACTCATCGCCGAGGCGGCCGATGCACAAAACCACTTGGTTGTGTGAGCCACCGACGCGGTCCCGGCGGCACGCCGTCGGTCACCGCCGGTCGTGGGTCCGGCGACCCGTGTCGGTCGCCCGACGGCACCGGGAAGCACCTCTCCACTTGGTTGTATCGCTACACAGCCACGTGATTCCGACGACCGACCGAAGACCGTCGTACGGCGTCGATAGCTCTTCTCGACGGAAGGATCGGCACTCTCGGCCGCCGATAAACCGCCTTTTGCGATACGTTCCGGCGTTCGGGTCCGACGTCGTGTCGTCGACGTGCTCGCCGTCCGGGTGTTCGACGATGCCGGTACGCCGGACGACCGCCGCGAACGGCGGTTTGCGGTCGTCGTAGCGGCGGCCTGTGGCGTGGCCGTCGTCTCGCGTGACTCGTCGACGGGCTACCGAGCGTCAGCGGTGTTCGACACGGCGAACGTTCCGCCCGCGTGGACGGCCGATGCGGGGGACGCCGGGGATGCCGTCGAGGAGCCAGAGGAGGAACGCGCCGCCGAGGAGCGTCACCTCGAAGACGACGATGGCGAGCCCACGGGGGCTCTCGAGGACGCCGCCGAACTTCGTGAGGTAGAAACGGAAGTTCTCGACGAACGAGCCGTAGTCGGCACTGGGGCCGGTGACGACCGGCCACAGCAGGTTGTCGAAGTTGATGCCGTTGCCGTAGACGACGCCGTACATCGCGTCGGCCGGCAGGTGGAGCAGGTAGCCGACGACGAACGCCGCGCCGACGACGGTCCGGTCGAGTCGCCACGCGACGGCGAGGACGACGACGCTCAGCGGGACGGCGACGAAGACGGAGTGCGCGACAGAGGTCCCGCTCTGGAGGACGTCGAACTGCCAGGCGAGTGGTTTGTCGACGAGGTCGGGGAACTGGGTCCCGACGGCGACGGCGACGGCGGTCCACGCGTCGGGCGAACGGTGCCACCCGAGTCGGAGCGCGAGCGCGACGACCAGGTAGCCGACCGCGAGATGCTCCCACGGCCACATCTCAACGGCCCTCCGTCGGCGCCGGAGGGCTGTCGGTCGGAGCGACTGGCGCTCCGGTACCGGGTACGAGGAACTCTCTCATTGCCGACTCTGTTCGCTAGCGACGGATATGAGCCCTTTCAGTCACGTGGTATCACACCCCGAGCGGGGTCGACGGGCCCCTCAAGCGCCGTAATCGAGTGCGACGACCCGCCCGTCGCCGTATCTGACGAGCAGTTCCGGGGTCCCGTCGTCGTCGAGGTCCGCCGGGGTGACGTGTGTCTCGATGGGGACGCTTCGCTCGTAGGTCGCCAGCACGCGCCCGTCGTCGCCCGCGAGGACCGTGACCGTGCCGTCACGACTCGTCACGACGACCTCCTGGTCGCCGTCGCCGTCCACGTCGGCGGTCACCGGCGACCAGACGGGCGCGCCGTCGGCGCTCACCGTGGTTCGCCACTCGCCGTCGCCGTTCGTCACGTCGATGGCGAGCACCTCGCCGTCCAGCGTTCCGGCGTAGAGTTCGGCCGTCCCGTCGCCGTCACCGTCGGCGACCCCGCGGTAGCGGAGAATGGCGTCCGGTTCGGCGCTCCACTGGACCGCGCCGCTCGCGCCGTCGACTGCGGTGAGGGTCCGGCCGTCGCCCACGAGCAGTTCGCGGGCCGGGTCGTCGTCGGCCTGCGTCGACACGACGTACTGTGACGGCCCGGTTCGGGTCCACGCGACCGACCCGTCGGCCTCGAAGACGACCAGTCCGCTCCCGGAACCGACGACGACCTCCTGTTCACCGTCCCCGTCCACGTCGGCGACGACGGGGCGTTGCTGGACGATGGTGTCGTCGAGGCCCGCGTCGGCCAGCGACGCCCGCCAGACGACGCTGCCGTTCGCGGTGACGACGCCGACGTCGCCGTGGATACTGCTGAAGACGACGTCGCGGCCCGGCGAGACGGGGAGGTCCGCGACCGTCGGCCGACCGTAGCCGAAGGAGGGGTCGCTCTCGTTCAGCGTGACGCGCCACCGCTCCTCACCCGTCTCGGCGTCGTAGGCGATGAGTGCGTTCTCGTAACTCGTCGAGACGACGAGGGACTCCCCGTCACCGTCGAGGTCCGCGACGACCGGTTCGCTGAGCGCGTGGGTGAAACAGCGGTCGGGCGGGACGGTGGTGCGCCACTGGACCGCGCCGTCCTCGGGGGCGAGTCGGGCGAGCGTACAGGAGGTGTTCGTCAGCGGCGTCCCCGGATCGGGCACCTCGGCGACGGGTGCGACGACGACGCGGCCGTCCTCGCTCGCGCCGACGGCGTGGTGGTTGCGCTCGTTCTGGCGGGGCGTGTCGCTGGTCCACAGTTCGGTCAGTTCGCCGCCGCCCGCGGGCAGTCCGACCCCCAGTACGACGACGCCGGCCAGCGCGGCGACGACCAGACCGACGGCCGCCACCGTTCGAGCGCGCATACCTGCTACTCGCCGACTGTGGGCCAAAAGGGTGTCTGTCGCCGCCTGGGCGTGTCTCGGGGACAATCGCGGCGCTTTTCGGCGTGCTCGTCCCAGTTCTCCTATGCACTCGCGGTCGGGTCGTCGCGCGACGCTCGTCGTCGCGCTCGTCGTCCTCGCGCTCTCCCTCGCCTCCGGCGTCGTCGCCGCCCACGAGGTCGGGAACTCCCGGTTCGAGGCCCCGCTCCCGCTCGCGGCGCTGTTCGCCGGTGCGGGCGCGACCGTCGCGCTCACCGCCGCGTGGCTGGCCGTCACCGACCGAACCGACCCTCGCCGGCAGCGCGACCTCCCGACGCTCACGCTCCCCGCCCTACCGGTTCGGTTCCTCCACACCGCCGCGGGCGTCGGGTTCCTGCTGGGCGTCGCCGTCGCGCTCTGGAGCGGGCTGACGGGCCGGCAGGTCGCCGCCGAGAACGTGGCGACGCTGCTGACGTGGCTCGTCTGGTTCCACGGCCTCGCGCTCGTCTCGCTGCTCGTGGGGAGTCCCTGGCGCGTCCTCGCGCCGTGGCTGACGTTCTACCGGGCGCTCGAACGACTCGAAGGCGGCGCGCTCCCGACGCTCGACTACCCCGAGCGACTGGGGGCGTGGCCCGCGCTCGTCGGCTTCCTCCTGCTGTTCGGCGTCGTCGAGAACCTCACGCCGGGCATCACCCGGTCGCCGCGACTCACCGCCGTCGTCGTCGCGGCGTACGCCGGGGTGATGGTCGCCGGGACCGTCGCGTTCGGCCGGTCGTGGGTCGACCACGGCGACCCGCTGGGCGCGTTCTACGATTTGCTGGGCCGGGTCGCGCCCGTCGAGTGGGAGTGCGGGGATGACGACGGTGTGTACCGTGCGACCCTGCGCCCGCCGTGGCGAGCGTGCGTCCCGCCGGTCGCGGACCTCGCACTCGGTGCGCTCGCCGTCGCGGCCGTCTACACCGTCAGCTTCGACGGCTTCGTCGAGACCCGCGAGTTCCAGACCGTCCTCTTCACGACCCGCGAGGCGCTCGGGACGGGGCCGGCGACGACGCTGCCGCTCTACCTCCTCGGGGTCGCGCTGTTCTGCGTCACGTTCGCGCTCGCCGTCGTGCTGGCCGACCGACTCGGTGGCGTCGGCGGTGACGACCCCTCGTCCGGCGAGACGGCCCTCCGAACCGACGGCGGGACGGACTGGCGTGGGGGGGTTCGACGGTTCGCCCCGACCGTCCTCCCCATCGCGGCGGCCTACGAGGTAGCCCACACCTACCCCGCCGTCGTGACGCGGACGGCGACGCTCGTCGACCTGTCGCTCGCGCCGGTCGGCGTGACCCTCCCCGACCCGTTGGCGTGGCTCTCGGTGCCGGCGTTCTGGGGATCGCAGGTCGTCCTCGTCGTCCTCGGGCACGTCGTGGCCGTCGTCGCCGCCCACCTCGCGGCGGTCGCTCGTTACGAGACGCCACGGGCCGCCCGCCGTGGACACCTCCCGCTGGTCGTCGTCATGGTCGGCTACACCGTTCTCTCGCTGTGGATCGTCTCGCGGCCCGTCGTCGCCTGATGCGGCCCTCGCGGACGGGCGTCCGAACCGGTTTGGACGGTTCGGAGAGTTCGGACGGCTCGGGACTGCCGCCACGGTGTCGGTTCCCGCCGAGGGCGGGGCCCGGCCGCTCACTCGACGGGTTGTTCGAGGAGGTGCTGGCCGGAGTCCGCACAGCGGACGACGAACACGTCCATCTGTGAGCAACACGACTCGACCACCTCGGAGCTCGTCTCGACGGCCTCTCCACCCGGACACGCCTCGGCGAACAGTCGGAGACCGTTCAGGAAGACGGTCCGCTGGGCGGTCGGGAGGTCGTCCCAGCCGTCGAGGCGGTCACGAAGGAGACCCGCCGCCGCGACGTCGGCGACGAGCGCGGCGTCGGAGGGCCACTGCGCGACGGGTCGGAACTCGTCGAGCAGCGCCGTCCCCTCTCCGCGTGACTGAAGGTTCTCGGCGTCGCAGTCGAGCGCGGTGGCGAGTCGCTCCTCGACGGTCGCCGGGTCGACGTCGGCCATCGCCGCCGTCCACTGCTCGGCGAACCCGTCGGTGAGTCGGAGGTCACGGCCGTCCGGCGTCTCCTCCAGCGCACCCACGTCGAGGAGCGTCCGTTCGAGTTCCTCGGGGTCCGAGAACCCCCGCTCGGGGTCGACGCTGACCGTCGCCAGCGGGTCCTTGCCGAACCAGCGCAACACGCGCCGCGGGAGGTAGCGCTTGGTGAGTTCGGGCGTCCCCGGCACGAGGTAGCCACGGAGCCAGACGAGGACGGCCGCCACCGCCGCGACGAGCAGGCCGAACGCCCGGTTGTGTCTCCCGGCCGCCACCGCCAGCACGGCGGCGATGGCGACGTTGACGACCGTACACGGGAGACAGCGGTTCTCACCGGTGTACGCGGGTTGGCGAAGCGCGTCGAGGGGACGTGAGTCCATTGGACGAGGATACGGCGACGTGGGCGTATATGTTTCGACCGGCGAGGGGGAGTAGTAATCCGTCGATTGGTCGCGAGCGTGCTACTGGAGGGTGATAGAGCCGAGCACCGCGTAGGCGTTCGACGTCTCCCAGACGACCGTCACGGTCGCCCCGGAGGACGCGCTGGTCGTCGTCGAGTCCCCGACGTCGACGTGTCCGTCGGCCGCGCCCTCCCACGCACGGGGCTCGCCGTCGACGACGAGGTGCAGGGTCCCGACGTCGATGGACTGGCCCCCTCCGTGGGTGATTTCGAGCGTCTCACCGCCGTCGGTCGTCCGGTAGTCGAACTGTACCCGTGGTGGGTTCGTCGTGCTCTCGCTGGAGTCGCCGACGCCGAGGACGAACGACCCGAGGACGGCGGTCCCCATCACCGCTCCGAGGAGGAACAACAGCCCGAGGAAGACGCCGAGGACGACCTGCACTGGCCGACCGAGCGACCGGAACCGGGTTCTGAGTCCCATGCTCTCGGGTTAGCGAAACAGACGATAAATCCTCTGTTCGAGACTGTACTCGAAAAAAGAATTACCCCGGCGGCTGTACGTCGATGTCCGCGATGCCGAGCAGTCTGGTGAGATGCTCGCCCGCGATGGTCGTCCGGACGTTCGACCCCTCGACGGTCCCCGGTCCCGGTCGCGCCTCCTCGACGACGACGAGGCCGACCATGCCGTTCATCTCGTGGGGTTGGCAGAGGTAGTTGTAGACGCCGGGCACCTCGAAGGTGTGCTCGAAGCTATCGCCGGGTTCGAGCACGTCGGAGTCGAACGACGCTGCCGCCTCCGGGATGCGTCGGGTCCGGTAGACGTCGGGGTGGTACGCGGCGATGGCGTGGGTTCCGCCCTCGACGCTCCACGTGACGGTCGCTCCCCGTTCGACCCAGAGGATGGCCGGGGTGAACACGTACGGTGCGGGCCCGTCGTAGTCCGGGATGTCGATGGCCCGCACCGTCGGGTCCGAACGCAGGTCGTCCGGCCCACCACGCTGGTCGACGCGGTAGCGTCGTTCGTCCGGCGTCGCCGTCGGTTCGGCCGTCGTCGTCGCGGCCGTGGTCGCTCGCTCGCTGGTCCGGTCGTTCGATTCGTCCTCGTTCGCCGCCCCGGCAGAACAACCCGCGAGCGCACCGAGCGCTGTGAGTCCCCCCAGGCGGAGTACACTCCGCCGTGACTGCCACGTCATGGATGGAATCAGACACGTAGGGGGACAACACTTTCTCGAAAGTGTGGTGGTCACACACGACCGTCGGTGCTGAACGCCGGCCGTCGCGTCCGTCGAACGTCGACTACCGCCGGTTCGGGTCGTGCGTCTCGACGGTCCCCGAGAGGTCGACCTGTGGGTACGGGATGTCGATACCCTCCTCGTCGAAGCGCTCCTTGACGGCTTTGACGAACTCGCTGCGCACGCGCAGGAACTTCCCGCGGTTCGGGTTCTCGATCCAGAACCGGGCGACGAGACCGACGTAGGAGTCCGCCAGCGGGTTCTCCGAGAGCGTCACGATGGGGTCGGGCAGGTCGAGGACGTCGGGGTGGCGTTCGGCCTCCGCTAAGATGATGTCCGTCGCCCGGTCGATGTCGTCCTCGTAGCCGATGCCGAACTCGAAGCTCACGCGGAGTTTGTCGCGGGCGGTCGGGTTCATCACGACGTCGTTGGTGAGCTTGCTGTTCGGAATCGTCAACAGCTGATTGTCGAACGTCTGGACGCGTGTGACCCGGAACGTGATGTCGGTGACGACGCCCGCGTTGGGCAGGCCGCCCGTCTCGGGCCACTCGATCCAGTCGCCGATGCGAAACGGGCGGTCGGCGTAGATGAACACGCCCGCGACGAAGTTCGAGAGCAGGTCACGAAGCGCGAACCCGACGGCGAGCGTCGCGGCCGCCCCGATGGTCGTCAGCGACGAGAGCAGCCCGCCGTAGCCCGCGAGGCTGAACGCGAGGGAGACGGCGACGACCAGCGAGACGCCCCGAGTCAGTCGCACCAGCGGCTTGCGGGCGTTCCGCTTCAGCCCTCGAGCAGCGAGCGCACGGTCTGCCAGCGGGACGACGACGACACGAATCAGCCCGTAGAAGACGACGAACAGGACGACGAACGTGAAGACGGCTCCGAGCGGTTCGGCGTACCCCCGTGGCACACCCCACTCTCGAAGCGCTCGTCCGACCGGGCCGACCTCGTCGGGCTGGAAGTCCGGGACCTCCGGCGTCTCGGTACCCGACCCGTCTCCCGTCTCGGTGCCCTGCTGGGCCAGCCAGCTACTCATCTCCCCCGATCCGACGCACGGCTGGCTCTTCGTCGTTGGGGTCGCTTCCTCGGGCGGTTTCAGTCAAAAAGACGACGGTTCGGCCAGTCGCTCACTCCTCGTCGCGGCTCTCGACGTAGCTCGCCAGGCCGAGCAGCGTCGGTGCCCAGAGTCCCATGAAGATGCCCTGATCTCGCTTCCCGCGCACGTAGAACGTGAACAGCGAGAGGAACACCGACGCGATGGCGGCGATAGCGATGGGGTCGCCCGCCGCGACGAGCTGGGTGATGCTCGCGTTCTTCGCCCGGTCGGTCATCGAATCGTTTCGTCCGGGCTCTCGGCGCGTCCCCGACTCCGACTCGGACGGTCGGCTCCCGGGCGTCTCGTCGCTCTGCGTTGCTGTGTCAGCCATCGCTCGGTGTTCGCGCGCGAGAGGTTTCGACCCGTGGCCTGCCCGTGCGTGGTTGCGCCCATCGACGACCCGTCACCGCCGGGAATCGACGCCCTCTTTCGGGAGACCCACCGAGTCGACGAGGGAATGCTACTACAGGGAACCGTCGTCGCCGACGCGACGACCGTCGTCGAGGACGGCGCGGTCGTCGTCGAGGGCGACCGTATCGCGGCCGTGGGCGACCGCGAGGAACTCAACGACCGCTACCCGGACCACGAACGGCGCTCGTTCGACGTGCTCGCCCCCGGCCTCGTGGGTGCGCACGTCCACTCCGTCCAGTCGCTCGGGCGGGGCATCGCCGACGACACCGCGCTACTGGACTGGCTGTTCGACCACGTCCTGCCGATGGAGGCCTCCCTCGACGCCGAAGGGATGCGCGTCGCCGCCGAACTCGGCTACCTCGAATGTCTCGAGTCGGGCGTCACCACGGTGGTCGACCACCTCTCGGTCAACCACGCCGACGAGGCGTTCGAGGCCGCCGGCGAACTCGGCATCCGCGGGCGAATCGGGAAGGTGCTGATGGACACGAACTCCCCCGAGGGACTGGAGGAGGACACCGACGCCGCCCTCAACGAGTCCGAGCGACTCATCGAACGCTACCACGACACCCACGACGGCCGTATCCAGTACTCGCTCACCCCGCGGTTCGCCGTCTCGTGTACCGAGGCGTGTCTCCGTGGGGTCCGAGAACTGGCCGACGCCCACGAGGGGGTCCGCATCCACACCCACGCCTCGGAGAACCGCGACGAGATAGCGACGGTCGAAGCCGAGACGGGGATGCGCAACGTCCACTGGCTCGACGAGGTCGGAATCACCGGCGAGGACGTCGTGCTCGCTCACTGCGTCCACACCAGCGAGTCCGAACGCGAGGTACTCGCCGAGACGGGTACGCACGTCACCTACTGCCCCTCCTCGAACATGAAACTCGCCTCGGGCGTCGCGCCCGTCGTCGACTACCACCGCCGGGGCATCAACGTCGCCCTCGGCAACGACGGCCCGCCGTGTAACAACACGCTCGACGCGTTCACCGAGATGCGCCAGGCCAGCCTCCTCCAGAAGGTCGAGGAACTCGACCCGCTGGCGACGCCCGCGGGGACGGTGTTCGAGATGGCGACCCACAACGGCGCGAGAGCCGCCGGATTCGACGACGTCGGCTGTCTGCGCGAGGGCTGGACGGCCGACGTCGTCGGTCTCACCACGGACCTGACGCGGGCGACACCGCTCCACGACGTCCTCTCACACCTCGTCTTCGCCGCCCACGGCGACGACGTCCGCTTCACGATGGTCGACGGCGAGGTGCTCTACGACGAGGGGGAACTCGCCACCGGTGACGCGGCGGCCATCCGCGAGAAGGCCCGAGAGGTCGCCAGCGGCCTGCCGACGGCCGACTGAGCGCGAAGGGTCCGTCGTCGTCCGACGTTTCCTCCACGTCTCTCGGGACCGAAACCCCCATCATACCACCGCCCCACCGCCCACACATGGAGCAGTGGCGACGTGACTTGGTCGGCGGACTGGCGCTCGTGGTTCCCGTCGCGCTCGTCGTCGCCATCTGCGTCTTCCTCTACCAGCAGGTGGCCTCGCTCGGGGTTCCCCCCGGCTACCCCGCCCCGGTTCGGGTCGCCATCGTCCTCGCCGTCTTCGTCGTCGTCGTCGTCGCCGTCGGCCGCGTGATGGGGACCGCACTCGGCCCGTTCGTCGACAGCGCGGCCGACGCCACCGCGAACCGGCTTCCGGTCCTCAGAGTCGTCTACAACGCCGCGAAGTTCACCACCCGGCGACTCCTCGCGGGCGACGAGCGGACCCGGACGCCCGTCAAGGTCGAGTCCTGGCCCGGGCAGTGGATGACCGGCTTCCGCACGGGGGTCCGTGCGCCCGACGGCGACGTGATGGTCTTCTTACCGGGAGCGCCCGACCCCACCTCGGGTCTGCTCGTCGCCGCCGACCCCGACCGAATCGAGGAGTCCGACGAGACGGTCTCGCAGGCGCTCGTCCGCGTCGTCTCGTGTGGCTTCTCGAACGGCGACGACGTGGACGACCGGGCCTCCGAGAACTGACTCGTGTCGTCCGCGGCAGCCTCACCGACGGTGAGCGACGGCGACGACCGTCGCACCGGCGTCGAACGTCTCGACGGCCACCCGGTCGAACCGCTCGCGGAGCGGTTCGAGGAGGCCGACGTCGGGGTGCCAGTTGGTCAACAGCCACGACCCGCGGACGAGCAGCGGGTTCAGTGCCCGGCGGTAGCCGGTCTGGAACGGTCGGGTGTCGAACACGGCGAGTCGACCGCCGGGGACGAGCGTCTCGGCGACGGCGTTTAGCACGCCGGGGAGGTCGGGCATCGCGCTCAGCGAGAGGGTGGCGTACGCTCGGTCGACGCTCTCGGCGGGGAGCGGGAGGTGACTCGCGTCGCCGCGGACGACGTGGACGTTCGACCAGTCCGCGCGGTCGATCCGCCGCTGGGCCCGTTCGACCATCCCCTTCGAGTAGTCGACGCCGACGACGCGGCCCTCGGGGCCGACGCGCTCGCGGAGCGCGGGGAGGTCGACGCCGGGTCCACAGCCGACGTCGAGGACGGTGTCGCCGCGTCGGGCGTTCAGCCCCGCGAGCGTCTGGCGGCGATACGCGTCCTCGCGTCCGGCGAAGACGACCCACTTGCCCAGCCGAAACAGTGTCTGGTGGTCGCTCCAGCGGTCGTAGAGGCGCTGTCCGCGGACTCGGGTCGTCGTGTCGGGACCGGTCGTGGTCGGCGTGTCGGCGTCCTCGTCCACGGTCACCGGACCTCGATTCGGGTGGCGTTCCGGTCGGCCCGTTCACGCAGGCGCTCGATGCGCTCGTCGGTGTCGGGGTGGCTCGCCAGCAGTCGCGTCGCCGCGCTCTCCTCGCGGACGAACGGCCACGACGGCCCGTCGAGGCGGGCGAGCGCCCGCGCCAGCGCCAGCGGGTCGCCCGTCACTTCGGCCGCCCGGTCGTCCGCGGCGAGTTCACGACGCCGCGAGCGAGCCATCACGACCGCGGTACTGGCGACGAGCAGTCCCGCGACGACCCGGTCGATGCGGGTCCTCGCCCGGCCGGCGAGCGTCTCGCGCCAGTCTCGTGGTCGCCCGGCCACCAGCGCGCTCGCTCGGGCGACCCCCGACAGCACGAGCGCGAGCGGGAGGAGCGCGACCGCGAGCAGGCCGACGGCGGTCCGCGCGACGCTGAACACGAGCGACCCGACGAGGCCGTCGCGGCGTTCGACGTGAGCGAGTTCGTGGGCGAGGATGCCCTCCAGTTCGTCGACCGTGAGCAGGTGGAACAGCGCCCGGTCGAGGACGACGGTCCCTCCGAGCGCGAAGGCGTTCGGTGTCCGTGTTCGGACGACCATCAGCCGGGGCGTATCGAGGCCCATCCGGTCACAGAGGTCGTTGAGGCGAGCGTACAGTCGTGGCGACCGCTCGCGGGGGAGGTCCCGAGCGCCGATACCGGCGAGGACGCGGGCGGTTCCGGTGCGGTAGCTCAGATAGCCCAGTCCGACCGTGAGGAGGCCGAACGAGAGCACGAACGTCGCCGGGTCGACGCCCCGTACGACGTCGAGTAACAGCACGGCGAGTAGCGCCGCGCCACCGACGTACGTCACGAGGACGGCGACGCCGACGACCGCGAGGGCCACGCGAACGGCGAGTCGCATGTCCTCCCTACGGGTGACGCGCGAAAACCGTTGTCGTCGTCACGCACACGATACGACGAACCGCGTGCGGACGGCTCCGCGTGGTGTGTGGCCGACTCACACACTGTTCGCCGGCGCGGACCGTCCGGGTCACGAGAACTGTGTCCGGCCGTGAACGGTGCTATACATCTAGCCACCGGAGCAGCGGCGGCTGAACGTCTGTACCTGCAATCGAAATGGCGATAGCTTCACGAGTACCAGTCGTCATGAGCCGAGACGACACGACCGTGCTGGCGGACATCGACCGTACCGAAACCGAACTCGAATCGCTCGTCGACGACCTGTGGACCGACGGGGTCGTCACGGACGACGACGCCGAGGAGTTCACCCACCGCGTCGAGACCATCGCCGCAGAGCTGCGTGCCTGCGTCGAGTACGCCGAGGACGGCCCCCTGGCCGACGATGCGAACTGAGGCACCGGCGGACGCGAGCGACGCGCCGCTCGAATCGCCACTCGCGCACGCCCCCGACCCTTCGACGCCGGGCATCGTGACGGTCTACAACCCCCAGGCCGACGGCGAGTCCCTCGCGGCGCAGTGGCTGACCGTCGACGAAGACACGCTGTACGACCTTTCGGACTGGCGCTGATGTCGTCGTTCTCCGAGAGCCCCGTGCCCGCCAGCGACGGCGTCGGCGCTGTCCGGTCGGTCGGAGGTGGCCCACGGTGAGTTCCGGGGCTGTGACCGCACCGGTGTCGGCCCGGCACGTCCTGGCCGTGGTCGCGGTGACGACACTCGCGGCCGCCGCGAGCGCCGGCGTGCCGCTCGTCCCGGCGCTGTCGGCGACTCTCGGCGTGCTCGTGGTCGCGGTGCTCGTCTGCACGGGCGGTGGCCGGTGACCGAGAGACCGAAACCGGTATCACCGCCGTTGGGTGAGAATTCGAGTATGTCGAACGACACAGACATCGCCACGGCTCGACGGTTGAGCCTCGGGATGAACGTCGTGTTCGTCGCGGCCATCCTCGGACTCGTGGCCGGTGTCGTCCTGAACGAAGCGTTGCTCGTCTTTGCGACGCTCGGCGTGTTCGCGCTCGTCGTCGTCGTCTACGCAGTCGCTCACGTCCAGTTGCACCGACGGGTGGCCGCAGCGAGCGGTGCGAGCGTCACCCGTGACGACTCGCTCGGTGGTGCGCTCGCACTCATCCGCCTCAACCTCCTGCTCTACGTGGCGTTCGTGCTCGTGGGGGTCGCCGTCGCAGTCGTCACGGGACTGCTCGTCCTCTGACTGCCCGTCTCCCACCCGGATTTCGGTGGACTCGCCTCTGACAGTACGACGCTCTCACGCCGCACGTGTCGATAGGATGTCACCATTTACATCCCTGTCCGGGACGTGCGACGACCGTGCCCAACCACTCGTTAAATCACGGTTATCGTGACCATGCAGTTCGTTAGCATGGACTAGTCCAAATGTAGCGACATTGTAACTTAATCTCAGAGGAGTAATCGGACAGATAGATGACTGGTACCGTCACCATCAGCCTCGAACTCGAACTCGGGTGGGGTGTCACCCGGTTCGGGATGTTGGACAAGATATCGCCGGGTCGAGAGCGAGAGACCACCCGTCTCGACGCTCTCCTCGACCGGTGTGCTCTCTCGGACGTCCCCATCACGTTCAACGTCGTCGGCCACCTCCTGCTGGCCGAGTGCGACGGCCACCACGAGGGGCCGTACCCCGACGACTGGTGGGACATCGACCCCGGAAGCTCCGTCTACGAAGCCCCCAAGTTCTACGCCCCGGACCTGGTCGAGGCGATTCGGGAGTCCCCGACGCCACACGAGATCTGCACGCACACGTTCTCGCACATCGAGTGTGCCGAGGTCCCGGAAGAGACCGTCGCTCACGACCTGCGTACGGCACACGCGGCCCACGAGCGGTTCGGCCTCGACGACGTCGTCTCGCTGGTCCCGCCACGACACAGTACCCCGCCCCGGGACGTCCTCCGCGAGGTCGGTATCGAGACGGTTCGCGTGCCCCACTACCGGTCGTCGGAGTTCGGCGACCCGAGGACGCCGCTCCACAAACTGCGTGAGATCATCACCGGACCGCACCCCGTCGCGGAGCCACATCTCGTCGACGGTGTCGTCGAGACGTACTCGCCGGTGTACAAGACCCTCGCCGCCGAGTACCTCCCACTGGGCGAGTACGATACGCACCCCGCGTACCGCTGGATACCGACCAGCGTCGGCAAGCGACTCCACCGCCGATACCACCGGAGAGCGCTCGACCGAGCCGTCGAAACCGGGGGGCACGTCCACTTCTGGAGTCACCTCTACGACATCGCAACCGACGAGCAGTGGCCACAGATAGACGCACTGCTCGCCGACATCGGTGAACGGGTCGAACGAGGGGAACTGGAGGTCAAGACGATGGCCGAACTGAACCGCGACGTTCGGCGGGAACTCGAAGGGCCGACGACGGCCGAGGAACGGCCGGACGTGGTGGAACTCCCCGAGACGACTGCCGGGCCCGCTGAGGCGACCGACGAGCGACCGGAGGCCGTCGAACGCCGGCCGGAGGTGGTCGAGGACCGACCGAACGTGGCCGACGAACAGCCGACGGTGACCCGGTGAGCTCCGCCGACACGACCGAGGGGAGTGCGGTGGCGACCGACGAGGACGCGACACCGGTCGCGGCGACCCTCCTGCTCGACGGCCCGGCGATGCGGCGCTGGGCGGCCGCTGCCGTCGCCCGAGCGATCGACGACGGCGTGCTCTCGGTCGAGCGCGTCGTCATCAACGACGACGTCGCCGCCAGCCTCGACGACGACGGGGTGGCGACCCTCCGTCGCTACGTCGATACGGCACGCGACTACGGGGTGTGGACACCGGTCTCCGCGTACCGAAGCGTCGTCGCCCCGCCCGCCCATCTGGAGTGGGTCGACCTCGACGACCTCCCGTGGGCGGACGTCCCCCGCGTGCTCTGTACGCCACAGCCAGCGGAGACGTTCGGGCAGGTCCTCCCGACAGAGGTGGTCGACACCGTCGCTGCGGAGACAGACGTCGTGGTCCGGTTCGGGTTCGGCATCGTCAAGGGCGACATCCTCACCGAACCGGACCACGGCGTCCTCAGCTTCCACCACGGTGACGTCCGGCGATACCGTGGTCGACCCGTCGGTGTGTGGGAGTACATCGACGGTGCTCACGAGGGCGGCGTCACCCTCCAGCGTCTCACCGAGACGCTCGACGGCGGAGCCGTCGTGGCCTTCGAGTCGGTCAACCTCTCGGACGCCGAGACGTGGCCCGACGTCGAACGCCGCCTGTACGCCGCGTCCGAGGGGATGCTCTCGACCGGACTCGCTTCGCTCCGTGCTGGGGAGTCCCCGGAGCGAATCGACTCGGACGACCTCGGCCCGCTGTACACGACCCCCGGCGCGCGCGAGACGGTGCGGTTCCTCGTGAAGAACACGGTCGGGATGGCGCGACGGGTCCTCGCTCGCTGACCCCACCGGCCGGTTCGACCACCGTCGGTCGCGTCGACGCCGAATCCGATGGTTCCAAGTCCGACGCGTCCCGAACGGGGGTATGAACGAACCAGGGGGACAGGCGCTGTTAGACCAGGCGACCCTGGCCGAACGCGCCGAGGCCGACGACGCTCCCGCGTGGCTGGCCGACCACTGGCGGACGTTCAGCGGCGGACTCCTCGGCGAGCACAACGGTACGCCGTTCCCGTGTCACTTCGGCAGCGAGTCCGTCCGGGCCGGCGACCCGCTGTACACGGCCGTCCCCTCGATGACCGACCGTGACGCGCTGTTGGGACTGCGAGACACGCTGTACGAGTACCTCCAGGTCTACGAGGACCACGCCGACCGTGCGTCGCTGGTGACGTTCTTCCGTCCCTCGCCGAACGTGACGACGGAGGCCGACTACCACGAGGCGCTCTGGCACGTCCTCCAGTTCCTCCACGTCCACGACCCCGAACCGTGGCCCGCGGACATCCCGACCGACCCCGACGACGCCGAGTGGGAGTTCTCGTTCGCGGGCGTCCCGATGTTCCCGACCTGTCGCGCCCCGTTCTACGACCAGCGGCGCAGTCGCTACTGCCCCGTCGGCCTCGAAATCACCTTCCAGCCACGCGCACTGTTCGAGAACCTCGGCGTCACCGCCGACACCGACGCCGGGCAGCGTGCCCGCGAGGTCATTCAAGAACGTCTGGAGACCTACGACGGCGTCTGCCCCCACGCCGACCTCGGGGACTGGGGTATCGAGGGCGACCGCGAGTGGCCCCAGTACATGTTCAGCGAGGACGACTCGCAGGCCCCCGACGAGTGTCCGATGACGGTCACCCGCGAGCATCCGCGTATCGACCCGAAGTTCGACCCCGGTCTCGAAACTCTCCTGGAGACACCGCGGCCGTAATCCGACGGTCTCGTGTGGCAGGACCGCCCGACGCGTCGCCCGTCGTCATGGAGCCGTTCCGGGGAAACCGTTCCGGTAGCGAGTAATTACCTATATTCCGAGAGGTTGCAGACCCGACCATGGCAGCGAGTGACCCCGACACCGACGTCCGCGTCGCCGACCACCCCCGCATCGACCTCGAAGCGTGTCAGACCGAAGACGGCGACATCCTGCTGTACGACCCGACGCCGGGTCACGACACGGCGGACGCCGGCCGGTGGATTCGCGCCGACCCCGACGGCTGTGTCGACCTGAACGAGTCACACTGAGCGGTCGCTCCGCGGTCGAGCGTCGAACGAAAACCGCTGTCTTCTCCGGTCGGACTACTCGTCAGTGCCGTCGACGGTGACGGCGACGGCGAACGAGGCCCGTCCCACGACTGGGTGCGCGGTCAGCCCCGGTTGTACCAGACGTCGACGTGTCTCCGGGGTCCGTAGGACTTGCTGACGACGTCGAGGCGGCCGTCGCCGTCCAGGTCGACGAGTTTCGCCTCGTGAGTCTCGACACCGCGCTCGATGACCTGCTGGTCGAACGTGCCGTCGCCGCGGTTGACGAACGCGTAGAGGACCGGGTCGTCGTTGTGGCGGTGGGCCATCTCGCCGACGACGACGTCGAGGTGGCCGTCGCCGGTCAGGTCCCCCACCTGCAGACTGTGTGGGCAGTAGAGTTCGTCGGCGAGCAGGTGTTCGGTCCACGTCTCGCCGTCGTAGTCGAACCAGCCGACCCGACCGGGATGTGTGCCGTACAGCGGGGCGTCACCCTCGCTCAACAGGAGTTCCGGGTCGCCGTCGCCGTCGAGGTCCGCCACGGCCACACGGGTCTTCTCCCAGCCCTCGGCGACGATCTCGCGTTCCCAGCGCTCGCCGTCGGCACCGTCGTCCGTGCGGTGGTAGACGTGTGGCCCGGCGACGAGTTCCGAGCGGCCGTCGCCGTCGACGTCACCGACCCACAGGCCTTCGAGGTCGACCCCTTCGTCGACGACGTGACAGTCGGTCGTCGGCCACGGTTCGAGCGTCGGGTCCTCGGGAACGTCGTAGTAGAACACCGTCTCGGCCTCCTGTGAGAGACCGACCAGTTCGTCCTCGCCGTCGTCGTCGACGTCCGCGACGAGCAGGTCGTGGTACTTCTGGAAGCGGTCGGTGACGAGGAAGCGCTCCCACTCCTCGCGTGGGTCCTCGGGCTGGCGGAACCAGTAGACGTCCGAACCGTCGTAGCCCTGTCCGACGAGGAGGTCGGTGCGGCCGTCGCCGTCGACGTCGGCCAGACACGCCCCCACGTCGAGGTGGAGGTGCTTCTCGGTGGTGAGTGCGTGGCGCTCCCAGTCGCCGTCGCCGCGGTTCTCGTACCAGACGACGGGGGTCTCCAGCCGTTGGAAGACGGCCTCCATCCCCGGGAGTTGGCGGACGAGGATGCGTTTGCCGGCGAGAGAGAGCTCCGGTCGGGCACCGAGGCCGCTGACGATGACGTCTGGGCGGCCGTTGCCGGTCAGGTCGGTCACTTCGCAGGTGCTGAGAAGCCCCACGGGTGGGCTGTCGTCGAGACGTTGGTGGCGAAAGCGGAGGGCGTCGCCGGTCGCGTGTTCGCGGTCCGGTGTCTGCATGTGACGAGTATCGCGGTCGGGTGGTATCGTAATAGCCGGACTAAACGACGACGGGAGGCCGACTCCCCCGGAGTGTGAGGGTCACGTGACACGGGGGATAGAACGTCCATAACGAAACCACCCGGAGGGGTAGCCCGAGAGTATGGAGATCGCTGGCCGAACGGTGCTCGTCACGGGTGGTGCGGGGTTCATCGGGAGCCACCTCGTCGACGCGCTCGTCGGGGAGAACGAGGTGCGTGTACTGGACGACTTCTCGACCGGGAGCGAAGAGAACTGCCACCGCGACGCGACGGTCGTTCGTGGGGACGTCTGTGACTCGCGGGCGCTCGACAGGGCGATGGACGGCGTCGACCTCGTCTTCCACGAAGCGGCGAACGCCAGCGTCACCCGGTCGGTCGACGACCCCGTCGAGAGTCACCGTATCAACAGCGGCGGGACGCTCGGACTGTTCGAGCGTGCCCGCGAGGAGGACGCACGCGTGGTCGTCGCCTCCTCGACGGCCATCTACGGGGACCCGACGCACGTCCCCGTCACCGAGGACGAACCGACGACGCCACAGTCACCCTACGGCGTCGAGAAACTGGCGACCGACCACTACGCCCGACTCTACTACGAACTCTACGGACTGGAGACGGTCGCGCTTCGGTACTTCAACGTCTACGGCCCCCGGCAGGCCGGCGGCGAGTACAGCGGCGTCATCACCGCGTTCCTCGAACAGGCGTGTGCGGGCCAGGACATCACCGTCGAGGGCGACGGCTCACAGATTCGAGACTTCGTCCACGTCAGCGACGTCGTACAGGCGAACCTGCTGGCCGCGACGACCGACCACGTCGGTGAGGGGTACAACGTCGGGACGGGACGAAGCGTGAGCATCCTCGACCTCGCGGAGTTGATCCGGGACCTCTCCGGGTCGCGGTCTGAGATCGTCCACATCGACGAGCGGCCGGGGGACATCCGTGCGAGTCGAGCGGACATCTCGAAGGCACGGGAGCACCTCTCGTTCGAACCGACCGTCTCGCTCAGGGAGGGTCTCGGCGGACTCGTCCGCCAGCCTGCTCGCTGAACAGACACTCCTCACTACCGGAGTGTGACCTGTTGTGTCCGTTCGTTGTCTGTTCCCCAGAACTACCAGTTCGAGTGACAACCGGCAACAATGGCCCGCAGTGCTCCGGTTTCGCCGTGTTAAATAGTCGGATACTGGAGATGTTCGTTCACGAAACGGAGTATGTATTCGCACCGACTGCAACGTGTCGGGGGCGAAGTTGCATCAGATGCATAAATCAGTTACTTATTAAGCTTGTCACGCTATACATAGCAACCACTGACGCAGCATCGTGGGGATGCACGAGGTCCGACCCGTATCGTGGCGGATAACGTCCCGAAACGGTCGGCTTAACGGTCCAACGCGGTCCAACACGCGGTCGAACGCTCGAACCGCACCGGTGCAGCCAGCTGCGGCCAGCCACAGGTGGAACACATGAGTATATCCAACACAACGGCGCAGACGCAAACGCAGGCGCAGAGCGACGTCATCGAGGAACCGCCTCGCCTCCCGCTCGACACGGTCTTCGAGATACTGAAGAACCGTCGTCGCCGCGACATCCTCCAGTATCTCTGGCAGCACGAGGGGACGGCGAACATCGGTGAGTTGGCCGAACACATCGCGGCACTGGAGAACGACATCGAGGTCTCAGCGCTCTCGTCGTCCCAGCGCAAGCGCGTCTACATCGGCCTCTACCAGTGTCACCTCCCGAAGATGGACGACGCTGGCATCGTCGACTTCGACAAGCACCGCGGGACCGTCGAACTGTGCGAGGCGGCGTCCGAACTGACACCGTATCTCACGCTCGACGAACCCGAACAGACCGACCTCCCGACGACCAGCCTGGCCGTCTCCCTGGTCGTCGGTGCGCTCGTCCCGATGGGCGTCCTGGGACTGGGGCCGCTGAGCGCGGTCCCCGTCATCGGGTGGGCGCTGGTGAGCACCGTCACACTGCTGGCTGTGACGTTCGCCCAGCTCGCCGACGGTGACCTCGCCGACCTCGCCGCGTTCGACACGCTTCGGACCCGGCTGGTCAGCGAGCCGTCGTCCTGAGCGAGCCCCGAAACGGCCTTCTGTGGGCCGTACCGGGTGTAACGATTGGCTACCGGCGAGTTACTGTTCGCTTCTCTACGATAACCGGTACGTAACAAAGGCCGTTTGTGCCGTTGCTCTCGTCGATAACAATGTTCATCTGGCGCACGAGTCACGGCCATACACCGTCGACGACGGATCGGGCGGAGGACCGCTGATGTGCGGAATCACCGCGTGTGTCGGCGGCGACGACGCCGTCGGCGGTCTGCTGACTGGCCTCGGCAACCTGGAGTACCGTGGGTACGACTCCGCGGGCATCGCCGTCCCCGACGACCGGGGACTCAACGTCGTCAAACGCGAGGGTCGACTCGACCGGCTCCGTGAGGCGCTCGGCACCGACCGTCCGACCGGAACCATCGGTATCGGCCACACGCGCTGGTCGACCCACGGACCGCCGACCGACGCGAACGCGCACCCACACCAGGACTGCACGGGGCACGTCGCCGTCGTCCACAACGGGATCATCGACAACTACGAGACGCTCCGCCGTGACCTCGAAGGGCGCGGTCACCGCTTCGAGAGCGAGACCGACACCGAGGTCGTCCCCCACCTCATCGAGGAGGAGTTGACCGCGGGCAAGTCGACGGAAGCCGCCTTCCGCGCGGCCGTCCAGCAGCTCTCGGGGAGCTACGCCATCGCCTGCCTCGTCGACGGTGAAGACGAGGTGTACGCCGCTCGACAGGGCTCGCCGCTCGTCCTCGGCGAGGCCGACGGCCGGTACTTCCTCGCCAGCGACGTCCCCGCGTTCCGAGAGTTCACCGACCGTGTCGTCTACCTCGAAGACGGCGACATCGTCGTCGTCGGCGAGGAGGGCTACGACATCACCGACCTCTCGGGCGTCCCGCTCGCCCGCGACGTCGACACCGTCGACTGGGAGCCCGAGGCCGCCGGCAAGTCGGGCTACCCGCATTTCATGCTCAAAGAGATCCACGAACAGCCCGAGTCCCTCCGTCAGACCATCCACGGGCGCATCGAGACGCTCGCCGGGAAGGTCTCGCTGGAGGAGTTCGACGCGGGTGCGTTCGAGGACGTCGAGCGCGTCCAGTTCGTCTCGATGGGCACCTCCCACCACGCGTCGATGTACGCCGCCGCTCAGCTCACCGCCCGTGGGATGACCGCCAACGCCTACATGGCCGGCGAGTACGCCGACTGTCCCGCACCCATCGACGAGCACACGCTCGTCGTCGCGGTCACGCAGTCCGGCGAGACCGCCGACACGATGAACGCCGTCCGTCGCGCGCGTGACGCGGGGGCACGGACGCTCGCCGTGACGAACGTCGTCGGGTCGTCGGTGACCCGCGAGTGCGACGAGTCGCTGTTCATCCGGGCCGGCCCCGAAATCGGTGTCGCCGCGACGAAGACGTTCTCCTCGCAGGTCGTCGCGCTCACGCTGCTGGGCGAGCGCATCGCCGAGGACTCGACGGGCGTCCAGCGTGCCGCGGTCCGCTCGCTGCTGGAGGGGCTCGCCGACCTGCCCGGCGACGTCCAGCAGGTGCTCGACGAGTCGAACGCCGAGGGGATCGCGGACGCGCTGTACGGCTGTGACTCGTACTTCTTCCTCGGGCGTGGCCCCGCCCACTCCGTGGCGCTCGAAGGCGCGCTGAAGTTCAAGGAGATCAGCTACGAGCACGCCGAGGGGTTCGCCGCGAGCGAACTGAAACACGGGCCGCTCGCGCTCGTCACCGAGAACACGCCCGTCTTCGGCGTCATCACCGGCGAAGACGACCTCAAGGTCATCAGCAACCTGAAGGAGGTGCAGGCGCGCGGTGCGCCCGTCATCGTCGTCGCGCCGGCCAGCTTCGAGAGCGAGGTCGAGTTCGCCGACTACCACCTCCCGATTCCCGAGAGCCACCCGGAGGTCGCCGGCATCCTCGCCAACGTCCAGCTTCAACTGGTCTCCTACCACGCCGCCGACCAGCTCGGACGACCCATCGACAAGCCGCGCAACCTGGCCAAGAGCGTCACGGTCGAGTAACGGGTCGGACTGACTCTCGTTTTCGCGTGGCGACGGCGGCCGTCGCCACGGCCTCGTTTCGCAGTGACTGCAACCAACGTGTCGGCGAGTCGGAGCACTCGGTAGTGGCTGTGAGTGGGGGTATGGTCCCCATACCCGTCGAACGGGCTCGGCCAAGCCATTTATGCCGGTTCGCACGAACTGCGGTAGTAGAGTTCAGTCACCGCCTACGTCGGACCGTCGGGATTCGTGACAGTCGCACAATACTATGGGTACATATGGCTCGCCGGTGGACGGAAGCACGAACGGATGTCCAGTCAGTACACCATCGCGGCCGGGACGGGGGGGACGGTGAGCGAGGAGTCGGACCGACCCGACCCGGCAGACGTGTTGGACCACCTCGGCGACGACGTCTCCCGAACGATTCTCGCGGCCTGTTCGGCCGACGCACGGAGTGTCGGCGAGCTGGCCGAGGTCTGTGACGTCTCGGAGGCGACCATCTACCGTCGGCTCAACCGGCTGATGAACGCCGGCCTGCTCGACGAGCGGACCCGAATCAACACGCGGACCGTCTCTGGGGGCAAGGAGTACCGGACGACGGTCTCCAACATCGACGTCGGGTTCGACGAGAGCGGTATCGCGGTCCGGACGACCGCTCACGACGACGAGCAGCCACTACCGACGTTCACCGTCGTCGAACCGGCCGACGGCACCGACGAACAGGTCGTCGACCTCCAGCTACGCCTGCCCGAGACGCTGTTCAGCGAGTTCCTCACGGTCTGGGCGGAGCTCAACCAGCAGACGGCGGCCGACACCGAACTGAGCGCCAACGACGACTGAGCGTCGCTCGTCGCTCCGACCTTCGACGTGGCCTGTGAGACGCGTCTTTACGGGCGAAGACTTAATATCCGCAAGGAGAAACACGCTGGTAGCTTCCCCGGTTCGCGTGCCAGTTCGTGTGCCAACTAAAAACTTCGTGCTCTGCGGGCCCGGGAAGCCCATTCATACGGCCACGACGCTTCGTGAGCGGCCGTGCCGTGTGGAGGGCGCTTACTCGTCGGCCGCGGCGTGGAACTCGGAGCGGTACCACTCCCACGCCTCGGGCACTAGCTCCCGGAGCGGCCGATAGCTGTAGTCGAGGTCACGCTGTGCCTTCCGTGGGCTGTAGAACAGCTCCCGCGTCGAGAGCCGAGCCATCTCGGCGTCGAACGGGAACATCCGTGTTCCGAGCACGCGATTGACGGCGCCGACGACCGGTCCCGCAGTTCGGATGGCCAGCGGTGGCACCTGTGCGAGCGGTGCGTGGCCGTCGATTTCGGCGGCGATGACGTCGAGCGCCTCGTCGTACCGGAGGTTCTCGCCCGCGAGCAGGTAGTGTTCGCCCGGTCGCCCGCGGTCCATCGCCGCGACGGTGCCCTCAACGACGTCCTCGACGCCGACGAAACTCGCACCGCCGGGAGGGTGGACGGCCATCTTCGGGTCCGACGCCATCGAGAGCAGCCGGCCGGTGAACTCCTCGTCGCGCGGGCCGAAGATGGACGTCGGGTGGACCGTCACGACGTCGAGACCCCGCTCACCGAACTCGTCGGAGAGCTCCTCGGCGGCGGCCTTCCCGCGCTGGTACGCCCCGATGGGGTCGGCGACGTCGTCCTCGGTAGCGATACCGTTCGTCCGGCGACGGGTGCCCGCCGTCGAGGTGAAGACGACCCGCTCGACGTCCGCCGCCTGGGCGGCTTCGAGGACGTTGCGCGTCCCTTCGGCGTTGACCCGTTCGACGACGGGAGCGTCCGCCGCCTGCAGGCCGATACCGGCGAGGTGGAACACCCGTTCGTGGCCCGCGACGGCCTCGCTGACGGCGTCGGCGTCGAGGACGTCCGCCTCGGCCCACGTCACGTCGAGGTCGTCGAGCGCGCTCGTGTCGCTGTTCTCACGGCGTGTGGCGGTGACGTCCCAGCCCTCGGTCACGAGGCGTTCGACGAGGTGGCTCCCGAGGAAGCCCGTCGCGCCGGTGACGAGTGCGCGGTCAGTCATCGCTGCCCCCCGTGAACTGTGGCGGGACGAGGTCACCGGTCACCTTCGCGTAGAGGCGGAAGCCGGTACCCATTATCTCGGGCATCTCGCCGCCGTTCGGGTCGGTCGTCTCGTGCGGGAGTTCGGCGGCGAGGTCCTCCGCGTGGAGGCCCTCGATGGCCTCGCGGCCGACGCCGAACGGTCGGAGGTAGGGGACCTGCTTCGGTTTCAGCCCCGCGACGGGCGCGACGGCGCGGTCCACGGCCGGTGCGTCCGTCCCCGCGACGAGGAACCGTGCGCGGTGCGGTGCGCCCGTGTAGGTGTACGTCCCGTCGAGCAGGACGAAGTCGGGGTCGACGACGGCGCTGGCCGCGACGACGTCGGTCGTCGCGCGTGACCCGGTCGCCGCCTCGGCGACGGTGACCATCGCGGCGGCGAGGTCGGGGTCCGCACGGAGCGTCGGGACGGCGACGACCGGCCGCTCGTCGAGCGGTGCCGGAACCGTGACCGTGTGGCGCTCGTCGTCGGTGCGGACGACGCGCTCGACGGTCTCGGCCTCACCGAGGGCGAGCGTGTCCGCGCCCGTCCGGTCGGCGACGTCCTCGTAGCCGAGCATGGAGGGGGCGTTCTGGACCCACTCGGAGTCGGGCAGGGCGAGCGTCACGTCCGCCGACGCCGCGAGCGCTTCGACGAGCGCCTCGACCACGTCCGGGTTCGTCACCATCCCCGTCGAGGGGTGGAACGGGTAGTGGCAGTCCGGAACGACGAGCGCCTCGTCCAGGTCGGGCGCACAGTCGGCGACCAGGTCCGTCACGGCACCCGAGAGCCCCGGTCCCGAGACGTCGGCTCGACGGCCGACGAGTCGGGGGGTCGCCGGACGCTCAGTCATCGGTCACCTCCACGTCCGCACCGGCGTCACGGGCGGCGGCGGTCCCCTCGGCCATCTCGTAGGCCGTCTGGACGTGCTCGACCATCCGCAAGCCCGCCGCGCCGTTCACGGGCGGCTCCTCGCCAGCACCGACGGCGTCGAGGAAGTCCTTCAGCGCGTGGTAGTGCGCCTGGTAGTAGTACGTCGGTTTGAAGTACGCCGGCTCCTGACCGCGAGCGCGTTTGGAGACGTTCTCCAGTGCGGACTTCGCAGCGTAGGCGGTGAACTGTTTGGGGAGGTAGTCCTCGCTGCGGAGCGTGTCCGCGACGCCCTCCAGCCGGAAGTAGCCCGTTATCTCCGGGGGTGTCTCCCACTGGAAGAACCCGGCGGAGACGGTCGCCTGCGTCCCGGCCTCGGTGGAGACGACGACGAGCGCACTGTCCTCGTATGGGAGGTCCATCGAGGAGTCGACGTGTGCGTACTCGACGGTCAACTCGCCGAAGAAGTGTTCGAGGACGTCGAACAGGTGGACGCCGAGGTCCATCAGCGCGCCGCCGCCGGTGGCGTCGGGGTCGAGCATCCACCCCGAGACCGGTTCGCGGGCGGGGGGAGCGCTGAACGGGCCGTTGTTGATGCGGGCGATAGAGGCCAGTGGGACGTCCCCGATACGGCCCTCGTCGTACAGTTGCTTCAGTTTCCGGACCTCCGGCTGGTAGCGGATCGTGTGGTCGACACCGACGGAGACGTCGTTCTCCTCGGCGGCGTCGAGCATGCGCCGACCCTCCTCGACGGTCCGGGCGAACGGCTTCTCGACGAAGACGTGACAGCCGGCTTCCGCGGCCGCGACGGCGGCCTCGGCGTGGAGGAACGGCGGGAGGGCGACGATAGCGGCGTCGACGTCCTCTTCGGCCAGTAGGTCGGTGTAGTCCTCGTAGGTCCGGGGGACGCCCTGGTTCTCCGCACGGGTCCGGTTCGCGGCGACCACGTCGGCGGCGGCGACGACGCGTGCGCCGTCGATGCCACGGGTGGACTGGAGGTGGACGGTCCCGATGTTGCCGGCACCGAGCAGTCCCACGCGAACCTCACTCACGACACTCACCACTCCGGCGAGTAGAATCGGTCGGCTCCATACCGGGGGATGGCGCGGTCGCTATCTTGTTATTCTCCGGCTACCGTGAGACGCTCTCGAGGCGGCGTCACTCGCGGCTGACGGTCCGCTCGACGGCCTCCCGGACCGTCCCGTAGGCACGAGCCAGTTTCAGCCCGTTCGAGAGGGCGACGAACCGCGCCTTCTCGGTCCGGTCGAGGTCCTCCCACTCCTCGACGGAACTGCGGACGTTGCTGGGCGGCGAGGGGGTGTAGAGCCCCGGGTAGAACACGAGTGCGAGCGGGTGGCCGTAGCGTTCGGGGTAGAGTTCTCGCATCTGGTGTTTCCCACGGCCGATGCGGATGGCCTTCTTCAGGAGGGACTTCACCGACGTGCGCGTGGGGTGGTACATCGAGACGTCGGCGGCGTACCCCATCTCGAACCCCGCCTCGTGGACGCGCTGGCCGAACTCGCGGTCACCACTGGAGACGAACCGGACGTCGAAGGGACCGACCTCCTCGACGACCGACGACCGGACGAGCAGACAGCACGTCGGTGCGAAGTGCAACTCGTCGACGTACTTCTCGATGGGGAAGCCGTTGACCCGGTTGAACCGCGAGGCGAACGTCTCCTCGCCGTCGGCGTACAGCTGGACGTTACACGCCATGTAGTCGAGTTCGTCGGCCTCCATCCGCTCGATGGCCTGTTCGAGCCAGTCGGTGTCGACGGTCATGTCCGCGTCGATGAACGCCAGCACGTCACCGCGTGCGCGTCTGATACCGCGAACCCGTGCAGCGTAGGAACTCTGCCGGCGGCGCTCGTCGAGCGCGTGGACGTTGTCGTGGGAGTTCGCGTAGTCCGCGGCGACCGCGCGCGTGTCGTCGAGCGAGCGGTTGTCGACGACGAGCACCTCGTAGCGCTCGTGGTCGTACGTCTGTCCGACGAGCGTGTCGAGCGTGTCTCGAAGCCCCTCCGGGTCGTTGTACACCGGGACGATGACCGAGACGAACGGCGTCTCGAGTGTGGTCCGGTCGGCCGACTGCTCAACGGTTCGCTCCTCCCGCCGAATCTCGTGTACTGTGCTCATGCGTGTGCCGACGAGCGACCGGTCCGTTGTCCACGGGGTCGCTCCTGTCGTGTCTCTGTCTACGTTACCACCGTGTTTAGAGGGGTCAGACCCTCCCGAGGGGGCGAAACTGTTGCAATCGGTTCCCACCACGTTATCTTCAGCCTCACCGGAGGGACCGTCGCTCATCGCTCACCCTCCCGCTCGTACCGGTGAACGGTCACTCCGACGAATGTACGCTCGGCTTTTTCGTCGCTCACGTAGCCGTTCTCCCTCGTGAGCCGTTGAAGTTCCCGTTCGGTTGACGAATCGGTGTGAGAGAACACTAGCCACACCTCGTCGTGACCCTCCAGGAGTGCACTGATCTCCTCGTCGGTCGTCGGCGAGCGGCCGGTGCCGGAGTCCGCCACGACGACCCCCTCGACGTCGAGGTCCGAGCGCGTCCGGTAGTGTTCGAACCCGCGTTCGGTAATCTGGTCGGCGACGACGACGAGCGCGCCCTCGCTGGCCTCGTTCTCGACGTACGCCGTCGCCTCGTCCCACTGCTCGCGCGTGTCCGTCGTCAACTCGTAGGCCGTGACGGGAACGACGGCGACGAGCAACAGGACGACCATGGCGACCCGAAGCTGTGGGCGTTTGACGCGAGTGACGCCACGGCCGATCAGGAGGTAGAGGGCGAGCGACGCCGGGAGGACGTAGCGTGGCCAGAACACGGGGAACAGTACCCACGAGACGGCGATGGGGACGACGAACGTCGCCACCAGCCAGACGACGAGGAGTTCGACGCCCGGTTCCGAGGAGAGCTCGATTCGCTCACGGAGGCCACGGAGCGTCGCTCGGGGGCTTCGAGAGAGGGACTTCGAGACACAGCCGTCGGTCACCCCCAGTGCGAGCCCACCGACGACGACGGCACCGACGAACAGCGACAGCGCCGGGACGGCCGTCTGTGCGAAGAACTGGAGCGTGACACGGGCAACCAGGCCGGGCGTCGGCGGCGGGATGTAGGGGAACGGCGTCGACGCCGTGCCGCCGAGGCTCAACCGCGTCAGGACCATGAAGGCGACGGGGACGAACGCGACGGCGATGGCCGCACTACCGACGGTCAGCGCTCGTGGCACCGACCGTCCGGTGGCGAGTCGAACGACGACGTAACAGCCCTCGGCGAGGACGACGAGTGCGGCGAACGGGTGTGTGAGGACGAGTGCGACGGTTGCGAGCACGTACGCTACCGTGGTCCGTCGCGTCGCCGTCTCCTCGAACAGTCGGACGAACAGCCACAGCGAGACGAGCGTCAGGAGGGCGACGAGGCTGTACATCCGTACCTCCTGTGCGTGATAGACGTGGAACTGCGTGAGCGCGAACAGCAGCGCCGCGACCAGCCCCGCCGTCTCCTCGAACAGGTCACGACCGACGAGGTAGACGAACGGGATGGCGAGGACGCTGAACGCCACCGACGGGAACCGCAGCGCCGTGGCCGACGTGCCGGCGACGCTCACCCAGAGGTCGAGAACGACGTAGTACAGCGGCAGGTGAGGCTGTTCGAGCGGAATCCGGACGAGCAACTCGAGCGTCGAGTACTGCTGGACGAACTCCAGCGTGATGAGTTCGTCAGTCCAGAGGCTCTCGCCACCCAACCCGTACAGCCGGACCACCGCCCCGACGAGGACGATAGCGAACAGACCGTGGCGAGCGTTCAGCGAGCGACACCTGCGCATTGACTGTATGGAGAGAGAACGGGGCCATAGTTATGGGTTACAAACCCATCGTATAACAGACAGTTTCGTCCGGGAGAACGTCTACACACCGGGAGAGAGACGACGGACCGACCGGACGAACGCGTCGCTCCCCTGCCGAAGCGCGAGTATCGGGTCGTCGGGCGCGTCGTGTTCGAAGACGGCCCACTCCGCGCCGACGTCCTCCGCGGCTTCGAGCGCCGCGTCGAAGTCGACGTCGCCGGTGTTCGGGTCGACGGAGTGCCAGTCCGCCAGCGGACCGTGGTAGTCGCTCACCGTCGTGTCCTTGAAGTGGACGAGCGGCGTTCGCGGTTCGGCGAACGACAGCACGTCGCGGGGGTCCTGTCCGGCGGCGGTCGCCGCTCCGACGTCGACCTCGAAGGAGACGTAGTCGTCGTCGGTCGCGTCGACGAGCCGGCCGAACGCGGTCCGTTCGATGGGGACGACGTCGTCGAGCGACGTGAGCGAGTCGTGGAGCCGGTCGCCGGCCAGGCCGACGGCGGTCTGGGGCTTGCTACAGCCCTTCGTGTACGGGTGGACGGCCGTCACGAGGCGTTCGAACGCCGAGAGCCGACGGAGCGGGACGAAGTCGTGGACCTGATTGTGGTAGAGCAACGCGACGCCGTGGTCGGCGAGTCGAGCACCGAGGTCGTCGAGTCGGCGTGCGAGCGCGTCGATACGCTTGGGCGTGCGGTAGTGTGCGAGCGGGAGGTGTGGAATCGCCAGACGGCGGACGCCGACCTGGGCGTAGCGAGCGGCACAGCCCCCGGGGTTGGCCTCCAGTTCGCGGAGACCGACGTGCGCGCCGATCGGTTCGACGTCCGCCTCGGCGAGCGCGGCGACCACGTCGTCGGGGTCGGCTTCGGGGAGTCGGTTGGCGAACTCCACGCCGTCGAAGCCGGCGTCGCCGACGCGGCGAATCACGTTGGGGAGGGGTTCGTCGATGTCGCGGAGCGTGTAGAGCTGGATGGCCGACTTCACGGACGGTACCTCGCTCCGGTCGGGAACGACACGTTGCCGGTAAGGTTCATACCGAATCATCCGGTCCTGGTGGCATTGTAATAGCCAGCCTATACGTCCGCTCGCCGCGCGCGTCTCGAAACCAACCGTCCCAAACTGTCGGTTAACCGTGTCACCACTCAACCCACCCCGCCGACGGCCGGGCCGGAGAGCCGCCGTCGGTACCGCAGTAGGTGTGTCAGAGAGTGTCTAACTTAGACCGATCCCGTCGTCGCTCCGAGTATGGTACGCCCGGTCGATCTCGACGCGCTGGTGACGTTCGCGGCTATCGTCCTCTGTGGAGCCATCGTCGTGCCGCTGTTGGCGCTGTCGGTGGTCGACGGACTGCTGGTCCTCTCGGCGTGGGTCGTGAGTCTCGTCGTCTCGTCGGCCGCGGCCCTCGCCGTGGCTCGTCGACCGACGGTTTCGACGCCGTCAGAGCGAGCGTGAGCAGTGGGACGTGCGCGGCGAGAGTCGAACGGTGATGTATCGAAGCGTGGACGAGTGAGACGGTCGGGGGGAGACCCGTGGCGGCGTCACTCCGGTGCGCCGAACTCGACGCCGCCGCCCGACGTGACCGTCACCTGCACCGTCGACATCTCGCTCACCGACCACTCGTAGGTCTGTGCGTCCTCGGTGCTGACCTGGACCGTGAGCGTCGCCGTCTCCGGTGCCTCGCTGGTGAAGACGTTCTCGATGGTCCGGGAGGCGCTGTCGCCGGACAGCGCGAGGTTGACCGTCTCCTCTTCGAGGTACGTCTCGCCGCCGCCGCTGACCGAGACGGTGACCTGTCGTGGCATCGCGTCGGTGTTCCGTATCCGGATCGTCCCCGTCCCGCTCTCCTCACCACCGCCACCGCCGCCGAGCGCCGAACAGCCTGCGAGCGTCGTGGCTGCCCCGGCCAGTCCGGCGAGAAAGACGCGTCGTTGCATGTGACAATCGCACGAGCGAGAGTTGATAAGTGTTCTCATACCCCGCTCGGAGGGACGCTCAGATACCCTGTCTGAACTGGCGGAGGAGGTCGTTCAGCCCGAACTCGAACTGCCACTCCAGCACGTAGAGCACCGCCGGGTAGACGACGGCACCGACGACCACGCCGACGACGAACCCGACCGGCTGACTACCCAGTTCCGCGATGACCGTCTCCTGTGCGGCGTAGGCGACAGCGCCCATCACGACGCTCGCGACGGCGGGGTACGCCGGGACGAGCACGAGCGTCCGGACCCGTTCGTCGATGAGTCGTCTGACGAGGTAGACCGCCGGCGGGAGGTACGCCGCTCCCGAGAGGACGACGGCGATGGCCGCCCCGGTCAGGCCGTAGTCGAGGACGACGACGAGCGGGTAGACGGTGATGGCGAGCGTGACCAGCGTCACGACCTGGAGTTTCGTCATGAGGTCGGGTCGGCCGAGCGCTTTGAACAGCGGCGCGGCCGGCGTCCGGACCGACCGCAGGATGCCGTAGACGGTCAGCACCTGCATCGGGACCACCATCGGAGCCCACTGGCTGCCGAGGAACGTTGCGACGAACGGCTCGGCGACGACGATGATACCCACGCCGAGCGGGAACGACACCAGCGTCGAGAGCCGGAGCGTCCGTCTGAACCCGTTTCTGACCGCCGGGATGTCGTCTTGGATCTTCGAGTACGCGGGCATGACGACCTGTGAGATGGTCTGTGCCACCTCCGTCGCGGGTGCGTTCGACAGCCGGTAGGCGAGCTGGTAGTACCCCAGCGCCTGCGTGCCGAGCCACCGTCCGACCAGCACGTCGTCACCCTCGCCGTAGAGATACGAGAGCATCCCCGCGCCCATCAGCCACTTCCCGTAGCTGACGAGTTCGCGTGCCTTGCCCATCTCGAACGACGGGCGGAACAGACGGTCGGCGACCAGATACGAGACGACGAGCTGGGCGGTGTAGCCGGCGACGTAGCCGACGGCCAGCGCGTACGCCGTCTCGGCGACGAACACCGCGTAGCCGATGGAGACGACGACGCGCGTCCCGGTTCGGGCGACGACCAGCCCGAACTGCTTGTGGAACTGGAGGTCCTTCTGGAAGTAGACGATGGCGGGGTTCTGGAGGCCACGCGCGATGGGACCGAGCGCGATGAGGTAGATGAGCGGGACGACCTTGCCGGGGTCCTCGCGGAAGAACTCCGCGATGAACGGCGCGGCGACGACGGCGATCCCCGCGATGAGGAGCCCTCGGAGGAGCTGGAGCACCCAGACGGTGCCGAAGTAGTCGTCGACGACGGCCTCCGAACGCTGGATGAGTGCCTCGTCGAGCCCGAGCTGTGAGAACCGTGTGAGCCCGGCGATGACGAGGAGCGCGATGCCCATCAGCCCGAACTCCTCGGGGGACAGCAGTCGCGCCAGGATGACAAGCATCACGAGCTGGAGCGCCCGGACGCCGCCGTTCGTCAGCCCGAGCCAGATACCGCCACGGACCGTCTGTGAGGCGAGCGAGCCACCCGAGGAGACCAGCCGACTGAGGAGTGAGCGGAGCCCCATCTGTCACCCCGCCATGGACGCGACCATCGTTCTGACGTTCCGGCCCACACCCCAGCCGAAACGGTCGAGCACGAGCACGGCACCGGCGTAGACCACCGCTCCGAGGGCAGCGAGGACGACGAACTCGGCGACGGGAGCGACGTCGAGCATCCGGTCGGCGGCGATGACCGCCGCCGCCATCCCGACGCTCCCGACCAGCGGGTAGGCCACGTCACGCAGGATGCGCGTGTAGCTCGTCTCGACGATTCGAGCGGCGTAGAACACGTCTATCTCCATCATCGGGAACAGCTGGACGCCGAGGATGACCAGCGCGGCTCCCTCGTAGCCGGTCAGTCCGTACGGGAGCCCGCCGTTGCTGGCCTGCCAGAGCACGACCGGGAGGCCGAGACCGAGCAGGAGCACGCGGACCGTCGAGAACTTGGCGATGAGGTCGGGACGGCCCGTCGCCTTGAACACCGGCCCGAACGTCGCCACCGCCGAGCGCGTCAGCCCGAAGATAGCGAGAATCTGCATCGTCAGCACCATCGCCTCGTACTCCGGAGCGAGGAAGGCGTCGACGAACGCGGGCGTGATGGCGAAGATACCCATGGCGAGCGGAAACGAGAGGAACGTCGTCATCTGGAGGGTACGGTGGAAGCCCTCCCGGAGCGCCTTCGTGTTGTCCTGGACCTTCGAGTACGCCGGGAACGCGACCCCCGAGATGACGTGTGTGACCTCGGTGGCGGGCGCGTTCGAGAACCGGTAAGCCAGCTGGTAGTACCCCAGCGCGAGCGGGCCGAGGAAGCCGCTGACGAGCAGGTCGTCGCCCTCGCTGTAGAGGAAGTAGAGGATGGAGTTGGCGGTGAGCCACTTCCCGTAGCTGATCATACTGCGGGCGGACGGGACGTCGAACGAGACGCTCGGACGGTAGTCGTGCAGGAGGTACGACGCCAGCATGCGGACGAAGTCGCTGGCGACGAACGCGAGGACGAGCGCCATCGCCGTCTCCGAGACGAGGTAGGCGTAGCCGATGGCGACGCCGAACTGGACGACCGACCCGGACATGGAGTAGAAGAACTGCTTGTGGAACTGGAGGTCCTTCTGGAAGTAGACGATGCCGGGGTTGGCGAGGCCGACGAACAGTTGGCCGAGGCCGATGACCTGGATGAGGACGGCCGCGCGGCCGGCGGTGGCGGCGTCCCCGCTGACCAGGAGGCCGGCGAACGGGTGGGCGATGACGACGAGCGTCAGCGCGATGAACGACGTGCGAGCGATGTCGAGCAGCCACGCCGTGTTCAGCATGTGGTCGACGTTCTCCTCGCGGTCGTAGATGAGCGACTGATTGAGTCCGAGTTGCGAGAACCGCTTGACGCCGCTCATGACGACGAGCGCGATACCGAACAGCCCGAGTTCGGCGGCCCCCAGCAGGTTCGCCAGGATGATCATCAGCACCAACTGGAGCATCCGGTCGGAGACGTTGAGCGCCGCGACCCACATTCCGCCCTTGACCGTGCGTTCGGTCAGCCCGTCGCCGGGAGAGAGCACACTGCGAACGAGACGAGCGAGACGACGTATCATCCCCACATCGTCCCTTTCGTGCCGTACGTACCAGTCATTGTCCATCAGTTCGCCCAGCCGGCCATTGTTATACCACTCCTAAGACCGTCCCGTCCGACGGAGTGGTATCGGACTCACACGGGGACAGGGGCTACCTAACCAAGTCGCCGGGGCCGCTGAGTTCGAACCGATGAGCGACGAGGCACCGCTGGTGAGCGTGGTCGTCCCGACGTACGGCCGCCCCGAGTACCTCACGGAGGCCGTCGAGAGCGTCCTCGGTCAGACCTACGACCACGTCGAAGTGGTCGTCGTCGACGACTGCTCGCCCGACCCCGTCGAACCGCAGGTGGCCGGTGTCGACCCCGGCGGTCGTCGGCTCCGTGTCGTCCGTCACGAGGAGAACCGGGGAGCGAGCGCCGCCCGGACGACGGGCATCGAAGAGAGCGACGGCGCGTTCGTCGCGTTCATCGACGACGACGACGTCTGGCTCCCCGAGAAGGTCGAGCGACAGCTCGCGGCGTTCGAGGACCCCGAGGTGGGCGTGGTCGCCACCGGCCTGCGCTACGAGGTCGGGGGCGAGACGTCGAACGTGCTCCGTCCGACCCTCTCGGGTGACGCGACGCTCAACCTGCTCTACGGCGAGCCGTTCGGGACGTTCTCGACGCTGATGGTCCGGCGCGAGGTGGTCGAGGCGGCGGGAACCCCCGACGAGCGGTTCCCGTGCTGGCAGGACCGCGAGTGGCCGATTCGACTCTCACGGCACTGTCTGGTCGACTCCATCGCCGACCCGCTGGTCGTCCACCGGATGGGCGACCACGGACAGATCACCGACGACTTCGAGGCGAAACGCGACGTGGCCTACCCGCTGTTCGTCGAGACGTTCCGTCCGCTGGCGGCGGAGTACGGTCCCGAGGCCGAGCGGAAACTCGTCTCCACGCGGGCGAACGTCGTCGGGATGTCGGCGCTCAAAGTCGGCAACCACGCCGACGCGTGCCGGTTCGCACGGCGGGCGCTTCGGGCGAACCCGGCCAGCGGACAGGCCTACCTGATACTGCTGCTCTCGCTCGGGGGACGACCGCTCTTTCGGACCCTCCAGCGGGCGAAGCGAGCGGTCGTCGAGCGGCGGAAGACCGGTACACTGTGACGGCGAACGGCCTCGACGAGCAGTAGAGAACTCATAACTATGCCGCCGGACGGTTTCGTGAGAACCATGTACTCGCTCTCTCAGGTTCGCCGAGCACTCGATGCGCCCTCGCTCATCCCCGAGGAGTTCAACCGACTCGCCTACCGACGGCTCAACCGCTGGTCGTACAACGAGGAGGGCGTCGACCTGTTCGAGGAGGACTGGGACAACCTGCTCATCCTCGACGCGTGTCGCCACGACATGTTCTGTGAGCGCAACGACCTCCCCGGCCGGACCGAGTCGCGTATCTCCCGCGGGTCGGGGACCTGGGAGTTCCTCCAGGCGAACTTCGCGGAGCGTGACCTGACCGACACCGTCTACGTCACCGCGAGTCCGATGCTCCACCGCAACAAGTCCGAACTCAACACGAGCCTCCACGCCGTCGTCAACGTCTGGCAGGAGGACGGCTGGGACGACGACCTGCGGACCGTCATGCCCGAGACGCTCGGGGAGTACGCCCGCGAGGCCGCCGAGCGCTACCCGAACAAGCGCCTCATCGTCCACTACCTCCAGCCCCACTACCCGTTCATCGGGCCGACGGGCCGCGAGCACTTCGACATCGACACGCTCGCCATCTGGGCGGAGAAGCGTGCCGGCAACCTCGACATCCCCGACGAGTACTTCGTGAAGGGTACCGAGGAGAGCCTCGACATCGTCCTCGACCACGTCTCGGAGCTGCTCGACGACCTGGAGGGACGTACCGTCGTCACCGCCGACCACGGCCAGGCGTTCGGCGAACGGGCGTTCCCGCTACCGATCAGGATGTACGGCCACCCGCTCGGCTCGTACCTCGACGAACTGGTCCGCGTCCCGTGGCACGTCTACGACAACGGCCCGCGCCGCGAGATAACGAAGGAGGAGCCGGTCGCTACCGAGGACGTCGACCACGACGTCGTCGAGGACCGGCTCAAACAGCTGGGCTACGTCTGAACCGGGCCGGACCGACGAGAGCGATAGCACACGATTCTTTTCTCCGACGACCCGCGACGCGCTTCGGCCACACACAGCGACCCGCTTTCGCCACATAGCGCGCGGATAACAAAGCCCGTCTCCGCCGAATCGAGGGACGAATGTCGAAGCAGGACGTCGAACCGCCCGACGAGCGCGTGGTTCGACCTTCGGTGCTGGTCGTCTACTCGGTGAAGAACCTCGGGAAGATAGCCCGTCACGTCGGCCCGCTGACCCGGTCGGCGGACGTGACGATGGTGTGTGTCGACGGCGACGAGAGCGTCGACGGTGTCGAGTACGTCACCGTCCCGGACGTCGGCTACCGGCCGCTGACACTCTTGTTGATGGCGTTCGCGGCGCTGGTCACCGCCCTCCGGGGCCGTGGCCGGTACGACGCCGTCGCCTCGTTCTCGCTGTTACCCAACGGCGTCGTCGCCCTGCTCGCCGGGCGACTCGCGGACGCACCGACCCACCTCGGAATCATCGGTATCGACCTCGACGTCCACGCGACCGCTCGGTACGGGCCGCTCGTCCGCTGGCTGGTCCGGCGGTTCGACGCCGTCACCGTCCCCGGCGAACCGTTCCGTGACCGACTCGCCGAACTCGGCGTCCCCCGCCGGCGCTCGTTCCGACTCGTCAACCCCATCGACGCCGACCGGTTCCGACCCGCACCCGACGAGGAGGTCGAGTACGACCTGCTGTGGATCGGTCGGTTCGACCCGGAGAAAGCGCCCGAGCGGTTCGTCGACGCGCTGGCGGAACTCGACGACCGGGGGGTGCCGTTCACCGCCGTGATGGCCGGGGACGGACCACTCCGGGCGGGCGTCGAGCGACGGGTTCGAGCGGCGGGGCTGGCCGACCGGGTCGACCGACCGGGGTGGGTCGACGACCCGCTCTCACTGTACCACCGCTCGGGCGCGTTCGTCCTCACCTCCGAGCGTGACGCGCTGCCGCTGACGCTCGTCGAGGCGATGGCGACGGGGCTCCCGAGCGTCGTCCCGCCCGTCGGGAACGTCCCCGACGTGGCTCGTGACGAGGAGACGGCACTCGTCGTCGACCCGATGACGCCCACGGCGCTCGCCGACGCGCTCGAAGCGCTCCTCGACGACGACAGCCTCCGGGAGGAACTCGGAACGAACGCCGCGACCATCGGCGAGGAGTACTCCTACGACGGTGCGGCCGACGACTGGCGACGGGTGCTCGACGCCCTCGTGTCGCCCGCCCCGAACGATGCCTAATCCCTATGGGTCGGGCGCGGCGCTCACCGTGGCCGTGACCGCCTCGCACACCACTACTGTTCGGGACAATCCTTTCGAGGAAACAGTTCAGTATTGAATACAATGACAGTCGTAGGGAAGTTGTCGGTGCGCGCGGAGGCGTTCGACCTCGGTCGGGCGCTCGTTGCGCAGGGTGTCCGTTTCGAACTCGAACGGACGGTGCAGTGTGACTCCCCGCTGTCGCTGTGGGTCTGGACGAATGACACCGGCGACTACCTCGACCGGGTCCACGAGCGGACGACGGTCACGCTCGACGTGGTCGACCACGTCGACGGTGGAGTGCTCTGTACCGTCGCACGCGACCCGGAGGCGAGCGGTCCGTCGCTGTTCGACCTGTTCGCGGACGCGGGGATGACGATACTCGCCGGCGGTGGCGACGACGAACGGTGGTCGTTCGAGGTCCGAGCGGAGAACCGGGGAGACGTCGACCGATTCCAGCGGACGGCCACCGACCACGGTATCGACGTCACGGTCGAGGGCGTCCAGCGCCTCTCCGGCCCGGCGACGATTCAGTCGGCGCTCACCGACTGCCAGCGGCAGACGCTCGTCGCCGCCTACGAGGGTGGGTACTACGACACGCCACGACGGGCGACGCTGGCGGACTTCGGCGAGCAGTTCGACATCACGCCGCGGGCGGTGTCACAGCGGCTCCGACGCGGTGTCGGCAACCTCGTCGAGGCGACGCTCATCGTCGAGTGAGACCCGCGGCGGTCGGTGGCGACGACCGGGACACGAAGCTTTGACCCTCCGGGGCGGAGTACCCCGGACGAATGCGGCTCCACGGCATCCACGACGGTCGCCTGTACGCCAGTACGGCACGGACGCTCTACACCGAACAGCGCACGAACGGGAGCGACGGCGTCGGCCGGTTCGTCGCGGACGGCGACCTCCCGAATCCACGGCTCGCGGGGTGGTTCCGACGCGAACTGTTCACCGGGTCGCCGTGGCGTCTCCTCTCCCGTCTCGTCGGGCGGTTCCCGACGACGAACGTCTGGCGTGACGACGCGGTGACGCTGGCGACACTCAACCGCTGGCTCGTCGCCTCCCACGACGGCGAACGAACCTGGACGCCGGTGTACGAACTCCCCCGGTCGTCGGGGCCGATGGGAGTCCTCCCGACGGCATGCTGCCGTGACGGCGACCGTCTCCTGCTCGGGGAGTACCCGCTCGGCGCGGACACCGCCCACCTCCTCGTCTCGACGGACGACGGCCGCTCGTGGCGACGCCTGCTCGCCGTCGACGGCGTGCGCCACGTCCACAGCGTCCTCCGTGACCCGTACACCGACGACGTGTGGGTGACGACGGGTGACCGCGATTCGGAGAGTCGCCTCTGTCTCCTCCGAGACGGTGAGAAAGGGAGCGAGACAGCGTCCGAGGGGAGTGACGACGCTGGCGACGACGAGCACGACGGCCCGTGGCTGGACGTGGTCGGAACCGGCAGTCAGCGCTGGCGAGCGGTCGACCTCGCGTTCACCGAGGACGCGGTGCTGTGGGGGATGGACTGCCTCTACGCCGACGAGAACCGCATCCAGCGCCTCGACCGCGAGACGCTGGCCGAGCGCGAACCGGGCGAACGACTCGACGAGGACGCCATCGAGACGGTCGGTGTCGCCTCCGGGTCGGTGTTCTACGCCGAGACGTGGGACCACGACGGCGAGCAGTACGTCGCACTGGTCACGGCGACGGAGACGGGCACCGACTCGACGGCCGACGGCGACCGGGCCGTCAACCGGACCGGGACGGCGGACGTGCTGGTCTCCTCGTCGGCCTCCGGGTTCGAACGCTGGGAGACGCTGGCGAGCTACCAGAAGAAACCCGCGCTGGCGGACTCGTTACCGGGCGTCGAGTCCGCGTCGGGGTACGTCTACGTCGCCGCCGACGAGCGCGGCCTGTTCGTCAACCCGTTCAACACCGCCGAGGACGACGGGAAGGTACTTCGCGTCTCATCCGAGCGGGTCGCGTCGCTGCTGGAGTGAGGCGGTGTGAAACGAGAGCGCGGACCTCCGAGCGAACTACAGGTAGCCGAGGTCTTTCAGCCGTTCTTCGGTGCCCTCGACGAGTTCGTCGTCGGTCGACGCCTCGGCGACGACCTCCTTGCGCTCTGCACCCTCGATGACGAGCCACGGCACCTTCACGAGGTGCTCGCTGTAGACGCCCTCGGGATGGCCGTAGAGGCCCATCGGGACGGGACACGGCTCGGGGTGTTCGCCGAGCAGGTTGCCGTGGTCGGAGGTGACGACGGTGGTGCCCTCGAGGTCGTCGATGAGGTCCGGGAGCGATTCGAGCGCGATGTCGAGGTTCTCGCGGTAGGCCTCCCAGACGGTGGCCGTATCGACCTTCCCGCGCTTGAGTTTGTCCCAGACGTGTTCGTTGTCCTGTTCGGCGTCGTCGCCGTCGGCCATCCGCTTCGACAGTTCCATCCCCGCCTGTGCACCGATTTTCTGACCAGTGGGTCCGACGAACGGGTAGTGCGGTTGGACGTAGTGGGCGACGAGACGCTTGTCCGGGTAGCGCTCGGCGGCCTTCCGAACCTCCTCGCTCATGACCTCCGGGTGGACCGTGTTCAACTCGTCGTCCCAGTGGTCCTGCCAGACCGAGACGACGTCGTGGAACGTCCCGCTCGGGAGGCGGACGTTGATCTGTGGGTTCGCCGTGACGTAGACGGTGTCCTCGAACGTCTCGCCCTCGAAGTTCTCGCGGAGGAACTCGGGGGTGTTCGACCCGCGCGAGACGCGCGATTCGAGCGTTCCGGGGAGCTGGTGTTGCTGCTCGAACATGTCGTAGCGACACGCGTCGAGGATGAGCAGGTTGTCCCAGTCCTCGTCCATCACGTAGAAGCCGTCGTTGCCCTTGTACTGGAAGTACGGTTTGACGACACACTTCTCGACGGCGAACTGCGCGACGACCGAGCGCCACCAGTTCGCGTCGTTCCAGTTCTTGCGGATGCTGTTACCGATCGCTTCGTAGTCCATTAGTCGGCCTCCGTTTCCGCCGTCGGGTCGTCCGTCGTCTCGCCGTCCAGCATCGAGTACCGGAGATGCTCGGCGAGCGAGTACGCCATCCACGCCTCACACCAGCGCATCAGCGTGAAGCGCTTGGTGTAGAAGCGCTGTTTCCGGAACCAGAACCTGCCGTTGCCGGCGTAGAGGTTCCCGAGCACCCAGTCGACGATACGCCGGGCGAAGGCGTGGTCGCCGGCCATCGAGAAGACGATGATACCCTGGGTCGCGGCGTGGATGTCCTTGGGGAACTTCGCGTCCTCCTCCCAGTTCGGTGCGCCATCGTCCTCGAACAGCACGTTGCGGTAGAACTCCAGCGACGTCTCGATGGTGTCGGCGTGGCGGTCCTCGCCGGTGACCTCGCGGTAGCGCAGGAACCCCTCGATGATGAACCCGTTGTGGTGGTTGTCCATCGAGAGGTGTGAGGCGCTGGGCGGGTCGCGGTAGGTCCAGCCGCCGATGTCGTGCTGTTTCGTGGCGACGTAGTCGAGCAGCTTCGCAGAGCGCTCTCTGAGTTCCTCGTCGCCGAAGTACTCGTAGAGGTCGATGAGCATCCGGGCGGCGATGGCCCCGCAGTTGAGCGTGTAGAACTCGCCGGTGTACTCGGGCTGGTACTTGATGCGGGCACCGCCCTCCAGTTCCCGGTACTCCAGGTCCTGGTAGACGAACTCGGTGGCGGTCTTCGCTATCTCCGCGTAGCGCTCCTCACCGGTCCGCTCGGCCATTCGCAGGAGTGCCTTCACCGCGAACGAGGTGGGAATCGCGTTCGGCATGTACGCGTCCCGGCGCTCGTCGAGCAGTTGCATCTCGTGGGTGTGCCCGCCGGCGAAGCCGGCGAACCCCTCGGCGGCGTTGTCGACGAGCCACTCCGCCAGTTCGACGGCCTCGCGGTCGTACATCTCGTCGCCGGTGACGTCGCTCGCGGTGAGGTTCGCCATCGAGAACAGCGCACTGCCCTTGTAGTTCTGGCGGCGCTCGACGAGGAACAGCGGGCGGAGGTTGATGGGCGCCCGCTTGATGCCCTCCTGGACGGCGATGTTGACCCACTTGTTGTCGAACGGGAGGCCCTTCAGCACGCGCGAACTCATCCCGTCGAAGTAGTCCCAGCCGGTGTAGTCGCGCTCGCGGGCGTACCGGAGCGTATCGAGCATGAGTCCGGCGAGGAACTCGTCGCGGCGGGCGGGCGGCGTCGTCCCGACGCGGGCGGTGGCGTCGTCGGTCTCGACAGCCTCACCCTCACCCTCGACGCTCATCGCGTCACCTCGTCGACGACACCGTCGGTGATGTCGACCACCTCGTCGCGCACGCGCCGTGCACGGTCGAGGTCGGGTTGGACGTCGCCCTTCGAGAGACCGGTGAGGTAGTCGACGATGTCGTCGGGGGCACGCGAGTGAAAGACGCGGTCCTGTTCGACCAGTCGCTGGTCGACCGACAGCATCGTATGTGGGAAAAAGGAGACCGCGGGCTTCGCCATCGCGGCGGCCTCGCGGCCCATCGTCCCCGACCCGGTGAGGGTACAGTCGGCGTGCCACGCCAACTGGAGGCCGGGGAGCGGTTCGTCCGGGACGAACACGCGGTCCGTCGAGTACGGCGCGGCGTGTTTCCGGTCGCCCGGTCTGCGGGGCAGGTAGACGACGTTCATGCCGGCGTCGACGATACGGTCGAGCACCTGCGGGACGAGCGACTCCTCGGGTTCGAGGTCGACGTACGCCGCCCCGATGGCCTCGGGCCGGACGACGACGAACTCCTCGAACGGGAGGCGGTCGAGGAAGTCGGGGTCCGGTTCGAAGTCGGCGACACAGACCTCCTCTTTGAACCCGTCGTAGGTGTGGATGGAGTCGCGGGACGCACCGTACTCGGTGAGTTCGGCGAGCTGGAACGCGTCGGGGACGACGTGGGCCGTCGCCATCGCCCGGAAGTAGTTGAACCCCTCCTCGACGAGCGGCGTGTCGAGGTAGTAGGTGATGTCGTTGTCCGTGAAGTGGATGGAGGGGATGCCGTGGACCTTCGAGGCGAGCACGCACATCGCGTTGCGCTGGGAGAGCGACACGTCGGCGTCGGGCGTGTCGGCCGCCAACTGGAGCGTCCGCAGGGGGACGCCGGCGGTGCGGAGCCACTCGTTGTCGTAGTCCTTCCCGCGGACGGTGAACTCGAAGCCGGCCTGTTCGGCCAGCGAGACCGTCTCGGTCTTCTCGCGGGCGGTGACGACCGTCGGTCGGTCGAGGCCGTCGGCGACGGCTTTGAAGAAGACCGGGTGCGAGGGGCTGGCGAGGTCGATCCAGACGCGCTGGCCGAGGCTACGCGCGGGCGACCGCTGCTCGGCGACCGTCATAGCCCGACCACGTCGAAGCCGGCCGCCGTCCACGTCTCGGCGTCCATCGTGCCCTTCGTGTCGAGCAGGAGGTCGCCGCGCATCTTCGAGCGGATCTCGTTCGCGTCGAGGGCACGGAACGCGTCGTGGTCGGCCGTGACGACGATGGCGTCGGCGTCCGTGACCGCCTCGTCGACGTCGACGAGGTCCAGTCGGTCGTCGTCGACCATCGGGTCACAGAGCCGGGTCTCGACGGCCATGCCGCCGTCGGCGATGGCCTTCTCCGGAACCGCCTGCTGGAGCGCCCCGGCGAGTTTCAGCCCCGGCGAGTTGCGCGTGTCGTCGACGTTCGCCTTGTAGGCGACGCCGAGGACGGCGATACGCTTGCCCGCCAGCGTCCCTAAGTGCTCTTCGAGCAGGTCGACGACCACGTCCGACATGCCGTCGTTGACCCGACGAGCGCTGTAGATGAGGTCGAGCGCGTCCGAGTCGTGTGCGAAGAACAGCGGGTCGACGGGCAGGCAGTGGCCGCCGACGCCCGGCCCCGGCTGGAGGATGTCGACTCGTGAGTGGCGGTTGGCCAGCGCGATGGCCGCGCGGGAGTCCACGCCGTAGTCGCGCGCGACGTTCGACAGTTCGTTGGCGAACGCGATGTTCGTGTCGCGGTAGGCGTTCTGTGCGAGTTTGACGAACTCCGCGGTGGTCGCGTCGGGCGTGCGGTGGACGGTCCCGTCGATACACGGCTCGTAGAGCGCGGCGACGTGGTCCGTCGACTCCTGGTCGACACCGCCGACGAATCGGTCGTTGTGCGTCAGTTCGTGGAGGATGTTCCCCGGCAGCACCGTCTCCGGGGAGTACGCGAGGTGGAAGTCCTCGCCCGCACGGAGCCCCGAGCGTTCGAGCGCCTCGCGGAGCGGTCCCTCGGTCGTTCCGGGAGGGACCGTCGATTCGAGGAGGACCGTGTCGCCCTCGCGGAGGACGTTCGTGATACCCTCCGCGGCCGAGAGGACGTACTCCAGGTCCGCACGCTCGGCCTCGAAGTCCAACGGCGTCGGTACGCAGATCACGTGAACGTTCGCCGGCTCGACCGTGTTCGAGGGGACGAGCGTCCCGTCGTCGAGCGCCTCCACGATGTAACGTTCGAGGTCCGCCTCGCCGAGGCGAAGCTCCCGACGGTGGAGTCGGTCGAGTTTCCGCTCGTCGACGTCGTAGCCGACGACTTCGTTCCCGTTGTGAGCCAACAGTGCGGCCGTCGGGAGCCCGACGTACCCGAGACCGTGAACGCACACCGTAGTCATCGTCGACCCTCCACGGGAGACACCCGCTGTCGACGCGTCAGAGGGGAGTGCCGTGACATCGTCATCTGGCTGTATATCCGGCAGACCGGCCCTTTGTTATGACTCGCCTGTCGCCACGAGCAACCGTGATGGTCCGCGACAGCGACCGACGAACCGACGGGAATCGGAGGCTCGTGGCGACACCGACGAGCGACGGGACGCCGCCGCTACCGGTCGGAGAGGCGAGAGAACAGCGTTATGTTCGACGTAACAGGGGCACAGCGCGGCGAGTGGTGACGGTTCTCAGACAGCTCAGTTACTCTGGAACCGGAGGGTCGCCGACCCGTCCATGTCGAAGCCGGTCAGCGTCCCGGCGAAGCGGTAGGCGTCGCGCTCGCCCTCGACGGTGCCGGTCACCGTGCCGCCCTCGATGGTGTCTTCGGCCTCGACCGTGCCGAGTTCGAGGCTCTTGGCGACGTGGCCGTCCACGGAGAACCGGTAGTCACAGCGACCACTCGAACCCGTCCCGTCCACGACGATGAGGTCGAGGAGTCGTGCGTCCTCGCCCGTACCGAGCAGGTCGGGGCTGACCTGCGTGCCGTTGACGTAGACCGCCGCCGTCCCGGTGAGCGAGAAGTCCGTGATGGACCCCGAGAACCGGTAGCTGTCGACACCGCCGCCGGTGACGGCCCCCTCCGCGCTCTTCTCGGAGATGTTGTCCGCGGCGTCGAACGTACCCTTATCGGGGTTGACGACGACCGAGCCGTCGGTCGTGAACCGGTAGGAGGCGACCTCGTCGGGGGCACCGACGATGGAGACGGTGTTCTCCGGTAGTCCCTCGGCGTCGACGAGCGACTGCGGGTCGACACGCTCGTTGTCGAGGTAGACCGTCGCAGTGCCCGTCTCGAACTCGAAGTCGGTCACCTCACCCGTGAACTCGAAGAGGTCCTTGCCGCCGGCGACGTGACCGGTGACGCTCGACCCGCCGTTGGGCGTCTCCTCGCCGTCTTCTTTCGAGTAGATACCCTCCGACACCTCGACGCGGTAACGGGCGTAGTCGCCGTTGCCGAGGATGAGCAGTTCGTGGGGGCCGTCGCTCGTACCGCCGTGACCCGTGTCACCGTCGTCCGAGTCGTCACCACCGTCCGAACCACCGGAGCCACTGTCCGAACCACCGGAGTCGCCGGTCGAATCGTCCGAATCGTCCGAGCCGTCGTCGGTGGTCTGCTGGGTCTTCTCGACGAGTTCGTCCGGCGTGACCGCCTCGCCGTCCAGTCGGAGGTCCGCCTCGCGGCGCGTGAACTCGAAGGACTCGACCGCACCCGTGATGCGGTACGGGTCGACGCCACCGGCGAGGTGGCCCTTCACGCTCGACGCGCCGTTGGGCGCCTCTTCGCCGTCTTCCAGCGACACGATGCCGCCGGTGACGCTGAACTGATAGCGCGTGTAGTCGCCACGGCCGACGACCTCGAGTTCGTACTCGCTCGGCGTGCTGCTGTCACCGTCCGAGGCGGAGTCGTCACCGTCGTCGGACGAACCGTCGTCGCTCGACGAGCCGTCGTCCCGCCTCGTCGCCTCGGGGACGTCCTCGGGTGCGACCCGCTCGCCGTTGACGTAGACGTTCGCGCTCCCCGTCTCGAACTCGAAGGTCGTCACCTCGCCCGCGCCGTCGAAGAGGAACCCGTCGTTGCTCCCGGCGACGATGCCCTTGGCCGTCTTGCCGTTGATCTCGCTCTCGGGTGGGTTCTCCGGGTCGGGTCTGAGTTCGTGGCTGCACTCGAAGGCGTAGCGCGTGAACTCGCCGATCCCCTCGACGAGCAACGACTGCTCGCCGTCGTTCGAGCCGTCGACCGGGGACGACGCTCCCGAGTCCGAGTCGTCGCCGTCGTCCGAACCGTCCGATGCGTCGGACGAGCCGCCCATGCTCGGCAGTGGACAGCCGTCGCTCTGGGAGATGCCGCTCGTGTCGACCGAACTGCTGCCGAAGACGGTCGCCCGACCGCCGACGTTGATGTTGGTGTTCTGGACTGTGCAGTTCCGTGCGTTCCGAATGCAGATACCGTCCGCGTTGCCGTCGACCTGGACACAGCTGTCGGTGATGGTCGAGCCGTGCCGACGGTCGAGGACGATAGCGCCCTTGCCGTCCATGTCACCGCTGCCGGTGACGCTCACGTTCCGGATGTCGATGTCCCACGGCTTCGAGGGCGTCTTGTGTGCGGAGAGTCGCTGGTTGCCGGGGTCACGACACCAGATGCCGGGCATGTTGTCGACGTCGACCTGGACGCGCGTGTCGTGAATCTCGAAGTTCCCCTCGGAGTTGTTGATGGTGATACCGGCCTGTCCGGGCTTGTACGTCGATTTGATGATGACGTCGGTGTCGTAGATGCCGCCGCCGGACTTGCCGAACTGGGCGCTGGAGAAGTAGACGCCGTTCGTCCCCGTCGGGTAGTCGCTGTGGTCGATGACGTTGTCGGGGTGCGCGTTGTCCCAGTCCATCAGGATGGTGCAGTTGCGCAGTTCCGAACCCGCACCGGTGCGGATGACGGCCATGTCGTTGTTCTCGAAGTGACAGCCGTCGAAGACGATCTTGCCGGGGTGCTTCCCGGTGTAGAGGCCACCGTCGCCGCCCTGGTTGGCGATGGTACAGTCCTTGAAGTTCAGCCGTCCCTCGTGAGCGTTGAAGACGCCGCCACCGCCGTCCGAGGAGCCGTGGCCGGCGAAGACGGACGGCCCGGTCTTGGAGTAGTTGACGATGTTCCCGACGCCGCCGGCGGTGCTGATGAACGGCATGATGGACCAGCGGCAGTACGGTTCGCGCCCGGAGAACCCGATGTGGTCGACGTCGTGGACCTCGAGGTTGTCCGCCGCACGGAGCGCGTTCCCGATGTCCCCACCGGTCCGGTCGTCGGTGTTGTCGAACGTCAGGTTCTCGACGAGGAGGCCGTCGGAACTCGGTCGGGAGTTGATGAAGCGACCGGACTTCCCGTTCGAGGTGCGGAAGACGACGTCGCTCGGTTCGTCACCCAGTCCACGGATGCCCCAGTTGGTGAGGCTCCCCTGGACGGGACCGGTCTTGTCGCCCGAGCCACGGAAGACGTACTCGCCCGCGGGGACCTCGATGAGGAGTCCGTCGTCGGTCGGGACGCTGATCTCCCGGTCCCCGTTGGGGTCCCAGCCGAGGTCCTCGACCGCGTTCACGACACGGTCGAACGAGATGCCGTGTCGGGAGGCCGCCGCCGCGGCCGTGCCGGTGGCCGCCGCCGTCCCCATCGCGGCCGCCGCAGCCGCACTCAGCTTCATGTACGAACGCCTGTTAAGCAATGATTTACGCCCGCTAGAGGCCGTCTCGCTACCGTCTTCTTCGCTTTCCGGTTCGGGTGCCGCGTCGTGTGCCATACAGGACGAAAGCATATCCTTACCATAAAAAGAATTGCGGGCAACTGTATTATCCTGGCCGTAGAAGTCCGCTACGCCTGTTCCCGTGCGACGGTGCGACGTGCCCGCTCAGACCGGGCTTCGCGCCCCGAGGAGGGCGTCCGCGAGCGACCCGGTGGTGTTCCCGCCCGTCCCGTTCCCGCCGGTGGTCGGCCCGTCCGTGGTACCACCGCCAGTCCCCGCGTCACCGCCGTCGGTGGTGTTGTCGGCACCGCCGCCAGCGCCAGCGTCACCGTCACCGGTCCCTGCGCCGTCGTCACCGCTGCCGTCGCCCGCGGTCCCGTCGTCGGTTCCGGCACCGTCGTCTGTGCCACCGCCGTCTCCGGCGCCACCGTCCGTCCCGTCACCGGCCCCAGCACCGTCGCCCGTCCCGTCGCCGGTGTCAGCGCCGTCATCGCCCGTCGTGTCGTCGGCCGTCTCGCCGTCGTCCGCCTCCCCGTCGTCACCGCCGTCGTTCGGCGCGTCCGTCTGTTCGGGCGTCACCTCGGGGATGGGCGTCCCTTCCGGTTCGGGCGTAGCGGTCGGGTCGGAGGCGGCGTCCTCTCCGCCATCGGCCTCCCCCTCGTCGCTCGACCCGTCGTCACCAGCGGCGTCGTCGGTGTCCCCGTCGCCGCCGTCGGTGTTCTGCTGAGCCTGCTGGTCGGAGTCGACGTAGTAGAGCGTGAACTCACCGTTGCTCATCACTCGACTGATTCCCGCCTCCTCCTCTATCGAGTCGAAGCCCTCCTGCGTGTAGCGGACCTCCTCGTACGCGCCGACCTCCTTCTTCTGGTCGTACTCCGTTATCACGAGATAGTACGGTCTGCCCGCGTACGACGTGAGTTCGTTGTCGGTGAAGTTCTGGTTGCTCGGTGCGTCGTACTTCAGAACGTGTGGCGCGCGGAGCGCGTCCTCGTAGCGTTCGGGACCCGACCGGAGACCGGTCCAGCGCGCCTCGTTGTTGTCGTACTGGAAGCCCGTCTCGTAGCCGTCGGACATCTGCTCGCTGACGCCGTTGGTGGTCAGCGAGACGTACGGCGAGGGGAACACCACCAGCAACGACAGCAGCAGCCCCCCCAGGATGGCGATGGCCGCGACCACGCGTATCGTCCGCTCGTACTGGCCCGTCGAGACGGCGCGGTAGAACGAGTGGAGCATCACCGCCCCGAGGATGGTGGCGATGACCATGGCGAACCCGACGTGTCGGAAGAAGTACCGCGAGACGCTCCCGACGAAGTGTGCGAGGAAGAACGGACCGAGGACGAGCCCACTGTACGCGAAGTACGTGACGGCCTCGTTGCGCTCGCTGGAACCGGTGCCGTCGTCGAGGCGACCGGCGAGCGCCACCAGCACGAGGATGGCCGCGAGGGCGACGAACACCGACTTCACGAAGAACAGCTTCATGAACAGTTCGATGACGTTCACGCCCGCATCGGACGCCGAGGCGGCGCGGTTGCCACAGGTCTCACAGGTCTCCCCGCCGATGAAGATGTACCGATAGACGGAGTCGTACACCCGCCCGAACATCCGGTAGACGATCTCGTAGCGACTCGCCCAGAGGACGTAGAAGCCCGCGAACAGCACGGTCGGTGCGACCAGCGAGCGGGCCTCGGCGAACGCACTGCCTCCGGGGAGGATGCCGTGGAACTTCTGTACGAGGGCGATGGTCCCGAACAGGATGAGCACGTTGAGCGCGACCTGCCCGTGTATCACGATGGAGGCGACCGCGCTCAAGAACAGCAGGAAACCGGTCGCGGTGAAGCCGTTGGCGAGGCCCCGCGAGCGCCGCGAGAGATACTCGAACAGCAGGAACAGCACGACGGGGAAGAAGAACGTCGCCAGCGAGTACGGGTGGAAGTCGAGGTACGTCGAGATGTTCGTGACCGGCATGAACAGACACGCCGCGAAGACGGCGATGGCCGTCCCCGCGAGGTCGTCGACCAGCATCCGCACGGTCAGCGGGACGAAGACGAGAAAGCCCAGCGAGAGCAGTTGGACGAACAGCATCATCGACTTCGGGACGGTCAGCCCGGTGATGGCGGTGATGAGACCGACGGCGCTGTGGCCGCCGGGGTAGAAGATGTCCATCGCCCCCATCTCGCCGGAGACGATGCCACGCGCCCAGCCGAGGTGTGTGAGGGCGTCGGCCTGCCCGTAGCCGTAGTAGCCACGGACCGTCGGCATGAAGATGAGCAGCGCCACGGCGAGGATGGCGAGGACCAGCGCCGTCGGCACGAGCCACCCCTTCGGTCGGAGCGCGGTGACGCCGACGGCGACGACGAGCGCGATCGCCATGCCGAGCCAGACCGTGATGGGGGTCGCCCCGTAGATGGAGAGCTCGTACCCCTGTGCGGGCGCGAAGTGCGCTCTGACGATGGCGAACGCGAGGGCGAGGAAGCCGACGATGAGGAGGAGCTTCGAGCGACGACGTCGCGTCGTGTCCTCGTACTTCATCGTCTCTCCTCCGGTGGCGGGGTCATTGCTTTCGTCATCACAGCAGATGTGGCGGCTTTGTTACCGTGGCGTTACCGTTCGGCACGTCCGATAGCCGTCGATTAGTCGTGAGGGTAGTTCTCACTAGCGATACGCCGTCACTCGGCCTCGGCCGCCAGGTGGGCGTTGAGTCGGACGTCGAACGCGAGGGCGGCGACGAGCAGCAGGCCGCCGACCAGGAGGGCGAGCGACGAGACGAGCGCCGGGACGAGCGACCCCTGTGCCCAGAGCACGAACGAGTAGGCGGTGCTGACGACGCCGACGAGCAGGGCGGCGACGGCGAACGCGTAGCACAGCGCGATGGGGTGGAACCCCCCACGGAGGTACTTCGACTCGACCCGCCGGCCGAAGTTGCGCGCGAGCAGCACCGACACCCGCGGGATGAACGTCTCGTAGCGGATGGTGCTCGTCTCGTTGCCGTACACCGCCGGATGCGGGACGTCGGCGACGCGGGCGTCGAGCAGGTTCAGCTTCGCCAGGATGTCGTTCTCGAAGCCGTAGTCGGCGTACAGACCGTCGATGTCCAGTCGACGCAGCATCTCGCTGGAGATGGCGGCGTAGCCGTTCTGAGAGTCACCAACCGCCCAGTACCCCGTCGAGAACTTCGTCAGGAACGAGAGCACGTGGTTCCCGAACAGGCGGAAGCGGGACATACCCGCCCAGCCGCCGCCGGCCATCAGGCGGTTGCCCTTCGTGTAGTCCGCCCGGTCTTCGACGATGGGGTCGAGCAGGTGGTCGAGTACCTCCGGGTCCATCTGGCCGTCGCCATCCATCATGGCGACGACGTCGATGTCGTCGGCGAGCGCGTGCTCGAACCCGCGCTTGACGCTCGCGCCACGGCCCATGTTCCGCTCGTTCCGGAGCGGGACGACCGGACCGACGGGGTTCTGTCCGCCGTCCGTGAGCGTCGTCTCGGACTCCGAAGCGGTGGCGAGGGGCACGGTCGCCCTGGCGTCGATGCTGGTCTCCTCGGTGCGACGGCGGTTGACGCGGGCTGCAGCCTCCTGAATCTCCGTCCACGTCTCGTCGGTCGAGCGGTCGTCGATGACGTAGGCCCGGTCGACGTAGTCGGGAATCGTCTCGATGACGTCCCCGACGAGTCCGGCCTCGTTGTACGCCGGAACGACGACGCCGATGGAGTTGTTACGGTACATCGTCACCACTCGCCGTCGTGACGGCGACATCGTCGGCGGTGTCGACGTGCGACTGACCGCCTCTCGTCCGTAGTTCGTGTGCGTGCTGCATGGATGTGTTCGGACCTCGCCGCCTCGTGGGGCGAGCTCGGCTACTAGAGTACACCGTTGTGTGACGCTTTGTTATGTGGAACTTGCAAGCAAGACGACCCGAAACAGCCGCAGGATAGGGTCGTAGTAAATCGGATAGGGAATCGCCTAAGACACCGCTGTCGTCGGTCAGCGACCCGATAACGTCGTTCAGACGGTGACTCGTCCGTCACCGGCGACGTTTGCCGACACTTCGGCCCGCCAGTGACCGTTGTCGGGGAGGAGAGAAGAACGCCCGTGGAGCACCACGTGGCAGCCGTCAGACTGCTCGAAGGGGACGTGACGAGAGAGAGAGAGCGCCGAGCGGGTCGGACGCTCGGAGCGGTCGGTCGAAGAGGGCGGTGGTGGCCAGAACGAACCGGGGCGGCGACTGCTCAGTCGTCCTCGGACGACCCGACCGACACCGAGTGATACGCGTACGCTTCGAGTTCCGGGGAGTCGATGCTCGCGCCGGCGGGCACCGGTCCCTCGAACAGGAGGTACGTCAGCCGGACGTTCTCACCCTGGAGTCGGAGCGTCGCTTGATGCGGGTTGATCCACTCCTGACCCGGTTCGAGCGCCTGACGGTAGCGGTTGAGTTCGCTCACCCGCTGGAGGTTCCCCTGGTCGTCGTAGCGCTGGACCTGCACGACGACGGTGTACTCGACGGTGCGGTCCTTGGCGTTCTTGACGTAGAACGCCGAATCGACGCTCGTGCCCGGCGAGACGCCTTCCTCCATGTTGTCGGGCGTCTCGGCGACGAAGTCACCGGTCGCGTTGAGATAGCCGGCACCGACGTAACTCGACTCCTGGGCGTCCAGCGGCGCGGCGATGGCGTAGCCGCCGGCGACGAGTGCGAAGGCGACGGAGAGACCGAGGCCCACCGAGAGGAGCACGTCCGTCCGCGACCCCTCGGTCGTGCTGCCGGCGACCGCACGCCAGTAGCCGATGGGTGGGCCGTAGCGTTCGTCCGCCGAGAGTCGCCAGCGGCGAATCGCGGCGACGACCGTGAACAGCGCGGCCGCACCCGACAGGCCGACGATTGACGTCTCGGTGCTGAACGGGCCGGGTTCGAAGGCGACGAGCAACCCGACGACGGGGAGCAGCGCCAGCGACAGGCCCAGACCGAGGGCGACGCGTTCGGTCGTGTCGACGCCCGAGGGGCGCTCGCGCACCCGGTCGAGCAGCGAACCGCGTCGTTCACGGACCGGTGCGCGCGGGAAGGCCGCCGCCGCGAGCGCGTACCCCGGCACGAAGACGACGAGCGGGAGCGTCACCAGCACACGCAGCGTGTTGCCGGGGGCTCCCAGTGCGTTCGACGCGAGCAGTCCGTTGACGGCCCCGAGATACAGTAAGACGAGGATGAGGTCGAACGGGATGGTCGAGACGCGCGAGCGACGAGCGCTCACGGTCCCGCCCTCCCGTCGTGAGTGAGACGAGCGGACGACATGCTATCGTGAGTTCGTAAACCGCAGTGGCGCATTGTTATAGGGCTACTATGGCCGCGACTCAGTCGAAGCTGATGTACTGCTGTTCCCACTCTCGCCGGTTCTCCAGGGCCTCCATCCCGGTGTCCGACACCGCGTAGTAGTTCGTTCGACGGTCGATCTGTCCTTTCTCGACGAGTTCTCGGTTGACGAGCACGTCGAGGTTCGGGTAGAGACGCCCATGTGTGATTTCCCGGCCGGTGTGTGCTTCGAGCTCTTCTTTGACGGACTGGCCCGAGGCCCGGTCGAGTCCAGCGATGACGTACAGTAAGTCCCGCTGGAACCCGGTCAGGTCGAATATCTGCATGACGTGTTAAAATATCGGATAACCGATTTTGTTAGTCACCAAGTAAATCGTCAGTTGGCTGACCCGCACGACGGTTTCACTTCTGCAACCGTCAGCAGGTCGGCTGCTAACCCGAGCGGTGGAGTGGACACAGCGACTCGTGGGGGCCGCTACGGCCCGATAGCTGGTCCGTAACAAAGGGACAGTGTCTCCCAGTAAAGACCATGTTGACGTCGTTATCGGCATCCACCACCGAGGGAGGCGGTGCCGTAAGCGTGGCTGAACGAGAGGGGGAGGACGAAGCCGAGGCTGAATGCAACGAGAGACGCTAATGGCCGAGGAGACGGAGTTGGCGCTCGACGACGCGTTCAACATCCTCAGCAACTCGCGTCGCCGGTACATCCTCTACTACCTCTACACGCGCTCGGAGCCGGCGACCATCGACGAACTCGCCGGGCAGATAGCAGCGTGGGAGAACGAGATACCCGTCGACGAGTTAGACGACACCGCACGCCGACGCGTCTACGTCTCCCTGTACCAGACCCACCTGCCGAAACTCGACGACTTCGGCATCGCCGACTACGACCGTGACGACGGCACCGTCACGCTCACCGAGGGCGCGGAGGAGATCGTCCGGTACCTCCCGGTCGAGGAAGGCGAACAGCGCGACTTCGTGTGGTACTACGTCGGTCTGAGCGTGGTCGCGGTCGTGTTGCTCGCCGCCGTCGCTGCCAACGTCCTGATGCCGGCCATCGCGGCCGTCCTCATCGCTGTCGGCCTGGTCGCACTGGTCGGCTATCAGTTCCTCGTCGGCCGGTCGGACGGGGAGCGTGACCTGCTCGACCTGGAGAACCTGGAGTAGACGGGAGGACGTTCTCTCCGAGAGCCAAATCGGCGAGCGACGGCGTCGGGCCGCCTCGTCGGAGCCACGCCCTCGTCGACGACGAGGGCCGCCGCTGTCAGCACTGGTCGCTGTCGGCTGCTGTCGACGACGCGGCGTCAGCGGACGGCCGTGACGTCGACGATGGCCTCTTCGTCGGCCGATATCCACTGCGTGATGATCTCCTCGTCGGAGGCGTCGTGCGGATAGAAGGTGTACAGGTCGGGCGCGTCGTCGTACGGCTCGACCGTGTAGTCGAGTTCGAAGCGGGGCCACGCGAACAGCGACCCCTCTTGTGTCTCGGTTTCGCGCTGTGGTGGTGTATCGATGTCCTCTCTCATTGGCGACCCTGAACACCACAGCGTACAGCGGAGCGTCCTATAGTTATGGAGCGGTATGACACAGTTTAGCTATCCCTATCGTCGTGAACGGCCACGAATCCCGACGAGAACCCACAGCAGTCACCGACTGTTCACCCGAGCGGACAGTGAGCCGAGCCGTCCCGTCGGACCCGAGACGACGGTGTCCCGACGGCCGTCGAAGCGGGCGCTCACCGCCGGTCGAGGAGTGTTCGGGACTCATCTGACGTCTTCGAGCGCCAGATACGCTCCGCGGGTCGCCGTCAGCCACGACGAGCGACGACTCGACGGGTCGTAGACGACGAGGTCGTCGGGCGCGAGTGACGGAAACCCCTCGTCGGCGTCGGGGTTGAACTGGAAGTCGAGCGCGAACGTCGGCCACTCCTCTCGGGTGGTCGTCCCCTGAGTGGACATACCGGACCCGACACGAGGACGAGAGATAAATCCGGTCGAGTTAGTGTGTAATTAGACACTCACGGCGACGGACCTGTCGGGAGTGACGACCGGGAGACGGTGGCCTCGGCACGTTCGCTGCACGGTCGCTCGACGTCCCTTGCCGCCACGTGCCCGGTCGACCGTCGAGCGGTCGCAGCGCTACACGTCGTAGACGGCGATAGACGACGCCCCACAGGCCACACACGCGTCGTCCGACGCACGGAGTGTCGTCCCACAGCGGCGACACTCGTAGATCCGAGTCGGGCCGCGATAGCGCTGGACGAGCGACGTGATGATGCTCATCGAATCCCCCTCATGGGACGAACGCTTCGGAGCACGACACTACTATCTTCCGAAGTCTCTTCGGTCGGTAGCTGTCGACAAAATGAGCGCGTGGGGCCGACGGGGTGGGAATGTGGTTGGCAGTGACGATGGCACGTGGGGTCCCGGCGGCGCTCCAAGCGGTCCAACACCCTCGGTGGGCGCAGTCGATACTCTGACTGCCACGTGCTTAGTTATCGGTCCCGTACAGAGCTCTCGGTGGGTCTACACCGAGGATAACGCCAAAAAGTCGTGAGTCGTGCCGTGACCTCAGTTGACGGTCCGCCAACTCTTGGTCGCAGCAATCATCACCAGGAGCGCGAGGAACGCCACGACGAACCACGCACCAGTGCCGGAGGTGAAAAACTCCGCCATCGGTTCGAGCAGGCGCAGTCCGACGGCCTGACCGATAGCGAACAGCATCACCGCGACCCCGATCACCAGGATGCCCGCGCGAACGAGCGTCTCGGTGAACCAGCTACCGACCTCTTCGGTCGTGCTCCTCGGGGGCTGTTGGGTCCGACCCTGCTGGGGTTGGTTCTGTGGCGCTCCCTGACCGCCGCCCTGCTGGGCGGGCTGGCCCTGCTGTCCCTGGGCAGTGTGCTGCTGAGACTGCTGGCCGTTGCTTCCCTGTGCGGCGTTACCGTTTCCGCTGTTGGGATTCTGACTCATGGTCGGTGAACGCTCCGCAGGTCGGTACGCGACACCCGATAAAAGTTATACGTCGAATTACGGACGACCCGAGAGCACGGTTATCAGCCCGAATTCCGCCTCTTTCTGTCGGTTTTCGGCGTTTGTCGACACACAGAGCCACTGTCACGAATTGCGAACGGTTCGACCCACCCCGAGCGGGGATCGGGTCACGCCCGTGCGTATGCGGATGATAACAAAGCCCCGTGACTACACAGGAAACCCATGGAGATACAGGAGGTCCACTCCCGAAGCAACGCGATCCTCGACGAGGTGTCGCGTGCGGTCATCGCCGACCGGCAGGTGTTGCGAACGGTGCTGACCGGCTTTCTCGCTCGCGGCCACGTCCTGCTCGAGGACGTCCCCGGTACCGGGAAGACGCTGACCGCACGGTCGTACGCTACCGCGCTCGGCCTGTCGTTCTCGCGCATCCAGTTCACTCCCGACCTGCTCCCCTCGGACGTCACCGGGACCCACATCTTCAACGAGAAGACCCGCGAGTTCGAGTTCCAGCCCGGCCCCATCTTCGCCAACATCGTGCTGGCCGACGAGATCAACCGCGCCTCCCCGAAGACGCAGTCGGCACTGCTCGAGGCGATGGAGGAGGGACAGGTGACCGTCGACGGGACGACCCACACCCTCCCGGAGCCGTTCTTCGTCATCGCCACGCAGAACCCCGTCGAACAGGAGGGGACGTTCCCGCTGCCCGAGGCGCAGAAAGACCGCTTCATCATCAAGACGAGTCTCGGCTACCCCGACGAGGAGGGGGAACTCGAGATCATCAACCGTCGTGCGAACCGCGATACGGCGATGCCCGGCGCACAGCGAGTCACGAACGAACAGGAGGCCACCGCACTCCGCGAGGCCCCCGAGCGCATCCACACCGACCCGGACGTGCGACGCTACATCACGCGACTCTGCCGGGCGACCCGCGAGGACTCGCGGGTCAAGACCGGTGTCTCGCCGCGTGCGACCCAGCGCCTGTTCGAGTCCTCGCGTGCGCTCGCAGCCGTCAACGGTCGCGCGTACGTCACTCCCGACGAGGTGAAGGCCATCGCCCCGGTCGTCCTCTCACACCGCCTCGTGCTCACCGCCGACGCCCGCGTCGGCAACGTCAGCAAGCGCTCGGTCGTCGAGGACCTGCTGGAGAACATCGAAGTGCCGACCGTCCAGTACACCGCCCAGCAGCAGAGCCAGCCCTCAGCAGGCGACGACTGACCCGGAGGAGTATCACGTCAGCGAGGGCGACGTCGGTTTAGCGTGGCTACTCGGCCGTCTTGGACGCTCTTTCGTCGAGAAGTCACATGACGAGCTGGTGGGTCGGTAGCCGAGTCAGTCCCCGTTCTAAGTGTCCCCAGTCGTCGAACGGCGCATCGGCGAACGCTTCGACGACCAGACGGCGCTCCCGGGGCGGGACGCGCTGTCCACGCTGGTGGTCGAGTTCGTCGCCGTCGGACAGACCGTCTCGACACCCAGCAGACTGACGACGGCGAGGACCGTCAGGACACGCCCGTTCATTCGACGGACTGTTCGGCCAGCAGTACATTATTGTTGTTACTTTCTCCACAGCGAGAAACACCGTCGACGGTCGAGCGTCCCTCCGAGGCGAGCACCACTCGGCGAGTGGCGGGCGAGGCGCTGCCGGCGGGTCTGCTCGGGGGATGGGAGAGCGCGAGAGGGAAGGGGAAGGACTCGTCGGAGTCGGCCCACACAGCACGCCGAGTCCGTCGGCGCTACTTGTAGAGCGCGACCATCAACACGAGCGCCGCGCCGAGCAGGAGCAGGAGGCTCGCCAGCGGCAGGTCGGTGACGTTGACGTTGATCATCACCAGGCCCGCGCCGATGCCGACGCCGCCGAAGAGGGTCGTTCCACCGGAGTGCGACAGTTCGCTCGGCCAGGTCCGAGCCCTGGTCCCGAGTTGGTTGCCGAGGTTGATGGCCTGCTCGGCGGCGTCCCACGCGACGATGGCGGCGACCATACCGACGAGCAGGGGGAGCGGGTCGGTCCCCGTCCCGTTGAACGCGCCGACGAAGACGACGCCGATGACGAGCAGGGCGAACCCGAGCGAGACGAGACGTCGAGAGAGCCGGCGGGAGAGCGGCACTACCCCGAGCGCGATGAACGGGACACCGAGCAGACCCAGTAGCTCTCCCCGGAGCGTCAGCGACGCCTGGTAGCTCCCGACGAGGGCGACGCCGACGGCGAACCCGCCGAACGCGACGAGCAGTCCGACGAGCGCGACGGGGAACCCGAGGAACCGGATTCCGCGGTTGTAGAGCGCCGTCCCGAGGGCGAGGACGAGGACCCCCCCGAGCGTGACGGCGATCCCCGTGTACTGCTCGGGTACCGACCCGACCGCCGCGACACAGCCCGCTGCAGCGAGGACGGCGATGGCCGAACTCACCCGTGACGGGCGGTAGACGACGTTCGTCACTGCTCGACCTCCATGACGTCGACGATGGAGGTGCCCAGCGGCTGGTCCGGTGTCCAGTCGATGACCGGAATCTCGGCCTGTCGGAGCGAACTGACGCGGTTCTCTCGGTCGACACTCGCCAGGCGCGCACCGACCGACGCGTCACTGGAGACGTTCGGCGAGACCACCGTCACCGGGTGGCCGTTCGCTTCGAGCGTGAGCGCCAGCGACGTGATGTACTCGTCGCCCAGCGGCGAGAGCAGGATGACCTGCGCGTCACCCGACAGCCGTTTCCTGAGTTCGGCGGCCTGCTCGTCGGGGTCCGGCGGTTCCTCGTCCGGCGGCACCGTCGAGAGCACCGGATGGGTGGCGAGCAGTTCGCGGGCGGTGACCTCGTGTTCGATACCGACACCGGCGGCGAGCCAGCAGAACTGGCGACCGATAGCCGCGAGGCCGACGTAGTCACGGGTCTCGCCGAGCGCGGTCAGGAGCTGTTCGGCCCCCGCGAGGTTGTACGCCATCCCGTGGGGTTCGCCCTCGGCGCTGGCGCGGTAGGCGCTCTGACGGGCGTCGATGAGCAGGACGATGGTCGCGGCGCGTTCCTCGCGGAACTCGACGGTGGTCAACTCGCCCGTCTTCGCGTAGCGCTTCCAGTCGATACGGCTCATCGGGTCTCCCTTCTGGTACTCGCGCGTGCGGTGGAACTCGATACCAGCCCCACCGTCGTCGGTGACCAGGCGGCCCGTCGAGTGTCGAGACTGCTTGCGCAGCGGAACCTCGGGGACGGCGTCGGTACAGGTCAGCACCGTCGCGGGGTCGGACTCCACCGTCGCTTCGAGTTCGGTGCCCCCCGAGACGTCACGGAGCATCGCCGTGACGGGGTCGAACTGGTGGCGGCCGTACTCCGCACCCACGGTGTAGGAGAACTCCGTGGTGCTGCCCGGCCAGAGGAACGTGGCGTGACGCGGGGAGCCATCACGTACCGCGAGCATCGGCGGCACGCCGTCGACGAACCGGACGTCCGACAGCGGCCAGCGGCCGGTGTTGGTGATGCGGACGGTGACCTCCACGTCGGCACCCCGGTCGGGGGTGTCGTCGTCGACGGTCCGCTCGACTGCGAGCGTCGGCTTCGGCGACCCCGTCAGGCGTGGATACGCCGCGAACGCCGCGACGGGGACGGTCGCGAGCAGCAGGAACGGACGAGCGGCGAGGACACCGACCGCCCCGGCGAACAGGGCGACGGCGACGATACCGCGCCATCGGCCCGTCCGTCGTCGGTCCTGTTCGACGACGAGGTCGTCGGCGTCCTCGGCGGCCGAGACGCGCTGGCCGTAGTTCGATACTGCACCGTCGGTCGCCCCCTCCTCGGCGGTCGCTGTCGCGTTACTCATGAGGTACCTCCGGCCGTCCCGGTCGGACCGGGACCGTCTCTCCGGTCGTCGGCCTGGTCGGGCCGGCCGGCCGCCGACGGTTCCCGGCCGTTCGACGTCGAGACGTCCTCACGTGCGAGCGCGACGATTTCGTCGGCCGCCGCGCGCGCGCCGTACTGGAGCCACGACTCGCCACGGACGGCGGCGCGAACACGCGCCGACCGCGGCGCGACCCCGTCGGCCGCGAGGAACTGGCTCGCGGTCTCGTCGTCGGTCCACCGCCCGGACTCGACGAGGGACCGGGCGTCCTCGCGCGCGAGCGCGCGCTTCCGAATCAACGTTCTGATGGCCTGTTCACGGAGCTCGTCGCGGACGCGTTCGGGTTCCTCCGAGAAGTACGTCGCCCGGAGACCGAGACCGTTCTCGACGAGGTCGTCGAACTCCGCACCCAGGACGGGGACGCGTTCGACGTACTCCGGTTCCGGCGGGGCGGCCTCGTCGACGCTGCTGGCCGCCCGCGCGACGAGCATCACCACGAGGACCCCGAGCGCCACGACGCCGAGACCGGCGACGACGAGGTAGTCGCTCCCGAGTGCGTCGATGGCCGCCTCGATGGGGAGCGCCTCTCCCAGTCCGGGAGCGAGGACGACGGCGAGCGCACCGCCGAAGACGAGGATGCCCAGCAGGACGAACAGATACCAGAGGCTCCGTCTGAACGACACCATCAGACCTCACCGCCGAGGTTCATCCGCCGGAGCGACTCGCGGGCGCGACGAGCGTCCTCGTCGGTGATCGGCTGCGTGCCGTACCGGACGTTCTCGAACACCGAGCGCAGCGAGTCGACGGCGTCGCGGTCGAGACCGGCCGCGACGGCCGCACTCGCGCACTCGGCGGTCGTCATCTGACGGGGGCGCTGGATGCCCGCCCGGTCGGTCATGGCGAGCCACGCACGCTCGATCTCGTTGCGCGGGTCGGCGACCCACTCGGTCCCCGTCCCGTCGGTCCCAGCCCCGCTCTGTGGTAACAGTGCGAGGAACAGCGCGAGGACGCGCGGCCCGTAGCGCCGGACGATGGCCCCGAGAACGAGGAGCGCGAGCAGCGCCAGGACGAACGGCAACAGCGCCATCAGCAGGTCGAGGAGCTGCTTCCAGAGCGGTGTCTGATCACCGGGACCGTCGCCCTGGTTCCCGTCGTTTGGCTGCTGTTGTGGCTGGGGCTGTTCCTGTTCGGCGTCCTCGTCGGGTTGCTGTTTCTGTACCTGCTGTTCGGGGTTGTCCTTGTTCGTCTGAATCTCCTTCTTGACGTTCTCGGCCTGGTCGTTGCCGAACGGGACGTTCTCGAAGTCGAGATCGATGACTTCGTCGGGGTCCGAGGAGAGCGAGGATTCGAGTGTCGTCGCTGACGCTCCCATGGCGACGATACACGCGAGGACCACGGCGAGCGCGACGACCCGGTCCGCACTCATGGGTCGACTCGCTCGGCGGGTCGCATCGTATCAGTTGACATCACGGTCGTTGTCTCATAGAGCACTTCTGGCGGTGATAGTTAATCGGCTTCTACACCCGTCTCGTCGTTCGTTGCGGTCGTTTCACTCGCTGGTACCGGCCTCGCCCGGCGGTCGAAACCGGCGGGGTCGGAGGCTCAGAGATAGCCCAAATCGCGGAGCTGAGCCTCGACGTCGCCGTCGAGACGCTGTCCGGGCTGGTCCGACCCCTCGTGTTCGTGGAGCGACTCCGTACGCTCCTCGAGTCGGCGTCGGCCCTCCGCGAGCATCTCCTCGTCGGCGTCGACGACGGACTCGCTTTCGGCCCCCGAGCGTTCGAGGACGTACTCGTCGTCCGCGTCCGAGCGGACGTACTTGAACTCCGTGTCCGAGAGGATGCGCCAGCGCGTCGCGTCGGTGCTCGTCCGGCCCGTGTGCGGGACGTAGTCCTCGGTGAGCGCGACGTCGTCGTCGCCGGTGAACTGCTCGACGTCCGTCTCGCCGGCCATCAACGCCGGGAGGTTCACGAGGTTGACCGGCGAGTCAACACGGTCGGCGTCGGTCTGACCCGGCATCTTCACCCACAGCGGGACGTTGACGTTGATGTCCCGGCAGTAGTGAGGTGGCGTCTCGTCGCGGTCGAACTCGCCGAGGGTCTTGCCGTGGTCGGCGGCGACGACGATGAGCGTGTCGTCGAACCGGCCCTGCGCTTTCAGCATGGCGAACAGCGCGGCGACCTTCGAGTCCTGGTAGCGGATGGCCGCGTCACAGAACTGGAGGACGCGCTCGCGCTCGTCGGGGTCCATGTCGCGCTGGCCGAGGACGTACGCCAGCAGCTTCGTGTTGAGGAGTCGCGGCTCGATGGCGCTCGGCGGCTTGAGACCGAGTTTGCGGAACGCCTCCTTCGGCGGGAAAAACGGGCTGTGAGCCTCCATGAGGTTCATGAAGGTGAACGTCGGTCGACCGTCGCCGCTCGTCGTCTCGAACCAGCGTTTCGTGCGCTCGGTGAGGCTGTCGGTGAAGAAGGGCCGCTTGAGCGCGAACAGCGGCTGACGGGAGGCGTGACCGACGAGTTTGTGCCCGCGCGAGTAGAGCTGTTCGCGGCGAGTGTGGAGGTCGGCGTCGCCCTCCGTCGAGATTTCGAGGTTCCACTCGACGTACTCGTCGAACCCACGGTCCAGCCCCGAGAGCTTCCCGACCCACGGGTTGTTCGAGAACCCGGCGGTCCGGTAGCCGTCCTGCTCGAGGCGCTGGGCGACGGTCTCGATGTCCTCGTCGAGCGTCAGGTCACGGTCGGCGAACCCGTTGGTGATGCCGTGTTCGGAGGGGTAGAGACCCGTGAAGAACGAGCAGTGAGACGGGAGCGTCCACGGTGCGGGCGCGAAAGCGTTGTCGAACACCGTGGCCCGTTCGGCCAGCGCGTCGAGCGTCGGCGTCGTCGCACGGTGGTGGCCGTACGTCGAGACGCGGTCCCGGCGCATCGAATCGAGGATGATAAACAGCACGTCCGGTCGGTCCATGCGTCCGCATCCGTGTGAGTCGGGCTTTGTTATTGAGTGTATATCCGTTCGCCCGTGTGCGAACCCGACGCTCGACACCGAACGGGTCGGCCGGAAGGGACACCCAACCACCCCGGTACGACCGCGACGAGGCGACCGCAACGGCGGTCGGAGCGACCACACGTGACTGGACGGCCGGTCGGTGGCGGGGCTGACGATTCGGTAACAGGTCTGACGGCGCAGTGACAGAGAAGAGACGGGACGAGTCAGCGACGGCTGGCGGCACGACGTCACGACCGACCGGCACGACGTCACGACCGACCGGCACGGCGTGCCCGTGAGTCGACGACGTGAGAGGGGCGCTGGGAATCTCGGTGACGGCACCGGAAGCAGGTGATAGGACAGGCCGTAGTCGGTAGTGACTCGTCGTCGATGAGAGCGAGTTCGGACAGAAAGCGTGCTCGTCCGGCCTACCCGACCGGACGAACCACGACAGGAACGAGCGACGACGGACCGCAGCGTCGGTTACGGGACGATCTGTTTCCCATCTCGGAGGTCACGGGCCGTCCCACAGCTGAGACAGCCGTAGACCTCGTCGGCGTTGTCACCGAACACACGGACGAACTGTCGAGTGACGAATTCGCCACAGTTGTTACACCGCCGCTGGGAGTCAGACGGTCGCGCAGAGTGTACCTGATTCATCCTTCGACACCGATTGATGCAACGACAGTCGTGACCTTTGCTATCAACCTTATAATCGGGGTTAGTGGTGTTCTACTCCGCCTTCGTCGGCAGAACCGCCGAGTGATGGAGTGTGGCATTCTCGACAGACCCCGGTCGTCGCGCGGGCGTCGACGGTCCACGGTCGACCCTCTCACGAGTGGTTCGGAGGACGTCCACGGGTCGGTCGTCGTGGTCCCGACGACCGAGGCTCGCCTCGTCGGGCGCCGGTTCCGGGCGAGCAGTGACAGTGAGAGCGAGAACCCGTGGGGGCGAGCGACGGTCACGCGAAGATTAGTCACGCGAGGATCAGCGACGGACGACGAGAGCCCCGGACTCCGGAGCGTGGCGGCTCTCGCTGGTCGCTAGGAGCGATAGGAAACGCGTCACTGCTGTGAAAACGGGAGTCGGAAGCCGGTCAGCGAACGGCCGTCGCCAGCGTCGCCACACCGAACGCGAGCGTGAGTGCGGTCGGGAGCCAGAGACCCGCCGCCGGCAGCACCGACGCCCACGACGCGGCGGTCAACACGGCTGCGACCGCCGTCGCGGCCATCGGGTACTGGACGGTGTCGAGCGACGGCGGGGCGACGTCGTCGTCCGCCTCCCCGTCGTCGACCGTGAGGTACGGCGCGAGGCTGTCGGTCAGGTGCGTCCGGGCGACCGTCCCCCTGTTCTTGTCGTAGTCGATGACACCGGCCTCGTCCAGTTTCGGCAGATGACACTGGTACAGGCCGACATAGACACGCTTGCGCTGCGCGGACGACAGTTCCGGTATCGAGATGTCGTTTTCCAGTGCAGCGATGTGCTCGGCGATGTCGCCCATGTCGACGCTCTCTTCCTGGTCGAGGAGGAACGTCACCGCGCGGCGACGACGCTCGTTCTGCAGTAGGTGGAAGAGGTCGTCCTTCGCGAGCGTCTCCGGTTCGGTCGGTTCGGTCGGTTCGGTCGTAGCCGTCTTGGCTTCTGTGACTCCCGTTGCGTTCATGTGTTCGTGACCTTCACATCTTCCGAGACGCGGAGCCGTCTTCAAGGTAGAACCAAAACAGTTTGGTATAATCTTGCCAGTCGCCGTCCGGTTTGCGAATGGCCGGAGTCGACGACTCGGTGGAGGGACCTTCTGTCGCGTCGTTATGCGGGTTTGAGCGCAATCACTTAAATCTTCGTCAGACGGATCCCCCCGGCCCCTCCCAGTGACGAACCCCGACGTCCGAGTCGCCTCCCGCCACGCGCACGCACACACCACGTTTCCGGTGAAACACCGCTCGGACCGGGAAACCGCTCAGAGACCAGTCGACGGAATCGGTCACGCTACCGATCGCCTCGGACGGACGCTCGAGTGGACACGTCGGCGGACACGACGATTCGGAGAGGACGAACACACCACGTTTCCGGTGAAACGCCGGGATACGTCGTCGACGAGGAGGGGCATCCGGGGGGAGGCGTAGTGCAGTGTGACGGAGGGGGGCGGAGTCGAGGCGGCGGGTGGTGGAGTGAGACGAGAGTGAAGCGAGATAGACGCCGGGGGGGTGGAGTGGAGCGTGGTCTGGTCGAGTGAGATGGGGTGACGAGGGGTTCGACGGCCGTCACCGGTCGGGGCGAACGGTTCCACCCGATGCAGTCGAAGCCGGGGTCGAAGCGGCGGCGACGGGCGAGACACACACACCACGTTTCCGGTGAGACCCGTCGAGAGGGAGGGGGTGGTGACGGACCACCGCGGGGGCTGAACAGCCTCGAACGAGGACGGACGGACGAACACTTGTGAGGAGTTTCCAGAGGAAACTATCGAAGTCAGAGGTGATGAGAGGTATCTCTCGCCGGGCGTTCGAAAATCCTCGGGGTAGAGACGGTGGCGAAACCGAAACCGGTTGTCGCTCTCGTGACGAGGACTCCGTCGGTCTCGGAGTGCTCCCGCCCGCCCGCTCCACTACTTCACTTTCAGTCTATGGTTATCCTATATAGATAGAATGCGA
>NZ_WSZK01000050.1 GCF_009791395.1 Halomarina oriensis
TCGCTCGGGTCATCCTCGATATCAGCGACCATCGAGAGCCACAGACGCAGCTTGCAAATCTCGACTGCCCCATCTTCGATATCGACCCCATAGAGATTGTTCAGGATAATCGACCGCTTCGAGTAGAGTGAAATTCCTCCGTGGCCGCGCTCTATTTCCTCTACCTCTTCACGGCTAGACTCTCCATTCCCAGCTTTTGCTTCAGCATCGAGGCGCTGGAATACTCAATGCACTGCATCTACTGAGTATACCAAATTCGGTACCTCCGGCGTCTTTCCTCCCTTGATTGGGACTGAGTATCTTGTGCCACGTATTGTTGGAATGGCACCATGACCAATTTGGTAAGGAATAATCTCTGTACTCATCACTCACCTACGAGCAAACAGGATAGCTCATCCACCAATTACATATAAGCAAAGCAATTTTCAGAGAGTATGACTCTCCAGCAGATCACTGCGTCAGATATCGCAGGCTGGGACTCCCTCCGCGACATTGCAACCTCCCTTGAGAAGCGTGGATTGAAACCACGCCCGAAGTTGGGGGGTGATGCTGAGCTCGTCTTGCAACTCGACGATGACGAGTTCATCGTCATCGTCAACGCTGCCCCCGGCGAGACGGCCACCGACTTCAAACCTGAAAACCGATCTCGTCATACCAACCTCGTCGCGACGAACGACTTCGAGAACTTCACGTTCCTCACCCGGGTTCGCAGCTGGGAGGGCCAGCAACATGGTCGGATCAAGCACCAGAAGATCTCGTTCTCAAAGGAGCAGTTCACCAGTGAGAGCGGCGAGAAGAACACGATTCTCCAGAAGCTGAACTCGATTGAGTACGGCTCCTCTGCCGCAATCTACGACACTCTCTACGACACCCAGCAGGTCGTCAAAGAGTTTTATGAAGAGTTCGAGAAACTGCGGACAGATCTCATTCAAGAGGTCTCAGGGATTCCCGACGACCGCGGTGATGCGAAACAACGCTACGTCCAGGTCATCCTTGACCGGATGATTTTCCTGTACTTCATTCAGGAAAAGCGTCTGCTCGATCGAAATCCTAACTACCTCCACGAACAGCCGAGCAAAGTCGTTGATGACGGTGGGGACCACTACGAGGAGTTCTATGCACCCCTCTTCTTCGAATATCTAGCGGAGGACAAACAGAATCCGGACTTTGGAAGCCTCCCGTACCTCAACGGCGGGTTGTTCGCCAAAAATCCCGTCGAGGAAGCGTTCGGCGAAGCGAAGTTGGGGGGTTCGGCAAAAGACACGAACCAACTCCTTGAGGACATTCTCGACTTCCTCTCTGATTGGAACTGGAACGTCGACGAGCGACTCGACATCGTCGATCCAAAGAACCTCTCCCCTGCAATTCTGGGACATATCTTCGAGCAGACGGTCAATCAGAAGGAGATGGGGGCGTATTACACCCCTGAGGAAATCACGGGTTTCATGGCCCGACGGACGATTCACCCCTACTTACTGGACGAACTCAATGAAGCGATTGACGCTGACTACAGCGAGATTGACCATGTGTTTGGGTTCGCTGCAGTTGAATCTGAAGGAAGCCCAGAGGCCATTGCCGACGGTGGTACCATCACACAGCAGGTGCCGACGGAGAACGTCCAGACCAAACACGTCGAAACTCTGTATCACGATATCCTGAAGGATGCACATATTCTGGACCCTGCAGTTGGGAGTGGGGCGTTTCTGCTCGCCGCTCAGGAGGTCTTAATGGACCTATACATGCAGTGCATTGAGTATTTCC
>NZ_WSZK01000006.1 GCF_009791395.1 Halomarina oriensis
GCGGCGAGGGCCGCCGCCCGTGCCGTCGCCGAGGACGATTCGGGACGGCGACGTCGCCGTCCCGCACGACTCGGTCGTGACCGTCTTCCCCGACTCCTCCGAGCGATACCTCTCGAAGGGACTCTACGGGTCGTTCGAGGAGTGGCAGGGCTGAGGCCGGAGCGGGAACCGGTCGCCGTCGCCGTGACTCACTCCTCGGCCGGCGTGTCGGCTTCGAGTTCACGAATCGTCGACTCGAAGTCGAGCGCCCGCCGCGAGGCGGTGTAGCGCGTCCCGTTCGTGGTCGTCTCCACGAGTCCCACCGACTGGAGCGCCGGGAGGTGGTCGTCCCGGAGTCGTTCCTGAACTTCCTCGAAGGTGAGTCGCTCGTCGTTCCGCGTCCGCTCCCACGCCAGCAACCGGTCGGCCAGGTCGTACACCGGTACGGGGTGGAAGTGCGAGATGAGGTCGTACAGCGCGAACCGACACCGGTCGTCCGTCAAGACGGTCTCGTTCTCGCTGCCGTCCTGTCCGTCGAAGCCCCCAGCTTCCGTGAATTTGTGCATTGGTCTCTCCCCGCAACCTTCCACCGGACCTGCTCGGATAGAGCTACACCTTGTATATTCAACGGGAACGTCGTTCGGCCGCTCGGTGACGCGCTCGTCGGTCTCAGAACCGGCCAGCGACGACGTCGGCGACCCGCCGGTGGTCGAACAGTCGTTCGTCGGCCGGTAGTTCGGGGTACGGTCCCGAGTCGTACTGCGGCCACTCGCCGAACCGCTCGGGAAAGAGCTGCTTCGCCGTCATCTCCAGTTGGAACAGGTTGAGAACGGGCCCCTGGTAGCGTGCGCCCTGTGCGTAGACGCGGCCGTCCTCGACGGCTCTCAGGTCGCTACCGACCGGGTGGTCTTCGAGCGCCCGTCGTGTCTCGGCCATCGCCCGCCGTGGGTGCATCCCGCCGAGTACGAGGAGAACGTCGGGGTCGGCCGCCAGCATCCCTTCGAGGTCCACCGTGTCGCCCGAGGAGAGATTCTCGTCGAACGCGTCGGTGACGCCGAACGGCCGAGTGTGGGCCGCGAGGAAGCCCGGAGCGTTGACGTTGTAGGGGTAGATGGACTCGACGTCGCTCGCGCCGACCATCGCCACCGTGGGGCGCTCGCTCTCGGGTGGGAGGTCCGTCTCGATGGCCGCCAGCAGGTCGTCGTGGACCGCCGCCAGCGCCTCGTAGCGCTCCCGTTCCCGGAACACCCGTGCGACCTTCTCGAACTGCTCCCAGAGGGTGTAGTACTCGTAGCCCTCGCGCCACCCCTCCGGCGGCGACTGGTTACGGTCGCTGAACGTGTTGCCGAACCACGGACCGACGTTCTCGGCGATCTCCTCGACGTCCGAGCGGCCCCACCCGTCGAGGGCGGCGACGCTCGCGGGGTCGGCGAGGTGGACGTCGCTGTCCAGTTCGTAGAGATGCTCCTCGTCGACCTGCCAGGAGGAGTACAGGCCGGTCCAGTCGAGTTCGACGCCGTCGAGTCGTGGCGTGAACTGGTTCCAGAGCGCGTCGTAGTAGTCCGGCGCGTGCATCGCGTTGACGGCGTCGCCCCGTCCGAGCGCGAACGCCATGCCGGCGTGGTGGGTGAGACGCGTGAAGACGGTCTCGGGGACGCTCTCGAACTCGACCTCGCCCATCGGCGACATCGTGACGCTGTAGGACCGCTCGCCGGAGGACTGCTCCGTCTCGGGGGCCGGCGTCGGTTCTCCCGTCGACGCCGCGAGGGTGCTCGTCGCCGTGTCTCCGTCCCCTCCGTCGGTCGTCGCGCCCGCTCCGTCGGTGTCACCCGCACAGCCAGCGAGGAGGCCGCCGGCGAGAACCGCTCCGCCGTGGGTGAGATACTCGCGCCGTGTGGGTGCCCGTCCGTCCGTGTCGTCGTCCATGTTTTTAGGCCAGCCTAATCCAACATAGTCGTTCCGAATTTTCGGCTCGCCTAAAACACCGCCGCGGCGACGAACGGTAAGAATCACCACGACGGGCCGCAGACTCGGCGTATGGACGACCAGGACGCTCCCGAGCGAGGGGAGTTCGCCTTCGAGACGCAGGCCATCCACGCCGGTCAGGGGCCGGACCCACGGACCGGCGCGGTGATGACGCCCATCTTCGCCAACTCGACGTACGAGCAGGACGCCCCCGGCGACCACCGCGGCTACGAGTACTCGCGGACGGGCAATCCGACCCGGACCGCACTGGAGGACAACCTCGCCGCGCTGGAGGGGGCGGCGTACGGCCGGGCGTTCTCCTCGGGGATGGGTGCCATCAACACCGTGATGAACCTCCTGAGCGCGGGCGACCACGTCGTCACGGGCGACGACGTCTACGGCGGCACTCACCGTCTGTTCACCCAGGTGTACGAACAGTACGACGTGGAGACGTCGTTCGTCGACACGACCGACCCCGAGGCCGTCGAAGACGCGATGCGCCCCGAGACCGAACTCGTCTGGACGGAGACGCCGACGAACCCGCTCATGCGGGTCGTCGACGTCCAGGCCGTGGCCGACGTCGCCCACGACCACGACGCGCTCTGTGCGGTCGACAACACGTTCGCCACGCCGTACCTCCAGCGTCCGCTCGAACACGGTGCGGACATCGTCAGCCACTCGCTGACGAAGTACCTCGGCGGCCACTCGGACGTGGTCGGCGGGGCGCTCGTCACGGACGACGAGGCGTTGGACGAGCAGTTCGGCTTCTACCAGAACTCCGTCGGCGCGACGCCGAGTCCCTTCGACTGCTTCCTCGTGCTCCGCGGGACGAAGACGCTGCCCGTCCGGATGGACCGCCACTGCGAGAACGCCCGCGAGTTGGCCGGGTGGCTCGACGCCCACCCCGACGTGAGCGAGGTGTTCTACCCCGGACTGGAGCGCCACCCACAGCACGACGTCGCCGCCCGCCAGATGGACGACTTCGGCGGAATGCTCTCGTTCGAGTTGGACGCCACGCTGGAGGAGGCCTCCGACGTCGTCGGGTCGACCGAGGTGTTCACGCTCGCCGAATCGCTCGGCGGCGTCGAGAGCCTCATCGAACAGCCAGCGCCGATGACCCACGCGGCCGTCCCGAAGGCCGAACGTGAAGCCGCCGGCCTCTCGGACGGTCTCATCCGCGTCAGCGTCGGCCTGGAGAGCGTCGACGACCTGCGTGCGGACCTGGACCAGGCCATCGACGGCGCGTTACACTGAGTGCCGACCACCTCGTCCGGTGACGTGGTGGGACTTTTGTCGTCAGGGTCCCTCGCCCCGGACGTAATGAAGAAGGTCGCACTCGACGAGATTCGCAACGAACCGAACCCGTTGAAGGTCCACGAGGTCCGCAAACCCGTCTCGAAGGTGCTCGGGACGGAGGACTTCGCCATGAACTACTTCGAACTCGACTCGGGCGAGTCGTTCTCCGGCGGCCTCCACACCCACCACGACCAGGAGGAGGTGTTCTACGTCCAGGAGGGGACCGCGACGTTCCAGACCCGCGAGGAGATAGCCGACGACACCGAGAGCGTCGAGGTCGGCCCCGACGAGGCTATCCGGTTCGAACCCGGCGAGTACCAGCAGGGCATCAACATGGGCGAGGAGGAGGTCGTCGGCCTCGCACTCGGTGCGCCCGGCGCGATGCACGACTGGGACGATATCGAGTCGGTCGTCTACTGCCCGGAGTGTGGCGAGGAGACGGGCCACGACCTGGCGATGGAGGACGGCCGCTTCGAGATTACCTGCGGCGACTGTGGCCACGAACAGGGCTGACCGCCACGTCCCGAGTCGTGTCCGCCGGCCGTATTTCGGTCGCTGCGCAAGCAACAGGTTCGTTCGGGCTGCCGCTCTCCCTATCGGTATGTCACACGACAGCGAATCCGGGGTGCGAGAACCGCCGTTCACCTACGAATGTGTGGACTGTGGCGAGCGCCACGAAGCGGACCGGCAACCGGTCGGCTGTCAGGAGTGTGGCGGCGAGATGCGTAACATCAGCGTGTCGAGCGAGCGGTGAGGGAAGTGGCGGGTCGTCACTGCGACGGGACCGGAGGGTCGTTTCACTCGGTCGTCGCCGTCGGTGACGAACAGAACTGTCGCTTGGCTCCTGCGAGATAGTCGAACTCCCCGTCGCCGTGGAGTCGAACGACTCGACTGTTTCCGTCGTGACTGCGGTCTGAGACGGTCGGAAAGACGCGTCTCTCCTCGCCGTCCACACGGACTGCAAGTCGATAGACTCCCGGCGTACATCCGTCGAACGTCGCCGCTGGAATCCTCTCCCAACTCCCATCGGTTCCGGGGTCTCTCGGCGGCAGTTCGTACGATTGCCAGTGGACGACCTCGTCGTCGCGGCGAATCAGTAGGTCCGCTTCGTGAGCGATACTGTCGTGGTTGTTGAGCGCGACTTCGCCGATACGATACGGCTCGTGACTGAACTCCGTCTCCTCGTCTCTCAGCGCGGAACAACCGGCGAGTGAAGCGAACCCGCTCACACTCGCGGCGAGCAGCCGGCGGCGACCGATGGAGGACATTGGACCGACGTTCGTCCGTTCGAGAATAAGCCTGCTGGGTCGACCGACTCAGAACAGCGATTCGTTCTCGTCCAGCACCTGCGCCGGGCCACCGACCTCCCAGACGCGCGTGGGGACGAGTTCGGAGAGTTCGGATTCGACGCGCTTGACGTACTCTTCGGTGGTGTTGACGTACACCGACGCCCCCGTGTCCGTCGAGAAGTAGACCGGAACGCCGTCCTCGCGCATGTCGCGGACCGCGTTGAACACCTCCAGCGTCTCCGGTTGCCAGTACACCCACCCGGCGGGGCCGGTCATCGTCGTCGCCGCGAGCGACAGCGAGTCGTGTTCGGCGAGTTCGAACGCGGCGTCGAAGTCGCCGCGATGGAGCGCGTCGCGCATCTCCGCTATCTGGTCGTGGATGTGCGCGAGTCGCGCCTCGAACATGTGGCTGTCGGCGGCTTCGGCGTGGGCCTGCTCGGTGTGTTTGAACGCCGGGACCTCGCAGGCGACGATGCGCAGGTCGTCGTCGAGGGCCGTCGGGATGCGCTCGGCGTAGCAGTCCTCGTCGTTGAGGCCGTCGTAGAGGATGGAGACGCCACCGGTGACGGCGCGGGCCGCAGAGGAGGAGCCACGGCGGGCGACGGTGGACATCTCCTCGTGGCTCATATCGAGTCCGGCCGCCGCACAGAGCGCGACGGCCGCAGCCGCGAACCCCGAGGACGAGGAGCCAAACCCGATGTTCGTGGGGAACGACGACTCGCTCTCGAAGCGAACGCGCGTGTCGATGCCCGCCAGTTCGCGGACGTAGTTCACGACGTGGTCGACGCGTTCGCGCCCCCGACCGTCCACTTCCTCGCCGTCGATGACGACGCGGTCCTCGTCGAGCGAGTCGTCGAACTCGACGGTCGTCGTGGTGTTCGACGGGGCAGTACAGACGCTGATGGAGTCGTGATACGGCAGACGCAGGTCGGCGTCGCGCATCCCGTGGTACTTCACGAGGCCCTGGATGGGGTGGGCGCGAGCGGTCGCTTTCATACCCGAGGGTCCGGGTGCCGGGTCTTTGCAGTTGCGTTGTCCGGTCGTACCGAGCGCCCCGAACGACCGCAACGGCGATGTGTCCCGCCACGTCACGAGAGGTATGTCGCTGGTCCTCCCCGTCGTTTTGCTGTTCTCAGCGGCACTCACGGCGCTGCTGGGCTGGACGGTCTACCGGGGCGACCCCACGCTCATCTCGGGCTACGACCCCGACCGGGTCGACGACGAGGCGGGCCTGACACGGTTCGTCGGTCGTGGGACGCTCGCAATCGCCGGTCTGACCGCGGCGTTCGGACTCCTGACGGTGTTCACAACGCCGGACCTGCTCACCGTCGGCGTCTACACCGGACTGGTCGTCCTGATAGCGCTGTGGCTCGTGGTCGGCACGAGACGGTTCGAGACGTAGAGAGACCGGAGTCCGGTCGAGCGGTGACTACGGCGACCTCACGGCCAGGTGCCGCCCTGCTGGTAGGCCTTGACGACGCGCTCGATGGCGACGACGTAGGCCGCAGTGCGGAAGTTCGGCGTCCCCTTCTCCTCGTAGGCGTCGGTCAGGGCGTCGAACGCCTCGGTGATGACGCGTTCGAGTTCGTCGTTGACGCGCTGTTCGGTCCAGTAGAACCGCTGGCGGTTCTGGACCCACTCGAAGTACGAGACGGTGACGCCGCCCGCGTTGGCGAGGATGTCCGGCAGCACCTCGACGTCGCGTTCGGTGAGGACGTCGTCGGCGTCGGGCGTGATGGGACCGTTCGCGGCCTCGACGACGACGTCGGCCTGCACGTCCTCGGCCAGGTCGGCGTCGATGGCGTTCTCCAGTGCGGCGGGGATGAGTAGGTCGACGTCGAGGGTGAGCAGTTCCTCGTTGGTGAGTTCCTCGGCGGCCTGCGAGAACCCGGTGACGCTCCCCGTCTCGTCCTTGTAGTCCTTCGCCGCGGCGGCGTCGAAGCCGTCGGCGTTGTAGATGGCCCCCGAGGAGTCGCTGGCGGCGACGACGGTGCCGCCGAGTTCCTCCTCGATGAGACGCGCGGCGATGGAACCGGCGTTGCCGTAGCCCTGGACGGCGACGGTCGCGCCCTCGATGTCCTTGTCGAGGTAGTCGAACGCCTCACGGGCGGTGAGCATCGTCGAGCGACCGGTCGCCTCGACGCGGCCCGCGGAGCCACCGGAGTCGGGAGCCTTCCCGGTGATGACGCCCGGCGCGGTGGTGTTCTCCAGCGTCTCGTAGGTGTCCTTTATCCAGTTCATCTCGCGCTGGCCGGTGTTGACGTCCGGTGCGGGGATATCCGTATCCTCGCCGATGATGGGGCGCAGTTCGTTGGCGAACGCACGGGTCAGCCGCTCGACTTCGCCGTCGGAGTACTCGCGGGGGTCGACGACGATGCCGCCCTTCCCGCCGCCGTAGGGGATGTCGACGACGGCCGTCTTGTAGACCATCCAACCCGACAGTGCCTTCACCTCGTCACGGCTGACGCCCGGATGATAGCGGATGCCACCCTTGTAGGGACCACGGTCACCGTTGAACTGCGAACGGAACGCCTTGAACACCTCCAGTGAGCCGTCGTCCATCTCGACCGTGAGGTTGGTTTCGAGGATTCGCTCGGGGTGTTTCAGCCGTTCGAGGAGGTCCGATCGAACGTCGAGGAACTCGGCCGCGTCGTCGACCTGCTCCTGCAGACTCTCGAACGGGTTGGCCTCTTCTGACATACCCTGCGAGTCGGTGACGCGCCGGTTAAGTATGTCGGAGTTACGACGGTCTTGCCCGCCGAATTCGACGGTTGGCAATACCTACCGGAACGGTAATGAGTGGCTTACTCGGCGTCGTCGTCGCCCGTTTCGCCGTTCGTCTCACCTGCCCGTGCCAGCACCGTCTCCGCCCGCGTGATGAGCGGCGCGTCGACCATCTCGCCGTCGACGCGGAAGACGCCCTCGCCCCCGTGGTCGTCGCGGGCGTCGAGGACCCGCCGCGCCCACGCCACCTGCTCGTCGGTCGGCGTGAACGCCTCGTTCATCACCGGGACCTGTACGGGGTGGATCGCCATCTTCCCGTCGTAGCCGAGGTCACGAGCGAACGCCGTCTCCTCGGCGAGACGGTCGGTGTCCTCGATGTCGGTGAAGACGGTGTCGACGGCGTCGACGCCGGCGGCGCTCGCGGCCAGCACGACGTGTTCGCGGGCGTAGAGCACCTCCGTCCCCTCGTCGGTCCGGTTCGCGCCGATGTCCGCCGAGAGGTCCTCCGCACCGAAGGCGACCGCCGTCGTCGCCTCGGCCCCGGCGATGGCCTCGGCGTGGAGCACGCCGGTGGCGGTCTCACAGAGCGCGAACACCGGGACGTCGGCGTCGCGTTCCGCGAGCATCGCCGCCAGCGTGTCGACCTGGTCGGCGGACTCGGCTTTCGGGAGCATCACGGCGTCGAGACGAGCGTCCGTGGCGACGACGGCGTCGAGGTCCGCGCCCGTCTGGTGCGTCGAGACACGGACGCAGACCTCGCAGTCGGGGTCGAACGCCGGGTCGGTCAGGACCGCACGGACGGCCGCGCGACCGGCCTCCTTCTCTCCGGGAGCGACGGCGTCTTCGAGGTCGAAGACGACCACGTCCGCGCCCGTACCGGGGGCCTTGCGCATCAGTTTCGGCCGGTCACCGGGCGAGAACAGCACGCTGCGTCGAGTCATACTCGTCTCGTGGCGGGTCGTGGGCTTCAAACCCCTATATGTGTTGCCGGTCGTCCCCCGCCCCGAGTACGGACGTAGCCCACAACGACGCCTCGGGGGAGCGCCCAGCGTCGGTCGAGGCTGTCGATAGATGGCATCCCGCACACCCCCACCGACCGACGCGCCCGACGACGTCTCTCCCGATACGGGGACCGGCCCCGGTGCCGACCGTGAGTCACCGCCCGCGACAGCGAGCACCGTCGCCGACGAACGACACTGCCGACACGTCGTCCGTCCGGACGGCAGCGACCTGCTGGTCGTCGGCGTCGTCCACGACCACCCCGCGAGCGTCGCCCGCGTCCGGCGGATCTGCCGGAGGGTCGATCCCGACACGCTGGCGCTCGAACTCCCGCGAGCGTCGCTCCCGCTGTACCGTCGGTTCGCGGCGACCGACCCGCCGGAGACCGGCGGCGAGATGAGCGCCGCCATCGCGGCCGCCCCGGCCGCACGACTCGTGAGTGCCGACCCCCTCGACTCCCGTCTCCTCTTCGGACTGGTCCGTGAGACCCACCGGACGGATCGCTCGTGGGAGACGGTTCGAGCGGTCGCCGACCGCACGCTCGCCGTCACCCGTAACGCCCTCGGCGACCGGCTCGCGGCGCTCTCGCCCGAGCCCCCCGACCCGCCGGAGGCGACCACCTACGGCTGTGAGGACGCCACGCCCGAGGCGCAGGCCGACCACGAGGCCGACCACGTCTCGCGGTGTTCACTGCTCGCGGGCGCGACGGTGGCCCCGCCGGCCGTCCGCATCACCGACGCCGTCCGCGAGCGCCGTATGGCCCGGCGACTCGCGGCGGTCGACGGCGGGACCGTCGTCGCCGTCGTCGGCTGGAGTCACCTCGACCCGGTCGTCGGCCGACTCGACGCCTGAGTGTCGTCGGTTCGGCGCTCAGTCGAGTGGTCGCTGGAGGCGGACGGTGTCGTCGGTCACCGTCTCGACGTCGTCCATCGAGAGTTCGAGGACGTCCTCGTCGTCCCGACCGAGTGCCGACGCGACGGCGTCGGCGAGTCCGTCGTCGGTCTCGACGCGTGCCCGCTCCCCGTCGGCTTCGACGGCGACGACGACGCCGACCTCGCCACCGTTCGGCCGAACGACGCGCTTCCCGACGTCGTCGTCACGGAATCGTGTTCGCATGGTCGGACTCTCGCCGTCGTCGCGGAAGTGCGTTCGGCCGGCGTACCGTCGCGTGTCGTCGGCGCCACGGACGCTCCCCCGTCCGTCGACGGGTCCCGTCCGGTCCGACCGGGCGTGGGTCGGTGGGACTTTTCTCCCGGTGGTGCGCACGGGGTCGTATGACCGGACGCTACTACGAGGAGTTCGAAGTCGGCGAGACCATCGAACACGAGAAGCGCCGTACCGTCAGCGAGCGCGACAACCAGACGTTCTGTGATATGACGATGAACCAGCAGCCGTTGCACCTCGACGACGAGTTCGCCGCCGACACGCAGTTCGGCAGCCGACTCGTCAACGGCCTCTACACCATGTCGCTGGCCGTCGGTCTCACCATCCCCGACACCACCGACGGCACCATCGTCGCCAACCTCTCGTACGACGACGTCACCCACCCCGCGCCGGTGTTCCACGGCGACACCGTTCGGGCACAGTCGACGGTCACCGACAAGCGCGAGACGAGCGACGGCGAGCGCGGTGTCGTGACGATGCACGTCGAGGCGTTCGCGGTCAACCGTGAGAACGACGACGGCGAGGAGCTACTCGTCTGTGCGTTCGACCGGACGGCGCTGTCGCTCAAGCGAGAGTCCGTCGAGGAGTAGTTCGGGCGTCGGCGAGTCAGAGCGACGCGATGGTGAAGACGTTGATGAGCGACGCGAGCGCCCACGGGACGCCGAGTGCGAGCGGGACGAGTGCCCCGAACTCGTCGGGGATGAGCAGGCGGCCGAAGACGGCGATAGCGACGCCGCCGAGTTTCAGCCCCGTCATCCCGAGCACGTGGTACTCCGCGATGACCCACGCCGCGAGCGGGTTGAGTTCGACCGCGCCGTTCGCCAGACCGTACGTGGTCAGCGCGATGTCCGCGACGAGCGCGGCGATGGCGAACGCCCAGAGCGCCCGCTCGTGGCGGGCGACGAACTGGAGCGTCCCGGTCTGCGTGGGTGTGGCGGCGTCGGTCGGGTGTGACATGGGTCGAGTGGCCCGGTCGGGCTTGTGCTATCGCACACCACCTCACACCATTGTTATCAGCGCCTTACGAGGAGAAACCAGCACGTAATGCCGCCGAAAGCCACGAAAGCGTGAGGATAACCACCGTTCGTGTCACACCACCACCCGACGGGGCATGGACCCGTTCTCGCCCCCAGAGTCGTCGCGTCCGGCCCGACGGCCCTTTGGGTACGACCCGCCTATCTCTCGTCATGACCTCCTACGAGCGTGTCGTCGCGCGAAGTCGGGCCGTCGCCACCCGGTCGCCCGACCCGTCGACGCTCGCGCGAGTGGGCCTCGGCGCGATGGTCCTCCTCGCCGGGGTGCACAAACTGCTCGCCCCCGAGGCGTGGGCCGTCTACGTCACCGACTGGCTGGCACCGTTGCTCGTCGTCTCACCGGTCGTCTTCATGTTCGTCAACGGGGTGCTGGAGGTCGGGTTCGGCCTCGCACTCCTCGTCGACCGGTTCACCGCGTTCGCCAGCCTCGTCGCCGCCGTCTCGTTGACCGCGACGGTGGCGTATCTCCTCGTCGTCTGGGTGCTGTCGGGGCGGTTCGGTGACGTACTCGCACGGGACGTCGGCCTCGCGGCGCTGGCGTGGACGGTGCTGGTCGAGGCGCTGCGGGACCCGTGAAAACGGAACGAACAGACGACGTTACAGCACGGTGCCGTGTTTCTTGCTCGGGAGGTCCTTCTCGACGGTCTCGTAGAACGCGAAGCGGTTGGCGAGTTCCTCGCGCAGCGAGGCGGGCGGGACGATCTCGTCGACGACGACTTCGCTCGCCATCCGGTGGATGTCGATGTCCTCGCGGTACTCCTCGCGGAGTTCGGCCTCGCGCTCGGCGCGCTCTTCGGGGTCGTCGATGGCGTTGAGTTTGTTCGCGTACACCGCGTTGATGGCTGCCTCGGGACCCATGATACCGATTTCACCCGCGGGCAGGCCGATGACGCTCTCGGGGTCGTAGGCGGGACCGCTCATCGCGTAGATGCCCGCGCCGTACGCCTTCCGGAGGACGACCGACTGCTTTGGGACTGTCGCCGAGGACGTGGCGTAGATCATCTTCTTGCCCTGTTCGAGGATACCCTCCTTCTCGACGTCGGAGCCGGCCATGAAGCCGGGCGTGTCACAGAGATAGAGGAGGGGCACGTCGAACGCGTCGCACTTCCAGACGAACTCGGCGGCCTTCTCGGCGGCGTCGGGGAAGATAGCGCCCGCGCGCTGTGCTGGCTGGTTGGCGACGATACCGACGGGCCGACCGTCGATGCGGGCGAACGCCGTGATTATCTCGCCGCCGTAGTTCGGCTGAAGTTCGAGGACGGAGTCCTCGTCGACGACCCGTTCGATGAGGTCGTGCATGTCGTAGCCTTTGTTCGGTTCGGTCGGGATGACGCGGTCGATGCCCGCCGGGGAGGCGGCCGGAGCGACACCATCGATGTGTGGGGGTTTCTCGTCGGCGTTGTTCGGCAGGTAGCCGACGAGTTTCGCCACGAGTTCGCGGGCGTGCTCCTCGTCGCGCGCGACGAGGTCCGCGCTCCCGGAGTGTCGGGCGTGAATCTGCGGGCCGCCGAGGTCCTCCATCGATATCTCCTCGCCGGTCACCATCTTCACCATCCGTGGCGAGGCGATGGCCATCGCACTCATCCCCTCGACCATGACGGTGAAGTCCGCGAAGACGGGCGTGTACGCCGCACCGGCGATACACGGGCCGTAGAGGACGCATATCTGCGGGACGCGCCCCGAGAGCATCGAGTGGTTGTAGTAGTACTTCCCGATACCCTCGCGGTTGGCGAAGAAGCCGGTCTGCTGGTCGATGCGCCCGCCCGAGGAGTCCATCAGGTAGAGGACCGGTTTGCCGGTCTTCAGCGCGCGCTGTTGCATCCGGAGGAACTTCTCGACGCCCTTCGCGGCCATCGACCCCGCCTTGACGGTGAAGTCGTTGGCCATGAAGTGGACGTCCCGCCCCTCGAACTCCGCCGCACCCGTGATGAGACCGTCCGCGGGCAGGCGGTCCTCGGCGTCGAACTCGGCGAACTTGCCGTCCTCGAACAGCAGACCGTCCTCGCCGAACCAGAGGTCCATCCGGTCGCGGACGAACAGTTTCCCTTGGTCCGAGAGGCGCTCCTTGTACTTCTCGTGGCCGCCCTGCTCGATGGCGGCTATCTCTTCGAGGAGCGCGATTTCGCGCTCGGTCGGGCCGAGGTCGTCGTTCGGGACGGCGTCACCGACGCGCTGAGCGTCGTGGACGACGGCGGGTTCGTCGGCGTCGCCGACGTACACCTCGACCTCTTCGACGGCGTGTCGGGCGAGAGCAGCGGCGATGGCCTGTGCCTCCTCCTCGCTGGCCTCCGCAGCGATGCGCACCTTCATGCGCCGAACTGCGCAGACCGACGTGAAAATCGTTGTCTTGTGGTGACCGACACCGGTGTCGTCGTCGTCGGGTCCCCGCCGCACACGAGAAAGCCGTCGGACCAAGGAACTACCGGCCGTTCGCCGGAGTCACACAGGAGACCGACCTGCTCCAGCACGTCCAGAGGTGCGGCGGCCACGACACGGTCGACGCCGCCCGAGAGAGTACCCACGCCGTCCTGCGGTCGCTCGGCGCGACACTGCCCGACGAGGAAGCGGAGGCCCTCGCCGCCCAACTCCCCGAAGCGTTCGAGACGGACCTCACCAACGCCGAGACGGCCGACGACCGCTCGCCGGAGGCGTTCTCGAACCGCATCGACGGTTCCTCGGACGGTCCTCGACCCGGAGGCGGAGGCGACGGCGGTGCTCTCGTCGGTCGCCGCGGGTGTCACGGACGGGGAGATTTCGGCCGTCCTCGACAGTCTGCCAGAGGGTTACGAGGCGTTCGTGGACCCACAACACGCCCCCGACGTCTGAACGCCGACCGACCACCGGCGTCGGTCGGCACCGTTCACGGCCCGTCGAACTCGACGGTCCCGAGCAGGCCGTGAGCGTGCGCTCGTGATTCGAGACGCGTGGTCGAAAACGAGCGGTCGCGTGCCAGTTCGTAGCCCGTGTCCGGGCTACTCCAGTGCGAGTTCGAGTCGTTCGACGAACTCGTCGTTGCCGACGAACACCGGTGTGCGTTCGTGGAGTTCCTCGGGCGTCCGCTTCAGTAGTGACCCGCTACCGTCGCTGGAGCGGCCGCCCGCGGCCTCGACGATGGCCGCGATGGGGATGCCCTCGAACAGCAGTCGAAGCTTCCCCTCCGAGCGGTGGCGCAGACCGGGGTAGCCGAAGATACCGCCGTAGGTGAGCACCTGGTTGACGTCGCCGATCATCGCGCCGCCGTAGCGGAGCTTCAGTTCGTCCTCGACGAGGCCGACGTAGCCCGCGAAGTCGTCGGTCCACTCGGGGACCCGGCCACCGAAGCCGTAGACGGTGGGGTCTTCGGGGAGTGTGAGGTCGGCGTCGTTGACGGTCCGTTCGACTGCTCGCGGCTCTGTACCGTCGCCGCTCGCATCTCCCGCGTCGCGTTGCGCCGCGCTGTCGATTACGGTGTACTCCGACACCTGCCCGTCGCAGGCGACGACCATCGTCGTCAGCGGGCCGTACAGGACGTAGCCCGCGGCGACGAGCGCGTCACCGCCTGCCGGGAGCGGTTCGTCGAAGACGGCGACGATGGTGCCCATCGCGTTGTTCGACTTGACGTTCGAGGAGCCGTCGAGCGGGTCGAGCGCGAGGTGGTAGTCGTCGTCTCCCTGTTCGTCCGCTTCGACCACGTCGTCTCGCTCCTCGCTGGCGTAGCTGCCGACGCCCTCCAGCGCGAGGAGTGCCTCCTCGAACAACTGGTCGGCGAACAGGTCCGCCTCCAGTTGCTGTTCGCCCGAGGGGTTCTCGCCCGCCTCGTAGCTCCGGCGACCGACGAGGCTCTCGCGAACTTCGGGGGCGGTCTGTGCAACCGTCTCGAACACCGCGTCGACGACCGGGTGGTCGGTCGTCGCGTGGTCGGCGGTCATTCGAGGGCGGCGTCGACGGACGCTCCCTCGAAGATGACCTTCTCTAGCGAGTCGAGGAGCGCGGTGGGGTTCTCACGCTGCCAGACGTTCCGGCCGACGGCGAGGCCCTTCCCGCCGGCGTCCATCACGGCCTTCACCGACTGGAGGAACTCGCGGTCGGTCGTCTTCGACCCGCCGGACATGACGACCTTCGTCTTGCCGGCCATCTGGACCGCGTGTTCCATCCCGGTCTTGCTACCGGGGTACTTCACCTTCGCCACGTCCGCGCCGAGTTCGAGCGCCAGGCGAGCGGCGTACGCGATGGTCTCCTCGCTGGTGTCGTTCTTCAGTCCCTGTCCGCGCGGGTACGACCACATGACCGTCGGGAGGCCGTACTCGCGGGCGGCCTCCTGTGCCTCTCGGAACTCCTCGACCATCTCTATCTCGTTGTTCGAGCCACCGTAGACGGTGAAGCCGACGGACGACGCGCCGACCTCGGCGGCGTAGTCGACCGAGCAGTTGACGGCCGTGTCGGGTTCGCCCATCCAGAGGTTCGACGTGCCGTTGAGCTTCATGAGGAGGTTCACGTCGTCCTCGTAGGAGGGGTAGTACGCTTCGGCGATGCCTTTCTGGACGGCGATGGAGGTGACGGCGGGGTGGGTCGCCGCCTCGAACGTTCGCTCCGGGTCGGCGCTCTCGGGGAGGCCGGCGAAGTCCACCGGGCCGTGTTCGAGGCCGTGGTCGAACGCGAGGATGAGGACCTTGCCGTCCCGACAGAGCGGCGAGTCGTCGATGGGAATCATGCGGATGGGTGTTCACCAACCGTCTATTTTACTGTTGGTGCAACCGCTCGTATCGTTCTCCGAGGCTGACGTGTCTCCCCCGTCCGACGGTCGGCGTGCGTGTTCGGACAGATTCATATGTGGGAGACACATCCCACCCTCCATGACCGAGAGCGACGACGAGGTACGGGCGTGAGTTACGCCGCAGTCGTCCTCGACAACGACGGGGTGCTCACGGAGCTCCCCAACCACGAAACCCTCTGGCGGGCGGCCGAACGGACCTTCCAGAGCTTCGACCTCTCCACGCCGTCGGGCGAGCAGGTCCGGGCGCTCGTCGGGGGCAACGTCGAGGCCATCCGCACGCTCTGTGCCGAACACCGTATCGACGCGAGCACGTTCTGCTACGAGGCCGCCGCCCACGCGGTCCGCGAACAGAAACGCGAACTCCGCGAGGGGCTCCGGACGCTCTACGACGACGCGAGCACGCTCTGGGACCTGAACGCCCGCCTCGGCCTCGTCAGCGACAACCAGCACGAGACGATTCGGTTCATCCTCCAGTTCTTCGGTATCGAAGACCGGTTCGAGGCGGTCTACGGCAACCCCTACACGCCCGAGGGCCTGCGCCGGATGAAACCCGACCCCCACTACCTCGACGCCGCGCTCGACGACCTGGGGACGCGGAACGCGCTCTACGTCGGTGACTCCGCAGTGGACGTGGAGGCGGCCGCGAACGCCGGTGTCGACTCCGCGCTCGTCGTCCGTGACGACGCGGTGCCCGACTGTGAGCCGACCCACCGCATCGAGTCGCTCGGCGAACTCCCGGCGTTGGTCTGAGTTCTCGACCGTTCTCTCGTCCCTCTCGGAACACGTCCCGAACCGGAGAGCGGCACGCTTTACCCACCGCGCGGAGAGCGACGAGTATGCGTGGCTTCGATTCGATAGAGCGTATCGGCGTCGTCGGCGCGGGCACCATGGGCGGCGGCATCGCACAGGTCTGCGCCCAGCAGGGCTACGACGTCGTCGTCCGGGACGTCGAGCAGGAGTTCCTCGACCGTGGCTTCGAGGCCATCGAGGAGTCGCTCGGGCGACTCGTGAACGCCGAGAAACTGACCCAAGCGGAGGCCGACGCGGCCCGCGAGCGTCTGACCGGGACGACGGAACTGGCGGACCTCGCGGAGTGTGACGTCGTCGTCGAGGCGGCCGTCGAGAACATGGACGTCAAGCAGGACATCTTCGCGGACCTGGACGAGGCGGTCCCCGAGGACGTGGTCCTGGCGACGAACACCTCGACGCTCTCCATCACGACCATCGCCAGCGCCACCGAGCGTCCCGAACTCGTCGTCGGGTTGCACTTCATGAACCCCGTCCCGGTCATGAAGGGCGTCGAAGTCGTCACCGGCGAGCACACCAGCGAGGAGGTGACGTCGCTCGCCCACGGTCTCGCCGAAGCCCTCGGCAAGGAGACGTGGGAGTCCGACGACAAGCCCGGATTCGTCTCCAACCGCATCCTCATGCCGTGGATCAACGAGGGCGTCCGGGCGTTCGACGAGGGCGTCGCCACGAAGGAGGACATCGACCGCGGGATGAAACTCGGGACGAACGTCCCGATGGGGCCGCTCGAACTCGCCGACCACATCGGCCTCGACATCTGTCTCGACGCGACCGAGACGCTCCACGAGGAACTGGGCGACCGCTACAAACCGGCGTACCTCCTCAAGCGGAAGGTCGACGCCGGTGACCTCGGGAAGAAGTCCGGGCGTGGTTTCTACGACTACGAGTAGTCCGAACCCCGGCGTGGCCGATCCGGTGACTGTCCGCCGTGGTGTAACAAGACTGTTATGTGGGTGCGTTCACGCGTTCAGTCTGTGAGGACTCCCGAGGTCAGGCGCTATCGCCCCACGGACGCCGCGGCGGTCTGGGACGTCCACGTCCGTGACCTCTCGGAGGCGATGCCGATTTTCTCGCCCGCGTGGGCGACGGACCTCCACGACGTCGAGCGGTACTACCTCGTCGACGGGGACTTCCTGGTCGGCGTGGTCGACGACCGGGTCGTCGCGACGGGCGGGTTCCTCCCGACCGACGACGAGACGGTCGGGTTGCGACGCGTCCGCGTCCTCCCGACGTGGCGCGACGGGGAGGTCGTCGACGACCTCGTCGGGACGCTCGAGGCGCTCGCGGACCGCCGTGGGTACGCTCGAGTGGTCCTCGACACGAACGGCCACCTCCAGCAGCGAAACCGCGCCGTCGAGTCGCGGGGGTACGAACTCGTCGACCGCCGTCCCCTGCCGGAGTGGGGTACGGACATCCTCTACTACCAGAAGTGGCTCTGAGCTCGACGGTCGGTCACCCGGCACCTGCGTGGCGCTACGCTTTGCCGTCTCGTCGCCTCCCCGTGGCGATGACACTCGGAGATCTCCTCTCGAACGGAACTACCAGGACGACGAGCGCGCTGTCGATGCTCTTCGAGGCCGCCCTCGCGCTCTCCCGTGGCAAGCGGCGGATCGCGGCGCTCTTCGTACTGGCGGCGGTCGTCGCCTACCGCTTCAGCTGGGTCGGCTTCGCCCTCCAGATCGCCATTCGCCTCTACGACCGGAGCCGGTAGTCCCGTCGGCCTCCCGGCGGCCCCGGTGACGGCTCCGCGTCCTCGTTCTCGTTTCGCCGCAACGCGCCGTCAGCGGTGGTGATGCCAACAATGAAGTCCGGATGGCTCGGAGGCGAGGTATGGACTTCAGCCTCTCGCCCGAGCAGAAGCAGATCGAGGAGATGGTCTCCGAGTTCGTCGACGAGGAGATCGTCCCGCGTGCCGCCGACATCGACCACGACGACGAGTTCCCCCACGATCTCGTGAGCGAGATGGGCGAACTCGGCCTGATGGGGATGCCGTTCCCCGAGGAGTACGGCGGGGCCGGCCTCGATTATCACTCCTACGCGCTGGGCCTCGCGGAGATATCGCGTGGCTCCGGCGGCGTCGGCACCATCGTCGCCGCCCACACTTCGCTGGCGGGGAACATGCTCTACGAGTTCGGTGACGAGGCGCAGAAACGGGAGTATCTGACGCCGCTCGCGGAAGGCGAGGACATCGGCGCGTTCGCGCTCTCGGAGGCGCAGGCCGGCAGTGACGTGCCCGCGATGGGCACCACCGCCGAACGCGACGGCGACGAGTACGTCGTCAACGGCAACAAACTGTGGATCTCGAACGGGTCGGAGGCCGACACGGTGACGCTGTTCGCCAAGACCGACCCCGACGCCGGCAACAAGGGCATCTCCTCGTTCATCGTCCGCCCCGAGGAGGACGACGGGTTCATCGTCGAGGGCACGGAGGACAAACTCGGCGACAAGGGCTGTCCGACCGCCGAACTCCGCTTCGACGACCTGCGCATCCCCGCCGACCGTCGACTCGGCGAGGAGGGGCGTGGGTTCGTCCACGCGCTCAAGACGCTCAACGGCGGGCGCATCACCATCGCCGCTCGCGGTGTCGGTATCGCACAGGCCGCCCTCGACGAGGCGCTGGCGTACAGTCAGGAACGCGAACAGTTCGACCAGCCCATCAGCGGGTTCCAGTCCATCCAGCACAAACTGGCGGACATGGACACGAAGACGTCCGCCGCGCGGTTGCTGATGCACCAGGCGGCGGACAAGAAGATTCGCGGCGAGGACTACGTCAAGGAGGCCGCACAGGCGAAACTCTACGCCAGCGAGGTCTCCCGTGAGGTCGCCAACGAGGGCATCCAGATCCACGGCGGCTACGGCTACACCAAGGACTTCCCCGCGGAACGGTTCTACCGCGACGCGAAACTCAACGAGATATACGAGGGCACCAGCGAGGTGCTCCGCAACACCATCGCCGCACAGTTGCTGAACTGAGCGCGAGCGCCGCTTCTCGATCGGTCGCCGGCCGTCCTCACGTTCACTTTCACTCACCCCGCTAGGCGCGCGTTCATGTCCTCGAGAATCCAACAGGATACTGGCCGTGATAACAGAACTCTCGCACGCGACGCTGCTTGTCGACGACCTCGACGAGGCGCTCGCGTACTACACTCGGGTACTGGGATTCGTGAAACGCGACGACGTGGACATGGGGGGGGATGGGTCGCTGGCTGACCGTCTCGCCCGGTGAGCAGGAACTGCCGCAGTTCTCGCTGATGGAACCGGAGACCGACGCGCAACGCGAGCGTGTCGGGGCGCAGGTCCCCGGCTACGTCGCGTTCGTCCTCGGCACCGACGACTGCCGGGCGGAGTACGACCGCTTGCGCGAGGCGGGTGTCGCGTTCCACGGCGAACCCGAAGACAACCCGTGGGGTGTCGAGGTGCAGTTCGAGGACCGCTACGGCAACGTCTTCGACCTCGTCGAACCCCGCGAGATGGACGAGGCGGCGATGGCGGCGCTGCTGGACGAGGCGACCGCCAACTGACCGCTCGTCGGACTACTCCTCGTTCTCGTCTGCGGTCTCCACGCAGTCGGTGAGCCACTGTCGTTGGGCGCGGACGCCCCGTTCGCCACGCTCGGTCAACGAGTAGATGTCGTCCAGGCCGTCGACGTGGCGTTCGACGTGGCCCGAGGACTCGAGCGCCGAGAGGCGGTCGTAGAACCGCTTGGAGTCCAGTCGGTCGTCGTAGTGGCGTTCGAGACGGCGCTTCAGTTCGGGTCCACGCGCCTCCCCGAGTGCGAGGAGGGCGGCGCACATGTCCCGTCGGGTGCCGGATTCCAGCCAGCGCATACCCCGAGGTCCGTCGCCGGGGACTCGGCCGTTGTGGTTCTCGGGCGCTCGTTCCGGAACCGACAGAGACGACGGGGTGGCACGACAACGAGTGGTATGAGCGACGCCGACGCGAGCGAGGAGCACGACGGGACGGACGACCACGAAACGACCGATACCGCCGAAGCGAACGGCATCACCGCCCGCTACTACGAGACCGAGACCGAGCGTGTGCTGGCCTACGAGCGTGCGGGTCGGACGGCAGCGGTCGCCCAGAACGTGGAGGGGTACGCGATGCTCAAGGTCAGACCGACCGCCGACGGCGACGAACTCGAACGCTACTACGGGTTCGACATGGCGCTCGACCACGTCGCCGAACTGCTGGCCGTCGCCGTCCACGACCTGCCCGTGCCCGACGCCGCCTCGGACATGGGGATGTAGCCGCGCCGCGTGACCGTCGCGTCGACTCAGACGAACGGACCGACGGCCGCGAGACAGCAGACGCCGAGGCCGACGAGGTCGCAGGCGAGTTCCACCCGTCCCGACATCGGAATGGTCTCCGGTTGGTACTTCGAGGGGTCGGTGGTGTCCCGAAAGCCGGCCACCCCGCCGGCCGTCGCGGTGTCGAGACCGGTGTCGGAGGTGGCGACGAGCAACGGACCGAGCATCAACGCCCCCATCCCGACGACGAACGCGGTCGCCGGGGGCGAGCGGTCGAGGACGGCGGGCACGGGGGAGAGCAGGGCGGCGGTGAGGCCACCACCGCCGAGGCCGTAGACGGCACCGAGTCCGAGGAGGGAGTTCAGACTCATCTCCGACCTGTCGGGTCGCGGGAACGAAACTGTCGACTGCCGGTAGCTCTCGCACGCTGTTAATCTTCGACCGACCATTCCAGAACAGCGTAAGCGGTTCGCTCGTGCGTTCTCGCGCCGTCTCGCGGCAGACATATACGGCGCAACCGAGTACGTCAGTCCATGTCAGAGGTACGTATCGCGGGTGTCGGACTGACGCCGTTCGGGCGGATGCCCGACCGCACGGGCCGGGACCTCTTCGCGGAGGCGGGACTGGCCGCACTCGACGACGCGGGGGTCGCCCCGCCGACCGTCGAGCACCTGTTCTTCGGGAACTTCATGGGGGAACTGGCGGAACACCAGGGCCATCAGGGACCGTTGATGGCCGAGGCGGTGGGCGTGAACGCGCCCGCCACACGACTGGAGACGGCGTGTGCCTCCTCGGGCGTCGCCGTCCGCGAGGCCGTCAAGACCGTCCGAAACGGCGAGGCCGACGTCGTCCTCGTCGGCGGGATGGAACGCATGACGAACATGGGCACCGCGGGAGCCACCGACGGCCTCTCCATCGCCGCGGACGACCTCTACGAGATTCGCGCGGGGATGACGTTCCCCGGCGCGTACGCGCTGATGGCCACCGCCTACTTCGAGGAGTACGGCGGGAGCGTCGAGGACCTCGCGCACGTCGCGGTGAAGAACCACGACAACGCCCTGCCCAACGAGTACGCGCAGTTCCGAAACGCCATCACCGTCGAGCAGGCACTCGACGCGCCGCGTATCGCCGACCCACTGGGGCTGTTCGACTCCTGTCCCATCTCCGATGGCGCGAGCGCGGCGGTGCTCGTCAGCGAGGAGTTCGCCGAGCGCGAAGGCCTCGACGCTGCCGTCTCCGTCACCGGCAGCGGGCAGGGTGGCGACAAACTCGCGCTCCACGACCGGGAGTGGCTAGCACGTTCGCCGGCCACCGAGAAGGCCGCCGAGATGGCCTACGATGACGCCGGTATCGGCCCGGACGACGTCGACCTCGCGGAGGTCCACGACTGTTTCACCATCGCCGAAGTCCTCGCTATCGAGGCGCTGGGCTTCTACGACTACGGCGAGGGCGTCGGCGCGGCCCGAGACGGCGAGACGACCCGCGACGGCCGACTCCCGATCAACGTCTCGGGCGGTCTGAAGGCGAAGGGCCACCCCGTCGGCGCGACCGGTGTCGCCCAAATCGCCTCGCTGACGAAACTCCTGCGCGGGACCCACCCGCGTTCGTCGGACCTCGACGACCCGCGAGTCGGACTGGCGCACAACGCCGGCGGCACCGTCGCCAGTGCGACGGTCCACGTTCTGGAGGTCGAACGATGAGCGCCGACGACGCCCCCCGCGAGGACGGGTTCGACGACCTGCTCGACGCCGTCGAGGACGGGTCGGGCTACTACTGCTCGTGTGAGAACGGCCACGGGTCGCTCCCGCCACGGCGGGTCTGCCCGCACTGTGGCTCACAGGCCCTCACCGAGACGTCCCTCCCCGACTCGGGGCGCGTCGAGACGTTCACCGTCGTCCGGGTCGCCACCCCACAGTTCGCCGACGACGTGCCCTACGTCACGGCCGTCGCCGACTTCGGCGAAGTCCGCCTGACCGGTATCGTCGACGCCGCCCCCGACGAGGTGTCCGTCGGGATGACCGTCGGCGTGAGTGTCGGTCGCTCGGAGACGACTGGCGACCGGGTGCTGACGCTCGACCCGCGGTAGGTCACAACCTTCTTTCGACAGCGTCAGTGTGTCGTCGCTGGTAGCACCGGCCAACGCTCTCCCCACAGTCGCCCGCCGTGTTTATTTCATATGGGATTCTGGTGACTCAGCTGTTAGACTCGTGCCGCGAGTGTATCACCCGTCAGGAGAAAGTATTTATTTAAAACCACGAAATTGCCTGCATGAAGCGACGGTCCCTCCTCGCCCTCCTCGGCATCTCCATGACTGCTGGCTGTTCGGACCTTACACGGGGCCTCACCGGTAATGGTGAACGAGAGCACAAGGTGCGAGCAACCTACAGCTGTGACGAGTCCGCTGACCCATCATGCACCGCGACAATACGCGTTGAGCAGATGGGGCGAGCGAACCAGTACACCGCTCGCCTCGCCAATACATCGTCAACATCCACCGACCACATTCTTGACGAAGCGGGGGACGACGTGACGTTCCGTTTGAACCCCGACCAAACCGTCGAGGTGTACGCCGAATATGACGATTCGACACGTCGGATGATGAGAGTCCCGTAACTACGGAGTGGGACAGGTCTGATAGACTCACGCTCTCTGTCTAACAAGACCGGCAAGCAACGAGATAGCTTTCTTTCGTACCGATCCGCCGTGGCTCAGCTGTTAGACACGTGCCGCGAGTATAGCACGCCGCTGGGTTCGTGTTGCGGGTTTACGGCGGCTGCTCCAATCCCGTGATAACGAACGAACCATCCTCATCAACCGTTATCAGGACTGTCCCTCCGACACGTTCGCCATCGGCGTTCTCACCGATACCAACGAGTCCGGCAACCGGAGCGTCGTCTCCTCGCTGGACAGTGACCCTGTACTCACCTTGCTGTGAGAACGCTTCATGGAGGTCGACCCCCATGCCGGGCGTGAGCGTCAGATTAAATTGAGCCGTGGTGTTCTCGCTCTGAATGGAGAGGTTGATACGCTCTGTTTGGTTGTACTCGTTCTCAAGTACAACTCCTGTGGACCCCTCTGATGACCCGCCAATGTTTGGCACCGAACAGCCAGAAACTGCCACCAGCAAGCAGACGATGATGAGAGGACCAAACCGTCGACGGAGAGGCATGTCTCGATTCCATGTACTATTGCGATAAGCTTTCTGTCGGTCCAGTTGCTCGATACACTCACGCTCTCTGTCTAACAATACCGGCAATAAATACAGTGGCTGATCCCTTCGCTCACATTCCGAGTGTGCCAGTCGCAAGTTTGGCAGACAAGAGCGTTGGCTCTCTTCCGCTCAGGCTTCGACGTACTCCAGGTCGTCGACCACGTCGCCCCGGACGACGGCGGCGAACTCGGTCGGGTGTTCGTAGTGCGGGAGGAGGAGTGCGTCGTCGAACACGACGAGTTTCGCGTCGATGGCCTCGGCGAGTTCGCGGCCCTGCTCCAGCGGGAGGATGTCGGCGTCGCGGCCCCAGACGACGGTCACGTCGGCGTCGACGTCCGCGAGCGTCTCCGCGAGGTCGAGGTCGGAGTCGAGAAAGCCGCTGACGAACGACGCCGGGGCGAACCGCGCACCGGGCTGGTGGGTGAGCTGCCACCGGTATTCGAGCCACTCGTCGTCGGCGTTGCTCGGGTCCGCGAAGCCGTGGTCGGCCTGGAAGTACTGCAGCGACCGCTCGCTCGACAGCAGGTTGAACAGCCCTTCACCCACGAGCGGCGAGCGGAGCAGGGAGCGGAGCCACGTCCGGCGGCCGGGCATCGTCGTCGCCGTCGGGCAGACGAGCACGAGTTCGTCCACCGAGACGGCCCCGCTCGTCGCGGCTCTGGCGACGTAGGCGGAGGTGAGCGAGGACCCGACGACGGTGGCGTCCTCCACCGTATCGCGCAGGAAGTCGGTGACGAACGTCTCGTAGAGCGACGCCGAGTACATCAGCGGCGGCCGGTCCGAGAGACCGAACCCCGGCAGGTCGGGGGCGACGACGTGGTAGTCCTCGGCCAGTGCGTCGAAGCACTCGACGAACTCCGCCGACGACCCGGCGGCGTTGACGCCGTGAATCAGGACGAGGTCCGGGTCGTCCGGGTCACCGGCTTCGGTGTAGGAGACGTCGAACCCACGCCAGCGGTACGTCTGCGTCGCTCGGCCGAGCGGCGTGTGTGGGGTCTCCGCCTGCCCCGCGAGTGCCCGGTTCGCGGCGGCCGTCGCCCCGAGGCCGCCGACGAGTCCATAGAGGAGGTTGCGATAGCGCATAGCGCACTGTACGACGGTCGGGCGCTTAATCCCTGTCCACGCGCGGGCAGTCACACCGCCCCACGTTCTCAGCCGTCGCGGTCGGCCTCGACACACTCCTCGATGGGGGCGACGAGTTCGTCGGCGACGGCGTAGGGGTCGGTCTCGCGGTCGAGCACCCGCTGGACGTAGCTCTCGATGCCGCCACGCGCGGCGAGTTCGCCCGCGACGAGTTGGTTGACGTCCTCGCGGAGGAGCGTGCGAATCTCCTCGGCGTAGCGTTGACGCGCACGCTCCTCGCCTTTCCCCGACTCCGCCAGATAGGTCGCGTGGTCGGCGAGCAACTCGATGAGGTCGTCGACGCCCGTCCCGTCCTCGGCGACCGTCTCGACGACCTGCGGGGTCCACCCCTCGTCGTCGGTCTCACGGGCCATCGCCTCACTGGCGGCGGCCTCGCTGGCCGCGTCCGCACCGTGGTGGTCTGCCGTCTGGGTGTAGTCGTTGCGCGTGTCGATCATCTCGCGCAGTTCCATCACCGTGCGGTCAGCGCCGGGGAGGTCGGCCTTGTTGACGACGAACACGTCTCCGATTTCGAGGATACCGGCTTTGAGCATCTGCACGTCGTCACCGCTGCCCGGCGGGACGAGGACGGCGACCGTGTCGGCGGTCTTCACGATGTCTATCTCGTTCTGTCCCGCGCCGACCGTCTCGACGATGACCTTGTCCTTGCCGAACGCGTCGAGCGCCTTGACGGCGTCCGCGGTGGCCGTCGAGAGCCCCCCGAGACTCCCGCGAGCGCTCATCGAGCGGAAGAACACGTCCATGTCGCCCGACACGGAGGCCATCCGGATGCGGTCGCCGAGGACGGACCCGCCGGTGAACGGTGAGGAGGGGTCGATGGCGATGACGCCCACCGTCAGGCCCTCGTCGCGGTAGGTCTTGGCGAGTTTGTCGACGAGCGTGGACTTGCCCGCACCCGGCGACCCGGTGATGCCGATGACCTCGGCGTCGCCGGTGTGCTGGTAGAGTTCGCCGACGAGGTCACGATAGCCGGGCGAGCGGTTCTCTATCTTCGTGATGGCGCGGGCGAGCGCCCGGTGTTTGCCCGCGAGCAGGTCGTCGATGAGGTCGCCCATCAGTCGCGCTGTGGGGCGTTCTCGCGGACGAACTCGACGGCCTCCTCCATCGACGCGCCGGGGCCGAAGATACCGCCGACGCCCGCCTCCTTCAGTTTCGGCCGGTCGTCCTCGGGGATGATGCCGCCGACGACGACGAGCGTGTCGTCCAGCGCGTCGTACTCGTCGAGTCCCGCCAGAATCTTCGGGACGAGCGTGTTGTGCGCCCCCGAGAGGATGGAGATGCCCAGCACGTCGACGTCCTCCTGGACGGCCGCCTGGACGACTTCGTCCGGCGAGCGATGCAGGCCCGAGTAGATGACCTCGAAGCCGGCGTCGCGGAACGCCCGTGCGATGACGTGTGCGCCGCGGTCGTGGCCGTCGAGGCCGACTTTCGCTACCAGACAGCGGATGGTTCGCTGGTCAGCGTCTGCGCTCATGGCCTGGGGTTCACGGGGTGGGACATTGACTCTAACGAAGCGACTAAGGTCCAAAGCGAAGCGGCCATACACCCGGCGCACGGAGAGTGGGTATGGCCACTGCCTCCTCCGGGAGCGTCCTCAAGGAGCATCCCCGTGCGATTACGGCGGTGCTCTCCGTCGTGGGCTACGCGCTCGTCCTCGGCGCGTTCGCGGACGTCATCCCGCTGTTCCCGGAACTCTCGCGTGAGACCGTCATCCTGTTCTCGGACCTCATCGCCGTCGTCAACTCGCTAGCGCTCACTGCCTTACTCGTCGGCTGGTATCTCATCCGGCGGGGCGACGTCCGGAGACACCGTGTGGCGATGCTGACCGCGTTCACACTCATCTGTGCGTTCCTCGTCCTCTACCTCTGGAAGGTGGGCGGGGGCTTCGAGAAGTCGTTCGTGATTCGGGAGGGCCAGTTCCTCGCGGGCTACGCGGGGGTCATCGAACCGCTCTACCTCGGCATGCTCGCCATCCACATCCTGCTGAGCGTCGTCGCAGTCCCCGTCGTGCTCTACGCCATCGTCCTCGGCCTCTCGCACACCCCGCAGGAACTCCGGAACACCGCCCACGCGCGGGTCGGACGCATCGCCGTCGCGTCGTGGTCGCTGAGCCTCTTCCTCGGCGTCGTCACCTACGTCATGCTCAACCACGTCTACTCGTGGGTGCCGCGCGGCGAGGAGGCGATGCTCCTGTTGCTCGCCGTCCCCGCCTACCGCGCCCGTCGTGCGTCGGCCCGAGACGACGAGAGCGCCGACGAGTAGTCCGGCCGGCGACCTGTCCTTCCCGACGGCAGTGCGTGCGTGTCACCGAATCGCACGCCCGTTATCGTCGGCGTTCGCTTACCTCCGGTTAGTCCGCCGCGGGCGGCGTGTTCGACGCGGTGGCCCACCATGAGCGAGGAGTCAACCTACCAGCAGTTGTATCGAACGACCATCCCGTCGGTCGTCTCCATCTACATCGCGGGCAACGGCCGGCGACCCGGCGGTTCGGGGTCGGGGTTCGTCCACGAGACGGCCGACGGCGAGTGGGTGGTCGTGACGAACCAGCACGTCGTCGGCCGCGAGACGGAGGTCGACGTGCGCTTCGCCGACGGCCGGTGGCGCGTCGGCGAGGTAGTCGGGAGCGACGCCTCCACCGACCTCGCCGTCGTCCGCGTCCCCGACCTGCCCGACGCGGTCGAACCGCTCGTCTTCGCCGACGAGAACCCGGTCCCCGGAACGCACGTCGCCGCCCTCGGCAACCCGATGGGTCTCGACGGGTCGCTGTCGGTCGGCGTCGTCAGCGGCGCGTCGCGGTCGATGGTCACTCGGTCGGGGTTCGTCATCCCCGACACCGTCCAGACGGACGCGCCCATCAACCCCGGCAACTCCGGGGGACCGCTCGTCGCCCTCGACGGCCGGGTCGTCGGCATCAACCGCGCCCGTGGCGGCGACAACATCGGCTTCGCCGTCAGCGCCGAAGTCGCCGCACGCGTCGTCCCGTCGCTCGTCGTCGACGGCGAGTACCGCCACCCGTACCTCGGAGTCCGGACCCTCGACGTCTCGCCGAGCGTCGCACAGGCCAACCGCCTGGAGCGGCCCCGCGGCGTCCTCGTCGTCGACGTGGCCGACGGGCCGGCCAGCGGCGTCCTCCGTGGGTGTCGTGGGACCCGACGCGTCAGGGACCACGACGTGCCCGCCGGCGGCGACGTCGTCGTCAGCATCGACGGCGACCCCGTCGACGCCCACGAGCAGTTGATGCGCTACCTCCTGCTGGAGACGCGACCGGGCGATCAGGTGACGCTCGAACTGCTCCGGCGCGGAGCGCGCATCGAGGAGCGTGTCCGACTCGGCGAACGACCGATGCCGGGCGAGCGTGGCGACCAGCGCGGCCGTGGGCGTCGTCGGGGTGGCCGCGACCCACGCGGTGACGGTGACTCCCGTCGCCGCGGGACGAACGTCCCGGTTCGCTGAGGCCGCCTCGATTCGCTCGTCTCGAAACCGGTCGGTCGAAACGAGAACACCGCTACGCCAGTTCCTGACGTCTCTCCCGACTGTTATGTCAGAACAGAGCGAGTCGTGGACGTCCTCGACGACGGTAACGGGACGTCCCGGCGAGGAGATGACGCTCGACCTCCGATGGTCAGGGGGCGAACGAGAGGCGACCGTCACCGTGGAGTAATCGATTGCTCCCGTTCACTCCGACCGTTAGACCCACGCGCTCTGTCTAACAACACCGGCAATCGACGCGAACAGTTCCCTTTCACGCTGATTCGCAGTGGTTCAGCTGTCAGACTGGTGGCGCGTGTCTATCACCGCTGGCATCGAATCGGGCGGGCCATACAGCGCCCGGTCAGGCCGCTACTGTGGTTCAGTCGACCGCTCGAAGATGAGAAACTTCGTTCCGCCGCCGGTGTAATCGACCGTCTCGACCAGCCGCCAGCCCTCGGCGGCCAGTTCGTTGATTTCGACTTTCGGGTCCGCGGACTCCTTTTTCGTCTCGCCACGAGGGACTCGTAGCGTCTCGTACTCCCAGTGGTCGTCGGTGTGGTGGCTCATGTGGAACGGGAGATACTCCGCCGGCGATGATACCACTCCCGATTACTGCTGGTTACCGAGGGTACCCGGTCGTCGATTACGAACGACGGCATCGTCACGGGTAGGTGTCCCCGCTGACCGTCACGTTCTGAGTCGCAACGACACTCCCGTTGACGGTGTTGACCGCGTACAGCGTCACTGGGGTTCCAGTCGGGAGCGGGAGTGAGACACTGGTCTGTCCGGTGTCGACTTCGGTCGAGTAGAACGACCCACCGCTTTCGGTGATGACGTTCACTCGACTCACGCCGTCCGTCGTCGTCGCCGACGGAGCGAACGTGATGGTCGCTTGGACCGACGAGGTTCCCCACTCGCTGCCTGTCTCGACGTTTCGAAACGTGGCCGAGTCGTTGGACTCTACGGTAACAGACGGATAGACGGTGAGACAGCCGCTCGTAACGACGAGACCGACAACAGCGAGTAGGGCGACTGCGCCTCTCCGGGTCGTATTCATCTACTCCTCCGTCCGCAAGCGACCCTTATTACTCCACGGCCGGCTTCGACCCGGGGTTCAGTAGTGAAACAGCCCGAATGCGGCGGGATAGAGGGGGAACAGAGCCCTCAAGTGTGTACCACGAGTCGGCGGAGTCACTACATGAAACGCGCTGCTCGTGAGCGGACGGTGCCTCTCTTCGAGGGCCTCTCGCTGACCGATAGACACCAACTGAAGGACTCACAGCGATGAGCGACGACTCCTCGGAGACTATCGACACCCGTGAGGAGGACCCGAACCTCGATGCGTCGAGCGTCGACGACATCGGAACGGCGAACACGATGCGCGAGCGAAGCGGCGAGACGAAGTTCAAGGTCTGGCTGACCCTCGACGGCCACCGCATCGTCGTCGCAGGGCTGTTGGCGATGCTCATCTTCGGTGTGTTCGTCTTTGGCGGGACGTTCTTCTACCAGTACTACCTCACGGACGCTCAGACTGCCGACACCGTCGAGACGGTGTTTTCGACGATGATCAGCGCCATCATCACCGGTGTCACGCTCGTGTTGACCATCACGCAGATCGTCATCTCACAGGAGAACGGGCCGCTCGGCGACCAGCGCCAGCGGATGAGTGACACGATGGACTTCCGAGAGTACACGAAGGAACTCACCGGAACGCCGACGCCCGCCGACCCGTCGGCGTTCCTCCGGGCGCTCATCTTGGAGAGCAAAGACTACGCCGAAGACCTGCGCGAATCGGTCCAGAACAGCGACAGTGAGGACCTCCGTGGGGAAGTCGGCGAGTTCACGGACAGCCTCATCGGCAACGCAGAGGCTGCCTCCGACAAACTCGAAGGGCGGAAGTTCGGGTCCTATACGGTCGTCTCGGCGGCACTGGACTACAACTACGGCTGGAAAATCTTCCAGATCGAGCGCATCGCCGACGACTACAGCGACACCCTCACAGAAGAGACGCGGAGGATTTTCGACGATCTGAAGACGGTGCTGTCGATGTTCGGTCCCGCACGCGAACACATCAAAACGCTGTATTTCGAGTGGGAACTCATCAGTCTCTCACAGAACATCCTCTATCTCTCCGTCCCGGCGCTCATCACCGCCGGGTTCATGACGACGTACGTCGGCGGGACGGCACTGGCCGGTGGGACGCTCGGCGTGCCGAACCTCATCTGGGTGACGTCCGGAGCGTTCGCCATCACGACGCTCCCCTTCCTGTTGCTCATCTCGTACATCGCGCGGGTGGCGACCATCGCCAAGCGGACCCTCGCTATCGGACCGTTCATCCTCCGAGACTCCCAGCGCTGAACCAACCGTTTTCAGGAGGAGAGGCAACGGGCGGTTCATCGCTACTCATCGATTGCGTGCTGTGGTCGCTCTTTTCCGACAGTGTCGAATTGGAGAGGAACGGTGCGCATTGAGTCGGAGTTCATGATGGGTGTCTGAGTCGTACCGATAGACCCACGCTCTCTGTCTGACGACGCCGGCAGACGAGGCAGTAGCCGATTCCGGCCGTTCGCGCTCGTGTACCGGGTCCGTCGGTGGCACCGTCCGGTCAGCACGTCGGTAGTGGCCGCCGGTCCGTCCGACTCAGTCCGTCCGCGGCAGCGCGAACGCGCCGAGGACGAAGAACACCACCGCGAGCACCGCCAGCACGCCGAGGTTCAGTAGCCACGGTGCGACGCCCGTCGCACCCTCGACCTGAATCGTCGCCCGTGGCGTCGTCACCGCCCGGACGCCCCGCGAGAAGTACGTCAGCGGCGAGAGGTTCAACGCCGGGAGGAACCAGTCGGGGAGTTGGTCGGGGGCGACGAACGTCTCCGAGAGGAAGAGCAGCGGGATGGCGATGCCGTTCGAGGCGGCGATGACGCCGTCCTGGGAGTCCGCGACCCGCCCGAGAATCGCACCGACGCCACAGAACAGCGCCACCGCGAGCGCGACGAACGGGACGAGTGCGAACAACTGTGGCCCGACGGCTATCTCCGCGCCCGTCACGAAGACGACGAGGACGAAGATGAGGATGGCGGCCCCACCGATGATGGCGACGTTGACGAGCGTCTGGGCGAGCAGCCACTCCCAGCGAGCGAGGGGGGTGGTCGCCAGTTTCTCGAAGCGGTTGCCCTCGCGGTGGCGTGCCACCTCGCTTCCCACCCGCGACAGCGGTGTGAACAGCACGACGACGGCGAGGTACGCCGGCAGGTAGTAGACCGGCGGTTCGGCGAACAGGCCGCCACCGGTCGGGTTGGTCTGGACCAGCGCGCCGAAGATGAGGATGATGATGACCGGGAAGAAGAACGTGAAGAAGACGGCCGTCCGGCGACGCAAGAATCCCCGTGCGGCGGCCGTCGTCTCCGACCCGACCCGGCGAGTCAGGCTCACGCGGCGGCCTCCTCGCGTTCGACCGCTTCACCCGTCTCGGTGACGCCCGTGCCCGTCAGCGCGAGGTACACCGATTCGAGGTCCGGTCGTTCCCAACGCAGGGCGTGGTACGACACGTCCGCCTCGGCGAGGGCGTCGACGATAGTGCCGATGTCGTCGGGCATGGCGTCGCGGACGACGACGCCTCGTGCCGTCGTGGCGACGCGGTAGCCCGCCTCCTCGACGGCGCTCGCGGCCGCGTCGGCCACACCGCCCTCCGTCTCGACGACGAGTCGGGACTGGCCGCCGTAGGCCTCGACGAGTTCGCGGGGGGTCCCCTCCGCGACGAGTTCGCCGCCGGCGAGCAGGCCCACCCGGTCCGCGAGGCGTTCGGCTTCGGGCATCGAGTGCGTCGTCAGGACGACGGTGGTGCCGCCCGCGACCAGCGACTCCAGTAACTCCCAGAGCGCGCGCCGACCGGCCGGGTCGATGGCCGTCGTCGGTTCGTCGAGGACGAGCAGGTCGGGGTCGTTGACCAGCGCGATAGCGACGCAGGTGCGCCGTCGCTGGCCCCCCGAGAGGTTCTCGTACCACGTGTCGGCGTCGTCGGTCATGCCGACGTCCGCCAGTACGTCGTCCGTGGGGCGAGCGTCGTCGTAGAGGCCGCCGTAGTAGTCGACCAGTTCGCGGGCGGTGAGCCGTTCGGGCGGCGAGAACGACTGTGGGAGGAGACCGACGCGCTGTGGGTCGGCGGTGCGCGGGTCGCCGCCGAACAGGTCGACGCGGCCCTCGTAGTCCGTGGTCCCCAGCAGCGCACGGACGAGCGTCGTCTTCCCCGCGCCGTTGGGACCGATGAGCGCGTACACCTCCCCGTCGTCGACGGTGAGCGAGACGCCGTCGAGCGCGACGGTGTCGCCGTACTCCCGACGGACGTTCTCGGCGACGATTGCCATGGTTCGAGTTGCGGTCGGTTCGCGCCTAAGGGTTCCGGGTTCTCCCGTCGGCCCGTTCGTGAGTTCGTGACACACTACCCCAAGCGCTTTGCGAGTCGCTCGGTCAGCACGCACATGGGCCAACGCCGCCGCGTCAGGGACGCGTACGACGATATCGCCGCCGACTACGACGCGGACCGTGGGACGGCCGGGGCGGACGTCCTCCGAACGCTCCTCGACCGACTCGACCCCGATTCTCGCGTCCTCGACGCTGGCTGTGGGGGTGGCCGTGTCGCGCTCGAAGGCCTCGCCGAGCGCCACCGGGCGGTCGGACTGGACTTCTCCCGTGAACAGCTTCGACTGGCGGCCGAGGCGGGCCGTGGCGACGAACACGTCGCCGGCGACATGACCCACCTCCCGTTCGCGGACGACTCCTTCGACGCGCTCACGTCGCTGTTCGCCGTCATCCACGTCCCCACCGAGGAGCACGCGACGGTGTTCTCGGAGTTCGCACGTGTCGTCCGACCGGACGGCTGGATGCTGTTCAACACGGGCGACCAGGCGTGGACCGGCGCGAACGACGACTGGCTGGAGACCGGAACCCGCATGGAGTGGTCGTACCCCGCTCCCGCGGTCACCCGCGAACTGGTGACCGACGCCGGCTTCGTCGTCGAGTCGGTCTGGTCGCCCGAGGACGAGCACGGCGGGCCGTTCCCGATGCTCCTCGCACGAAACGAGGGCTGAACGTGGGACGGGGTCGCTACGCGAACGTCTCGTCGCGCACGGCTCGGACGATGGCGTCGACGTCGAACTCGTCGCGCTCTTTCTCGTAGACGACGGTCCCATCCACGCGGACTTCGAGGATGCCGTGGTCGCCCGTCACGAGTGCGGCGCGGTCGATGCGTTCGCCGAGACTGCTCAGGACGGCGTGCTGTATCTGTTCGGCGCGTTCGAGGAAGCCACAGGGGACGCAGTACTCGATTTCGACGGCTGTCATCGTCGGAGCCACGCCCGGAGGCGTGAAACGTCTGCCGCCGTCGGCCGCCAGACGAGCAGGGCGACGCTGACGACGAACACCGCCGTCGACGCGCCGTAGGTCAGCCCGTTGGTCGCCGCGACGAGCACGCCACCGCCGCCGACGAAGCTGCTGACGACGCCCGCGAGCACCGGGAGCGTACACGAGACACAGGAGAACAGGCCGAGAACGCCCGCCGCCGCGCCGCCGGCCCCGCCCGTCGCGTCGAGGACGACGCCGTAGACGAGATACGCAAGCGCCACGTAGCCGACGACGCGGAACGGGACGAGCGCGACCGTCAGCCACTCGCCCGTGTAGAGGACGGCCGGGGACCACCCCGGCGGGAGCGTCCAGAAGCGCACGTCCACGCCGAGGGTGAACCGTGTCGGCCCGACGGCGTAGAGCCCACCGGCGTACCCCAGCACGAGGAGGTAGCCGACGGCGACGAGCGCCGCGAGCGCCCGCCTTCGGGCGGGGGCGTCGGGAATCCGTGCCCGAACGACGCCCCAGACGGCGACGTTGATCCAGACGAACGGGTAGAGGTAGATGTTCGTCCGCGCACCGGTCGGTGCGATGCCCGTCGTGTCGAAGTACGTCGCCAGCAAGAGGAGTTCGGCGACGACGAGGAACGTCCCGTAGGCGATGGTCTCGCGTCGTGGGACGAACCGTTCGAGGGGGTGTGCGGTGCTCATCTGGTGATGTCGGGGCGTTCAGACGACGCTGGCGTCGACGAGAACCGCTATCAGGACCGTCCCGAGGTAGGCGTTCGAGGCGTGGAACGCCCGGAACGCGGCGGACTCGGTCTGCTCGCGGTGGAGCCTGACGACCGCCCAGAGGAACACGCCGCCGAAGACGACCGTCGCGGCGGCGTAGAGCCAGCCGAGTCCCGTCTGCGCGGTCAGTGCCGTCGCCGCGATGAGCGTCGCCGCGAGATACCAGAGGATGTGTTTCCGGGTGACCGTCTCACCGCGGACGACGGGCATCATCGGGAAGCCGCCGCGGGCGTAGTCGTCCTTGTACGCCAGCGCGAGGTTGTAGAAGTGCGCCGGCGTCCAGAGGAAGATGACGCCCGCGAGGACGAGGCCCGGCAGGAGGCTCCCGAGGCCGTCGATACCGACCCACCCGGTGACGGCGACGTAGCCGATGAGCGCCGGGAGCGCCCCGGCCGCGCCGCCGATGACGGTGTTCTGGACGGTGTTGGGTTTGAGGACGAGCGTGTAGACGACGCTGTAGAAGAGGATGGCCACGAAGCCCAGCGTCGCCACCAGCACGTTCACCTGGAGGAACGCGACCAGCGAGAGCACGGTCAACACCGCCGCGAACGCCAGCGCGTTGCGGACCGGCACCTCGTGGGTCGCCAGCGGGCGGTCGCTGGTCCGCTGCATCCTCTTGTCGACGTCGCGTTCGAGGACGTGGTTGAACGTCCCGCTCGCACCGATAGAGAGGACACCGCCGAGCAGCGTGAACACGATGGTGTCCAGGGAGAGGTCGGGTCCCGCGGCGAGCGCCATCCCCGCCGAGGCGACGAGACAGAGGAGCCACATCAGCCGTGGCTTCATCAACTGGAAGTACGCCCAGCCGACGCGCTTGGCACGCGCCACCGGCCCGACGTCGGCCGCGAGCGGCGCGGTCGGTCGGTCGACCGGCGTCTCGTCGAGCGCAGGGTCGGGTGTGTCGAGCGACCCGTCGGGTCGGTCGTCGGTTCCGGTCTCGGCTTCGAGTTGCCAGGCGAGCGCGAGCGCCAGCGCGGTGAAGATGACCGTCCCGACGAGGAGGTGGGTGCCCGCGAGGGCACGCGGTGCACCTTCGAGCGCGACGGACGCGCCGACGCCGGCCTGGAGGGGGTACGCGACGCCGGCGACCAGCAGGGCGAGGCGGACGCGGGTCGTAGCAGCCGACCAACCGACGACGGCCGTCGTCAACCCGAGCAGGCCGACGACGACGGCGACGAGTCGGTGGCCCGTCGCAACGGCGACCTGCGGGTCGGTGAGGGGCCCCGAACACGTCGGCCAGGTGCCACAGGCGGCGACGGCGTCGGCGAGTGAGGCGGTCGCGCCCACCACCACCAGCAGGTAGACGCCGACGAGCGTCGCCGCGAGCAGGGAGGTGAAACGAGGGCGGGACACGGTTGTGATACCGTCGGATGCGTTCGCACTTAGACCCCCCGTTTTCCGGAGCCGATCGGTCGTTACGAGGCCGCAGTCAGCAGGTATTTACGTCGAAGCGGCTAAGCGCAGTTCATGCAACAGGCGCGACGAGTACTGGGTGTGCTGACCGGCCTGTTCGCGCTCGTCCTCATCGCGGACCCGGTCGCCGCCCAGACGTCAGTCAACGAGGAACTCATCTTCGGGCTCAACCGGAAACTGCTCTACGTCGCAGTTCCCATCACGGTGCTCGTCGAGGGAATCCTCATCTACACCGTCTATCGGTTCCGAGACAACGACGACCCGAAACCGACCCAGGAGAACCGCCGTCTCGAGATCACCTGGACCATCGCCACGGCTATCATCCTGCTGTTCGTCGGTCTGGCCTCCTACCAGGTGCTCGGCAGCGAGTTCATCGGCGGCGCGACGGCCACCGTCGACGACAACGGCCAGTCGGGCGACCTCATGGAGTTGAGCTACGACTACCCCGGCGCGTCGCCGCCCGCCGCCGACAGCCCCGACGCGACGCAGATCGAGGTGAAGGCATTCAAGTACGCCTGGCAGTTCAACCACCAGAACGCCGGCGGGGAGAACGTCTCCGCGTCCGGGACGCTGGTGATACCCGCCAACGAGAAGGTCTACCTCCACGTCACCTCGAAGGACTGGCTCCACGCCGTCCACATCCCCGCACTGGGGCTGAAACAGGACGCCTTCCCCGGTCAGTACAACACCATCGCCACCAGGGTCACCGAGGAGGGTACCTACCAGCTCTACTGCGCCGAGTACTGCGGTGTCGGCCACTCCAACATGCTCGGTGAGGTCCGCGTCGTGAGCCAGGAGGAGTACCAGCAGTACCTCGAAGAGAACGGTAGCTCCGGCGGCAGCGGGGGCAACGCGAGCGGTAACGGTTCGGGCAACGCCTCCGGCAACGCGTCGGCGTCGCTCGTCACGGCCTGACGAGCGGTCTCGTCGTCTTTCTCCGACCACGACGCTCACCGGAGCCACTGCTCGGATTACTGAACATCCCACTGGCGAGACTACTCACTATCGAAACATTTTTGTTCGTGTACACTGTTGTCGTGGCACGATGGTGTCGCTAGCTGTGTCGTGGTGACGGGGTTCGGTCGAGTCGACCCGTCGAGACACCACGGCGGAGGGCGATTCCATCGGTACGCCCGTACCGCGTCGGTCGGAGCAGGTGACGCTGGCACCGACACCGCTCCGCTCGGACGTCGTGTGACCGCGACGGTATCGTCGCCCGCGATGCCGTCGCGCTCGCCGAGTGGCTCCGCGCCCACCCACTCGGCGTCGACACACGATGCGGTCGACGGGTTTCGAGCCGACGGCACGTGGGGAGAACGAACCGTCGCACGAACGGGCGCACACCGTCACCCGCCGAGCCGGCGCTCCGTCGGACCGGTCGGGACGCCCCCTCGTCCACGAGCGTGCCGTCGTCACGTCGACCCGCCCCGAGTGCCGACGGACGGCCGTCTTCCGACGACTGGCGCTCTCACCCGGTAGCTACCGCGCCGCTCGTCCTCGTCAGTGTTCGGGGTGCGTGACTCCACGGAGTGACCGGCACGTCTCGGGTCTCGTGTCGCCGCCTCGTCGGCGTCACGCGACTGTCCGTTCGGGTCGGACGGTCCGCCGTCGCCCTCACGTCGGTCGAGTGCCCGACGTCGTCGGCCGGGTGCAGGCGGTCGAACGTCGCTCCGTCCACGAGCGGAGCGCGTGACGGCGGCCGCGAGACGGCGGCGGCGCTGGTGGGTCGGAGACGTCGAGAGAACTCGTGGCCGTCTCAGATGGTGAACACCGCGCCGACGTAGAGCACGACGACGAGGAAGATCCAGACGACGTCCACGAAGTGCCAGTACATCGAGACGGTCGAGACGGAGGTGTGACGCTCCGAGGAGTACTGGCCGAACAGCGCGCGGATGAAGACGATGCCGATGAGCACCGCACCGAGCGTGACGTGCAGGCCGTGGAGGCCCGTCAGGCCGTAGAACGCCGACCCGAACACGCCCTGCGTGATGGTGAAGTTCTCGTGGACGATGAACTCGTAGTACTCGTAGATCTGGCCGCCGATGAAGACGATTCCCAGGAGGAGTGTCGTCCCGAGCAGGCCGATGAACCGCTTGCGGTCGTCGTTCAACAGCGCGACGTGTGCGTAGTGGAGCGTGAACGAACTCGCCACGAGCAGTGCCGTGTTGATGAGGACGAGCGAGCCGACGAGGTGGGGGAACCCCTCCGTGCTCCACGCGCCGGCGCGGACGAAGAAGTAGTAGATGAACCCGGCCCCGAACGTCGCCACTTCGGTCCCGAGAAACAGTATCATCGCCATCCGGAGTCTGGAGGAGCCGTGTTCGGAGGCGTCGCCCTCCCAGAAGTTGACGATGAACGCGTGGTAGAGCCATCCGTACAACCCGACGAGGAAGACGACCGTGGAGGCGACGAACACCGACGGCCCGACCAGCGAGCCGATCAGTGGTTCGTCACCGGTACCGAGGAGGAACAGGGCAGCACCGATGTAGAAGCCTGCGCCACCGATGGCCGTGACGAACGGCCACCAGCTCGCCTCGCCGAAACCGCGAGGCCAGTCCTCGACGGCGGGCAGGTGGTGACCGTGTCCGCCGTGGTCGTCCGATTCTTCAGTCGCCATAGGAATCGTTACCGAGCGGAGGGACAAAAGCCCTCTCAAAACGCCGGCGGCGCGAGACGAAAGCGACACCACGGCGCTGGCCGTACTCGACCGTATGGACCGGTTGGCCTCGCCCGAACGCGCTCCGCGCGTACTCCCGCCGCGTCGCCTCCTCGCGCTCGCCGTCGTGCTCGGTGTCGCGTGCGCGCTGTTCGTCGGCACCGCACTCGCCCACAGCGGGTCGCTCGGTGGCTCCAGACAGGACCTCTCGGTCCCCCAGTGGCTCGTCCTCATGACCGGTGGCGGGGCCGTCGGCGCGTCGTTCCTCCTGGCGAGTTTCGTCACCGACCGGTCGTTCCTCCGAGCGGTCCACGACAGCGAGCGTGGCCTCGGGTCGCCCGTCCGCCCGCTCGTCGTCATCGGCCGAATCGGGGGCGTCGTCGGGCTGGTCGGCGTCCTCGTCACCGGGCTGTTCGCGGACCCGCTCGGGCTGACACAGCCACTCCGGAACCTCGCGGTGCTCGTCGTCTGGGTCGGCTGGTGGGCCGGGTTCTCGATGACGACGTACCTCGTGGGCGACACCTGGCCCGTGCTCAACCCGTGGCGCACCGTCGCGTCCGTCCTCCCGTCGCTCGACCGCTCGCTCCCCGAGCGCGTCGGGTCGTGGCCGAGCGTCGGCCTCCTCCTGGCGCTCGTCTGGCTGGAGGTGGTGAGTCCGGTCGCCGACGACCCGACGCTGCTGGGAGCGGTCGTCCTCGCGTACACCGTGTTCACGGTCGCCGGAGCGGCCGTCTTCGGCACCGAGACGTGGTTCTCGCGTGTCGACCCGGTCTCGCGTGTGTTCGCCGCCTACGGGCGTGTCGCACCGTTGACGGTCGAGGACGGGCGTGTTCGCGCCCGCGTACCGGGGATGGCCCTCTCCGAGGCGTCGTGGCTCTCGGGGCGTAGTGACGTGGCGTTCGTCGTCGCCCTGCTGTGGGTGACGACCTACGACGGGTTCGTCGCCACCCCGACGTGGCGCGGTGTCGTCACGCCGCTCGTCGAGGCGGGCGTCCCCGCACCGCTGCTCTACCCGCTCGCGCTCGTCGTCGGCTTCGTGCTGTTCTACGGCGCGTACCGACTGGCGGCCCGCTCCGGCAAGCGCGCCGCCGACTCCCTGCTCACGACCGACGAGGTTGCCCGCCGGTTCGCGCCGTCGCTGCTCGCCATCGCCGCGGGCTACCACGTCGCGCACTACCTCGGCTACTTCCTCTCGCTGTCGCCGGCGCTGTTGGGCGCACTGTCGAACCCGTTCTCGCCACCGCCGCCGCTCGAACTCGTCCTGCCGTCGTGGTTCGGCGGCGTCGGCCTGACGTTCGTGCTGGTGGGTCACGTCCTCGCCATCTGGGTCGCCCACACCGCGGCGTTCGAACTGTTCCCGAGTCGCGTCCAGGCTATCCGCAGTCAGTACGCACTCACGGCGGTGATGGTGCTCTACACGATGACGAGTCTGCTCATCGTCTCTCAGCCGGCAATCGAGGTGCCGTACCTGTGAGCGGGAGTGCCGAGCCGACGGCGAACGATGCGGTCGCGGTGCCCGAGGCCGGCCCGTTCGTCTGTGCGCACTGTGGCCGGCCGTTCGCCCGCGAGGCGTACCTCGCGCTCCACTACGGCGTCGACCACGACGAACCGCTGGACGCCGAGCGCCGCGCGGCCTTCGAGACGGCCCGCGAGGAGGAGGAAGCGGCGCTGCGCCAGTTTCGACTGAAGGCGCTGCTCGCGCTCGTGTTCACGTACTTCGGCTTCCTCATGCTGTGGGCGGTGGTCAACCTCCTGCTGTGAGAGACGACTGGACCGCCCGTGACCGGGTGGAGCGACGACGGTCTCAGCCCAGTCCCCGGAAGACGAGATACGGCAGGACGAACAGGACGACGGTCATCGCCACGAGGATGAGGCCGTAGCTGAGTGCCGTCGCGACGGCCGTGAGCCAGGTCGGGTGTTCGTACTCGGCGAAGCGTGCGGGCAGTTCCATATCCGACCCTGCGCGCCTCGGCTCAAAGGTGTATCGTTGCCCGGAGCCACGGGACGACCCGGTGACCGATTCAGCGGACGATGTCGCCGATACGTCGGGGCTCACCCGTCGGCTGTGAGTCCTTCTCGACGATGTTCAGCACCTCGTGGTCGGTGACGTCGGGGTAGGACTTGCCGATGGCCTCCTCGACGAGGGACTTCTCCAGTCGGAACTCGGTACCTTCGTAGACGACGTCGACGCCCGACTCGTCGAACGACAGAACCGTCATACCTCCCCTGTGCATCCGGCTTACAAAACCTCACCGTTCCTCGGAACCCGGACTCTCACGACCTCGAACAGGCGTCTGCCGTCCGTCAGACGCTCGCCGTGGGTTTATTATGGGAGACGGCAAGGGGTAGCCGTGCCGCTCCGTTCCGACCCGCTGGACAGACTCGCCGTTCCCGACGGGACGACCGTCGAGGAGCGCGACCTGGTGACGGCGGGAGACGTGGTCGTCGGGGGACAGTCCACCGTCGAGTTCGGGGTTCGCGGTCGGGGGGTCGTCGCCGGCGAGCGCGTCACCTTCGGCGGCGACATCGAGGCCGAAGCCGACTGCCGACTCGACATGTGGTGTGACGTCGCCGGGAACGTCCTCGTCGGCGAGGACGCCTACATCGGCGAGCGGACCCACATCGGCGGGCAGTTGATGGTCTCGGGTGACCTCGACATCGGCGACGACGTCGACATCGAACGCGGCTTCGAAGCCAACGGCTGGATCGTCATCCGGAACCCGATGCCGACCATCACGTTCTTCTTCGTCTACCTCTCGCATCTCCTCCGCATCGGCGAGGAGGAGGCCGCCCAGGACGCCGCGAACGAACTACTGAGCGACGACGAGGGCGACGAATCCGAGGGTGAGGAGAGCGACGCGGACGTCGACGACGCGGACGCGCCGACCGGTCCCGCTCCGCTCGTGATTCCGCGTGGGGCGAGCGTCTCCGACGACGCGTGGCGGGTCTCGACGCCCGCGTTCGTCGGCGACGACTGTCGCATCCACGGCAACCTCCGGGCCGCCTCGCTCGACGTCGGTGAGGACAACAACGTCTTCGGCAGTCTCCGCGCGAAGGGCGACATCACCGTCGGCGAAGGAACCCGGATTCACGGCGACGTGACGACCCGGAAAGGCACCGTCCGCATCGCGCCCGGCGCGGAGGTGCTGGGCGACGTCGCCTGCGAGGACCTCTCGCTCCACGACGACGCCGCCGTCGACGGCGCGATTCGCGCCCGCGGCGAGATGTCCATCGTCCGCGAGTTCGCCCGCGAAATCGAGTGACCGGCCACGGTCACTTCGCCGACCACCGCCTTCGACCCACCATGGCTCCAGATCAGCGGTTCCGTATCGGCCAGCGCGTCACCTTCGAGCGTCCGAACCACCCGCGCCACGGTGCGGTCTGTTCGGTCGTCGACGTGCTGGCCGTCTCCCACCCGCTGGCGGACTACCGGACCTACGTCGTCGAGTTCGTCGACACCGGCGAGCGGGTTCGCGCCAGCGGCGAGGAACTGACCGCCCGACAGTGAACAGGCCGCCTCCGACGCCGCTCAGAAGAACTCGTGGACGAACGCGCGGTGGTCGGCCGCGACGTCGTCACGCTCCTTCGGTGATGCGTCTTGGTACCACAGTGGGAGACACGCCATCGCGTCCAGTCGGTCGGTGAGGCGGTACAGCGCCATCCGTTCGAGGGTCGCGTCGTCGAACGTCCACGAGGGCCGTTCTCGTCGGTAGGCCGACCGGAACGTCTCGCGGAGGTCGGCGGTGCGTGTCTCGCCGTCGTCCTCGGGCGAGAGGAGTCGCGTCTCGACTTTCGCCAGGTTGTACGCCGGATCGGCCGCCGAGAGGTTCGCCCAGTCGAGGACGGCCCGCGTCTCGCCCGTCTCGGGGTCGACCAGCAGGTTTCCGTACCGGTAGTCCCAGTGGTTGTACGTCGGGGGGTCCGCTTCGGGGAGCGCCGGAACCGCCTCGCGGACGAACGCACGGGCGTCGGGGACGAGGTCGGCGAACCGTTCGGGGTCGTCCGCGAGTTCCGGGAAGAACCCGCCGTCGGTGAGCGAGTCGAGCGTCTCCTCCGTGTCGGCGAGCAGTTTCTCGCGGAAGTCCTCCCGGTGGGAGTGATCGTCGGTGTCGAGCACCGTCAACTCGCCGTCCTCGACGCCGACACGGCCGTACGCGGGAAGCGGACCGAGCGCGTGCAGTCTGGCGAGGTTCGCCCCCGCATCGCGGACGATTCGGTCACGGGCCGCGGGGGCGAGCGACCCAGCCCGGTTCTCCAGGTTCTCGCCGTCGACGTACTCCATCAGGGTGAACGGCGCGGGGTACGTCCCGTGGTCGTCACGGTATCCGACCACACTCGGGACGGGAATCGCCGTCTCTCGGTCGACGAGGTCGAGCAGTCGCGGTTCGGAGCGGGCGACCGCCGGATCGACGAGGCCCGCCGTCGTCGCCTTCAGGACGACACGCCGTCGCTCGTCGCCGGTATCGACCGTCAGGAGGCCGACGAAGTCGGTGCCGTGTTCGCTTCGCTCGATGGACTCGACGGTCCACGTCGGTTCGAGTTCGCCGACCATCCCGCGGACCGCGTCGTCGTCGACGGTGTCCGACGAAGTCGACTCGTTCGTCATGGCGACACGCTCGGTCACGGGCGTGGTAAGCGTGTCGTAGGCGTGTTACCACCCGTGAGTTCGCCGTCGACCGAGCGAGACGCTCGGCGGGTAGCGAGCGGAGGAGACGGGGCCCACCGATGCGAGGGGCGGACTCAGTCGTCCGAGGAGTCGTAGCCGAGGGCGGCGGCCACGTCGAGCAGGCCGGAACCGCTCTCGTTCTCGGCCAGGCCGATGTCCTCGGCGGTGCTCTTCAACCGGGAGCGTGCCTCGCCGGGGCCGTAGCCGTCGGCGAGCAGTTGCCCGGCCGCACCGGCGACGTGCGGGCAGGCCATCGACGTCCCGGAGAACTCGGCGTAGCCACCGGGAACGGTGGAGTTGATGTTGCTTCCGGGGGCGGCGATTTCGACCTCCGGACCGGTCGAGGAGAAACTCGACAGGCCGTCGTTGCTGTTGGTCGAGGAGACGGCCATGACGGTGTCGTAGGCGGCCGGGAAGCCCACGCAGTCGGTACACTCCCCGGAGTTGCCGGCCGCGGCGACGAGGAAGACGCCGTTGTCGGCGGCGTACTGACAGGCGTCTTTCACCGCCTGCGACCCGGAGGACGCCCCGAGACTCATGCTGGCGACGTCCCAGCCCTTGTCCGCGACGGCCTCGATGCCGGCGGCGATGTCGGAGAACGCTCCCGAACCCGCACAGTCGAGTACCTTCACCGCGTGGAGCGTCGCCTCGGTGGAGACGCCGACGACGCCCTCGCTGTTGTTCACCGCGTTGGCGGTCCCGGCACAGTGGGTTCCGTGGTCGTTGTCGTCGTCCCACGGTTCGTTACAGGAGTTGGAGTTCCCGCCGAAGAAGCAGGTGAACCCGCCGTCGCCACACGCGGTGATGGCGACGCCCTCCCCGAGGTTCGCCTGGAGGTCGGGGTGGTCCGAGTCGATGCCGGTGTCGACGATGGCGACGTCGATGCCGTCGCCCGTCGACCCGTTGGCCTGTGCGACTTCGGCGTCGACCCGGTCGACGCCCCACGGCGTCGACTGGGCGATGGCGTGCATCTTCCCGTCCGGTTCGATATACTTCACGTTCGGGTTGTTCCGGAGCCCCTTCAGCGCCTGCTCCGGGAAGTTCCCGGCGACGGCCTCGCCCTGCGCCCCGAAGTCGAGTTCGTGTTTGACGCTGTTGGCCTGCTGTTTCACCAGGCCCTTGGCCTTCCCGTCGGTCACGCCCACGACGAAGTCACCTTTCTCGGCGGCCTGTGCGCTCGCCGTGCCGAGGAGTGCCGTCCCGGCCGCACCCGCGCCGATTCCCTTGAGTACGCTGCGCCGCGTCTTGTTATTCCGAGACATGGAACAGACAATCACAAGTAACACCCGATAATAAATCTAGGGTCAGTCAAACGAGGAAATAAGTACGTTCGGATTCCGGCGACCGAAAGGCACACCTCCGCCCTCGCGGTGGGTGTGATATGCTCTCTGTCGCGCTCGCGGGCAAGCCCAACGCCGGCAAGTCCACGTTCTACCGGGCGGCGACGCTCGCGGACGTCGACGTCGGCAACTACCCGTTCACCACCATCGACCCGAACCGGGGAGTGAGCTACGTCCGCACGGACTGCCCCTGTCTCGCCCGCGAGGACCGCTGTGGCAACGAGAACTGTCGGAACGGCAAGCGCTACGTCCCCGTCGAACTGCTCGACGTGGCCGGACTCGTCCCCGGCGCACACGAGGGGCGTGGCCTCGGCAACCAGTTCCTCGACGCCCTGTCGAACGCCGACGTCATCTGCAACGTCGTCGACGCCTCCGGCGGGACGAACGCCGAAGGTGAACCGGTCGAGGTGGGCAGCTACGACCCCGTCGAGGACGTCGACTTCGTCGAGGAGGAGATGGACCTCTGGCTGGCGGGTATCGTCTCGCGCAACTGGGAGTCCGTCGAGCGACAGTCACGCTCGCCGGACTTCTCGCTGGAGGACGCCCTGACGGACCTCCTCACCGGTATCGGCGCGAGCGAACACGACGTCGCCGCCACGCTACGGAGCGTCGAGTACCCCGCCGACCCCATCCAGTGGGACGAGGAGGACCAGGAACGCCTCGCTCGTGACCTGCGGGCACGCTCGAAACCCATCATCGTCGTCGCCAACAAGGCCGACGTCGCTCCACAGGAGAACCTCGAACGCCTCCACGAGGCCGCGGACGTCGTCGTCCCCGCCACCGCCGAGGGCGAACTCGCGCTGAGACAGGCCGCGAAGGCGGGTGCCGTCGACTACGACCCCGGCGACGAGGAGTTCGAGATCACGGGCGACCTCTCGGAGAAACAGGAACGCGGCCTCGAACGGATTCGCGGCGTGATGGACGAGTGGGGCGGCACGGGCGTCCAGACCGCTCTCGACACCGCGGTCTACGACTTCCTCGACCACTTCACCGCCTACCCCGTCCAGAACGAGTCGAAGTGGACGGACGGACAGGAGAACGTCCTCCCCGACGCGTTCCTCCTCGCGCGGGGTTCGACCCCGAAGGACCTCGCGTTCGCGGTCCACTCCGACATCGGCGAGGGCTACCTCCACGCCGTCGACGCCCGAGAGAACCGACGCATCGGCGAGGACCACGAACTGGAGGAGGGCGACGTCGTCAAGATCGTCTCGACGGCCGCCTGACCCGGCGATGCCCGGACCGTTCAGGCTCCCGGCCGAGGACGTTCGACCCTCACAGCTCTACCTGAACGGTCGGAAACTGGCACTGGCGACCGAGTGGTTCGACTTCGACGACCCCGAGTACGACTCGGTTCCTGTCGTTCGCATCGACGGCAACTGGACGCTGACCGACGGTCACACACGGGCCTTCCTCGCTGTGTTCGCGGGTGCTGAGAGTCTCCACGTTCACGAGGACACCGACGACCTGCCGAGGGCGCTCTACGCCGAGTGCGTCGGGTGGTGTCACGAGGAGGACGTCACTCAGGTTCGAGACCTGTTCGGGCGGGTCGTGAACGCCACCACGTTCGAGCGGGTGTGGGTCGACCGATGCCAGCGGGCGGCCGAGCGACTCGGCGACGGCTGACGACCACGCGCCGTCACTCGGCGACGTGGGCGACGAACACGCCCGCGTCCTTCCGAACCCGGAAGACGCCGTCCTCGAACCCCTCCTCGAACGCCTCGCGGAGCGCCGGCGCGTCCGACTCGTCGAACTCCTCCCGCGAGAGTGCGTAGCCGACCAGCACGTCCACGTCGGTGACCGCGAGTGCGTCCTCGTGACGACGGCACTCGACGCGGTCGAAGACGGCCGTGAGTTGCTCGCGCCCGTTCTCCAACCGGAAGCCCTCGATTCGGGGGACGACCCCCTCGTGGACCGCTTCTACTCTCTCGTAGAGTTCACGAAGGTGGGCTTCGCCACTCGTCGCGGCGTGGAGCGTCCCGCCGGGGCGGAGGACGCGCCGAATCTCGCGGAAGGTCCGCCGCCGTTCCGCGATATGATACAGCACGAAGTTCGCCGTGACGGCGTCGAACGAGTCGCTCGCGAACGGCAGTGACGCGGCGTCGGCGACGGCGAACTGGGCGTCGACCGCGTCGCGTGCCTCCTCGACCATCCCCGACGAGGCGTCGGTGTGGACGACGGTCCAGTCGCCGGGCACACCGACGTCGGCCCAGACGTCCCCCGGGCCGCCGCCGAGGGTGAGGATTCGCGGCGAGTCGGGGCAGTCGAACTGGTCGAACAGCCAGGGCTTGAGGTCTCGCTCGGCCGTCGAGAACCGCTCGTGGAGGGCGATACGTGCGTCGAGGTTCGAGGCGTCGTCGTACTGCTCGGCGAGCGCCTCCCGGTCTTCACACCAGTCGGTCACGACCGGGGGTCCTCGTCCGGTCGAAATGAAGGTGTCCTTCGACCGACTGTCGACGCTGCGGAGGGAAATTCGGGTGAGTCTCTGGTCCGAGTTTGAAATACCCTTTTGCTCGGGCACCCCCTCCACCGAGTCGTGTGCAAACGATGCACACAGAGCATCACCGATGACCGAACTGACCGACACCGAACGGGCGCTACACCTCGTCGTCGAGGAACTCCGCGAGTCCAACCGTATCGGTAGCGACGACGCCCGGTACTTCCACGACCGCATCGGTCTTCTGGTCGCCGAACTTCGGTGCTGTCACGAGCCAACGAACCATCGGTGAGCGCTCTTCTCTACCGTCCGACCGCTGACGCCGCCTTCGAGTCCTCCACCCGCCGCCCCGACGACCGGTCACCGTAACGGCTCGAACCAGACGGCGACGACCAGCGCCGCGAGGAACAGGTACGACCCACGAATCAACACGGCCGTCGTCGTCCGGGCGTCCATCCGGCGAGTGAGCGACGCGACGGCGACGAACACGCCGACGGCGAGGACGCTACTCGTCGGGAACACGGACGTCGACACCGCGAGTGCGGTGACGACGACCATCCCCGTCGCCATCAGCGCGTACGCGGCGGTCCGTGCCCGTTCACGACCGAGGACGACCGCGACGGTCCGCTTCGAGATGGAGCGGTCGTACTCGTAGTCCTTCGCGTCGTCGATGACCTTGATGCCCGAGAGGACGGTAACGAACACGACGGCGAACGCGACGACGGTCGTCGAGAGCGCCTCCGCCTGCACGTAGTAGCCGCCGAGGAGCGCGAACCCGATGCCGGCGGGGTAGCCCGTCGTCGCCGTCACCGGGTGCATGTCGAGTCGTGGCGCGTGGTGGTAGCCGATGAGCCACCCCGGAAGGGTGAGCGCGACGGCGACCGGTCCCGCCGCGAGGTAGATGGGGACCAGACCGAGGAAGAACACCGTCGACGCACCGGCCAGGGCGAGTCGGCAGCCACGTGCGGTCAGCGGGTGGTCGTCGTCCTCGCCGCGGCCGTGGAAGTCCACGTAGCCGTCCTTGACGTGGGCGACGAACAGCGCGCTGAACACGACGACGGCGTACAGCAGCGCGACGGCCGGGTCGAACGAACGGGCGAGCACGGCTCCGAACGCGCTTGCGGCGACCGGCGGGAGCATGAACACGGGATGGACCTGTGACGCCAGTGCTCGCACGTCCGCACCGACACCCGAACCGTGACGAGCGATAGCCATACACACACTCGGGTCGCCCCGCCACATAAACATCGACGGCGAAACAGGAAGGCCGAACGCCGAGGACCGGTCCCGGCCGTGCCGCCGTCTTCCCTCGTCGGCGCGACCGAGTTCGGGACGACGGCCGAGGCCTGTGAGCGACAGAACGGACTCGTCCCGAGTCGAGTCGTGAGGCCCGACCGAACGTCAGGGAGACGGTTCGAGACCGGTTTCACGCGGTCGAACACTGCCGTCTGCGTCTCCACCGGGCGAGTGGGGTACAGGAGTTCTCAGGGGGCTTGTGAGGTCGGCTCGCGTTGGCACGAACGCCAGTGCTCGACGGCCGGTCGTGACGTCGGGCGAGGGCCAACGCGTCGGGGTCGGTCAGTCGCGTCGCCAGTTCGACGTGTCGAGGACGGTGTCGGCGACGTGCGAGGCGAGCCGTCTGGCCGTCCGTTCGGTGTCGGCGTGGAGTTCCCCGGCGATGGGGCCGGTCTCGCCGCCGACCCGTTCGACCTGCGAGCGGGCGTCGACCCCCGGCGAACGGTCGTGGAACGCCAGCACCTGCTGGCGGAGGCGCTGGAGCGCCGTACTCGTCAGGTGCTTGTCGACGACGCCCAGGTCGTAGCGGACGACGAACCCGCGTTCGCCGATGCGGACGGCGACGACGGGGAGTCCACGCTCGGCACAGCGCGACCAGACGCGCGCTCGCTCCTGGTCGCTCGCGTACAGCGGGACGTTCGACGGTGCGAGTGAGTCCACACGGCGAGTACGGGTTCGACGGGCTTGGATTCGTCGGCTACAGCCATCGGTGGTCGCGGCTACGGGGGCGTCACTCGACGCTCGCCGTCGCGTCGGCCATCACGTCGAGCGCCTCTTTCAGCGTCTCGACGTTGACGGCGTAGGAGATGCGGGCGTGCCCCGTACCCCCGGCACCGAACGCCTCGCCGGGAACGACGACGACGCCACGGTCGATGACGGCGTCACACCAGCCATCGGGGACGCGTGGCATCGCGTAGAACGCACCCGCCGGCGTGGGTGTCTCCAACCCCATGTCGTTCAGCCCGTCGAGCAGGACGTTCCGGCGCTCCTCGAACGCCGCGCGCATCTCCTCGACGACGCCCTGCGGGCCGGAGAGCGCAGCCTCGGCGGCGAACTGTGCGGGCGCGGACGCACACGCCTGGACGTACTGGTGGACACGGAGCATCCGCTCGATACGGCGTTCGCTGGCGGTCACCCAGCCGAGTCGCCACCCGGTCATCGAGTAGGTCTTCGAGCAGGCGTTGACGACGACGACGTTGTCGGTCTCGGCGAACGCCATCGGTGAGTGGTGCTCGCCCTCGAACACCAACTGCTCGTACACCTCGTCGCTGATGCACAGCACGTCGTGTTCGTCGGCGATACGGGCGAACTCGCGCATGTCGGCCTCGGACTGGACCGCGCCGGTGGGGTTCGACGGCGAGTTGACGACGAACGCGGCGGTGTCGTCGGTGATGGCGTCCTCGACGGCGGCGGGGTCCATCGTCAGGTCCTCGCGGAGTTCGACCGGGGTCGGCGTCCCACCGGCGATGCGGGTCAGCGCGTCGTAGGAGACGAAGCCGGGGTCCGGGAAGACGACCTCCTCACCGGGGTCGACGTGGGCCTCCAGCGCGATGTGGAGCGCCTCGCTCCCGCCGGCGGTGGCGATGACGTCCCGCGGGTGGACCGAGAAGCCGTTCGTCCGGTCGTGTTTCGCGGCGATGGCTTCGCGCAACTCGCGGGTCCCCTTGTTGGAGGTGTAGGCGTCGGCCTCCCCCGATCGGATGGCCTCGACGGCCGCCTCGCGGGCGTGTTCGGGCGTCGGGAAGTCCGGCTGTCCGAGGCCGAGGTTGATGGCGTCCTCGCCCGCCGCCTCGAACACCTTCCGGATGCCGCTGATGGAGACCTGCTCGACCCGATTGGAGAACGTCGTCATACCCACTACCGGGTGGGGCCGTGACATGAAGGTTGAGGACCGGCGTCACTCGGACGCCGGTCACGCGTCGACACGGTGGCCGTGTCGCTACTCCAGGTCGGTCTCCTCGCGGAGTTCGCCGACGTACAGTTCCATCGCGTCCATCGCGGCGTCGGCGTCCATGTACCCCTGCTCGTACTCGTGGAACACGCCGTCGACCTTCCGGAGGTACTCTCTGACCGCGTCGTCGGGTTCGCTCATGGCAGTGGGTTCGCCCGCAGAGGGGAGAACCTGTCGCCCCGGCTGCGGGTCGCTCGCGGACAGGCGACACCACCACCGCTCACGGACGGGCGTGTCGCGCGGTACGGGTCTCGGCCCCGGAACCGTCCGTGACTGAACTCACGTCACGGCGGGCGCTGGTGGCGTCCTCGCCGAAAAACGGTCACACGCAGTCGGCCCGTGGTCTCAGTCGTCGCCGGACGCGGTCTTGATGTCCGCCGAGAGACCCTGTGCCATCTCGATGTCCTTCGAGTTGTTGAGCGTCCACGCCGTGCGCTCGGTGACGGCCTCGATGACCTCGCGGGCGCTCGGGTAGCCGTTCCCGGACTTCTTGACGCCGCCGAACGGCAACTGGACCTCCGCGCCGATACAGGGGAGGTTGCCGTAGGCGAGGCCGACCTCCGCACGGTCACGGTAGTAGTTGATCTGACGGTAGTTCTCGGAGATGACGGCACCGGCCAGCCCGTACGGCGTGTCGTTGTGGATGTCGACGGCACGCTCGATGTCGCCGCTGTAGCTCATGAGCGCGACGTGCGGGCCGAACACCTCCTCGCGGATGGAGCGCTGTTCGCCCTCGTCGTCGTACTCGACCTCGTAGACGAACGGGCCGACCCAGTTGCCCTCGGCGTGGCCCTCGGGAATCTCGCTGTCGTCGAGGTCGGTGCGGTCGACGAGCACCTCGGTGGCCTCCTCGCGGGCGAGGTCGTTGTACTTCCGTATCTTCTCGACGTGCTCCGGTTCGATGGCCGGGCCCATGAACGTCCCCTCGTCGAGGGGGTTGCCCACGGAGACCTGCTTCGCCACCTCGACGAACCGCTCTTTGAACTCGTCGTAGACGTCCTCGTGGACGATGAGACGCTCGGAGGAGACACAGCGCTGGCCGGTCGTCTTGAACGAACTCATTACGGCGGAGTGGACCGCGACGTCGAGGTCCGCCTCCTCGGTGACGACGATGCCGTTCTTCCCGCCCATCTCGCAGGCCGCGAGCGTGCCGGGCTGTTCGGCGACCTTCTGGGCGACCTCGTGACCGACCTCGGCGCTGCCGGTGAACAGCACGGCGTTGACGTCCTCGTGGTCGACGATGCGCGACCCGGCGTCACCGAAGCCCTGGACCATGTTGAACACGCCCTCGGGGATGCCCGCGTCCTCGAACATCTCGGCGATGACCTGCCCGCACATCGGGGTCTGCTCGGCGGGTTTCCAGACGACCGTGTTGCCCTCGACCAGCGCGACGGCCATGTGCCAGAACGGGATGGCGACCGGGAAGTTCCACGGCGTGATACAGCCGACGACGCCGCGCGGTTTGCGGCGCATGTAGGCGTCCTTCGCGGGAATCTCGCTGGGGACGACGTCCCCCTTGGGGTGGCGGGCGTCGCCGGCGGCCCACTCGACCATGTGGTACGCCTCGACGACGTCGGCGCGACCCTCCGAAATCTCCTTGCCGCACTCCTTCGTGACGACTTCGGCGAGTTCGTCGGTGCGCTCGCGCAGTTCGTGGTAGATGTCCCAGAGGTACTCCGCGCGCTGGATGTGGCTGAGCGAGCGCCACTCCTCGAAGGAGTCCTCGGCGGCCGCGACCGCACGCTCGATGTCGCTCTCGGTGCCGCGGCGGAACGTGGCGATGGTCTCGCCGCTCGCCGGGTTGACGGAGTCGAACGTCTCGTCGCCGTCCCCGTCGTCGAACCCGCCCGCGATGTAGTGCTGGTGGGTCTCGCTGACCTGTTGGCTCATGACGGTGGAGTGTTGCCCCGAGCTCCGTATAAAGCCCTGTCTTTCGCGGCAGTACTTCTCGGCGGCCGTGACCGTCTCGGGTGATGACGGGCGCCATCGCTTTGTGGTCGCCGCGAGTGGATGAGCGCATGGACGACGCCCCACACGAGGACGACGACGGGACTGCCGACGACGACACCCTCCCCGGCGAGGACGCCCTGAACGAGATCGGTGACGACGACTTCGACGTCCCGGACTCCGTCGACGAGGACGCGCTCAACCGGATGCGGGCGGTCGCGGACCTGCTCGACGAGGCGGTGACCATCCCCGGCACCGACGTCAAGGTCGGACTCGACCCGCTGGTGAGCGCCATCCCCGCCGTCGGACCGGTCGTCTCGGCGGGCGTCTCGCTGTACATCGTGCTGGAGGCGGCCAACCTCGGCGTGCCGTTCACCACCGTCGTCCGGATGCTGGCGAACGTCACCGTCGACGTGGCGACGGGGTCCATCCCGGTGGTCGGTCCCATCTTCGACACGTTCTGGAAGACCAACGCCTGGAACGTCGACCTCGTCGAGGAGTTCTTGGAGAGCGAGCGTGCCCGTGACCGGGAGCGGCGAGCGTTCGCCCCGGACCCCCGTCACGCCGAGACGGTCGAGGAGTCGACCGGCGACGAAGACGAGGACGACGGCCCGATTCGCATCGACGTGACGGAGTGACGGTCGGCCCCGACGGGGCGGCCGAGTACTGCTCGCCTGTCGTCAGCCCTCGACACCCTCCGCGCTCGCCTGTTTCTCTATCTCGCCTTTGACCGTCGCCGCGTCGAAGTCGTGGTCCGGTCGGATGTTGACGAAGTCGAGGAAGTCCTCGGCCGCCAGCAGGTCCCGCGTCGGGTAGTGTGCGAGCGCCGCGTCGAGGGTGGCGCGGGGGCCGACGAGCGGTTCGAGCGCGGCGAGCGCACAGGCGAGGTCGTAGGCGCGAGCCTGCTCGATGGCTCCCTCACGGACGCTCGTGGCGTCGATGAGGTAGAGGCGGTCGCGGGCGACGAGGACGTTCTCGGCTCTGAGGTCGCCGTGAGAGAGTCCCGCGGCGTGCATCCGGGCGAGCGCCCCGAACAGGTCGGGCGCGTAGGTCAGCACCTCGTCCGGCGTCAACTCGGTGAGCGTCCGGAACGACGGCAGGTACTCGACGACGAGCACGCCGAGACCGTCGTGCTCGAACGCCTCGACCGGTTCGGGGACGTCCAACCCGAGGTCCCGCATCCGACGGGTCGCCTCCAGTTCCCGTTCGGCCATCTCGATGGGGTCGGCGACGTGCTCGAAGAACCCCTCCTGGCCGCTGGAGAACGCGCCGAGGTTCCGACCCGTGGTGAGCACGGCGTGGAGCAGCGAGTGCTGTGGCGTGATGACCTTCACGAACCAGCGGTCGTCGACGACACACGGCACCGAGAGCCAGTTGTCGGCGTCGAGAAACTCGACGCGGACCGACGGCCGGTCGTAGCGTCGAGTGAACTCGACGAGGACGCCTTCGAGGCGGTCCCACTCGACCTGCCCCTTCAGAAACTGCCGGAACGCCATTACTGCTCCTCACTCCATCCGGCGGCATGAGTGTGTTGCCCGCACTCCGGGAGCACTCGACCACAAGGGATATGACTCCTGACCTATTTCGACCGACACTGAATGACTGGCGAGAACGATGGCGGTAGCCGCCGTGTATCGCGTCGACGACTCCTGACGACGGTCGGTGCGCTGGGTGCTGGGAGCGTCGCTGGCTGTCTCTCCGCGAGGGCCGACAGCCGCGAACCGCCACACCAGCGTGCGGGCGACGACCCGGCGATATTCGTCGACCGGTCGGAACTGGCGGCGGTCAGAGAGCGCGTCGACGCGGGCGAGGAGCCGTGGGCCAGTGCGTACGAGGCGTTCGTCGCCGACGCCGACGAGTCGCTCGACGCCGACCCGCTGAGCGTCACCGACGACGGTGGCGGTCGCACGTTCGAGTCGAGCGACCCCGACGACGACTCGCGTGGTGACTACGCGGCGGCCATCGAGACGGGCGACCGGGTCCGGGATCTGGGACTCGCCTACGAGTTGACCGGCGACGACGCCTACGCCGAGCAGGCCGTCGCCGTCCTCGACCACTGGTGTCTCGACCCGGACACCCGCATGGAACCGGAGTTGACCGACAGCATCGAACAGTACGTCACGCTCCCGAAGCTGTGGTACGGTGCGGAACTCGTCGGTGACCACGACGCCTGGGACGACGTCGGCGGGTCGCCCGCGGCGATGGCCGACTGGGTGCGGTCGTTCGTCGACTCCGTCGGGACGGGCATCCCCGAGCGGGTCCAGAACATCTTCGTCTGGCGGGAGGTGGCTCGCGCCTCCGGCGCGGCGTACCTCGGCGACGACGACCTGTTGAGCGCGTCGTTCGACCGCCTCCGTGACCACGCGTTCGGTCAACTCCGACGCGACGGCCTCCTCGAAGAGGAACTCGTCCGGAGCGAGGGGCTCTCGTACTCGCTGTACGCGCTGAAGGCGTTCGTCACGGCCGCGGAACTCGGTCGCCACTATGGTGAGTCGTTCTACGAGTACGAGCAGTACGGTCAGAGCGCGCTCAAACTCATGTTCGACGCCCACGCCGACTTCTTCTTCGACCCCGAGTCGTTCGACGACCGGTACGGCGAGGTCGGCGGGTTCGCCGCCCGCGAACGGGAGGAGGGAACGTCGGCGTACGAACTCGCCTACTCCTACTGGGGCGACGAGCGCTATCTGGACGTCGTCGAGTCCGGCGGGAGCGAGATTACGAACGAACCGACGTACGTCCCACAGCACCAGGACGCCATCGACTCGTCGGGCCGTCCGGTGCGTGACGAGCGCCTGCTCGGGTGGACGACGCTCACCCACGGCAACCGCTTCGACCTCTGAACCGACCGCCGAGGACGCTCGGGTCGGGACTCACTCCCTGAGAGTGCGACGACCGGCGAACGCCTCCGCCAGCGCGTCCGTCTCGCGGATGCTCGTCCGGGTGGTCGGCACCGCGGTGACCGTCGGTCCCGGTGCCGACTCGAACGCGAACACGGGAAGCTCGAACGCCGAACGACCGGTCAGGTCGCCGACCGCTCCTCGCATCGTCCGCTCGTAGTACTCGCTCCTGAGTCGGTAGTAGACGCTGTCGGGTGCGTACTTGAGGGCGCTGTAGAGCCGACCCGGTCGTGGGTTGACGAGTCCGTAGCCCGCGGCGAGCGCCTGCTCGACGAGCGAGGCGTCCCCCGACGACGAACCGAGGAACCGCAGGTCACACTCCGAATCGGCGTAGAACTCGAAGACGTCGCGCCACGTCCACTGCGGCCGATTGACACAGGTGTACGTGCCCGGTTCGGGACCGGGTCGGGCGGTGTCGCTCGTCCCATCCTCGCTACTCGCCCGAGCACACGCGAGGACCGTCTCGCGGAGCGTGACGGTGTGGAGGACGTTCGACGGTCGCTCGGCGTCGGCAGCGACCGAGAGGTGGTCCCGTCCCTCGACCCCCGCGACGAGTTGGTCGGTCCAGTTCTGCTGTGGGCCGAGGACGTGCCCGAGACGGAGGACGTAGCCGTCCCGCCCCGTCTCCTCGCAGTGCTCCTCGAACACCGTCTCCTCGTGGCGTTTCATCTCGCCGTAGAAGTTGAACCCCTCGCTCAACTGGAAGACGGCGACGGAGCTGAACAGCACGGCCGTCGCGTCGGCGGGACTCCCCGACACCGCCCCGGTAACGATGGCCTCGTTGATGCGCTCGACCTCGCTCGGACTGTTGCTCTCGATGGAGGTTCGCGCGGAGACGACGACGACGTCCACGTCACCGAGCAGCCGGTCGGCGTCGTCGGAATCGGTCACGTCGCCGACGCGAACGTCGAACCCCTGCTCGTCGAGGAACGCGCCGGCGAACGAGGTCCGAACGACGGGGACGACGGTCACGCCGGCCGCCTCCAGCAGCACCGAGAGTTCCATGCCGACGCTCCCGTTCGCGCCGACGACGCCGACCTTCACGGCTCGTCACCCCCGTCGGCCCCGTCGGTCCCGTCAGCCCCATTGAACCCGTAGAGCGCCGTCAGGAGGCGTGAGACCGCCAGCCCGCTCTCTCGCTCCCAGTCGGTGTCCGACGACCGCAGGCTCTCCAGGAACGCCTCCCATCGCAGGTAGACGCCCTGTCTGAACGCCGTCGCCCACTCGTCGGCGGGGGCGAGTTCGAGCGGGCCGACTCCCGCGGGAGTCGGCTCTTCCGGCGTGACCCGGAGCGTCGCGTCGGGCGCGGCCGGGTCGAACGTCACCGTCGCGTGCTCGAACTCCAGTCGTACACGGTCGTCCGTCGGCGTCACCATCGTCACGAGCAGGTCGACGGGGACGCTCCGGTCGCCGGCCGTCGCCGTCAGCGACGCCTCCACCTCGACGTCCAGTCCTTCGTGCGTTCGGACGTCCGCTTCGGTGATGGACAGGTCGTAGCCCGCCAGGAGTCGCGTCACCTGACTGAGCAGGTGACAGCCCGACTCCGCGAGGACGCCGCCGCCGCTCAGGTCGGCGTCGAGACGGTAGCTGCCCGGACTGACGCCCTGTGCGCCGACGAAGCTCTCGGCGAACGAGGCCCGCTGGAGTTCACCGAACGCGTCGCCGGCGACGAGCGCGCTCGCCTGCCGCGTACTGGAGAAGAAGAGGCGGGTGTAGTTACAGCACATCGACGGCCCACGGTCGAGGAACCGTCGGTGGGTGTCGAGCGACGGTGCGAACGGCTTCTCCGCGAGCAACGGCGTCTCGCGGGTGCCGAACACCTCGACGTACTCCCCTCTGACGCCCACGGGGGTGGCGAGGACGGCGACGTCACACTGCGGGAGGGACGCCGCGTCGGTGACGGTGACGGCGTCGACGCCGTGTGCCCGGCCCACCGTCCTGGCCCGGTCACCGTCCACGTCGGCGACGTACGCCAGCGTGAGTTCGTCGAGTGTCGACACCGCCGGAATGTGGGCGAGTTCCGCCATCTCGCCCGCGCCGACGACGCCGACACGGTACTGCTCGCTCCGCGCGACTCGGCTCATGTGCCCGCTCACGAACAGTCGACTGTTAGTTACCGAGTCGCTACGCTCCGAGAGAGCGTGAACGGCCGGCGAGCGTGGCGACCCCGGTAGTATCGACGAACGTACAGTTCGCCGACTAACTATGCCCCCGATGCGTGATGATCCCGTACTGTGACCGGAATTGTCGGCGGAACGGTCGGTAGCGAGGGTGCGGCGACGATGGCGGCCCCGTTGAAACGCGAGTCGTGGTACGGCGAGGAGCGAGCGGAGACGGGGGCCCACGCGCTCGAACTCGTCCACCACGGGGAGCGTGACCCGGCGGGCCACACCGTCGTGGACGACGGCGGTGTCGTGGGGTTCGTCTACGGCGTCGTCTCCAACCACCCCGAGGGGTGGGCCGTCGCCGACCTGTTCGAGCGGGTGCTGGACGACCCGGTGGCTACGCTCGAAGCCGTCGACGGCCCGTTCGCGCTGGCGTGTGCGGACCGCGAGACCGACCGACTGGTCGTGGCGACCGACAAGATCGGTGCCCGACCGCTGTACTACACGACGGGCGACGGTCTGGCGTTCGGCTCCGAGGTCAAGACCGTCCTGTCGTCCGTCGACGACCCGACGCTCGACGAGCAGGCGGTCTGTGACGTGATGAGCGTCGGCCACGTCTGGGGCCAGAAGACGCTCGTCGAGGAGGTCCGAGCGCTCCCGCCGGCGACGGCGCTGGTCTACGAGAACGGCGAGGCCACGACCGAGCGCTACTGGAACCCCTCGTTCGAACCGGCGGAGTCGGGCGACGCGTACATGTTCGACCTGGCGAACCGCTACCGGGAGGCGGTGACGGACATGGCCGACAGCATCGACGGCGACGTGGGACTCTGGCTCTCGGGGGGTCTCGACAGCAGACCGATGGCCGCCGAGTTGACCCGGACGGCGGGAACCGAGGCCGGCGTCGACGGCGTCCGGACGTACAGCTACGACGCCAACCCCCCGACAGGCGGGAACCCGGCGCTCGCCGAGCGGGTGGCCGCGACGCTCGGCCTCGACAACGAACCCGTCGAACTCGGCGGCGAGACGTTCGCGGAGGTGGTCGAGGAGTGTATCGACGTGACCGACGGGATGTTGCGCTGGAACTCGTTCGTCAACATGTCGACGACGTTCTCGCTGCCCGACGACCACCCCGGTGTCGTGCTGGAGGCGGCCGCACAGGGCGAACTCCTCGGCGAACACCTGCTCCGCTACCACGTCGCGGACGCGGAGTCGGCCGCACGTGGGCACTACGAGCGCCAGGAGGCGGTCGACCCCGAAACCGTCGCCTCGCTGCTGACCATCGACGTCGACCCGATGGCGTCGTTCCGCGAGTCCGAACGGGCCAGCGAGGAGGCGACGATGCTCGAACGGGCGATGGACATCCACTTCCGGAACCACTACACGCGGTTCGTCTTCTCCAGCAACCCGCTCGCGCGGCGGAAGGTCGGCACCCGGACCCCGTTCGCCAACGGCGCGTTCCTCGAACACGTCGCTCGCCTGCCGACCGACTACCGGACCGGGTCGTTCCCGTTCACCGACGGGGCCATCCCGTACGGTGCCAGCAAGCCGAAACTCAAGCTCACCCGACTGCTGGACCAGGATCTCGCGTCCATCCCCTACGAACAGACCCGACTCCCGCCGACCTACCCCTACCCCGCCCACATCGCCGGGTTCGTCGCGGCGACCGGCTACAACCGGGTCGTCGGTGGGATGACGTACGGCGGACTGTCGCTTGCCGACGAGTGGTACCGGACCAACCCCCAACTCCGGGCGTACGTCGACGGCCTCGTCGACGACGCCTGCGAGCGTGACCTGTTCGACGCCGACCACCTCCGGGCGCTCAGGGACGAACACCTCGCCGGTGAGGGCAACCACATCTTCGTCCTCGCACCCGTGACGACGCTCGAAGCGTGGATACAGCGCTACCTCGACGACTGACCCGTCGGGAAACCCGCCGGCCATCGAGCGGTCGAGCGGTCGGCCGACCGCGACTCGACCGGTATCGCTCCACCGACGTGTCGGCTCCCTGTCGCTGCCGACGGCAAGCAATCGGCGAGGGTTTATATTGCGGTACGAGAATATCTACCGATGAGACCGGTCGTCTCCCGTGTCCTGCTCGCCCTGCTGGTCGTGCTGGCGGGCTGTAGCGCCGGGAATCTCCCGGAGACGAGCGGCCCGACGGTGACGCCGGCGGCGGTGCCCGTCTCTCCGCCACCGGGGCTCTCGGAGACGGGAGTGGTGAACGCGAGTCGACTCGTCGCCGGACACGTCGCACTGTTGACGAACACGACGGCGACGCGCAGCACCAACCGGACCGTCGGCTACCCGAACGGGACGCTCGTCGTCGAGAACCGGACGACGTGGGCCGGCGAGGAGGGTCGCCTCGTCGTCGTCCGGACTCGCCACCCCGGCGGCCCCGGCGGCTACGCACGGTGGCAGAACGGTTCGCACGTCGTCGGCTGGGTCGAGAGCGCCGACCGGCGACAGTACTACACGCTGGAGGCGTCGTCGACGCCGTTCGCGGGTGTCGACCCGCTGGGCGACCACCTGTCGGCCGCGCTGACGACGCAGCGAGGGGCGTCGGTCACCCCCGTCGACTGCGGCGACGACCGCTGTCTCGAGGTCGCGTTCTCGCTCGACGAGCGACTCGTCTGGGGCGACGGCTACCCGGCGACGGGACCGGTTCGCTACCGACTCACCGTGACGACCGACGGACTCGTCCGCCATCTGGTCGTGACCTGGGCGGCCCGAAGCGGCGACCGGACGGTGACGGTGATCGAACGGACGACATTCCGGAACGTGGGGTCGACGAACGCCACCGCTCCGAACTGGGCCGTCGACCGAATCTGAGAGTCGACGACCCGCGCGGCCCACGCGACCCTCGCCGTCGCCCGACGCTGTCGCTGTACCGGGTGTCGGAGTGTTTATGAGCGTCGCCCGGCGAGATTTGCCATGGACTTCGAGCTACCGGCCGAACACCGGATGATTCGTGACACCGTCCGGGAGTTCTGCGACGAGGAAATCGAGCCGATCGCGTGGGACATCGAGGAGGAACGGCGCTTCCCCGAGGAGGTCTTCGACGCGCTGGCCGACCTCGACATGATGGGCGTCCCCGTCTCAGAGGAGTACGGCGGTCTCGGCGGCGACCAGTTGATGTACGCGCTGGTCACCGAGGAACTCGGTCGCGTCTCCGGCTCTATCGGCCTCTCTTACGCCGCCCACACGAGTCTGGCGACCAAGCCCATCGAGATGTTCGGCACCGACGCCCAGAAAGAGCGGTGGCTCGAACCGCTCGCGACCGGCGAGTACGTCGGCGCGTGGGCGCTCACCGAACCCAGTTCCGGCTCCGACGCCAGCGACATGGACACGATGGCCGAACGGGTCAGCGGACCCGCAGGCGACGAGTACGTCATCGACGGCACCAAGCAGTTCATCACGAACGCCTCCGTCGCCGGGTCCATCCTCGTGAAGGCCGTCACCGACCCCGACGCGGGCTACGACGGCATCTCGACGTTCATCGTCGACCCCGATGAGGACGACGGGTTCGAGGTCGTCACCGAGTGGGAGAAGATGGGCCTCAACGCCTCGCCGACCTGCGAGATCAAGTTCACGAACTGCCGCATCCCCGAGGACCGCCTGCTCGGCGAGGAGGGCGAGGGCTGGAAACAGACGATGAAGACGCTCAACGGCGGGCGCATCTCCATCGCCGCGCTCTCGGTGGGGCTGGGACAGGGCGCGTTCGAGGCGGCGAAGTCGTACGCGACCGAACGCGAGCAGTTCGGCCAGGCCATCTCGAAGTTCGACGCCGTCCGGGACATGGTCGTCGAGATGGACCGGAAGATAGAGCGCTCGCGCCTGCTCACCCACAAGTCCGCGACCCAGTACGACGACGGCGAGGACGTCACCCACAGCTCCGCACTGGCGAAGTACGACGCCAGCGAGACGGCCCGAGAGGTCGCCGAGGACGCCGTGCAGGTGCTCGGCGGCTACGGCTACACGACCGACTTCGCCCCACAGCGGTTCTACCGCGACGCGAAACTGATGGAGATCGGCGAGGGGACTTCGGAGATCCAGCGGATGGTCATCGGCCGACAGCTCGGCCTGTAAGCACGACCGACTCCCTTCTCGACTCGTCTTTATCTCTCGTACTCCTCGGCGAGCAGTCCCCAGTACTCCAGGTCGACGTACTCGCCCTGCTCGAACGCCTCCTCTCGGAGCGTCCCCTCGTGCTGGAAGCCGACCTTCTCCAGCACCCGACCCGACGCCTCGTTGAACGCGAAGGTCCGGGCCGCGACTTTGTTGAGACGCCGCTCCCGGAAGCCGTAGCCACAGACCAGTTCGACCGCCTCCGTCGCGTAGCCGTTCCCCCAGTGGTCGGGGTGGAAGAAGTACCCCGCTTCCGCGCGGCCCCAGCCGTCGCGGAACTCGTGGAGGCCGACCGTGCCGACGCGCTCGCCGTCGGCCCGGACGAGGAACTGGGCGTCGTCGTCGGTGCTCATCGACTCGAACCACTCGCGCTCGGCGTGGGCGTTGGTCGGAGCGGAGTTACCGACGCTCCGCCGCACGTCGGGGTGGTTCGTCGTCTCTCGGAGGAAGTCGAGATCGTCCTCCTCGACGGTTCGGAGTTCGACGCTATCGCCGACGAGGAAGGTCGCGCCTGCCATGGGCGAGACGAGGGATGCCGGGGAGGTAGTTCCCTCTATCCGACAGGTGGGGCTGTCGGGTCCGGCTGCCGACCGATTCGGCTCGACTCGTTCGTCAGACAGATTGATGAACCCACGGCGACCATGCGTACGCATGTCAGGCCCTCCAGCCGACGACGTACCAGCCGACGGTACGGTTCCGCAGGCGATTCGTGAGTACGCGGCCGAACACGGGTCGCCGTTCACCTACGGCGACGTACGGGACGGCGTCGACGCCGAGACGTGGGGACGACTGCTCGCCGACGGTGTGCTCGTCCCCGACGGCGACGGGTTCGCGCTCGCGGGGGACGACGGTGTCGAGTCGTGGTCACGGGCGGACAAGGCGGCGGGCGTCGCCGCGCTCTGTCTCCTGGCGGGCTACCAGGTCGGCCCGGTGGGGTCGTTCGTGGGGTCGACGGTGGACCTCGCGCTCGGCCCGGTGCAGGCCGCACTCCCGTTCTCCGTCGTCGTCCTCGGACTCGCGGCGCTGACCGCGACGGTGTCGCTCGTCGTGCGTCGTCGCCTCGTCGGTGACGTCTCACCGCCCGACGGCGACCGGATGCAGGACCTCGCCGAACGTCTCGACACGGCCCGCGAACGCGGTGACGACGCCGTCGTCGAGCGACTCGAAGCACGGCGGCGGGCGCTCGTCCGCGAGCAGCTATCGGCGTTGAAGACGCAGTGCCGCCCGCTCGTCTGGACGATGCTGGTGACGATTCCGGTGTTCCTCTGGCTCTCGTGGCTGGTCGCCGCCCCCGCCGCGGCCGTCACCCCCGTCGCACCGGTCTACCCCGTCGTCGGCCGAATCGTCTGGACCGCACGCCTCGTCGGGCCGGTCCAGGCGTGGATGGCGTGGTACTTCGTCTGCTCGCTGCTCGCCGGGACGACGCTCCGTCGGACCGTCGACCGGGTGACGGCGTAACCGGTTCCCGCCGCCGTCGACTCGTCTACGCGAACGACAACACCGAAGTCGGTGCCCGCCCCGGACCACCCATGGGCGACCCCCTCGATTCACGCGAGGCACAGGCCGAGGCCGTCGTCGAGCGTCTCCAGACGGAGTATCCGGACTCGACCATCTCGCTGCGCTACTCGAACCGCCTCGAACTCCTGATCGCAGTCGTGCTCTCCGCGCAGTGTACCGACGAGCGAGTGAACCAGGTCACGGCGGACCTGTTCGAGACCTACCAGACACCAGAAGACTACGCGAACGCGACGCAGGAGGAACTCGCCGACGCCATCTACGGCATCACCTTCCACAACAACAAGGGCGGCTACCTCCAGGGCATCGGCGAGCGAATCGTCGCGGACCACGACGGCGAGGTTCCGGACACGATGAGCGCGCTGACCGACCTCCCGGGTGTCGGTCGGAAGACGGCGAACGTCGTGCTCCAGCACGGTCACGACGTCGTCGAGGGTATCGTCGTCGACACGCACGTCCAGCGTCTCTCACGGCGACTCGGACTGACCGAGGAGGAACGGCCCGAAGCCATCGAGCAGGACCTGCTCCCGGTGGTGCCGGAGGCCCACTGGCAGGAGTTCACCCACCTGCTCATCGACCACGGACGAGCGGTCTGTGACGCGCGAAATCCGGAGTGTTCGGCGTGTGTCCTCGAAGACGTCTGTCCGTCCTCGAAACTCGACGCCGAGGTGGACCTCGCCAGCGGCGAGGAGTGGTGAGCCACCGTCGTCGGTCACGCGGTGGTCACCGCCGCCCGGTCACCCGAGGATGGAGTACCGGAGGAGATACCGGACGATACCGATGACGTACGCCAGAATCCAGAAGAACGTGTAGCCGAAGACGCCGATACGGAGGCGACGTCGCCAGAACCGCATGTTCTCGTCGCCGATCTCGTCGAGCAGGACGTCCTCGTCGTAGTCGTGGTAGAGGTCGTGTTCCCACTTCGCCCGGAAGATGCGGACGATGCCCGTCGCGCCGAACGCGAGCATCGCGTACGCCTGGAACCCGAAGAAGGCGTGGACGGCGGCCAGGCCGTCGCCGAACTGCTCGAACAGGCGGGGGAGCATCCAGAACACCAGCGGTATCGTCGTCAGCGCGAGTCCGGGGAGGATAAACGAGAGGTGGTAGGTGAGGACGTTCCACGTCACGTCCTCGGCGTCGATCATGATCCACGCGCCGTAGAGCAGGAGGGGGAGGGTGAGCGAGACGGAGAACGCGACGACGGTCGCAGTCTGGGTCTCGCTGAGACCGAACATGGACGCGTTTCGACCGGCGACGGTTTCAGCGTGCCGGATTCGCCGGCCGTGCACGGCGTCCGTCTCGGCTGGCGTCGGGCACGGGCGCCCGCGAGGGCCGTCACCGCGGCCCCTCGCGGGCGCCGCCCCGGTGAGCGTCGAAACCGGCTGCGGGCGGCGTCGCAACGTCTTTAGGCCGTCCGGCCGTAGTTCGGAGTATGGCTGATGGGCCGTCTGCCACCCGTTCCGACGACGCCGACAGCGACGCGGCCGACGGGTCGGCACCGGTCGAACGCGATGGCGACGAGCGAGTCCCGTTCGACGCCGAGGTGGACGACCCCGACCGGCAGACGGACGAGGACCTCTCGCTTGACGAACTCCGGGCACAGGTCGAAGAGAAGTACGACTTCGAGAACTTCGGCCCCCGAGATATGGCCCGGATGAGCGCCGAGGAGTGGGACGCCGTCTTCGACCCCGACTCGTGGATCACGGGGACGGAACTGCTCGACCGCCTCGAAGCCGACCTGAAACAGCGCGTCCTCGACCGGGACGTCTTCGCACGCGTCGAGCGGTTCGAGAACCCCGACCGCCTCGTCGCCTACGACGAGGAGGGGTACGCGATGGTCTACGGCGACGGCACCGTCGAAGGGACGGGCCGGGTGCTCCGAGACGTCGAACCCTCCGTCGCGCTGGCGTCGATGGAGGAGTACGACGTCCCGGAGCTGCCCGAGGGCGAGGTGCTGCCACGACCACACGACGTTCCCGACGGTGGCGGTGACCTCGGCCACCAGGTGCTACAGGTCGTCGCCGGCGTCCAGTTGCTGATGGCCGTGGGGCTGGTCGGCTGGGGTCTCTTCGCGGCGGTGACCGCGACCGCGACCGGTCAGTTCGGCAACCCGAACGCCCCGATTCTGGCCATCGCGGCCGGTCTCGGCTTCCTCGTCATCGGCGTGTTCCTGTTCACACTGGTCGCCAACGCGCGACTCTCCGACCGGTTCCGGTCCGAGGAGTACCGTGACCGCCTGCGGGCGGTCGGACTCGACTCCGACGAGCGGCCGGCGTTCCTCGACGACCTCGAGTCCGATGGGCGACTCGCCGGCGGTGAAGACGATTCCTCCGAAGACCCCGCGTGAGGGCCGTAGCGCCCGTCTACACGTGTTCGGTGGGTTTATACGAACACGGACCCGAAATCCCGTGTGCATGAATAGACGGGAATTTCTCCTGGTGGCTGGCGGTGTCGCCGGCACCGTCGCCGCCACCGGCTCCGCCGTCGCCCAGGAGGGCAACGGTTCTGGTGGGAACACCAGTGGCGGAAACGCCAGCGGTGGAGGCGGAAACGAAAGCGGCAACGCGAGCGGCGGCGGTGGCGGGGGTGGCAGCGTCAGCGGTCCCATCGACTACGGCATCGAGGGAGCGAACGGCTACGACGGCCCCGGCAGCGGAACCGACGCCACCGGCCAGTCCGAGGTGACCATCGAGGTCGGTGTCGGGAGCGGCGGGTACGCGTTCGGCCCTGCGGCGGTCCACATCGACCCTGGCACCACGGTCATCTGGGAGTGGGCGTCGGCGGGCCACAACGTCAACGCGCAGTCCGGTGCGGAGTTCGAGAGCCCCCTCCAGAGCGAGGGCACCTTCGAGTGGACGGCCCCGGAGGACGCCTCGGGTATCGTCGAGTACCAGTGTGACCCTCACGTCGGTCAGGGTATGATCGCCGCGCTCGCCATCGGTTCCGACGTGCCGACCGCGGCGACCGGCGGCGGAGCGGCCGAGGAGGTCGACCCCGAGCACATGGGTGTGCCGATTCAGGCCCACTGGGTCGGTATCGCGACCATCCTCATGATCGTCTCCTCGCTGATGTTCACCTTCTTCCTGCTGAAGTACGGTGAGAGCGCCCACACGAAGGGTGGTACCTAATGAGTTCAGGCAACAACAGCTACGGCGACATCCATCGGTACGAACCGCCACGCGAATCGACGGCCGCGGCCATCGCCATCGTCCTGCTGACGCTCGTCGAAGTCGTCTTCGTCGGGATGTTCAGCTACGGACTGGCGACCGGGTGGGGGTTCGACGAGTTCGGGAACATGTTCCTCGGTGGCCTGCTGGCGGTCATCTTCGTCGACCTCGCGTTCGTGCTCCTGCTCTACCGCAAGGAGTTCCTCCCGGACGTGATGATCGTCAAGAAACGCCGCCGGAAGTGGGAGGACCTCTACATCAGAGAGGAGGACATGGAGGGCACCCAGTTCGGCGGTAACGCGTGGGAGAACGTGAAACGCGCGGTCTACCCCTACTACAAGAAATAACAATGGCAGACGACGACAAGTATCCAAACGAGACCGGACGTCGGCGCTTCGTCAAGGGTGTGGTGGGCGCAGGTGCGCTCGCTGCGGTCGGGACGGGCGGCGCTGCGGCCGTCGGGACGGCGACGAACCGCTCCGGGTCCGGTGGTGGTATCACCAGCTTCAGAGGCATCGAGAACACGGACGGTCCCGCGCCGCGTGGGATGCCCATCGTCCCCGTCGAAGTCGGCGACGATGGCGTCATCTCGGGCGTCTGGCCGGAGGTCCAGGAGGTCGACGAGGGTGGGCAGACCATCCAGGTCGCCGAGATGGACATCGGTGGCGTCACCTACTCCACCGAGTGGTTCCAGTACTGTGGCGTCCAGACCTACGAGGGGATCGAACCGGGCTACGAGTCCGACAACATCCTCCGGTCGGCCCCGTCGCCCCCACCCGCCTACACCTGGCAGACGGAAGCCTACTCGGGCGGCGACCCGCTGAACATCGCCGACTTCGAGGACTACCGGACGTACGGCAACGGCATCGGGTCGAGCGGTCTCGGCAAGCCGGCGATGGCGACGTGGCGCTCACAGGACACCGAGAGCACCATCCCGGTGCAGGTGTTGCGCTCGCCACGAGTCGAGGAGATGGCACAGAACGACGAGTTCGTCGCCGCGGCGACCGACCAGGGCGTGATGGCGTGGCTCGATAAGTGTACGCACTTCTGCTGTGTCCCCGCGTTCAAGGGCTACGAGGGCTCCGCCGGGTTCGACGCGGAAGACCGGGTGTACTGTCAGTGCCACCAGTCGGTGTACAACCCGTTCAGCATCGTCGAGTCCTCGTTCGTCTCGCTCCCACGTCCGGAATAACCAAACCACTCCACCACTAGTCACACACAATGAGCTTAGAACGGAAAGACGACCACGACCACGGCGGCTGGATGAAGAGCCGCGACCTCTCGCCGGTCGAGAAAGGGTACCTGACGGTGCTCATCTGGCTGGACCGCCGTCTGCGAATCGTCGACTACCTCGAACTGATGGAGGACCTCTACTACAAGGCCAACCTCCAGATGCCGAAGAGCCACACCGAACAGTACAACCTGGACAACAAGTTCTGGTACTGGTACCCGCTGTACGCCCTCGGGTCGTTCAGTACCCTCGCGTACGTCGTCGCGGCGATATCGGGGGCCTTACTGGGCTTCTACTACTCGCCGTCGACGGCCGCCGCGGGCGCGGAAGGCGAGTTGACCGTCGCGTACGCCTCCATCACGTTCATCATGACGGAGTTGAACTTCGGGTACCTGCTCCGTTCGCTCCACAGATGGTCCGCACAGGTGATGGTCGCGGCCGTCTTCCTGCACATGCTGCGGGTCTACTTCACCGGCGCGTACAAGGAGCCACGCGAACTCAACTGGATCCTCGGCATCGTCCTCATCAGCCTGACGATGGTGTTCGGGTACACCGGCTACCTGCTGCCGTGGGACCAGTTGGCGTTCTGGGCCGGACAGATCGGCGTGGAGATGAGCCTCTCCATCCCGCTGGCGGGTGAGTGGGTCGCCCAACTCATCTTCGGCGGGTTCTCGCTGAGTCAGTCGACGCTGCAGCGGATGTACATCCTGCACGTGTTCTTCCTGCCGTTCATCACGACGGCGCTCATCGCCATCCACATCGGTATCGTCTGGATGCAGGGCATCGCCGAACCGCACTGAGTCGGCGACTCCGTTCTGACTCGCGGTCGTCCGTTCTTCGTGTTCCGCCACGGGCCTGACGAGTGGCGACACCGGCCGTCGACCCTGACCCAGGAGGAGGGTCGGAACCCGACGAGGGCGACCTGCCGCCGGCCCGGCTAACACAACCTTGATACCCGGCCGGTCGCTAGTACGGACAGTAATGGCGCCGAGTGACGAGACGGACGAGGAAGTCCGGGCGGACGGGACCGGTATCGTCCCGCCGGACGACGAGACCCCGACGTGGGGCGAGCGGAAGACTCGCTCCCAGGGGTTGTCTCGTCTGACCTACGAGTACTTCGAACGCTCCCGTCGGGAGGACCAGGACATGCGCATGGAGTCGAGTTACGTTGAGCGTGACGTGCTCGGCTTCCCGACGTGGCCTCACGAGATGATTCGGAACCTGGCGATCACCTCCTTCTTCGTCGGGATGATGATCTTCCTCTCGGCGACGCTGCCGCCCCACATCGGGCCACCGGCGAACCCGAGTCAGACGCCCGCGGTCATCCTGCCCGACTGGTATCTCTACTGGTCGTTCGGCCTGCTCAAGCTCGGCCCGCTCAACCCCGACCTCGCCATCCTCGGCGGGTCGAAGCTGATGGCCGACCGGACGTACGGCGTCCTCGCCAACGTCGTCATCGTCGGGTTCATCGCTATCGTGCCGTTCCTGAACAAGGGGAGCGCCCGGCGACCCGTCGAACAGCCGTTCTGGGCGGCCGTCGGCGTCTTCGGGGTCGTGTTCTCGTTCACCATCGCGGCGCTGTCGGTGAAGAACCTCATCCCGATGGACCCGAACCTCCTGTTCGACCTGACGTTCCTCGTCCCGCCCGTCGCCGGCTTCATCGCCTACGCCGTCCTCCGGACGATGCGCGAAGGCTACATGTTCGAGCTGAATCGGCGGTACTACCGGCTCCGTCCGCCGAAGTGAAGTAACCGCGGCGCTTCTTTCCCCTAATGGCCTCCGAACCCGACGAGCCACGCCGCGGCACCGACGTTGCCGAGGGAGCCTCGGCAGCCGACCAGAACGCGTGGCGTTCTGGTGATGGAGACGTCGTCGTCCCCGTCGAACTCTACAGGGTCGTCACGGTGTTCTCGACGCTCCTCGCCGTCGCGTTCGTCGTCCTCGGGTTCCTGTTTCTGGACGCCGCAACCGGTGCGGTGCGGCGGGTCGCACTGCTCGGGTGGGCTATCGGCCTCGGCGTCCCCATCGCCGCCTATCTGGGCTACCTGAGCGTCCGGGCGGACGCGGGGACGGCCGAGCGTCTGGTCGTGCTGTTCGTCCTGTTCGCGCTCTCGGTGGCGCTCGTCCCCGGCGCGGTGCGGTCGCTGCTGGCGGCGGCGGCGCTCACCGACGGGCAGTTCCAGGTGGTGTTCGGCGTCGCTGGCCTCGTACTCATCGGCGTCGGCGCGGGCGTCTACATCCTCGGGACGCGGTTCCGAACCGAGGGAATGGGAAACCCTAAAGACGACGCTGACTAAGTCCCAGTAATGGCTGACGAGTTCATGAAGGGGTTCGCGCTGTTCATCGTCTGCGGGATGCTGTGGATGGTGCTGGCTGGCTGGTACAACACCGCCGGCTTCGAGTCGACTCAACTCATCGCGGAGACGACCGGCGCGGGGACCATCTACGACCAGATCGCCTACGTCCTCCGTGACGGCCTCCTCGTCGCCACGATTCTCGGGCCGGTCGTGTTCTGGCTGCTCATCCCGCTGAGTCGTGCGCTCGGTGGCGACGTCGAGAACTGAACGACCCCTCTCCCTTCGATTCTCACCGTCGTGAGCGGCGGAACCGACTCGCCGCTCCGGGCGACGGTGCCCTCTCTCCTCTCCCGTCGTCGCCTCGCCGTGTGACGTCGCCGTCAGCGGCGGTTCGTAACGGGACGTGTCGGTTCACGTCGCACCGGGCGACCACGCCGGTCCGGTCCGTCGACCGTGACCCACGGGCCATCCCGCGCCCGTCTCGGCCCGTTCGAGGCGGACGTCCGACGCCCCCGGTGGTGGCGAGACGGGGGACTCGACCGTCGAGAGACGACCCGAGGCGGACGGCGTCGTCGTGACGTCGAGCGACCAGAGGTGACGTCGAGCGAGGCAGGAAACGACCGTCTCCGGTCGTGGGCGAGAGACGAAGCGAGCGGTATCGGCGAGCGAGTCGTGGGGGCGGAGAAGTGAACGGAGCGGGCGTCCGTTCGGACGGTTCGCGGGCCTTCAGACGACCGTTTCCCAGAGCGGCTTGACGTACTGGAACAGGGTGATGTAGGCGATGTACATCAGGACCAGGACCGAGGCGGCGATAGCCGCTTTCGGTCGGTCGACGGTGAACTCCTGGCGAATCTCGACGAGGCGGGACTCGAACTCGAACAGGTCGGTCAGCACCATCCCGACGACGAGTATCGAGAGGACCGTCCCGGCGTGGTACTCGACGGTGGCGAAGTAGAAAGAGAGGACGACCAGCAGGAAGTTCGTCGCCACGCGAATCGCGTTGCGCGAGACGGCGTCGACGCCGCCGTCACGCGCCTGCTTGACGATAGAGCGGTACTCGAACGCGCGGGCACCCATGTTGACGAGCACCAGCGCGAGGATGACGAGTCCGATGTAGGGCCGCAACACCGCGTCGACCACACCGAACAGCGAAGCGAACGCGTCCATACCCTATCTCCGGAGGCACACCCATTAGTGCCTTTCCAAAGTCACTCCCTCGTCGGTCGTACGAACCGGACGGTGCCCTCCGGCCGGACGCGGACCGGTTCGTCGGGGGAGACCGTTCCGACGCGCCTCGTGTCGGCGAAACACTCCACCGGCGCTTCCTCCCGTTCGACGCGAAGCGTCGTCTCGGCCATCGGCACCACCCAGTCGTCGGCACCGATGGCGAACGGGGCGATGGGGACCGTCACGAGCGAGTCGGCGTCGGGCGCGAGGACGGGGCCGCCAGCGGCGTGGGCGTAGCCGTGACTCCCGAGCGGCGTCGCCACGACGACCCCGTCGGCGCGGAACCGGTCGACCTCCCTCCCGGTGCTGTGGACCGAGTACTCGGAGATGCGGGCCGGTTCGGCGGTGACGAGCGTCACGTCGAACACCGCGGTCGACCGGGCGGCCCCACACTCGACGCCGAGAAGCGGGTGTGCCGTCGTCTCGACGGTCCCGGTGTGGAGCGCCCGAATCGCTTCGGTCGCCGTCGCTCTCGGAACCGAGAGCGGCGTGTCGCCCCCGACGACGAGGACGGGCGCGTCGGTCCGTGCGGCGACGGCGGAGAGCGCGGCGTCCCCGACGGCGACCACTACGTCCGCGTCGGCGACGTCGACGAGCGTCCCGGTGTCGGTGACGGCGGCGGCGAGTGACTCGGTGTCGGGGACCGTCCCCCTCGTCTCCAGGGTCGGGTCGGGGTCCCCCGCGCCCACGACGGCGACCCGCGTCGTCCCGGCGGGCGGCACTCCCGTCCCCTCGTCGTTCATGGCCGTGTGGTCGGGTGGGGTCGGCAAAAGCCTACGGTAAATCGCCGGTGATACGCAGCCCTTCGGCCTGGTCCTCCCGTTCGAGCGCGTCGACGATCTCCGACCGTGACTGACGGGCGACGGTCGTTCCGTCGTCGGCGAGTCGGACGGTCAGGTCGGTCAGGAGGATGGCCTGCTCTCGGAGGTCACGCACGTCGAGTTTGTCGAGCGTGTCGGCGCGGGTGTGGCCCCAGCCACGGCCTCGCTCGCCGCTCTCACTGGCGACGTGGTAGGCGGGGACGCCGCCTTCGAGGACGTACGGCCAGTGGTCGCTGTGGGGACCCTGCCGTGGGTTGGTCTTGATGGGGTGGTCGAACCGCTCGGCCGTCTCCCGGAGGACGGCGTCCAGGTCGTCGAACCCGTGTGTGAACGCGGTCAGCGACCGGCCCCGGAGGACGCCGTCGCAGTTGACGATGGCCTTGACGCTGTCGAGGTCCGACCGCTCGGCGTCGTACTCCGACCCGACCAGACCGACCTCCTCCGCGCCGAACGCGACGAACCGAACCCTCGTGTCGAGGTCGTCCTCGCGCATCGCCAGCGCGTTGGCGAGTTCGACGACCATCGCCGTTCCCGCGCCGTTGTCCATCGCCCCCTCGGCGATGTCGTGGGCGTCGACGTGACTCGTCACGAGCACCTCCTCGTCGGTGTCGGGACCGAGGACGGCGTGGACGTTCTGGCTCGTTGCGGTGTCGTACTCGCAGTCGACGTCGACGGTCACCTGCTCGCCCTCGAACCGTCGCCGGAGTCGTGCGCCGAGTTCGCTGGAGACGCCGACGGCGGGACTCTCGCCGATGGGGGCGTCGGCGGTGCCGACACTGCCCGTCGGGGCGAGACAGCCCTCGACGTGGTTCTCGAAGACGAACGCGGCCGCTCCCGCCTGAACCGCGCGGTAGTACTTCTCGCGCCGGTGGATGAACCGCTCGTAGTAGTCCGGAACGGTCGACGAGCAGACGACGACCTTGCCGTCGAGGTCGGCGTCGAAGTCCTCTGGGAGGCCGTAGCCGACGTCGACGAGTTCGCCGGTCACCGCACCGGCGGGCGAGCGTGGGAGCGCGAGACAGTCCCAGGTCCGTTCGGTGGCGACGGTCTCCTCGTCGGCGGTAATCGTGCTACTCCCCCGTTCCCACCCCTGTACCTCGAACTCGTCGAGGTGGGCGTCGCGGGTGCCGGCGTCGTCGAGTGCATCCCGAGTGGCCTCGGCCGCCTGGCGCTCGCCGTCGCTCCCGGCCATCCGGTCGCCGACGTCGACGAGCGTCTCCAGGTGGTTCCAGCCGCGCCGACTCGTGAACGTCACGCCGATCCAGCTATGGTCACTCATAGCCGGTGTCCGGGTGGGTCGCACCTAACCGTTGTGAAGCGTGTTCGCAGGAGTCACACGACGGCTCCACGTTCCGAGACCCTCGAATAGCGAGACTTTTTGCGTCGCGCCCGACAGTGTCTGGAGTATGCGGGACGTACTCGACGAGTGGCGACCTGTGGTCGACGAGGAGATAGCGCGGCTCCTCCCGCCCGAGGTCGACGAGGCGTACCTCGCCGACTTCTTCGGCGAGCCCACCTACGAGTACGACCCGGCGGCCATCCAGGAGGCGCTCGCCGACCCCATCTGGGAACTCCTCGAACGCGGCGGCAAACGCTGGCGGGCAGTGCTGTTCTTGCTGTTCGTCGACGGGTTCGGCGAGGACCCCGAGGCGTTCCTCCCCTACGCGTGCATCCCGGAGATACTCCACAACGGCACCATCATCGTCGACGACGTCGAGGACGGCGCGGAGATGCGTCGCGGTGACCGGGCGCTCCACCTCGAACACGGCACCGACGTCGCGCTCAACGCCGGCAACGCGATGTACTTCCTGCCGCTGAAGATCATCACCCGGAACCCCGGCGACCTGTCCCCGGAGATCCGACTCAAGGCCTACGAGATGCTGATGGACGAACTCAACCGGACGCATCTCGGACAGGGGATGGACATCTGCTGGCACAACCACGAGCGTATCACCGTCAGCGAGGCGCAGTATCTGGAGATGTGTGCCTGCAAGACGGGCTGTCTCGGACGTATCGTCGCCCGTCTCGCGGCCATCGTCACCGGCCAGGACGAGCCGACCGAACAGGCCGTCGCCGACTACGCGGAACGGATGAGCGTCGCGTTCCAGATCGCCGACGACGTGCTGGACGTGGAGACGAGCATGGAGTCCGGCGGCGACTTCGGGAAGGCCGCCGGCAACGACATCCGCGAGGGCAAGAAGACGCTCATGTCCATCCACGCCGCCGAGCACGCTCCCGCGGAGGACGTCGCCCGGATGGAGGAACTGCTGTGGGCCGAGGAGAACACCGACGCGGAGGTCCAGGCGGTCGTCGACATCCTCACCGAGGCCGGGAGCGTGACGTACGCCCGTGACCAGGCCCGAGCGCTCTCGGACCGAGCGCTCGACCACCTCGCGTCGGTCGACCTCGACCCCGAACCGGCCGAGCAGTTGGCGGACTTCGCGCGGTTCGTCGTCGAACGCGAGGTCTGAGTGCGACGGCGTCCGGTCGGAGGGTCACCGTCGGGCCGTCGTCGGACGGTTCTCTCGCCGGCCCGACACGTCGCCACGAGTCCAATTCCCATGACTCATGTAGACAACCGCCGACGCTCGGGTATGAGCACGACGGCGTTCGACGTCGAACTGTTGACGGAACTGACCGAAGAGCGTGGCGTCCCCGGCTACGAAGACCGTGTCCGCGAGGTCGTCAAACGCGAACTCGCGGAGACGACCGACCACGTCAGCACCGACGCGATGGGCAACGTCGTCGGGACCCTGGAGGGCGACAGCGACTACTCGGTCGCCGTCGCCGCTCACATGGACGAGATCGGGTTCATGGTCCGGCACGTCGACGAGGACGGCTTTCTCACGCTCGACGCGCTCGGTGGCTGGGACCCTCGCGTCCTGCGTGCCCAGCGCGTCACCGTCCACACCGAGGGCGGCGACCTGACGGGCATCATCGGGTCGGCCCCACCACACGGCGGCACCGACGACGAGGAACCGAACGTCGAGGACGTCCACGTCGACATGGGGATGGACGAGGACCGCGTGAACGAACGTGTCAGCGTCGGCGACCTGGTGACGATGGATCAGACGACCGAACGCGTCGGTGACCTCGTCACCGGCAAGTCCCTGGACGACCGGGTCTGTGTCTTCCAGTTGCTCGAAGCCGCGCGGCGTATCGAGGACCCGGCGGTCACCATCCACTTCTGTGCGACCGTCCAGGAGGAGGTCGGTCTCCGCGGGGCGCAGGCGCTGGGTGTCGACGTCGACCCGGACCTCGCCATCGCGCTGGACGTCACCGTCGCCAACGACGTGCCCGACTACGAGGACGGCGAGGAGGTCACCGAACTCGGGAAGGGTGCGGCCATCAAACTCAAGGACGCCTCGGTGGTGACGAACCCGAAGGTCAACCGTCGGATGCGCTCGGTGGCCGACGAGGCGGGAATCGAGTACCAACTGGAGGTGCTGCCCGCGGGCGGCACCGACACCGCGGGGTTCCAGAACACGTTCGGCGCGAAACCGGTCGGAGCCATCTCGATTCCGACGCGCTACCTCCACACCGTCACCGAGAGCGCCCACGTCGACGACATCGAGAACGCCATCGACCTGCTGGTCGCCGTGCTGGAGACGGAGACGGGCGAGGAAGACTACACCCTGTAATCGCGGCCGAAGCGACTCGCTCTACGACCCGCTCGCGTTCTCGCTCGCCGCCGACAACTGCGACCGGTCGACCGAGTAGAGAGTGACGGCGTCGAACCGCCGTTCGACGGTCACGCCGGGGACGCGCTCGAAGGAGACGTCCTCGCCGTACGCCTCACGTTCTCGCGGGCCGACGTAGACGTAGTCCACCTCGTACTCGGCGAGCAGTCGGGCGCGCTCCTGGGGACTCGCCTCGAACATCGCGTCGGCGTCGCTCGCACGGGCCGTGTAGGTCTCCGCGCCACGATAGCCGATCTCGTGACGCCACCCCGCGACGGACATGTGGCCGGTGAGACTCGACTCGGGGTTCGTCCACTGGTAGGCCTGCCAGCCGGGTGCCGCGGCGATGGTGACCTGTCCCGGCTCGTCGTCGAGCCACCCGATGGCGGCCGCCTCGTCGGCGTGGTAGGTCTCGACGAACTGGGTCGCGTCCAGCGTCGGGTCCTCGGGGACGTACCACTCCGCGGCACCGTAGTCGTAGCGACCCGGTTCGGCCCCGAAGTGGTCGCTCATGGCGAACCCACCGTACAGCGCAGTGCTGGCGAGGACGAGGACGGCCAGCACCGTCGCGGGGCGGACGCGCTCGAACATCGCGCGGTCGGCGCTGGCGAACTCCGCGAGCGACGGGGCGGGTGTCGCTCGGGCGACGAGCGCCGACAGGGCGGCCCCCGCCGCGGGTGCCCACAGCACCCAGACCTGCATGTACGTCTTGAAGACGGTGTTGTAGCGGTTCGGCCCGGCCTCCTCGCTCACGAAGACGAGTTCGACGAGGAGGACGACGCCGGTGGCGGCGACCAGCAACACCGTCGCAAAACTCGGGTCGTGGGCGTCCGCGCGGCGGCCACGGAGGACCAGCCACGCCCCGAGGAGGAGGGGGACGAACAGGCCGAACGCGGCGAATCCGAGCGCCCACGCGACGAGACTCGTCACCAGCCAGCCGCCGAGTATCGCCGCGACGGTGCCCGACGACAGCGCGACCGTCTCACGGGCCCGCGAGAACAGGAACGGGACGAATATCAGGAGGTACGCGCCGTGGACGACGAGTAGCCCCCACAGCGCACTGCGCTCTTGGACGAGTTCGATGGACCGACCGCTCGTCGCACCACCCCAGAACGTGAGCGAGGCGGCGACGGCGACCAGCGCGAGGACGGCCGTGACGAGCAGTGCTCCGCCCGTCCAGCGCGACTCGGTTCGACTCCACGACGGGAACGCTCGACGGGTTCGGTCGAGCGTCCCCCTGGAGAGCGGCGACGGCTCGTTCCCGCCGAACCGGGTCGAGAACAGCGTCAGCGGGTCCGCGGGCGCGAAGGCGACGGCGAGCCACGCCACGCCGAGGAGTGTCGGGAACGACCAGGTGTTGACGACGGCGAGGAAGGCGGTGACGAGCGCGACGAGGACGAGCAGGCCCCGACGTCGCCAGACGTGGCGCTCGAACGTCCGGAAGTACGAGTACGCCAGCGTCACGCCCAGCAGCATGAACGGCGTGCTCATCATGTGGGCGTGGAGGTCACCGTTGAGGAAGGCGAACAGCGGGAACTCGTTGATGGTGCCGGGGATGACGCGACTCGCGGACCAGTAGGTGAACTCCGAGAACGGGGCGGTCAGCGTCCCTTCCCACTCTTCGAGGGAGACGCCGGCGACACCAGCGCCGGCCGCCAGCACCGACTGGGGGAGCAGTCCCAGGAGTATCTTCACCGGCACTTCGAGGTTGCTGGCGACGCCGACGAAGAACGCGCCGAACGCGGCGGCCGTCGTCCGGGACCCGCCGAGTCGGTCGCCGAGCGCCCCCGCCAGTCCGTAGGCCGCGGTGACGAGCATCGCGTAGAACCCCGCGAGCGCGAGGTTGTAGGCGTAGCGCGGCGCGGTGAACGTCAGTTTCGTCACGATTGCGGCGACGAGGTGGCCGCCGTAGTAGTACTGGACGCGTTCGCCCGCGAACCACGGGTCGAGCGGTGGGAGGCGGTCGGCCCGAAGCAGCGCCTTCAGCATCGAGAAGTCGAGGAACTTCTCGCCCATCGTGGCGTGGACGGCGGGGTCGACGGCACGGACGGCGACGAGAAAGAGGAAGGCGAGCGCGAAGACGAGCGCCGTCTCGACGGCGACACGTGGGTCGGGGCGTGCGCCCGACCGGAGCGCCAGCACGCTCGCTCCGAGGAGGACCGCCAGCGCGAGGAGGATGGTCGGCCAGCCGAAGGCGACCTGACCGACGACCCACGTGACGAAGCCGAGGACGAACAGGGAGAGCGTGAGAGCGACGCCGGCACCGCGGTCGGCGAGCGGTGGACAGAGGGCGGCGACGACGGGGAGGCCGGCGGCGAACAGCGCGAGGTACGCCACCAGCCAGAGCAACACGAGCCCGATTTCCATGTTCCTGCGACGGGGAGGTGGGGCTAAACCTCTTTTGCACTGGCCGACGCGGCCGAGTGGCATCCCGAACTGTTTTTGTCTCGTGGGCGACTCCCCTCCCCTATGTCGTCCGTCGGTCTCGTCGTCCCCGCCTTCCGACCGAACGCCGAGCGACTCGCATCCTACGTTCGTGCGCTCGACGAGCGGGTGGCACCGGCGGACATCCGTCTCGAACTCGACGACCCCGACAGGGAGACCCGCGACGCACTCCGTGGCCTCGACGACCTGCCCGTGACGGTCAACGCCGTCCCCTACCGCCGTGGCAAGGGTGCGGCCATCACCAGCGGGTTCGACAGCCTCGACACCGACGTCCTCGCGTTCGTCGACGCCGACGGCGCGACCCCGCCCCGGAGCGTTGAGGCGGTGCTCGCCCCGCTTCTCGACGGTGACGCCGCCATCGCGGTCGGGTCCCGGCGACACCCCGACGCGACGGTCCTGAGCCACCAGACCCGTGCCCGCCGACGGATGGGCGACGCGTTCGCGTGGCTGGCCCGTCGCCTCCTCGACGTCGACCTCTATGACTTCCAGTGTGGCGCGAAGGCCATCTCCGCCGACGCCTGGGCGAACGTCCGACAGCACCTCTACGAACCCGGCTTCGCGTGGGACGTGGAGTTCGTCGCGATGAGCCAGGCGCTCGGCTACTCGCTCGTGGAGGTTCCCGTCACCTGGGAGGACCAGCCGAACTCGACGGTCGAACCGCTCGGGGCCGCCTCCGAGATGGGCCGAGCGCTGTTCGTCGCACGCCATCGGTCGCTCCGCCTCCAGGACCACCGCTTCCACGGCGCGTTCCCGGAGACCACGACCGCTCTCGTCGACCGCCAGCGCAGATGAATCGGCAGTTCTCGGCGCTCCTCTCGAGCGTCCGGTTCGGGAAGTTCGTCTCCGTCGGTGCGGTCGGGGCCGTCTTCGACCTCACCGTCTCGACGGTGCTCATCGTCGTCTTCGACGTCGCCCCTCCGGTGGCGAAGGTCGGCGGTGCCGAGGTAGCCATCGTCGTCATGTTCTTCATCAACGAACACTGGACGTTCGCGGACGAGGGAGCGAGCGGAGTGGTTCCGACGCTCCGCCGGTTGGTGAAGTCGAACCTCGTCCGGAGCGGTGGCGTCGCCGTCCAGTTCCTCGTCGTCGGTGCGTTCGGGTCGCTCGCGCTCTCGTTCCCGCTGTTCGGTGTCGACCTCTGGGACCTCGTCCCACTCCCCATCGCCATCGGGGTGTCGATGCTGCTCAACTACGTCCTGGAGAGCCTGGTGACGTGGCGGGTCGCCGCCGAGGCCTGAATCGGGTCGGCCGCTCCCGCGGTATCGCGTGACGTAGCGGTCGTGGAATCACAACCCTTTACTAGCAGGCTGGGGTACGAGATAGTAGCGGGATGGGATAGCCAGGAGATTCCGCCGGGCTCATAACCCGGAGATCGGTAGTTCAAATCTACCTCCCGCTATGTTCTGACGACACACGACACGAACGACGAGCGAAGCGAGTCGTGAGCCGTGTGTCGTCGAACTCGTCCGGAGTAGTTTGAAGCAGGGAGCGAACGCGAGTGAGTGACCGGGGTTCAAATCTACCTCCCGCTACTTCTACTGCGAGCAACGACGAGGAGCGAAGCGACGAGTCCCTGAGTGAGTAAAACCAGCCGAACTACGAACGAGGCTGCGAGCGACGCGAGCAGGGACGGACGACGAGTAGACTCGAAGCAGGCGACGAAGCGAGCGTCCGTGAGTCTCGGAGCGTGACGCCTCGTCGTCCGTGATAGTTTCACTCCCGTTTCAGTGGCCACAAACTATTCGTTGAGTGGTGAAGTAGCCGAGCAGTCATGGGAGAGAGCGAGATTCTCGACGGAGCCATCGCCGAACGGCCACGAGAGGTCGCCGAGCATCCGCTGCTCGCGGCCATCTACGACCGTCACGACGCGCTCATCCGTCGACACGTTCGCTCCGACGGGCGGACGCTCGAACTCGCGTTCGGTCGCCACGCCCACCCCGACGCCGACGTCGGTGTCGAGGCGTTCCACGAGAACTCGCTCGACGCACGCGACATCGAGGCGACTACCGCCGACGCCCGTTCGCTACCGTTCGCGGACGACGCGTTCGACACCGTCGTCGGGCGGCGGTTCCTCCACCACGTTCCGCCGGCCGACCGTCGTGCGATGCTCGCCGAGGCACGGCGGGTTCTCGCACCGGGCGGGCGACTGATACTGCTCGAAGGGACGCCCGGCCTCTACCGGCGGTTCACGAAGGCGCTCGCGTTCCGACTCGGTGCGCTCGGGGAGGACACCGACGAGTACGGTCACCTCTCGGTCGACGACGTCAGTGGTCTGCTCGACGCCGGCGGGTTCGAGACCCTCGAACTCCGCCGACTCGGGTCGCCGTTGATGCCGTTGAGCCTCTCGAAAGGGGAGTGGAGTGCGCGGGCCGTCTCGCTCTACGAGCGGACGCAGTTCGTCCGCTGGTGGACGCTGGCAGTGGCGACCCCCGCACCCGGCGTCGAGGTGGGAACGCCAGGCTCAGCCGTCGAGAAGCGCCGTTCGCCGTCGGGACAACGACACGTCTAAGTGACGCGGGGGCCGTTCGACAACTCGTGCGTACCGTCGCCGTCATCCCCGCGTACAACGAGTCGACGACCGTCGGGCCCGTCATCGAGGGTGCGCTGGAACACGTCGACCACGTGGTCGTCGTCGACGACGGCTCCGCCGACGACACCGCGGCCGTCGCTCGTCGCCACGGAGCGAGCGTCGTCCAGCACGTCATCAACACGGGGGTCGGCGGCGCGGTCAGGACCGGCTATCGCTACGCGATTCGCAACGACTACGACTTCGTCGTCCAGATCGACGCCGACGGGCAACACGACCCGACGTACATCCCGAAACTCCTCGCCGAGGCCGAGGACAACGACATGGTCATCGCCAGTCGCTACCTCAACGACAGCCACGAGGAGTACTCGCAGGTCCGCAACACCGGGATTCGCTTCTTCACCGCGGTCGTCAACGCGCTGGGCGGCATCGACATCACCGACGTGACCAGCGGCTTTCGGGTGTACCGCGTGTCGAAACTGGAGACCATCCTGCACCACTCCGACCGCCACTGGGCGGTCGAACAGACGCTCGACGCCGCGCGCTCGAACCACCGTATCACGGAGGTGTCGGTGAAGATGCCCGTCCGCGACGAGGGCGACTCGCAGTTCACCTTCGACACGTTCGTGCTCTACCCCGCCCGGATGGCCGACGTCATCCTCCGGGTCCTCATCTTCAGATAACCTCCGACAATGGCAGACTACACACTCGTCAACTTCGCCACGTTCCTGGTGGGCCTCGGCCTCCTGTTCAACGGCTACTACATCGTCCGGCGGGGCCGCGAGGACATCGCGCTGTTCGTCCTCTCGGCCATCGTCGGCCTCGGACTGGTGTTCGTCGCCCTCCTCCCGAACGCCTTCCAGAGCGTGGCGAACGTCCTGGGTCTCGAACTCCAGGCTCGTGCCATCCTCGTCGTCTCGAACCTCGTGCTGTTCGTCGTCGTCACCTACCTGTTCAACCGTATCGGAAAGCTCTACGACCAGCAGTCGAGGCTGAACGAGGAGCTGAGCCTGCTGAAGAACGACCTCGAAGAACACCGGAACGACCGATAGCCGATGGGTGTCGACGACCGGCCTCCCGAAGCGGTCCTCTCGGTGGACTTCGAGGTGTTCGGTCAGACGCCGGCCTACCGGAACGCCGAGGGGACCACCGACCGGGAGACGGCCGGGCTCGAACAGGGACGGTTCCTCACGGAGCGGCTGGCGGCCCACGACGCCGACGCGACGTTCTTCACCGTCTCGTCGGTCGCCGACGAACACCCCGACGAGGTCCGCGCCATCGCCGACGCCGGCCACGAAATCGCCTCGCACACCCACTCGCATCGACTGCTCTCCGACCTCGACCCGGCGGAGCGTTCGGAGGAACTCGTCCACTCGCGTGCGGTGCTCGAATCGGTCACCAGAGCGTCCGTCGACGGGTTCCGCGCCCCGGCGTTCGACCTCCCCGACGGGACGCTCGCCGCGCTGGCGGACGCCGGCTACGCCTACGACTCCAGCGTCGCGGCCTCCCGGAAGATTCCGGGCTGGTACGGCGGCGAGGACGACGCGGTCCGACCGTGTTCGGCCGCCGAGATTCAGTCCGACGCGCCCGAGACGCTCGCCGAACTGCCCGTCGCCGTGATGCCGGGCCTTCGCCTGCCGCTGACGGGGACGTGGCTCCGATTCTTCGGCGTTCGCTACACCATCGCCGGGATGCACCTGCTCGCTCGCCGCGGTATCACGCCCGTCCTCTACGTCCACCCGTGGGAACTCGCGGACCTGCCGGACGTCGACGGCGTCCCGTCGCGGGTGTACGTCCGAACTGGGGCGTGGATGCGACGGGCCGTCGAACGCGTCCTCGCCGAACCGTTCGAGTTCGTCACCGCCCGGTCCGTCGTGGCCGAGGCGGCCGGCGCACCGCCGCTGACCAGCGTGTCGGACGCCGGAGCGCGGTAGCGTGGTCGACGCTCGTCTCAAGCGCGTCGCCGGCTTCGCCCTCCGCTACGGCATCGGCCTCCTCGCCGTCGCGTGGCTGCTGGGGCAACTCGACTACGACCGACTCCTCGGCGTGCTGACCGACGTCCCGCCCGAGACGGTCGGGCTGCTGCTCGTCGTCACCGCCGTCGGGTTGGCTGGCCGGTTCTCGACGTGGCACGTCCTGATGAACCGCCTCGACACGGCTACCTTCCGGCAGGCGGCCAGCACCGACCTCGTGGTCAACTTCATCAACCAGGTGCTCCCCTCCCGGCTGTCGGGCCGGGCGGCCGCGCCCGTGGTCGTCAGCACCGAGACGGGGATGAGCGGGGGTGATTCGGTCGCGGTCGCCGGCGTCCACACGGGACTGTACGCGGTGCTCTACGGTGTCGTCTCGGCGGTCGGCGTCCTCGCCGGTGTCGGCCGGTTCCCGGCGGGCGTCCTCCTGTTGCTCGGCCTCTCGACGCTGCTCTACTTCGTCGCGGGGGCGTTCGTCCTGCTCGTCGGGTCGAACCTGACGGCCGTCGACCGGTTCGTCGCGTCGCTCGCGGGACTGTTCGAGCGTGTGCCGCGAGTCGGCCCCCGACTCGCCGGGACGGTTCGGTCGCTGCCCGACTTCACCGACAGTTCGGCCGCGGCGTTCCGGACGCTCTCGACCAGTCCGCGTGCGGTGGGGCTGTACGCGCTCGGGTGGGTCGTGGCGATGGTGCTGACGCCGGGCCTGCGCGTCTGGCTGTTGCTCGACGCGCTCGGTGCGGGGTTCGAGCCTGCGCTCCTCCTGCCGCTCTACCTGCTCGCGGCGTACAGCGTGACGCTCCTCCCGCTCACGCCGGGCGGTATCGGCGTCACCGAGGCGACGGCGACCGCGGTGTTCGTCGCGCTCGGGGTGCCCGCCGAAATCGTCGTCCCGGTCGTCTTCCTCGACCGGTTTCTGAGCGTCTACCTCCCCGCACTGGTCGGGTGGTACCCGTCGCTCCGACTCGACCTGTCGGCGCTCGCGGCGGACCAGGGTGAGTGACGGGAGACGGAGACGACGGTCCTCGACGGGTGCACCCGGAGAGGAGAAAGTATTTCCACGGGCCTCGGTTCGGGTAGACCATGACGCGGACGTTCGTCGTCGGCCTCGACGGGGCCTCCTGGCGACTGCTCGACCAGTGGCTCGACGCCGGCGACCTGCCGAACCTCGCCGCCCTCCGGGAGTCCGGTGCGTGGGCCGCCCACCGAAGCTGTCTCCCGCCGGTGACCTTCCCGAACTGGAAGTGCTACTCCGCCGGGAAGGACCCCGGCGGCTTCGGCGTCTTCTGGTTCGAACACGTCGACCTGGAGGCGGGGGAGATAACGGTCGCCAACGGCGGCGACTTCCGGACCGTCGAACTGTGGGACTACCTCAACGACGACGGCAAGTCGACGGGCGTCGTCAACATGCCGACGATGTACCCGCCACGCGACATCGACGGACCGGTCGTCTGTGGCGGTCCAGACGCCGTCTCCGGGGAGTACCGCTCCATCGACTCGGGGTACACCTCGCCGGCTGACCTCGCGGACTACCTCGAACGGGAGTTCGACTACGAGGTCCACCCGAACCCGCTGCTCTCCTCGAACACCGAACGCGGTGCGGAGGTCGACGCTATCCTCGACGTGCTGGACTCCCGCTTCGAGGTGGCGCTCGACCTGTTCGAGCGCGACGAACTCGACTTCGTGCACGTCACGCTGTTCTACCTCAACGTCCTGCACCACTTCTTCTGGGACGACGAACCGGTGTACCGAGCGTGGCAACTCGTCGACGAGTGGCTGGGCGAACTGCGCGAACTGGAGGACACGACGCTCGTGTTGATGTCCGATCACGGCGCGGCCCCCACGACGACGGAGTTCTACGTCAACGAGTGGCTGGCCGAGAACGGCTATCAGGCTCGTGAACGCACCGTCGAGGACTACCTCACGCCGCTCGGACTGACCCGCGAGAACGCGCTCTCGCTCGCCAAGCGTGCCGGTATCGTCGATACGCTCGCCGAGGTGGTCCCCCAGCGTCTCCAGGAACTCGTCCCGCAGAGCGCGGGCCTCAAACGCGGTCGAAAGCTCGAAGCCATCGATCTGGAGCGAACGAAGGCCGTCGCCAGCGGGCAAGGGCCTATCTACGTCAACCCACGTTTCGACGTGGAGGCGGTCCGCGAGGAACTCCTCGCGGACTTGCGCGAGGTCAGCGACGCCGAGGGGCCGCTGTTCACCGCCGTCCACCGCGGCGAGGACGTCTATCACGGTCCGTTCGTCGAGGAGGGCCCGGAGGTGGTCGTCGACATGCGTCCCGGCGTCCACGTCAACGACGGCGTCGGCGGTGGGAACGTCACGACGGCCCCGGACCGCTGGGCCGCCGAGAACACGCCCCACGGCATCTTCGTGGCGAACGGGCCGAACGTCGCCCCCGTCGGCGAACTCGACGACATCTCCATCCTCGACCTCGCACCGACCATCCTCGCGGGGATGGGCAGCGACGTGCCGACGGACATGCGCGGGGAGGTGCTGGACGTCTTCGAGGAGTCCCCCGACGTCGGCGAACGCGAACCGATCCCGTTCCGGGCGCGCGAGCGCGTCGGCGACGGCGACGAGGTGGCCGACCGCCTGAAGCAGTTGGGGTACATGGAGTGACCGCGCGTGCACCCGTCGGCGGTCCCACGTCGCGTCGCGCCGAACCACGGCCCTTATCAGGCGCTTCGCTGAGGGTCTGACAATGCGCGTTCCCTCCCCGGTGGCCCGGGTTCGTCGGCGCGTCCGGGCGGACCTCGACGCCGACCCGTACCTCGGCTACATCCTCCTGCTGACGCTCCTGCTCGGCGCGTTCTGGTTCTGGCACCTCGCGCCGAACTTCGCCACGCGCGACGAGATGGACCGCATCCTCGATCCGCTGGTCGCGTTCGGGACGGTCTACGCCGACCCGAGTCTCGACTCGTTGCGCGAGGGCATCACCTGGGGTCGGGTCCCGTTCGGCGCGACGCTCTACCTCTACGCGCTGCTCCTGATTCCCGTCGTCCTCGGCGCGGCCCTCACCGGGAACCTCGACCTGTTCGAGGCGTTCGCCACCCCCGGCCGGGCAGCCAGCGCCTTCGGGACCTACGAGGTCTGGCACGCGACCCCCGAGTGGGTGTGGTGGGTCGCCGTCTCGATGGTTCGGCTGTTCAACGTCGCGTTCGCCGTCGGGTCGGTCTACCTCACCTACCGCATCGCCACGACCATCCGCGACCGGGCGGCGGGCCGCCTCGCGGCGGTCCTGCTGACGTTCTCGTGGGGCTTTCTCACCCTCGCTCACGAGGGCGGCGAGGACGTGCCCGCACTCTTTTTCGTCCTGCTCGCGCTCTACCTCCTGCTCGGCTACGTGCGGGAGGGGACCGACTGGCGGTTCTACGGCGCGAGCATCGCCGGGGGCGTCGCCATCGCCTTCAAACTCACCGCCTTCCCCGTCATCGTCACCATCGTCGCGGCGTACCTCCTGCGTGCGCGGGAGGCCGACGACCCGACGGCGGCGCTGTTCCAGCCGAGACTCGTCGTCGCCGGGGGTCTGTTCGGGTTCGGCGTCATCATGCTCGGCTTCCCGACGTTCGTCGTCGCCGGGTTCGACCCCATCGTCGCTCGTATCTTCGAGGGCTCCGAGGCGCGGGCCGGGTGGGCGACCGGTCCGGACGCCCCCATCTGGTGGTGGTTCCTCCGTGGCTACTTCAGCGGTCTCAGCCTCCCGCTGTTCGCCGGGGCGGTCGCTGGCGTCCTCGCCGGCCTCTATCAGGTGGTCGACGACCGCGAGGAGTCCAGTGCCGTCCTGCTCGTCCTCGTCGCACTGGCGACGTACGTGGTGATGTTCTCGCAGTGGCACGACTTCCGGGTCCACCACCTGCTGCCGACGTTTCCGCTGTTGATGGTGCTCGTCGCGCTCATGCTGAACCGACTGCTCCGGGAGACGCCCCGACTGGGCACCGCGTTCACCGTCTTCTTGCTCCTCACGAGCGGCACGTACGCAGTCGTCGGCGTCGGCGGCTACGCCTCGATGCCCCGCGACGAGGCCGTCGACTGGTACGCCGCCAACGCCGACGAGAACGACACCGTCGAACTGTATCGCGTCCACATGCAGGACGCCGCCGTCCCGCACTGGCTGGACGTCAACCACCCCTACGAACCGCGAAGCGAGCACGTCGCCTGTCCGGAGTACGTCGAGATAACGTATCGAGACCTGCTCTACCTCGCGGACGGGACGTACTACCGGAACGGCGAGGCGGAGAAGGAGTACGTTCGCGGCATGCTGGACGGCGAGTACGGCTACGAAGTCGTCGCCGAGTTCGGCCCGCGGCCGCCGAACTTCGTCCCACAGCGGGCCTCGCCGGGGTCGGTCGTCGACCTGATTCCGTACGGAGTCGTGCCACACACCGACCAGTACGCGGACGAACAGGAACTCGAACCGAACCAGTACACCGCGATTCTCGCACGGAACGGGTCGGGAACGTGTGACGCCGACCGCGAGATACCGTTCTACTGAGTCGCCGGACCGTCGCGCCCGTCCGACTCGCTCAGGTTCGTGCCGGGGCCTCGATACCCAGTTCCTCCAACAGCGTGTCGGCGGCGGCCGCCGAGGAGCCTGGACCGCGGGCCGTGACGAGGTCACCGTCGACGGTGACGCTCTCCTCGGCGTCGAGTTCCGCGTCCCAGTTCCCGCCGGCGGCCTTCACCTCGTCTTCGACCCAGTAGGGGAGTTTCCGGCCGTCGGGCATCACGTCGTTCTCGTCGACGATGTCCTCCTCCCACGCGTTGGGGAAGCCGGTCACGTCCCGTCCCTCGACGAGGCGGCCCTCGTCGTCGCCCCAGGTGAACCCGAGGATGCCGACGGCGTGACAGACGACGAGTGCGTTGCCGTCGTCGCCCGTGACGGCGTCGGCGAGCAGTTGTCGGGCGTGTGTGTCCTGGTTGATGTCCCACTCGGTGCCGTGGCCGCCGGGGAAGACGACGGTGTCGTAGTCGTCGGCGCTCACGACCGCGAGCGGTTCGGGGTCGTTCAGTCGCTCGTCGCTCTCGTGAATCTCGCGTAGCTCTTCGACCCGCTCCTCGCCGCCCGCGCTCTCCGGGTCGAGCGACCGTTCGTCGACGACCGGCGGACTCCCCGACGGTGTCGCCACCGTCACGTCGACGCCCGCGTCGGTGAGCGTCGTCAGCGGTTCGATACACTCCTCGGCCCAGTACCCCTCTTCGCTCACGACGAACAGCGCGCTGGTCATTGCAGGCCGGTGTTCGGCCGCGGGACGGAAAAGCCCGGTCGTACCCCTCGGCGTTGCTTCATCCCGGCGTGGCGACCGGTCGAGCTTTCGACCGGTCGCCGGTGGGTGGACGGTTACCCGTCGCCCTGCTCGTCGACGATGACGACTTCGCCGTCGACGACGTCGACGTTGATGAGCGTCTTGACGTCGTAGCCCTCCATCTTGTTCTCACCGCCGACCTTCTTGATGACCGCGACGATGTCGGCCACGTCCGCACCGGTCTCGCCCAGCGCCTCGCGGATGGCCCGGAGCGTCCCGCCGGTCGAGAGCACGTCGTCGAGCAGGAGGACCCGATCACCCTCGAAGACGTCGTTCATGTACATCTCGTTCTCGGAGTAGCCGGTGACCTGCGCGATACTCACCTCGCCGTCCAGTCCGTACTGGCGCTTGCGGATGACGACCAGCGGGATGTCCGTCATCAGCGAGACGGCCGTCGAGATGTGGATGCCCATCGCGGCCGGGGTGACGATCTTGTCGACGCCCTCCAGTTCGGCCTTCCGGATGATGCCGATGGTGATCTCCCGGAGGAGTTTGGGGTCGAGCATCGGGACGCCGTCGCTGATGGGGTGGACGAAGTAGTGGTAGTCTCCCTTCTGGATGATGGGGGCCTCCCGCAGCGACCGAGCGAGCAAGTCCATGTCGCCCGTATTTCGCGCGGTGGTATAACAGCGGTGGTCCGAACCGACCGTGAGGTGACCTCACACGAGTGTGCGACGGCCCGTTCGGCCGGTCGGTCGCTCACACCCCCTCGGCCCCGTTCAGGTGAGACTCATCGCCACGACACCGACCACGAGCAGGACGGTCGTCAGTCCGAGCAACAGCAGTTGTGCGAACACCGCGACGTCGCCGGCCGTATCCAGTCCCATGGCTCGGAGGGCCACGACGAGCGACTTCGTTACCCGCTGCCTTGCCGACCGGCGGGGCGAGCGAGACGGACCGGAACGGGGCGTTACTCGAACGAAACGTCTCGTTGGTGGAGGATACACGGCGAATAACGGTGTGGACGGACGGCCACTACCGTGGCCGCAGTCGGAGTCGCCGGTGGTCGCGGCCGGCCACACGACGGCCTCGTTCTGCTGGCACCCCTCACGGCCGGGTGTTCTATCGGTACTTCCAGCGACAATTCGTCAGACTTCTGGGTGAATGACCAGTTACGGTTCGTAATCCGATAACCGTTTGGAAAATCGAAGCCGTATCCGCGGAGATTTGAAAACTATTAAGCGGCCGTCGCTCCGCTCTCTCTGTGTGCAACCGGAACCGGCGGTTCTCCTCGCCGTGCTGGCGCTCCCGTTCGTCGGCGCGGCGGTGACACCACTCGTCTACCGGGTGCTCGGTGAGCGCACCGCCTACTTCGCGGCCGCGGTCGCGACGGCGTGTCTCGCCCTCGTGCTCAGCCAGCACGGCACCCACGGCACGGTGAGCGTCGAGTGGATACCGCAACTCGGCGTCAACCTCGTGCTGTACCTGGACGGTCTGGCCTTCCTCGTCGCGCTGCTCGCCTCGGGTGTCGGTATCCTCGTGTTCACCTACTCCGGGGGGTACATGCACGGCGAACCGGGACAGGCCAAGTACTACACCACGCTGCTGGTGTTCATGGGTGCGATGCTCGGGGTCGCACTCGCCGCCGACCTCGTCGCGCTGTTCGTCTTCTGGGAACTGACGAGCGTCTCCTCGTTCGTCCTCATCGGTCACTACCAGCGCGAGACGTCCTCGCTCTACGCCTCGCGGAAGTCGATGCTCATCACCGTCTCCGGTGGGCTGTTCATGCTCGTCGGGTTCCTCGTGCTCGCCTCGGCCAGTACGGACGCGCTCGGGACGAGCACGTTCGCACTGTTCGGCTACGGCGACGTCCCCGGCCTCGTCGAGAACGCCGACGCCGTCCGTTCGACGCTGACCGAGCAGGGACTCCTGCTCCCCGTCGTCGCCCTCGTCGGTCTCGGCGCGGCCACGAAGTCCGCGCAGGTCCCGTTCCACATCTGGCTTCCCAACGCGATGGAAGCGCCGACGCCCGTCAGCGCGTTCCTCCACAGTGCGACGATGGTGAAGGCCGGCGTCTACCTCGTCGGTCGGTTCCGTCCGCTGTTCGTCCCCGGCGGCGAGGACGTCTACTTCGCCGAGGCGTGGCTGCCGGTCTTCGTCGTCCTCGGCCTGCTGACGATGACCGTCGCCGCCATGCTCGCGGTGAGCGCGACGGACATCAAGGAACTGCTCGCGTACTCCACCGCCTCCCACCTCGGTCTCATCGTCGCCGGGTTCGGCTTCGCGGTCAGCTACGGCGGGGAGGCGGGCGCGTTCCACATCCTCAACCACGCGTCGTTCAAGGCGGCGCTGTTCCTCGTCGCCGGTATCGTCGCCCACGAGGCCGGCACGCGGAACATCGCGGAACTCTCCGGACTCAGGGACGACCTGCCGATTACGACCATCATCGCCACCGTCGCGTGTCTCTCGATGGCGGGCATCCCGCCGTTCAACGGCTTCTTCTCGAAGGAACTGCTGTTCGAGGCGGCCTGGGAGACGGGGGCGCACTTCGGGGGCCTCTGGTTCCTCGTGCCCGCCATCGCCGTCTTCGGGAGTATCTTCACGTTCCTCTACTCCATCAGGTTCCTCTCGCTGTTCTACGGCGACCGGCCCGAGGGACTGGGCGAGGTCCACTCGCCGCCGCTGGCGATGCTCGCACCCGCCGCGGTGCTGGGACTGGCCGTCGTCGCCATCAGCCTCCGGCCGAACCTCGCCATCGAACTGGTCGCTGGTGACGCCTACGCCGCCGTCGCGCCGGGTGAGGCGCACTCCTTCACCGTCCCGTGGCCCATCCCGCTCGAACCGTCGCCGTACGCGCTGATGTCGCTGGCGACCATCCTGTTCGGCGCGGCGGCCTACCCGTTCTACGACCGCCTCCACGGCGCTATCGCCCGCGCCCGGACGGTCCCCTACACCAGTCCGAACGCCTACTACGACGGCGGACTGGCCGCGCTCGAACGCACCAGCGCGCTCGTCCCCGGCTACGTCCAGACGCGGATGTTCCGCACCTACGCCGCGTCGACGATGCTCGCGGTCTGTGCGCTCGCGCTCGGTGGCTACCTCGTCGCGGGCGTCACCGTTCCGGTGCCCGAGGGGCTGAGCAGTCTGACGGTGCTCGGCCTCGTCGGTGGCGTGCCGCTCGCCGTCGTCCTGCTCGTCGCGCTGTTCGGCGCGGCGGCCGTCGGCATCGCCGACTCCCACGTCGCGGGGGTGTTGACCCTCTCGATTCTCGGGTTCATGGTCGCCATCTTCTACGTGCTGGCCTCCGCACCCGACCTCGCGCTCACGCAGCTGGTCATCGAGACGCTCGTCTTGCTCATCTTCCTGCTCGTCCTCGACAAACTGCCCGCGTGGTACGGCAGTCTCGACGTGCGCGAAGCCGTGCCCGACGCCGTCGTCGCGGGCGTCGTCGGCGTCACGGTGACGCTGACCGTCCTCGTGACGACGAGCGCCCAGCCGTCCCAGAACATCGCGTCGTTCTTCGTCGAGCGTGCGCCGGTCCCCGAGGAACACGGGCCGGTGCTCGTCGACTCGGGTGGCGGTGGCAACATCGTCAACGTCATCCTCGTCGACTTCCGGGCGTTCGACACGCTCGGCGAGATCACCGTCGTCGCCATGGCCGCGCTGGCCGTGTTGACGCTCGTCGGGATGCGAAACCGGGGTGAGGACGTATGAGCACCGACACGGACACGACGGTCATCGCACGCACCGTCGTGCGCGTCGTCGTCCCCGTCATCCTGTTGACGGCGGTGGCGCTGCTGTTGCAGGGCCACAACCTCCCCGGCGGCGGGTTCATCGCGGGAGTGCTGACGGTGACGGCGTTCGCGCTGGTCTACATCGTCTTCGGTCGGGAGTTCCTCCAGCGCGAACTGCTCCACGTCGACGACGACGGCTTCCTCGGTGGCTCCATCGGCGAGTACGGCCGGACGTTCACCTTCGGACTGGCGCTCGCCGCCTCGTCGGGACTCGCCGCCATCGTCGTCGGCGAACTGTTCGCCGGCGGCCGGTACGAGTTCATCACACAGGGTGTCTGGTTCGTCTACCACGTTCCCGTCTACCACGAGATAGAGATTCCGACGGCGCTCTTCTTCGACCTCGGGGTCTACTTCGTGGTGGTCGGCGCACTGCTGACCATCCTCGCGGTGGTGGGACGCGAATGACGCCCACCGCACTCTCGACCGTGTTCACAGCAATCCCGCTCCAGGCGTCCGCACAGTCACCGAACACCCAGTTCGTCATCGCCGTCGTCCTCGGTCTACTGTTCGCCATCGGGACGTTCCTCGTCCTCCGGCGTGACGTCGTCCGGGTCGTCTGGGGTATCGCCATCATCTCGCAGGCGACGAACATGTACCTCGTGACGATGGGTGGTATCGCCGGGAGCGTCCCTATCCTCGCCCACGGCGCGACGCCCGACCCCGCGACGGTGTCGAACCCGCTGGTACAGGCGCTCGTCCTGACGGCCATCGTCATCGGCTTCGGGACGACGGCGTTCGCGCTCGTGTTGACCTACCGGGTCTACGAGGAACACGGCACCATCGACCTCGCGGAACTCGGTGCGGCCCCGCCGGAGTCGGGCGTCTCGGCGATGACCGACTCGTCGATAGACGGGCCGGAAGCGACCGGCGACGGCGAACCGGTCACCGACGACGACGGCGACACGGACCGCCACGGTGGCCCGGCCGGGTCCACGGAGGTGGCCGATGACTGACCTCGTCGTCGCGCCGCTGCTCGTGGCGCTGTTCACGGCCATCGCCACCCTGCCGCTGCGGTCGGCACAGCGCGTCCAGCAGGCGGTGAGTGTCTTCGGCGGGGTGCTCTACCTCGTCGCCGTGGCCGCACTCGTCCGTGCGGTTCGGGTGGACGCGGACGGCTACCTCGTCTACGAACTGTCGAACTGGGAGGCCCCGTTCGGTATCACGCTCGTCGCCGACGACCTGTCGGTGCTCATGCTCGGCCTCGCGGCCGTCGTCTCGCTGGCGGCGCTCGTCTTCTCGGTCAGGGGCATCCCCGAGGTCGGCCAGCGCATCTCCTACCACCCGCTGTACCACCTGATGGTGGTCGGCATCACCGGGTCGTTCCTCACCGCCGACGTGTTCAACCTGTTCGTCTGGTTCGAGGTGATGCTGATGTCGAGCTACGTCCTCGTCGTCTTCTACAGCGGCCCCGACGAGACGCGGGCGGCGCTCCACTACGCGTTCCTCAACCTGCTGGGCAGCGCGGTGATGCTCCTCGCCATCGGTGGGTTGTACGCCACGACGGGGACGCTGAACATGGCCGACATGGCCGAGTACCTCGCCACGGTACCGGCCTCACAGACGACGCCCGTACTGGGTCTCTCGGCACTGCTGTTCGCCGTCTTCGCGCTCAAGGCGGGTATCGTCCCGTTCCAGTTCTGGGTGCCCGACGCCTACCGCGCCGCGCCCGCCCCGGTCGCCGCGATGCTCGCGGGCGTCGTCAAGAAGGTGGGCGTCTACGCCATCGTCCGCCTGCTGTTCACCGTCTTCTCGGTGGCCGCGCTCCCGCCGGGACTGTTCGGCGAGAACGCGACGTTCCTCGCGTTCTACGGGCCGGTGTTGCTCGTCATGGCCATCGGCTCCGTCGTCGTCGGCGGCCTCGGGGCCGTCGGCCGCGAGGACTTAGACGGGTTGCTCGCGTACTCCAGCATCGGGCAGGTCGGGTTCATCGTCCTGCCGCTGGCCGTCGCGGCGTCGGCGGTGCCCGGCGCTGGCGCGGAGATTCCCCGCGAGGGACTCGTGACGCTCGGCATCACCGCCGCGCTGGTCTACTCGGTCAACCACGGCCTGGCGAAGAGCCTCCTGTTCTTCGTCAGCGGGGCGCTCTCCCGGACGCTCGGGACGGTCCGGTTCGACGCGCTCGGTGGCGTCTCCGAACGGAACCCCACGCTCGCGGGCTCCTTTTTCGTCGGGGCGCTCGCGCTCATCGGCATCCCACCGCTGTCGGGCTTCTTCGGGAAACTGCTCGTCTTCGACGTGGGCGCACAGGCGGGGTCGACGGTGGTGCTCGCGGTGGCGCTCGCCGGGGCCATCCTCACCATCGCGTACTTCACGCTGGCGTGGTCCCGCGGGTTCTGGGGGCCGCCCAGCGACGCCGTGGCCGGTGCGAGCGTCGACCGCTCGTTCGTCCTCGTCGCGGCCGTCCTCGCGGTCAGCATCGTCGTGCTCGGCGTGGGCTTTGGCCCACTGTACGACCTCTCGTACGCCGGGGCGCAGGCGGCGACCGAAACACAGGGGTACGTCGACGCCGTGCTCGGAGGTAGCCAATGAAGAAGTGGCCGGTCGTCGGGGGAGTGCTCACCGTCCTGTGGCTGTTCGTCACGGGCGTCAGTTTCTCCGGGGCCCCCCGGGAGATACTCGACGCGTTCGTCGGCGCGGTGCTCGTCGGCGTCGTCGTCGCGTTCCCCATCGCGTACGCGACCCGCGACATCTACACGGACCAGACGAACGTCGCACGGACGCTCAGCGTCGTTCCGTCGGCACTGCTCTACGTCGTGCTGTTCCTCCGTGAACTGCTGACGGCGAACTTCGACGTGGCCTACCGCGTCCTCTCGCCGTCGCTCCCCATCGACCCCGACGTGGTCGCCGTCCCCCTCCGCGTCGAGGGCGACATCGCCATCACGACCATCGCCAACTCCATCACACTGACACCGGGGACGCTCACCATGGACTACGACGAAGCCACGAACACGCTGTATGTACACGCCATCACCGGCAAGAGCAACTACGAGTCCGTCGTCGACCCCATCCGCGCGTGGGAGGACCTCGCGCTCGTCATCTTCGACGAGCAACGGTCGCCCGACGACGCGCCACCCGCGGACCCCGGAGGTGACGCCAGTGGTCAGTGAACCGGTCTCGGGAGCGCTCGGGATGGTCGTCCTCGGCGGTCTCCTGCTCGCCAGCCTCGTGACGCTCGTCGCGGGCTACCGCGTCGTCCGCGGGCCGACGACGCCCGACCGCGTCGTCGCGCTCGACGTCATCGGCACGAACGTCGTCGCCATCGCGTTGCTGTTCGCGCTCGTCACCGGACAGGCGCTGTTCGTCGACGTGAGTCTCGTCCTCACCATCATCGGGTTCATCAGCACCGTCGCCGTCGCTCGCTACATCACCGAGGGGGACATCATCGAATGACGCTCACCAGTCAGACGCTCGACACGCTCGCATCGACGGCGGCGGTCACGCCGCTCGCTATCGGTCCCGTTCGCACCGCGTTCGTCGCGGTGTTCGTTCTCGTCGGGGCGTTCTTCCTGCTCGTCGGGACCGTCGGTCTGCTCCGCCTACCGGACGTCTACAACCGGATGCACGCCACCTCGAAGGCGACGACGCTCGGCGCGGCCAGCATGTTCCTCGCCAACGTCGCGTACTTCGGCGTCCTCGGCGAGGGCCTGACGGCGCTGGTCGGTATCGTCTTCCTCTTCCTGACCGCGCCGACCGGCGCGCACATGATCTCGCGGTCGGCCCAGAAGATGGGCGTCGAGTTCGCCGACGGCGCGACGTGGCCCGGTGGCGAGTCCCGACCGGACGAACCGGCCGACGCCGACGCCGACCCGAGCGACGACTGACGCTCCCGGTCTCCCCTCCTCACGCCTCCAGGTCCGCCGCGAGTTCGTCGGCGAGTCTGAGTCCCAGTCCGAGTTTGTCGCCACCGAACTCCGAGACGGAGTCGTTCCGGACGAACAGTGCCCGTGTCTCGTCGCTTCCGAGGACGCTCGCGTCGTTGGCGACGACGAACGACAGTCCTGCACGGGCCAGTGTCTCGCGGGCGATTCGCGTCAGGTCGTCGTCGTCACCGCCGGTCTCCAGTTTGAAGCCGACGATGGGGAGGCTCGGATGCGCCTCGCGGACGCTGTTGATGAGTTTCGGCGTCGGTTCGAGGTCGAGCGTGAGGTCCCGTCCAGAGCGGAGTTTCGAGTCGCTGGCGTCGACGGTGTAATCCGAGATGGCCGCGGCCGAGACGACGGCGTCCGCACCCGTCTCGATGGCGTCGAGCACGGCGGCGGTCATCTCCGCGGCGCTCTCGACGTGGACGACCGACGCGTACGGGACGTCCGGCCCGTCGTGGACGAGCGTCACGTCCGCACCACGGACGTAGCAGGCGCTGGCGACGGCGCGTCCGGTCCGCCCCGACGCGCGGTTGGTCAGCGTTCGGACCGGGTCGATGCGCTCGCTGGTCGCGCCGCTCGTGACGACGACGTGGCGGCCGTCGAGCGGTCGCTCACCGACCGCGCGGGCGGCGGCGAGGACGATGGCCTCCTCCGTCGCTATCTTCGCCTTCCCCTCCTCGATACGCGGGTCGACGAACGTCACGCCCCACCCCTTCACACGCTCGATGGCCTCCAGCACGCCGGGGTGGTCGTACATCGGTTCGTGCATCGCCGGGGCGACGACGACGGGGACGCCCGCACCCATCGCCGTCGTCACACAGGTCGTCACGGGCGTGTCGTCGATGGCGGCGGCCACCTTCCCGACGGTGTTCGCGGTGGCCGGCGCGACGAGCAGCACGTCCGCCCAGCCCTCACGGCCGCAGAACTCGACGTGCTCGACGCGGCCGGTTATCTCGGTCACGACGTCGTTGTCCGTCGCGTACTGGAGCGACCACGGGTGGAGGATGCTCCGGGCGCTGTTCGTCACGACTGCCTTCACCGACGCTCCCTGCCGTCGCAACTCGTGGGCCAGTTCGACGGTCTTCACCGCCGCGATGGACCCCGTGACGCCGAGTGCGACGTTCACTCCGTCCAGCATGCTCATACCGGACGTTCGCGGGCGAACGGTAAAAACGACCACCGATGCGTCTCGTCGTGGGCGAGCAGTCGACGCCCCGCCTGGCCCGCGACCGGTCGCGTCGAACTCCCTTCCGGGGTGAGGTCACGATGCCTCTCGAACCCGACCACGGGCGGTCGCTATCGCATGGCCGAGACTGCTCCCGGTATCCGCCTTGAACGCTCGGGAATCGTCGCTCCCGGCTACTCCTCGTCGGCGAGACTCGGGTGTGGGGTCGGCGCGTCGGCGTGCGGGTCGGCGAACAACGCCTGCATCGCCGCCATCGAGTCCCGTTCGCGCCGTTCGCGCTCGGCGTCGTCGATCTCCTCACACCCCGGCGGCACCTCCCGGTCGCGGTCGGAGAAGTACCCCTCCGGGACCACCCAGTCGTGGTAGAACGGCACGTCGGAGTCGTCGACCAGCGACAGTGCCGTCTCCGCGCCGTGACCCGCGGCGACGACGGCCTGGTGTGGTCGCTCCGCGACCCGGCCGGCCGCGTAGAGGCCGTCGAGGTCGGTTCGACCGGTCGTGTCGCAGTCGAGGTACGTCTTCGACCCGCGCGTAACGATGCCGACGTCGAGGTCCTCGACGAACCCCACGTCGTTTTTCGTGGCGACGACGACGAACGCGGCGGTGAGTCGGTCGCCGTCGACGGCCACCTCGAACCGCGGCGTCCCCGTCCGCTCCTCGCTCTCCGTGGGCGTCTCGTTCACGTCGGTGACGAGACCCTCGCGGATGGTACAGCCGGCTTCACGGGCCTGCCGTTCGGTCGCGTCGAGCAGCGTCCGCGGGTTGACGCCCGCGGGGAACCCCGGGAAGTTCTCGACGTGGGCGTTCCGTCGGAGGATGGACTCGCCGGCACGGACGAGGAGCGTATCGAGGCCCGCCCGAGCGGTGAACAGCCCAGCGGTCAGTCCCGCGATACCGCCACCGACGACGAGGACGTCGCTGTGGTCGGAGTCGTGCATACCCGACCCTCGGTGGAGACGGGTTACAAACCGACCGGTTCACTGCCGTCTGTGGCCGGCACACGGGAGAACACTTACACCGACACCCGAAGAATCTGCGGTGTGGACACCGTCAAGGTCAGCACGCTGGTCTACCTGCCCCCCGAGGAGGTGTACGACTTCCTCGTGGACTTTCCGGGCTACGCCAAGTACTCGGAGTACCTCACCGACGTTCGGGCGTACGGTGACGGTTCGCCGGGGACGGAGTACGAACTCACCTTCTCGTGGTGGAAGCTGAACTACACCACCCGCTCGCGGGTGACCGACGTCACCCCACCCGAGCGCATCGACTGGGCCATCGTCAAGGACATCGACGCTCGCGGCGCGTGGATCGTCGACCACGTCCCCGAGAAAGCTCCCGAAGGGAGAGACGACGCCTGCCGCGTCAGCATCTACGTCGAGTTCAACCCGGACTCCGCAGACAAGAGTGCCCTCGACCTCCCGTCGTTCGTCTCGTTCGGCTGGGTCGTCGACAAGGTGACACCGAAGATAAAACAGGAGGCAGAGCGCGTCGTCCGTCGCATCGTCGCGGACATCGAAGGCGAGGACCGCCCGGTGGAACTCGTCGTCCACGACACGCCGGACTCGGTCTGACACCTCACACGGGCCGCTCGCCTGCGGAGTGACGACGCGCCTCGCTCGACGCGTGCCGATACCGGGGTCGAGGGACCGCACTCACGGCCTGCACCCACCGTCGACGTCGAACGCCCCGGCCACGGCTACACACGTAGTGCGAACCGTTGTTCGCGTACCGGGATATCGAGTACCTGTGAGTCAGTGAAGGGGCTCACGGGTGGCGTGTGACACTGCGGCCCCGTCCCCGCGACACACGGCTCTCCTCGTTTCGTCTGACGCACGTGTGACACCGCCTCAAACTATCCTGGCATCAACGGTATACGCGAAACTCACGTACCGGACGGTGACCCGCGTACTGGTCCCCAGAACGAAGTGCGGGCGAAGCGCCCACCGACGCGCCGTCAGGCTTCGCTCCCATGTCTCAACCCCACTGGAGCCGTGACGGCCACCAGTGCGCGTGTCACTTCGACTCCGCCCGAATAGGCGTTGCTATCTCTCTCCGTCCGCGGAGCTACTCGTAGTCTCCCCCGTACTTCAGGAAGAAGAACGCCAGCCCCAGCGTCGAGAACATAGCGATGAGCGTGGCGATGCCGAGCGTCTTCGCCGAGTCCGCGACGACCGGTTCGACGGGGCCTGCCGGTGCCGCCCGCGGCACGTCGGAGCCGATGGCGAGCGCACCGATCATGCCCTGGCCGACGTGAGGGTCACACTGGTACTCGACGATACCCGAGGCGTCGTCGGGGACCGTCCACTCGAAGGTGCCCTCGCTCTGGAGGGGGCTCTCGAACTCCGCACCGGACTGCGCGTTGACGTTGTGGCCCGCCGACTCCCACTCCCAGGTGATGGTCGTTCCGGGGTCGACGTTGACCGCCGCGGGGCCGAACGCGTACCCGCCGCCGCCGACACCCACCGCGATCGACACCTCGGACTGGCCGGTGGCGTCGGTTCCGCTACCGGGGCCGTCGTAGCCGTTCGCTCCCTCGATGCCGTAGTCGATGGGGCCGCTGCCACCGCCACCACCGCCACCACTCTCGGTCCCGCTTCCGTTCCCTTCCTGGCCCGCCGCGGTCCCCGCCGCGCCCGCGGCGACGGCACCGCCGACACCCGCCGCGCGGAGGAAGTCACGACGTTTCATGCCCGTCTCGTCGGTCATAGCCGGACTTGGCAGGGGAGCTAACTCAATCCTTCGACTTTTTCTTCGTCGGGTGCGCCTCCGGCGCACCGCTCCTCGAACACCCCCGAGTAAGAAGGCTGCGAGCCGTGCCCGGCGTGGCTCGCGGTACGCTCGCCGGTGTCTCCGTACCGCTACCGCATGGGATTACCCACACGACACCGTTACGGCACTGCTGGCGCCTCAGACTGCCATGTCGCCTTTCGCCTTGATGACGGTGACGACGTCGGCGTCGACGGCCTCGGTGTCGAGATGCATCGGGACGTACTCTCGGGTCTCGTAGGTCTCGCGTTCGTCGTCGGTCCCGACCGTACACCAGAGCTGGACCTCGTCGGGGCCGTGCCAGTCGCCCTGCCGCTTGACGGAGAAACACTGGAGTTCCTCGCCGTCGACTTCGATGACGGCGTCCTTGCGGATGCCGGGGTCGCCGTGGATGATGAGGTTCTTCATGTGGTGTTCTCTGCCTGTGGACCGGTTAAGCGCTTCGAGTTCTCGGACTCGAAATCGGTTCCCGCACGGACGGTGTCGGTGGTCGAGTCGGCTCAGTCGAAGTACGAGACGTAATCCATGTGGTAGACCATCTCGTCGGTCAGACTGTCGAGGTAGCCCGAGTGGTCGGTGCCGACCTGTGCGGTGCCGTCGTAGTCGGTGTAGTTGCCGGGGGCGGTGTTGCCCGACTCCGTGCCCGTCTCGCCGAGCGCCTGGTCGAACTCGATGGTGTTGTACACCCACGAGAGGACGCTGTCGTCGTTGGAGTAGTAGTTGAACGTCGCGCGTGTCTGGTCGGCGACGGCGTCGTAGCCCGCGCCGTGTTCGAGCGTCGGTCGCTCGTTGTTCACCGCACCGCCGAGGACGTGGGCCGACTCGACCTGCCACCCACGGTCGTTCCAGTAGGACGACCCGTCGAGCGCCTGGAGCGCACTGAACATCACCTCGGCACCGAGCGAGTGACACGCGACGCGTACCGTCCCGCCGCAGTCGTACTTGCAATCGAGGAGGAACTGCGCGAGTTTCGACCCGTTCTGCGTGGCGATGTCCTTCGAGGTTCCCCAGCCGTAGTCCCAGCCACCGCCCTTGTTGTTGTCCCACGAGTAGCCGACGACGGTGCCGTCGTACCCGTCGGCTTCGAGCGTCGCCTTCGCGTGAGCGAACTTGTCGCGGGCCGCCTGTGCGGCCTCCGAGTCGCCGCCTTTCTTCTTCCAGCCGTGGACGAACACGAGCAGGTCGTCCGCACACGCCCCGTCGACACCCGGTACCGTCCCGACGGTGTCGTAGTCGAACGTCCCGTGGCCGCTCGTGAGCGTCGCGTCGTCGTCGAAGTGCCCGCGCGTGCTGACGTACGGGGGTACCGTCTGTGCGCTCGCCGTCCCGTTCGTCGCACCGAGGAGGCCGACACCGACTGCGACCGTACCGGTTCGTCGAACGAAACTCCGTCGTGAGATGGATGACTCTCGCATGGATGTCTCTCCGCGTCGTCCGTGGACCGTCCACGAACCACGCGCGACTACATCTCCAACCGTATTGTTATAAAATTAATTACAGTTGACCGTGTTCGGATACCGTCGGCTCCGGTCCGGTTCAGTGGGTATCGGTGACGTGGCGGGGCGGTGGCGACGAGCACAGACCAAACGGGTTTTAAGCCACGGGGAAGAACCTCCTCTCAACCAACCATGCAGATGCCACGCCGGTTCAACACGTACTGCCCGTACTGTAAGGCTCACCACGAGCACGAGGTAGAGAAGGTCCGACGCGGCCGCTCTTCCGGGATGAAGAAGGTCAACGACCGCCAGGCTGCCCGCCGCGGCTCCGGTATCGGTAACAGCGGTAAGTTCTCGAAGGTTCCCGGTGGCGACAAGCCGACGAAGAAGACGAACCTCATCTACCGCTGTAGCGACTGTGGCAAGGCCCACATCCGCGAGGGATGGCGCGCAGGCCGTCTGGAGTTCCAGGAGTAGACCATGGCAGGGAACTTCTACTCCGTCCAGTGCCCGGACTGCGAGAACGAACAGACCGTCTTCGGCAAGGCGTCGACCGAAGTCGCCTGCGCCGTCTGTGGCCACGTCCTCGTCCGCCCGACCGGCGGCAACGCCGCCATCGAGGGCGAGGTCCTCGAGACCGTCGAACAGCGATAACGCGTCGACGCTCCTCCGACTCTCTCCCCGGCGAGTGACGACGTCGGCCGCCACTCCGCACCCGGCAGCGACCACGCCTAAGTTCTCCCCGCGAGTCACGGCGGTATGAGCGACGACTCGACCGACCCGCCGATGCGACCCGAACCGGCCGACGGCTGGCCCGACGGCCCGCTCTCCGAGCGCGCCGCCCGCGACCTGCTGTTCGACCGCGAGGACGTCGTGGCGGTGTGGGTGATGGACCACGACGAGACGACGCTGTCGGCACTGGTCGGCCCCGACCCGCCGGACGACGCCGTCGTCGACGTGGTCCTCGAGACCGAGGACGCCTTCGAGATGTACAGCTACACCCACTACGAGACGGCGACGCGCTGGGTCACGTTCGGCGAGGAGCGAAAGGAGAGCGAGGGTGGGGGGACGATGCGCGATACGCTCGCGGACTACCGAATCGTCGCCGGCGAGAGCGAGTCCTGACCGGTCACCGGCACCGGCGCTCGGTTGATGCTCTCGGAGCGCCTCTCTCCAGTCGACGACCGGTGAGCCCCGCGTCTCACCGGGAACCGTACCATGACAGCTATCGTCAAGACAGTCGGTGGGTGGCCCGGCGTGAGCGTCGCGCCACACCGGTTCGGCGGCCGTGAGTTCACGGTCGGCGGCCGCGAGTTCGGTCACGTCCACGGTGAGCGTCACGTCGACCTGCCGCTCACCCGCCGGGTCCGTGACGTCCTCGTCGTGGAGGGAACGACGGACGCTCACCACCTGTTTCCGGACTCCGGGTGGGTGAGCTACTACCTCGACGAGGGGAGCGAGCGCGGCGCACTCCGTCTGCTTCGACTCTCCTATCTCCACCACGTCGCCAGCCAGAAGCGACGGGCGACGAGACGCGGCGAGTCGCTGGGCCCTCTCGACGCCGTCGACGTCGGCACGGAACTCGACGCCCTCGACCCGAGCGACGCCCTCCGGGCGGCGTTCGGCCCGGTCCCCGTCTGAGCGCCCTCGACGGTCGCCTCGTGGGACGCGGTGACACCGTCGAGGTGCGTTTATGCCTCCCGGCCGTCCATCGCCGGTATGTCCCTTCAGTACCGTCCGGTCCCCGACGAGGACTACGACGAGTTCAGCCGGTTGCTCACCTACGCGTTCCGTCCGACCGACGAACACGAACCGCTCGACGAGGACGAGGACCCGCCCGCGTCCGCACAGCTCGGTGCTCGACGGGGCATCTACGACGGCGACGAGTTGCTCTGTACCGGTCGGCACCACTGGTTCACGCTCGACGTCCGTGGCTCGAAACACGGCGTCCCCGGTCTCTCGGCGGTGTCGACACCGCCGTGGAACCGACGCCGTGGTCTCGTCCGTCGACTCCTCGTCGAATCGCTCGACGAGTACCGCGAGCGTGAGCAGTGGTTCTCCGCGCTCTGGCCGTTCGAACACCCGTTCTACGCGAAGTTCGGGTGGGCGACGACGTCGACCTACGCCGAGGTGTCGGCCGCGCCGACGGACCTCGACTTCGTCGACGATATCGAGGCGTCCGGTCGGTTCGTCGAACTCGACGCCGACCGGTGGGAGGAGTTGGAGGCGGTCTACCGGGAGGTGAACGACCACACCCTCTCGATGTACCGCACCGAGGAGTGGTGGCGACACCGGATCTTCGAGGGATGGCAGGGAGAGCGATACGTCGCGGGTCTCGAACGCGAGGCCGGCGACGGGCGGACGCTGGCGGGGTACGTCGCCTACCGGTTCGATGAGGACGGTGGCGACCGGACGCTCACCACCGTCGAGACGTGTGCAGTCGACTTCGACGCCTCCGTCGAACTCCTGCGATACCTCCGGCACCACGACTCGCAGGTCTCGGAGGTCCGGTTCTACGACCGCCCCGACGCGGTGCTGTTCGACGTCGTCGGCGACCCGCGCGACCCGACGGTCGAACTGAAGCCCGGCCCGATGATTCGACTCGTCGACGTCCGAGAAGCACTGCGTGCGCTCGATTACCCCGAGAACGCGTCCGGGACGGTGACGCTCGCCGTCGCGGACGGCCTCGCCGAGTGGAACGACGGGACGTTCCGACTCGACGTGGCGAACGGTCGGGCGACGTGCGAACGAGTGGAGACCGGAGGCGACCCCGGAGCCGCCGACGCGAGTCTCGCCGTCGGCCCGCTGTCACAGTTGGCCGTCGGCTACCGGTCGGCGTCGAGGCTCCAGACGGTCGGCAAACTCGACGGTTCCGAGGACGTCGTCGAGCGACTCGACGCGCTGTTCCCGACCGAAGAGGTGGTGCTCCACGAGGGGTTCTGAGCCGTCCGGACCGACGCTCCCCGCCCGCCGCGGTGGTCGCGGAAACTCAGAGCAGTCGCATCGCTACGCCCGCCAGCAACACGACGAGACCGAGCAGCGTCGTCGCGGGTTCGGGGAACACGAGCAGGACGAGACCGACGACCATGACGAGTGTCGAGGTTCGCATGGCTGGCTGGAGTCGCGCCAGGGGAGAAAGCGTTGTGGCTGCGGAAACCTGCGTCGTGGCGGCCGGTGAATCGTGACCGCTCAGTACTTCGCCTGCCGGTAGATGAGGTTGCGCTGGATCTCGTTCGCGCCCTCGTAGACGACCGGGATGCGGACGTCGCGGTAGACACGCGAGATACGCCGTTCCTGGAGGATGGAGCGCCCACCGTGTAGTTGCATCGCGCGTTCGGCGGCGAAGTTCGCTACCTCGGTGGACTTCGTCTTCGCACAGGCGGCCCAGAACCCGGCGTTCTCCTGGTTGGCCACCTTCTCGGCGGCCCGCCAGTTCAGCGCGCGGGCGGCCTCGAACTCCATGCGGATGTCCGCGAGGATGTGCTGGACGGCCTGGAACTCCGAGATGTCACGCCCGAACGCCTCGCGGCCGTGGACGAACTCCCACGCCTCCTCGACGGCGGCGGCGGCGAGACCGAGGCCGTGCCCGCCGACGACGATGCGGCCGTGGTTGAAGAACTCCGCGAGCATGTAGAAGCCCGCACCCTCGACGCCCACGAGGTGCTCCTCGGGGATGCGACAGTCGTCGAGGACGATGTGGCCCTGCTTCGAGGCGCGCATGCCGATCTTCTCCGGGATGTGTTCGGCCTCGTAGCCGGGCGCGTCCGTCGGGACGATGAACATCGAGTAGTTGCCGTACCGGTCGTCGGCGTCGCCGGTCTTCGCGTAGAGGGTGAGCCAGTCGGCCTCGACGGCGTTACCGACCCAGTACTTCTCGCCGTTGAGCACCCACTCGTCGGCCTCTTCGTCACGCTCGGCGCTGGTCGTCATCCCGGCGAGGTCGCTCCCCGTGTCGGGTTCGGAGACGGCGAGACCCGTTATCTGGTCGTTCTCGGCGACCGGTCGGAGGAACTCCGCTTTCTGCTCCTCGGAGCCGTACTCCTCGACGATTTCGGCCCCGAACGACGCGAGCATCATCGTCAGGCCGATGCCGGCGTCGGCGCGGTAGAACTCCTCGGCGATGGCGAAGACCTCGTAGAGGTCCAGACCGCGGCCGCCGTACTCCTTGGAGATGTCCTGTGCGACGAGACCGGCGTCCATCCCTGCCTCCAGAATCTCCCACGGATACTCGCCGGAGTCGTGGTACTCCTGTGCGGCGGGGGCGATGTGCTCTTCGGCGAAGGCGCGGGCTTCGGCCTTGATATCGTGGGCGTGTTCCGGGACCACGGACTCGTCCAAAAGGTCCATACACCGAGTAGGGGTGGTGTCGTCAAGTAGCTCCCGGAACTGGAGACGTGAGGAAAGCCGTTTTCTCGCCGCACGGTTCCGACGGGGACTCCCGTCGAGTCGTCGCTGGTCGGTCGTCGTGGCGACTGGGCGCGTCGTGGCACGGCGATAGAAAAGCAGCGAGCGTCGAACGAGCGACCCGCGTTACTGCGGGACGGTGAGTTCGAGGGTGACGGTCTCACCGGGGGAGATAGTCACCGTCTGGCCGTCGACGTACATCTGTTCGTCGGCGACTGGACGCTCGAACGACGTCGTGTCGTCGGGCAGCTGGTAGCTCACGAGCGAGACGGTGGTGTCGTTCGTCGCGTCCGCGTCGAGCGTCACCGTGACCGTCGCCGTGTCGTTGCGAGCGTCGTACTCGATGGCGTCGTAGGTGATGGTCGCGCCGTCGTACGTCGCCGTCGCGTTACCGTCGCTCGGCACCTCGTACGAGGCGAAGACGTCTCCGTTCGCCATGATGGACGTCGCCTGCACGAGGCGACCGTCCGCGTTGTAGAACGCCGAGTCGTTCGCACCGATGTCCTCGATCGGTTCGCCGAACACCAGGTCGTACTGGTAGGTGTTCATGTAGTTGAACTCCTCGTCGAGGTCACACGTCTCGGTCGCCGTGGCGGCGTCGGCCGTCTCGACGACCATCCCGTCGGCGGACAGTTCGAGGGTCGCGTCGCCGCGGTAGGTCGTTGCGAGGTCGAGCGTCGTCGAGTCCTCGGCGCTGAGGTTCACCGTCCCCGAGGCACCCGTCTCTTCGACGAAGTACTCGACCGAGACGTTCTCGGTGTTGTCGTTGCTGACCTGGAACCGGGCGACGTCGTCGGCCGTGTCGGCACAGAGGACGGTGGCGTCGAGGCCGGGGGCGACCTGCGTGCTGTCGACGGCGGAGACGACGACGTCCATCGCCGAGGAGGCGTTCGTGACGGTCACGACACCGTCGTCGTACTGGACGTCGAGCACGTCGGTGTCGGCTTCGGCGCCGAGCAGCGGCGTCTCGACGGCCGACAGGCCCGCCTCACGGAGCTGGCTCTCCGGCGCGTTCCTGGTCTCGAAGACACGGTCGTCGACCTTCACGGACGTCCGGTAGACGACGTCGTCACCGCTGGCGTCGATGGTCGCCGTGTCCGTCGAGTTGTTGTACGTGTAGGTGACAGCGTCGGTGCTCGCGTTCGCGGTGGCGTCGTCGACGACGAGACTCGTCTTGTACCGGTCGTCGACGTCGGCGGCGGCCACGCCCGCCCCGAGGCCCGTCGCGGCGAGACTCACGACGAGTACGAGCACGAACGAGAGTCGGAGGGACGTCGTCCGTCGACTCATCGGCACACCCTCCGTCGTTCGGCGCTCACGCGGTACGGTTCGGAACTGACTGACCGGGCTGGGCTGTGTCCCATATTCACTGATTCGAGAGTATCAGGCTTAGTTCAATACTCTCTAACAGGGAATATTTCACCCGTCGTAATTCGTAGATAGAACGTTCGATACACCGATAATACCGTGTTAAGCTGTCCGACACGCGCCGTCGGTGCCCGCGACGGCAGGAGGAACCCCCGTCGGTTCGAGAGTCAGTCGTCCTGTTCGGGCGCGGCGTCGTCCGGGGCCTGTCCCTCGAACGCGTCCATGTCGGTGTACTGGTCGCGGAGGTCCTTCTTCGAGAACTTGCCCGTCGCCGTCTTGGGCACCTCGTCGATGAAGACGACGTCGTCGGGGAGCCACCACTTGGGGTACTCCTCGCGCAGGAGGTCCAGAACACCCTCCGGGATGGCGTCGCGGTCCGCGCCCTCGGTGGGGACGACGAACGCCACGGGGCGCTCTTGCCACTTCTCGTGGGGGACGCCGATGACCGTCGCCTCGGCGACGTCCTCGTGGGCCATGATGGCGTTCTCCAGTTCGACGCTGGAGATCCACTCGCCGCCCGACTTGATGACGTCCTTCGCCCGGTCGACGATCTTCAGGTAGCCCTCGGGGTCGACCGTCACCACGTCGCCGGTGCGGAGCCAGCCGTCCTCGAAGTCCTCCTCGTTGGCCTCGGGGCGCTCGAAGTACTCCGTCGTCACCGACGGGCCGCGCACGAGCAGTTCGCCGAACTCCTCGCCGTCCCACGCGATCTCCTCGCCGTCGTCGTCGAGCACCTTGAACTCCAGTCCGGGAACGATGAGACCCTGTTTGACGCGGTGGTTCACCTGCGTCTCGTAGTCGGCGTCCTCCAGGTCGCTCTTGAGGTGAGCGACCGACCCGATGGGAGCCATCTCGGTCATCCCCCAGGCGTGGAGCAGTTCGATGTCGCGCTCGTCGAACCACTGGATCATCGACTTCGGCGCGGCGGAGCCACCGACGATGACGGTGTCGAGCGTCGAGAGGTCGACGTCGTTGTCCTCACAGTAGTCCATCAGCCCCAGCCACACCGTCGGGACGCCGGCCGTGATGGTGACGCCCTCCTCCTCGATGAGGCTCGCGAGGTCGGCAGGTTCCGGCGAGGGACCGGGGAACACCTGTTTCGCGCCCGCCGCAGTGGCGGTGAACGGCATCCCCCACGCGTTGACGTGGAACATCGGCACGACGGGCATGACGACGTCGTCGTCGGCCATCGGGATGCCCTGTGGACTCATCGACTCCATCGTGTGCGCCCAGAGCATCTTCTGGGTGTACTCGACGCCCTTCGGGCGACCCGTCGTGCCCGAGGTGTAACACATCCCGGCCGGCTGGTCCTCGCTGACGTCCGGCCAGTCGTAGTCGGTGTCGTGGCCCGCGACGAACTCCTCGTAGGCGACGGCGTCGAGGTCCGTGTCGGGCACCTCCGAGGCCATCACGACGAACTGTTTCACCTGGTCGAACTCCGGCGACTGGACGGCGGGTTCGAGCGCCGGAAGCAGCGACGGGTCGACGAACAGCACCTTGTCCTCGGCGTTCTCGACGATGTAGCGGATGTGTTCGGCCGGGAGCAGCGGGTTGATGGTGTGCAGTTGTGCACCCATCGAGGGCGCTGCGAAGTACGTCTCGAAGTGGGTGTGGTGGTTCCAACAGAACGTCGCCACCCGGTCGCCCTCGCCGATGCCCACGTCGTCGAGTGCGTTCGCCAACTGGGCGACGCGGTCGCCGTACTCGGTGTAGTCGTATCGCGTGATCCCCTCGCTGGTGCGCGAGACGATCTCGGTGTCGGGGTAGAGCTTTTCGGCGCGCCACAGGAACGGTCGAAGCGTGAGGTCAGTGCCTCCTGGCATACGCCGACAATGCGTCCGTCACCACCTAACTGTTAGCACTGTCGCAACCCGATTCTACCGGTGGAAGCTTACTGCAACGCCTTCCCCGACCGGAAGTAAGGTCGTCTCGAAGTCGGGGGCCGCTCGGACCGTCTCCAGATAGTCGGCGATGCCGCGTGTCGCGTCGGTCGTCTCGACGTCTCCACCGGCGACCAACTCGGTGAGTGCGTCGAAGTCGATGGGGCCGGCGGTCATCGCGTTGTCCGCGAGGACGACGCCACCGGGGGCGACCTTCTCGCGGACGGCCTCGAACGCCTCGGTGTATCGCTCCTTCTCGTTGTCGACGAGCACCACGTCGAACGGCCCGTCGTAGCGTTCGACCGTCTCGATGGCGTCGCCCTGTTCGACGACGGTCCGGTCGTCGTACCCACCGCGAGCGAGGTACTCGCGGGCACGTTCGCAGTTCTCCGCGTCGAACTCGGTGAGGACGACTTCGCCCTCTGTGGGCACCGCGCCGGCGAACCAGTACGCAGAGTAGCCGAATCCCGACCCGAACTCGAACACCCGGCGAGCGTCGACCATCCGGGCGAGCAGTCGCAACCACCCACCGACCGCGGGACCGACCGTCGGGAACCCCGTCTCCTCGGCGTGGGCGTCCATCTCCGCGACCACCTCGTCGCCGTCCGGGCCGACGAGTCGTGCGAACCGTTCGATGTGCTCCGGTACCACGTCGTTCATAGCCGAGTCGTTCACTGCCGGTCGGCAAAACCCTGCGGCCCACCGTGATGCACGATAGTGCATACCGAATCCGTGGAACGTGACGAAAACACCACGTCGATGGATTTAACTCGTCGCTGTGGCTGGCTCCGGTAGCACATGTCGGGGGACACCGACCGAACCGGCGAGGAGGCGGGTTCGGACGCGCTCGTCACGTACGGAATCGAGGACAGACCGCCGCTGCCGACCGCACTCCTGCTCGGCGGCCAGCACTACCTCACGATGGTCGGGGCGAACATCGCCGTCCCGCTCATCCTCGCAGGGGTGCTCGGGTTCGCGGACCGACCGGCCGTCCTCGGGAAGTTCGTCGGGACGTTCTTCGTCGCCTCCGGTATCGCCACGCTCGCCCAGACGACGCTCGGCAACCGCTACCCCATCGTCCAGGGCGCGCCGTTCTCACTGCTCGCGCCCGCCATCGCCGTCGTGGGGGCCGCGCCCGTCGTCGGCGGGATGCCCGACTGGCAGTCGAAACTGCTGTTCTTGCAGGGGGCCATCGTCGCCGCCGCCGTCGCCGAGGTGGGTATCGGCTACTTCGGCGTCGTCGGCCGCCTCCGGCGGTACCTCTCGCCGCTCGTCGTCGCGCCCGTCATCGCGCTCATCGGCCTCTCGCTGTTCAGCGCCCCGCAGATCGTCGACGTCGCGGCGAGCGTCGAGGGCGCACAGCAGAACTGGTGGCTCCTGCTCCTCACGCTCGGCCTCATCGTCCTGTTCTCGCAGTATCTCGGCGACCGGAACCGGATCTTCGACCTGTTCCCGGTCCTGCTCGGTGTGGTCGTCGCGTGGCTCGTCGCGTTCGCCCTCTCGTTCTTCGGGGTCTACACCCCACAGTCGCTGGGCTACGTCGACTACGGTGCGGTGTTCGACGGCCAGTGGGTCTACGCCATCCACCCGCTGCAGTACGGGATGCCCCGCTTCGAGACGTCGTTCGCCATCGGGATGTTCGCCGGCGTCATCGCCTCCATCGTCGAGAGCTTCGCCGACTACCACGCCGTCGCTCGCCTCTCGGGCGTGGGCGCACCGAACGAACAGCGCATCAACAACGGCATCGGCATGGAGGGGCTGATGACCGCCTTCGCGGGGCTGATGGGTGCGTGTGGCTGTACCTCCTACTCCGAGAACGTCGGGGCCATCGGCATCACGGGCGTCGCCTCCCGGTTCGTCGTACAGGTCGGCGCGGTGCTGATGCTCGTCGTCGGCTTCTTCGGCCCGTTCGGTCGCCTCGTCGCCACGATTCCCGACCCCATCGTCGGCGGCCTGTTCGTCGCCATGTTCGGTCAGATAGTGGCGGTCGGCCTCTCGAACCTGAAGTACGTCGACCTCGACTCCTCGCGTAACCTGTTCGTCCTCGGCACGGCCGTCTTCGTCGGCCTCGCCGTCCCCGAGTACATGGCCATCGCCGGCCGTGAAGCGTTCGTCGCCGGTCTCGGGACGGTTCCCGTCGTCGGGAACGCGCTCGCCACCCCCGCCGTCGGGGGGACGCTGTTCGTCGTCGGGTCGACGAGCATGGCCGTCGGTGGCGTGGTCGCGCTGTTCTTCGACAACACCATCCCCGGCACGCCCGAGGAACGCGGCATCACCGCGTGGGAGGCACTCGCGGAGGGCGAGGACGACTACGAGTCGCCGCTCGACCGCCTGCGCTCGCGGCGCGACGACGGCGTGACGAAGGCGGACTGACCCAGCCGTCGTCTCCCGGCACGTCGTTCAACCCGTCGACGACCCGACGTACCCCGAACCGCTTTTGCGGTCGTCGTCCCTCTCGCCGTCATGTCCGTCCTGCTCACCGGCTACGAACCGTTCGGCGAGTTCGAGGAGAACCCCAGCGAACAGCTCGCTCGCCGACTCGACGGTGAGGACGTCGCGGGCCACGAACTCGTCGGCAGCGTCCTCCCCGTCGAGTTCGACGGTATCGGCGAACGCCTCGCCACGCTCGTGGACCGCCACGACCCGGCCGCCGTCGTCTGTACGGGACTCGCGTCGGGGGAGCCGGCGATTCGCCTCGAACGCGTCGGCGTCAACGTCGCGGACGCCGCCGGGACGCCGGACAACGCCGACGCCGACCCGGTGGACGAACGCATCGCGCCCGACGGCGCGGACGCGTACCTCTCGACGCTCCCGCTCGTCCGGACGGTCGAACACCTCCGGGAACGTGGGGTTCCGGCCCGCGTCTCGAACACCGCGGGGACACACCTCTGTAACGACGCGCTCTACTCGACGCTCGCACACCTCGACGCGACCGGACGCGACGTCCCGGCGGGGTTCGTCCACCTGCCGGCCACCCCGGCCATCGCGGTCCGGAACGCAGAACACCCCGAACGCGGTGGGAGCGTCCCGGCGAGCATGGACCTCGACCTCCAGGCCGAGGCGGTGCGACAGGTCGTCGCGGCGGCGCTCGTGACCGTCTGACTCCACGGGTGTGCGGTCGCCTCACTCCACGCCGGCGAGGTCGGCCAACGCGCCGGTCAGCACCCGTGTCGCCGCCGCGCAGTCGCCCCAGTCGGTCCACTCCCGTGGCGAGTGGGAGACGCCGTCGCGCGAGGGAGCGAACAGCATCCCCGCGTCGGTCACGGACGCGACGTACATCGAGTCGTGGGCCGCTCCGGAGTGGAGCGTCAGCGTCTCGACGTCGGCCGCCTCGCCCGCTCCCGCCAACGCCTCGCGGCAGCGCTCGGCCATCGGCGTCGGTTCGAGGTCGAACCCCCGCTCGAAGGTGGTCTCGACCCTCCGCTCGGCTTCGAGGCGGTCGAGTTCCTCGCGGGCGTGCACACAGAGGTGGTCCATCGAGTCGTACTCGACGCTCCGCACGTCGAGGCCCATCTCGACGCGGCCGGGGACGACGTTCGTCGCGTTCGGCGAGACGTCGAGCGACCCGACCGTGGCGACGGCCGCCGGGTCTTCGGCCGTCCTCGCTTCGGCGGCCTCCTCCATCGTCAGGACGAACTCGCTGGCCGCCGCGAGCGCGTCCGTTCGCTCCTCGCCCATCGGCGTCGCTCCGGCGTGGTCGGCCTCGCCGGTGACCGTCGCCTCGCAGTGAGTGATGCCCGTGATGTCGGTGACGACGCCGGCCTGCGCCCCGGCCCGTTCGAGGTCGGTGTGCTGTTCGACGTGGAGTTCGAGCCACGCGTCCCACTCGCTCGCGTCGAGTCGGCCCTCGCCGCGGAAGCCGATGGCGTCGAGCGTCTCGTCGAGCGTTCGCCCCTCCCCGTCGGTCAGCGCGAGGGCGTCGTCGACCGAGCGTGCGCCGCTGGCGACCGAGGACCCGAGCAGGCCCGAGGCGAACGTCGTCCCCTCCTCCTCGGTGAACGAGACGACCTCGACCGGTCGCTCGGGCGTGCAGTCGGCGTCCTGCATCGCGCGGACGGCTTCGAGCGCGGCGTAGACGCCGAGCGGGCCGTCGAAGCGGCCGCCGTCCGGAACCGAATCGAGGTGGCTCCCGGCGGCGACGGGTGCGCCCGACGCCCCTGGTGGGTCCCAGTATCCGACGAGGTTGCCCACCGCGTCGACCGTGACGGCGAGGCCGGCCGCCTCGAACCGCGACACCAGGTACTCGCGGGCGTCGCGGTTCGCCTCGCTCCCGGTCGTGTTCGTCCGCCCGTGGCCGTCGCCGTCGGTCGCGCCGAAGGTGCCGTTGTGTTCGATGTCCTCGCGGAGTCGGTCGCCGTCGACGAACTCGTCGGGCCGTGGTGGCATGGCTCGCGGTTCGGCGAGAAAGGTGATACGCGTTCCGTCAGCGCCGTCACCGAGCGGGACTCAGTCGTCCCTCCACTTGATGGAACAGCCGCGGGAGGGCATGAACTCCAGGTCCACCTCCTCGCCCGCGAGGATGCTGTCGATGGCCTGCCGGACGTAGAACTCGCTGGCTTCGTCGTCGGGGTTGAGCGCGTCGTCGAGGCGGCCGTGATAGGACAGCAGGAAGCGTGGCTCCTCGGGCCCACCCTCGTTTCGGAAGAGGAACGGGTCGGGCGTACAGACCGCGCCGTAGTCGCGGGCGACGTCCTGTGTCTCGTCGTGGAGGTAGGCGTCGTAGGCGATGGTGCCGTCCCGGACGAGTTCGGTCATCCGGTCGAAGGAGTCCTCGGGGTACTCCTCGGCGTCGTTCGAGTTGATGCCGACGACGGCCACCTCGTCGTACTCCGCGGCGACGTCGTTGAGCAGGTCGAACTTCGCCTTGGCGTAGGGACAGTGGTTGCAGGTGAACACCAGCAGGAGCGCTTCGTACTCGCCGAAGTCGTCGAGCGAGTAGCTGTCACCGCTCGTGGCCGGGAGTTCGAACGCCGGGGCCGGTTCGTCGCGTCCGATGGTCCGTTCGGACTCTTCCATGACCATAGTCGACGTACGGCGAGCGGGGACAAAGGGGTTGGTCCTTGCGACGTAGTGGTGGGTGTGCGAGGATGCGAGGGCGAGAGGAGAGTCGGTGGGGTCCGACGGCGAACTCGGCCGGAGTGCTCAGTCGGCGAGCAGCGGCGTCTCGCCGTCCGGGTCGGCCCGAGTGTCGGTGTCCGCGTGACCGACGCGTGCGGCCATCTCGTCGGTGGAGAGTCCCGCCTGTCCGGCCGCCTGTTCGAGCGTCAGTGTTCCCGCCTCGTAGAGCGTCGTAGCCGTCTCGACGGCGTGACTGCGCATATCACTCCTCTGCGTCTAAAGACCTATAATTGTATCGTGAGATTATATTCCACAGAGGGGATATAAGGTCGAGCCCGCCACGCCCCGTCCATCTTCGGCGGTCGGGACGACGCTCTCACCACTTGGGCCGACTGCGCCGACGTCCGGTCGGGCGGACCCGACTCGTCGTCGGGGTGAGTGGCGACCGCAAACCCTGCGTCGGTCGGTAGGGCTAACTCCCCCACACACGCCTGTCGGCTATGGAGCGCAGCGACCTGCTCGACCTGTTGCGTGAGGACGCCCGCACCTCGACGGCCGACCTGGCGCGGATGCTCGACACCGACGAGGCGACCGTGCAGGCGGAACTCGACGCGCTGGAAGCGGACGGTGCAGTTCGCGGCTATCGTGCAGTCCTCGACCCGGACCGTGTCGAGGACGAACGTGTCGAGGCCGTCGTCGAACTCGACGTGACGCTCGACCGCGAGACGGGGTACGAGGACATCGCCCGACGACTCGTCCAGTTCGACGAGATTCGTGGTCTGAGGCTGGTCAGTGGCGACTACGACTTCGCGGTCGACGTCGAGGCCGACTCGATGCGAGCGGTCTCGCGGTTCGTCAGCGACCAGGTCGCGCCCGTCCCCGAGGTGACGAAAACGGTGACCCACTTCGTGATGCAGACGTACAAGGAGGCGGGCATCGCGTTCGAGGACGGTGACGACGACGACCGCCTCTCCGTGACGCCATGAGCGAGTTCCACGTCTCCGAGCGCGTCGGTTCGGTCCCACCTTCGGGTATCCGCAAGTTCTTCGAACTCGCGGAGGAGCGCGACGACGTGGTCTCGCTCGGCGTCGGCGAACCGGACTTCTCCGCGCCGTGGCGTGCCCGCGAAGCCGCCATCGGCGCCCTCGAACGCGGCCGGACCTCCTACACCGCCAACCGTGGGACCCGCGAGTTGCGCGAGGAGGTCGCCCGCTACGTCCAGCGGTTCGACCTGACGTACGACGCCGACGACGAGATACTCGTCACGGCGGGCGCGAGCGAGGCCATCGACCTGGCCTTTCGGGCGCTCTGTGACCCCGGCGACGGTGTCGCCGTCGTCCAACCGTCGTACGTCTCGTACGTGCCGGGCGTCACCTTCGCCGGGGCCGAGCCGATTCCGGTCCCCACCCGTGCCGAAGACGGGTTCGAACTGACCCCCGAGGTGCTCCGGGCGTCGGGCGCGGCCGACGCCGAGATGCTCGTGCTCTGCTACCCGAACAACCCGACGGGGGCGACGATGGACCGCGCGGGACTCGAAGCGGTCGCCGAGTTCGTCCGCGACCACGACCTGACGGTGCTCTCCGACGAGATATACGCCGAACTCACCTACGAGGGCGAGCACACCTCCATCGCCGCGCTTCCGGGGATGCGCGAGCGGACCGTCGTTCTCAACGGCTTCTCGAAGGCCTACGCGATGACGGGACTGCGACTGGGCTACGCTCTCGGGCCGGCCGACGCCGTCGGCGCGATGAACCGCGTCCACCAGTACACGATGCTCTCGGCCCCGACGACCGCCCAGCACGCCGCACTCACCGCACTTCGGGAGTGCGACGACGAGGTGCGGTCGATGTGTGCCCAGTACGACCGCCGACGGCGGTTCGTCCTCGCGCGCTTTCGAGAGATGGGTATCGACTGTCCCGAGGCCACCGGCGCGTTCTACCTCTTTCCCGAGTCGCCCGACCCGGACGCGGGGGCGTTCGCCGAGGCGTTGCTGGACGCCGAGGGTGTAGCGATGGTGCCGGGCGACGCGTTCGGGGCCGGCGGGGCCGGCCACCTCCGGGTCTCCTACGCGACGGGGATGGACGACCTCCGAACCGCGATGAACCGGTTAGAGCGGTTCCTCGACGAACGGTAGCCGCGTTCTATCAGCACGCTGCCACCGGGTCGCACGGTCGTTTCTCGCCCCGACATTTCGATAATTAGACGCAAACCTTTTTGTGGGGTAAACGTATCGCAAACCATGGCTATTAGGGACGTCCTACAGGGCACCGACGAGGACGCGCAGCGTGACTCGTCGGACGAGGCGTCCGTCTCAGGGGATTCGTCGGTCACGGTGGGCGACTACACCTGGGAGGACTACAAACGGGAGTTCTACTACGACGAGGACGGGAACCCTCCGGTCGACGACGAGGAACGCGTCGTCCCGTTCGACAAGGAGGGCGCACTGGGGTTCGACCCCGACGCACTCGGCGGGATGCTCGCACACGGCGAGTCCGCCGCCGACCTCATCGGTGACCGCGAGGCGGAGAACAGCGTCAACGTGAACGAGGAACTCGACGAGGACACGTTCTTCTCGACCGTCGAGGGCCACACCACCGTCACGAACCGCTACGACCTCGAGAAGTCGGTTCCCTTCGAGAAGAAATCGCACTTCGAGGAGGTCGACCGCTACTGGGTGAACAAACCGCACGCGTTCATCACCATCTTCCACTCCGAGAAGGAGAACGAACAGAAGTACTACGCCATCGAACCCCACCTCACGTCCATCGAGCGGGACCTGATGGAGTTCCTCTCGGGAAAGCTGAAGACGGCCATCAAGTACTCCGCGGACGACGTCATCGTCCAGGGGAGCGACGAGTCACGCGCCGAGGTCATCGAGCGCGAGACCAGACGGCTGCTCACGCGCTACGACCTCTTCGACGGCGACATCACCGCGTTCGCCGACGACGTGAGCGCGGGCGAGGAGGGCGGCTTCGTCGCCCAACTCAAGGAACTGTTCGGGTTCGAGCAGGAACACGTCGTCCACGACGGCGAACTGGAGGGCATCGCCGCACGACCGGAACCGGCGCTCATCGAGGAGGACTCGCCGACGCTCACCGAGTACCAGGTCGAGAAGATACTCTACTACCTCCGTCGGGACTTCGTCGGGTTCGAGCGCATCGACCCCGTCAAACACGACATCAACGTGGAGGACGTCTCGTGTGACGGCTACGAGTCACCCGTCTTCGTCTACCACACCGACCACGAGCAGGTCATCTCGAACGTCTACCACGGTACGCAGGAACTCGACGACTTCGTCGTGAAGATGGCCCAGCGCTCGGGCAAAGGTATCTCGAAACGTCAGCCACAGGTCGACTGTACGCTCCCCGACGGTTCGCGTGCCCAGCTCACGCTCGGCAAGGAGGTGAGCGACCACGGGACGAACTACACCATCCGCCAGTTCAAGGACGTCCCGTTCACGCCCATCGACCTCATCAACTGGAACACCTTCTCGCTCGAAGAGATGGCGTACCTCTGGCTCTGTATCGAGAACAACAAGAGCCTCATCTTCGCGGGCGGCACGGCGTCGGGGAAGACCACCTCGCTCAACGCCGTGAGCCTGTTCATCCCCTCGAAGTCGAAGATCGTCTCCATCGAGGACACGCGCGAGGTCGAACTCCCACAGCGCAACTGGATCGCGTCGGTCACGCGCCCCTCCTTCTCCGACGACGGGAAGGGCGACGTCGACGAGTTCGACCTACTGGAGGCCGCACTCCGCCAGCGCCCCGAGTACATCGTCATGGGTGAGATTCGTGGGGAGGAAGGTCGAACGCTGTTCCAGGTGATGTCGACGGGGCACACCACGCTGACGACGTTCCACGCCGACTCCGTCGGGGAGGTCATCAAGCGGTTCACGACCGAACCCATCAACGTCTCGAAGACGATGTTCACGGCGCTCGACCTCGTCTCCATCCAGACTTCGACCCGAGTGAACGGCAACAAGGTCCGCCGGAACAAGTCGCTGACCGAGATCAACCGCTACGACCCGGAGAACGACGAGATCAACGTTCAGGACGTCTACCAGTGGCAGGCCGAGACCGACGAGTATCTGAAGATGGGGCAGTCGAACACCATCGAGGAGATCAAGTTCGACCGCGGGTGGAACCAGGACAAACTCGAGGACGAACTGTTCAAACGCAAACTCGTCCTCGCGTACCTCATCGAGGCCCGCCTGAACACCTACACACAGGTCGCGGCGACGCTCCAGGCGTTCATCAACGACCCCGACACCATCCTCTCGCTCATCGCCAGCGGCGACTTAGAGGAGAGCCTCGTCGACCTCCGAGAGATGGAGTCGGTCAGTATCGACATCGACCCCGAGAAAGAGGAGATGGTGCCTCGTCCCGACCCGACGCTCGAAGTGCTCGCGGAGGCCGAAGAGGTTCTCTCGGACGGCACCTCGATGCTCCGGGAGTACCGCGGCGAGGAGACCACGGTCGACGAGTTCGCGGACGCACTGGCGGGGGTGGACGAGGAAGCAGCGTTCGGCGGGTTCCGGCCGAAAGGTGACGGGCAATGAGCACGGAGAACTCCGTCGAGCAGTTCGGTGCCGACAGCTTCAGCGACGCGTTCTACCCGCTGTACAAGACCCTGTTCGACGAGGAGGGTGATTTCACCGCCTCCATCGAGAAGAAACTCGCGCAGGCGCGGATGCCCCAGACCGCCGAGATGTACCTCTCGCAGGCACTGGCCATCGGCGTCGTCGCGGGGCTCTTGCTCTGGCTCGTCGGGACGCTCGGCGTCTTCATGGTGTTCGAACTGTTCGTCGAGGGGACCCCGATTCTGCTCGGTCTCCCGCTCACGGGCGAGACTTTGGCGCTCGTCAACGCGGTCAAGGTCCCGGCGCTCATCCTCGTCGGCGGCGTCGTCTTCGGTGCGGTCGGGTTCGGGGCCGGTTTCGGGGCCCTGCTCGGCGTCCCCTACATGAAAGCCGGGGAGCGCAAACGCAACATCAACGTCCTCCTGTCCGACGCGACGTCGTTCATGTACGCGCTCTCGGTCGGCGGTCTGAACCAACTGGAGATCCTGGAGGCCATCGCACAGGCCGACGACACCTACGGCGAGGTGTCGATGGAGTTCAAGGCCATCATCCGCGAGACCCAGTACTTCGACACGGACTACCGGACGGCGATCCAGAACCAGTCCGAGCGCACCCCGAGCGACGAACTGAGCCAGTTCCTCACGGACATGCTCTCCATCGTCAACTCCGGGGGGAACATGACGCAGTTCCTCGAAGACCAGAAGAACAAGCAGATGCGGACCTCCAAGCAGGAACAGGAGACCATCCTCGAGACGCTCGAACTGTTCGGGGAGATGTTCATGACGCTCTCGCTGTTCCCGCTGCTCTTGCTCATCATCCTCGTCATCATGTCGATGATGGGCCAGTCCCAGACACAGCTGCTCTACGTGACGGTCTACGGCCTCATCCCCCTCATCGGCGGCGCGTTCCTCGTGATGATCTCGACGGTCGTGCAGGACGAGGTGGGCGACGGCTACCTCCGGGAGGAGAACGGCCGAACGCGGGACGACGAGGGGCTGTTCAGTCTCGGTCTCGTCGAGCGCTACACCGGCGAGTACAGCGTCTTCGACCGCGTCAAGAGCCGAGAGGGTACCTACGAGACGATGCAGATGCTCAGACGGCCGCACATCTTCTTCCGGGACCACCCGCTGACGGTGCTGTTCATCACGCTCCCCGCGACGCTCGTCTTCGTGGCGTTCGCGGTACTCGGCGGGTGGGCACCGCTGTCGGTGGAGGCGATGAAGGACGCGCCCGTTCGCGGGACGTTCTTCTGGCTCTACCTCCCGCTGTACGTCAACTGCGTGCCGCTGGCGTTCTTCCACGAGTGGAACGTCCGCCACCGGAACAGCATCATGGGGAAGCTCTCGGAGAACCTCCGGAAGCTCTCGTCGGCCAACGACACCGGGATGACGCTCCTCGAATCCATCAAGAGCGTCTCGGAGACCTCCACCGGCCGACTCGCCGACGAACTCGACACGATGCACGCGAAGGTGAACTACGGCACGAGCCTGAAGGACGCGCTCTACGAGTTCAACAACAAGTACCACGTCCCCCGCCTCGCGCGGACGGTGAAGCTCATCGCGAAGGCACAGGAGGCGTCGAGTCAGATCACGGCCGTGCTGAGCACCGCCGCACAGGCGTCCGAGAACCAGGACGACATCGCCCGCGACCGCAAGTCACGGACTCGGATGCAGGTCGTCATCATCGTCATGACGTTCCTCACGCTGCTGGCGGTGATGGCCATCCTGAAGGTCCGGTTCCTCGGTGAGATCGCGGGACTGGCGGAGTCGACCGCCGGGGGCGGTGGCAGCAGCGCAGCAGCCAGCGGTGCTCCGGGCGGCCTCGGCGGTGGTGGACTCGCCGAGAACGTCGACGTCCCGCTGTTGGACATGCTGTTCTTCCACGCGGTGACGTTCCAGGCCATCGTCTCGGGCATCGTCGCCGGCTACATCCGCGACGTGAGCATCCTCGCCGGAGTGAAGTTCCTAGTCGTCCTGCCGACGTTCGCACTTCTGGTGTTCCTGTTCATATGACCCGAAGCCGAGGCCAGACGACGCTCGATTTCGCCATCGGCGTGAGCGTGTTCCTGCTCGCCGTCGCGTTCGTCTTCTCGTTCGTGCCGGGGATGGTCCAACCGTTCGCCGACAGCGGACAGGAGCAGATGTCGGCGTCCAATCGACTCGCGGACCGCCTGGCGACCGACGTCCTGACCGACGACGAGGCGTACGTCCTCGATTCGACGTGTACGGACGTCTTCTTCGACGAGACGACCGCGCCGACGGCGGCCGACGGCTGTGACTTCGACGGTGTCGACGCCACCGCCGCACTCTCGCTCGGTGTCCGGACCGACCTCAACGCGGTCCTCCTCGCCGACCTCGACGGCGATGGAACCGGGGAGACGCTCTGTCGTGCGACCGACGGGTCGCTCGTCGCGGACGACGACGCGGACTGTCCGAACGACGCGGCCACCTTCGTCGCCGGCGACTCGGTGCCCGAACAGGGGTCGGTCGTCACCGCGACCCGTCGGGTGACGCTCGACGGCGTCCACGCGAAACTGGTGGTGAAAGTATGGTAGACCGCGGACAGGCCCACACGCTCGAAGCCATCATGGCCGCGGTGCTGCTGCTGGGGAGTCTCGTCTTCGCGTTGCAGGTGACGGCGGTGACGCCCCTGTCTGCCAGCACGTCCAGCCAGCACATCGAGAACCAGCAGGCGGCGACCGCACAGGGCGTGCTCGCGGCGAGCATCGACGACGGGTCGCTGAAACGCGGGCTGCTGTACTGTGACCCCGCACCGGAGAACACACAGGAACCGAAGTTCCGTGAGACCAGTGGCCAGACGTTCTACACGGACGCGCCACGAACGAGCAACGGGCCGACCGGCTTCGGGGAGAAACTCGAAGCCGCGTTCGGGTCGCAGTCGGTCGCGTACAACGTCGCGCTGGTGTACGACGACGACAACGACGGTCAGGGGTTCGTCCGACGGTGGATGGTCTATCAGGGCAACCCGAGTGACAACGCGGTGACCGCCAGTCGGACGGTGACGCTGCTCGACAGCGACGAACTCAGTCAGGACGGTGGGAACGGCACTCTCGTCGGGTCGGGAACCGTACTCGGGAGCGGCGAGGACCAGACCTGCTACGGCTCCGGTTCGGGAGCCGGTGGCGTCCACCGGGTCGTGAAGGTCGAGGTGATCGTATGGCGACAGTGAGAGAGCGCGGACAGCTCCTGCTCGTCGGTGGACTGGCGCTCGCGGTCGTCCTGGTCGCCCTGGCGCTGGTGATGAACTCCGCCATCTACACCGAGAACCTCGCCAGCCGGGACGACGCCGGTCGTATCGACGAGGTCGGTACCGTCAACTCCGACGTCCGACGGGCGACTGCACAGTTGATGCGTCAGGAACGGTCGGACAACGCAGAACCGTACACGACCAAAGACGCCGACGTCACGGACGGTCTCAAGAGCGTTGGTGAGAGCGTCCGCTACTACGGCGCTCAGGATGGGGCGTCCGTCGACGTATCTTACGTGTCCCACGACAGAGGCGCTGTCGTCCAGCAGACGACACAGCGTGCTTTCACGGACGACGGTGGTGCCGAGAGTTGGACACTCGCGGCCGGGGTGAACTATCGGGAGTTCACGATGACGGTCGACGGGAACACCCTGTTCTCCGACCCGACCGACATCCTCACGGACGACGTGTTCACAGTGGTCGTCGGCTCGAAGGAGGTCTATCTCTATCGGGACGGTGGAGACTTCGCCGTCGAGGTCGCTGGAGAGACTCCCTGTCTCGTTCCCGGTGGCGCAACCGAGGACGTGCGAGTTTCGCTGACAGACGCAACCGTCGGCGGAGCGCAATGCGACGGGCTGAGGACGCTCCCAGAAAGCACGAGCGGTACGACGATTTCGTTCGGTCACGGCGAGAGCGCCGATGGCACGTACTCTCTCGTCGTCGACCAGGAATCGTCGTCTCTGAACGGCACCGGTCACTACGACACCGACGATACCGCGCCGACCGGTCCCCACGTCACGAAGGCCGTCTACTCCACGTCGGTTCGCCTCACCGTCGACACGCCGGAACTGCACTACGAGACGACGATTCGGGTCGCTCCGGGTGAGAACGATGGATGACCGTGGTGTCTCGACGACGATCGGCTACGTCAGCACGCTGGGTATCGCCGCGATTCTCATCAGCGGCCTGCTGATGGCCGGTGGCGGGTTCGTCGACGACCAGCGCGAGCGGACGATTCGCTCGGAGATGCAGGTCATCGGCCAGCAGATGGTCGCGGACATCGACGCGACCGACCGCCTCGCACGAACCGGCGGTAGCACCGAGGAACTCACCGTGAGACACCAGTTCCCCAGTCGAGTGACCGGCGCACAGTACACGGTGGACGTCGTGAACGACGGCGGCCAACTCTCGCTCGTCCTCGAAGCGGCCGACCCGGACGTCACCGTCGAGATCCCGTTCGACACGCGGTTGCCGCTCGACGAGGGGTCGGTCAGGGGCGGTGACCTGCTCGTCCGGTGTGTCGACACCACCGGTGGGCCGGCCTGTGACGAACTGGAGGTGACGAGCGGATGAACCGCGACCGTGCGGTCAGCGAAGTCGTCGGGTTCGTCCTCGTCTTCTCGCTCATCACGATGACCGTCGGCGTCGTCTACGTCGCGGGGTTCGAGGGTCTGACCGGTGCGCGCGACGCAGAGCGGGTCAACAACGCCGAGCGCGCGTTCGACGTGCTGGCCCACAACGTCGAGGACATCGGACGCGACGGCGCGCCCGGCCGCTCGACGGAGGTGAAACTCGCGGACGCACAGCTCTCGTTCGGCGAGGAGACGACCGTCTCGTGGTGTTGGGACGAGGACGGGAGTGGAAACGCCTCCAACGACTGTGACACGGCGAACAACTCACAGACGCTCAGACCCATCGTCTTCGAGGCAGACGGTACACGGATCGTCTACGAGAACGGCGCGGTCATCCGGTCACAGGATGGCGGTGCTATCGTCCGGCGAGCGCCGGAGATGGTGTTCCGTGGCCCTGACTCCGCTCCGGGTCCCGGCGAGACGGTCGTTCTGCCGACCATCGTGATGAACCAGCAGGAGACCAGCGGTGTCGGCGGCGAATCGACCGTGCTGGTCCGTACACAGCTTCAGTCCGGGCAGGGGGGTCGCTCGACACTCGAACCGCGGCCGACGGCTGATGGAGCGATTCAGTACAGAATCAACACGAGTGCCGACCGTGCCGCCGCGTGGGAACGGTATCTGGACGACCAGATCTCGTGGCAGGACGACGCTTGTCGTGTGACCGACGACGACGAGGGTGTCGTCACCTGCTGGTTCGACGCGGACCGGACGACGTTCCCCGTCGTCCGCATCGACGCGACGTTCGCCTGACGGCGAGCGCTCGGCCGACAGCCCTTCTCCCCGACGACGACACAGTCCCACTCTCCGTTCTCCGTTCGTAGCGGTGCTCTCGTCACTGTCTCTCCCCGTGTCGTCGTACAGTGCTCCGGTCCCCGGTCCGAACGCGCCTCGGACCGAACGGTACTGGCCACCACGACACACGACGGGCGGAGCCTGTCGGGTCCGTGACTCGCTCCACCGGCCGCTTCGACTGTGCCCATCGGTCGCCCGACACGGTACGGTCGGCCGTCCACGAGAGCGCGCCGACACCCTCGACGGAAGCGTAGACGAGTCCCCTGTAGGTGGTCGTCGGTCCGTCCCACGGCTGGGGGGTTCCGCTCGACGATGCACCTCGGACGGCGGAGCGTCGAACCGTACCGTCAGTCCGTGGTATCGTCGTTTCCGAGAGCGACTGTCGGCAGAAAGCGTTCAGTATCGGGGCCGCCGTCCCGCTCCCCGCCGTTACTCGAACCGGACCTCGATACCGTTCTCCGAGACGTGGAGGTAGGTGATGACGTCGTCGCCGGTGTACTGGATGTCGTCGCCGCTCGACTCGCCTTCGTTGACCGAGTTGCCGTTGTTGCCGTCGGCGGATTCGAGGTGGAACGTCGGCGCGAAGTGGTTGAGGTAGTGACGAACCAGCACGTCGACGGACTCGGTGCTGCCGGTCGAGTACGTCGTGCCGGTGTCGCCGTCGAAGTGGTCGAACGTCGTGCTGCCGGCCAGTGACCCACCGCCCTGTCCGGGGTTGTACGCCGCGAGCTTTCCGGAGATGGACTGGTACTCCGCGGTGGGTGCGCCCGTCCCGACGAGGTCGACCTCTATCTTCGCGTATCCGTTCGCGTCGCAGGTGACCTCGTAGGCGTTCTCGGCGACCCACCCCTGGTAGGTCGCACCGCCGTCGTCCGAGTAGTAGACCGTGAGGTCGGCGTGCTCGCCGGTGCCACACTTGCCGTTGCCCAGCCCGCCGAGATTCATCTCGATGCGCCGGTCGCCGTTCTGGGCGGTCAGCGACCAGTCGAGACTGGCGAACTTGTTCGTGTGGTCGTCCTTCGGTCGCACCGTGAACGAGAGGCGTTCGAGGCCCTCGCCGCTCTGCATGCTGGGTTCGAGTCCACGGACCTCGAAGGGGTTGTTGTCGGTCGGAATCTCGAACCCGCCCTGTTTGCCGAGCGTGATGAGTTCGGCGGTGACCGTCCGGTTGGCGTGGTCGACGTCGACGACGCTCCCCTCGGTCCGGGAGTCGAAGTACTCCGCCCACCCGCGGTAGTACTCGCTCTCGACGGTGACGATCATCTGTCCGTCGCTCGCGGGGTTGCTGTAGGTCGGCTTGCTACTGTCGTCTTCGTAGTGTGTGGAGGCGTTGGGGTACATGCCCTTCGTCTGCCCGCTCTTCGAGACGACCGCAGTGGGTGCTCCGGACGCGCTTTCGTCGCCGGACACCTGTACGACGGGGAGCGTGAGCGTCGACCCCTCGTAGTGGAACTCGGGCGGTGAGAGCATGCGCGTCGAGTCCCCCCGGTGTCGCCAGACGCCGCCGCCCTGGTAGGCGATTTCGGTGTCGCCGTTCTCGTAGACGACCGCACCGAGCGTCCCCGAGTAGACGTCCTCGTCGTCGTCACCCGGTCCGTCGTCGACGCTGTTGCCGTCGGCGTCCGACCCCCCGTCGTGGTTGACGTGCGTGATGGTGATGGTACCCGCGTCGTCGACGACGCGGTAGGTCCCACTGGAGTGGCCGAACGAGAGCCGTGTCGACCGCTCCTCGCCGAGTGCGACCTGCGCCGCCCGGGAGTCGAACTGTGCCATCGACTGCTCGGCCCGGTCGAGCGTCGACTGGCGTTCGGTGCCGTCGAGTGCGACCGACCCCAACGCGACGACGCTCGTCGTTCCGATGACGACGATCCCCAGGATGAGGACCACACCGACCGTCGACGACACGCCGCGACCACGACCGGTCCAGAAGGAAGACGCATATCGGATAGACATTGTATTGTTTCAGAGAACTCTATAACAATAAATTAATCGGCCGCCGACCCCGGCCGAGACCGGCGGTCGGAGTCGGCCCCCGGAAGTATCATCTGGGGTGAACTAAGGGGGTCTTAGGAATCAAGTCACGTCTCATGAAGGGGTTAAGTAGGTTTGACTTGCTACTGCATATCACGATGCCGAAACAGACACTCAAAGACGTCAGTCACACACCACCCAAGGGAGAGCGAGTCGACCGAGTCTGGGAGCGAGGCAACGAGCGAGAGGAGTAGCGCCGCTACGAACGGTTTTCTCTCCCATCCGATCCGTGAGTCGTCGCGCTCGACAGCCGCGAGCGACGCGGACTCGACACGCTCGACGAGACGCCGCTCTGCGACAGGTTGATGCCCCGAGCGGCGAATCCTGATACTGCGACTCGCGGATAGCACTGACCGTTTTCGAGGAGTTCCTCCGGCACAGCCCCCGAGCCGTCACACCGGAGGAGCACGTGACCCAACGAACCCAGACCCCGTACGCGGGCACCGACACTACGACCGTATCGCCGATCGACCACACGCTGCCGGAGCTTCGACGATGAACACTGCACTGCTCTCGGCGCTCGGGAGCGTCGTCGCCCAGCTCGGCGGCAGTGGCCAGTTCCTCTGGCTCGCCGTCGTCTTCTTCGTCGTCGCCATCGTCGCCGCGCTGCTCGGCTTCCGTGGTGCGGCCGGTATCTCCATGGGCGCGGCACGCCTGTTCGTCGTCGTGTTCCTCGTCCTCGCCGTCCTCGCGCTTCTGTTGTAGGGCGTACGGCGATCACGGAGGGTCCCGTTTCCGGACTCGTCCGACTACCTACTGAAGTTCTGGACTCGGTGTACTCCCGACACTCGCCGTGTGGACTCGCTGGGCCTCGCCGGGATTCGACCCACGGTCGCTCCCGTTCGCTCGTTACACTCGCTCACCTCCTGCTCTCTGCTCCGAGGTCCGTCTCGTGTGCGAATTCGTGTGGACTCGCCGGGAGTCCCGCGAGCCGCGCGGGACCTCCGGTCCCGCTGGAAACCGGGGGCTTCGCCGCCGGTGACGACCGGAGTGAACGAGTGGGACTCAGGCGAGCCCATCGACTGACGGAGCGTAGCGACGGAAGGAGATGGACTCGCCGGGATTTGAACCACGGTCGCTCTCGTTCACTCGCTACGCTCGCTCACCTCCCGCTCCCTGATTCAGATCCCGCCTCGTGCGCGGATTCGCGGCGCTGACTCCTCGCTTCGCTCACGGCTTCGCCGTTCGCATTCGAGGTCGCAAGCGACCTCGCTTCGCTCGTCGTGTTGCGCCGCGAAAATTCGAGTGGACTCGCCGGGATTTGAACCCGGGGCCTCTCCCATGCCAAGGGAGTGATCTACCACTGATCTACGAGCCCGTGTTGCAAGTCAACCTTTCCGAGGACCGTACTTAATCCCATCGAACCGAGCGGGTCCGTGGGTGACACCGACGCTCACGGCCACGGCGAGCATAGCAACCGTTTAGTGGTCGACACACCGAGTTGGCGACGGGAACAGCACAGCCGCATATCCGACATCGCCGCGAACGCCCGCGCTGGGTACTCTTTCGCGGCTTGGGAGTGTGGACGTGCACTGGGCCAGTTGGCCCGTAGCGGTTCGTGCAGTTCCAATTCAGCCTATGGCACGAATGCACACCCGCCGTCGAGGGTCGTCCGGTTCGGACCGCCCCACGGCAGACGAACCACCGGAGTGGAGCGACGTAGACGCCGACGCCGTCGAAGCGCGCGTCGTCGAGTTGAAAGAACAGGGCCACGACCCCAGTCGGATCGGCATGAAGCTGCGCGACGAGGGCGTCGAGGGCACGCCGGTCCCCAACGTGAAGCTGGCGACGGGCAAGAAGGTCACCGAGATTCTCGACGAGAACGACGCGAGCGAGGACCTGCCCGAGGACCTGCGCAACCTGTTCGAGCGGGCCATCCGCCTGCGCGAGCACATGGACGCCAACCCCGGCGACGCGCAGAACAAGCGCGCACTCCAGAACACGGAGTCGAAGGTCCGCCGACTGGTGGACTACTACCGCGGCGACGTCCTCGCGGAGGACTTCAAGTACACGTACGACGTCGCCAAGCGACTCCTCGAGTAATCGCATGTCCGCCGCCGACCACCCCGAGCGTGCCCCGACCGCCAGTGACGTCGCCAGCCGGTGCCGTGACGCCGAGTTCGTCAGACTCGTCGCCACGCCCGACGGCGACGCGCTCGCGGCGACGGGCCTGCTCGCCACGGCGCTCGCCGAACGCGACGTCGCGTTCCAGACGAGCGTCACGCGGTGGCCGACGGCGGACTCGGAGGCCGACCTGACCGTCACGCTCGGCGCACCCGGTGGCGACGTCGCCCTCACGGGCGCGTCGGTCGCACCGGTCGTCTACGATGCGGCGACGGAACTCGACGCGGACCCGGACGCGACCCTCGCACTGGCGGGCGTCGTGGCGGCGGGCGAGGGGCCCGGCGACCACGCCGACCTGCTCGACCGCACGGGACTCGACCGGTCGCCCGGCGTCGCCGGCCCGACCGACGACGTGGCCGACACGCTGGCACACACGACGCTCGCGCACGCCTCGTTCTCGGGGAGTCCCGAGGACGCCGCACAGGCGCTCGCGGGGGTCGACCGCGAGGGGCGGACGCTCGCCTCCGCGCTCGCGCTCTCGGTGCTCGAATCCGGGGGGCGACACGCCGCCGACGCCGTCGAACGGGTGCTCAACCCGTACACGCTCGACGGTACCGGACCGTTCACGACGCTCGCGGGCTACGCCGACGTCCTCGACGCGACCGCCCGGCAGCGGCCGGGGACGGGCGTCGCACTCGCGCTCGGCTACGGCGTCCACGACGCCGCCCTCGACGCGTGGCGACAGCACGCTCGCGCGGTCCACGGGACCGTCCGAGACGCGACCGTCGCCCGACACGACGGACTGGTGGTCGCGGGCGTCACGACCGACGACGGCACGGACGAGAGCGAGTCGCCGTCGACCGGACCCTGTCTGGGGGCGGTCGCCCGACTCGTCCGGGACTACCGGTCGCCGGAACCCGTCGTCCTCGCCCACCGTGGCGGGACGGCCGCCGTCGCCGCAGTCGACGAAGGCGTCGAGACGCTCGCCGCCGAGGCCGCGAACGCGGTCGGTGGCGAGGCACGGACGCGGCCCACGCACGGCGTGGGCACGCCCGCGTGTGCGTACGTCCGCACGGACGAGTCCGAGATGGACGCCGTCGTCGCGGCGCTTCGGAGGGCGCTCCAATGAGCGACTCCGAGCGCACCGCGACGGTTCGCGTCACGTTCGACGACGAGGAGACGGCCCGACAGGTCGCCGCCGCGCTCGCGCCCGACGACACCGCCGAGATGGACTCGCGTGTCGAGGGCCGGACGCTGGTGACGACCATCACCCGAGAGCGTACGGGAGGCCTCCGTACGACGGCAGACGACTACGTCAGCAACCTGCAGGTAGCACAGCAGTTGACCGACACCACACAACCATGAGCGAACGTTCAGTATCACGAAAGCGACAGGAGAAACGCTGGTACACCGTCCTCGCCCCGGAGCAGTTCGACCGGGCCGAACTCGGTGAGACCGTTGCCGACGAACCCGAGAAGGTCCACGGGCGAACCATCGAGACCACCCTCGGCGAACTCCAGGGTGACGCCAGCGAGAACAGCACGAAACTCACCTTCCGAATCAACGACGTCGGGTCGGACTCGGCGTACACCGAGTTCGTCCAGCAGGAACTCACGCGGGACTACCTTCGCAGCCTCGTCCGCCGGGGCTCCTCGAAGGTCGCCGCCTACGTCACGGTCCTCACGACCGACGACTACCGGGTGCAGGTCCAGCCGGTCGCGTTCACGACCAAGAAGGCCGACCGCAGCCAGGAGCACGCCATCCGCAAGCTGATGATCGACCTCGTCAAGGAGGCCGCGACCGAGCGGACCTTCGAGGACCTGGTCGACAGCGTCACGGAGGGGCGGCTCTCCTCGGCCATCTACGGCGAGGCCAAGACCATCTACCCGCTGCGCCGTGTCGAGATCCAGAAGCTCCGTCTCGAAGCGCGACCCGAGGAGGTCGCCGAAGAGGAAGAGACGAGCGTCGACGTCGACGACGCCGACGTCGAGGTCTAAGCGCCGCAGTTCACCTTCGACGATTTTCTCACGAGCGACGAGCGACAGCACCCCCTCGGCCTCGCCCGCCGTCGCCCGTCGCGTCGGCTACTTCTCGACGACGGTGACGGTGCCGACCATCCCCTGTGGCTCGTGGGGGATGCAGACGTAGCCGTAGGTGCCGGGCATCTCGAAGGTGTGCTCGAACGTCTCGCCGGGGGCGATGAGACCGCCCTCCGGCTGGCTCGGGTTCGCGTTCCACGCGTCGCGGGCGGCGTCCTCGTCCTCGAAGCCGCCGGAAGCGAAGTACGCCGCGCCCTCGGGAATCTCGCCTCCGTAGGCGGTGACGGTGTGCCCACGCGACCCGCTGTTGCCCCAGACGACCGTCTCGCCGACCCGGACCTCGACGGCCTCGGGGAGGTAGGAGTGGTGGCTCATCCCGACGTCGTAGTCGCTGGCGGGTTGGGGGAGGCTGGAGCCGATACAGCCCGCGAGGGCGGTGGTCGTGACGCCGGCGACCGTTGTGAGGAACGTGCGCCGCTTCATGTCTCGAAGTAGCCGAGGGCGACGTATAGCCTCCGTGGTTCGGCCATCGAACCGAAACGCCCTAACCCGCGCTGGTCCGAGAGGCGGAACATGCGCCCCCGGTTCGTCGGCCGCTTCGGTGTCGCCGACGGGATGACGGTCTGCAACGCCGCGATAGGGTTCGCGGCGGCGGCTGCCGTCCTCGTCGACCCGGGGCTGGCCGCCCGCCTCGTCCTACTGGCCGCCGTCGCCGACGGGGCGGACGGCGTGCTGGCACGCAAGTACGGGGGCACACAGTTCGGCGAGTACCTCGACTCGCTCGCCGACGTCGCTTCCTTCTCGGTCGCACCCGCGCTGTTCGTCTTCGGCGTCGCCTTCGAGGCGTGGGGCGAGACGACCGGAACGCTCGTCGCCGGTGGTGTCGCCGCGCTGTTCGTGGCGATGGGCGTCGTCAGACTCGGCCTCTACACCGTCCACGACCCGAAGAAGCCGGTCACCGTCGGCGTCCCCACGACGCTCGCCGCGACGGTGCTGGCGACGCTCTACCTCGCCGGCCTCACGAACCCGACCGCGCTCCTCGGTATCACCGCCGCGTTCGCGTACCTGATGGTCGTCACGGTGCCGTACCCGGACCTGCTCGTCCGCGACGCGCTCGCCATGGGGGCGGTCCAGGCGCTCGCGGTGTTCTTCCCGACGGCGTTCTCGCGGGCGTTCCCCCGACTCCTGCTTCTCGCCGCCCTCGCGTACCTCGTCCTCGCGCCTGACCTCTACTGGCGCGACGGCGACGAGGACACGACGGCCGGAGCGGAGTCCGCGAGGGAGGCGACGGACGGCGGACAGACCACCACTCGCCGGTGAACGGACGCTCGGTCACGACGGCTCCGGTCGCCGCGCTCGGTCCGCCTCGGCCCGCGAGGACTCCCCGTCGACACGCTCTCATCCTCTGCCGGCAGCAGGGATATATACCCTGGTAATCTATACTAACTGATACGTGCCCTGGCCACCGAAAAGACAGCACGGAACGGCGCTAATCGTTCGACCGTCCGCTGTCTTGTCCGCGCCCCGACATGTCTCAACCCTTCACTGGGGCCGCTACGGCCGCCAGTGCACGTGTCACTCTTTACCGGCCGAAGAGCCGGTCCGGTGACGACACGCGTCGTCGGCAGCGGGGACTCCGAGACGACGCTGAGCGACCGTCACCGACGACGCGTGCGGCGACAGGTGTAGCCACTGGCCGGACGTGGTCGGTAGGCTGGTCTCGCCGCCGTCGGCGCGGCGCTCGGACGAATCGCGTCCGCGGAAGCGACCGTGGTACTCGGAGCTCTCCCTCGTAATGGAAACGCCTTTGAGCGCGACTGCCGGAGTTCTAGCCATGAGCGACGGGGATGACGAATCCACGGAGACCCCCGACTCCGCGGACGAGACGACCGAAGAACAGACAGAGCCGGTAGCCTCGCCGGAGGAACTCGACGAGCGACTCGACGAGGTGGAGTCGGACCTCGACGAGGCCGAGACGGAGTCCGACCTCGACGCCGTGGAGGAGGACCTCGACGCCGTCGAGTCACGCGTCGAGACCCTCCCGGACGCCGACGAGGACGACGAGGAGGACCCGAAGGGCGACCTCCAGGACCGCATCGACGCCGTCCGGGAGGGTATCGAGGACGAGCGCGGCCCCTACGGCGAGGACGTCGCCGAGACGCTGGAGGCCGCCGCGAGCACCATCCGCGACACGCGCTGGACCGACCGGGGCGAAGGGGAGGTCCGCGAGGCCGTCGAGGCGCGTCTCGACGAACTCGACGAGACGCTGGAGGCGACCGTCTCCGCGCCGGTCGACGACGACCTGGACACCCACGCCACTGCGGTCGAGGACGCCGCCGGGACCGTCCGCGACGCCGACTTCGACGCGGACGACGACGAGGAGACCATCGCCGCGCTCCTCGACACCGCCGAGGGTCTCCAGTCGGACCTCGACGACGCCCAGGAGTGGGACGACCTCACCGTCCGCGAGCAACTCGACTACGAGGGGTTCTACGACCGCCTGACCGGTAAGAACCGCAAGGACTTCCCGCCGGAACTCACCGTCGTCCGGATGGCCGAGCGTGACCGCGACCCCGAACCCATCCTGAAGGCGCTCGACACGTTCGACTCGGAGTTCATGCAGGAGAACTGCATGACGGCACTCAAACGCTCGGCCCGGTCGAGGCGTACGAGGAGATGAACGAGCGTGCCCAGCGCCGGAAGGTCCTCCCCATCGAGGTGCTCGGGAACATCGGCGACCCGCGTGCGCTCGACACGCTCCTGGAGTTCATCGAGGGCGACGCCAACCCGCCGCTCCAGCGCGTCGTGCTTCGCGCCGTCGGCTCTATCGGGGACGAGGCGGCGACCCAGACCGTCGCCGACCGACTCGTCGCCGAGGACCCCGAGATTCGCTCGGGAGCGGCCCGCGCACTGGGTCAGATCGGTGACACGCGTGCCATCGACCCGCTCGAGGACGTGCTCGACGAGGACGACGACGACTCCGTCCGCACCAGCGCGGCGTGGGCGCTCAACCAGATCGGCACCGAAGCGGCGCTCGAAGCCGCCAGCGAACACGCCGACGACCGGTCGTTCATCGTCCAGAACGAGGCCGAGAAGGCACGCGACGCGCTCGACGACGACACGCGACACGCCGAACCCGCGGCCTGACGCTCCGAACGTTTTTCAGCGAACACCGGACCAGACCGGTCCGTGTCCCGCCCGCTCGTCGTCCTGTTGACCCTCTGCTGTCTCACAGCGACGGTGCCGTCCACGGCCGTCGGGAGTCCTCCCGCCGACTCGTCGTCGCCGTCTCCTCTCACGCCCGCCGACGCCCCGACCATCGTCGGCGTCTACCCGAACCCGGTCGCCGAGGACGACGCCGGCGAGTTCGTCGTCCTCGACGTGCCGGAGGCGGCGAACCTCTCGGCGTACCGCGTCTGCGACGACGAAGGCTGTCTCCGTCCGGCACGCGACGCGAGCGGCCGACTCGTCCTCACCGCCGCCCCCGACCGGGTCCGCCCGCCGGCCGACACGCCGGTCGTCGCGGCGACCGGTGACCTGTCGCTGGCGAACGGCGGCGAGCGACTGCGACTCGTCGCCGGTGACACCGCAACCGCCACACTCCGCTACGAGGACGCCCCCGAAGCCGAGGTGTACCGGCGGGACGGGGCCACCGACGAGTGGTCCTGGCGGCCACTCGGTGCGACCGACTACCCGGTCGTCCGCTCGGGACCGGCGAACGTGACGGCGTTCACGCTCCCGGACGCGCCAGGAGTCGTCACGGGGGCGCTCGCGGGGGCCGACGACCGACTCTACCTCGCGGGCTACACGTTCTCCTCGTCGCGGGTGGCTGACGAACTCCTCGCGGCCCACCGGCGCGGCGTCGAGGTTCGCGTGCTGGTCGAAGGCGGTCCCGTCGGCGGTCTCTCGCGGGCGCAAGCACGGGTCCTCGACCGACTCGTCGGGGCGGGCGTCCCGGTCCGCGTCGTCGACGGGCCGTCCGCCCGGTACGACTACCACCACTCGAAGTACGCCGTCGTCGACGACCGGGCGCTGGTGCTCACGGAGAACTGGAAGCCGTCCGGAACCGGCGGCAACTCCTCGCGCGGGTGGGGAGCGGTCGTCCACGACGAGCGGACGGCCGACAGCCTCGCCGGGACCTTCCGCGGGGACTTCTCGTGGCGCGCGGCCCGGAACTGGTCGGCGTTCGCCGGGGGTCGCTCCTTCCAGTCCACGGTGCCGAGCGACGCGACGTACCCCGCACGGTTCGCCCCCGAGACGGTCCGGGCCGAGCGGGTCCGCCTGCTCGTCGCGCCCGACAACGCCGAGGCCGGCGTGCGCTCGCTCCTCCGGAACGCGACGGAGTCGGTCGACGTGGTGCAGGTCGGCCTCGGCGGACCGAACGGCCCGTTCGCCCGCGAACTCCTCGCGGCCGCAGAGCGCGGTGTCGACGTGCGCGTCCTGCTCTCGGGGGCGTGGTACGTCCGCGAGGAGAACCGAGCGCTCGCCGACCGCCTGAACGGGCGGGCCGACCGCGAGGGTCTCCCGCTGACGGTCCGACTCGCCGACCCGAACGGCGCGTTCGAGAAGGTCCACGCGAAGGGCGCGGTGGTGGACGACCGCCACGTCGTCGTCGGGTCGCTGAACTGGAACCCACACGCCGCCCGCGAGAACCGCGAGGTGGCACTCCTGTTGTCGGGCGACGCCGTCGCGGGGTACTACGGACGGGTCTTCACGAGCGACTGGCAGGGTGACGGCGCGAGCGGTGGGGCCGAACGCGTGCCGGTCGGTGCGCTGGTGGCGCTCCTCGTCGGCGTCCTCGTCGTGCTGGCCGTGGCTCGGCGCTTCGAGTTCGAGCGGTGAGAACCGGGAGCGAGAGACCGCGTCCGTGCTCGGTCGGGAGCGCGCTACTCGCGCAGGAGTGTCGAGCGCAGGTCCTCGTCGATATCGGCGTCGGCCATCTTCTCGACGAGGGCGTCGAGCACCTGCTCGCGCTTGCCCGAGACGAACTTGATCGAACCGACGACGAGGTGGCCGCCACCCGAGACGCCCGCGCCGGGGTGTTCGTCGGTCAACTGCGTGACCATCTCGGGGATGTCCAGTCGGACGCCGTCACTCCGGAGGACGGCGAAGTCGGGACCGTAGCCGATGGTGATGACGGGGTCGCCGTCGTGTTCGCGGACCATGTGGTCGTGGACCGCACCGGTCGTCTTGCCCGGTGCGGGGTAGGTGAAGCGGTGGGCGTGGTTCTCGACGTCGACGCGGTAGAGGTTCGCGCCGTTGGCGAGTTCCTCGCTGTCGGTGTGGGGGAGCGCCACGTCGAGCTGGCGGTCACGGTCACGCTCGGCGTGTTCGGCGAGGAAGCTGACGAGGTCGCGGTGGCGCTCGTCGTCGTCGCAGTCCACGTTGAGCGCGTCGTTGACGAGGCCGTTGCCGTCGTTGTAGCGGAGCCAGAACGCCGCGTAGTCGAGCGCCTCGCCGACGTCGTCGAGGTCGTCCTCGTCGTAGCCCGCGTCGGCGGCGAGCGCGATGTAGTCGTCCATGACCTCGGCACGCGAGCGGTCACAGAGACCGGCGACGGCCGGGACGTGACGGACCTCGTCGGTAACTGCGGGGTCGATCATCCGTGCGAGTTCGACGCACATCATCCCGGTGGTGATGCGGTAGTCCTCGTCGTGGAGGTACGGGTTGACGTGTTCGTCGAGGTACGGTTCGACGGCCTCCGGGTCGGGGTGGTGGTGGTCGATGACGACGATGGGGATGTCGTACTCCGAGAGCGTGCGGTAGGCGGGCGTGTCCTCCTCGGTCGACCCGTTGTCGAGCATGAGCAGGAGCGGGAGTTTCTGCCCGTGGCGCTCCTGGTCTTCCAGCGCGTAGTTCAGGTCGCGCGTGACGTCCTCCATCTCGTAGAACGGGGCCTTCGAGGGGAGACGACGGAGGTGGTGTCGGGTCTCGCCGGGGTCGACGTGGACCGACTCGACGAAGCGAGCGAGCGCGTACTGGAGCGGGACGGCCGCACACATCCCGTCGCCGTCGGCGTGGTGGCGCATCCGAATCGGGCGGCCGTCGAGGACGGCGCGCTTGAGCGTCGCGGCGACGGCTTCGAGGTCCTCGCGGATGGGTTCGAAGGCGTCCCACTCGACGAGCGGGTCGGGCGTCGCGGGTTCGGCGGCCGCGTCGAGGGCCTCGTCGAGGTCGGCGGCGACGGCCTCGTCGGTGACGGCGTCGAGCGCCTCGACTTCGACCTGGAGCGACCCGTTCCGGGCTTCGACCTCGCCGACGAGTTCGACGAGGTCACCGAGGTCGACCTCGGGGTACGCGCGGACGCCGGCCTCCTCGAACGCCGCACACGGGACGATGCCGTCGGCGTCCCGGAGGTGGAAGATGGTCGGACCGCCGGTCTGGCGGATCTGGACGATTTCGCCGGTGAGTCGGACGGTGTTGCCGACCTCGTCGTCGAGTTCGCCGACGGTCGCCTCGTCGTCGGGACCGACCGCTTCGGTCGTGTAGTCGTCGGGGCGGACCTCGCTGAAACTGAGGTCGCCGTTCTCGCGGACCTCGTCGAGGTGGACGATGAACGAGTCCCCGACGTCGTAGTCGCCGTCGAGGACGGACTCGTGGACCAACCCGGAGACGTGGTCCGAGAGGTCCACGAAGACGCCGTACGGGACGACACCGTTGACGGTGGCGTGGTAGCTCTCGTCGGTCTCGACGGCGTCGACGGTACAGTCGGGGGCGAGGTCGAAGACGGTCTCAGAGGGGGAAGAATCGCCGTCCTCGTCGGACGACTCCGCATGTGTCGGTGCCATTTAGCGGTGTTCCGTCCCGGTCACTTTTAAGCGTTGGCAAGCACGCTCGTCAGCGCGGTGAACGGTCCCACCCACGGCCGCAGAACCGCTCGCAGTGGGCCGGCGGTTCCGGAACCCGTATATGAAAACCGCCCGTCGGTTCGAGTATGCGGCTGTTCCGGTCGAGTGGCGTCCTCGGCATCGCGGAGTCGACGCTCGACTTCGCGCTGGAGGCGTCGGCTCAGACCCACCCCAACGAGTACATGGGCCTGCTGCGTGGCGAGGACGCCCGCTCGCTGGGCCTCGACGAGGACGGAACGGTCATCACCGACGTGCTGGTCATCCCCGGGACGACGTCGAACCCGGTCAGTGCCACCGTCAAGACCAGCATGATTCCAAACGACCTCCGGGCACAGGGGTCGGTTCACTCCCACCCCAACGGCGTCCTCCGGCCGAGCGACGCGGACCTCGCCACCTTCGGGAAGGGGACGGTCCACATCATCATCGGTGCACCGTACGGCCCCGACGACTGGGAGGCGTTCGACCAGGAGGGGGAGGTCCGGGACCTGCGGGTCATCGACGTGGACCTGCCGGACCCCGACGAGCGCTTCTTCGACTTCACGCAGGAGGACATCGACGCCGAACTCGACTACGACCTCTACGACGGCCCGGACGACGGGTCGGGTGAGGGGCGATGACCCGGACGCCGACCGACGAGGACCCGGTCGGCGACCCGAGCGACCGGCCACGGGTCGTCGCGCAGGGGACCTTCGACGTCCTCCACCCGGGGCACGTCCACTATCTGCGGGAGGCCGCCGAGTTCGGCGAACTCCACGTCATCATCGCACGGCGGGAGAACGTCACCCACAAACCGAGACCCATCGTCCCCGACGAACAGCGCCGTCTGATGGTCGAAGCGCTCGACCCGGTCTCCGAGGCGCATCTCGGACACCGCGAGGACATCTTCGTCCCCATCGAGCGCATCGAACCGTCGGTCATCGTGCTCGGCCACGACCAGCACCACGACGAGGACGCCATCGCGCGGGCGCTCGCCGACCGGGGTATCGACTGCGAGGTCCGGCGGGCCTCGGCGCTCGAATCCGACGAGGCGCTCTACTCGACGGGCGACATCGTCGAGCGCATCTGCGACGAGCGCTGTTGAGTCACCGTCTCCTGTCGCCTCTGCTGCAGAACGACCTTTCGGGAAACCACTAAGGGGGCCGTCTCCGGAGCGTGTGTCATGTCAGCGGAGTACCCGCTCGAAGAACTCGCCAGCCTCCCGTCGTTCTACCACCCGACCGTCTCGCCCGACGGGTCGCGCATCGCGTTCTACTACGACGAGACCGGACGCAACGAACTGTACGTCCAGGACCTCGACACGGGCGACCGCGAGCGGGTCTCGGAGGGGAACGTCCCCCGACAGGCCCGACACGGCATCGCCTGGGACGCCGACGGCGAAGGGGTCTTCCTCCACGTCGACGACGACGGCGACGAGCAGAACGACGTCCATCGCTTCGACCTCGACTCGGGGGAGTCCGAACCGCTCGTGGCGGGCGACGGGCAGAGCCACTTCCAGACGGTGAGCGACGACGGGCGTTGGCTGTTCTACACGTCGACCGCGGAGGGACAGATGAACGTCCACCGCTACGACCGCGAGACCGAGACGGACGAGCGCATCACCGACTACGACCAACCGGTCCACACCGTCGAACTCTCGCCGGACGGCGAGCGCATCGCGTACACGACCAACGAGTCCGACGACCTGGAGAACAGCGACGTCTACGTCGCGTGCGTGGAGCGCTCCACCGGCGGTGCCGACGGGAGCGCCCCGCGAAAGCTCGACCTGAACGACGAGGGGTTCGAGGCGTCGCTCGCCGACTGGCAGGACGAGCGCCTGCTCGTCGGTGACGACTCCCCCGACACCAACCGCGTCGGCGTCTACGACCTCGACGCGGAGTCGGTCGAGTGGTTCGACAGCGACTACGAGGAGCGCCCGGTCCGCTTTCTGGGGACCGAGGCCGACGGCGACTTCCTCGTCCTCCGGTTCCGCGAGGCGGCCGTCGTCCCGCTGGTGTACGAGGACGGCGAGGCACGACGGGTCGAGGCACCACTCGGCGTCGCCTCGTTCCCCGGCGACGAGTCGCTCGTCGGGGACGGCACGGTCCTGCTCCAGCAGACCACGCCCAACACCCGTCCGGAACTCCTCCGCTACGACCTCGCGGACGACAGCTACGAGACGCTCGTCGAGGCCGACTACGGCGACATCGACCCGGACGCGTTCGCCGACTGCGAGTTCGTCACCTACGAGTCCGAAGACGGACTCGACATCGGCGCGCTCCACTACGACGCTCGTGACGGCCCTGCGGTCGAGTCGGATGCCACGACCGTCCCCGCCATCGTGATGGTCCACGGTGGCCCCCACGCCGCGTCGTTTCGCTCGTTCAACGCCTACGCGCAGTTCCTCGTCTCGCGCGGGTACACCGTCCTCCAGCCGAACTATCGGGGCTCCATCGGCCGGGGACGGGAGTTCAAGAACGCCATCCACCACGACTGGGGCGGCATGGAGCAGGTCGACGTCCGCGAGGGGGCGGCGTGGCTCCGCGAACAGGCGTACGTCGACGACGACCGTATCGCCGTCTTCGGTGGCTCTTACGGCGGTTACAGCGCCTACTGCCAGCTGACGATGCACCCCGAGGCGTGGACCACGGGCGTCGCCTGGATCGGCATCACCGACCTGCAGGCGCTCTACGAGGAGTCGATGCCCCACTTCAAGACCGTCCTCGAACAGCAGTTGGGGGACCCCGAGGAGAACGCCGCGTTCTACCGCGAGCGCTCGCCGATTACGCACGTCGAGGAGATGACCGCGCCCATCCTGATGGTCCACGGCGTCAACGACCCGCGCTGTCCCATCAGTCAGGCCCGCCGTTTCCGTGACGCGCTCGAAGACCAGGGCTGGGAGGAACCGGAGGAGTTCCAGTACGAGGAACTGGGCGAGGAGGGCCACGGCTCCTCGGACATCGACCAGAAGATTCGCGCCTACCGCATCATGGCGGAGTACCTCGCCGAGCGGATGCCGGCGACCGCGAGGTCGGAAGCGGACGACTGAAAAGAGGGCCGTTCGAGTCGTCGCCCCCTACAACAGGTCCGCGTCGGCCAACCGCTCGACACCCTCGCGCAGACGCGCTTCGCTCGCGGCGTAGCTCATCCGGGCGTAGCCGCCGGCACCGAACGCGCCGCCGGGGACCATCGCCACGTGGGCCTGCTCGATAGCCGTCTCACACCACTCTTGGTCGTCCTCTGCCACCGGAATCATCGCGTAGAACGCACCGTCGCCGATGGGGACGTCGACGCCCTCTTCGGCGAACAGGTCCACCACGAGTTCGCGCCGCTCGGCGAACGCGTCGCGCATCTCGGCGACGAACTCGTCACACTCCTGCAACGCGGTCACGCCCGCGCGCTGGACGAAGTTCGTGGCGCAGGTGACGGAGTGGCTCTGAATCTTCGAGGCTTCGTCGACGAACTCGTCGGGACCGGCGATGTAGCCGAGTCGCCACCCGGTCATGGAGTACGCCTTCGAGAACCCGTTGAGCGTGACCGTGCGGCCTTCCATCCCGTCGAGCGACCCGAGGCTGATGGCCTCTGCGTCGTAGGTGATTCGGTCGTAGATCTCGTCGGAGAGGACCGTCGCGTCGTGGTCGACCGCGAGGTCGCGGACGCCTTCGAGTGCTTTCTCGGAGTAGACCGCGCCGGTCGGGTTGTTCGGGGAGTTGACGACGACGAGCGCGGTGTCGTCGGTGATGGCCTCGCTCAGTTCGTCGAGTGCGGGTTCGAGTTGGAACTCGTGGGGCGTCAGGTCGACGCGCCTGAGCGTGCCGCCGGCGAGTTTCGCCATCGCCTCGTAGGAGACCCATGCGGGGTCGAGCAGGACGACCTCGTCACCCTCGTCGACGAGCGCCTGGAACGCCTCGAACAGCCCCTGTTTCCCGCCGGGAGTGACGATGACCTGGTCGCTCGTGTACGAGAGGCCGCGTTCGCCGAGGCTGTCGGCGACGGCCTCGCGGAGTTCGGGGACGCCCTTCGAGGGGGCATAGCCGGTGTGGCCCTCGTCGATGGCGGCCTTCCCGGCGTCGACGACCGCCTGTGGCGTGTCGAAGTCGGGTTCACCCACCGAGAGGTCGACGACGTCCACGCCGTCGGCTTCCAACTGTGAGGCGAGATTGCTGACGGCGACGGTGGCGCTCGGTTCGACGCGGGTGACGCGGTCCGCGAACTGCATCGTCAGAGTGCCTCCACGAGGTCGATGGCCCCGTCGACGGCTTTCGCCGCGTTGCCGACGCGTTCCTGGGCCTCCGCCCCGCTCATCCCCGGTCCGATGACGCCGAACGTGACGGGTTTGTCCCGGTCGAGGCTGACGTCGGTCAGTCCCTGTGCGGCCGCGTCGGCGATGACCTGGTCGTGGTCGGTGTCGCCGGTGACGATAGCGCCGACGGTGGCGACGGCGTCGACGTCGTCGCGGCGTGCGAGGCGGTCGGCGGCGAGCGGCGCGTCGTACGCGCCGGGGACGTGTATCAGTTCGACGACCTCAGCGTCGCGCGCCGTCGCGGCTTCGAGCGCACGCTCTTCCATCTCCTCGGTGACCGAGCGGTTGAACCGCGCGACCACCAGTCCGAGCCGTGTCATACGCTGCCGGTGGCTTGGCCGGGCCATAGAAGTACCGCTGTCGGCATCTGGAACTGTCAAACGACGAACTGAGGAACCACAAGGTTCCTTAGGGGGCGCGGGCAGTAGCGGGTAATGGCAGTCGGACCATCGCTCGACGAGTACACGGGAGCGGGGCGGAACGCCGTCCTCGGCGTCTGTGCGGTCACCGTCGCCGCCCTCCTCGTGCGACTCGTCGACCTCGGCGGCCGGGTCGCCCACTGGGACGAGGGGCGAGTCGGTTACTGGATTCTCGACTACGTGCGGACCGGCGAGATGTCCTATCGGCCCATCATCCACGGCCCGTTCTACCACCACGTCAACCCCCTCGTCTTCGACGTCTTCGGCCCGACGGACTTCGCCATGCGACTCGTCCCCGCGCTGGTCACCGGCCTCCTCCCGCTGTCGGTGTTGCTCCTGTGCGACCGGTTCGACGGCGTCGAACTGGTCGGGATGGCGTTCTTCTTCGCGTTCAACCCGCTGTTGCTCTACTACTCGCGGTTCATGCGTGGCGACCCGCTGGTCGGCGCGTTCATGATGGTCGCGTTCTTCCTGTTCGTCCGGTTCTACGACACGCGCCTGTACCGACACCTCTTCGCGGCCGTCGCGTTCACCGCGCTCGGGTTCACGGTCAAGGAGAACGCCCCCGTCTACGTCCTCTGCTGGCTCGGCGGACTGACGGTCTACGGCGTCCTCGTCCTGTTCGCCTCGTCGGGGACTGGTCGCCGCCTGCTTCAGGGGCGACTGGGAGGAGTGGTTCGCCTGGGCGACCGTCGACCCAGGCCCACCTGGTCCGGCCCGCTGGCCGACGGTGGCGCGGGCGTTCGACGCGTGCTGCCCCGGCCGTCCTCCGCAGGGGCGCTGCTCGGGGTCGGCGTCTTCCTGTGCTGTCTGGTGCTGTTCTTCGCCATCGTCGTCGCCTTCTACGCGCCACGCGGCGCGACGGGCGTCACGGTCTCGACCACGCTCGCCGACCCGACACGGTTCCCGGCGCTGGTCCGCGAGGCGACGGTCGGCTCCGTCGAGTCGTTCTACTCGCTGTGGCTCCACGACGGGGGCCAGTCCGACCACCCGTACCCGCCCTACCTCGAACATCTCGTCGAGACGCTCGGTGCGGGTGCGGTCGTCGTCAGCCTGCTCGCGTTCGTCGGCGTCGGTGCCGACTCGACCCGCGAGGGCGGCCCCCGGCCGGTCGTCCTCGTCACGTTCCTCTGGGGTCTCGCGTCGGTGTTCGGCTACCCGCTCATCACCGACATCAAGGCTCCGTGGGCCGCGACGCACGTCGTCTTCCCGTGGGTGGTGCCCGCCGGGGCCGGCATCGTCCGGGTGGTCCGGTGGGGACGGAGCGTCGGCCCGACCAGCGAGGTCCGGTGGACGTTCCCCGTGGCCGTCGTCGCCGCCGTCGCCGTCGGCCGCTCGTGGTTCGACTTCGGGGTGACCGACGCCGTCTTCTGGCTCGTCGTCGCGGCCGTCGTCGCGGTCTGGGCGCTCGGTCTCGTGGCGCGACGGGGGAAGGCTCCCGCCGCCGACTACCTCACGGTCGGTCTCGCGCTCACTGTCGTCCTCTTCACGGCGGTCGTCCCGGTGGCGACCGCCTACCAGACGAGTTTCGCCCAGCCGCAGGCGGAGTCGAACGACCTCGTCCAGTACGCACAGCCCAGCGCGGAGGTCCACCCCGAGATGGCGGCCATCGAAGCGCTCGCCGAACGCAACGAGGGAACCGACGTCGTCCTCTACGGCTCCTCGCTCGTCGACGGCAACCCGATCCGACAGGAGCCGTCCTGTGCCGGACACGAGGGCTGGTTCGACGCCCTCCCGTTGCCGTGGTACCTCGAGGGAGCCGACGCCGAGACGGCCTGCGCCCAGAACCTGGGCGCACTGAACGCCATCGAGAGCGAGGGTACCCCACCGGTCGTCGTCTCGACGGTCTCACACCGTCGTGCCCTCGAAGAGCGGTACCCCGACTACACCGTCACCGTCCGGTCGATGCGTCTCTACGGGAGCGAGTGGGTCTTCCTCGTCGACACCTCGCGGCTACCGGCCGAGGAGAACCCGCTGGCGGGAGTCGACGACGCGACGGTCGCCGGTCGGTCATCGGTGACGGCCGACGACACACGTGCTGCGACGGCGTTCCACCACGGTTAACCTCCCTCCGGGGAGAGCCTCGGACATGGCTCTCAGGACGCCCGGCCCGACCGTCGGCGTCGTCGGTGGTGGACAGCTCGCACGGATGCTCGGCGAGGCGGCCGGTCCGCTCGGCGTCGAGGTGGTCGCGCTCGACCCGACGCCCGACCCTCCTGCCGCGCCGGTCGTCCGCGACACCGTCGCGGCCGACTTCGACGACGAGACGGCGATATCGGACCTCGCCGACCGCGTCGACGTGCTGACCTACGAGATAGAGCTGGCCGACGCGGACGCGCTCGAACGAGTGAGCGAGGAGACGGGGACGCCGGTCCACCCGGACCCGAGGACACTCCGGCGTACGCAGGACAAACTCGCCGAGAAGCGGTGGCTCGACGACGCCGACGTTCCCGTCCCGGCGTACCGCCCCGTCGCGGACGAGGCGGACCTACGCGAGGCGGGTGACGGCCTCGGCTGGCCGGTGATGCTGAAAGCCCGCGAAGGCGGGTACGACGGCCGGGGCAACTTCCCGGTCGAGGGCCCCGAGGACGCCGCGGACGCACTCACAGAACTCGGGAGCGACGCGCTCGCCGAGGAGATGGTCCCGTTCGACCGGGAACTGTCGGTCATCGGTGTCCGCGGCGCGGACGGTGAGCGGGCGACCTACCCCGTCACCGAGACGGTCCACGAGGACGAGATTCTCCGGGAGAGCGTCCAGCCGGCACGGACGAGCGAGGCGGTGACCGAGCGGGCACGCGAGGTGGCGACCGCGGTCCTCGACGCGATGGACGGCCGTGGCGTGTTCGGCATCGAACTGTTCGAGTGTGCGTCGCGGAGCGACGCGGGAGACGTCGACGGGGAAATCCTCGTCAACGAGATCGCCCCCCGGCCGCACAACTCGGGGCACTGGACCATCGAGGGCGCACACTGTTCGCAGTTCGAACAGCACGCCCGCTCGGTGCTCGGGTGGCCACTCGGGTCGACCGAGCGCCGTGGGGCGAGCGTGACGGCGAACCTGCTGGGCGACGTCGAGGAGACCGGCCCTGCCGAACTCTCCGGCGTGGAGTCGGTGCTGGCCGCCCCGGACGCACACCTCCACTGGTACGGCAAGCGCGAGGCCCGCCCACTCCGGAAGATGGGCCACGTCACCGTCGTCGGCGAGGAGAGCGCGGCGACGCTCTCTCGGGCACGAGCACTGCGCGAGTCGGTGACGTTCCGCTGACCGCACTGCGGGCACCGCTCACCGGCCGCCGACCGTAACCACGAAGCGACCCGGGCGCGCGCCTCCGTGCATGACCGACACTGCCGACCCAGTCCAGTCGCTCATCGACGACCTACACGCCGAAGCGGAGCGTGACCGCCCGACCGAGGAGACGCCCGAGGTGGGCATCGTGATGGGGTCCGATTCGGACCTCGACACGATGTACGGCGCGTACGAGGCGCTGACCGAACTCGGCTTCGCGGAGGTGACCGACACCGACGCGCCGCCGGAGGCACGCTACACCTTCGAGACGTACGTCGTCAGCGCCCACCGGACGCCCGACCTGATGGACGCCTACGCGACGACGGCCCGTGACCGCGGGTTGGACGCCATCGTCGCCGGCGCGGGTGGGAAGGCCGCGGACCTGCCGAACATGGTCGCGTCGCTCGCGTACCCGCTCCCGGTCGTCGGCGTCCCGGTCCAGGAGAAGTCCGTCGACTCGGTCATCGGGATGCCGACGGGTGCGCCGCTGGTCGCCGTCGACGCCGGCAAGTCGTTCAACGCGGCGCTCTCGGTCGTTCAGATGCTCGCGCGCGCACACCCCGATCTGGAGGAGCGACTCGTCGAGTACCACGACGACCTGCGCGCCGGCGTCGGCCGGGTGTCCCGGGACCTCCACGAGTCGGGGACCGAGTCGTTCCGGGACCGCCGCTGAGGACGTCCCACCGAGGGAGTTGGATGGCGAACAGGCGACGCGCCTCCCCTCGCTCCCCGGCCGGTGCGTCGCACCCCCGCGAGTCGGCCGGGGTCGTTCTCAGACCACGACGAGACTGGCCGTGCCCTCCGGTTTGAAGCCTCGCCGTGGTGCGGTCGTGCGCGGTGACGAGCCCTGTCGGGACCGTACCGCACTCTGTGGCCCACAGCGGCGGTGAGGAGGTCGAATCGTGACCGCCGCCAACCCACCGAAACCGTGGCGCAAACCGGCTCACGCGGAAGAATCAAGCCTTATATGCCGGCCCTCCCAATCCGCAATACGATACCACTAATGAGTAACCCGTGGATAGCAGTCGGCGCGCTGGGAGTGGTCTCGGTGCTCATCCCGCTGGGGATGATCGCCGCGTCCTCGCTCATCCGACCCAGAGTGCCGGAACAAGGGAAAACCGCCGTCTACGAGTCCGGTGAGGTCCCGACGGGGAACACGCGCATCCGGTTCAACATCCAGTACTACATGGTCGCGCTGTTGTTCGTCATCTTCGACATCGAGACGGTCCTCATCTTCCCCTGGACGGTCATCTACCGCGACGCGGTTTCGCAGGTCGGTCTGACGAAGGCGCTGGTGCCGATGCTGATCTTCATCGGCGTCCTCGTCGTCGGCCTCGTCTGGGCGTGGCGTAACGGTGCCGTGCGGTGGGTCAAGCCGACCGCGACGGAACGGAGGCAGACAGACACATGAGTAGCGACAAACAACTGCAGACGACCCAGGAGGCCCGTATGGGCGAGGGCGTCGACGACCGGTTCAACTCGAAGCTTCGGGAGGCGTTCGGCTCTTCGCCGTTCATCCTCACCAAGTTCGATAAGTTCATGAACTGGGTTCGCGGCTCCTCGATGTTCATGCTACAGTTCGGCATCGCCTGCTGTAGCATCGAGATGATGCACACGTACGCGGTCAAACACGACCTCGACCGCTTCGGTGCAGGGGTGCCACGTGCGTCGCCCCGACAGGCGGACGTCATCATCGTCCCGGGGACCATCGTCTCGAAGTTCGCCCCGCGGATGAAGCGTGTCTACGACCAGATGCCCGAGCCGAAGTTCGTCGTCGGGATGGGGTCGTGTACCATCTCCGGCGGCCCCTTCCACGAGGGCTACAACGTCATCAAGGGCGCGGAGGAGGTCATCCCGGTGGACATCCACGTCCCCGGCTGTCCGCCCCGTCCCGAAGCGCTCGTCTACGGCGTCGCCAAGCTACAGGAGCGCATCGCCAACGGCGAGACGTCGCCCGTGACGGTCAAACCGTACGAACTCGAACAGTTCGGCGACCTGGAGGGGGACGAACTCGTCCGCCACCTCGCCGACGAAATCGACGAGGAGGACCTCGTCATGCGTTACAACTGGGCCGAGTCACGATGAGTCTGGAGAAACCACGGCCGAGCACGACCGACCACGTCGGTGTCACCGAACAGGGTCTCGACTACGAGGCGCTCGCCGACCTGCTCGGCGACCTCGTCGTCGGCCGCGAGTCCCACATCAACGCCGAGGGGTTCGTCGTCCGACCGGAGCGCGTCGCCGAAGCGCTCGGTCGCCTGAAACAGCAGGCGGGCTTCGACCACTGTTCGTGTGTCACCGCCCAGGAGTACGACGACCGCTTCGAGAGCATCTACCACCTCAAGAAGTACGCCGACCCCACCCAGGAGGTCAGCGTCGTCGTCCCCACGAGTCGTGACGACCCGCGCAGTCAGTCCGGCAACAGCGTCTTCCGCACCGCCGACTGGCACGAGCGCGAGGCCTACGACCTGATGGGCATCACCTACGACGAGCACCCGGACCTCCGGCGTATCCTCCTCCCCGAGACGTGGCAGGGCCACCCGCTCCGGATGGACTACGACCAGGAACAGCCACAGGTCGTCACCTTCCGCGAGCACGCCAACCCGCTCAAGGAGGACCACCGCGAGGACGACGCGGACACGATGTTCGTCAACGTCGGTCCGCACCACCCCGCGACCCACGGTGTGCTCCACCTGAAGACGGTCCTCGACGGCGAGACGGTCGCCGACGTGGACCCCGACATCGGCTACCTCCACCGCTGTGAGGAGCAGATGTGCCAGCAGAGCACCTACCGCCACCAGATCATGCCGTACCCCGACCGCTGGGACTACATCTCGGCGGGCATCCTCAACGAGTGGGCGTACGCGCGTGCGGCCGAGGACCTCGCCGGACTGGAGGTCCCCGAGTACGCACAGGTCATCCGGACGATGAGTGCGGAGATGTGCCGGATCGCAGCCCACCTGCTCGCGCTCGGGACGTTCGCGCTGGACGTCTACGGCGACTTCACGGCCATCTTCATGTACTCGACGCGTGACCGCGAGGTCGTCCAGAACCTGCTGGAGGACCTGACGGGCCAGCGCCTGATGTTCAACTACCTTCGTCTGGGCGGTGTCGCGTGGGACCTCCCCGAGCCACGCGAGGAGTACTTCGAGAAGGTCCGTGACTTCCTCGACGACCTCCCCGCGAAACTCGAGGAGTACCACGACCTCGTCACGGGTAACGAGATCTTCCAGCTTCGGTGTGTCAACACCGGCGTCCTCGAACCCGACGTCGCCAAATCCTACGGGGCGACGGGTCCCGTCGCTCGTGGGTCGGGCATCGACTACGACCTGCGCCGTGACGACCCCTACGGCTACTACCCCGAACTCGACTGGGACGTCGTCACCGAGGACGGCTGTGACAACTACTCGCGCGTCCTCGTGCGGATGAAGGAGATCGAGGAGTCGGCGAAGATCATCGGGCAGTGTGTCGACCTGCTCGAAGAGTGGCCCGAGGAGGAACGCGAGATTCAGTCGAACGTCCCCCGGACGCTCAAACCCGACAACGACACCGAGGTCTACCGCGCGGTCGAAGCCGCGAAGGGCGAACTCGGTATCTACATGCGCTCGGACGGGACGGACACGCCCGCCCGGTTCAAGATTCGCTCGCCGTGTTTCTCCAACCTGCAGACGCTGCCGGAGATGTCCACCGGCGAGTACATCCCGGACCTCATCGCGTCGCTCGGCAGTCTCGACATCGTGCTCGGTGAGGTCGACCGATGAACTGGGGGCTGCTCCAGCAGGCGAACAACTCGACGAACGGCTCGGGCAACGGTACTAACGCCACGAACGCGAGTGGCGGTATGGGCGGTGGCGAGGTCCAGACGCTCCCGGACACGCTCGCCAGCCTGCTCGGTCTCGGTGACGGCCCGCTCGTCACCTTCGTGATGGGTATCGTCGCGGCGGGACTCGTCGCCTCCTTCCTGCTCACCCTGGTCGCCGTCTCCGGCATCTGGGGCAAGCGGAAGATCACGGCGGCGTTCACCGACCGCATCGCGGTCAACCGGCACGGCCCGTTCGGCCTGCTCATCATCGTCGCCGACGCGGTCCGCCTGCTGTCGAAAGAACTCATCGTTCCCGACGGCGCGGACCGACCGGCGTACGACATCGCGCCCATCATCATGGTGTCGTCGGCACTGCTCGGCTTCGCCGTCATCCCGATGGGGAGCGGCATCCAGCTCGCCGACCCCGAAGCGGGGCTCGTCTACGTGTTCGCCGTCGCCTCCATCGCCAGCGTCGGGCTGGTGACCGCGGGCTACGCGTCGAACAACAAGTTCTCGTTTCTCGGTGGGCTGCGCGCGGTCGCACAGAACATCGCCTACGAGATACCCCTCGTCGTGACGGCCGCCTCGGTCGTCATCTTCGCGGGGTCGCTACGGATGAGCGAGATCGTCGCCGCACAGTCCGCGACGCTCGTCTCGCTGGGGCCGGTCTCGATTCCGGCGTGGTACGCGTTCGTCAACCCGTTCGCGTTCGTGCTGTTCGTGGCCGCGAACCTCGCGGAGGTCGGGCGCAACCCGTTCGACGTTCCCGAGGCCCCCACCGAGATCGTCGCGGGGTGGCAGACGGAGTACTCGTCGGTGTACTTCGTGCTCTGTTACCTCTCGGAGTTCATCCACATCTTCCTGGGCGGGGCCATCATCGCGACCCTGTTCCTCGGCGGCCCGGCCGGTCCGGGCCCCGAGGCACTCGGGTTCGTCTGGTTCGTCCTGAAGATGCTCGCGGTCTACCTGTTCACGCAGTGGGCCCGTTCGGCGGTCCCGCGTGTTCGTATCGACCAGCTCATCGAAATCGGCTGGAAGGGGATGCTCGTCCTGAGCTTCGCCAACCTGCTGCTCACCGCCGTCATCGTGGGGGTGGCCTTCTGAAGGTGGCCGCCGGAGTTCCCGGCGTTGAAAACAACCCACCTCGAACCTACTACCAATGATTGGAATCCTCAAGGGCATGGCGACCACCATGAAACACGCACTGGACGGCTCGACGTTCACCGTCGAGTATCCGGAGACGGCACCCGAAGTGTCGCCACGGTTCCGTGGCGTCCACAAGTTCAGCCAAGAGCGCTGTATCTGGTGTCGTCAGTGTGAGAACGTCTGCCCGAACGACACGATACAGATCGTCACGGACGACCAGCGCAACGGCGAACAGTACAACCTCCACATCGGCCAGTGTATCTACTGCCGACTCTGTGAGGAGGTCTGTCCCGTCGACGCCATCCTGCTCACTCAGAACTTCGAGTTCACCGCGGACACGAAAGACGAGTTCGCGTACAACAAAGAGCAGTTGAAGAACGTCCCGTGGTACAAGGACATCGACCCGCTCGCGTCGCGCGAACCCGACCGCGGTGCGTGGATCGGCGAGGGCGACGGCGAAGTCGACTACGAGTAACGACCCACCGGTTTACGCCTCGGGTGGCGGCATCGCCGCCACCACTCGGCGCAGAAATCCGGACCGAAAACGGCTGGCCCTCACTCGTCGACGCTCGTTCGGGCCAGTGAACCCCACTCGCCCACCCCGTCCGCTCGTGCGGACGCTCGCGCCTCCTCGTCGACCACTGCGTCCAAACGAACTCCCGACCCTCGAACAGCGACGCATGGACAGCCCGCTCGTCTTCGACGGTCACAACGACACGCTGCTGACCTCCACCTCGACAGGAGCGAGGCCGGTCGGTCGTTCTTCGAGCGGAGCGACGCGGAACATATCGACCGCCCACGCGCTCGGGAGCGGGGTTCGGCGGTGGGCTGTTCGCCGTCTTCGTCCTGGACGACGAGCGCCCGGAGTTGATTCGGACCGACGACGGCTACCGGATGCCGCTCTCGCCCGCGGTAGACACCGAGCAGGCGAAGGCGTTCACCCACGACGTGCTCGCGCGGCTCTACCGACTCGAACGCGAGTCCGCGGGCGACCGGCGGGTCTGTCGAGCGGTCGACGACGGCCGCGCGGCGTGGGTCGACGACGGCCCCGCGGCCGTCACACACCTCGAAGGCGCGGCCGCGGTCGAACCGGACCTGTCGAACCTCGACTTCCTCTACGCCGCGTGGGTGCGCTCCATCGGCCTGACGTGGGCGCGGCCGAACGCCTTTGCGACGGGCGCACCGTTCGCGTACCCACAGACGCCGGACGTGGAGTCGGGCCTGACCGACGCCGGTGTCGAGTTGGTCCGTGCCTGCGACGAGCGTGGCATCGTCGTCGACTGCCCACACCTCAACGCGGCGGGCTTCCGGGACGTCGCCGAGACGAGCGACGCGCCGCTGGTCGTCAGTCACACCGCCGTCCACGACAGCTGCCCCTCGACGCGGAACCTGACCGACGAGCAGTTGGACGTCGTCGGGCGGTCGGGTGGGGTCGTGGGTATCTCGCTTGCCGTCGAGAACCTGCGCGCGGACGGCGACCAGGTCGTCGACACCCCAGTGTCGGTCGTCGCGGACCACGTCGAGTGCGTCGCGGACCGAATCGGGACCGAACACGTCGCGCTGGGGTCGGATTTCGACGGCTGTACCGTGCCCGAACCGGTCGGCGACGTGACCGGCGTGCCCACGATACTCGACACGCTTCGAGAGAGCGGCTTCGAGAACGCCGATATCGAGCAGCTCAGCCGTGGAAACTGGTTTCGGCTCCTCGACGAGACGTGGCGATGACCGGGGGAATACAGTTCTTGTAGCGACGACAGAATAGACGTTCGTCTCGCCGTCCGCGTGCGTGCGCTCGCGGACGGTTCTCGAAACGTTGAAACCCGCCGCAAAACGATTGGCACCAATGGCACCACTCGCAGAAACACTAGCATTTGCGCTGTTCGCTTTCGTGACAGTGAGCAGCGCCCTCGGCATGGTGCTAGTGCGCGACGTCTGGCACGCGGCGCTCCTGATGGGGACAGCGCTGCTGTCGGTCGCCGTCCACTACGTCATGTTGCAGGCGGAGTTTCTGGCGGCGATGCAGATCCTCGTCTACGTCGGCGGGGTTCTCATCCTCATCACGTTCGCCGTCATGTTGACCCGTGAGTCCGTTCCCGAAGCACGGACGGACGCCGAATCGGACGAGGAGGTCTCGGCATGACCTCCCGACCGCGGCTCAACGACGACATCAACGTCGTGCAGGGACTGGCTGCATTCGCCCTGTTCGGCGTCCTGGCGCTGACGTTCGTCACCTCGACGGGCTGGAGCGCGCCGGCTGGCTTCCCCGACGGGTCGGTCACCGCGAGCATCGGCTACGCGATGTTCGACCTGACGAACCAGGCGGCCATCCAGTCCGAACCGTTCCTCGTCTCGTTCCTGATCATCGCGGTCGTCCTCGACGCCGCGCTCGACGGGGCGATCCTGCTCGCGAAACGCGAGGGCGGCGGCGGACTCTACGGCGCGTCCCGTAACCGGCTCCGCACCGACGGCGGCACGGAGGACGACGACTGATGGTCCCGATCCAGTACTACATGATGCTGTCGGCGGCGCTGTTCTGCATCGGCGTCTTCGGCATCCTCACACGGCGGAACGCACTGATGTTCCTCATGAGCGTCGAGCTCATGCTCAACGCGGCGAACATCAACCTCGTCGCGTTCTCGTTCCAGAACGGCAACCTCACGGGACAGGTGTTCAGTCTGTTCACGATGGCGCTCGCCGCCGCGGAGGTGGCCGTCGGTATCGGCATCATCCTCGTGCTCTACCGCAACTTCTCCGACGTCGACGTCACCAAGGCGACGACGATGAGGTGGTAATCTATGGCAGGCGCATTCGACTTCGCTCCGGCTATCGCACTGCTCCCGTTCGGCTCGTTCGTCGTCGCGCTGTTCCTCGGGCACCTGATGCCCAAGCGCGGCGCGCTCGCTGGCATCATCGCGACCGTCGGGTCGCTGTTGCTCTCGATCTGGGTCGCACTGACCGTGCTCGGCGGTGAAACGTACAACGAAGCCATCTACGAGTTCGTCGCGGTCGGCGACCAGCCGATCCAGTTCGGTCTGCTGCTCGACCCGCTCTCCTCGTTGATGCTGATCATCGTCTCGCTCATCGCCGTGCTGGTCCACGTCTTCTCGCTGGGCTACATGAACGACGAGGGCGAGACGGGACTGCCCCGGTACTACGGCGAACTCGGCCTGTTCACCGCGAGCATGCTCGCGTTCGTCATGTCCTCGAACCTGCTGATGGCGTTCATGTTCTTCGAGCTGGTCGGGCTCTGCTCGTACCTGCTCATCGGGTTCTGGTTCCGCCGTGACGGGCCACCTAGCGCCGCGAAGAAGGCGTTCCTCGTCACCCGCTTCGGTGACTACTTCTTCCTCGTCGGCGTCGTGGCCGTCTTCGCCACGTTCGGCACCGCGCAGTTCGCCGGCCCCGAGAGCTTCCCTCGGCTCGCCGAGGCGGCGCTGGCGGGCGAGGGCGAGGCGACCCTGCTGTTCGGCCTCGACGCCCAGACGTGGTTCACGGTCGTCGGACTGCTCATCCTCGGCGGTGTGATGGGGAAGTCCGCGCAGTTCCCGTTCCACACGTGGCTCCCCGACGCGATGGAGGGTCCGACGCCCGTCTCCGCGCTCATCCACGCCGCGACGATGGTCGCGGCGGGTGTCTACCTCGTCGCTCGTATCTACGGCTTCTACGCGCTGCTCCCGACGGCGCTCGCGGTCATCGCGTTCGTCGGCGGGTTCACCGCGCTGTTCGCCGCCACGATGGGCGTCGTCAAGCGCGAGATCAAACAGGTGCTCGCGTACTCCACCATCTCCCAGTACGGCTATATCATGCTCGCGCTGGGTGGCGGTGGCTACGTCGCGGGTGTGTTCCACCTGACGACTCACGCCGTGTTCAAGGCGCTCCTGTTCCTCGGTGCGGGTTCGGTCATCATCGCCATGCACCACAACGAGGACATGTGGGAGATGGGTGGCCTCAAAGAGAAGATGCCGGTCACCTACTACGCGTTCCTCTCGGGGTCGCTCGCGCTCGCGGGTATCGTCCCGTTCTCCGGCTTCTGGTCGAAAGACGAGGTGCTGTTCGAGACACTCATTCACGGCTTCGGCAGCGACGGCGGCATCGGTATCGCCCTCCTGCTGGCCTACGCGATGGGTCTCGTCGCGGTGTTCTTCACCGGCTTCTACACCTTCCGGATGGTGCTACTGACGTTCCACGGCGAGCCGCGCTCGGACACCGCACGCGACCCCCACGGCGTTCACTGGAACGTCAAGGGGCCGCTGGCGGTGCTCGGCGTGCTGGCTGCGACGGTCGGGGTCATCAACCTTGTCCCCGTCCACACGTTCGTTCCCGCGGTTCCCGAGTACCTCCACGACTGGCTGTTCTACGGTCCCGAGGGCCTGAACGGCACGTACTACGAGGAACTGCTCCACAACGTCGCCGGCGTCGACCCCGGCTATCCGCTCGGTGAAGTCGGGACGATGCTGGCGTCGGCAGCCGTCTCGCTCGGTCTCGCACTCGCGGGGTCGGCGCTCGCCGTCGCGCTCTACCGCGGTGACTCGCCGGTCGAACACACCGACCGGCTCGGTTCTGCCAAGACTGTGCTGTTCAACAACTACTACCAAGACGAGTATCAGGTGTGGCTCGCCCAGGGGCTGACGATGCGCGTCGCCCGTGGTGCCGACAAGTTCGACCAGGGCGTCGTCGACGGCGTGGTCAACGGCGTCTCCTCCGTCTCGCTGCTCGGAGGCAGTCGCGTCCGCCGCATCCAGACGGGTATCGTGTCGAACTACGCGACGCTGCTGACGCTGGGGCTGGTCGCCCTGCTCGTCGGTATCGGGCTGATGGGGGGGTGGTTTTAGATGCTCATCGAAGCCCTCATCGGCGTCTGTCTGCTCGGTGCGATGCTCACGTTCGTCGCGCCCGACCGGGTCGCCGGCAAGCTAGCGGCGGGTATCAGTCTCGTCCCGCTCGTCGGGTCGCTGTTCATGTACGCGACGTTCGAGGCGTCGGGCAACGCGCTGTTCGGCGGCGAGACGATGTTCGGCATGAACCTCGCGTGGTTCGAGCTCGCGAGCTACCAGCTGTCGTACCACACCGGTCTCGACGGCATCTCGCTCCCGCTGTTCGTGCTCTCGACGGTCCTCGTCCCGCTCGCCATCCTGAGCGCGTGGACGCCGATTCAGGAGCGTCAGAGCCAGTTCTACGGCCTCGTCCTCTTCATGGAGGCGAGCCTGCTCGGCGTCTTCTCGGCGCTGGACTTCTTCCTCTGGTTCGTCTTCTGGGAGGCCGTCCTCATCCCGATGTACTTCCTCATCGGCGTCTGGGGCGGCCCGCGTCGGAAGTACGCCGCTATCAAGTTCTTCGTCTACACGAACGTCGCCTCGCTGGTGATGTTCATCGGCTTCGCCACCCTCGTGTTCGCGCTGGGTGACTCGGTCGGCTCCTTCGGGCTCCCCGAGGTGACCCAGGCCATCGCCGACGGCGGCCTCGGGAGCGTCGCGGGCGTGCCGGGCGAGACCATCGCGCTCGTCTCGTTCGTGCTGATGTTCATCGGGTTCGCGGTGAAGGTGCCCGTCGTCCCGCTCCACACCTGGCTGCCCGACGCGCACGTCGAAGCGCCGACCCCGGTGTCGGTGCTGCTGGCGGGCGTCCTCCTGAAGATGGGGACGTACGCGCTGCTCCGGTTCAACTTCACGATGCTGCCGGGTGTCGCCACCGACCTCGCGGTGTTCATCGCCCTGATCGGTGCCGCGAGCGTCATCTACGGCGCACTGCTCGCGCTCGCACAGCAGGACCTCAAGCGCATCGTCGCGTACTCCTCGGTCTCCTCGATGGGGTACGTCATCCTGGGGCTCGTCGCGTACACCGAGTACGGACTCGGCGGTGCGACGTTCCAGATGGTCGCTCACGGCCTCATCTCGGGGCTGATGTTCATGTGCGTCGGCGTCGTCTACAACACGACCCACACGCGCATGGTCGGCGACATGTCCGGGCTGGCCTCGCGGATGCCCTACACGGTCGGGGCGCTCGTCGCGGGCGCGTTCGCCTACATGGGCCTGCCGCTGATGGCCGGCTTCGCGGGCGAGTTCTTCATCTTCCGTGGCGCGTTCGCCTCGACGGTGCTCCCCAACAACGGGATGGCACTCATCACGGGCGTCGCCATGTTCGGTATCGTCATCGTCGCGGGCTACTTGCTGTTCGCGATGCAGCGGGTCCTGTTCGGCGAGTTCTTCTCGGCGACGGACTACGAGGTCCGCGAGGCGGGCGTCCACGACGTGGCTCCGCTCATCGTCCTCGTGTTGCTCGTCATCCTGCTGGGCACGGCTCCGGGCATCTTCTTCGACATGATCGTGACCGCCACGCGGCCCATCCTCGACAACGTCGGGGGCGGTGGTGAGGCGGCCGTCGAGTCGCTCGGATCCGTCCTCGGAGGTGTCCGATAGATGTTACAACAGCCGTTCGAAATCTCTGGGCTCGCCCTGCTCGCACCGACGCTTCTGCTCGGTGTGACGGCGCTGGTCCTGTTCCTCATCGACAGTATCGCCCCCGAAGAGTCGTCGTCCGCGCTCCTTTCGGGAGTGACGGTCACCGGGTCGCTCGCGGCACTGGCCGCGGCGGGAGCCATCCTCGTCACGACCGGCGGGGACCCCCAGGACCTCTACGGCGGGCAACTCGTCGTCGACGGGATGAGCCTGTTCTTCACGTTCATCTTCACGAGCGTGACCGCGCTCGTCGCGCTCGCCAGCTACGACTACCTCGAGGAGTTCCGTTACAAGGCGGAGTTCCACTCGCTGACCGTGCTGGCGGCGACGGGGATGACGCTGATGGCGAGTTCCAACTCGCTGGCGACGGCGTTCATCAGCCTCGAACTCGCCTCGCTGCCGTCGTACGCGCTCGTCGCGTTCCTCAAGAACAACCGCGGGAGCGTCGAGGCGGGGTTGAAGTACTTCCTCATCGGCGCGCTGTCGTCGGCGGTGTTCGCTTACGGCATCTCGCTGGTGTACGGTGTCACCGGCCACCTGCAGTTCAATCAGGTCGCCGAGAACCTCGGTGCGGCCGGTGACGGCCTCGTCGGCGTGCTCGGCGTCGGTATCCTCATGATCATCGGTGGGTTCGCGTTCAAGACGGCGAGCGTGCCGTTCCACTGGTGGGCCCCCGAGGCGTACGAGGGTGCGCCCGCACCCGTCAGTGCGTTCCTCTCGTCGGCCTCGAAGGCCGCCGGGTTCGTCATCGCGTTCCGCGTGTTCACCGTCGCGTTCCCCCAGGCGACCGCCGTCGACCTCGGTATCGACTGGGTGCTCGCCTTCCAGGTGCTCGCGCTCGTCACGATGACCCTCGGGAACTTCGCCGCCGCGACCCAGGAGAACGTCAAGCGGATGTTGGCGTACTCCTCCATCGGGCACGCCGGCTACGTGCTCATCGCGCTCGGTGCGCTCACCGGGAGCGCAGACCAGGCGCTCGTCCTCGGTGCCGGGATGCTCCACCTCGTCGTCTACGGCTTCATGAACACGGGGGCGTTCCTGTTCATCGCCCTCGTCGAGTACTGGGGCGTCGGCCGCACGTTCGAGGACTACAACGGTCTCGGGAAGCAGGCACCGGTCGCCTGCGTTGCGATGACCGTGTTCCTGTTCAGCCTCGCGGGCCTGCCTATCGGTGGCGGGTTCCTCTCGAAGATCTTCCTCATCCTCGCGGCGGCGAACGCCGCGACCATCGGGACGTACGTCCTCGCGTTCGCGCTCGTCGTCAACAGCGCCCTGTCGCTGTTCTACTACTCGCGGGTCGTGAAGGCGATGTGGATCGAGGACCCGGTCACGGACCTCGAGGTCGGTGGCTACCCCACCGGCCTGTACGCGGCCATCGTCGTCGCCGCCGTCGTGACGGTCCTCCTGCTCCCGGGGCTGGGACTGTTCTCGGGGGTCGCCTTCGACGCCGCGGCGTCGATGATTCAGTAACGACCGGGACACTCCGCTTCGACCCGTTCTCCGGTTCTCTCTCGACTCCGTCCGTCAGCCGACCGCTCGCCGAGGCGGTGAAGCTTTCCCCACGGGGGTCGTTCGAGCGGACATGAACACCCGGCTCGTCCTGGGGTGTGGGTCGTTCGGGCACGCCCTCATCGAGGAGTTGCGCCAACGACCCGGAGACGTCCACGTCATCTCGGGCGACGAGGGGCGCGTCGACTCGCTCCGTGGGGAGAACGTCCCGGCCGAGTTGGGCGTCTACGACGACCGTGCGGTCATCGAGAGCGTCAAGGACGACGACCTGCCGACGGTCTCCGGCGTCGTCGTCGCCGGGGACGACGCCGACCGGAACCTCCAGGCTATCGACCACGCTCGGACGCTCTACCCCGACGCGACCGTCGTCGCCTACGTCGGCCGTGACCCCACCGACGACCAGCGTGCCGCGTTCGACGAACGGGCCGACGGCGTCGTCGACCCCACCGAAATCGTCCCGCGTCGAATCCTCCAGGCCGCCGGCCGTGGCGGCCTCCGCCTCCGCCAGCTCCACCGTATCGTCCGTGACCTCGACGGTCCGCTCGCGGTCGTGATGCACGACAACCCGGACCCCGACGCCATCGCCAGCGCGTGCGCACTGGCACAGATCGCAGAGAACGCCGGCTGTGAGGCCGAACCGTGCTACTACGGTGAGATCTCCCACCAGGAGAACCTCGCGCTGGTCAACCTGCTGGAGTACGACCTCACCAACCTCGACCCCGAGACCGACCTCTCGCGGTTCGCCGGGTTCGCGCTCATCGACCACTCCCGGCCCGGCGTCAACGACCAACTCCCGCCCGACACCCCCATCGACATCGTCGTCGACCACCATCCGCCACGGGAACCCATCGAGGCGCGGTTCGTCGACCTCCGGAGCGACATCGGCGCGACGAGCACGCTCCTGACGGACTACCTCAGACGCCTCGACATCGAACCGTCGCGGGCGGTCGCTACGGGGCTCCTGTTCGGTATCCGTATCGACACGAAGGACTTCCGCCGGGAGGTGAGCGTCGACGACTACGAGGCGGCGTCGTACCTCCTCCCGTTCGCCGACACCGCGACCCTCGACCGGGTGGAGTCGCCCTCCATCAGTGTCGACACGCTGGAGACGGTCGGTCGGGCCATCCGGAACCGCGACGTCCGCGGTGAGGTGCTCACCTCCTGTGTCGGTCGCTTACACGCTCGTGACGCACTGGCACAGGCCGCCGACCGGTTGCTCGGTCTACAGGACGTGACGACGACGCTCGTCTACGGGTTCAAGGACGGCACCATCTACATGTCCGCCCGCACGCGCGGGACCGACCTCGACGTGGGCGAGACACTGCGCGAGGCGTTCTCGCAGATCGGTGAGGCCGGCGGCCACGCCGACATGGCCGGCGCGCAGATTCCGCTGGGCCTGCTCGGGACCGTCGAGGAGGACGCAGACGAGGACCTCTCGTCGGTCATCACCGACGTGGTCACCGACCGGTTCTTCGAGACGCTGCGGGCGCGGCCGAACTGGGACCTCATCGACCTCTACGACGGCGGTGTCGAGGAGTTGCCCGTCGGGGCGGACGAGGAGTAGCGCGGTTCGGACCGAGCGAAGCGAAGGAGAACCGCGGACGGAACGGCGAGTGCCCGAGCGTCGAGGAGTCGGACAGCCTCGCGGCCGGATACGTCCGACCGGGAGGCTTTTGCCCGAACTGACCCTCCATCCGGCAATGGGCGAGCAGAAACTCCGCGTCAAGGACTACATGACCCGTGACGTGGTCACGGTCAGCGTCGACGAGACCGTCGCGGACGTGAAACGCCGTATCGCCGAGAGCGAGGAGCACAGCGGCTTTCCGGTCTGTGACGGCCGACGCGTCCACGGGTTCATCGCGGCGCGTGACCTGCTGCTCGCCGACGACGAGGAGCCGATGTTCAAGGTGATGAACGACGACCTCATCGTCGCCCACCCGGAGATGAACATCAACGACACCGCACGCGTCATCCTGCGTTCGGGCATCCAGAAACTCCCCGTCGTCGACGACGCGGGCAACCTCGTCGGCATCATCTCGAACGCCGAGTGGTGCGTTCACAGATCGAACGCGCCACGCCGGGGAAGGTGGACAAACTGATGCAGACGCTGCGGAACATCCACTCCGTCGGGATGCACCAGGAGCGCCGCCGGGTCGCCCTCGACGACCTCCGCCCCACGCAGTCGAAGGTCTACACCGACGAACTGGAGGGTCGGAAGTACGAACTGGAGAACGGCCTCGCGGAACCGCTGGTCGTCATCGACAACGGTGGCCGGGACCTGCTGCTCGCCGACGGCCACCACCGCGTCAAGGCGGCGTACCGCGACGACATCCCCGAGATGGACGCCTACGTCATCGTGCTGGACAGACCGGTCGAACTCGGGATGGCCGAGACGGCACGCAAGGCGAACCTCCACTCCATCGACGACATCCAGGAGGTCGACTACGCCCACCACCCGCTGGTCGAGACGACGAAGCGGTTCCAGCGCGACTGACCGACGACGGGGCCGTCGCGGAGACCGACGGAACCTGTTTCTGGAAACGCCTTTTCCCCTCCCCCCACCAGTACCGACCATGAGTGACGCGGTGACGGTCCCCGACCGCACGACGGCAGAGAGCGCCGACCCGCCACCGGCGGTGTCGGTACGTGGCCTGACCAAGACCTACGAGGGCGGCGACGAGGTGGTGCGGGCCGTCGACGACGTGACTCTCGACATCGCACCCGGAACCGTCGTCGGCGTCCTCGGGCCGAACGGCGCGGGGAAGACGACTACCCTCAAGTCGATGCTCGGACTGGTCGTCCCGACCAGCGGGTCGGTCACCGTCGCGGGTGTCGACGTCCACGAGGACCCGACGGAGGCGTACGCCCACGTCGGTGCGATGCTGGAGGGCGCACGCAACGTCTACTGGCGACTCACCGTCCGCGAGAACCTCCGGTTCTTCGCGGGCCTGGGCGGTCGGAAGCCGAGCGCGATGGCCGAGCGTCACGAGCAACTACTGGACCAACTCGAACTCGCCGAGAAGGCCGACACGCCGGTCAACGACCTCTCGCGCGGGATGAAACAGAAGGTGTCGCTGGCGTGTACGCTCGCCCGCGACGTGGCCGTGGCGTTCCTCGACGAACCGACGCTCGGACTGGACGTCGAGAGCGCCGTCGAGTTGCGCCGCGAACTCCGCCGACTGGACCGACGGAGGAGTCGATGACCGTCGTCCTGTCGAGTCACGACATGGATGTCATCCAGGCGGTCTGTGACCGCGTCGGTCGTGATGGTCGACGGTTGCGTCGATCGCCGACGACACGGTGCGGCCTCGTCGACGCGTTCGGTACGCAGGCGTACCGGCTGACCTGACCGGCCTCGACGCGAGCGACC
>NZ_WSZK01000007.1 GCF_009791395.1 Halomarina oriensis
CACGACCCCTCGTCCGATGGGGGCCTGGAAGGAGTAGATGACGTCCTCGGCGGTCACCGGGTCGCCGTTGTGGAACGTCGCATCGTCGACCAGTTCGACGACGTACCGCTGGCCGTCGTTCTCCGTCTCGGGGAGGCCCGTCACGAGGTCCGCACCGACGAGTTCGAGGCTGTCGTCGTAGGTGTACAGCGTACTGAACGCGTTCTGGCCGATTATCGCCGACGAGATGCCGAGTCCGAGGATGGGGTCGAACTCCGGCGGCGAGTTGCTCTGGAGGACGGTGAGGCTCCCCCCGTCGTTCGACCCGCCGGACTGCGTCCCGTCGGTACTGCCCGACCCGCCGTCGGTTCCGGTCGACCCACCACCCTCACCGGTCCCCGTCGCGTTCGCCCCCGAATCACCGCCGGTACAGCCAGCCAGCAACGCGAGCGACCCTGCTCCAGCGAACTGCACGAGTCGCCGTCTCGAGATGTCGGTACTACTGCCATGCGACTCGTTGTCCTGAGTCATGCTACCTCGATTTGCCCGTTCCTGCTCTTAACTGTAACTCTCACGTTCCGGAGTGTACCGGACACCGACGCGAAGCGCGACCGCCGAGAGGGGAAGACATTTGTCCGACGTGAACACACCGGATAGACGTGACGTCCGATAGCGAACTCATCACCGAGAAAGTCGACCAGGCCGTCGACGTACTGCAGGAGACCGACACCGACCTCTGGCTGACGTACTGTCGTGAGACGACCGAGATTCAAGAGCCGTGTCTCCCGTTCCTCCTCGGCTTCGACGTCGTCTGGCCGACGATGGTCCTCGTCACGAGTGAGGGACGGACGGCGACCATCATCGGGTCACACGACGCCCCCAACGCCCGTGCGCTCGACACCTACGAGGTGTACCCGTACGAGTCGTCGCTCGGTGAGCAGTTCCACGACCTCCTCGCGGAGATCGACCCCGACGAGATCGCCGTCAACTACGCGGAGGACAACACCATCGCCGACGGCCTCACTCACGGGATGTACCGACGCCTCGTCGACCTGCTGGACGGCACCGACTACGAGGGGCGACTGACGAGCGCCGACGAGGTCGTCACACGCCTCCGGAGCGACAAATCCCCCATCGAACGCCAGCGGATGGTCCGGGCGGCGGAACTGACGCAGGAACTCCTGGCGGAAGCAACGGAGCGGTGGACACCGGAGTGGACCGAGGCGGACGTCGCCGAGTACGTCCACGACCGGATGCGCGAACAGCGCCTCGGGAGCGCGTGGTCGTGGGACTACTGCCCGACGGTCCACGCCGGGTCGGACTCCGAGATGGGGCACACGATGGCGGGAGACATCACGCTCCGCCCGGGACAGGTCCTCCACGTCGACTTCGGCGTGAAGTACGAGGGGTACACGACGGACATCCAGCGCCTGTTCTACTACCCGGAGACCGAGGGCGAACCGATTCCAGACGACCTCCAGTCGGCGTTCGAGGACGTTCGGGCGGCGGTGAACGCCGCGTTCGACGTGCTGGCACCCGGTGTCGAAGGGCACGTCGTCGACGACGCCGCGCGTGACGAGATTACCGACCGTGGCTGGCCGGAGTACGGCCACGCCGTCGGACACAACGTCGGCCGGAACGCACACGACGGCGGGACCCTGCTCGGCCCGCTGTGGGACCGCTACGGTGACTCTCCCCGGGGCGTCGTCCGCGAAGGTGAGATATACACGCTCGAACTCGGCGTCGAGACGGAGTACGGCTACCTCGGTCAGGAGGACATGGCCGTCGTGACGAGCGACGGCGCGGAGTGGTTCGTCGACCCGCAGACCGAACTCCACCGCCTCGAAGCGTAGCCCCCGACTCGGGCGGTTCTGCCACCCGTCGCTCTCTCGTCTCCCGACGAACGTCCGCCGAGCGACCGCGACCGGTGACCGACGACCCGCACCGGGAGCAGCGTCGAACCCGTATTCCTGTCGAACCGGCGTTCGCCATCGAGAAACGCTCGTCGGGAGCCAGGGAGTGGCGTCCGAGTACCGCTCGACACGCAGCGACGTGACTCTCTGCCATCTCAGGCCGTATCGGTGGCTCTCCGGTCGTTCGACACCGTTTCTCGGCAGCGACCGGCCTTCCCGTGGACCCCGCTCGGGACGAACTCCGGCACACTTCCTGGCGCTCCGACCGCCAGCGATCGACGTAACAAGCATAGCCATGTTATTCAATCGGCCCGTCGGAGCGACACATCGGACGACAGGCGAGGTGGTACGGACCGAGTCTCAGGGGTTCGATGTCCGTATCCTCCGGCGAGAGCGGTCACCAGTGTGCCCTTCGTGGGCGTTGCAGACGACCGGCCTCACCGAGAGCGGGTCGCCACACCGAGGGTCCGCCTGCGCCGACCAGCGTGGGATCTGTGGTGAAGTGGGAGGGTCGTTCGTCGTCTCCGTTCGCTCCTGAGAAACGCTTGGAGGCGGCCGGCGTTCGACGCGAGGCGTCCGTACTGGCCGTAGGGAGGGTTCCACGGCCGTTTCCGACCGGTACGCACGTCGGTCACTCGACAGGACAGTGGAGAACACGGTCCGCCGGCCGGGTGGTGCTCGTCTCCGGGTTACGGTGGCGTGGGCTCTCGGGTCACCGGACTCGCGGACGGCAGTCCGAACCAGGAGACCGGGGGAGAGTCGACGTATCCGCTACCGCTGGCGGTCTCGCTCTGTCAGTGGATGCCTTGGAGGACGCCACCGTCGACGACCAGCGACGCACCGGTGACGTACGAGGCGAGGTCGCTCGAGAGGTAGACCACCGAGTCGGCGACGTCGTTCGGCCGGCCGAAGCGTCGGAGTGGAATCGACTCCTGCTGTCGCTCGCCCTTCTCGGTTCCGACGATTTCGACGTCGCTCGTCACCATCTGCGTCTCGGTGGTTCCGGGGTGAATCGCGTTGACCCGGATGTCGGGGCCGAGTTCCGTCGCCAGCGCGTAGGTGAGCAGCCGGACCGCGCCCTTCGACGCACAGTAGATGCTGTTGTTCGGGACGCCGACGATGCCCGCCGTACTGGAGACGTTGACGATGCTCCCGCCGTCGCCCTCCATCATGCGCTCGGCGGCGGCCTTACACCCCAGGAAGACGCCCCTCGCGTTGACACCCATCACCGCCTCGTAATCCTCGACCGTGAGGTCGGTGATGTGTCCCATCTTGATGATGCCGGCGTTGTTGACCATCACGTCGATACCGCCGAACTCGTCGGCGGCCCCGACGGCCTCACGAACGTCGTCGAGCGACGTGACGTCACACTCGACGAAGGTCGCACGGCCGTCGGTCTCCGACGCGACCAGTTCGTCGGTCGGGCGGCCACCTTCTCTGGGGTCGCGCCGGCGGTCAGCGACGACCACGTCCGCTCCGTACTCGGCCACGGTGAGCGCGATCGCACGACCGTTCCCGCTCGCACCGCCGGTCACCACCACCGTCGAACCGCCTAACAGTCGGGACATCGCTACGCAGTACCGACCCGACGACTATCACTGTTCGGATGGTGCGAAGACTGATAGCGTCGGGCGAACCTATCACGAGTATGGGTCTGTTGAGTGGGCAACTCGCGGTCGTCACGGGGGCCGGCCGAGGCCAGGGTCGGGCCGAAGCGGAACTGTTCGCGGACCACGGGGCGTCGGTCGTCGTCGCCGACGTCGACACGGAGAACGCAGAACGGGTCGTGGCGTCGATTCGAGACGGCGGCGGGGAGGCCGTCGCGGTCACACTCGACGTCTCCGAGGAGGCCGGCTGGGAGGCACTCGTGCGGACCGTCGAGGCCGACTACGGGGCTCTCGACTGTCTCGTCAACAACGCCGGCGTCGCTCGCAGCGAGTCGATAACGGACGAGACGGTCGACGGGTGGCAACACGTCGTCGACGTCGACCTGCGTGGCGTCTGGCTCGGCATGAAACACGCCATCCCGCTGTTGCGGGCGAACGGTGGCGGGAGCATCGTCAACGTCTCCTCGATATACGGCGTGCGTGGCGGGGCGGGCGACAGTGCCGCGTACCACGCCGCGAAAGGCGGGGTTACGGTCCTGACGAAGAACGCGGCGGTCGGTTACGGACCCGAAGGTATCCGGACGAACTCCCTCCATCCGGGGTACATGCGACGGCCGATGGGGCCGGGGGCGGACGAACCAGAGGCCGACGGCGACGAGAACGCGGCCCCGAGTCACGGGCCACCGGTCGAGGCGGTCCCGCTCGGTCGCTTCGGACGCTCCTCGGAGGTCGCGAGCGCGGCGCTGTTTCTCGCCAGCGACCTCGCTTCGTACGTCAACGGCGTCGAACTCTACGTCGACGGCGGCTACCTCGCGGCGTAGCTCTGGGACGTTCGGAGCCGAGAGCGGCTCTCCCGGACCAAACGACTATGTAGTCGCTCACGATTGTCTACGCCATGTCGAGTAGTTCGATACTCGCGGAGAAGACCGACCAGGCCGTCGCCGAACTTCGGGACGCCGAACTGGACGGCTGGTTGACGTTCGCACGAGAGACACACAACCTCGGGGAGCCCTGTCTCCCGCTCGTTCTGGGCGAGGGGTTCGTCTGGCCGGGGATGGTGCTGCTCACGGCGACGGGCCGGAAGATAGCCATCACCGAGACGCACGACGCCGACAACGTCCGTGCCCACGGCGTCCACGAGGTCTACCCGTACGAGTCGTCGCTCCAGTCGGCGTTCCACGAGGTGCTGGACGAGGTCGAACCGAAGCGGCTCGGGCTCAACTACTCGAAGGCCAACCCGACCGCCGACGGCCTCTCGCTCGGTCTCTACGAACAGCTTCGGGAGTACATCGACGCCTCCGACCACCGAATCGAACTCGTCAGCGCGGCACCCATCGTCGAGTCCGTTCGCGGCCGGAAGTCCGAGACCGAGACCGAGCGTATCCAGGGTGCGGTCGACACCGCTCACGGCATCCTCCGCGAGGTCCAGACCGAGTGGCGACCGGAGTGGACCGAGGCCGAAACCGCCGCGTTCGTCCACGAACGCGTCGCCGACCTCGGTCTGGTCACGTCGTGGGACGCCGAGACCTGCCCCGCGGTCACTGCGGGCGTCGAAGGCGAGTACGGGCACGCCAAGCCCGGCGACGTGACGATTCCGCCCGGCGAGGTGATGCGTATCGACTTCGGCGTCATCCGAGAGGAGTACGCCTCGGACATGCAGCGTGTCTACTACCACCAGCCGGCCGGTGAGACTGAGATTCCCGATGGCCTACGCTCCGACTTCGACGACGCACGGGACGCGATTCGGGCGGGCTTCGACGCGCTCGAACCCGGCGTGCAGGGCTACGAAGTCGACGCGGCCGCCCGCGAGTACCTCACCGAACGAGGCTGGCCCGAGTACCAGCACGGGCTGGGCCACCAGGTCGGCCGCTACGTCCACGACGGTGGGACGTACCTCGGGCCACAGTGGGACCGCTACGGGGACGCTCCCTACGGCGAAGTTCGTGAGGGAGAGGTCTACACGCTCGAACTCGGCATCCAGACCGACTACGGGAGCATCTCCCTCGAAGAGATGGTCCAGGTGACAGCCGACGGTGCCCGGTTCATGACCGAACAGCAGACCGACCCCTGGGTGCTCGACGCGAACTGAGACGCGCTGTGGAGACCGACTCCCGGCCGCTCAGTCGGTTCCGGTGTAGACGCCCTGCGGGTCGAGTTCGTCTCGAATCGTCGCCACCTCGTCGGGCGTCGGTGGGGCCGTCCGAGCGCTCTCGTCGGAGATCTCGACCTCCCACCCGGTCGCCGCCCGGACCTCGTCGGCCGAGACGTCCGGGTGGAGCGTCTCGACGTACGCGACACCGTCGTCGTCGAACCGCAGCACCGCTTTGTCGGTGATGATGGCCGACGGACCGCCGCGCAGGCCGAGTTCCGCGCGGCCCTCGCGCCCACCGACGTAGCCCGGACTCGTCACGAAGTCGACCTCGGCCGGGAGCCGACGCTCCTCGTGAGGCGTGATGATTATCGTCCGGTGGGCGTTGCTGGCGATATCGCAGGCGCCTCCGCTTCCGGGAAGCCTCACCACGGGGTCGTCGTACTCGCCGATGACCGTCGAGTTGATGTTGCCGTGGCGGTCGATCTGTGCGCCGCCGAGGAACCCCACGTCGATGCGACCCGCCTGCAGGTACGTCGTGAACCCGTCGAACATCGGGACGACACGGAGCGCCCCCGACGCCAACACCGGGTCGCCGATGGAGAGCGGGAGCTTCGAGGGGTTCGAGTCGATGGTCCCGGACTCGTAGACCATCTGCAGGTCGGGCGCGTGCGTTCGTTTCGCCAGATTGCACGCGAGGTTGGGGACGCCGACACCGACGAGGACGCTGTCGCCGTCGTCGAGTTCCCTCGCGGCGGCGACGACCATCGCCTCGGTCGCGGTGTAGTCGGCGTCGGTCATCGGTATCGCCCCATGTTCGCGGGCGTCGTGTACGCCGTCGACGGCTGGAGGTCGAGCAGTCGGTCCGCACCCAGTCGTTCGAGGTACTCGCGCCGCGAGTCGACGCCGTACACCCACTCGTCGAGCCAGGCCTCGACCGACTCGTGTGACGCCGACGCCTCCGCCCACTCCAGATACGCATCGTTGTCGCGGTCGTAGTAGCCCTGTGCGTAGGACGGATGCGAGCCGTAGGGCTCCTCGACGACGTAGTCGACGTCGCGGTTCGTCAGTGTCGTCCGGTTCGGGTCGCTCCGGATGACCGACTCGTCGACCAGTTCCTCGACGCTGAGGACGACCGTCTCGGCGGCCATCGCGGCGTCCGCTATCTCCCCGGAGATGCCCCAGAGATGGGCGTTGCCGTTCTCGTCCGCTCGCTGTGCGCGGACGACCGCGACGTCGGGGGTGAGCGGCGGGACGGCGTGGAGTTCGCCGCCACCGAACGGGTCCTCGACGCGCCGGATGTTGTCGTTGTGTGCGGGCAGGTCGGAGCCAGCGTAGGTCCGAACCGGCATGAACGGGAGCGCACGAGCACCGGCCGCCAGGCGAGCGGTCAGCCCGTAGTGTGAGTACTCCTCGATCTCGATCTCGTTCGGGACGCCGTCCTCGACGGCGCGCCTGAACGCCTGGAGGCTCCCGACACCGGGGTTCCCGGCCCACGAGAACGTCACCTTCGAGGCACACCCGGCGGCGACGAGTTGGTCGTACACCAGATCCGGGGTCGCGCGAACCAGGTGGAGGTCGCGCAGCCCCGCTCGAATCATCTCGTGGCCCGACGCGAACGGGATGAGATGGGTGAACCCCGCGAGGTAGACGGTGTCCCCGTCGTCGATAGCACTGGAGACGGCATCGGCCGTCGTGGTCAACACACTCATATCTCTGGATACTCCATGACTACGATGATTTCACTCCGTGCGTATCGATAGCATTCGTTGAGGACTTAGCTATGTCGGTCGGTTCGGCCGCTCGTCGCTCACGTGTCCGCCGTGAGGCGGTGTTCAGCGTCGACACCGACCCTCGGACGACCACCTCGTGGCGGGAGACGAGACGGACGTGAGCACCCCCGAAAAGTATAACCGCCGTGATTGGATAGTTCGGGTCGTTCATATGAGTGATTCTGAGCACGATGCGGCGTCACGGTCACGACGTGACGTCGACCGGGAGCAGTTGAAACGGACGACCGACGACCTCCTGATGCCCGCCGTCTACGGCCAGCAGGACCTCGTCCTCGACCGGGGGGAGGGCGTTCGACTGTGGGACGTCGACGGGAACGAGTTCCTCGACGCCGTCGCGGGCATCGCCGTCGTCAACACCGGCCACTCCCACCCGAGAGTCGTCGAGGCGATTCAGGAGCAGGCCGCGAACTACGTCCAGTCGTCGTACTACTTCTACCACGAACCGATGGCGGACCTGCTCCAGACGCTCGCGGACCGCTCCCCGGGGGCGCTGAAGAACACCTTCTTCGGCAACTCGGGGGCGGAAGCCGTCGAGGGCGGTATCAAGCTGGCGAAGAAGGCCACCGGAAAGAGCGAGTTCATCAGCCTCCGTGGGTCGTTCCACGGTCGGACACCGGGAGCGATGGCGCTCACCGGTCAGAACAAGTACACGCACACGTTCAACCCGCACATGCCCGGCTGTTACAAGATTCCCTCGCCGAACTACTACCGGTACGGCGACCGGTTCGCCGACGAGGAGGAGTTCGGCAAGTGGGCCGCCGAGCAGGTCCACGAGGTGATCAAGTACGACTCGAACGACGACGTCGCCGCGGTAGTCGTCGAGCCGATTCAGGGAGAGGGCGGCATCGTCGTCCCACCGAAAAACTACCTGCCGTACCTCAAGGAGATCTGTGAGCAAGAGGACATCCTCTTTTTCGCCGACGAGGTCCAGACGGGGATGGGTCGCACCGGGAAGCTGTTCGCCGTCGAGCACTGGGACGTCGACCCCGACATCATGACCCTCGCGAAGGGCATCGCGAGCGGCGTCCCGTTCGGCCTGTTCATGGGCACCGAGGAAGTGAGCGAGACGATGGCACCGGCGGACCACTACACGACGTACGGCGGCAGTCCCATCGCCTGTGCGGCCGCGAACGCGACGTTCGACGTCATCGACGAGGAGGGACTCGTCGAGAACGCGGCTACGGTCGGGGACGAGGCGCTCGACCGCTTCGAGGAACTGAAGGAGGACCACCAGCTCGTCGGCGACGCACGCGGGAAGGGCCTCCACCTGGGACTCGAACTCGTCGAGGACCGAGAGACGAAAGCGCCGGCCGAGGAGGGGGCGAAGGCCGTCCGCGCGGCCGCTCACGAACGCGGGCTGCTCGTCTCGCGCTGTGGCACCCACGGCAACGTCCTCCGACTCACCCCGCCGCTGTCGATCACGAGCGACGAGATGGAGGAGATGCTCGACCGCCTCGACGCCGCGTTCGACGACGTCGAAGCCGCCACCTGAGCAGACCGCGGGGCCTCCTCTCCCGTCCGGTCGTGAGGGGTCGAGGAAACCGACGGCAAGCGAGTCGTTCACTCCCGCCACCACGGAAAATTCTATGTGCCATGACCTCAACTGACGTACCACATGGCGACACACCATCCTCACATGCCGAACGCCACCGAGGAGGCGACGTCGGCGATGCTCTCCGCGGTCGGCGCGAGCGACGTCGAGGAACTGTACGAACAGATACCGGAGCGACTGCGCTTCCGTGGCGAACTCGGACTGCCGGAGCCGATGACCGAGATAGAGCTCCAACAGCACGTCGGCGGCCTGCTGGAGAGAAACGAGACCTGCGAGTCGAACCTGAACTTCAAGGGCGCGGGCTGCTGGCAGCACTACGTCCCGCCCGTCTGTGACGAGATCATCGAGCGCCGGGAGTTCCTCACGTCGGAGTGGGGGTCGCCGGAGTCGGACAAGGGGCGCAACCAGGCGTGGTTCGAGTTCTGTAGCCAACTCGGCGAACTCCTCGAACTCGACGCCGTCGGCCTCCCCGTCTACAGCTGGGGGAACGCCGCCGGGTTCGCGATGCGGATGGCCCACCGGCTCACCGGGCGGACGGAGGTGCTCGTCCCCGAGAGCATCTCCCCCGAGCGACAGAGCGTGATGGAGAACTACAGTCGCCTCTCGTCGGGGGAGCGACGACTCACCATCGAGACGGTCGCGTTCGACCCCGAGACCGGGGAACTGGACCTCGACGACCTCAGAGAGCGCTGTTCGTCTTCGACCGCCGCCGTCTACTACGAGTCGCCGTCGTATCTCGGTACCATCGAGTCGGGAGCCGAGACCATCGCCGACGTCGCTCACGAAGCGGGCGCGGAGTGTATCGCGGGCGTCGACCCCATCACGCTCGGCGTCCTCGACAGTCCCGCGACCCACGGTGCGGACATCGTCGTCGGGACGACACAGCCCCTCGGCATCCACATGAACGGCGGAGCGTGCAGCGGCTTCATCGCCAGCCGCGACGAGGAGGAGTACGTCGTCGAGTACCCGACGCTGCTGTTGAGCGTGACGAACACCGCGACCGAGGGCGAACTGGGGTACGCGTTCATGCCCGAACAGCTCCACCGGTCGTCGTACGGTCTCCGGGAGGACGGCAACGACTACACCGGGACGTCGGTCTACCTCTGGACCATCGCCAACGCCGTCTACATGTCGCTGCTCGGCAAGCACGGGTTCCGCGAACTGGGCGAACTCGTCGTCGAGCGGTCACACTACGCGGCCCAACGGCTCTCCGCCATCGACGGCGTCGAGGTCCGCCTCTCGCCGTCGTTCTTCAAGGAGTTCGTCGTCGACTTCGAGGACGCTCCGGTCTCCGCCAGCGAGGTCAACGACCACCTCAAGGCCGAGGGCATCTTCGGTGGCGTCCTCCTCGGCGAGGAGTTCCCGACGCTCGGCGACGCGGCGCTCTACTGCGTCACGGAGGTCCACACGCAGGCCGACGTCGACAGACTGGTCGACGCGGTCACGGAGGTGGTCGAGGCATGAGCACCCCCAGCACCGACGAGCGCCCGCGTGACGACGAGGCGGAGCGAGCGACGAACGAGGGCGCACGCGAGGGCCGCCGTGGTGGGACCGTCCGGGAGTACCACGCGAAGGTCTGGGACGAACCCTCCATCATGGAGATGGGTGCGGCGGGACGCCGCGGTATCACGTTCCCGGAGGCCGAATCGGCGGTCCGTGACACCGTCGGGTCGGCCGCGGACTACCTCCCCGACGCCGTGGCCCGCGAGGACGACCCCGCGCTCCCGGAGGTGGCCGAACCGTTCGTGGTCCGTCACTACCTCCACCTGGCCCAGGAGACGCTCGGGTTCACCAACATCAGCATGTGGGGGACGTGTACGATGAAGTACGCCCCGACGATGAACGAGCAACTGGAGAAGCGGCACCTCTCGAACCTCCACCCCAGACAGGACGACGACACGCTCCAGGGGATGCTGGAGATCGCCCACGAACTCGACGGCTACCTGCAGGAGCTCTCGGGGATGGACCGGTTCTCGTTCCAGCCGGCCAGCGGGACGCAGTCGGCGTTCGTCTTCACCAGCCTGCTCCGGAAGTACCTCGAGGACCGCGGCGAACTCGACCAGCGAACCGAGATCGTCACGACGCTCTACTCACACGCCTGTCTGCCGGCGACGGCGGACGTCGCCGGGTTCGACGTCGTCACGCTCCAGCCCGGCGAGAACAGCTATCCGTCGACCGAGGCGCTGGAGGCGGCGGTCTCCGAGAAGACGGCCGCGCTGATGATCGTCAACCCGAACGACCTCGGCGTCTACAACCCGAACGTCGACGAGTGGGTCGACATCGTCCACGACGCCGGCGGCCTCTGCTTCTACGACCAGGCCAACTTCAACAGTACGATGGGCATCTCCAGAGCACGCGACGTCGGCTTCGACGCCTCACACTACATGCTCCACAAGACGTTCGGGAACCCGAAAGGTGGGCTCGGCCCGGCCGCCGGCGCGTTCGGCTGTCGGGAGGAACTCGTCGAGTACCTCCCGACCCCGCTCGTCGAGTACGACGAGGCCGACGACCACTACTCCCTCGACTACGACCGGCCCAACAGCGTCGGGAAGGTCCGCGAGTTCTGGGGCAACCTCCCGCTCGTGATGAAGGCGTACGTGTGGGTCCGGAGCATGGGCGCGGAGGGAATCGTCGAGGCGAGCAACCTCTCGGTGCTCGGGAACAACTACCTCGAAACGCTGCTGGAGGACGTTCCGGGGCTGGCGAAGACCGTCGAGAACGTCACACAGCGTCGGATGGAGATGACGCGGTACAGCTGGGGTGAACTGTTCGAGGACACCGGCGTCAGCACGGTCGACATCCGTCGTCGCCTGACCGACTTCGGCATCGACGCCTACTGGATGAGCCACGACCCCTGGACGTACGACGAACCGTTCACGCCGGAACCCGGCGAGATGCACTCGAAGGAGAACATCGAGACGTACGCCGAGGCGCTCCGGCGCATCGCCGAGGAGGCCTACGACGACCCCGAACGCGTCAAGACGGCCCCGCACAACCAGTCCATCGACCGCGTCGACGAGGAGCGTATCGACGACCCCGACCAGTGGGCGATGACGTGGCGGGCGTACCAGCGGAAGTTCGGCGACCACGAGGACTGACCGCCTCCACCGAAACGTATTTTCATCAGGCAGTGTACCTCTCAGCCGGTATGGCAGAGAAACCCTATCCACGTGGCCTCGCGCACGTCGGCTTCACCGTCTCGGACATCGACGCCGCCACGCAGTGGTACCAGGACGTCTTCGGGTTCAACGTCGTGATGGAGCCGACGACCATCGAGAACGAGGGCTACTTCGGACGACAGGTGACCGACCTGCTCGGCGACTTCGGGACGATGACGATCGCCCACCTCTCGACGGGGAACCAGATCGGTATCGAACTGTTCGAGTTCGACGAGACCGACGGCGAGAGCGACCCCGACCCGAGAGCGCCGGGGCTGTTCCACCTCTCGATAATCGATCCGGACGTGTCGGGCCTCGCCGAACGTATCGAGGAACACGGCGGCGAGGCGTACTCCGAGGAGTGGGGCGTCAACCACGAGGACGACGACTTCACGCTGATCTACTGTCGGGACCCGTGGGGGAACCTCGTCGAGGTGTTCCCACAGAGCGACGAACGCGTCTACAGCAACCTGGGGTGAACGCGTCGGACCTCGCCACCCCGTCGGTGGCGACGCTCGCCGCCATCGGGTGGAGCAACGTTCTTCGTTGACGCCCGCCGAGTGCGATACGATGACAGTCACAGATTTCCGAGCACGACCGAACACGAGCGAGTACATGGCGGCGTACCCGCCGGACTACGACTTCTTCGACCTGGTTCCGGGCCACGACCACCCCGGAACGGACACGCTCGAGGCGTTCGTCTCGGCGCTCGACGACGTAGGCGTCGACCGGGCGGTCTTCACCGGTCGACAGACCGTCGAGGACGGGCGGGTCGTTCGCGGCGTGACGAACGACTACGTCGCCGACTGCGTCGACCGATACCCCGACCGACTGGTCGGGTTCGCTGGCGTCGACTGCGAGACGGACGTCGTGGCGGCGACGCGCGAACTCGAACGGGCGGTTCGGGACCTCGACCTCTCCGGGGTGTCGTTCGACCCGACATCCCCCGACGCCCGGACCAACTACCCCCTGTACGCGAAAGCCGCTGAACTCGACGTACCGGTCGTCCTCACGCTCGGTCCCAACGTCGGGACCGTCGGCGACAGCCACGACGCGGCCCGCGTCGACCGCGTCGCCACCGACTTCCCCGACCTCACCTTCGTCTGCTCGCACGCCGCCTGGCCGCGCCCGACCGAGTTCGTCGCGCTGGCCTACCGACGCCCGAACGTCTACATCGACGGGTCCATCTACCAGTTCTTCCCGGGCGCGGAGCCGTTCGTCGCGGCCGCCGAGGACCTCATCCGGGAGAAGGTGCTGTACGCGAGTGCCTTCCCCTTCGACTCGCTCGACGCCATCGAGCGGTTCAGAGCCCTGCCGTTGAGCGACGCTGCGACCGAGGCGATCGTCTCCGAGAACGCGAGCCGTCTCCTCGACGACTAAACGAGTCGCGGGCCGACGTCGTCGACCCGAAGAGCGGTCAGAACAGCGTTATCTCGGTGCCCAGGTTCGCCTCGACGGCCTGCTCGTAGACCAGTTCCATCGTCGCGGTGTCGAGCGCGGGCATCCCCTTGTGGGTCATGACCGTCCGCTCGTCGGGCGACTCGCGGCCGGGAGCGTCGCCTCGCATCACCTCGACGAGGTCGGCGTGGATGTCGTCCGGGTCGACGCTGTAGCCGTCGGCCGTCCAGTCGTCCTCGGTCTCCCCCGCGAGCCAACTGAGGTCACGGTCGTACCATCCAACGACCCACTTGTCCGCCGCGCCACTGAGCGTCGGTTCCATGTCGTAGAACCCCGCGGTCGCCGCGACGTGCGTTCCGGGCGTCACCCACTCCTCTTTGACGATAGGCTGCGTCGCGGACGTGACGGTACAGATGAGGTCCGCGCCCTCGACGGCCGCCTCCGCGTCGGTGTAGCCGACGACGTCGACGTCGAACCGCTCGCCCATCTCCTCGACGAACGGCTCTCGAACCTCGTCGGCGATGTCGCAGGCGTTGACACGGTCGAGGTCGAACAGTTCGTTCATCATCGCTAGATGCGTCCGGCCCTGGTCGCCACACCCGACGACGGTCAGCACCGAGGCGTCCTCGCGGGCGAGGTACTTCGCGCCGACGGCGGCGTGGCCCGCCGTCCGCATCGCGGTCACCGACTGGCCCTCCATCACGGCGACCGGTAGCGAGGTCTCCGCGTCGCTGAGGACGTCGATGGCGTTGATGGTCGGCAGGTCACGTGCGGCGTTGCGCTCGATGTAGCCGAGCCACTTGTGACCGGCCGCACCGAGCGGTTCGACGTACGACGGGAACGACTGGACCATCCCGAGACCGTACTCGTCGTCGGCGCTGGAGACGTCGAGGTCGAACGGGTTCGACTGCTGGACGCGGCCCTCACCGACCCACCGGAACGTCTGCTCGACTCTGTCGAGACACGGGCCGGCGTCGAGGGCAGTCTCGACGTCCTCACGACTCAGAAATCGCAGGGTACCAGGGTCTGCGGTTCGTGTTACCATCGTACGAGACGACAGAGTGGCCACGCTTAACCTTTTCTCTGCCACGAGCGACCCCCGTCGGCCGAGCGGGTGGACTCGCTCCGCGAACGGTCCACTTCGGCCGGTCGCTCACGCGACTCCGGGAGACGACGGCGAGTTCACTCGGACGGCGGTCGCCCGAGTCGCTCGCCGTGAGCTTCATGTCCGGGGGTGGTGATTGCCGTGTATGAGCGAGACGCGCATCGGACTGGTCGTCAACCCGATCGCCGGCATGGGCGGGCGAGTCGGCCTCAAGGGGACCGACAGCCGTTCGGTCCTCGAACGGGCGCGCGAACTCGGTGCCGAACCCGTCTCGCCGGACCGGACGGGGGAGGCGCTCGACGAACTCGCCGCACAGGGAGTGGGCGTCGACCTCCTCGTCGGGCCGGGGCCGATGGGCGAGACCGTCGCCACGTCCCGTGGGTTCGAACCGACCGTCGTCACGAGCCTCGAGGGGGACGAGACGACGGCGGCCGACACGAGGCGTGTCGCGGACGCACTCGTCGATGCGGACGTCGAGTTGCTCGTCTTCGCCGGCGGCGACGGGACGGCACGGGACGTCGCCGACGCGGTCGACCAGCGAGTGCCGGTCGTCGGCATCCCCACGGGTGTGAAGATATACTCCGGCGTGTTCGCGCCGACACCGAGGGCTGCTGGCCGACTCCTCGCGGCGTTCGTCCGGGACGAGGTCACGAGCGTCGACCTCCGGGAGGTGATGGACATCGACGAGTCCGCGTTCCGCGAGGACCGTCTCTCGGCGACGCTCTACGGCTACCTGCGCGTCCCACGACAGCGACGCCTCGTCCAGAGTCCGAAGTCCGGCGGCGGGACGAGCGACGACGCGGCGAAGGCCGCTATCGCCGCCGCAGTCGTCGAGCGGATGGAACCGGACCGCTACTACGTCGTGGGGCCGGGGACGACAACCAGCGCTGTCATGGACCGTCTCGACCTCCCACACTCGCTGCTCGGCGTCGACGTCGTCCGCGACGGGAAACTGGTGGGTCGGGACGTGAACGAGGCGGACCTCCTCGAACTGCTCGACGGCGTGGACGCCGAAATCGTCGTCGGGGTCATCGGTGGCCAGGGGTTCGTGTTCGGGCGCGGGAACCAGCAGTTGAGCGGCCGTGTCGTCGAGCGCGTGGGTGTCGAGAACGTCACTATCCTCGCCACGCAGGAGAAACTCCTCTCGCTCGACGGACCGCTGTACGCCGACACCGGCGACGACGACGTCGACGCCGAACTCACCGGCTACGTCCGGGTCGTGACCGGTCGTGGCCGGACGATGGTCGTCGAGATGGCCGGGTGACCGCGTAGAGGTGCCCAGTGTCCGACGACAGACGGGGACGATGCGGTCGGCTCAGTACTCGACGGCGGCCTCCGGCACCGTCCCCCGGTCCGTCCACCCGCGTTCGCCGTAGTACTCGTCGAGCGCCGCCTCGAAGTCCGGCAGGTCGTACGGCAACCGGTCGTCCGAGCGGTCGAAGCCACGCTGGTTGTTGAAGTGGCGTTCGAGCGCCACCGTCCGCGCGCCGACGTCGAGGAGCGTCTCGAACTCCGCCCCGAACAGCGTCTCGAACCGGTCGGGGGTCATGTAGTCCCGCGAGAACTTACAGACGACGCCGCTGTCACAGAGCGCCATCTTGTCCTCCTGGTGGGCGATGCGACCGGCCTTGCCGAGCGTCCCATCCGGCAGGAGCGCCTCGTCCTCGTCGACGAGCGGGTACTCGACCGAGTAGAACGTCGCGTACATGTGGTCGGCTCCGCGGTTGGAGACGGCATAGGAGAGCCCCTGACCGTTGAGGACGCGCCCCTCGTGGGCGGCGAAGTCCATCCCCTTGACCGACCAGTTGTCGACGCCGAGGTCGTCGGCGATGCGATCGATGCCCTCCGCGAGCGTGTCGCCGACCCCCTCCCGACGGGCGATCTGCTCGACGAGCTCCCAGATGAGGTCGCGGTTGCCGAACTCGTCTTCGGCCGCCAGATACGCCGCGATGGTGTTCCCCGCGGAGATGGCGTCGAGACCCAACTCGTCACAGAGCTTGTTCGACTTCATCACGTCGACGATGTCGTCGACGCCGGCGTTCGACCCGAACGCCATCGCCACCTCGAACTCCGGGCCTTCCGTCTCGATGCCCCGTTCCTCGTCCCGCGTCGGGAGTTTGCAGGCGAACGCACAGGCAGAACAGGTCCCCTTCTTGTACTTCTTGGCCTCGACGGCCGCGCCGTTGATACCCTCGACGCCCTCGAACTGCCGTTCGGAGAAGTAGTACGACGGCAGGCCCTCCACCTCGTTCGCCAGGTCCATCACGGAGACGGTCCCCTGCCGTTTCATGATGTGGTCGTCGGTCGCGGCCTCGCGGTGGACCTCCGCCTGCGTGGCCGGTATCTCGACGTCGGGAGCGGAGTCGCCGTCGAACGTCACCGCCTTGACGTTCTTCGCCCCGAGGACGGCCCCGAGGCCACCCCGGCCGAACGCACGCTCTTTCGACGTCATGATGGAGGCGAACCGGACCTCGTTCTCGCCGGCCGGCCCGACGACCGCCGTCTGGTCGGCGCTCACGTCGAACTCCCGTTCGAGCGTCCCGAGCGTCTCCGAGACGGTCGCTCCCGCGAGGTCGGGCGTCGGGACGAACTCGACGCCCTCGTCGGTGACGTGGACGGTCAGGAGTTCGTCGGCCGCCCCGACGAACTCGACCGCGCTGTAGCCCGTGTCGGCGAAGTTCCGCGACAGGAACCCACCGGCGTTCGACGAGCAGAGGCCGTTCGTGAGCGGCGAGACCGCCGTCGCGTTCATCCGACCGGTGAACGACATCGTCGACGCCTGCATCGGCCCCGTCGTGAAGAGGAGACGGTTGTCCGGCCCGAGCGGGTCCACGTCGAAGGGGACGCGTTCGTGCGCGAGTCGCGTCGCAACACCCCGACCACCGATGAACGACTCCAACACGTCGTCGACGTCCGTCGTCGTCGTCGTTCGGTCGCTCACGTCGATGCTGAGGAGGTCGCCTTTCGCGTGAAGCATGATGGTAGGTCACAGGGGAAGCGGTGTCTAAAGGGTATCGGCGACGGCGTGGTCGCCGCGCCGGGTCGCTCGGAGGGAGCGAGTGGCGAGCGGGCCGGGAGCAGGCGGCCGCAGGGCGATGTGTATTTGGCGGCGCTCGCAGAAGTGACCAGGTGTCGTGATCAAACTACAGGCCTTCCTCGTCAGACGGGAAGACATGACCCACGAGGCGTTCCGCGAACACTGGCTGACCGACCACGTTCCACTGGCGAAGCGACTCGACGGGCTCCGGGGGTATCGGACGTCGCTCCCGGTGGCCCCGGCAGCGAGCCCGTACGACGGTATCGCCGAGCTCTACTTCGACGACGTCGACGCCTTCAAGGCGGTACTGGGACCGGACAGCGACAACCCTGCGATCAACGACGTCGACAGCTTCGAGGCGCGGAGCGACCGGCACCTCGTCACCGAAACCGTCCACTACGACGCGCTCGGCGACCGGTCGCGGTCGGCGAAACTCGTCGCCGTCGTCGCGCGTGCGGAGGGCTGCTCGCACGAGGCGTTCCTCGACGGCTGGCTCGACGGCGTCAACCCGGAGGGCGTCCCCTCGATTCGGAAGTTCACGTCGGCGACGCCAGTCGCGCCGGCCGAGGCGGACTACGGGGGTATCGTCGAACTGTACGTCGACGACGTCGAGACACTCCGGACGACGGTGGGCGTCGACGGCCCGATACGCGCGGCCGACCTCGCAGGTCCCATCACGCGGGCGCTCCCGACGAACGGGGGTGTCGTCGGGTGGACGACGGTTCACCCGGTCGAAGAGCTCGTCCAGGTGGCGCTCGACGACTGAATCGGCCGACCACGGCTGCCTGGGTCGGGACGGAAGGTGGACACGAGTCGTTCGACGGGCGATCCTTACGGCGTTCGGAACGCACCGCCGTCGACGATGAGCGACTCGCCGTTGACGAACGACGCGGCCGGGTCGGCCAGGAACAGCGCGGCTCTCGCCACGTCCTCGGGGGTCGCCACGCGCCCGAGCGGGACGCGCTCGCCGTGCTCGTCGAGATCGTACATCCCGCCGAGGTCCTCACTCTGGAGTGCGGTGCGGACGGGGCCGGGATGGATGACGTTCGCCCGGACGCCCGACGGCCCCAACTGGACGGCCAGCGAGTAGGTGAGCGTCCTGACCGCACCCTTCGACATCCCGTAGACCGTCGAGTTCGTCGTCCCCTGGAGGCCGGCGTCGCTCGACATGTTGACGATAGCTCCGCCGTCGCCGTCGACCATCCGCTTGGCCGCGACCTGCGACCCGAAGAACGCCCCCTTGGCGTTGACCTCCATGAGACGGTCGTACGCCGACTCGGTGACGTCCAGAAACGACTCCACGCGGGTCAGTCCCGCGTTGTTCACCATGACCGACACGCCGCCGAACGCCTCGGCGGCGTCGACGGCCGCTTCGAGATCCGCCACCTCACGCACGTCACAGTCGACGTAGCGCGCAGACGAGTCCGTCTCCGCTTCGATTCGGTCGTGTGTGGGGACGCCGCCCTCCCGTGGCTCCGAGGTAATGTCCGCGACGACGACGTCGGCCCCGTGGTCGGCGAACGTCAGCGCGATGGCCCGACCGATACCGCTCGCGCCACCCGTGACGACGGCGACCTCGTTCGTCAGGTCAGTCATACGCGAGTCGACCCGACGCGTCGGCAAGTAGCTACCGGCGGGTGCGTCCGAAGGGGGGAGAGACCGACCGCGTACGCGGCGTCAGGTCAACAGGCGTTTCGACGCCCGTTCGGCGGTAACGGTGACGACGAGCGAGAAGACGATGAGGACGGTCCCCACGGCGTTGAGCGTGGGGTCGTACGTCAGCCGGATCCGACCGTAGATGAGCACCGGGAGCGTCTGGTCGGTGAAGCTCAGCCAGAAGAACGTCTGGACGAAGTTGTTGAACGAGAGGATGAACGCGAACAGCATCGCGGCGACGATGCTGGGCATAATCATCGGGATGGTCACCTCGTAGTACGCTCTGAGCTGTGTCGCACCGAGGTTGCGCGCCGCCTCCTCGACGGACTCGTCGAGGCCGCTGAGTCCGGAGGCGATGACCAGTGTCGTGAACGGGAGCGTGATCATCACGTGTCCGACGAGCAGCGAGGTGAAACTGCCGTAGATGCCGAGGACGTTGAAGAACACCAGCCCACCGATGCCGGTGATGATGAACGGGATGATGATGGGCAGACTGAACAGGATGCGAAGCTTACGTTCGTCGAGGAAGCCACCCGACGGTGCGGTCCGAGCGAGACCGAACCCGGCCATCAGGCCGACGAACCCCGAGACGAACGCGCACGCGACGGCGAGTTTCGTACTGAACACGATGGCGTCGGTGAACGCGCTGTTCTCGACGAGCGCCTCGTACCACTTCAGCGAGAGCCCCGGCATCGGGAACGACGGGTTGCGCTCGGGGGTGAACGACAGCAGGATGACGATCAGGATCGGCAGGTAGAGGAACGCGAGAACACCGCCCGCGACCGCTCGCTGCAGACGCCCCGCGGTCCGGTCGCTGACGTCGACACGCCCCAGTAGCGCACTGAACGACGGGCTCACTGGTCGCCCTCCAGGTCGGTCGCCCCACCCAGTTCGAGGTCACCGACCAGGCCGACGGCGACGAACAGGACGACGATGACGGCGCTGTAGATGACCGCCAGCACGGCACCGAAGTTCCAGTTCTGCCCCTCGCTGAACATGAGGCCGATGAAGTTCGCTATCATGTTGTTCCCGCTCCCGCCGAGGAGGACGGGGGCGAGATACGCTCCCGACGAGAGCACGAAGACGAACGTCGCACCGGCGGCGATGCCCGACACCGTCTGCGGGAGCGTCACCTCGTAGAACGCCTGGAGCTTCGTCGCGCCGAGGTTTCGGGCGGCCTCTATCTCCGAGAAGTCGATACGGAGGAGGCTGGCGATGATGGGGACGATCATGTACGGCAACAGCGGGTGGACGAGACCGATGACCACCGCCGTCTCGGTGTTCATCAGTCTGAGCGGGTCGTCGAGGACGCCGAGCAGGTCGACGAGCACGTAGTTGATGACGCCGTTCGTGTTGAGGATGAGCATCCACGCGAACGTCCGGATGACCTCGTTGATCCAGATAGGTGCGATGACGACGAGCAACAGCAGGTTCCGATGGTCGCTGTGGACCGCGATGTAGTACGCGAGCGGGTAGCCGACGAGGAGCGTCCCGAGCGTCGTCTTCAGCGCGATGACCAGCGAGTCTATCATCACGGTCCGGTAGAGCGCCTTCGAGAAGAACTCGCGGTAGAACTCGAAGGTGATGGTGAAGTCACCGGACAGCGGGTCGACCATGAAGCTGTAGAGGACCATCGTCAGGATGGAGCCACCGAGGACGAAGACGACCCACACCAGCCCCGGAATCAACCGGACGTCCGGGACGAACCACACCGACCGGCCGCCGACCAGCGAGTCCAGCGAGAGGTTCAGTCGCTCCGTGTCGTCTCTGATTCCCATCGGTCAGGCCTCCAGCAGTGCCGCACGGTCCGAATCGAACTGGAGGTGGACCGACTGGTTCCGTTCGAGCGAGACCGCTCCCTCGCGGCCGCCGACCTCCACGAGCACCCGCTCGCCGTCGACGTCGACGAGCAGCCGCGTCGAGTTGCCGTAGAACGTCACCGTCTCGACCTGCCCGACGACCTGCCCCGACGACGCCGTCGAGACGTCGATGTGCTCGGGGCGGACGCTCAACACCACGGAGTCGCCTTCACGAGCGCCGATTGGGTTCCGGACCGACTCCAGAGCCGTCGAGAGCCCTCGAAGCTCGACGCTCGCGGTCGACCCGTTCGTCCGTGCAACCGCGCCGCGAAACAGGTTCGTGTCGCCGATGAAGTCCGCCGCGAACTCGCTGGCCGGGCGACTGTAGAGCTCCTGGGGAGTGCCGACCTGCTCTCGCTCGCCGGCGTTCAACAGCATGATGCGGTCGCTCATCGAGAGCGCCTCGTCCTGGTCGTGCGTGACGTAGATGAACGTCGTGTCGAGTTCGTCCTGAATCCGCTTCAGTTCGAAGCGCATGTTCTTCCGGAGCTTCAGGTCGAGACTCGACAGCGGTTCGTCGAGCAGGAGAATCGACGGTTCGGTGATGAGTGCTCGCGCGAGCGCGACGCGCTGTTGCTGGCCACCGGAGAGGTTCGTGGGGTCTCGGTCCTCGAACCCCGGCATGTCGACGAGGTCGAGGTACTCCGCGACCCGCTCGCGGCGTTCGGCCTTCGGGACGCGGTCCATCTTCAGCCCGAACCCGACGTTCTCGCCGACCGTCTTGTTCGGGAACAGCGCGAACGTCTGGAACACCATACTGACGTCCCGTTCGTGGAGGGGGACGGCGGTCAGGTCCTCGCCGTTCATCTCGATACTCCCGGAGGTCGGCGTCTCCAGGCCCGCTATCATGCGGAGTGTCGTGGTCTTCCCACAGCCGCTCGGACCGAGAAACGAGAAGAACTCTCCGTTCTCCACCTCGAACGAGACGTCGTCGACGGCCACCGTCCGACCGTACGATTTGGTCAGGTCGGTGACGGATAGGATCGGTTCGGTCATCTGTTGGATATCCGGTCGGCGAGACGGTATAGCAGTTGCGCTCTAGGTGGCATGATAGCGTCACTCAGGCGCGGATGATCTCCTGGATCTTCGTCGACCACTGGTCGGCCTTGTCGCCGATGAACAGGGGGTCGAAGATGGCGAGGCGGTCCTCGAACTTCACCGCGGCGTTGTTCTTGTAGGCCTCGGACTGGTACTGTTCGGGGACGTCGAAGGTAGTCCCCGTCGGCACGGTCTGGAGGTAGTTCTCGCGGTTGGCGGGGTCGAGCGCGTAGTTGATGAACTCCTCGGCGGCCGCCCGCTTCGGGTCCTCGACACCGGTCGGGATCGCGAAGCCGTCGATGTACTGGAAGGCTCCCTCCTCGGGGACGGTGTTGCGAACGGGGACGCCGTCGTTCTGGAGCGTGGCGACGATGACGGGGAACTGATGGCCCGCAGTCACCGTCTCGTTGGCGAACGCCTGGCTCGCCTCGGGGCCGCCGCCGAACCACGTCCCGACCTGCGGTTTCCACTCGGTCTCCAGTGACTCCCACACCTTCTGGATCCGTTCGTCGTAGTTCTCCTCGAACGCACGCGGTTCGTCCGGCCAGAACTGGAGGTAGGTCGTACAGACCGCGTAGTTCGGTCGCTGGGAGTAGCCGACCTCACCTTCGAGTTCGGGCTGGAGCAGGTCCCGCCAGCTCGTCGGGTCCTCGTCGTAGGGCCAGAGGTCCGTGTTCCACGCCAGCGAGTTCGACCCGAAGTGCGCCGGCACCGCCGTCCACGTCTCTGCTTCGGGCTCCCACGGCGTGTTCTCGGGGCGGTACTTCGACTGGACGTTCTCCAGGTTCGGAACGTTCTCGGTCCGAATCGGCTGGATGAGGTCGTCTCGCCGAGCGGAGGGGACCGCTCGCATCGAGAGCTGGAAGAGGTCGAGGTTGCCCGCACCCGCCCGTTGTCGTGCGAGCACCTGCCAGTCGTCGCTGAACGGAGCGGCCGACACCTCGATACCCGTCTCCTCCTCGAAGTCGGCGGCCATCTCCTCGACCGCCGGGATATGTGTCCCGAACCCCTGGAACGTCACCGACGTCCCGGAGAGGTCCTGTCCGCCCGTGGTCGCCCCGCCACCGCCCGACGTTCCATCACCGCCCGACGTTCCGTCACCGCCCGTCTCCCCGTCGCCACCGCCGTCACCGGTGCAGCCGGCCATCGTGGACAGCGCGACCATCGCGGCGCCGTTCCGAAGCCACCGACGACGCGTGACGCTCGACCCGCCGGGTGACGCTGTTCGTTCTCCGTCCGAACCTACCGGTTCTTGACTTCGCTCCGACATAGGTCGACTTCCGCGAGCATGCTAATGAATGTTTCTCACGGGCTCAGCGTCGTGAACGTGAACGAAAGTCCACGGGATACGAACGTACCGAGAGAGACGGAGGAGATCCGTAGCGGGAGCGAGCCGCGAGTCGACGCCTACAGCTCCGCTTCGAGCGCTTGCAGCGGCTCGACGGCGTCTTCGAGTGCCGCTCGCGCCTCGTCGTGGAGCGGCCGGTAGGGTTTGCGCGGTGGCCCACCGTTCTGCCCGCCGATTTCGGCGAGCGCGTTGAGCACGCCGAACTCGTAGGGCTCTGCGGGCGCGTCCGGCAGTCGGTTCATGTCGCCGAACGCCCGGACGATGCGGCGGTTGGCCTCCCGGACCCACTCGTCGTGGTGGTTGCCGGCGCGACACTCCTCGTAGAACTTCACGAACAGTTTCGGCGCGGACCACGTCAGGATGCCGATGAACCCCTTCCCGCCGAGCTGTGAGTCGTGCCAGAACGGGGCGTCGTACGGGGAGATGAAGTTGACGTCGTCGGCGACGGTCTGGAGCACCTCGTCGTGGTGGTAGAGCGCCATGTTCGACTCCTTGACGGCTTTGATGCTGTCGATGTCGAGCAGGTCCTCGCGCCAGATGTCCGGCGTGATGTTACAGTCCGTGACCGGCGGGAAGTTGTAGACCATGACGGCGATGTCGCCGTTCAGGGCGTCGTCGACGTCGCGGAAGAACGGCCCGACCCACTCCGGTTCGAGGGGGAGCATGTAGGGGAGTTCGACCATCGTCCCGTCGGCCCCCGCCTGCTCCGCGTACGTCGTGCGGTCGATGACCTCGCGCTGACTGGTGCCGGACCCGCCGATGACGCAGGTGATGTCGTCGGCCGCGTCGACACAGACGTCGGTCAGTTCCGCGAACTCGGACTCCGTCGGGGCGTTGACCTGTCCCATGCTCGATAGCTGGACGAAGCCGTGGACGCCCTGCGATTCGAGGTGTTCGATGTTCGCACGGATGCCGTCGTAGTCGATCTCCTGGTCGTCGGTGAGACACAGCGGCGAGAGGGCCATGATGCCCTCGATCGGATTTCTGTTGAACGTAGTCATGGTTGGGTTCTGTGAGTGAACAGATGTGGTATGCCAACCCAACAGTCTTGAACGTTTCCATCGCCACACCGCCGTGGCGTCGGTCGCTTCTCCGTGTCGACAGCCCGCGATGACGACGTAGATTTATCGCACACCCGCCGAAAGCAGAGGCGATGCCAGCAGCAATCGTCACCGGGTCGGCCCGCGGAATCGGCAGGGCGATAGCCCTCCGGTTCGCCGCAGACGGGTACGACGTCGTCCTCAACTACCGAACGAGCGAGCAAGCCGCCGAAGAGACCGCCTCCAGCGTCGAGGAGCGAACCGACCGGGCCGCCGTCGCGGTTCGGGCCGACGTCAGCGGCGACGGTGCGGAGACGCTGGTCGACCGGGCCGTCGACGAGTTCGGAGGCGTCGACCACGTCGTGAACAACGCCGGTATCGAGGAGGCCCGGCCGACGGCCGACCTGCCGACCGCCGACTTCGACCGCGTGATGGACAACAACGTCAACAGCGCGTACGCCGTCTCTCGGGCCGCAGCGCCACACCTCCGGCGCTCGACGGCGGAGACGCCGTCGATAACCAACCTCTCGTCGTTCGTCGCGCTGGTCGGCTACGCCGAGGAGGCACACTACGTCGCCTCGAAAGCCGCTATCCTGGGGCTGACGAAGAGCCTCGCCGTCGAGTTCGCCCCCGACGTCAGGGTCAACGCCATCGCGCCGGGCCACATCGAGACGGACATGACCGACCAGTCGCGGGTCGCGGAGAACGAAGCGACCGTCCCGCTCGGGCGGTACGGCCACGTCGACGAAATCGCGGACGCCGCGGCGTACCTCCGCGACGCGAGCTACGTCACCGGTGAGACGCTCCGCGTCGACGGTGGCGTCACGCTGGGGTGAGCGGCGACTCCACCGGGCGAGGCGTCGTGTACCCGCTGCCACCGACTCCGGGCGTCGTCACTCGAACTCGGGGATGACTTCGGCACCGAACCGGCGGATCTGTTCGAGTTCCTCGTCGAGGCTGTCGACCATCGGCGACACGATGAACTGCGTCGTGCCCGCCGCCGCGTAGTCCTCGATCGTCGAGATGACGTCTTCGGCCGCTCCGGCCGTGGCCACCTCCGGGACGTCTCCCTCTACGTCGCCGAGGTGGACCCGACAGCGTGCGGATATCTCCGGCACGCCCTCGCGGTCGTAGTCCGTCCAGGCGTTCATCAGTCGGTCGCGGGTCTCGCCGACCTGTTCGGCCGTTCGGGAGACGACGGTCCAGCCGTCGCCGAACTCCGCGGTTCGCCGGAGCGCCGCTCCGGAGGTGCCGCCCACCCAGATGGGGGGTTTCTCGTCGGGGAGCGGGTGGAATCCGGTCTTCCTGAAGTTGATGACGTCGCCGTCGAACGCCGTCTCCCCCTCGTTCTCGAATATCGTCTCGAACATCGAGAGGAACTCGTCGGTCTGCTTGCCCCGTAGCTTGAACGGCGCGTCCAGCACCTCGAACTCCGAGCGGAGCCAGCCGCTGCCGACACCGAACTCGAAGCGGCCGTGAGAGAGCGCCGAGACGGTCAGCGCCTGTTTCGCGAGCAGGATGGGGTGACGGAGCGGGACGATACAGATGTTCGTCCCGACGTTGATTTCGTCGGTCACCGCGACGATGTAGGAGAACTTCCCGAAGACGTCGAGACTCGGGTTCGAGATGTCCGCCCAGTCCGGTACCCCGAACTGGTACTCGTCGTAGTCGAGTTCCTCCGGGATGGTGACGTGGTCACCGGTCCACAGCGTCTCGAAACCGGCGTCCTCCGCCGTCCGGGCGATGTCTTTCCACGGTTCTGGTCGGCCGTACTTGCCGTAGCCCGGTATCGCGTATCCGAACTCGATGTCTGCGTCACTCATTGTCGACGTCCGTCCGTTCGGGGGAGCCCGTATAACTATTTGCAAGAGGCGGGGGCTACCGGGACAGACGACCACCGCAGCGGTCCCGAGACGACGGACGTCGATAGCTCCGACGACCACATCACCCCGGACAGTGTCCGACCGGTGTCGGTGATTCCCGGTCTCGACGGAGAGCGCCATCGCTCGGTCGTTCGTGACAAGAGTCAGTTGACGTGGGAGTACATTTATATTCACCGACGCGACAACTCGTGTCATGGTTCGCGAAGGCGCGACAGCCATCGTCACCGGTGGCGGTCGCGGTATCGGACAGTCGATTTCGGTAGAGCTAGCACGAAACGGGGCGAACGTCGTCGTTGCAGACCTCGACCCCGACGAGATGGCCGAGACCAGACGACGGGTCGAAGAACTCGGTGGAGAGGCGCTGTGCGTCGAGATGGACCTCACGAGGCCCGAGAGCATCGAGCGGGCCGTCGACTACGCCGTCGAGGAGTTCGGAACCGTCGAGATCCTCGTCAACAACGCCGGCATCGCCGGACCGACCGCGACGTGCGACGAGGTGACCGTCGAACAGTGGGACCAGACGATGGCCGTCAACCTCCGTGGCGCGTTCCTCATGACGCGGAGCGTCCTCCCGGTGATGAAACGGGAGGGGTACGGTCGCATCGTCAACATCGCCTCGGTCACCGGGAAGCGACCGGTGCCACACCGGACGCCGTACGCCACCTCGAAGATGGGTCTCATCGGGTTCACACGCTCACTGGCCGCCGAAGTCGGTCGATACGACATCAACGCGAACGTCGTCTGTCCGGGCTCCGTCGAGGGGCCACGCATCGAACGGGTGTTCCGTCGACACGCCGAGGCGAACGGCCACACCGCCGAGGAGGTCAAGGAGATGGAGATGGAGAAGAGCGCACGGAAGGAACTCGTCTCGCCCGAGAACGTCGCTCGGACCGTCACCCTCCTCTGTTCGTCGATGACCGACCAGATGACCGGACAGGACCTCAACGTCTCCGCCGGGAAGGTCATGTACTGATGACTCGGCGGCGGCGACACGCTCGTCGGTAGTCGAAGCGAGGAGAGCGCCGACCGGCCGGTCGATGAGTATCCTTCGAGGGCCACAGGACGGCCGCGTTCGCGTCCGTCTTCGCCGGGCCGTCTCGTCCCGACTCGCGTCCTTCGAGCCGTGCGTACAGTTAAGCTACCACACACTCGAATCGAGTGTATGGCGACGTTCGACGAGACGGTCGACGAGTTCCTCGAAACGTACTGGCGACACCACCCGGTCGAGGCGACCCACGCCGGCGTGCATCGATACGACGGCGACCTTCCGGACACCGGTCCGGGGGCGGCCCGCGAGTGGCGCGAGGCGGTCGACCGGTTCACCGAGCGATTCGAGGCGTTCGACCCGGCCGAACTGGACCACGACGCGAGACTCGACCGTCGTTGGGCGTTGGCGGTCCTCGAGAAGTTGCGAATCGACGCCGAGATGCGACCGTGGGAGCGAGCACCACGACACTACCTCGACACGCTCGGGAACGGCCTCCACGACCTGCTCCTCGGTGACCGAGCGCGCAGAGACCGGTTCGAGGCGTTGCTCGCACGACTCGACGCCGTCCCCGAGTTCCTCTCGACGGCCGAGTCCACACTCGACCCGCCGTCCGTCCCGCCGGTCTGGGTCGACGCGGGGCTCAGAACGACCCGGACCCTTCGACAGTTCGTGGACGACGGGATTCCCGAGGCGGCAGGCAGGGTTCCGGACCTCGAGTCCGACATCGTCGCCGCGAGCGAGCGGGCGGCGGACGCCATCACCGCGTTCGAGGCGTTCCTCCACAGCGTCGAAGCGCGTGCGGACGGCGATTTCGCGGTGGGCCGCGACCGGTTCGACCGACTGCTCCGGGACTACCACCTGCTGGAGATGGACGCCGACGACCTCCACGAGTTCGGGCGGGAGTGGGTCGACCGGTACGAACGGGAGATGGAGACCATCGCCGACGGTATCGACCCCGGCAGCGACTGGGTGACCGTTCTCGAGCGCATCAAGCGAGACCACCCCGCGGCCGAGGACCTCCGGCAGGCGTACGAAGACGAGACGATGCTGGCCCGCGAGCACTGTGTAGAACACGACCTCATCACCATCCCCGACGGCGAGGAGGTGAGCATCGAGTGGACGCCGTCGTACATGCGCGACGCCTACCCCATCGCCAAGCCGTGGACCACCGCACCGTTCGAGGAGGGCCTCGCGGGGAAGTGGTACGTCACGGGCGTCGACCCGACCGAAGACGACGAGGCGCGGGCCGAGCACCTGCGTGACCACAGTTGGGCGTGGATTCGCGCCATCGCCCAACACGAGATGTACCCCGGCCACCACCTCCACATGGCCGTCCACAAGCAGGTGGCGACGCCGCTCCGCAAGCAGTTCACCAGCCCCATCTTCGTCGAAGGGTGGGGACTCTACACCGAGGAACTGTTCTACGAGACGGGACTCCTCGACGAACCGGAGCTACGGCTGATGCAACTACGCAACGGCCTCTGGCGGGCAGTTCGGATCGTCGTCGACACGGGACTTCACACGCGGGAGATGACCGCCGAGGAGGCCACGGACCTCCTCGTGGACCGCGCCCGTCTCGAACGGCGCTGGGCCGAGACCGAAGTCCAGCGCTACACGACGCGCCCGACCTACCCCTCCTCGTACCGCATCGGGCTGACACAGCTGATGGACCTCCGCGAGACCTACCGGGAGCAACGAGGCGAGGCGTACGACCGCAAGGAGTTCCACGACGAACTGATGGCGTACAGCATCCTCCCGGTCGGGATGATAGCGGACGAACTCCTCTGAGCCTCCACTCCGCCCGGAGGTGTCGACTCGGTAGTCCGGTGGTCTCCGGTCGTCGAGCAAGGGCGGTGACGACGGCGGGCGAACGGACTCCGGGGCCAGTCCACGGGAGTCGAGGTGCGACGTCGCCTGCAGGAAAACACATATGTACTGTCACGCGGTAGCGCCTGTCACGCCCTATATGTCAGATCTGCAGGAGGGACGGTCGGGCCGACCGAACCGTTCCGACGAGTCGACGACGCAGTCGCCGGACGAGGAGACGCAGCTTCCCTCGCGGCGTCGGAAGGTCGCCGGACGACTAATCCGAAACCGACTGGCGCTGCTCGGGTCGGGGATCGTCCTGGCGCTCGTCCTGACGGCGCTGTTCGCACCGTACATCGCGCCGTACGACCCGGTCGAGCAGGACTACGCGGCGCTCGAACAGCCACCCAGCCTCGAACACCCGTTCGGGACCGACACGCTGGGCCGTGACGTCTTCTCGCGCGTCGTCTTCGGCGCGAAGTACGCCGTCTTCCTCGGACTCGTCATCGTCGGGTTCGAGATGCTGCTCGGTGTCACGCTCGGACTGGTCGCGGGCTACTACGGTGGGATGGTCGAGTCCGTCATCATGCGTGTGGTCGACGTCGCGCTCTCGATACCGGGCGTCGTCCTCGCGCTCGCCATCGCCGGGATGCTCGGTGGGGGGCTGATACCGCTGGTCATCGCCATCAGTCTCGTGGGCTGGCGCGGGTTCACGAGGCTGGTCAGAGGCGACGTCAAGGGGGTGATGGAAGAGGAGTACATCGACGCGGCGAAGGGGGCTGGCGTGAGCGACGCCAGACTCATCGTCCAGCACATCCTCCCGAACGTCGCTTCGAGCATCATCGTCTACGCGACGCTCACCATCCCGACGGTCATCCTCTGGGCGGCCGGCCTCTCGTTTCTTGGGATGGGCGTCAGCCCCCCGACCCCGGAGTGGGGGGCGCTCATCGCGAACGGGCGCGGCGAGATCGACGACGCGTGGTGGATCTCGACGTTCCCCGGCCTCGCCATCATGGTGACGGTCATCGGGTTCAACGTCCTGGGGGACGGCCTACGTGACGCACTCGACCCACGACAGTCGGAGCTCTGAACCATGACGGACCCACTACTCGCTATCGACGACCTGCACGTCCACTTTCACACCGAAGAGGGGACCGTCGAGGCGCTCGACGGCGTCGACCTGGAGGTGTACGGAGACGAGGTCGTCGGCGTCATCGGCGAGAGCGGCTGTGGCAAGACGGTCACGATGCTCTCGGTGATGGGACTGCTCCAGTCGCCGCCCGCCGAGGTGGTCGGCGGCTCCATCCGGTACGACGGACGCGACCTGCTGACCTGTTCGGAGTCCGAACTCAACGAGATCCGCGGCGAGGAGATTTCGATGATCTACCAGGACCCGATGACGTCGCTCAACCCGGTGTTGACGGTCGGTCGCCAGGTCTCGGAGGTGCTGCTGGCTCACCGCGACATCTCGAAGCGCGACGCCCGCGAGCGCTCCGTCGAGATGCTCGACGCCTGCGGCCTCGCCGACCCCGAACGGCTGATGGACGAGTACCCCCACTCGTTGAGCGGCGGGATGCGCCAGCGGGTGATGATCGCGATGGCGCTGGTCACCGAACCGAACCTCCTCATCGCGGACGAACCGACGACGGCGCTCGACGTCACCATCCAGGCGCAGGTGATGGAGGTGCTCCGTGAGCTACGGAGCGACCACGAGGTGAGCATCGTCTTCATCACGCACGACCTGCCGCTCGTCAGCGAGATCGCCGACCGCATCGCCGTGATGTACGCCGGGACCGTCGCCGAGACGTGCTCGGTCGAACGGCTGTTCGACCGTCCGCTTCACCCCTACACCAGGAAACTGACCGAGAGCATCCCGAAACTGGATCAGCCTGCGACGCGACTCCCCTCCATCGACGGCACCGTTCCGAGCCTCGTCGACCCGCCCGACGGCTGTCGGTTCGCCTCGCGCTGTCCGCAGTTCATCGGCGAGGAGTGTCGGTCGGTCACACCGGCGCTGACCGACGTCTCGGGGACCGGTCGCCACGAGGTGGCTTGTCACCTCTACACCGACGTGAGCGAGGCGTCACCGCCCTGGCCCGTCGACGACGAGGACCGCACAGCGCAGCAACCGACGGCGGAGACCGACGACGGAGGTCGACGATGAGCACACAGGAACGGACCACCGACACCGACGGAGAGCGACCCGACGACCCGATCGTGCGCGTACACGAACTGGAGAAGCACTTCCCGATCAAAGGCGGCATCCTGCAGCGGACCGTCGGCCACGTCCGGGCGGTCGATGGGGTGAGCTTCGACATCCAGACGGGAGAGACCCTCGGGCTGGTCGGCGAATCGGGCTGTGGGAAGTCCACGCTCGGGCGGACGATGGCGCGCCTGGAGGAGGCGACGTCCGGCAGCGTCGAGTTCGACGGGCGCGACGTCACGACGGCGTCGAAACGAGAGCTCAAGGCGATACGACGGAACGTCCAGATGATCTTCCAGGACCCGGCGTCGAGTCTCAACCCCCGAATGACGGTCTCACAGATCATCACGGAGCCGATGCGGTCGCTGACCGACTGGTCGAAGTCGAAACGGGAGGACCGGCTCTATCAGCTCATCGAGGAGGTCGGCCTCTCGAAGGCCCACCTCTCGCGGGCCCCCCACGAGTTCAGCGGTGGGCAACAGCAGCGCGTCGCTATCGCCCGGGCGCTGTCGGTCAACCCGCAGTTCGTCATCGCGGACGAGCCGACGAGCGCGCTCGACGTCTCCGTCCAGGCCGACATCCTCAACCTGCTGAAGGACCTGCAAGACGAGTACGACCTCACGTACCTCTTCATCAGTCACGACCTCTCGGTGGTCCGGCACATCTCCGATCGGGTGATGGTGATGTATCTCGGCGAGGTCGCGGAGATCGCCCCGACCGAGCGGCTGTTCGACGCCCCGAAACACCCCTACACGAGAGCGCTGCTCTCGTCGATACCGCGGGCGTCCGCGGGGGCGATGGACGACCGGATCGTCCTCGAGGGGACCGTCCCCAGCCCGGAGGACCCACCGGACGGCTGTCGGTTCCACCCGCGCTGTCAGGAGTACATCGGCGAGGTGTGCGAACGCACCGACCCGGAGGTCGAACCCGTCGACGGTCGCGCCGACCACGTCTGCGCCTGCCACCACTACTGACCATGCTCAAGTACATCATCCGACGGCTGCTGGTGATGGTCCCCGTCGTCCTGGGGGTCACGGTCGTCATCTCGACGCTGATCTACCTCTCGCCGGGCAACCCCGCGCAGATCGCGCTCGGCCAGAACGCCAACCCCGAGGCCGTCGCCCGTCTCGAACAGCAGATGGGGCTGAACAAACCGCCGCATCTCCGCTACGTCGACTGGCTCACCCAGGCGCTACAGGGGAACCTCGGCCGGTCCTTGGAGACCGGCACGCCGGTCACCGACCTCATCGTCGAACGCCTGCCGGCGACGCTCGAACTCGCGTTCGCGTCGCTGGCGATCATGCTCGTCATCGCGCTGCCGCTGGGCGTCGTCAGCGCCGTCCGCCAGTACTCCTGGGTGGACAACGCGTCGATGCTGTTCGCCATCTTCTGGCTGTCGATGCCGTCGTTCTGGCTCGCGCTCATCCTCCTGTTGCTGTTCGCGGTCCACTGGGACTTCTTTCCCATCTCCGGGCGGGCCGGCGCGCTCCTGTCGGTCACCGCCCTGTCGTATCTGGTGTTGCCGGCCATCGCCAACGGCGCGCGCAGAGCCGGGTTGCTCACGCGGATGATGCGCTCGTCGATGCTGGAGATTCTCAACAAGGACTACATCCGGACGGCGAAGGGGAAGGGCATCGGCCAGCGGTCGGTCATCTACTCCCACGGGATGCGCAACGCGATGATTCCCATCGTGACGCTGCTCGGGTTGCAGGTCCCCTCGCTCATCTCCTCGTCGGTCATCGTCGAGGTGGTGTTCGCGTGGCCGGGGATGGGGCGGCTACTGGTCGACGCCGTGTTGCGACGGGACTACCCCGTCGTCCAGGGCGTGACGCTGATGTACGCGGTCATCGTCATCGTCGCCAACCTCCTGGTCGACATCGCCTACAGCTACCTCGACCCGCAGATCTCCTACGACTGAGTCGGCGACTCCGTCGCTTCGTCCACGTCGAGAGCCCAGGTCGAACACTCAGGTCGCCGTGTACCCGCCGTCGACGAGCAGCGTCGCGCCGGTGACGTAGCCGGCCGCGTCCGACGCGAGGAACACCGCCCCCCCGACGAGGTCGGAGGGGCGCGAGAGGTCGCCCAGCGGGATACGGTCACGCCGTTTCTCGTCGGTAGCGTCGTCCGACGCGGACATCTCGGTCTCGACCATGCCGGGCGCGAGGTTGTTCACGCGAACGCCGTGACGCCCCCACTCCGTCGCCAGTTGGCGGGTGAACGCCTCGACGCCACCTTTCGACGCGTGGTAGTCGACGTGGGGGACGTCCGGGTCGGCGACCGCCGCCGTGATCGAGGAGACGTTGACGATCGAGCCGCCGTCGCCCTCGATCATCGCACGACCGGCGTGTTTCGCACAGAGGAAGACGCCGGTGAGGTTGGTCTCCATCGTCTCTCGCCACTCCTCGACCGGTTTCTCCTCGGCCGGCGACGGGACGGCGATACCGGCGTTGTTCACCAGCAGGTCGACGCCACCGAACGCGTCGGTGACCCGTTCGACGAGGTGTTCGACGTCGGCCTCGTCGGTCACGTCGGTCGGGACGGCCAGCGTTCGGGCGTCGGTCGCCGCCTCGATCTCGGTCGCCGCCTGTTCGCAGGCGTCCGCCGAGCGGTTGGCGATGGCGACCGCGGCCCCTGCCTCGGCGAACCCCTCGGCGATGGCTCGCCCGATTCCTCTGGAACCGCCGGTGACGATAGCGCGCTTCCCGTCGAGACTGAACGCGTCGAGCGCAGGCATGTGCTATGGCTGCGAGCGTGAGAGCATAAGTGGTCGGTCGAGCGCCACCACGAGCGCGGACCGGCCGATATCGTGTACACGGCGACATCGTGACGACGGATAGAGTTAAGCCACTACGGGAGGCGTTAGCAAACGGAACGCATGTCCAAATCGAGCGTCAGTTACGATTGGGAGAGTCGCATGAGCCGCGCCCGCGATAGGATGCAGGAGGCAGACCTCGATGCCCTCTACGTCGACGCCGGCGCCAACCAGTTCTACCTCACCGGATTCAGCGCCTACGAGGGCGGCTGGCCGGTGTGGCTGTCGGCGTTCGTCCTGCCGCTGGACGGCGAGCCTGGGTTCGTCCTGAGCGAGATGCACCGCGACATCATGAAACACGCCGAGACCGCCATCCCGGCCGACGCGGTCACGACCTACCGCGACGGCGACGACCCCGAACCGCTTCTGGGAGCGCTCCTCGAAGAACGGGGCGTCGCCGATGGGACCATCGGCGTCCCCGCGGACGCGTGGTTCGGTGACGGCGAGCTCCTCCGGTCGGTCGCGTCCGACGCCGACCTCGTCAGCGCGCAGTCGCTGTTCGACCGGCTTCGGATGGTCAAAGACGACACCGAGATCGAACATCTCCGCAAGGCCACCGACATCGCCGCCGAGGCCCACGCCGCCTCGGTCGAGGCGATCGAGGAGGGCCGCCCCGAGTACGAGGCGGCGATGGAGATAACCGACGCGATGCTGGCTGCCGGCTCCGACAACATGGGTCTCGGCGGGGTCTTCCGTGACCCGCGACAGCGCCGGTTCGCCGACGGCGACATCGTCGACGTGGACATGGGTCCGCAGTTCGAGCACTACGCGACCGACTGCGCGCGTAACGTCTTCGTCGGCGAACCGTCCGCCGAGGACCGTCGCGCCTACGAGGTCTGCTCGGAGTGCCTCTACGCGACGATGGACGTCGTCGAACCCGGCGTCACCGCCCACGAGGTCCACACGTTCGCCGAGGAGTACATGGCCGACGAGGGCTACGACCAGCCCTGGAAGATCGGCCACGGTGTGGGGTTGATGGGCGGTCACGAGGCCCCACAGGTCCAGAACGGGAACGATGTCGAACTCGAGTCGGGGATGGTGTTCGTCATCGACCCCGGTATCTTCGTCGAGGGCCGCGAGCAGGACACGCCGATCCACATCGAGGACCCGGTGCTCGTGACCGAAACCGGCTGTGAGAACCTCCTCGACTACACGCACGACGTCGTCACCGTCTGAACGCGACCTGCACGACACCGGCAGCGGCCCACGAGAACACGGCGGTGTCGTCCTCGACGAAGCTTTTTGTGGTCTTTCACCGGATAGAGGGTATGCGACCGACAGCGAGCGACGTCGACGTCCGGAGCGCAGTCGAGGCGCTGCGAATCGCGTACTGCCATCGTTTGGACGACGGACGACTCGAGGAATGGCTCGACCTGTTCACCGAAGACGCCGTCGTGAACTACGCCTCGCGAGAAGGGGCGACGGAGGGCCGTGACGCGCTTCGCTCGCTCGCCGAGGACTGGCTCTTCGCCGAGGACGAGACCCGCGTCCACACCGTCTCGAACCCGCTCGTCGACGTCGCGGACGACCGCGAGACGGCCACCGGTCTGTGGTACTATCGGGCGGTCACCATCGACGAGGACGGAAGTGCGCTCCTCGAACAGGGGCGGTACGACGAACGCTACCGGCACGACGACGTGACCTGGCGAATCGCGCGGCTCACTACGACAGTGACCTACGAGACGCACCGAAGCGCCGGGTGGGCCGAACCCCGGCCCTTCGAGTAGCCAGACCGAACGGGAACGGATGTGAAAGCCGACGACGACGTCTCCGCAGTTCCTACGACACCGGGTTCAGACGAGGTCGCGTTCGATCTCTCGAAGCGGTTCGACCGCCTCGACGAGCGCCGTCTGCGCTTCGTCGTCGAGACGGCGATACGGTGGGCGCACCTCGCCGGCCGGTCGCCCGCTGACCTCCGCGAGCGCGTGGAGGATAGCCGGGGAGTTCGAGACGATAGGCCGGCCCGGAAGCGAGCTGACGTCCCCCCAGACCTGCGCGAGCGTCCTGTTGACCCGCATCGTCCAGTCGTCGTGGTGGTTCCCGTCGCGACACTCCCGGTAGAATCGGAGCATAGTCTGGGGTGCGGCCCACGTCAGGATGCCGATGAACCCCTTCCCACCGAGCTGTGAGTCGTGCCAGAACGGGCAGTCGTACGAGGAGATAACGTTGATACGGTCGGAGAGACCGAGGATACGGTCGTAGTGTGGCGTCGAGTAGTTCGAGTCCTTGACCGCCTTGACCGAGGGGATGTCGACGAGCTCCTCCCGCCAGGTCTCGGGAGTGATGTCGACGCCCGTCGCCGGGGGGTAGTTGTAGACGATGACGCCGATGTCGCCGTTCAGGGCGTCGTCGACGTCCCGATAGAAGTCACCGACCCACTCCTGCTGGAGCGGAATCATGTACGGGAGTTCGATCATCGTCCCGTCGGCTCCGGCCGCTTCGGCGTACGTCGCACGTCGAATCGCTTCCTGCTGGTTCTGTGCCGACGCCCCGACGACACAGGCGATGTCGTCGGCCGCATCGACGACGGTGTCGGTCACGGCGTCGAACTCGGCCTCCGAGGGAGCCATCGACTGGCCCATCGTGGCGAACTGGATGACGCTGTGGACCCCCTGGTCCTCCAGCCACTCGACGTTCGAGCGAATCCCGTCGTGGTCGATGTCGTAGTTCTCGTCCAGACACAGCGGCGAGAGCGCGTGTATCCCTTCCAGTGGCTTCCGTTCGAAGTGTACAGTCATGGTTGGTGGTCGAACAGACGTAGCGAAGACCCGATGCCCGCCTGTTTAGCTCTTTCGTACACCAGGTGAGACACCGCGACGTCCAGCGCCGGCATCCCCATGTGGACCATCACCGTCCGTTCGTCCGCCGACTCCCGGCCGGTCGTCTCACCGGTGACGACGTCGGTCAACTCGCCGTGGACGTCGTCGTACGACAGCCCCTCCGGTGCGGTGATGCCGACTTCCTCGCCGTCGATCCACAGTCGGTCACGCTCCTCGACGCCGATGACCCACTTGTCCGCCGCCGCACTGAACGTCGGGTCGAGGTCCTGGAACCCGTTCGTCGCCGCGATGTGGGTCCCCGGCTCTATCCACTCCGCCATCACGATGGGTGACTCCGCCGTCGTCACCATGCAGATGACGTCCGCTCCGGAGATCGCGGACTCGGCGTCCGCGTAGCCTTCGACCGTCGCGTCGGTCTGTTCGTTCATCTCCCCGACGAACGTCTCGCGAGTCTCGTCGTCGATGTCACACGCGTTGATTCGTTCGAGGTCGAACAGCGCGTCCATCACCCGCAGGTGGGTTCGTCCCTCCATGCCACAGCCGACGATGGCGAGGGTCGACGACTCCGGTCGCGCCAGATACTTCGCCCCGACCCCCGCGTGACAGGCCGTTCGCATCCCCGTCACTAGCTGCCCTTCGAGGAGTGCGAGGGGCATCGCCGTCGACGCGTCCGAGAGGACGTTGACCGCACTCAACGTCGGCAGACCGCGCCTGGCGTTCTGCTGGTAGACACCGAGCCACTTGTTCCCCGCCACACCGAGCGGTTCGATGTACGCGGGATAGCTCGACACGTTGCCGAACCCGAACTCGTCGCCACGCTTTGCGAGCCAGATCTCGATCGGATTGGTCTGCTCGACCTGCCCGTCGCCGACCCACCGGAAGGTGTCCTCGACCCGTTCGAGACAGTCTTCCGGGGAAGCGGCGGCACCGATGTCGTCCCGAGAGAGGAATAGCAACTCCCCAGGGGACGGGCTGTCAGTTTCCATACGGAACCAGTGTATCGACCGAGACGGTATATAGCTACTCCTGCTCCCGCCGAAATCCAACACACTGGGCGCTCCTGATGGGAATCGCGTATCCACACCCACTCGCAGCTACAGACGGTCGTGAACAGCGGCCGGTTGGGCCGCGAGCGGTCCTCCGAAGGACCCGTGGAATCGACCAGGGACCGACCGCCCTCGGACTCGAACGGAACCCACCGATTGCAGAGGGCTCCCTGCAGCGAACCACTCCGTCGCTTCTGGCCGGACACGACTTCCGTGTGTATCCGTGCGACGAGGTCGGACGGCGGTCCGACCGGGCACCGTCCGTCCGTGCCGGCCCCCACACCAAGCACCCAATCGCAGAGCATCGCCCGCGGACGGACCTGTCGCTGGATCTCTGTCGAGTCACGTACCGCCCAACCGCGGTCTCATCGCGCAGTCTCGGAGACGTGCCCGTACGCGTCACTGATTCGGCTGTAGGCGTCCTGTGGCAACGACAGCGACAGTGCGCTCAGGTTGTCTCGGAGCTGGTCGACGGTTCGCGGTCCGACGACAGGTATCGGCGTGAACGCCGCGTGCCGCTCGTGTGCGAGCAGCCACGCGAGCGCCACCTGCGTGGGTGTCGCGTCCAACTCCTCCGCGACGGTTCGGATGGTATCGAGGACTCGCCAGTCGCGCTCCGGGCGGTCGAGGAACCCCCGATCACGGCTGGCTCGCGACGCACTCGGCTCCGGTGTCGACCGCTCGTACTTGCCGGTGAGGAACCCACCGGCCAACGGTGAGTAGACACAGATGCCGACGTTCGAGTCGACGCACGCGTCGAGGTACGGTGCGACCGGGGCACGATGGACCGCGTTGTACTTCGGCTGTGTGATCGATACCGGTTCCCAGCCGTTGACGTCGCTCGTCCACTGGGCTTTGACGAGCTGCCACGCGGCGGCCGTACTGAGACCGATGTGGTGGACTCTACCGGCCCGAACGGCATCGTCGAGCGTCGACAGCGTCTCCGTGATGGGGGTGTCGTCGTCCCACCGATGGAGATAGTAGATGTCGACGTAGTCGGTGCCGAGACGGTCGAGGGTCCCACGAAGCTGTGCTCGGACGTGCTTGCGGGACAGTCCAGCGTCGTTCGGACCATCGCCCATGTCCCCGTACACTTTCGACGCGACGACCACCGACTCGCGGTCGCGTCCGTCCAGCCACTCGCCGATGTAGCGTTCCGCACGCCCTTCGACGGGACGACCGTACGAGTTCGCAGTGTCGATGAAGTTGACACCTTGGTCGAAGGCCGTGTCGAGGAGGTCGTGGGCGGTCTCCCGGTCGATTATCTGCTCGTCGAGACGCCGCGTTCGGTCGGTGTTGACTGCCCGACCGAAGCGGGCGGTTCCGAGGCAGAGTCGCGAGACGCTCAGTCCCGTCCCGCCAAGTGTCGTGTACACACTCGACACTGGAGTGCCAGCGGCAAAAGTCCCGGTCGTTCGACGAGAACCCGACGCCGGAGCGAGCAAACCCCTGGTCGTCACTGTCGCCGCCCCACCAGTTCGGGGGTAGCTACCGTGGCGTCTCGCGGTCAGAGCGTGACGTCTGTCCAGTGGACGAAGTACGCGATGGGATACCAGTCGTGTTCGAGAAACGCCTCCAGACCGCCGACCGGGTTCTGGTTGCCGTACGTCCGGTTGATCGTCATCACGGGGACCGCTGCAGCCTGCTCCATCACGAACCGCTGGGCCTCCTTGACCGCTTCCACTCGGGCCGCCTCCTCGGGTGCGGACTTCGCCGTCTCGATTAGCTCGTCGAGTTCGCTACTCTCGATCATAGAGTTGTTGAACCCGCCAGTCGTTGCGACGTTGTCGCTGTGAAACGCCGAGTCGAGGAAGTCGACCGCGAAGTACGCGCCAGTTCCGCCCGTGAGCGTGTGGTACTCCTGATTCTCCAGTTTGCTGTAGAACGTCCCTCCCTCGACGACTTCGAGATTCACCTCGACGCCGACCTCACCGAGCAGCGACTGTGCGACCTCGCCCTGTGTCGACCACTGATTGAGGTCGAACGCGAGCATCGTGAGCGTCAGCGAGTCCCCGTCTTTGGTCCGCGTTTCACCCTGTGAGGCGTTCGTCCATCCCGCCTCCTCGAACAGTTGACGGGCCTTCTCGGCGGTCTCCTCGTATCCGACCTCCATCGCGGCTTCTTCGGTGAGTCCGTTGACGCTCGAGGGTGGCGCGAGCGCGTGAATCTGCGTCCCGTGTCCACCGACCGCCGCGTTGACGATCGGTTCACGTCGAATCGCGTGAGCAATCGCCTTCCGAACGGTGATGTCGTCGGTCGGGGACCGCTGCATGTTCAGCGGGAAGTACGCCGGATACGGGAAGTCGGTCTCGTGGACTGTCGCACCGTCGCTGTCCGCGACGTTCTCGATATCACTCAGTGGGATGTAGCTCGTCCCGTCGACGTTCCCCGACGTCAGTTCGTTGATTCGTGTCGTCGCCTCCGGAATGACGCGAAACTCGACAGCCGAGACGTTCGCTGGCCCGGTGTTGTCCGCGAACTCCGGTCCCCAGGTGTACTCGTCGAACCGGGAGAGCGAGATACTCTGGCCCTGGGACCACTGGTCGAACGAGAACGGACCGGTTCCGACGACGGACCCGACGCCGTAGTCTTCGCCCGCGTCGTCGACGGCCGCCTTCGAGACCATCCCCACGTACCAGTTCGTGAGCAGTGTCGGCAACCGGGGTTTCGGGCTGTCGTAGCCGACCGTCAGCTCCATCTCCCCGGTCGCCTCGACCCGTGCCGGGTCACCGAGGATGTAGGCGTTCGTCCCGACGTCGAGGAACCGATCGATGTTCCACGCGGCGGACTCCGCGTCGAACGTTTCGCCGTCGTGGAACGTCACACCGTCTTTGATGGTGAAGGTGAACTCGCTCGCGTCGTCGTTGCGCTCGGTGTTGCTGACCAAGTGCGGAACGGGCTTTTTCTCTTGGTCGAGGCGGAACAACGGCTCGGTGACGGCGTCGAGCACGAGCTGCTCGGGGACCCGCCTGGTCTCGTGCGTGTCGAGCGTGGTTGGTTCGCTCCCGAGGGCGAAGGTGAACGTCCCGCCGGAGCGACTACCACTATCTGGGTCGTCGTCCGTCCCAGTCCCTCCTCCACCCCCGTCGGTACTGTCGGTCCCGTTCCCTTGACCACCACCCAGACAACCCGCGAGCAGGGCCGTCGTCCCTCCGGCTCCCATCACTTTCATGAATCGGCGGCGGTCGTCTGACGGTACATCCGTCGGTGTAGTTGACTCGTTCGTCATGCGTGGCAACACACTACACACTATCGTTCTCGCACTTAAACGGTTGGTTCGTCGGCACGATTCGGAGACAGGGAACGGTGGAGGCGGTGGTGGCGTCCGACCGATGGCGAGCCGGTCCCGGACGATAGCTACCTGCCCACGGCTGCTCGGTCGAGATTCCCTGCGTCCGCGTTCGTAGCGTGGTAATCCGAACCTATTTGATTCGGTGTCGTGAGGAACTGGCATGAGTCTCCTCGACGAGAAGACCGTCGTCGTCACCGGAGGCGCGAGCGGTAATGGCCGCGCCATCGCAAAGACCAGTGCCCGGCACGGTGCGGACGTCGTGGTCGCAGACATCCAAGAGACGCCGAGAGAGGGTGGTGTTCCGACCCACGAGTGGATCGAAGACAACACGGACCGAGCGGCGACGTTCGTCGAGTGCGACGTGACCAGTACCGCGGCGCTGGAGCGCGCCGTCGACACTGCCGACGAGTTCGGTGGAATCGACGTCATGGTGAACAACGCAGGCGTCATCTCCGACACTCCGCTGCTCGAACTCGACGAGACGGAGTATCGGCGAGTGACCGACGTGAACGTCAAGGGCGTCGTCTTCGGAACGAAGGTCGCGGGGCTTCGACTCCTGGAACGCGGTGGTGGAGCGATCGTCAACGTCTCGAGTACGCTCGGCATCAGGGGGTCCGGAGCGTATCCGCTCTACTCCGCGACGAAAGGCGCGGTCCGGATGTTGACGTACTCGACCGCCGAGACGCTGTCTCCCGACGTCCGGGTGAACGCGGTCCACCCCGGAACGATCGAGACCCGAATGAACGTCGAGGACATCGACGTCCTCGATTCGGCGACCGGCGAGGACCTCCGAGAGGGGGTTCCCGCTGGTCGGTTCGGTCGCCCGGAGGAGGTCGCTGACAGCGTCGTCTACTTGGCCAGCGAGATGGCATCGTACGTCACCGGAAGTTCGCTGCTGGTCGACGGTGGGGAGACGAACGTGTGAGCGACGGTCGTACAGCCGGAACGCGTCGCCGACGTTCGTCGGTGGTCGTCCGAGCAGTTCGCACGAGTCGGTAGAGTGCCAACATCTTCGAGCGACCCGCTCTCGGAGGTCTCCCGGCATCAACCACGCGGCCGCGGTCGGTCCTCCGTGGCGCCGAGAACGACCCCAGACGGGCGATTCGGGTCCGGCCTCGTGAGGGGGTCGTTCGGTTCTACTCCCCCGACCGTCGCATCAGACTCCCGTACACTCGAACGCCGGCCAACTCGACGGCACCGTCGTGCCGACGCTGGACCCCCGGCGTCGGGACGGTCGGTGACCTGGGTCGAACCAGAACCGACCCGCGGCCGAGTCGAGTGAGAGAGTCGGCAACACGAACGGCAGGCGTGCATCCCGTTCGCCATCGGGAAACAGACGTGCTAGCATTCCCCGTGGCCCCGTCGGTGAACCACTCGAACTCGCCGTCCCAGCACGGTGGGGTCCCTCGTCGAAGGGACGACGCCCGACGCTCTCGGGAACGGGTGTCGATACAGCGGTAGCCGCCAGTGTGAGGGGAGTAGCGGGCCGTGTCACCCCGTCGCCAGACACAGATCGGAGGAACTGTAGCGGTCGTGAGCGGCCCCTGTCCGACGTTTTTGGCGCACTGTGCGTGTATCGTACGCATCGACGTCGTCGTTTCGACCGGCCGGAGCGGGAGAGAGTCACTCTACGGAGCGACTCGAGGCGTGAGTGGACGGATCTTCCGACGCTGGTGGCCACCATACCCACACGTCCGTTCGACGATGGGGAACGAGGTATCCGAACGACATACCGGTCTTTCGCCAGTCGACGGTGCTCGGTGACGGACTCGGGTTCACGCTCGTACTGCTCTCCGTCCGTGATTCACACTGCTGTGGTCGGCCGTCCCTCCGGTGTGGAGTGCCTCTCACACGCCTCGACGTACGCACCGTAGGATGGTAGAGATAACAAAAATAGTGGTGTTATACTCTCGCCGCCCGAGCTACGCGCACCGCACACTGGTCCGACCGTTCACGACACCGCAGACACGTTCTGCTGACTCCGGCTTACGAGTCGCCACTGGCGGACTCCAACGCCTCTCGATACCAGTCCGGAAGCGGCCTCGACGTCCCGGTTTCCACGTCGACGAACACCTGAACGGACCGGGCCGCCGCGAACGGCCGGTCCGAGTCACCATCGTGAATAACGTACTCCATCGGCACGCTCGACCGGCCCAGCTCGCCGACGGAGAGGTCGACCACGACGCTCGCCTCGCCGGCTATCGGTCGGACGAAGTCGACCTCCACGTGCGCGAGGACGGTGTCGATGTCGAGCATCGACATCTCGAGGACCGATTCGTAGAACGCGGTACGAGTCGCTTCGAGATACGTGACGTAGACGGCGTTGTTGACGTGACCCAACGGGTCGATGTCACGGAAGCGAACGGGAATCGTTGTCTGGAACGTCATACTCGGTGGCACGTCGCTCACCGAGATAACTTCACCTGCCGGGTCGAGCGGACCGACGAGTCGTCGACACCGACCGACGGGACGAGTCCGAGCGGTTGTGCCGGGGATCCGGACGAGTCTGGCGTGGGCCGCCGTACTGCTCGAATGGCTGGCCGCGTTCCCCAGAGAGCGGTATCGATGGTTACAGACTCGACCGGTCCATCGGTGTCCAGTCGTCGAACCCGTGTCCCTATCCGAGAGGATTCGTGTCGACTCCCGTAGGGTGCGCCAGAGGATGCCTGCGTGGTCGTTCGGTTCTCGTCGAATCACGACTACCCTGGCGGGTCGACTACCCTGCGCGTCACTTCCGGAGACAGGAGAATCCCCAGTCTCGACCCGAAACCCGGTTTCGTGTTGTCGAACGGTCCGTGGGGTACGACCCGGCCGAACCGGACGAGAGCGGTACCAGAACCACGGCCAACGGCGATGTCGACTGCGTTCCCACCCACCATCGGACACCCGAGTGGGGGGGCGTACGGAGGTGGGCCTCTCGGTTAATCGACAGTGCGGTGTACACGTCGCTCGCTGGTCAGAGTCACTGCAGCAGGTTTCTGACGACGAGAGACCCGATTAGCGAGACGAGCACGCCAGCCAACCAGACGAGTTCGGTCGCCCCAGTCCGACCATCGTCACGACGAGTGAGAATTAGATAGAGACGCATCTGGTCGAAGGTTTCGACCGCCTCTACTTAACAGTTCCACTCGCTCGTATCGGTCCGGTCGGCGCTCGCTCACCACCGTAGCGGATCCATCGGACGAAACGCTGGTGTGAGCGTCTTCAGCCGGACTCGCTCTCCGTCGTCCGGCGACCGTCAGAGACGCTGGCGTCCGGAGATGCCGTGTTGACGTACTCGTAGACCCTCACACCGGTGAACGACTGGGTCTCGGTGCGTGTGTGCCCCTCGCCGAGTACCGACCGGTAGCGTCGTTCTTGGCCCTCGGTGAGATGGGAGGCGACGAACCAGACCCTGCGATGCTCTCCGTCGAGGTGCTCGTCGATGGCCGCCCGAGTCGCATCCTCCGGGACCGGGACGACCACCAAGTCTCCGCGCGTCGCGTGGTAGTCGTAGGGCAGCGTTGCGCTGTCGGTCGAGACGATGACGAGGTCGCCTGGAGCTGCCTCCTCTTCGACGGTCGCCGTCGCCTCTCGCCACTGTTCTTTCTGGTCTGTGCCGTAGTGCGCCGGCAACGATGCGACGGCTCCGACGAGGACGATGGCCACGGCAGCGTACCGCACGTGTCCCCGCTCGAGTCGCGTCAGTCCGCCGCCAGCGAGGAGTGCCACGGCCAGCGATGCCCCGATCGTATACCGGTGGACGAAGATGGGTGTCACGGTGTACGAGAGGACGAATGGGACCAGCACGGGGACGACCGCCCACGTGAGCAGCAGTCGGTTTCGGCGGTCACGAACGACCGCGATTCCGATATCGAGAAGCCGTCTCTCCTCCGAACGCTCACCCCCACGGGTACGGAACCGGTCCGTTCTAACGGCAGACCCGAAGAGACCGACCAGACAGCCGAGAACGATTACGGCGAATCCGCCGAGCGCGACGATCTCGGCGACGCCAACACCGTCTACGAGCGACCCCAGTGGCACCCAGTGTGCGAGATACGTCGTCGGGAGAGAGACGACACCGGGCGTCGGGATAGTGACCGCACTCGCAGCGTTGCCGGACTCGACTCCCGCGGTTTGGCCCGGACCCCCGAACACACGCAGCGCGAGCAGCGCTATCCAGGGTGTGGATAACACGGCCGTCACACCGACCGGCACGGTCCACCGCCGGAGGAAGTCGTACACGCCCGCTCTACCACCCTCGACGGAGAGAGACAGGAGGTAGAGTGCCTGTGCACCGACGACGAACAGTCCGTACGTATGTGTATGGACGAGTACGACCGTCGAGAGAACGTACCCCACGGTGTCGACCCGTCCGCCACCGGTCTCGATCCGGAGCAAGAACAGGTACGACGCGAGCGCCGCCGCCGTGAGGAGTGCGTACATCCGTGCTTCCTGTCCGTAGAAGACGTGAAACGGCGAGACAGCGAGGAACGCGGCCGCCGCGAAGCCGGCCCGTCGGTCGAACAGTCGCCGCCCGACCAGGAAGACGAGGGCGACGGCGAGCACACCGAAGAGGGCCGACAGCGCCCGCATCGCAACCAGTCCGTCTCCGACGAGGGCCGTCCACTCGCTGAGTGCGAGGAAGTAGAGTGGCGGGTTCGGGTCGCGTTGGGGGAGCCAGACGAGCAGTTCGGTGGTAGTCAGCGTCGTCGCGTGGTGGTGTGCGAGGGCCTCGTCGAGCCAGATACTCTCCGCTCCGAGGCGGTACAGGCGAAGCGCAGCCGCGATACCGAGAGTTACGACGAGCGCGAGGCTGGAGTGGACCGACCGACGACTCCCGTCCGTGTGTTCAGCACGGAGGGAGGTGAGCTGTTCGGACAAGCGACCTGACATAGTCCTCTGAGTTAGAGAGTGTCAGTTGCCGACGACATTAAGTCTGTCCCCGAGTTCTGCATCCGGTACCCACTGCCCGTCGGTGGCGGTAGACGGGAGTACGAGAACGTGGCGTGGAGGAACGACACCTGAACGAACGGGCGACCCCATGTCGTCGTGAGTGTGCGTTCGAGTGCCTCGCACCTGACTTCGACGGACCCACCGTTCGACCGCTGGGCGGGTCAGTGCCCGACGATCGGTTCCTTCAGAGCGACCACCTCGGACATGATCGCTTCGACGTTCTCTTCGTTCACCCCGGCGTCGACCAGTGCTTCTTCGAGGTATCGACAGACGGCATCGAAGTCGTCCTCGCCGATATCGAGGTGACTGTGGGCTTCACGCATGTTCGCACCCGAATAATCGACCGGGCCCCCTGCAACTGCACTCACGAACTGGACCTGATGGGCACGAAGTTCGGCCATGTCCATCCCCTCGAAGTATCCGACGAGGTCGTCGTCGGCCAGTACTCGGTCGTAGAAGTCGTCGACGACGTGTTCGACCGCTTCTCGACCGCCGATCTGACGATAGATGGTCTCGGACATCGACTATCTGAGACTCCGGTCTCTCACCCGAAAGCACCTCCTGCTACCGTCGTCGGGGTTTTAAGTGGGACACGTCGTATCGCCACCGCGTCCCGCGTCAGTTCACGCCGAAAGGATCTGGTCCAGCAGTTTGCGCTGAGCACGAGCTAGGTGTTCGGTGAACGTCGCGCCAGTGATGTCGAGTTCGTCCGCGACGTCGTTCCTGCTCGAACGCCTGGGCGTCTCGAAGTACCCCATCTCGTGGGCGGTCTCGAGCGTCTCGTACTGGCGGTCGGTGAAGCTGTCCCGGTCGACGAACAGCAGCCTCTCTTCCCCATCCGGTGCGGAGCGAGTGAGCCGACGGATTCGTACCGACTCGGCGCGCGCTCTGACGTCGGTGACGACGTCGCGGACCGTCGGAACACCTGCCGCGATGAACGAGAGGTGAAGCGCGCCCGATTCCGCACGAAGGTCCCGAACGGGACAGCCGTGATTGGGTATCCGTCCGCACGGACAGTCGGCAGTGTCGTTGGTGAACCGGTGTACCTCCCGAGAGCCGTCGGCGAACACGACATCGGTACCGGGTGACTCGAGTTCGTTCTGAGCGGTACGGTCGACGGTCAGTTCACCGATGACACCACCGTCGCCACCTGCCGTACGGATCGATTCGACCTCACAGTCCTCGCTGATGGAGGTGACTGGACACACGTCGGTACCTTCGACGACCATCTCTACGTGAATCCCCGTGGCCATCACTGGCGGTTCGAGTCGACCGTGTAAGTCCTGACCGATACGCGGAGGGACACTACGACCTGTCGATATTGTGCCAACGAATGCTCACGGGACGGGGTGGCTTTCCCTCGGGTCGATTCGTGCTGACTCGGCTGTTCGACGTGTGGCGCGTGTAACAGGAGCTTCGGTTCCTCTGCGTCAGTATCGACTCCAGAGTCTCACCCACCGCCGAAGAAGCTCCTGAAGTTCTCGTGACGATGGTGTTCCGCCGTACACCGAAACGGTATCAGTTCCGGAGGAGCCATGTTCGCCGGAGGCATCACGCTCCCAGTAGAGCCAGATGGTGTCATCCCCCCGCCCGAGCCCCATCTGTTCGACGGGGAACGTCAGCGTGAGTACCTCCGTCGTGCGCTCGTGGTCCCCGTGGCCGGTGGTCGTCTCCGTCACCTCGCCGTCGTCGGTTGGACGAGCACCCGCTCCATCGTCGAGCGTGCTTCGAGAGCCAAGACGATAGCGCACATCCCGCTCGGTGGGGTCGAACGTCTCCCGCTTGCCATCCGAGTTCAGAAACTCCGAAGGGTGCACGACGACCGACACACGGTCGTGCTCGTCGAGATCGACGAAGTTCTCCTCGTTTCGCGGCTGGACATGGATGTCCAGTTCCACCGGAAAATGTGCCGCTGCGACACCACCGAACACAGGGACGGCAGCGATCCCCGCGCCGATTCCAGCGGTGCGTCTGAGGAATCGACGGCGGTCGACTCCGTAGGAGCCGGACTGTTCTGAACTGGGTGACACATCGTCGGACATGATACGACTGCCGATACAGAGAGTACTCAATTACGGATTCTGGTGCGTTCGACGAACGTACTAACCGCGTAGATGAACTGTCCAACGAAACGCTCGGACACCGGAACGCACGTGTGCCGCTGCGACGACGGAGACACGCTCTCTGTCCACCGATACTGGTAAGCAGTGGGCGGGGGTGGCTGCAGGCTGATTCGCGGTGACTCGGCTGATAGACGCGTTCCGCGCCTGTATCAGTTGAGTTACTGTAGATGAGTATGGCAATCAACGAGGGGTTCTGACGACCTCGAACAGGTCGCAGCGAGCGAGAGGTCCTCTCGTCGTTCACGTCCTCCGATAGCGTGGGGACTCCATCGCTGGAGGAGAGAGTTTGAGACATCCGTGCCGAAGATAGTCTCCAGCTATACCAACTGCTATAGCTCGAGAGTTATACTGTACAGTTAAGTTCGATAGTTATACCAAGTAGTTGGAAGCGATAGCGTCCGCTCACACAGTCCGTTCCCTCCTTGAGGATACGACTCGGTCCCACCGGCGCGGCGGGAACGCTACGCCCCGCTTCACTGCTCGACCACCATCGCCCCAACCACATCTGGATCGAGCGTCGCCTGCACCTCCGTCGCTACTGTCGTCCGTAGTTCAACTCCCCCTTTGACGGTGAGGGACCCGGTTCTCCTGTAGCGACGTCTCGGGGCGACCTGAGAGGTGGACGCGACTTCGACACGCCTACCGACCTCCTGAACAACACGCCGACCATCGGCGAACCGACGGGTATCGGTATCGACGACGAACAGGCCGCCGAGTGAAAAACGGCTCCGCTCGTGAAGCCGACCACTCATCGGGAAGACGTCACTCGTCGCTCCTGCCCGCTCACGTCCCACCCCTGAGTCCAGTGGACGGTGGATGCACCCTGCGACATGGACCGTGGGCGGGCCTCACAGGTAGACCGGAACCGCAGGACAGTAGCTTCACCTCCTGTCGGTGCAGTACGTGTGATGCATCGCTCATGTTCGGGAGACCCGAAGTGTGAGTCTCTCACCGAGGCTGAAGGACCGGCCGGACTCGCGGCTCCTGATTCCTACCGCACGTTAGCGACGAGGGGTTCGTTATTCACCATCTCGATGAATCCGTGCCACTCATCCAATTGTGGGATAGATGACAAATAAATGCCGTGATTGAGGCACGTGTTTACCGTCCTGTGTTGAGGTATCATATCTGCCCGTCGTGAAGCGATGGGCGTCACACGCGATGTAGAGGCTGTCGGACCCCACTGGTCGCATGCGGCTTCTCCCGGGACTCCCCGGGAACTCGCTTCCACTTCCGTCTGGTTCCAGTGCCAATACGCGGGAGGCTGTCTATCGGCCACGAGGTGAAGTCCATGTTATCAACAGGGTGGGCGACCAAGGCTTTCCGACTGGCTCGTCAACTGCGAACTCCGAGACTAGGAATTCCCCTGTGTCTCCGTCTCTCTGATACGGGGATGGTGGACACTAGTCGTCGTGTCCCCGTGACATGGTCCATACGCGTGGCCGTCGTGCGGAATACACCACACAGTATTACCCGCCGTTTGATGAACAGAGAGCGTGAGTGTATTTGTTGATAGCATTGAACACACCTCTTCGACGGCGGGTGAGTTCGTAGTCGTCTTTGATAGATTCCGTAGCCAGACGGGGAGGTGCCAGAGTCAGTCAATAGGAGGGGGCTTCTTGTGTTCGCGTGTGACGGCTGTACGGGTATCTTTTGCCACGACAATCGTGGTACTACACACGGACGATGACGCAAAGCGACGACGCGACTACCCAGACGAGGAGACCGTTCCGATTAGCGTCGCTATCACAGAGGCAGTCCGCGCTCACGAAACCCAGCGGTCACTACGGAACAGTTCAGTCTGTTCGATCATATCGACCCCGACGCCCTGAATCGCCTGGTCGACGACTCCGTCGGCGTCGACTTCTCGATGGAGTTCCATCTCCCCGAGACACTCGCGACACAACGCTACCAGCTTAGTCCACCGAGAAGTTGAGGGCACGTCCGGTGAACAGCGGTCACTCGTCTTGGACCGCTTTCAGGTCGAGTCGTGGAGCAAACGACTTGTACGTCTCGTCACTGGAGACGATTGTGTCACCACCGGATTCGACGAGATGGAGCGCGTCGAAGGGTGTGAACCCGTGGTCTTCGACGTAGGTCGCAGCTGTGACGACCGTATCCACGTCACCACGCACGTCGAGCAGGGCAGCCGCATTCGTTATGACTCGCTCCGTATCTCGCCCTTCACGGTACGCGACCATGAGAAGTTCGACGAGTGTGAACTGGGACGTCCACAGTTCGTCCTGATAGTCGTGGTAGACGGCCGCTGCGGCCTCACCGAGCCAGTCTTCGTCCTTGATGAGTGCCAGAAGGAAGTCCGTTTCCGCGTACATTCAGCGTCCGGCCTCGTCCAGCGCGGCCTTGCGTCCTTCCTGACGGAGTTCTTCCGCCGTCTTCTCGACGTCTGCGAACTCGGAACGGAGGGCATCGAGCGGATCGTCCTCGACTGGAACCAACTTGATGCCGTCGTGAAGTTGGACGATACGGTAGTGTTCGCCGTATCGCTCTCGAACCTCTTTCGGAAGCGTGAGACGTCCACGACCGTCCAGCGTTGCTTCGGACATGTTCTCAACTACAGTGGGTCGATACAAGAGCCTTACCCATTTCGTACCTCCTTACCCACCATATGGAATCTCGTCGTTTCTGCATGTGTCCTCTAAGTCGGTCACGCCGGTGGACAATATGAACACGGTCTGGCAGGGACGACAGTGTTTCACTCGCGGCACGAGTGTATCGAACAGTTCTGCTCGCCGGAAGATTCAAACTGTAAGCCAAACTACAGCAGACCATGGCCTCCAATGTGGTTGATGCAGACGATTTCTCATCCGTCCGGGTCCTGACGCCGGTGAATATCGGACTTGTTCTGCTTGGTATCGCGTACGCTGTGTTGACGCTCGCTGACGTCATCGATTATCCGTGGCTCTCGGTCGTGTTCATTCTCGTGGGCGGTGGGGTAGTCTCATATAGAGCATACCGACGGGATTCGTGAGCGACCCACGCTCTCTATCTAACTAAACCGGTAAGGTATGCAGCGTCACTCCTCGGCTTCCTCACGCCGGATACGGCAGTAGTCGTTTCTGAGGCCCTCGAACGGCGTCTCGTGCCTCGCTTGCACGCAGAGTTCGGTGTGGCCGTCCTGCTGGTCGACGCGCTCCATCTTGATGGCGAGCCCCCCGTCCGGTGGCTCGTACAACCGAACCCGCACTCGGTGGTCCTCGGCGCTGTCGACCAGCACGTCTTCGAGGACTGTCCACTCCTCGGGGGACACGATGGCGTCGTGGCCGACCCGGCCTTCGTAGGTGTACTGCATCGCCGCCTTGTCGATGGCGACGAGTCGGTCTAAATCTTCTTCGGTGACGTGCAACCGGACGCACTCGGACTCGTCTTCCTCCGTGTCCTTGCGCCAGAGTTCGAGGTGCAGGTCGCCGTTGCGCTCGCGTTTGAGAGAGAGAGCCAGCTGTGGATGCGCGTGTCCTTCTGGCACCGTTTGGTGCCTCCACGAGCCGAGGCGTTCGTCACGGTCTCCCACTCGCAGGGCAGTTCGACGGTCTCTATCTGGTCCCACAACCAGTCCTTGTAGAGCGTCACGAGGACGTCAGTAGGGAACAGCACCTCGACCTCGACCGACTCGGGCGGCTCGCGGAGTTCGTCGACGAACGCCGGTGTTCCACTCCAGGCGGTGACCGGCGGGACCGCGGTCGGCCAGACGGTGCGAATCCGGTCCTCGTCGATGACGAGAGAAATACCGTCGAAATCGTCGGGAGCGACCCACAACACGCTGTACTCGGCGGCGGTGAAATCGCGGGGGACGCGCTCGATGTTCTTTCCGTGGTTCCGGTACTGGACCTCGACGACCAGCCCTCGTCCCGACTCAGAGTGCGGGTCGTCGAACGCCACGCAGACGTCGGCCCGGCGTATCCGGTCGGTGTTCGCGGCGGCTGCGGTTCGCTCGGTGGTGGTGCTGGCGGTGAGCGTGGTTTGCTCGGTGATTCCGGTTGGTTCGGTGCGTTCGGTGTCTTCGGTGTGTACGGTTCGTGCGGTGTGTGCGGTTGCTTCGGTGTCGGGGGTGGGTCGGAACCGTTGAACGGGGATGTCTTCTCGACCGTCACGGTCGCGGCGGGGAACCGACGAGCTCGCAACGTGGCTCGAAACCGGGGACATCCACGAGAGGCGACTCGGGCCGTGAGCCCGGAAAGCTTCAAAATGCTCGGGAGAAAAACACTCTGATAGCATGAGCCGCTCCACCGACCTCGACCTCGACGCCCATCGTGAGGAGATACTGGCGCTCATCGAGGCCGACCACGAGTTGCTCGATGTCCTCGACGAGTGATAGAAATCGCACAGGAGCACCCGGACCGCTGAGCAGGCGACTCTCTCGGTGTGAACGCTGTTCATCTACCTCGAACGCATGCAATACTCTTTACTCGCAACAATCGTGCTCGCGGTCTCAAAATGCAATGTCTGGACTTCTACCGGGAATACGAACACGAACTGCAGCTCAGCAACCAATCCAGACAACCTTCTGAACTTGTGCCGAAAAAGAAACGCGAATTTCAAATCGATAATGTCGATTCGGGTGTCTCGGCTCTGCACACAGAGCTTCGAGATGACGATAGACGAACGGGTAGAAGCAGCTGTGCGAGCCTTACCTGCTTCGATGGCCGAAGTCGAGTCCTGGTTTGTATCGCCCGATCCGATACGCCGTAGTGGGCCAACGTGTGTAAGTACTACTGATAGTACGTGTCCGGAAGTCACCGTTCGTCGGCGACCGACTATCGAACAGTCCAGCCGCGCTCGGTGCGAACTCGTAAAAATGGTCGTGGGGGTCCTACAGGTACAGTCCGCCGTCGACGAACAGCAACTGTCCCTGAACCATCTCTGCTTCCGGAGACGCGATCCAGTAGACCGCTTCTGTGACGTCGTCGAACGCCAACCCTCGACCGCTCGGATTCGCCTCCGCCGCGGCCGCGAGTCGCTCGTCGGCGTTGTCGAGGACTGAGTGAATCGCTTCGGTATCGAGCGGCCCTGCGGCGACAGTGTTCGCCCGGATGCCGTGCGGTGCGAGTTCCTTCGCGAGATAGCGAATCAGGCACTCGCCGAACGCCTTCGAAGTGCCCAATGCTGCGTACGCTGGAACGACCGTGTCACTCCCACGACTCGACATGAAGAAGATGGTACTCCCCTCGTCCAGTAGCGGGAACGCTGCCTGTGCCATGTAGAGCAACCCGACTCCGTTGAGTGTGACGGCCTCGGTGAACCGCTCAGGGTCGACGTCCAAGATGGGCGAGGATAGCGGGTCGACGGCACAGTGAACGAGTTGGTCGAGCTGATCGGCCTCCGCTGCGACTTCGTCGACGACGTCCTGCGCTCCCTCGGGGGTCGAGACGTCACCTTTGACGAGGAACGCGTGGCCCCCCGCTGCCTCGACTTCCTCGGCTGCGTCCTGTGCCGCCTCGTCGTCGCTGTGGTAGTTGATGAAGACGTCGTCGCCCTCTTCGGCGAACCGTTTCCCGATAGCCCGACCGATACCCTTCGACCCGCCCGTAATCAGGATCGCCATCAGCTGTCACCGTCGGTCACGTGTTTCTCCCCGATGGCGACCTCCAAGGAGACCCCGAACTCCTCGATGATCTTCCCGCTGTCTTCTCGGACTTTCGCCCACTCGTCGGACGCTTCAGCTTCGTGGAGGTCCTCTCGGGAATCGAACTCCATCTCCGCGACCCGGTAGTACGCTGGGTCGCCCTCCTCCAACCCCTCTGTAGCACGGACAGTAACCAGTTTGTTGAGGTTCGGCACGGCCGCTGCGAGCGGAGCGTGCGTCTCCGTGTAGTGCTCTTCGAACGCTTCGACATCGTCGTCATCGGGTGCCGTCCACAGTGCGTACAGTGTGTACATTTGGTAAACTATCAAATAGAGTGGTTCGACATAACCGTTTCCCAAGATCGTTCACTCCGTACCAGTTCCGCGTGTACGAATTCACCTCTGGTCGCCCACCGGCCTTACAGCAGTGACGTCGATGCCCATCCCGACGTCGAGTCAGACGCTCGGTTCGACCGTCGATCGTTCCGGTCGTATCAACGAGCTTCGAACACCCCCACGATGTCGCCGTCGTACTCGTACGTTCCCGTGAGCTCGACGGTGTCGTCGATTTCGACGTGGTCGCCGTCGGCGATACGCCCGAGCATCCGAGCGTCCCCGAGATCGATCAGCGCGATCTGGTAGCCACGTCCCTGATTCCCCGGTGCGATTTCGATCGTCGACTTCGTATAGACGGTTCCCGAAGTGGGGAGCGAGACTGTCGAGACGTCACGGCTCCCACAGCGGACACACGCCGCCTTCGGCGTCCCGGTCACGTAGCCACAGTCACCACACGACAGTCCCATCGGCTCCCCTGCCTCGAGTGCCCGGGTCCACCGTTCGTGGGTGAGCCGTTCGCTCTCGTCGTCGCTCGCAGCCCGCTGGCCCTGTTCCGGTCGGTTACTCATGTGCGGGCCTCCAAGGCCGTGACGACGGCCGTCGCGGTCATGCCACCGACGTTGTGAGCCAGCGCCCGTGTCGAGTCTTCGACCTGGCGCTCGCCCGACTCGCCCCGCAACTGCTCGGTCAACTCGACGATCTGAGCGGTTCCCGTCGCACCGATGGGATGACCCTTGGACTTCAACCCACCGGAGGGGTTGACGGGGATGTCCCCGGTTAGCCGTGTCCGCCCCTGGACCGTCGCCGGGCCGGCCCGCCCGTCCTCGACCAACCCGAGTGCTTCCAGCGCGAGGATCTCGGCCCCTGTGAAACAGTCGTGGACCTCGGTGACGTCGACGTCGCCGGGGCCGAACCCGGCCTGGTCGAACGTGTCTCGTGCCGCCCGTCGGACCATCTCCGTCGACGGGGGGTTCGGTTGGTCTGCAACGGGCGAGGCGTTGGCCTGGTGAGAGATACCGGCGACGTCGACCGGTTCGACACCGTAGCTCTCGGCGGCCGATTCGCCGACGACGACGACTGCCGAGGCCCCGTCGGAGAACGGGCAGCAATCGAGGAGGCGAAACGGCGAGGCGATGACCGGACTCTCCAGTACTTCTTCGACGGTCTTCTCCTCGCCGAACTGGGCCCGACTGTTCATCGACCCGTGATAGTGGTTCTTGACGGCGACTTCGGCGAGCTGTTCTTCGGTCGTCCCGTACTCGTGCATGTGACGCTGTGTGTGGAGTGCGAAGACGCTCGCCGTCGTCATCCCCGGGGCCTGCTCGTACTGGCGGTGGGCACCGCTGCCGAAGATTCGCGTCATCTCGGAGGTTTCGATGCCGGTCCCCGCGGGCGTACATCGTTCTGCCCCGCCGACGAGCACGACGTCGTGCTCGCCAGTCTCGACGGCACGGACGGCGTGTTTCAACGCCAACGACCCCGTCGCACACGCGTCCTCGTACCGCTGGACGGACGTTCCAGGTGGAAGTCCGATATGGGATGCGACCTGTGGTGCGAGGTGTGTCTCGTTGAGAATCGCGCCACCGAGCACGTTCCCGAAGTAGAACGCGTCGACGTCGCCGTTCTCGATACCTGCATCCTCCATCGCCGGCAGCGCGGCGTCGGCGAACAGTTCCGCGATGGGTTTCGTGTAGACACCGAAGTCGGTCATGCCAGTGCCTACCACCGATGCTCTTGCCATTGTGTGACACACTGCTGGCGTGCACAAGTAAGTTCCGCCAAACCGTCCCGGACGACTCACCGTCTCGCCAGCGCCCAATACGAGGACGTAGTGGCATCGACCCGGTCACTCAGCGCGGTTTCCAAGTAGAGACGATGGGACGCTTCGTCGGTGTGGAAATCGGTGGGGCGCACCGCCATCATTAATTGGTTGGGTGGTAACACACGGCTGAGGAACGCGAGACCAATGTACACAGTACCAGACACCGCCGTCGCACCGAGGCTGGACGCGTACCACTTCCACGAACAGGAGTGGGCGAGCCACGAACAGCTCGTGGAGGCGTTCGAGTGGGAGATCCCCGACGAGTTCAACGTCGCGTCGTACACGTGCGACCGGTGGGCGGAGGAGTCTCCCGAGCGAACTGCCCTCTACATCAGAGACGACCCACACGGACGAGGCGAGTACACGTTCGGCGAGCTCCAGACGGCCGCCAATCAACTGGCCAACTACCTCGAATCGCGCGGCGTCGAGCGAGGCGACCGCATCGGCGTGAACGTGCCACAGAAACCCGAAGCCGTCGTCGGTCACCTCGCGGCGTGGAAACTGGGTGCCGTCTCGGTGCCACTGAGCACGCTGTTCGGGACCGACGGCCTCCGATACCGACTGGACGACAGTGGGTGCGTCGCCTCCCTCATCGACGAAGCGACCATCGACGTCTACCGCTCGGTTGCAGACGACCTGGACGACCTCGGGACGGTGCTCACGGTGGGCGATATCGACCCTCGCTCGGAAGCCGACGAGGTGGCGTTCTGGGACGCGCTCGAGGGCCAGTCCACGGAGTTCGAGACCGTCTCGACCGACCCGGGCGACGACATGACCATCTTCTACACGAGCGGGACGACGGGGAACCCGAAGGGCGTCCGACACGCCCACCGGATGGTACTCGGCCACCTCCCACTGTTCGCTTCGTGGTTCGTCAGCATGGAGATGACCGACGACGACGTCTACTGGACGCCCGCGTCGTGGACCTGGATGGGTGGTCTCGGCTGTGTCTTGCTGCCAGCGTTGTACTACGGGATGCCGACCGTCGGCTGGAACAAGCAGTTCGAAGGCGCGGACGTGTTCGGCCTCATCGAGGAGTTCAGCGTCACGAACTTCTGGATTCCACCGACCGCGCTTCGGATGATGATGCAGAACGACGACCTGGCCGACCAGCACGACGTCACGACGTCCGGACCATCACGAGCGGTGGCGAGTCGCTGGGCGGCACCATCGTCGACTGGGTTCGCGAGACGTTCGAGGGTGCGGACGTCCACGAAGGCTACGGCCAGACGGAGGCGAACATGGTCGTCGGTGGTTGTGAGCCGCTGTTCTCGCTCCGTCGCGGGAAGATCGGTCGTGCCGCTCCCGGCCACGAGATAGCGATTCTCGATCCCGAGACGGCAGAGCCGACAGTCGAGACGGGAGAGGTCGGCGAGATCGGGTTCAAGTACGAAGGGAACCCCGCGTGCTTCAAAGAGTACTGGAACAGACCGAAGAAGACGGCGGAGAAGGTCAAGAACGGGTGGCTTCGAACCGAAGATTTGGGGACGCTCGACGAGGACGGCTACCTCGAGTTCGTCAGTCGGAAGGACGACGTCATCATCTCCTCGGGCTACCGTATCGGGCCCGAAGAGATCGAAGACAGCCTCTCGGGGCACGATGCGGTCGCCGACGCCGGTGTCATCGGCGTGCCGGACGACCAGCGAGGGCAGGTCCCGAAGGCGTTCGTCCAACTCGCAGATGGGTACGAACCGTCCGACGACCTCGCCGAAGAACTCCAACAGTACGTCAAAGACCGACTGGCGAAGTACGAGTACCCACGACAGTTGGAGTTCATCGACCAACTCCCGACGACAGCCACGGGGAAGATTCGACGGGCAACGCTGAAATCCCAGGGGAACGCCGAGTAGTCGAAGAACCGTCGACCACCATTCGTGGGTCCATCGGTCGAAACGTTTTTGCTCTCGAACTGTGCCCAATGAGCATGGTCGATTCGAGCGTCGAGCGTGTAGAGACAGTCACCGTCATCGGCGCGGGGAGTATGGGCCACGGCATCGCACAGGTGTTCGCGATGCACGGCTACGACGTAACGCTCGTCGACGTCGACGAGGACCAACTCGTGACGGCGAACGAACGCATCGCTACGAGTCTCGACCAGTTAGGTGAAGACCGACTCGCAGTCCTCGACCGACTGACGACGACGACTGATCAGGCGGCGGGACTCTCCGGGGCGGACCTCGTGGTGGAAGCGGTTCCCGAGCGCATCGAACTGAAACGCGAGATCTTCGAAGCGGCCGACCGACTGACCCCTCCCACGACGATTCTCGCGACGAACACGAGTACACTGCCGGTGACCGAGATAGCCGACGTCACTGACGACCCCGAACGGGTCGTCGGGATGCACTTCTCGAACCCGGTTCCGCTCATGGAAATCGTCGAAGTGATTCGAGGCGAAGCGACCAGCGACGAGGTACTGGAGACTGCCATCGCGCTCTCGAAAGACGTCGGTAAGACGCCCGTCGTCGTCGAGAAGGACGTCCCGGGGTTCATCCTCAACCGAATCAACTACGCGTTCTGGAGTGAGGCCCTGCGAGTCGTCGACGACGGTACCCACGACTTCGAGGCGGTCGACGCTGCCAACCGCAGACTCGGCTTTCCGATGGGGCCGTTCGAAGTGCTCGATTTCGCTGGAATCGACGTGTTCTACATGGTCTGCCAGGCGCTCGACGACCGCGACGTTCCGGTCGTCATCTCCGAGACCCTCGAAGCGCGCGTCGAAGCAGCGGCCTACGGGATGAAAAGCGGCGAAGGGTTCTACGACTACCCCGCTCCGGGTGAGTACGAGCGTGTCGACATCTCGATGGAGAGGAGCCAGGAGTACGACCCCTGGCAGATGATTGCGAGTGCGGTGAACGCTGCTACGTGGCTCGTCGACGAGGACGTGGCTACGGAGGAAGCCATCGACACGGCGATGTTGACCGGGATGAACTGGCCACAGGGGCCGTTCGCGTTCGCCGGCGAGTATGGCTACGACCGCATCGTCGACGTCCTACAGCGACTCTACGACGAGACCGGTCGCGAGCAGTATCGACCCCACGACCGCCTCATTGAGATGGCCGAGAGCGAGGGACCTGACGGTGTCGCTGGTGACGACATCTGAACCGGCAGCGCTCAGGGGAGCGGTGTTGCAATGCCGTGAGAGGCATTCGAGAGGGGCGATGACTCCCCGGAGGTTGTGGCATTCTTTCCGAGGTCGTCCCTGTCAGACGCGCAGTCGAAGCTCCCCAGGACCTCGGACGAGTGGGGATTGGGTCCACTGCACCTCGTCGTCGACGAGCTCCATCTCCGGGAACGCGTTGACCAGTGCGGGGAACGCGACGCGTGCTTCGAGGCGGGCGAGCGGGGCTCCGAGGCAGTGGTGTGTCCCGTGACCGAATCCGACGTGTTCCATCGTTCCCCGCGTGATGTCGAACACGTCGGGGGATTCGAACTTCCGAGGGTCACGGTTGGCCGCTGCGAGACTCAGCAGTACTCGCTCACCGGCTTCGATCTGCTTGCCGTGGAACTCGAAGCCCTCTTTGACGCCTCTCGTGAGCGACTTCGATGGGCCGTGGTATCGGAGAATCTCTTCGACCGCACTCGGCGCGAGTGACGGGTCTTCACGGAGCATGTCGAGTTGGTCGGGATGCCGAAGTAGCTCGAGCGTCCCGTTCGCGAGGAGTTTCGTCGTGGTCTCGTGGCCGGCGAACAACAGTCCCACGACGGTCGCGACGACTTCGTCTTGGTCGAGCGTCATCCCGTCGGCTTCCGCTTCGTTGAGGTACGTGATGAGGTCTTCTCGTGGGGCCTCTTCGCGTCGCTGGACGACTTCACGGACGTACGCTGCGAACTCTTCGATGCTCTCTTCGGTTCGTTGGTGACGGTTCTCGGCGTTGTAGTGATGAAAGAGCGTGAGTGCGATATCGGACGACCACTCGCCCAACTGCTGTTTGTCATCGAGTGGGAGGCCGAGAATGCGTGTGATGATTCGAACCGGAAGGGGGTACGCGAACTCTTCGATCAACTCGATCTCTTCAGGGTCACGCCGCTCGATATCGTCGATGAGTGTCTGGGTCGCAGTCTCGACCTTCGACCGTTGCTCTTTGACCATCGCGGGGTTGAACGCTTCACCGATCACCCGTCGGAGTTTGGTGTGGTCCGGCGGGTCGAGGTAGAACACCCACTTCGGAAACATGCTCTTCATCACCGGGATGTCGAGCGACGAGTCTCGAAGCCGATCGGCTTCGACCTGTACCGACAGGTGCTCGTCGTCTTGGAGACAGTGGCGAACGTCGTCGTAGCGAGTCACGATCCACCCACCCCACTTCTCGTTCCAGTACACTGGCTCGGATTCACGAATCTCACCGAAGTACTCGTAGGGGCGAGCGATGACCGCCGGGTCCGTCAGATTGTCAGTGACTCCCATGGACGTGGTTGGAGAGTGAGATGGAATCAGCATAAAAGTTCTCCCAGGGTCCACACCGCCGTCCCGATGCTTGCTGTGGATTCTCGACTCGCTTTATCCCCTTGCGGTCACCGGATATCGCCCGCTACGAAGGGTCGGTGACGTCGATGACTGCCGGACGACGATACCCGATAGCGGCTGTCGTGCATCCTCGTGTGCATACGGGACGAGAGAACGTGTACGGTATCACAGATATACGCCTGTTATTTCTCCGTGATGGCACAGAGCGAGTTGGTTTTCGCAATCGCCGATTCCGTCTTCGTGTGATTCCCCACCCACCGACTGTGATTGCTTGCCAATGGCGCTGCTGCTGCTGTGACCATCGTGTTCCGCTATCGAAGCCCTGTGTTACAGGTGGTTCGTTGGGCGTTCGTTTCCTTTGTTACTCCTCGATAGCGCTCGGTTTTCGCGTTCCACCGGTAGCTATAATAGGGTGGAGGAAAACGGTGTTTCTGGTGTTAAATCATGGGAGACGTTAGCGTGATACTCGCGTTTGCACATCCACTCGCGGTCGTGGTGCTTTCCACCCTGTGGACGCTGCACATACTCAAGAAGGACTACAGGCAGGCGATCGAGCAGAAACAGGTCGCCAGAGAGCACGCTTCGGACGACGTTGCTCGCGTGCAGGGGGATTGACCGATGGTGAGTCTCGTCGAGGGGGTCTTCTTCGGGACCCTCGCCGTCTACGTCTTCGTCGGCGCGGTGCTGGCACGATTCATCGACGTCCCCGAGGACTTCTACGTCATGGACCGGAAGGCGGGGAGCATCCTCATCGCGGGGACGCTGTTCGCGTCCTACATGAGCGCGTCGACGATGATGGGTATCGCAGGTATCGTCTATACGGAAGGTGCCGCGATGTGGCTCGTCATCTACGGGAGTTGGCCCGGGTTGGTCATCGGGATGCTCTACGTCGGCCGCCGACTCCGGAAACTCAACAACGTCACCATGCCGGATTTCATCGGTGACCGCTATCAGAGTGAACTCGTCCGCTCGGTGGCGACCGTCATCATGATCATCGGGCTCATCGGCTACGGCGTCATCCAGCTCATCGGGGCGGGGTACCTCCTCGCGGACTTCGTCGGCATTCCGTACCAACAGATCGTCGTGTTGTTCGCCATCGCGCTGATGGTGTTCACGGTCGCCGGCGGCATGTACAGTGTCGTCGTAACGGACACGCTGATGGGCGTCGCGATGATCGTCACGGGCGCAGTCGTCGCCCCGGCAGCCATCTTCGCCGCCGGTGGAGTCGACGTGTTGACGACGACCCTTCCACAGCAGAACCCAGGCACCTGGTACGCAGGAGGGGCGAACATGAACATGTCCCCCGGCTGGCTCGCGAGCCAGTGGATCCTGTGGTTGTTCTTCATCATGGTCGCGCCGTGGGTCGTCTCGCGGGCGTTCCCTGCCTCTGACGACTTCGAACTGATGAACGGGACGAACATCTCGACGTTCCTCGCCACGGGTGTCATCTCCGTCCTGTTTCTCGGTGTGATGGCGACGTTCGCACTGAATCCGGGAATCGAACCAGTCGACAACGTCGTCGTTTGGATGTCGACGAACGTCGTCGGCCCGTTCTGGGGTGGTCTGGCTGTCGCCGGTATCATGGCCGGAATCCTCTCGACCACGTCGACGATCTTCATCTACGCCGGGTTTGGCCTCTCACGTGACCTGGTCGAACGAGTCGGTGGGCAGGTGCTCACCCAGCGTCAGCAGCTCCTCGGCGCACGACTCGCACAACTAGCCGTCGTCAGTACGGTAACGATTATCGCGCTGTTCGAGCCACTCGGCATCTACTGGCTCGCAGCGTGGGCGGGCTCGGTGTTCGCGGTCGCGTGGGCACCCATGATTATCGCCGGACTGGAGTGGGAACGTGCGAACAGGTACGGTGCACTGCTCTCGATGATCGGTGGGACCGTCTCGTACGTCCTGCTCTACCAAGCGACACAGGCATGGGGGCTGTTCTCCCTACCGTTCGGCATCGACCCGGTTCTGCCAGCACTGGTCATCTCGACGACGCTGATGGTCGGTGGGTCACTCGTGACGAGCACGTCACGTGACGAACGGGCGTTCTTCCACGACATGAACGACATCACTCTCTCCGAAGAGGTCATCCAGCGACACACTCAGGAGCAACTGGAGAAGAAGTACAACCGTACCAAGTACATCGCCTACGGGACGCTCGGTGCAGGTATCGCCCTGTTCGGTGGTCTGTTCGTCCTGATCGGAGTCCCGCTGCTGTAACGTCCTTCCCGGCGTGAACGCCGGGGATCCCTCGCGTTGGGAGCCCTTATCGATCCACGGAGGCAACGTGTGGGTTCGGACGCTCCTCGTTGGGGCGACGACCGAAACGATGCTCCCAACTACTCGTGCTACTCCGTTCACAGCGATTTTCGACCGTCTGGCTGCTGCCCTCACACGACGAGAGCCACCCTTCCGACTGGAAGCGACCACTCGCTCCGAACGTCACTCCTCGGCGATCTGTAGATACCGTTCGACGTTGACCGAGCGATCCGTCTCGATCATGTACTCGGCGGCGGTCACCTGTTCGAGACTCCGAACTCGGTTGACCAAGTCGTCGATTTCGCGGTTCGAGTCGACCGTTGCGATAGCGTAGAGGTCGATCGTCCCGAATCCACTGCCGACGAACCAGAAGCTCATCTCGGACATCGCTTCGAACACGGCTTCTTTCGCGCCGCTCTCGTGAGCGACCTGGACAGTAATCACGAAGATCTCCCAATCTTGTCCATCGGGCCTGAGGAGGTGAAACGTCGTGGTGATGTCGAGGAGGGCTGTGACTCGGCGACGGACGCCCTCACTGCTCATCTCGATTCCCTCTTCCGCCAGTTGAGTAGAGATATTCGAGTAGGGCGTTCGAGGGTCGTGGGCGAGTATCGAGAGGATTCGTCGGTCGATTTCGTCGATGGCGTTCGAGTCGCGTTTGGTCGGCATAGCTCCTCCTCGTCTCCGAACAGATAAAAAGGATGAGTAGAACGAAATCGGCGACACGACGAAGACATCACCAGGTTCGAGAGTGCCTATGAATACACACCAGTGGGCCGTGTCAATCTACATCTTAGCGCCAGTTGAGGGGGTAATATGGACCTTGGAGACCGGACGATTGTGGTCACCGGTGGGAGTTCGGCAATCGGTCGATCGATCGCACTCGCGGCACCGGACTGGGGGCAAACGCCGTCGTCGCCGACCTCCGACGGGAGCCTCGTCGTGACGTCACCCCGACGGTTGATGCTGTTCGCAACGACGGTCAGCAAAGCGAACTCGTCGAAGCAGACGTCACCAGGCTCGACGAACTACGAGCGACATCGTCGGAGAACTGGCAGCGCTCGCTCGAAACGAACCTCATAGGGACGTTCAACGGCTGTCGAGCGGTAGCTGAGCGGCTGGTTGACGAAGAGGCTGGTTCGACTTGTCAACATCGCCAGTGCTGGGGGTGTCGTTGGAGTTCTGAACTCCGCGCCCTACAGTGCAGCGAAAGGCGACATCGTCGCGCTCACTCGCCAAGTTGCGGTGGACTTCGCCCGAAACGGCCTACGGGTGAACGCGGTATCTCTCGGGTTCACCGATACGGGGATGTTCCGACAGGACACCACGACGGAGTCGAGTCGTATGCAACACAGCAGACACCGATGGGTCGGTTCTGTCGCCGTGAAGAGGTAGCCGCTACCGTAGTGTTCCGATTCGGTTGTAACGGAGCTTCATAACGGGGCAGAGCATGGTTGTCGACGGCGGGGACACCGTTCAGAGAACGTCTCACCGAAAGTGGTGTCCCCGTTTGATACGGTCTCACGCGTCCGACCGTAAGTGTCGGAGGCACGTAAGTGACAAAGTGACTCTCGAAGTTGCGATGAGAAGTAATTACACAAACTGGCCCCGCATCTCACCGTCAATACGAAGTTCGATGTTTCATACTGTAGCATACGCTCCAATTGCCGTTGTCGACAGGAACTCCATTCGAGACCGAGACGAGAGGGTAGTGACAGGGACAACAGCATTCGTCTCAGGTCGTTGTTACCACCGATTTACCGCTATTTTCTGAGCAGAGCAGTTTCACTGGCCAAATATCGAATCATCCTTCAACTGCAATCACAACCGATTCTCGCGTATTTCAATGTCAGAACTGTTTGTCGCTTAGACGTATTTAAAATCCACGATCCGATACAAGCCACCCCATGTTTCGGGTAGATTGTTTTGAATCGGTTTCTGTAGTCGATCATGCATTACAGAACTGTTCGAGGGAGGGTTCGGTCGCTTCGTCGTCCGAGAGCACAGTCGTGAGACCCCGTACTGCTCTTCGAGTGCCGTATACTCTGATTCTGCTCGGGAGAGCGGTGAGGAGTTCCTCTGTGACGTCGGACTCTCCGCGGAGTGACCGATATATCGCACCGACTACGGGGCCCGGATCGGACCACGCTGCAGTCTCGATGAGTACCTCTCGCGTGACGCCGACGCTCTCGGTCAGGACGAGCGAGCGGAGGAGGGACCGCACGTATCGCTGCCACTGCCAGCAGTGGCGTGACGGAGACGCGTGCCGGAACGAGTACGTCGTTCCGGTCGGGTCAGAACTCGACGAGTAGCCCAAGACACAAGCTGACACGAGAGGGGTAGCCGAGGGGGAAGGAGGGGGGGACCCCCCTCGCGGATGTAACGGCGATCAAAGGGTGGGGGTGAGTCGACGAGTCGCGGTCTCCGGATCCGGCCTCTCGAACCGTGGTGACTGTCCTAGTCGTCTCAGTCGTCGGAGTCGTGGGCGGTGGGGTCTGTTGGTACTGTGTGGTGTGTTGGTGTTGTGTTGTTGTGTTGTTGTGTTGTGCTAGGTACTAGCTAGTACTAGTACTAGAACGCGCGAACACCCCTCCCTCGCGGATGTAAATCCGCAGCTTTCGACGGTTTCAGAGGTTGGCCGACTCCCTCCAACGTTGCTAGACCCCCCTTCGGAGCGTTACATCCGCGAGGGGGGTCCCCCTCCCCCGACCTCGGTTCGCCGTCGTGGCCGTCGAGAGGACGGCTGGGTCGATTACATCCGCGAGGGGGGTGTCCGACAGACGCAAGCCAACCGCTCTGCGTCCATCGTGGCGCTACACTCGTCCGACTTACAACCGCGAGGGGGGTCCCCCTCCGCTGTCCACCGTCTGTTCATCCGCGAGTCGGTTGGAGTCGGGTTCGATACACTCTCTTCCGTCTCTGGGTGCTACTACGCTCTATCTCGTGGGTGTTACATCCGCGACGGAACTGGGACAGGTTTATGTGCAGTGGAACGTATCACTGGTCAACGCGATGGCCGACGACGACTCCGAGGGTCGTGACCCACTGTTTCGCTACGACGACCCCATCTTCGAGAAGCAGGAACTCCTCGAGATCAGCCACGTTCCCGGTCCCGACCGTATCGTCGGCCGCGAGACCGAGATGGGACAGGTTGCAGAAGCACTCAACCCCGCTATCTTCGGCAACCAACCGAGCAACCTCTTCATCTTCGGGAAGACGGGAACCGGGAAGTCCCTCGTCTCGCGGAGCGTCACCGAGCGGGTCGTCGTCGAAGCAGAGCGCGAGGAGATCTCGGTCCGACACGTCTTCATCGACTGTGGTGAGCAGTCGACCGAGGTCTCTGTGGTGAAGACGATCGCACAGCAACTCAACGACGAACACGTCACCGGTCTCTCTGTACCGGACAGAGGACTGGGGACCGGGGATTACTACAAACGGCTGTGGCAGGTCATCGATACGTTCGCCGACGTCCTCGTCGTCATCCTCGACGAGATCGACATGCTCGACGACGACGAGGTGCTCAGGAAGCTGTCACGAGCGGGCGAGAACCGGAGTCTGTCTTCGGCGAAGGTCAGCGTCATCGGCATCTCGAACAAGATCGACTACCCCGAGAACCTCTCGGAGCGTGTGAAGTCGAGTCTCGCACAGACGGAACTCGTCTTCCAACCGTACGACGCCGAGCAGTTGAAACGAATCCTGGAGAAGCGCCGAGACGCGTTCCGGAAGGGTGTGCTCGGCGATAGCGTCATCCCGCTCACCGCTGCGCTGGCAGCGGGTGAGCACGGCGACGCACGGAAGGCTATCGACATCCTGCACAACGCAGGCCTCATCGCGAAGAAACAGAGCGACGAGATGGTTCGTGAAGACCACGTTCGCGCGGGCAAAGAGCAGGCTGAAGCCGACCGATTCAGCGAGTTGGTCGGTGGTGCTCCCACACAGGTCAAAGCCGTTCTCTACGCCCTGGTGTTGCTCACCGAGCAGAACGACGAAGCGAAGTTCAGCACGTCGAGAATCTACGACGTCTACAGCCAGGTCCGTGTCGAGTTGAATCTCGACGAACTGTCCGAGCGTCGGGTCCAGGAACTCCTGAAGGAGCAGAACTTCCTCAACGTGATTCGCTCGGACCGGACCAGCCGTGGCCGTGGCGGAGGCGTCTACGCGACACACCGACTCCTCGAGGATCCGGATATCGTCAAGCGGGTCTTGCTTCGTGACGACCGACTGGCTACTGAGCTGTGACCAGTTTCGGTGAATCGTGGTAGACGGAGGCGAACGAAGCCAGAATTTCCAGCTTTCGGTCCACTTCCCCCCCGTTCGAACCACTACACCGAGCGCGTAGCAGGCTATCGAACTACAGGCCGCGCCGAGCGCGAACCGGAACCGAGACGACGATTACCACTAAAACTATTTACTCACCCTGTTTACCGTCGGTCATGGTCGATCTGGACGGTACTTCGGTGGAGACACTCAGGAAGAAGTTGCGGGAGACCGACGAGAAGACTCCTGCTCTCCGACTCGTGGTCGCGCTGAACTACAAATACGGCCTCTCTCAGACGGAGATCGCAGACCAGTACGGTATCGCTCGTAAGACCGTCTACAACTGGCTCGTCCGGTTCCAGTCACGACCTATCGAGGAGGCGCTCCACGACCGTGATCGCTCGGGTCGTCCATCGAAACTCACCGGCGAACAGCGGCGACTCTTCTACGCACAGCTCCGACGATCACCGAAAGCGGTCGGATACGACGCCGACGCCTGGAACCCGTCACTGGCACGACGGCTGGTTCGGGACGTGTTCGACGTCGACTACTCGATTCCCCACCTGAGACGCCTCCTGCGTGAGGCCGGACTCGTCCCCGGTGAGGACGGATGGGTCGGTCCGGAGTGACCGACCACTCCGGCGAGTTCGTATCGACGAGTCCGAGCTACCGACAGAAAAACGTGTAACTACTTCTAACTCTAAACTCCGACGTCAGGGACCTCCGTGGCGTGTTGCGAACGAGATTATCTCACCGACTCGGTTGTCGCCCCCCGCAGGACGAGCGGAACCAAACGACTGATAGTCGTCTGGTCGTATTACCGAGCACGAATGACCGACTCCGAAGGAAGCGCCGAACCCGACGACGCTCGACCCTCGAGTAAGGTCGCCCGACTCATCGAGGAGTACGGTCTCGACGAGTCGTTCGGAGCGTATCTCGAAGCACAGTGGACGAGCGACGAGGACCGGATGAGCCTTCGGAGTTTGGCCGACACGTTCAACCGCCGCCTGCTCGAAGTTGCGATGAACGAGGCGGGACGGTCGGTGGTCGACGGTGAAGTCGAGAACCTCTACCGACTGCTGACAGACGGCGACGTGAGCAGTGGGGTCCGAACGGAGGCACAGGCTCGACTCGAACGAGCAGGCGTCGACGTCGACGAACTCCAGCGTGACTTCGTAACCTACCAGGCGATCCGGTCGTATCTGACGAAGTACCGCGAGGCGACGTACGAGTCGACCCCGACCGACCGCGTACAGAAGGTCCGAGGGACCATCGAGCGTCTCCAGTCGAGAACACAGTCGGTCACGACCCAGAGCCTCCAACAGCTCCGTGACACCGACCGAATCACGCTCGGGACCTTCCGAATCTTCGTCGACGTCGACGTCCTCTGCGAGGAGTGCGGTGCACAGTACGGCGTCGTCGAACTACTCGGCCGAGGTGGCTGTGACTGTGAGCCCGAACGGTAGACACACCGCTGTCGTCTCACGTGACTCCAGTGCAGTACGGTGGGAAAGAGAGCGCGGTCGGTACGCTAGATTTCGGTAATCCGGGTGTAGGAGTCGTCGAGTACCCGTGCGTCCTCGGGTAGCAGCGCGACGACGAGATACGACGCGTACTCCGCGATGTACTCCACGAGATCGGCGATCCGTTCGGAGTCGATCGCTTCCAGTGAATCGAGGAGCACGAACGGCACCGTCTCGTGTACGTCGTGCACGAGGTATCCCGCCAGGCCGAAGACGAGTCCGGTCACCTCCCGTTCGCTCTCGGAGAGGTGGTCGATGGTGTCTTCGTACGTCGCCCCGGACGCAGTCGAGCGAACGACGTGGAGTTCGAACACCGTCCGGTCGACCTTCTGTCGCCCCTCACGGACCCGTTTCTGGACGCGTTCGATCCAGATGCGTTCGAGGTTCTCGTAGCCCAGTATCTCGAGCACGGCGTCCATGTGGTCGTTGAACTGCTCCACCGCCTGCTCCTCGATTCGGTCGATTCGCGTCCGGAGGTCCTGCAGTTCTTCGGTGACCGATTCACGCTCCGCTCGAAGTCGTTCCTCTTCGGTCAACGACTCCTCGATAGCGGCTATCCGGTCGGTTACGTCCTCGGCCTCCGATTCGAGCCGACCGAGCTCGAACTCCAGTTCGTTGGCCTCCTTGTGGAGTTCGAGGATCTCGTCGAAGTCGTCGGATTCGAGTTCCTCGACCGCCGTTTCGAGGGATTCGATCTCGCCACCGAGTCGGTCGCGCTTCTCACGGAGGGTCTCGATCTCCTCACGACGTCGGTCCAGTTCGTCGGTGACCTCCTCGTGCTTCTGTGTGAGGCGTTCTTGCTGGCGGCGATGTTGCTCTCGCTCGCGTTTGGTCTCCTGAAGCTCGTTCAACTCGTCTTCTATCTCGCGCACGTCCGAGAGGGTGTCAGTTCGGACGGACCGCAGTTTCTCGAGCGTGTCCTCGATTCGCTCCTCTTCGACTTCCGTCCCGCACGTCCAGCAGACGACCGACTCGTCCTCGACGAGCTGGTCGGTCACCGCCCCGTCGGTACGGCTATCCTGCAACACCTTGCTCATCTCTGATTCCGTCTCGTCGAGCATCTCCTCGTTGAAACTGATGACGTCCTGGAGGTCGCTCACTCGCTCTTCGAGGCGGCTCTTCTGGCTTCGGAGCCGCGAGATCTTCCGCTGTAGGTCCTCTTCGTCCGCGGAGAGTTCGGGAAGAGCTTTTCGTTCGGCTTCGAGTTCGTGGCGCTCGGAGGTGAGCGACTCGATGCTCTTCTCCTGGAGGTCGATCTCCGAGCGGATCCTGTCGAGTTCTGACCGCTGGTCTCGGAGCGCTTCGAGACGGTCTTCGAGTTCCTCCTGCTCGTCCCGACTCGCCTCGATACTGCCGTCGTACGCTTCTATCTCCGCCTCTTTCGCTTCGAGGTCCGACCGCTTCTCTTCGATATCCGACTGGAGCGACGTCCGGCGCTCTTCGAGGGTCGGGAGGTCCCCTTTCAGCGACTCTAGCTCCTCCAGCTCGTCGTCGATCCGGTCCCGCTCGGCTTCGTGCTCGCTGATCGCCGCTCGAATCGCGTCGACGTCGACGGGCCGCATGATCAACTCGCGGAGGTCTCGTCCCTGGGCGACTGCACGGCGGGCTTCGTTCGACTCCAGCAGGAACGCGAAGAGGTCGGCAACCACCGGGTCCTCGGCGTATGGCTCCCCGTCGGTCACGACGGTTCCGTCCGAACGTGTCAGCGTCCTCGTGTAGGTATTCTCGCCGATTTCGAGTTCGACGGTTCCGGTCTCGGCGTCGCCCTTGACCGAAGCGTTGTCGCTCCCCATCGCGGCCATGATCGCCTGCAGGAGCGACGTTCGGTTCGTCGCGTTGCGGCCCGTCAGAACCGTCACACCGGGGGGTATGTCGACGGCCGTGTCGTCGATTCCGCCGATGTTCTGTACCGCGACCGAAGCGGATTCCTTCGGCGTCGTAATGGCGTCCATACCTATCGAACACGTGTGAGCGGTAAAAATATACCTCTTTGGGCGAGAACCGACGGGTTTTCTCGGCAACTCCGGCAAAAACGCCGTCCTCACGGTGTCACGGCGAAACTGTGGACGTCCGTGGAGTGAGGCGGACGACGACTCCGGAGGATGACCTGCTGCCCACGTCGAGGAGTTCCGGTGGCCGACACCGGTGTCGAACACTCCGAACGCCGAGACGTCGTGCAGTCCGACCCGTCGGGACCGAGAGGTGCTCGTGTCATCGTCGACGGGAAGAACCCACTCGTGGCGGGTTCCGACCCGAAGCCGCTCACCCAGGGGTCGCTCGAAACAGCCCATCGGACCCGCCGTCGTACTCCGCTCCCAGGCCGTGACCCATCTCGACGAGGGCTACACTCGTCTCGCCGGCATCCGACGACGCTACGAGACCGTCTCGACCCGACCGCGTCGGCCGTCCCCTCGGTGTCGCTCGTCTTTCGAGCCGGATACGACGCCCGCTATAACAGGCGTATGTCTGTTATGAAATCCGGAGTCCCGGCCGGTCGGAGACGTCACCCCATCCACCACCGATGTTCCACGTCCCGAATCCGACCTCCGTGACCGTACTGCCCGTCTCTCCGAGTTCGTCGTGTCGCATGGACCGACCCACTCGGCCCAGGGAGTAAACTGTTCGCCACTCCGTGGTCGTTCGCCGACACCCTCCATAGCCGTCGTTCGACGGCCGTCGTCGGGTCCGCGACGCCGTTCTGGTATCGTGAACGCATGTGGGTAGATAGCACACTCGTTCGCACGAGGGTTCTTCCGAATACGATCGTGATGCTCTATTCTACCGACACGTGTCCGGCTATCGACCAAAATACCTGTCAATGTCGAACTCAGCGACGAACTTCGTGGGCGTTCAGGATTGATGAACGATTGTTCCACGTCCGAAGCGGCCCCGCCGGTAATCGAGGCATCCGTGTCGACGGCCGGTCGGGAACGCCGAGAGAACGAGAGCGGGGTCGGAACTACGAGTAGGTGACGTTCAGTTCGATGACGTTGACCGTCTCCAGCACGCGGTTCGGCAACGTCTCCGTGAAGCGCTCGTCACGGATTCTGTTCGACGGGCCGGACACGCTGATAGCCCCGAGCACACGGCCGTTGTTGCTGAGGATGGGGGCAGCGACACAGCGAAGGCCCGGGAGTCGCTCCTCGTCGTCGAAGGCGACGCCGGCCTCTCGAATCTCGGCCAGGTCCTCGTCGAGCTCTGCCCTGTCCGTGACGGTCTTGGGAGTGTACGCCTGTAGGCCGTGCATCTCGACGATTTCGTCGACACGCTCCTCGGGGAGGTGTGCCAGTATCGCCTTCCCGAGCGCCGTCCCGTGGAGTGGCACCCTGGTCCCGACGTGTGCTTCGACCTGCACCGCCCGGTCTCCGCGCGCGCGATGGAGATACGACCCACGTCCGTGCTGCTCGACCATCAGGTTCGCCAGCTCGCCGGTCGTCTCCGCGAGCGTGTCGACTTCCGGCTTTGCGATGTCGTAGATGTCCATCTGGATGCGGGCGAACGCGCCGTACTCGAGGAATCGGATACCGACGTGGTACGTCGAGCCGTCCTTGACCACGTACTCCTCCTGGAGAAGCGTGCTCAGGTAGTTGTGAATCGTGCTCTTCGGGAAGTCGAGATGCTCCGAGAGCTCTGACACACCGGCTCCGTCGAGCTCTTTGAGCGCGTCGAGTATCTCGAACGCGTTCTCGACCGACTTCACCGCGTGTCTCGCTTGCTTTCCCATACCCTCCGTTTCGGTCCCTTCCTATTGAAACGTCTGCTCCGCCATACGGACATCTGTTCAGCAATTCTGAATCGACCCCGTCGACCGGGCCGTTCGGGGGACGTTCGCCCGCGAGAACCCCGCCGAACGGCGGTATCGGTCGAACCGCGGCCACCGCCAGCGCTTTGCCACCGGGCGGAGAAGCGGTCGGCGATGACGCCGCCTGTCACCGACGACTGTTGGCTCCGGTACGAGGAGGTCACCGACGAGCGTCGACACGAGGCGTACCGGACCTACTGTGCGAACGCGTACGTCTCGGTCGGCGCGCCGGAACTCGGCGCGGTTCGAGACGAACTCCGACGCGGCCTCGGGGAGATACTCGGGCGAACTCCGCACCTCTGGCAGCACCCCCCGCGTTCCGCCGACGGCTTCCTCGCGGTGGGGACGCCCGAGGAGATGCAGGTGATACACGACTCGGTCGTAGTCGACGCCGTCGACGCGCTCGCTGACGGCGGGTTCCACGTCAAAGCGACGGAGTGGGAGGGGGCGAACGTGCTCGTCGTCACCGCGTCGACCGACCGGGGGCTGGTGTACGGGACGTTCCACCTCCTCCGGCACCTCTCGCTGGGCCGACCGCTCGACGGCCTCGACGTGTTCGAGGAACCGGCCACCGCCGACCGGTTCGTCGACCACTGGGACAACCCGTTTCGGCGGTCGGTGGAGCGTGGGTACGCCGGACTCTCCCTCTTCGACGTGGAGACGCTCCCCAACGTCGACGAGCGGTACGTCGAGTACGCTCGGCTGCTCGCGTCGGTCGGTGTCGACGGCCTCGTCGTCAACAACGTCAACACCGAGATTCCCGACCGGCCGAGCGCGAACGACGCGATGAGCGAACTCGGCGGCTGGCGACTGCTCGAACCACGCTACCTGGAGAAACTCGCGGCGCTCGCCTCGGTGTTCAGGCGGTACGGGATTCGCCTCGCTCTCTCCGTGAACTTCGGTGCGCCCGAGCGACTGGGTGGCCTCGACACCGCCGACCCGAACGACGAGGCCGTCGAGCGGTGGTGGGCCGAGAAGGCGACGGAGGTCTACGAGTACGTCCCCGACTTCGCGGGCTTCCTCGTGAAGGCCGACTCGGAGGGCCAGCCGGGACCGTACGACTACGACGCCGACCACGTCGACGGGGCGAACGTCCTCGCCCGCGCACTCGAACCGCACGGCGGTCGGGTCTGGTGGCGAGCGTTCGTCTACGGCTCACACAGCGACCGGGCCGTCCAGCAACACGAGACCTTCGAACCGCTCGACGGCGCGTTCCACGACAACGTCACCGTCCAGGTGAAAAACGGCCCCATCGACTTCCAGCCACGCGAACCCGTCTCGCCGGTGTTCGGGCAGATGCCCGAGACGGACCTCGCGCTGGAACTCCAGATCACGGGCGAGTACACCGGCCAGCACGTCCACGCCTGCTACCACGTCCCGATGTGGAAGGAGGTGCTGGAGTTCGACACCGACCCCGAGGGTCACGGTCGACGAGTCGCGGACCTCCTCACCGAGGCTGGCAGCGGGCTGGCCGGCGTCGGCGGTCCCGGCGACGACCCGAACTGGACCGGTCACTACCTCGCGCAGGCGAACCTCTACGGCTACGGGCGACTCGCGTGGGACCCGGACCTCGACACGGCGACCGTCACCGACGAGTGGGTCCGCCAGACGTTCGGCCACGACCCCGAGGTGGTCGAGACGGTCACCGACGTCATGCACGACAGTTGGCCTGCGGTCGTCGACTACTCGACCGGCGGCCTCGGGCTCATGCACATGATGTACAACGGCGAGGCCCGCCTGGAGAACCACTACGACCCCGCCCCCGGGGAGTGGCCGGGCTACACCGGCGCGACGGCGGACGGCATCGGGAGGGACCGCAACGCGCGGGGCAACGGCTACGCCCAGCAGTACCCCGAGGCGCTGGCCGAGCGGTACGACGACCCCGAGACCTGCCCCGAGGAACTGCTCCTGTTCTTCCACCACCTGCCGTGGGACCACACGCTCGACGACGGGCGGACGGTCGTCCAGACGCTCTACGACAACTGCTTCGCGGGGGTCGCGGCCGCGCGGGATCTGCGTGATCGTTGGGACAGCCTGGACGGGCGAGTCGACGAGCAGCGGTTCCGGCACGTCGCCGAGCGGTTCGACGAACAGGTCGTCCAGGCCGAGCGCTGGTGTCGTACCCTGACGGCGTTCTTCTACGAGCACTCCGGCGTTCCCGACGAGCACGGTCGGGTCCCGGCCGACGACTGAGACGGCAGCGTCTCTTCGCCGATCACGGCTGGCCGCTACTCCGCGGGGTACGTCGACGCCTCGGCGAGCACCGTCGAACCGTCGACGTCCCAGTCGTCGAGGTACGGTCCCTCGGCGGCGACGAGTTCGGCGAACAGGTCGCGGTCGTCGTCGGGCGAGAGCGTCCTGACCTGCTGGTCGAGGAGGAACCCCTCGAACGCGGCGTCGAGGTCGCCCGTTCGGGACGCCTCGACGACCGTCTCGATGGTGTCGACGTGGCCACGCAGGAGGCTCCGAACGGGTCGCGGGAAGCCACCGGCGGCGACCGGTTGGACCTCGTGCTCCCGGACGACGGCGTTCGTCTCGACGCCCGGTCGGTCGGGTCGGTCCGTCCTCCCCTCGTCCCCGGCCACACAAGCTATTAGTCGGCGTTCTCCGAAGCGAGAGCCATGAATCCGACGTGGATGCTCCCACCCCACCCCGACCGTCGGTGGACGCTCGCCCGACAGCTCGGCCTCTCGACGGCCGTCGTCCGGTTCTGGGGGGAGACGGAGTGGTGGACGTACGACTCGCTGTTGCGGACGGCCAACCGATTCGCCGACCACGGCCTCTCACTGGACGTCGTCGAGGACCGCCCGCCGATGACGAAGACCGTCCTCGGCGAGGAGGGGCGTGACGAGGAGATAGCGACCGTCAAGCGCCTGCTCCGGAACATGGGCGCGGTCGGTATCGACGTCTACTCCTGGGTGTGGACGGAGAACCCCGTCGGCGTGATTCGGACGTCCGACTCGGTGGCGCTCCGGGGGGACTCTCGAACCACGGCCTACGACCACGAGCAGTCCGAACGCGCCCCCGACCACCCTGCCGACGTGACGGAGGCCGAACTCTGGGAGAACCTGGAGTACTTCCTCGACGAGGTGGTGCCCGTCGCCGAGGCGGCGGGCGTGACCCTCGCACTCCACCCCGACGACCCGCCGATTTCGCCCGTTCGCGGTGTCCCCCGTCTCGTCACGTCAGCGGAGGACGTCCAGCGAATCCTCGACCTCCACGACAGCCCGAACCACGGGCTGACGTTCTGTCAGGGCAACTTCTCGGCGATGGGTGCGGACGTCCCCGAGGCCATCCGCCGGTTCGGCGACCGCATCCACTTCGTCCACTTCCGGGACGTGGAGGGGACACCGGAACGGTTCGTCGAGACGTGGCACGAGGAGGGTCAGACGGACATGCTCGCCACGATGCGGGCGTACCGCGACGTCGGCTTCGAGGGGCCGATTCGTCCGGACCACGTCCCGCGGATGGTCGACGAAGAGGACCGCGACGGGGCGATGTCGGGCTACACCGACACGGGACGACTGTTCGCCATCGGCTACATGAAGGGGCTCCTGGAGCAGACGGCTCCGTAGGTTCGAGACAGCGCGTCCCGGACCGGGCCGCGACGAGCCAACGCTTATCACACCGACAACCGAGGCGACGGTAGTGAGCCGTCCGAAGAACCCGCTGCGACTGCTCCTCCTCGGTATCGGGGCGGTCCTCGCTCGTCTGGGCCTCCTCGCACCGGAACGAGCACGCGAGACGACCGACCTGGCGTGGCCACGCATCGTCACGGGTCTCGCCCGAATGTCGAAGAGCGTCGTCGACGTCGCGATGGTCGGCGTCGCGGTCGGCCCGACGGCCATCGCGGGGATGGGGTTCGCCGGCCCGTACTGGGGGCTGACGTTCGCCGTCGGCGGTGGGATGGCCGCCGGGACCATCGCGCTCGTCTCGCAGCGATACGGCGCGGGGGCACACGACCGACTCGGACAGGTCGTCCGGTCGAGCGTGCTGCTCGTGACGGTCGTCGGCGTTCCCGTCGCCGCGCTGTTCTGGGCCGCCCCGACCGACCTCGTGGGTCTGCTGAGCGACGACCTGACGGCCGTGGCGTACGGCGCGGACTACCTCCGAGTGCTCGCACTGGGCGTGCCGTTCGCTATCCTGAACCAGATCGGGAGTCGCGTGTTCGTCGGTGTCAACGACGCGCGGACGCCGATGGTCGTCCGCTCGGGTGGTGCCGTGGTGAACGTCGGTCTCAACGCCGCCCTCGTCTTCGGGTTGGACATGGGCGTCGTCGGGGCCGCACTGGGGACCGTCGTCGCCAGCGCTCTCGTGACGACGACGTTCGCGGTCGGCCTCACGGCCGGTCGACTCCCCGGCGTCGGTGCGCTCCCGGTGAGCGTCGACCCCACCCGTCGGTACGTCGATCGGGACACGCTCTCGGCACTCGTCTCGATCGGCCTGCCCGTCGTCGGCCGGAGTGCCGTCTGGACGGTCGCCCGGTTTCCCATCCTGGCGTTCGTCGGCCTGCTCGGCCCGAACGTCGTCGCCGCGTACGTCATCAGCCGGCGTATCTGGGGGCTGATGAACACGCCCGGCTGGGGGTTCGGCCTGGCCGCCAGCAGCCTCGTCGGGCAGGCCCTCGGCAGCGACGACGAGGACGGCGCGGCGACGTACGGCCGCGAGATAACGTACTTCACCGCCGCCACCTACCTGCTCGCGGCCGCCGTCGTGGCGCTGTTCGCCGAACCGGTCGTGCGTGGATTCGTGACGGACCCGGCCTCGGAGACCGTGCCGGTGGCAGTCGGACTGGTGTACGCCGCTTGCGTCGCGGTCGTGCCCCAGGGGGTCGGTCAGAGCATCGCTGGGGCACTCGACTCGACGGGCGACACGCGGTGGCCGTTCTACGGGCGCGCCATCGGGATGTTCTGCTTCGCCATCCCGCTGACGTACCTCGCAGCGACGGTCCCGTCGTTCGGCCTGTGGGGGCTCTACCTCGCCTTCCTCGGCGAGAGCCTCCCGACCGCGCTCGTCAACGGCTACCGGTTCCGAACGGGGCGGTGGCGGGCCATCAGCCGGACCTACCGCCCCGCGGCCGGCGATTGACTCTTCACGAACGGTGGTCTCCCGTTCGGTCCCGATGTACTACGTCGAGAGCACGTCTCTGACCGCGTCGTAGGCCGGTTTTCGCTGCCCGCGGTCGTCGAACAGGAGCGGGTCCCCCGAGAACCGCTCGGGGAAATCACGGAACGCTCGGAGCCACGTGTCGCCGTCGCGGACGCCCCAGGTGACGAGCGTCTCGACGCCGGTGTCGAGACACGTCTCGACGACCTCGCGGTAGTAGTCGGCCTGTCGCTCGGCTGCGTCGTGGGGCACCTCGCCGGCGGGGAAGGCGACGTCCATCTCCGTTATCTGGACGTCGAGGCCGAGGTCCTGGAACCGCCGGACGTTCTCCGCGATGGAGTCGGGGTCGGGCCAGTCTCCGAGCGCGTGGAGCTGGAGGCCGACACCGTCGACGGGGACGCCCCGGTCGAGCAGTCGACCGAGGAGGTCGTAGACGGCGTCGGACTTCTCGTTGACCGCGTCCGCGCCGTAGTCGTTGTAGTAGCGGTCGGCGTCGGGGTTCACCTCGGCGGCCCACTCGAAGGCGCGGTCGAGGTACTCCTCGCCCATGGCGTCGTACCACACCGTCTCGCGCATGGACCCGTCGTCGTCGACCGCCTCGTTGACGACGTCCCACGTCCCGACGGACCGTCGATAGCGGCCGACGACGGTCTGGACGTGCTCGCGGAGGAACCGCCGCAACTGGTCGTCGGTGTAGTCCCACGACTGGAACCACGTCGGTGTCTGGTTGTGCCAGACGAGCGTGTGGCCGCGGACGGGCATCTCGTGGGCCCGTGCGAAGTTCACGATGGCGTCGGCGTCGGCGAAGTCGTAGGTGCTCGGTGCCGGTCTGAGCGGCCCCATCTTCAGGGCGTTCTCGGCGGTGACCACGGTGAACTCGTCACGGACGAGTGCTCGGTAGCTCACGTCGGTTCGGAGACGGTCGGCGTCGACGGCGGCCCCGACGTCGACGGCACGCTCCCCGGCGACTGCTCGAAGGGGTCGGTCTGTCGGCATCGACCCGAGCGACACACCACGACGAAAAAAGCGTACTCCCCGACGAGCTACCACGACCCGTTTCACCCCACCGTCACCGCCACGGCGACCGGGAATGGTAGGTGTCTCGACGAACGAGTCTGCAATCGTAAGCAGAGAGCACACTCAGAATTAACGCCGGCAAAACTGATAAATAGTAGACCGTCCGACGTGTCGCTCACGGTCTACGATGGCAGAGCACTCCCCACATCGACAGCACAAGCGCCGAACGTTCCTGCAGACACTCGCCGCCCTCGGGCTGGCGACGACCGGGTCGGCAGCGGTCGGGGCCGCCCGGTCCTCGTCGTCGAGCTACTACGAGACGCTCCGGAGCGACCTGACGGGCCGTGGTGGCAACCGGACGCTCCCGGCCGGCGAGTACCGCATCGGCGAGAGCGAGTCGGCGGTCCTCGACGCGTTCTCGGTCGTCGGTCACGGCTCCGGGTCGGCCGTCGACGTCGACGCCGACGCGGTCCCCATCTCGACGGCCACGCGCGTCGAGGCCGGCAACGCCTCGAAACACCCCGACAGCGTGGCGTACCGCGCCCACCTCGAAGCGGGGTCGGTCGACGCCGGTGACGTCCTCCTCGGGGTGGCCTACCTCCGGAGCGACGCCGAGGACCCGCAGGTGAAGGCGGTGTTCAGACGGGCGTCGGCGGGCAACGGGACGCAACGAGCGTCCGACAACGCGGTCCAGCGGTCGGCGGTCGTCGAACCGACCGGCGAGTGGCTGCGCTACTTCTTCCCCATCGTGGTCGGGGAGGGTCGGGAGCCGGCCGACGCGACCCCGACGTTCGAGTTCTGGACCGGCTACGGCAGACAGACGGTCGATATCGGCGGCATCGCGCTCCTCGACTACAGCGACGCCGAGTCGGTCCCGTCGCTCGACACGCTCCCGCCGTACGACTACGAGGGTCGTGCGCCCGACGCCGACTGGCGGGCGGCCGCCGAGGAGCGTATCGACGAACTCCGGAAGACCGACGTCGCGGTCCGCGTCGTCGACGAAGACGGCGAGAAGGTCCCGAACGCCGTCGTCGACCTCGGCATGACCGAACACGCGTTCGACTTCGGGAGCGCCGTCTCGGTCGAACACGTCACCGGCGACGACGAGGACGACCAGCGGTACCGCGAGGTGTTCCTGGAGACGTTCAACAAGGCCGTCGTCGAGAACGGGATGAAGTGGCCCGCCTGGGACGGCGTCTGGGACATCGACACCGACGCGACGATGGCGACGCTGGAGTGGCTGAACGACCACGGCGTCCCGACTCGCGGCCACTACCTCCTCTGGGAGGAGTACGGCACCGACGGCGGCGGTGGGATGAACGTCAGTGGCGACCTCCCGGCCGAGGAGTTCGAGGCGACGGTCGGCGAGAAGATAACGAACCACGCCGAGCGGTTCGAGGGGTTGGTGACGGAGTGGGACATGCACAACCACCCCGTCTGGCAGTCGAACTTCCGGAGCGACGAGGCGCTCGGCTGGCCGGCCGTCGACCGCTGGTGGACGGCCGCGAACGACGCCACCGACGCCGAACTCTACACCAACGAGATGGGGGCCATCGGCGGCGTCTGGCAGCAGGACCAGTACTACCAGTATCTCCAGCGTCTCGTCGAGGACGACTACCCCGTCGACGGCATCGGGTTCATGGGCCACCACCAGCAGCAGTGGGGACAGATACTCGACGTCGAACAGATACTCGCGGGCCTCGACCGGTTCGCCGAGTTCGATCTCCCCCTGCTCGTCACCGAGTTCGACATCGAGGTTTTCAGTCGGCAGAACGCACAGGACGTCGCCGTTCAGCGCGACTACACCCGCGACTTCCTGACGGCACTGTTCAGCCACGAAGCGGTCGAAGGCGTTCTCTCGTGGGGGTTCTGGGCGGAAGACCACTGGCGACCGACCGGCGCGTACTACGACGCCGACTGGACGCTCCGCCCCAACGGCGAGCAGTTCCTCGACCTGGTGTTCGACGAGTGGTGGACCGAGGAGACGGGCCGGGTCGGTGGCGACGGGACGCTCACGACCCGCGGGTTCGAGGGCGACTACCGAGTACTCGCGACCGATGGCCGCCGCGTCGGTCACACCACCGTCACGTTCGACGACGAGACCACGACCGTCGAGGTGGAACTCCGCCCCGTCTCCGAGGTCGCGGCGGACCTCGACGGCGACGGCCGTCACGAGGACCTCGACGGTGACGGCGACGTCGACGGCGACGACGCCAAACTGCTCCTGAAGAACCTCCGGAGCGACGACGTGACCGACCACGTCGAGGTGTTCGACTTCGACGGCGACGGTGAGATCACCTGGGACGACCTCGCCGCGCTGTTAGAAGAACTGAACTGAGCGACCGCCCGGCCGTCGGGCGTCTCTCACGCGTCTCGGGACGGAGCGTACCGCCGAGCGACCGGTATCCACTCAGACCACCGTCACGGTGTTCGTCAACTGCCCGATGTCCTCGATACCGATGTCGATGCGGTCGCCCTCCCGAAGCGTGAACCCGTCGCCCGGAACGAGCGCCGTCCCCGTCAGGAGGACGGACAGTTCGGGGACGGCGTTGTGCTTCGTGTAGCAGTCGACGAGTTCCGACACCGACCGGACCATCTCGCCGGTGTCGGTCGACTCCTCGTAGAGCGTCTCGCCGTCGCGGCGGATAGTCATCCACATCTCGAGGTCGTGTGGGTCGTCGACCGACGCCGCCGACCGGACGCACGGCCCGATGGAACAACAGCGGTCGTACACCTTCGCCTGCGGGAGGTAGAGCGGGTTCTCCCCCTCGATAGAACGACTGCTCATGTCGTTGCCGACGGTGAACCCGACGATGTCGCCCTGGTAGAGGACGACGCCGAGTTCCGGTTCCGGGACGTCCCACTCCGAGTCGCTTCGGATGCCGACGGGTTCGTCGGGGCCGACGTAGCGGTTCGGCGTCGCCTTGAAGAACACCTCCGGTCGGCCCCCCTCGTAGACGTCGATGTACATGTCGGGCATCGTGCTCTCCTCCTGGCGGGCCTGTTCGCTGATGTGGTAGGTGACACCCGCCGCCCACACCTCGTCGGCGTGAACCGGTGCTCGGGTCGTGTCGGCGATGGTCTCACTGGCGAGTTCCGGCGCGGATTCGGCGAGTTTCGCGGCGATGGCGTCGACTTCGCGGTCCGCGATAGAAGCCGCACGGGCGAGGTCGCCGAACGACTCCACGCTCGCGTTCGCGGCCGTGAGGTCGTAGCTCCCCTCGTCCGTGTGGAGCGCGAGACGGGCGTCACTCGGGTCCCCAACCTGATAGTAGCGCATACAGCGAATCTATTGGAGGCTCGTGATATAGTTTTGGTGCAGTCGCCCGACCGGTCGTGAACGCCCGTACTCTACCGCGAAAACCGTTTGCAGTACCCGAGACACCCCTTCGTGGTGCTCCGGTTCACGTCCCGTTCGCGGCGACAGGTTCGAGGCCGTCCTTCGTGATTCGGCGCTCCTGGCCGGCCGCGACGTCCTCGAACGTCCGCTCGGTCCCGTCGGGCCAAGTGACGGTGAGGTCGACTCGCTCGCGGTCACCGAGGCCGACGTGGACGACCCGACTCTCCTGGGAGAGGAAGTCGGACTGGACGGTCTGCTGGACGACGTCGCCGCCGTCCGGGCCGGAGACGTGGACGGTCGCGCCGTAGACCGTCGACCCGGCGTCGTCGACGACGCGGAGCGAGAGGCTGTTCCCGTCGGCCCCGACGTTCTCGTAGACGGTGACGGTCCCGTCGTAGGGCGCGACGATCACGTCGCGGTCACCGTCCCGGTCGTAGTCCAGCGTGGCGAGTCCCCGACCGTCGTGTTCGGTCAGGTTGTGCGCCGAGGCGTCGAGGTTCGTGAAGTCGTCGCCCTCACGCTCGAACAGCATCGGGTAGGTGTAGTGGGGGTCATCGCGGTCGATACGGACGACGTGCTGGGTCGTGTGGAGCAGGTCCCGGTCGCCGTCGTGGTCGAAGTCGGTCAGCGTCGCAGCCCACCCCCACCCGCCCTCGCGGACGCCGTAGGAGACCGCGGCGTCGGTGAGGTTCCCCGTGCCGTCGTTGAGCATGAGGGTGTTGCCCTTCGTCCGGCCGGATTTGAGGACGTAGCCGAACAGCAGACGCAGACGCTCGTAGCGTTCGTCGTCCTCGACCTGCTCCAGCGGGAGGTAGATGTTCGTCGTGAACACGTCCTGTGTCCCGTCGCCGTTCACGTCGGCGATCTCGGAGGCCATCCCGTTCCGGGAGGTGTTGCCGCCGAGCACCCGTTCGGCGAACGTCCCGTCGCCCTGGTTGAGGTAGACGACGTCCGTGTTGTAGTCGTTCGCCACGTGGAGGTCCGGCAGCGCGTCGCCGTTCAGGTCGACGAAACTCGCCGCGAGACTCCACCGCGTCGCGTCGTTCACGCCGGCGTCGTCGACGCGTTCGAACCCGTCGCCGGTGTTCTCGTAGAGGACGTTCGGGTTGCCGTTGTCCTCCTCGAGCGTCGCGTTCAGGCTGAAGTAGCCGTCGGGCTTCCCGGTCGTCCAGTCGCCCGACTGGTAGACGAGCAGGTCGGTGTCGCCGTCCCGGTCGTAGTCGGCGGCCGTCGCGCCGAGCGGGTAGGTGAGGTTCCCGAGGCCGACGTCGGCCCGCTCGAACGTCCCCTCCTCGTTGTGCAGGAACACCGGTTCGGCGTGGGAGCGAAGCACCAGCAGGTCCTCCCAGCCGTCGCCGTCGTGGTCGAAGAACAGCGCACTCTTGACCGACCCGTTCACCGTCGGGAACCCGTCCGCTCGCTCGAACGCTCCACCGGTGTTCCGGAACAGCACGGGCCGTTCGCCGCCGACCGCGAGGACGTCCTGCCAGCCGTCGCGGTCCACGTCGGCGACGTAGACGCCGTCGTTCCCGTTGCCGGCCGCACCGCCGTCGGTCCGGTAGTCGAGTCCGCTCTCGTTCGTCCGCTCGCGGAAGTCGATGGTGGTCTCGTCGGGCGTCCCGCCGACACCCGCACAGCCGGCCCCGACGACCGAGAGCACGAGCAGCGCCACGGCGAGGACCGTCCACCGCGCCGACGGCGCGGTCATCGTTCGCTCGGGAGCGCGCGGTCCGCCCTGGACGGCACGAGGTAGGTGCTCCGGGAGAGCGTCCCGAGGTAGTCGACGATACCGTGGCGGTCGTCCGGAACGTCGTGGTCGTACTGGTCGACGTCCATCGCGCGGCGAACCTCGACGAACCGGCGCGTGTCGGTCTGTACCGACGAGAAGTTGAACGTCGACCCCTCGACGTCGTCGGTGGCGACGCCCTCCGAACGCCGGAGTATCCGGGTGCGGAAGTCCTCGTCGCGGGCCGACGCCACCTTCTGTGCGTGCCCGACGATGCCGTGTTCTTCGGCGAGTTCGTCCATCCGCTCGACGTTCTCCTCGGTGATGCCCGAGTGGTTGCCGAGTGCCTCGCCGGTCTCACCGACCGCCTCGTCGGTGTGGGCCGGGCAGTACATCTCCTTGCGCCGCTGTTCGTGGGGCTGTTCGTACCAGTCGTCGAGCGCGGTCCGAATCCGGGAGACGACCAGCGTCGTCCCGTCGGCGAACGCCCCCTCCGAGAACGTCGCCACGTCCTCGGGAGGGAGGCTGTTGTCGAAGCCAGCACGAAAGCCCATCGACAGCGGCGCGTCCTCGGGGATGGCCTCGTGGTCGAGTTCCTGTGCGGGTCGGCCCTTCCCGAGAACGCCCGTGCGCCGTTCGACGACGGAGAAGACGTCGGTCAGTCGCGCGTCCACCTCGACGCCGTTGAGCTCCTCCGACTCGCCGAACAGCGCCTGTTCGGCCGCGAGCAGGATGGAGGCGTAGTCGCTGTCGAGGAGCAACAGGGCGTCGAAGTCGGCGGCCAGGGCGGGGTCCTCGCCGAGTTCCTCCAGTATCGTCTCCGGTGTCTGCAACCCCTCGACGTCGATGCCGACCCGGTCGAGGTAGCGCGGCGCGTACCCGAGCATGAACAGCAGGCCGTTGTTGACGCTCCCACTGGTGTCGAGACCGCTCCCCCACTGGAACGCTCGTTCGAGCACCCGGAGCGCGTCCTCGACCTGTGTGCGGTCGCCGTCCGTGGGGGGCGTCGACCCGTCGTACGAGAGGCCGAGGAGCAACTGATGCTGGCTCTGTGTGACGGTTCCGTGGACGCTGGTGACCAGGTAGTCGTCCCACGCGTGCTGTCGGGCCGGGAGCGTCGACGGGTCCGAGACGCCACGCGGGTACTCCGGCGGGTCGGCGGTTCCGTCGTCGGGAGCACGCTCGGCCTCCTGACAGGCCGCGAGCGCGCTCGTGCCCCCGATGGCGAGCGCGGCCTTCACGAGCGTTCGCCGTGAGAGACCACGCGAATCGTTGGCAGTCATCGCCCGTCACTTGCTGCTTGACGTACATGGTAGTTTCTGTCGTACACCTCCCAGCCCCGGTGGCGGGTGTCGCGTTCGCCGGCCCCCGGCGACCCTGTACGTATTTACCCACCGACGCGCACGATGCGTCCATGACGACCGATTCGCGGACGCCACTCGACGACGTCGACCCGGAGACGGTCTCTCCCGGCGACGTCGACGCCAGCGCAGTTCGTGCCGCACTGGACGCGTCGGGCCCCCTGACTCGACAGCGAGGTGTCGAGGTGTGTCGAGCACTCGCCGAACAGGACGTCGACGCCGTCCGGCCGTTCCTCGACGCCGTCGCGGCGCTGACCGCCGCCGACAACGCGGCCATCTCGATGCGGGCTATCGGCGTCCTCGACACCGTCGCGTCGACGGACCCCGACGCGCTCGACGGCCGACTCGCCGCCCTCGCCGCGACGATGGGGACGGACATCACCGACGTCCAGTTGACGGGAGCGACCCTCCTCGGGAAGGTAGTCGTCGAGCGCCCGGCACTGGTCGCCCCGCACGTCGAGGCGCTCGCGGCGGGTGTCGGCGCGACCGAACTCGACCCGGACGTCGAGGACTTCGCTATGGTCGACGACGAGGTGACACGGCGGACCCTGCAGGAACACGAGGAGAGCGAGCGACGACGGGTCGTCTCGGCGCGCCGGACGCTCGTCGACGTCGTCGTCGCCGTCTGTGAGACCGAGCCACGGGCGGCGACGGACGCCGTCGACACCATCGTCGACCTGCTCGACGACGTCGACCCGGGCGTCGCCGGGGGCGCAGTCGACGCCCTGGGTCACCTCGCGGCCGCCGACCCCACCGCCGTCGCGCCGGTGACCGACCGACTGGTCGACTGCCTCGACCACGATCGGACGGTCGTCCGGGCCAGAGCGGTCCGGGCGCTCGGCCGTCTCGGTGACCCGGCGGTCGTCCCCGACCTCCGCCGGGTCGCCGCGTCCGACGCCGACGAGACGGTCCGGGAGGTGGCCGAGCAGACGGCGACGTACCTCGACGAGGAGTGACGGGCGACCCGTTCCGCTGTGTCAGCGCTCCATCGCCCGCTTCGTACAGTACCAGTGTGCACCGGCGAAGAAGACGATGCCGCCGCCGACGAGGACGATATCGAGGACCAGAATCGGATAGCTCCGGTCTCCGGGCCCGACGAACAGCAACGAGAGCGCCGAGAGCAACCCCATCGCGATGAGGACGCCGAGCGCGAACCGCATCTGACGGCGGTTGGCACAGAGGAGGTCCAGCACGACAGCGCGTTTCGACATGCCCTACCGTGGGTGGACGGCTCTGAAAAACCTTCGTGGTGGGGCCGTCGCTGCCGACGGTAGCGGCCCGGAGCGCCGTCTCTCACACGCTCACTCCGGTCTTCGTCCGTGGCGACGCTGGCCCCGTTCGGTAATTTCCGCCGACTGTGTGTGAATATAATCCACAATGTTTATGACTAGTTCTGTATACGCTTACAGTGTTATGGCAAGCGACAGCAGTCGGCGCGACTACGGTGAGGTCCTCAGTCGTCGACAGATGCTGGCAGTCGCCGGAGCGTCCGGGATGGCTGCACTCGCAGGATGTGCAGGTGGCGACGACTCCGGCAACGACAGCGGGGACGGGAGTGGCGGTGGCGGGTCGAACGGAACCGGGTCCGGCAACGGGCAGGTGCAGGACGCGACGTTCCGCAACGCCTACACCGGCAACCCGGTCGACCTCCACTTCAACTCCGCGGCGACTCAGAACTTCAGTTGGCCCGCCGGCCGGGCCGTCTTCGCGCCGTTCCTCAAGTACTCCTTCAACGAGTCGGAGTTCATCTACGGGGCGCTCGAGAACCTCGAGATCACCGAGGAGGACGTGACGCTGACGTTCCGCGAGGACCTGACGTGGTCGAACGGCGACGACTGGACGACCGAGGACTTCGAGGTGCAGATTCAGCTCGCTCAGATGACCGAGAGCTCCATCTGGGGCTATCTCGACGACTACGAGATCGTCGACGAGCGGACGGCCCGACTCATCCTCTCGGGGCCGACCAACCCACAGATCGTCAAGTTCGAGCTGACGAACTTCTTCGTCGACACGAAAGCCGAGACTCACGAACAGTGGCTGGACCGCCCCGTCGAGGAGTTCCTCCAGTGGGCGTGGGAGGACCCGGTCGCGAGCGCGATGTTCAGCTTCGTCAACAAGGACCAGCAGGCGTTCGAGTTCGAGCACAACCCCGAGTTCTACAACGCGGACAACGTCAACTTCTCGACGTACCTCATCGAGAGCTACGGTGGGAACACGGCCCAGCACCAGGCGCTCATCAACGGGCAGAACGTCGACGCGGCGACGAGTCTGTTCACGCCGCCCGAGATCGCCGAGCAGTTCCCCGGCAACGTCGTTGAGGTCAACATCCCCGCGAAGTGGGGCTACGGTATCGTCTTCAACCACAGCGACCCGCACTTCGGCAAGCGCGAGGTCCGACAGGCCATCGCCCACGTCATCAACCGACAGCAACTCGTCGACAACGCGGGGCCGCGGACGAAGTTCGTCACGCCGACGCCGTGTGGTATCGCACCGCGTGACCAGGAGAACTGGCTCGATGACTGGTTCGGCGACTTCGAGACGTACGGTCCCGAATCGAGCAACACCGAGCGAGCGACCGAACTGATGGAGGGGGCCGGCTACACCAAGGAGAACGGTACCTGGACGGCTGAGGACGGGACGACCCTCGGCGGCGAGTACGGCTCGCCGGCGGGCTGGACGGACTGGACGACGATGACACAGACGACCGTCGACCAGTTGAACAGCTTCGGGTTCGACTTCTCGGTCAGCACGCGACCGACCAACGACTGGTTCAGTCAGTACTCCCAGAGCAACTTCAAGCTGGGCTCGCTGTACTGGTTGCCGGGCGGGTCGCGTTCGGCGTTCCCGTACTTCCCGCTGTACTACCAGCTCTGGGCGACGGACATCGGTGGCGGGCACAACTACCGCGATATCGCCGACTCCGAACAGACCATCCCGAGCCGAGACGGCGGCGAGATGACCATCAACCCGCTCGAAGTCACGACCCAGATCGCACAGCAGGCCTCCGAGGAGGACGCCCGCGAGTACGTCCAGCAGGCGGCGTGGCACAACCACATCGACCTCCCGTTCCTCGGGCTGGTCTCGAAGTTCGAGCAGTCGTGGGTCACCGACGACGAGTGGACCACCGCCGAGGAGGGGAGCACGAACCGCCGCGTCAAGTGGCCGCCGTTCTGGTGGGTCCACGAGGGCGAACTGCAGTACGACGGATAGCTCGGTAACCTTTAACTATCGTACTTGAGAGAACCAGACAATGAACTACTACCTCAGACGCACAGCCAGGATACCCCTGACGGTTCTCGCCGTGATCACGCTCACGTTCGGGCTGATTCGCCTGCTCCCGGGCGGCCCGTTCACGCAGCTTCGAATCCAGCTCATCCGGCAGGGCGTTCCGGTCGAACAGGTCAACGCGCGCATCGAGGCGCTCCAGAACATCCGTCCCGACGCACCGCTGTGGCAACAGTACCTCGACTACCTCGCCGGGGTCGTCACCCTCGACCTGGGGGAGTCCATCTCGCTCGGCCAGCCGGTCATGGACGTCATCGCCCGCGCGCTCCCGTGGACGGTGTTCCTCGTGGTCACCTCGACCGTCCTGATGTTCGTCATCGGCGTGCTCATCGGTGCCGTGCAGGCGTACTGGGAGGGCTCGCGGTTCGACAAGACGTTCTCCGGCGCGTCCATCTTCCTGATGGCGGTGCCGTCGTTCATCTTCGCCGTCGTCTTCCTGTTCTTCCTCGCGTACCAGTGGAGCCTGTTCCCGACGGGGTTCGCGTCCGCACGCGGGGTCGAGTCCGGGTTCACCTTCGAGTACTTCGCCAGCGTCGTCCACCACGCCACGCTCCCGATCCTCGCGTTCACCATCGGCGGCATCGGGTCGACGGCGCTCAACATGCGCGGGAACAGCATCCAGGTGCTCGGTGAGGAGTACGTCGAGGTCGCCCGACTTCGGGGGCTCTCCGACGGGCGTATCGCCACGCGTTACGTGGCGCAGAACGCCATCCTCCCGATGTACACCGGGCTGTTGTTGCTCATCGGCTTCCGTCTCGGCGGCACGGTCGTCCTCGAAGAGATCTTCTCGTACCCCGGGCTGGGCTACTACCTCATCTCGGCGCTCGAAGCGAACGACTACCCGTTGATGATGGGGTGTTTCCTCGTCATCACCGTCACGCTGGTCGTCGCGGTCTACATCGCCGACCTGACGTACGGGTTCATCGACCCGCGTATCAGCGCAGGTGACGCAGATGGCTACTGAGACGGACTCCCAGTCCTCTTCGGAGGAGATCGACTGGCGCTCGGAGTCGTCGTCCGCCGAGATGACCCGGCGCGACCGAGCCGAGGAGTTCTACCGCCGCTGGGTGTACGAACCGGTCGTCATCGCGTGGTCCGACGTGCGGACGCGCCTCGGTATCCTCATCCTCGGGGGATACCTGCTCATGGCGGCCGTCGACGTGTTCGGACTCTGGCGGAATCCGAGCACGAACCAGGCCCCACAGCTACTCCCGCCGTTCGAGAACTGGTCGTTCCCGCTCGGAACGACGAACTCGGGCGTCGACCTGCTGGCGCTCATCATCGACTCGACGCCGTTCATCCTGCTGATGGTGCTCGCGGGCGGGGTCTGGGCGACCAGCCTCGCCGTCGTCGTCGGCACCGTCTCGGGGTACAAGGGCGGGCGTGTCGACACCGCCATCACGTCGGTGTCGGACTTCTTCATGGCCATCCCCGGCCTCCCGCTGGTCATCGTGCTGGCCATCGCGCTGAGTCCGGAGAACCCCATCCTCCTCGGCGTCGTCCTCACGATCAACTACTGGGCCGGACTGGGTCGTTCGATACGGTCACAGGTCCTCTCGATACGGGAAGCGAGCTACGTCGAAGCCTCCCGAACGATGGGGACCAGCACGCCCAGAATCATCGTCAAGGACGTCCTCCCCAACATCATGCCGTACGTGATGGTCAACTTCGTGCTCGCCGCACGCTACACCATCTTCGCCTCGGTCGGCCTCTACTTCATCGGGGTCCTGCCGTACACCGGGCAGAACTGGGGCGTCACGCTGAACAACGCGTACTACCAGGGCGGGCTGTTCACGACGGAAGCGCTGCACTGGCTCCTCGTGCCGATGATCGCTATCGTCGGCCTCGCGTTCGGCCTCATCCTGCTGAGCCAGGGGATGGACCGCATCTTCAACCCACGGGTCCGAACCCGGCTCTCGGGTGAATCGGAGTCCGTCGAGGAAGACGAGAACACGACCACGACGGGGATGTTTTAGATGGCAACCGACAGTACACAGTCGACCACGACCGCATCGGACGGGGTCAGCGACCCGATCCTCGAGATTCGCAACGCGAGCGTCAGCTACAACGACGGCGAGACACGCGTCCTCGAAGACGTCTCCGTCGACATCGACAGACGAGAGGTGCTCGGCATCGTCGGCGAGAGCGGGAGCGGCAAGTCGATGTTCGCCTCCGCGCTGCTGGACGCCGTTCCGGACCCCGGCCGACTCACCGGGCAGATAACGTACCACCGGGAGAACGGCGACACCGTCGACGTGCTGGAGTTGAGCGACGAGGAACTCCGTCAGTTCCGCTGGGAGGAGATATCGATGGTGTTCCAGGGTGCGATGAGTTCGTTCAACCCGACGATGGAGGTCGGCGCGCACTTCAAGGAGACGCTGAAGACCCACGACCGAAACGTCTCGGAGGGGATGGCGTTCGCGCGTGAACTCCTCGAGAACCTCTACCTGGAACCGGAGCGTGTGCTCAACGCCTACCCGCACGAGCTCTCGGGCGGGATGCAACAGCGTGCGCTCATCGCGCTGAGCATGGTGTTGAACCCGGAGGTGCTGGTGATGGACGAGCCGACGGCTGCACTCGACCTGCTGATGCAGCGGTCCATCCTCCGACTGCTCGACAACCTGCAGTCGGAGTACGACCTCACCATCGTCTTCATCACCCACGACCTGCCGCTGGTCGCGGCGCTCGCCGACCGGATGGCCATCATCTACGCCTTCCAGTTCGCCGAGATCGGGCCGCGAGACGAGATCATCGGCAACTCCGCACATCCGTACACGCGGAAGTTGCTGAACGCGACGCCGAACCTCGACGCGCCTCTGGAGGAGATGCAACCCATCGAGGGCGAGGGCCCGGCCCCGGTCAACGTCCCCTCGGGCTGTCGGTTCCACCCACGCTGTCCGCTCGCGACCGAGGAGTGTCGCGTCGAGGACCCACCGCTGGAGTCGTTCGACCGCCACTACCCGGACCACCGGGCGGCGTGTCACCACCGAGAGGAGGCGCGCGAGGAGATACCGCTGAACTTCGGCGAGGGGGCCCAGCAGTTCGACCACCAGCCGTCGGAGTCGGTGGCGAGTACGGCCTCGACCGGACGACCCCGGACCGGCGACGAACCGCCGCTGTTGCGGGCCGACGACGTCGAGGTCCACTTCGAACAGTCCCAGGGCCTGCTCGAACGGTTCGGGGGGCCTCCGGAGGTGGTCCGTGCCGTCGACGGCGTCTCGCTCGACATCCAGGAGCAGGACCTCGTCTGCCTCCTCGGCGAGAGCGGGTGTGGCAAGACCACGTTCGGGAAGACGCTCATCGGCCTCCAGAAGCCGACCGGCGGGGCCGTCGAGTACCGCGGTCAGGACATCTGGGAGGCCAGCGGGAGCACGGACGTCACACGCGACGAGATTCGCGCCGCGCTCCAGATCATCCACCAGGACCCCGGCGCGGCGCTCAACCCGAACCGCCGCATCGTGGACATCCTCTCGGAACCGCTGCGACACACCCACCCGAACGTCGGTCGCAACGAGCGCCGGAGTCGCATCCACTCGTTGCTCGAACGCGTCGGCATGAATCCGGCGGACGACTTCATGGGACGGTACCCCCACCAGCTCTCCGGTGGGGAGAAACAGCGTGTCGCGCTCGCGCGTGCGCTACTGATGAACCCCAACGCCATCCTCGCCGACGAGGCCATCAGCGCCGTCGACGTCTCGCTGCGTATCGAGATCATGGACCTGATGCTCGAACTCCAGTCGGAGTTCGACACCTCGTTCCTGTTCATCAGTCACGACCTCTCGAACGCGCGGTACTTCGCGGAGCACGGCGACGGCCGCATCGCCGTCATGTACCTCGGCGAGATCGTGGAGATCGGGACCGCAGAGCGCCTCATCCACGACCCTCGCCACCCGTACACGGAGGTCCTGCGCTGGGCGACCCCGAGTCTCGACCTGGATGACATGGAGGCCTCCGACCCACCCATCCGCGAGGTGGACGTGCCGGACCCGGTCGACCCGCCTTCGGGCTGTCGGTTCCACACGCGCTGTCCCGTCGCTCGGGAAGCCTGCCGCGAGGAGCACCCCGACCTGGAGGGGCTCGACGACGCGCCCGGCAAGGCCGCCTGCTTCCGCGAGGACCCGAACCACGCCTACTGGGACAGCGAACCGCTCGAAGGGGCCGAAGAGTCCGACGACGTCCTCGCCGACGACTGACGGGGCCCACCCCGCCGCAGTTCCCCGTCGTTCGGCCCGCGTCGAACAGCGACAACGGTATCACTCGCCGGTCGAGTAGCCGACAGCATGGAACGCTACGAACCGGAGACCCACGACGGGACGCTGTCCCTCGTCGGTGACGGCGACCGCGTCGAGGTCGGTTCGCTCGACGACGTCGTGGCCGCCGTCGGCGGAGCGACCTACACCATCGAGTACGACGAGCGCCAGCGCAAACAGCCGTGGCTGGACACCGACGACGGGCGACTCGACGTCGACGTTCGGGACGCGGTGACCTCCCTGAAACACACGCCGGAACTGGTCGACGAACTCCGCGACCACGACCTGAGCACCGAGCGGTACGGCCTCCCCGAGCGGACCGTGGTGTTCGCCGATCGGTTCGTCGACATCCTCGAACGGCAGGGAAGAGAGCACGAGTGAGCGCGTCGGCGTCGTCGTGCGGAGCGGGTCGGTCGCCGTTCAGTCGTCGAGTCCGCCGCCCGCGACGTCGACGCTCTCGCCGGTCTCGCCGGCCTCGTAGACGGCGGCGGCGGCCCGGAGGTCGAGGAGGCCGTGCTGGGCGTCGGCGTGTGGCGGTTCGTCGCTGAGCAGGCAGTCCGCGAAGTAGTCGAACTCCTCGGTCATCTGGTTGACCGTCGGAACTCGAATCTCGGCGGTCGTCTCCCCGCGTCGGACGGTCATCGTGCGGGTCTGGTCGGGGTAGAACACCGGTTCGACGTCGATCTCGCCTTCGGTCCCGAGGACCCGGAAGTGACTGGCACGCTGGGCGTTCTGACTCGCGGTACAGCTGCCGTCGGTGCCGTCGTCGAACGTGAACTCGAACCGGGCGTGTTCGTCGGGGACGTCGGCGAACGCCTCGCTCTCGCTCCGGAGTCGAGCACCGACCGACACCGGGTCGGCGTCGAGGACGAACCGGGCGGTGTTGAGCGGGTAGATACCGAGGTCCATCACCGTCGCGCCGTAGCCGGTGAGGTCGGGGTTCAGCCGCCACTGGTCGGGATTCGGGATGACGTCGAGGAGCGGCTGGGACATGTGGCCGTGGACCTGGACGGGCGTGCCGATGTGGCCGCCGGTGACGAGTTCGCGCGCGCGGCGAATCACGGGGTCGGTCTGCATCCGGTAGGCGACCATCAGCGGGATGTCCGCCGCCTCGCTGACCTCGACGACCCGTTCGGCCCGCTCGACGGTCGCTTCCATCGGTTTCTCACAGAGGACGGCCTTCCCGAACTCGGCGGCCGCCTCCACGTACGGGAGGTGGAGCGCGTTCGGCGTGACGACGTAGACGGCGTCGTAGGCGTCGGTCGCCGTCCCGTCGCGGAACTCGTCGTAGGTGAGCGCGTCGGTGACGGTGTCGCTGTCGGCGGCGACCCGTTCGGCCTTCTCGGTCGACCCGCTGACGACGACGGTCGTCTCGCAGAACGTCGAGGACTCGATGGCCGGCATCGCCTCCTCGCGCGTCCACCAGCCGAGGCCGACGAGTGCGAACCGAACCGTCCCCTCCTCGGCGCGTTGCCAGTCCCGTCGATCGAACTCGTCGACCGATAGCTCGATGGTCATACCCTCCCGTGTGACCGTCGCGTACAAATAGCCTCGTGCCTCGGCGTTTCTTCGTGGTGTAGCCGGGTCACCACCGTGCCGTCAGGTACTGCCGTAGGGCGAAGACCCAAGCCGCGAGGTGCCCCCAGCATCGAGCGATGGTTTCGAACTGCCCGCACTGTGAGGGCGTGGTCGAGCGGACCGACCGTGGGGACCTCGTCTGTGGAGCGTGTGGCTTCGTCCCGCCCCACGGCGCGGACTGAACCCGACGCCCCCGAGCGAGCGCCGTCGACCCGTCGTCGGTCGACCGGGAGCGACGCGTCCGTTCCGGGGTTCGACTCCCCGTGTGGACCCGACCGACCGGTCAGCCGAACGACGGCCCCTCGACGGACTCGTCTTCCGCCTCGCGCCAGCTGTGTTCGGGAGTCCATCCAAGTTCCGCGGCGGCCTTCTCGATGGAGAACGCCGACTCCTCGCCGCTCAGGTCACAGGGGGTCGGGAGGTCCCCGCCGGTGACGGCCTCGAACAGCCGTTCGGTCTCGACGCCGACGTAGTTGTCCGCGGCGTGTCCGTGGTACGCCTCGTGGCCGTCGACCGTCGTCCGGACCGAGCGGACGAACAGGTCCGCGAGGTCACGGACGTCGACGTACGACCAGAAGTTCCCGGCTCCGGGAACCTTCGTGCCCGGTTCGACGTCGTCGATATCCACGCGGTTCGTCGCCGCGAGATACTCGCCGGGGTACTGGACCCACGAGGGCCGAATCGACGCGACCTGTACGCCGTACTTCCGCGTGACCGCCTTCGCCACGGCCTCGCCGGCTTCTTTCGACGTTCCGTAGGGGTCCTCCGGGCGCATGGGGTGGGACTCGTCGATGGGGAGGTACTCCGGGAGCAGCAACTCCCCGGAGAACGGGAAGCCGTAGGCGGACTCGCTGGACGCCCACGAGACGCGTGCGCCGACCCGTCCCGCGGCGGTGAGAACGTTGTACGTCGAGAGCGTGTTGTTCTCGAACACCCGGACGCCCGCGTGCTCGGTCGGGTCGGGAATCGCCGCGATGTGGACCACCGCGTCGGGGTCGACGTCCGCCAGCAGGTCGAACGTCTCCCCGGCGTCGGTGAGGTCCGCAGCGAAAAAGCGGACGTTCCCGGCTGCCTCGGTCGGCGTGTGTCGGTCGATACAGACTACCTCGTCGCCGTCCCGTGCGAACCGGTCGACGACCCAGCGGCCGACCCCGCCGAGGCCGCCGGTCACCGCGACGACGTCAGATTGGTCGCTCATCGTCCGCCGTTCGGCCGACTCCGCCATCAATCACCGGGGTCGGACGTCCCCCGAGACACGGGTGCCGGACACTCCCACGGACCACGGGTCGACGTGGGTCGGTTGCCGGTTTCGGTACGGTGAATCGTCCCGTCCCGAAACCCCGTCGTATGACGACGCGTCTCGTCCTCGTCGGCACGGGGAATCAGGGAGAAGCGTGGTGTCGGGAGTTCCTGCCGCCGAACGAGGCCGACGGAACGGTCGACGTCGTCGCGGCCGTCGACCCCGACGCCGACGCCCTCGCCCGTGGCCGCGAACTGCTCGACCTGCCGGAGCGTCGGTGTTACGAGTCCGCAGCGAGCGCGGTCGAGGCCCGCGACGTCGACGCGTTGGCGCTCGTGGTGCCGCCGAGCGTCCGCGAACCGCTCGTCGACCTCGCCGTCGAGGAGGGTCTCGACCTCCTCTGTGAGAAACCGCTCGCCGACACGCTGGAGGCGGCCGTCCGCATCGTCAGGCGAGTCGAGGACGCTGATCTCAGACTGGGTGTGACGATGACCCAACGCTACCGACGGGACGTGACGACGCTCAGACGACGGGTCCGCTCCGGCGAGTACGGCCCGGTCGACAACTGCTACTGTCGCTACGCCATCAACGCCCGCTCGTACGGGACGTGGAAGCCGACCCGCCTCTACGACGTCGAGCACCACCCCATGCTGGTCGAGGGGTCCATCCACCACCTCGACCTGCTCGCCGACGTCGTCGGCGAGCGAGCACGGACCGTCTTCTGTCACGCCTGGAACCCGCCACACTCGGCGTTCGCGGGGACGCCGAACGCGACGGTCCAGGTGGTCACCGAGGGTGAGACGAGCATCACCTACGAGGCGCTGAACACGGTCGCGGCGACGTTCAACGGCTGGGGGAGCGAGCATGTCCGTGTCGACTGTGTCGACGGGACGCTCGCGCTCGACGGCTCCGAACTGCGGGCGTTCCCCTACGACCCCGAGTCGGAGGGGTTCGTCGGGAACACGCGGTTCGAGGCGGGCGAGGCAGTCCCCCTCGACGAGCAGGCGAAGTGGGGCAACGCGTGGCTCGTCGAGCAGTTCGACGACTGGCGAGACGGCGGGGAGCCGATGGCGACCAACGGACGCGACAACCTCCACGCGATGGCGATGGTGTTCGCCGCCATCGAGAGTGCCGAGACGGGCGAAGCGGTCGACGTTCAGTCGGTGCTCGCCGACGCCGAGGACGCCGTAGACCACGCCGAGTGACTCTCTCGTCCGGGCTCTCTGCTCCGCCGACTACCCGTCGTCCCCCTCGTTCCCCTCGATGTCCTCGCGTGGCTCGACGTTGCGCACCGAGGGCGGCCGGCGTTCGTCGCTGACGGGCGTCGCCCACTCGACTGCGTTCGCCAGCACCTGCTGGACGGTCGAATCGTGGTAGATGGGGTGGGTCTCGTGGCCGGGTCGGAAGAAGAAGACGCGGCCGCGTCCGCGCCGCCAGCAACACCCCGAGCGGAACACCTCGCCGCCCTCGAACCACGAGGTGAAGACGACGCTCTCGGGCGTCGGCACGTCGAACGGTTCGCCGTACATCTCGGTCTCGGGGAGTTCGAGACAGTCGTCGAGGCCGGCCGCGATGGGGTGGCCGGGGTCGGTCACCCAGAGCCGTTCGCGCTCGTCGGCCTCCCGCCAGAAGAGACTCCCCGTCGTCCCGAGGAGCGCCCGGAACGGCTTCGAGAGCGTGGCTGAGTGGAGGAACAGGATTCCCATCCCGCCCCGGACGTGGTCGGCGACGCGTTCGACGACCCGGTCGTCGACGGCGTCGTGGGCGATGTGACCCCACCAGACGAGGACGTCGGTGTCGGCGAGGACCGACTCGGGGAGGCCGTGTTCTTCCTCCCCGAGCGTGGCAGTCCGCGTCTCGAAGCCGTGCTCGTCGAGCGCGTCGGCGATGGTTCGGTGGATGCCGTCCGGGTACAGTTCGGCGACTGCCTCGTCGTCCCGTTCGTGGACGAACTCGTTCCAGACCGTGACCGTAGATGGCATACCCGAGCGAAGCGGGTGGGAGAAAAACGGGTTCCCCAACCGGCAATCTTCGGGCCCCCGTCGGCTGGCCGACTGGTCACTCGAAGCCGAACAGTTCCCGTGGCCGGTCGAGCGCGACGTGTTCGGCGAGGTCGGTCGCGTGGGCCATCGGCATCTGCCCGCGCTCGACGTGGCGGCCGAGGACGTTCGCCAGCGTGCGGCGGAACAGCTCGAACCGGGAGTCGAACGAGAGCAGTTTCCGCGAGTCGCTCACCATCCCGGCGTGGTTCGCGAGCAGGTCGACCGACCCGACGTACTCCAACTGCCGTTCCATCCCGATTGGGCTGTCGTTGAACCACCACGCCGGCCCGACGCTGACGTTCGGGAACGCCCGCGCGATGGTGGTGATGGTGGGGTAGTGTGTCGGATCGACGACGTAGAGGACGACGTCCAACTCGCCGTCGAACGCGTTGAGGAAGTGGCGAAGCCCGTCGGCGACGTCCACGTCGTTGGTCGTGACGGTCCCCCCGGCGGCCGAGCCCAGTCGCTCGAACAGGTCGTCGCGGTAGTCTCGCACCGGGCCGACGTGGAGCTGTGTCACCCACCCCTTCTCGGCGTTCAGTTCGCCGACGTACTCCAGGACGAACGCCGCGAAGTCCGCCCGCTCCTCGTCGGTCAGGCCCTCGCCGCGTCGCTCGGCCGCGTAGATACGTTCGGCGCGTCGACGGTCGACCGGTCGGGAGACCGGTTCGCGGACGCTCAGGTCGCTCGCCCGACAGCCGTGGGCGGCGAAGTGGTCGTGGGTCGCCGCCAGGGCATCGAGAAACCCGTCGAGGGCGCTCGTGTCGATGCCGGTGGCCTCGGCGAGTTCGTCGACGAACGCGTCCCACTCTCGGTGACCGACGTGGACGGCGCGGTCGGCCCGCCACGTCGGGAGCACGTCGACCCCCTCGACCTCCTCGGCAGCGCGTTCGTGCAGGTCGAGCGAGGAGGTCGGGTCGTCGGTCGAGCAGACCACCTCGACGCTCATCTCCCTGAGCAACTCCTGTGGCCGCATCTCATCGGACTCCAACTGGCGGGCCGTCTCCGCCCAGATGTCGTCGGCCGTCGCGGCAGAGATGGGCGTCTCGATGCCGAACCGTCGTTTGAGGTCGAGGTGGACCCACTCGTAGGTCGGACTCCCGGCGAGTTCCGGGAACACCTCGGCGAGCGCGGTCCACTTCTCGCGGTTCGAGGCGTCGCCCGTGATTCGCTCCTCGGGGACGCCGCGTGCGCGCATCGCCGCCCAGACGTAGTGGTCGGTGGCTCCCTCGACGGCCCAGACGTCGTTCCAGCCCTCGTTCTCGACCAGTTCGCGGACGTCGAGGTGGCTGTGCGGGTCGAGAATCGGCAGGTCGGCGATACCATCGTAGAGCGTGCGGGCCGCCTCGGTCTCCAGCAGGTAGTCCTCGTCGAGGAAGCTCATGACCGACACCGACGGCCGAGGGCGACAAAAGTGTGGAGGGCGCTCGCCGGTCGTCCGAACGGTTAAGCCGGGCCGCCGTGATATCGCGGTCGTATGCACGAGGGTTCAGCGGACGCAGTGTACAGCGACGAGGCCGCCCCGACGGAGCGACGGGTCGAGGACCTGCTCTCGCGGATGACGCTCGCGGAGAAGGCGGCCCAACTGGGGTCGGTCAACGCCGACCTGCTCCTCGACGAGGACGGCGAACTCGACCGGGAGGCCGCCGAAGAACTGCTGGCCGACGGGATGGGTCACCTGACGCGTATCGGTGGCGAAGGTGGCCTCTCGCCGACCGAGGCCGCGCGGGTCACGAACGAACTGCAGGAGGTCCTCGGGGAGACGCGCCTCGGCGTCCCGGCCATCCCCCACGAGGAGTGTCTGAGCGGCTACATGGGTCCCGAGGCGACGACGTTCCCCCAGTCCATCGGGATGGCGAGCACGTGGTCGCCCGACCTGCTGGCCGAGGTGACGGCGACCATCCGCTCGGAGATGCAGGCCATCGGGACGGTCCACGCGCTCTCGCCCGTCCTCGACGTCGCTCGGGACCTCCGCTGGGGTCGAACGGAGGAGACGTTCGGCGAGGACCCGTACCTCGTCGCGGCGATGGCGTGTGGCTACGTCTCGGGACTGCAAGGTGACGGACTCGCCGACGGTATCTCCGCGACGCTGAAACACTTCGTCGGTCACGGCGCGACCGAGGGCGGGAAGAACCGCGCGTCGGTCCACCTCGGCGAGCGCGAACTCCGCGAGACACACCTGTTCCCCTACGAAGCCGCCATCCGGACGCAGGGCGCTGAGTCCGTCATGAACGCCTACCACGACATCGACGGCCTCCCGTGTGCCAGCTCCGAACGCCTGCTGACCGACGTGCTCCGCGGGGAGTGTGGCTTCGACGGGACGGTCGTCTCCGACTACTACAGCGTCGACTTCCTCCGCGAGGAACACGGCGTCACCGACTCCGACCGCGAGTCCGGCGTCGCCGCCCTCGAAGCCGGCATCGACGTCGAACTGCCGGCGACCGACTGCTACGGCGAGCACCTCGTCACGGCCGTCGAGGCGGGCGAACTCGCCGAGTCGACGCTCGACACGGCCGTCCGCCGCGTCCTTCGGACGAAGTTCGAGAAGGGCGTCGTCGACGACCCGACGGTCGACGCCGAGGCGGCCGCCGACGCGTTCCACACCGACGCCGCCACCGACCTCACCACCCGTGCGGCCCGCGAGTCGATGGTCCTCCTCAAGAACGACGACCGACTCCCGCTCGACGAGTCGACGCTGGGGTCGGTCGCCGTCGTCGGACCGAAAGCCGACGACGGAGCCGAACTGATGGGCGACTACGCCTACGCCGCCCACTACCCCGAGAAGGAGGTCGCCACCACCGCGACCACGCCGCTCGACGCCATCGAGGCACGTGCTGAGGGGTTCGAGGTGACCTACGAGACTGGCTGTACGACGACCGGTTCGAGCACAGACGGGTTCGACGCGGCCGCCGAGGCAGCCACGGCCGCCGACGTCACGCTCGCGTTCGTCGGGGCGCGCTCGGCCGTCGACCTCTCGGAGCACGACGTCGATCCGAGCGAGAACCCCCACCTGACGACCAGTGGCGAGGGCGCGGACGTCACCGACCTCGGCCTCCCCGGCGTCCAGCAGGACCTGCTCGAACGCCTCCACGGGACCGAGACGCCGCTGGTCGTCGTGGTCGTCAGCGGCAAGCCCCACGCCGTCACGTGGGCCGACGACCACGCCGCGGCGGTCCTGCAGGCGTGGCTCCCCGGCGAGGAGGGGGGGACCGCCATCGCGGACGTGCTGTTCGGCGACCACAACCCCGGCGGCCACCTCCCCATCTCGGTCGCACGGTCGGTCGGCCAACTGCCGGTCTACTACAGTCGCCGCCCCAACTCGGCGACCAAGGAACACGTCTACACCGACAGCACGCCGCTCTACCCGTTCGGCTACGGGCTGAGCTACACCGAGTTCGAGTACGGCGACCTCACGCTCGACGACGACAGCCTCGACCCGGCGGGGTCCGTCTCGGCGACGGTCGAAGTGACGAACACCGGTGACCGCGCCGGCAGCGACGTGGTTCAGTTGTACGCCCGCGCCGAATCGCCCGACCAGGCCCGACCGGTGCAGGAACTCGTCGGGTTCGAGCGCGTCTCCCTCGACGCCGGCGACTCCGTCGCCGTCACGTTCGAGGTGGACGCGACACAGCTGGCGTACCACGACCGGGAGATGAACCTCACCGTCCACGAGGGGCCGTACGAACTCCGCATCGGCCACTCGGCGGCGGACGTGACGACGACCGCGTCGCTCGCCGTCACCGACTCGAAGGTCGTCCCCCGGACCGGCCGGACGTACTTCGCGGGGACGACGGTCGACTCTTCGTAGTCGCGCCCCCTCGTCGGCGTCCCGCGGCGTTCGGGGCCGTCCGTGGACAGACGGTTTCTCCGGAAGCGTAAGAGTCGTGTACCGGTGGGGCAATGCGTCGGACGTGACCAGTCAGCAGCAGAACTACGTGGGCGGAGCCTGGACCGACTCCGACACGGGTGAGACGTTCGAGAGTACCGACCCCACAGCACCGGACGAGGTGGTCGCCGAGTACCAGCACTCCGACGAGTCCGACGTCGCGGCCGCCGTCGACGCGGCCGCCGGCGCACGGGAGGAGTGGGCGAACACCCCTGCCCCGCAGCGCGGGGCCATCCTCCGCGAGGCGGCGAGCGAACTCGCCGACCGGAAAGAGGAACTGACCGAACTCCTGACCCGCGAGGAAGGGAAGACTCACGCCGAAGCGGGCGGCGAGGTACAGCGTGCCATCGACATCTTCTACTACTACGCGGAGAAGACCCGTGACCTCGGTGGCACGCGGAAGTCCGCGAGTGGCGGCGGGACCGACCTCTACACCGTCAGCCAACCCGTCGGCGTCGCGGCGCTCGTCACGCCGTGGAACTACCCCATCGCCATCCCGGCGTGGAAGCTCGCCCCGGCACTCGCCGCCGGGAACACGGCGGTCCTGAAACCCGCCGAGGACGCGCCGGGGACCGCACTCGCCATCGTCGGCGCGCTCGACGAGGCTGGCCTTCCCGACGGTGTCGCCAACGTCGTCACCGGCTTCGGTGACGTCGGAGCAGCGCTCGTCGAGCACGACGACGTCGACCTCGTCTCGTTCACCGGCTCGGCGGAGGTCGGCCACGAGGTCTACGAGACGGCCACCGCGGACGGCAAGCGCGCGCAGTGTGAGATGGGCGGGAAGAACGCGACCGTCGTCGCCGAGAGCGCCGCCGTCGAAGAGGCCGCCGACATCGTCGCCAACGGCGCGTTCGGCGTGACCGGACAGGCGTGTACCGCCTGCTCTCGCGCCATCGTCCACGAGTCGGTCCACGACGAGTTCGTGGAGGCGGTCGTCGCCCGCGCCGAGGCCATCGACGTCGGTCCCGGCGACGAGTACGACATGGGGCCGCAGGTGAGCGAGAGCGAACTACAGGGGACGCTCGACTACGTCGACGTCGCCCAGGAGGAAGGGGCGACCCTGGAGACCGGCGGCGGGAAGCCAGAGGGCGACCGGTTCGGCGACGGCTACTACGTCGAACCGACCGTCTTCACCGACGTCGAGAGCGACTACCGCATCGCCCAGGAGGAGGTGTTCGGTCCCGTCCTCGCCGTCGTCGAGGTGAGCGACTTCGAGGAGGCACTCGCCACCGCGAACGACTCCCAGTACGGTCTCTCCGCGAGCGTCGTCACGGCCGACCACGGCGAGGCCGAGCGGTTCGTCACCGAGGTCGAAGCGGGCGTGGCGAAGGTGAACGCGAAGACGACCGGTCTCGAACTGCACGTCCCGTTCGGCGGGTTCAAACAGTCCTCGACGGAGACGTGGCGCGAACAGGGTGACGCGGGACTCGACTTCTACACCATCGATCGGACCGTCTACGACGCGTTCTGAAGGACGCGGGCGGTCGTCGACGCCCCCTACGCTTAGGTCGTCACGGACGGAACTACGGACGATGCAGTACCGCAACCCGGTGCTTCCGGGCACACACCCCGACCCGACGGTCTGCCGCGTCGGCGAGGACTACTACCTCGCGACGAGTTCGTTCGAGTACTTCCCCGGCGTACCGCTCTATCACAGCACCGACCTCGTCTCGTGGACGCACGTCGGCCACTGTCTCACGCGCGAGTCCCAACTCGACGTGACCGACACCGACTCGTCGGACGGCATCTACGCGCCGACGCTCCGCCACCACGACGGCACGTTCTACCTCGTCACGACGTTCGTCGGCGGTGGTGGGCACTTCGTCGTCACCGCCGAGGAGCCGACCGGCGAGTGGTCCGAGCCGACCTCCCTCGACGCGCCGGGGTTCGACCCGGACCTGTTCTTCGACGACGGCACGGTGTATCTCTCGTACGCGCACGGGCCGACGCTCGCCGAGACGACGGTCCACGTCGCACCGGTCGACCTCGACACCGGTGCAGTCGGCGACTCTCGGACGCTCTGGGAGGGTATCGAGGGGACGTTCTGTGAGGCCCCACACCTCTACGAGGTCGACGGGACGTACTACCTGCTCACCGCGGAGGGGGGCACCCACACGAACCACATGGTCGTCGCCGCTCGTGGGGACTCCCCGACGGGGCCGTTCGAGCCGTGTCCACACAATCCGATCCTCTCCCACCGTGGCCACCCGATGCACCCGGTCAGCGCGGCGGGGCACGGTGACCTCGTCGACGCGCCCGACGGGTCGTGGTGGCTCGTCTTCCTCGGCGTCCGACAGCAGGGGGGCCACCCCGGCTGGCACCACCTCGGCCGGGAGACGTTCCTCGCCCCCGTCGACTGGCGAGACGGGTGGCCCGTCGTCGCCGCCGGCGGGCCGGTCGACCTCGTGGTAGATGTCGAGTCGCTGCCCGGCGACGGTGGTTCTCCCGAACCGTCCGCTCCCGCCCGCGAGACCCACGAAACGTTCGACGGCGAGACGCTCGACGGCGCGTTCGAGTTCCGCCGGAACCCCGCCGAGGGGGCGTACTCGCTGGACGACGAATCGTTGACGCTCCGACCTCGGACCGCGTCGCTCGACGACCGTGGCGCGACGTTCGTCGGCCGTCGACAGGCACACTTCGACTGTCGGTGCTCGGTCCACCTCGCGTTCGACCCTGCCCCCGGCGAAGAGGCCGGTCTCGCGCTCGTCGCGGACGAACGGCACCACTACGAGGTCGGTCTCCGGGGTCGTGAGAACGGCTCCGTCGCGCTCGTTCGCCGTCGCGTCGGTGACGTGACCGCCGTCGCGGCCGAACGGCGAGTCGACGGTGAGACGTTCGAACTGACCGTCGACGCCACGCCGACCAGCTACCGGTTCGCGGTCGAAGCCGGTGGCGGCGGCGAGACGGCACGCGACGGGCCGTTGGCGACGGCGGCCCCCCGGTATCTCGCCACCGAGGTCACCGGACTGTTCACCGGCGTCTACGTCGGTCCGTACGTCGTCGCTCGAACCGGGAGTTCGGACCACGAAGAACCGACTGCGGCTCACGTCGAACGGTTCCGCTACGAACCGACGGAGCCCTGAGCGGTCGTCGGCGCTCGTCGCTCTCGACGCCTCTCCGTGTCGATGGGAAACGTGATATACTCCGACACAGTTGTGCAAACCGTATGCCCGACTACCGGCAGCTACGCGACCCGAACGCAGAGTACACGATGCGTGACCTCTCGGCCGAGACGATGGGTGTCAGGGCGAAACGAGGTGGCGGTCGTGACGTCGAGATAACGGACGTCCAGACGACGCTCGTCGACGGGAACTACCCCTGGATCCTCGTGCGCGTCTACACGGACGCCGGCCTCGTCGGCACGGGCGAGTCCTACTGGGGCGGCGGCGACGCCGAGATCATCGAGCGGATGGCCCCGTTCCTCGTCGGTGAGAACCCGCTCGACATCGACCGCCTGTACGAACACCTCGTCCAGAAGATGTCCGGCGAGGGCTCCATCTCCGGGAAGGTCGTCTCCGGCATCTCCGGTATCGAGATCGCGCTCCACGACGTCGCCGGGAAGATCCTCGACGTCCCCGCCTACCAGCTGGTCGGCGGGAAGTACCGCGACGAGGTCCGCATCTACTGTGACTGCCACGCCGGCGACGAGTCCGAACCCGAGTCGAACGCCCGCGAGGCGAAACGCGTCGTCGAGGACCTGGGCTACGACGCGCTCAAGTTCGACCTCGACGTCCCGTCGGGCCACGAGAAGGACCGTGCGAACCGCCACCTGCGCGGCCCCGAGGTCCAGCACAAGGTCGATATCGTCGAGGCCGTCTGCGAGGAGGTCGGCGACCGGGCGGACGTCGCGTTCGACTGTCACTGGTCGTTCTCCGCAGGGAGCGCCAAGCGCCTCGCCCGCGAACTGGAGGAGTACGACGTCTGGTGGCTCGAAGACCCGGTTCCCCCCGAGAACCACGACGTCCAGCGTGAGGTCACCCAGTCGACGGTGACGCCCATCGTCGCCGGGGAGAACGTCTACCGGAAACACGGTCAGCGTCGGCTGCTCGAAGAGCAGGCCGTGGACATCGTCGCGCCGGACCTCCCGCGAGTCGGCGGGATGCGCGAGACGCGGAAGATAGCCGACGTGGCCGACACCTACTACATCCCCGTGGCGATGCACAACGTCGCCTCGCCCATCGGGACGATGGCGAGCGCGCACGTCGCCGCCGCGATTCCGAACTCGCTGGCCGTCGAGTACCACTCCTACCAGCTGGGCTGGTGGGCGGACCTCGTCGAGGAGTCCGGCCTCATCGAGGACGGACGGATGGCCGTGCCCGAGGAGCCGGGCCTCGGTCTCACGCTCGACCTGGACGCCGTCGCCGAGCACATGGTCGAAGGTGAGAGTCTGTTCGACGAGGCGTGAGCCTCGTCGAGTGGATACGTACACCGCAGCGACCGACTGAGTGACACCACGGCGGGCCAGCCGACGGTCCGCACAGCCGACGGCTCGTCGACCGTCCCGTCGGCTCGACGGTAGCCGTCAGATAGAGCTAAGGACGAGCGACCGGACTGCTCGGGTGTCCATGGTCAGCGAGTCCACACCAGCGGTGAGCGTCGAAGACAGATCAGCCGTCGTCATCGGCGGGTCGAGCGGTATCGGTCGAGCCATCGCCCTCGCGTTCGCCGAGGGCGGAGCCGACGTCGTGGCGACGAGTCGCTCCGAGAACCGCGTCGAGCAGGTCACCGGGGAACTCCGCGAACGCGGTGCGACGACGACGGCGGTCACCTGTGACGTCACCGACCGCGAGTCCGTCGAGGAACTGTGTGCCGTCGCCGAGGAGACCCTCGACACGGTCGACGTGCTCGTCAACTCCGCGGGGTCGGTCGCCCAGTCGTCGGTCACGGAGATGAGCGAGACCGAGTGGGACCGCGATATCGCCGTCGACCTCACCGGCGTCTTCCGGGCGTGTCAGGTGTTCGGCCGTGCGATGACCGAGGGGAGCATCGTCAACATCTCCTCGATGTCGGCCGGGCAAGCCCGCGAGGAGCGCCCCGCCTACTGTGCGGCGAAAGCCGGCGTCGAGGGGCTCACCCGCGCGGCCGCCGCCGATCTCGGCCCCGAGATTCGCGTCAACGCGGTCGCTCCCGGGTTCGTCAAGACCGAGATGGCCGGGCCGAAACTCGACGACGGGTCGGCGTTCCGCGAGACGGTCGACGAACGGACGCCGATGGAGCGCGTTGCGACGCCGGAAGAGGTGGCCGGGTCGGTCGTCTACCTCGCCAGCGACGCCGCCTCGTTCACCACAGGGGAGGTGCTGACCGTCGACGGCGGCTACGACGTCAGTGCCCAGTGACCGCGTGACGGACGGCGAGTCCGCCCCTGGCGAACCGTTCAGGAGTGGCCGATGACGGGTTTCGGCTCGTAGGGCTCTTCGAGGTACGCCACGTCCGACTCGGAGAGGTCGACGTCCAACGCTTCGACGGCCTCTTCGAGGTGCTGGACGCTCGTCGTCCCGACGATGGGGGCGTCGACCCACTCCTTCGAGAACAGCCACGCGAGCGAGAGCTGTGCCATCGTCACGCCGTACTCCTCGGCGAGTTCCTCGACGCGTTCGTTCACCGTCTCGCCACCGGCCCGCCCGTACTCGGGCGTCGGGTTGTGGACGTTCGACGGGTCCGAGCGGGTCGTCGTCTCCAGGTCCTCGTGCGGGCGGGCGAGGTAGCCCTGACCGAGCGGTCCCCACGGGACGACGCCGATAGCTTCCCGCTCGCAGAGCGGCAGCATCTCGCGTTCTTCCTCGCGGTAGGCGACGTTGTAGTGGTTCTGCATCGTGGCGAAGCGTTCGAGATGCTCGACCTCGCTGGTGTGGAGTGCCTCGGCGAACTGGTAGGCCCACATCGATGACGCGCCGAGGTATCGGACCTTCCCCCGGCGGACCGCGTCGTCGAGCGCCCGCAGCGTCTCCTCGATGGGCGTGTCGTCGTCCCAGCGGTGAATCTGGTAGAGGTCGACACAGTCCATCCCGAGTCGGTCGAGGGAGTTGTCCAGTTCCTGCTCGACGGTCTTCCGGGAGAGTCCCGACCGATTGGGGCCGTCCTCGACCGGGAAGAACACCTTCGTCGCGACCACCTGTTCGTCGCGGTCGTACGCCGAGAGCGCGTCACCGAGGATGCGTTCGCTCTCGCCACCGGAGTAGGCGTTCGCCGTATCGAAGAAGTTGATTCCGAGGTCGACGGCGCGGTCGACGATCTCGTCGGCGTCCTCGCCCTCTAGCATCCACGGTTCGCCGTCGCCGAAGCTCATACAGCCCAGACAGATGCGCGAGACCTCCATGCCAGTCTCGCCGAGCGTCGTGTACTCCATCGAACCGGCAGTCGTGGGGGACCGACAGTTGTGTTCGTTATTCGGCAACAATCGCTCCTTCTCTGGCAGAACTGGGGGCGTTCGGGAAGGACTATGCCACGAGACCACCAACCGTCGACCGACCACGCAATGCCCGACGGCGACGAACTCGACGCGGACGCGCTGGAGTACCACCGAGCGGCCCCTCCGGGGAAACTCGAACTCGCGACCACGAAACCGACCAGTTCACAACGAGACCTCTCGCTGGCGTACTCACCGGGCGTCGCTGCACCGTGTCTCGAAATCGCCGCCGACCCCGACGAGGCGTACAGCTACACCGCGAAGGGCAACCTCGTGGGCGTCGTCTCGACGGGGAGCGCCGTGCTGGGCCTCGGGGACATCGGCGCGCAGGCGTCGAAACCCGTCATGGAGGGGAAGGGCGTGCTGTTCAAGCGCTTCGCCGACATCGACGTGTTCGACGTCGAACTCGACCAACCGGACGTCGACGCGTTCGTCGAGACCGTCGCGGCGATGGAGCCGACGTTCGGCGGCGTCAACCTCGAAGACATCAGCGCGCCGGAGTGCTTCGAGATCGAAGCGCGGCTTCGAGAGCGGATGGACGTCCCGGTGTTCCACGACGACCAGCACGGCACCGCCATCATCTCCGGGGCCGCGCTCCTCAACGCGATGGCGGTCGTCGACAAAGACCTCGCCGACCTCCGCGTGACGTTCGCAGGGGCCGGTGCTGCGGCGACGGCGACCGCCGAGTTCTACACCCACCTCGGCGTCGCCCCCGAGAACGTCACGATGTGCGACATCGACGGCATCCTCACGAGCGAGCGAGCGGGCCTGAACGACCGCGTGCGGCCGTTCGCGGCCGAGGAGGGAGGAGACCTCGCCGACGCCGTCGCGGGTGCGGACGTGCTCGTCGGCCTCTCGGTCGGCGGCATCGTCTCCCCGGAGATGATTCGGTCGATGGCCGAAGACCCGGTCGTCTTCGCCATGGCGAACCCGGACCCCGAGATCACCTACGAGGACGCCAAGGCGGCCCGCGACGACACTGTCGTCATGGCGACGGGGCGCTCTGACTACCCGAATCAGGTCAACAACGTGCTCGGGTTCCCGTTCATCTTCCGCGGCGCGCTCGACGTCCGTGCGACCGACATCGACGAGGGCATGAAGGTAGCCGCGGCGGAGGCGCTCGCTGACCTCGCCCGGCAGGACGTCCCCGACGCCGTCGTCGAGGCCTACGGCGACCAGCCACTCCAGTTCGGTCCCGAGTACATCATCCCGAAACCGCTCGACCCGCGTGTCCTGCTGGAGGTCGCGCCCGCCGTCGCCCGCGCCGCGATGGACTCCGGTGTCGCCCGACGGACCGTCGACCTCGACGCCTACGTCGGCCGACTGGAGGCCCGTCTGGGCAAGGACCGCGAACTGATGCGCATCGTCCGCGGGAAGGCGAAGGCGGACCCCAAGCGCGTCGTCCTCGCCGAAGGCGACGACGAGAAGACGGTCCGTGCGGCCTACCAACTCCAGCAACAGGGCATCGCCGTCCCGATTCTCGTCGGCGACGGGGAGACCATCGACCGGACGAGGACGCGACTCGGTCTCGACTTCGACCCGCGGGTGGTCGACCCCGACGAGACCGACCTCGAACCGTACGCCGAGCGACTCTACGAACTGCGCAGACGCAAGGGCGTCACGCGCCGCGAGGCCAGGAAACTCGTCGAGGACGGCGACTACCTCGCCAGCGTCATGGTCGAGACGGGTGACGCCGACGCGATGCTCACCGGCCTGACGAACCACTACCCCTCGGCGCTCCGCCCGCCGTTGCAGGTCGTCGGCACCGCACCTGACGTCGACTACGCCGCCGGCGTCTACCTGCTGACCGTCGGCTCCCGCGTCGTGTTCTGTGCGGACGCGACGGTCAATCAGGACCCCGACGAGGCGGTGCTCGCCGAAGTGACGAAACAGACCGCGAAACTCGCCGGTCGGTTCGACGTCGACCCGCGCGCGGCGCTGCTGTCGTACTCGGATTTCGGCAGCGTCGACACCGACGGGTCCCGGAAGCCACGGCGAGCCGCCGAACTGCTCCGTTCGGACCCGGAGGCGGACTTCCCGGTCGACGGGGAGATGCAGGCCGACACCGCCGTCGTCGAGGAGATGCTCGACGGCACCTACTCCTTCTCGGACCTCGACGAACCGGCGAACGTGCTGGTCTTCCCGAACCTCGAAGCGGGCAACATCGGTTACAAACTCCTCCAGCGTCTCGGCGGCGCGGAGGCTATCGGCCCGATGCTCGTCGGCATGGACCGGCCCGTCCACGTCCTCCAGCGTGGCGACGACGTGCGCGACGTCGTCAACCTCGCGGCCGTCGCGGTGTCGGACGTCTGAGCCCGGTCGGCCACGCCGAACCAGTTCGTGTCGGTGCTCCGACCGAAGTCGTCGAGATGTCGCTCTCACAAGGCGTGACCGTGACCGAGTCAGCGATCATCGTCGGCGATGGCCGTGTCGGTCGGCACACTGCGACCCAACTCATCGACCACGGCTACACGGTGACCGTCGTCGAGCGTGACGCGGAGAAGTGTGAACGACTGGCGAACGAGCAGGTCGGGCGCGTCGTGTAGGGCGACGGCGCAGAGCGCGAGGTGCTTGAGGGGGTGAGTATCGGCGAGACGGACGTCGTCGCCGCGCTCACCGACGACAGTCGGACGAACGTCGTCGCGTGTGGGGTCGCCGGGAACTCGCGCCCGAGATTCGGACCCTCGCGCGCGTCGCCCACGACGGGGAACAGGACTACCAGCACCTCACCGACGTCGACGAGGTGGTCTCCCCGGCCGCCGCCGGGGCGGACGTCGCCGTCAATCACCTGCTCGGTCGGTGACGCTGCCGTCTCGCGGCACCCGCTCGGTCGACGTTCCTCCCCGGCATGACCGGCGAGCCTCACACGGGGAGTTTTATCAACGGCCGTTGCTAACACCGGACATGGACCGTGGACTGGTCGTCGTCGACCACACCGAGTCGCACCGAGAACTCCTCACGGAGGCCGCCGAGCACGCTGCCGGGGCCGACGCCGAACTGGTCCTGCTGACCACGATGACCGAAGCGGAGTACGAGGAGAAGGCTCGTGACCTGGAGACCATCGGGTCGGTGGAGAACGTCACCTACAGTAGCGGCGAGATTCTCGACGGCGTGGCGGCCCGGACCCGCGAGTTCGCCGCCGGAGCGCTCGGCGACGTCTCCACCGAGGTCGTCGCGCGGGTCGCCGACGACGGCGACCTGGCGAACGCCGTCATCACCACCGCCGAGGACCACGACTGCGACCACGTCTTCCTGCTCGGTCGGCGGCGGTCGCCGACGGGGAAGGCCGTGTTCGGTGACGTCGCCCAGCAGGTCGTCCTGAACTTCGACGGGTTCGTCACCGTGTCGACGCAGTGAGCGGGGCGCTCACTCCCGGCCGCGTGTGACGGTCAACTCGGCCGTCTCGCCCTCGCAGTGGAAGACGAACTCACCGGGTTCGACGCGCTCGTAGTCCCGTCCGTGGACGGCGAGACGTTCGACGGGAACCGTCGTCGAGAGCGTCGTCGACTCGCCCGCGGCGAGCGTCGCCCGTGCGACCCCGACGTGCTGTCGGGCCGGAGTGACGCGCGAACTGACGACGTCCTCGACGAAGAGGTCGACCGACCGTTCTCCGTCGCGGTCGCCGACGTTCTCGACGGTCACCTCGGCGGTGACCGTCCCCGCCGGCCCGACGGACGACTGCGACAGCGAGAACGCCCGTACCTCGAACTCCGTGTAGCTCAGGCCGTGTCCGAACGCGAACAGCGGGTCGTAGGAGTCCGGGTGTTCGTCGGCCCCGATGGGTGTCGGGTGTCGGAGGTAGTCGAACCGTGTCGGCAGGTGACCCGTCGAACGGGGGACGGAGATGGGGAGGCGACCGCTCGGGTCGTGCCGGCCGAACAGCGTCTCGGCGACGGCCGTCCCGCCGTCCATGCCGGGGTAGTACGCCATGAGGATTCCGGGGACGTGCTCGGCGGCCCACGGTATCGACAGCGGGCGGCCCGAGACCAGCACGAGGACGGTGGGTGTTCCGGTCGCCTGCACCGCTTCGAGGAGCGTTCGTTGTGCGTCGGGCAGGTCGAGTTCGGTCCGGGTCGGGAACTCGCCGGTCGGTCGGTTCATCGCCTGTGGGCCGAACTCGTGGAGATACCAGTCCTCGCCGAGGACGACCACGGCGGCGTCGGCGTCCTCGGCGGCACTCGCGGCCGCGGCGACGTCTCTCTCCTCGGTGACGCCCGCACCGGGTTCGTAGCTCACGCGCTCCTCGCCGACGACGTCGGCGATGCCCTCCCGGATAGTGATGCCCGTGAGGTCCGAGTCGTCCATGACGCTCCACCCGCCGAACTGGTGGTGCAGGTCGTCTGCGTTCGGCCCCGTGACGAGCACCTCGCTCGACTCGTCGAGCGGGAGAACGTCGTCGTTCTTCAGGAGCGTCATCGACTCGCGGGCCGCGTCGAGCGCCGCCTCGCGGTGTTCGTCGGCCGCGAGCGTGTCGGACACCGCCGACTCGTCGACGTACGGGTCCTCGAACAGCCCCAGCGTCGCCTTCAGTTCGAGGACGCGACGAACGCTCTCGTCGACGCGGCGCTCGGAGAGTTCCTCGGCGTCCACCAGTTCGCGGAGTTCGACGGCGTACGCCGGCCCGCCGACCGAGACGAGGTCGAGACCGGCGGTGAACGACTGTCGAGCGGCCATCGTCCGGTCGGCGGCCGTCCGGTGGTACTGGTGGAGGTGGTCGACCCCGCCCCAGTCGGAGGTGACCACGCCGTCGAAGCCGCACTCCTCGCGGAGCAGGCCCGTCAGGAACCGCTCGGAGCCGTGGACCGGTTCGCCGTCGAGGGCGTTGTAACACGGCATGACGACGTCGACACCCTCGTCGAGGAGACGCTCGAACTGCGGGAGGAACGTCCGTCGGAACGTCGACTCGGAGACGTCGACGACGGAGGCGTCCTCGCCCCGACTCGGCTGGCCGTACGCCGGGAAGTGCTTGGCCGTCACGCCGAGCGTGGGGTCGTCGTCGTCACCGCGGAGGCCACGCGCTTCGGCGGCGGCGAGTTCACCACAGAGGTACGAACTCTCGCCGTAGGTCTCGAACACGCGCCCCCAGCGCTGGTCGCGGGCGACGTCGGCGGTCGGCCCGTAGTTCAGCGACGCGCCGGTCGCGGCCGTCTCCGCGCCCGTGACCGCACCGCCTCGCTCGACGAGGTCGGGGTTCCGTGTCGCTGCCATCCCGAGGTTGTGCGGGAACACGGTCGCACCGTCGATGTACGCGTGACCGTGGACCGCGTCGACCGGGACGAGCAGCGGAATCCCGAGTCGCGTCTCCTCGACGGCGACCCGCTGGAGTCGGTTGGCCGTCTCGGCGGCCACCGTCGGGTCGTCGCGGGTCGAGATGCCGATGCCGAACGGGGAGACCGCTCCGACGTGGTCGTCGACGATCTCCGAGGTGGCGTCCTCGACCGTCTTCTCCTCGCCCATCTTCCCGACGTACGTGCCGACGAGTTGACCGAGCTTCTCGTCCAGTGTCATCTCGTCGAGCAGGTCGTCGATGTCTACGGCGGAGACCGTCGGCGACGGCCGCTCGCCTGGTGGCGTCGAACCCATCTCCACCCACTTCGGAGACCACCGTGTTAGGTGCTGTGTACGACCCACCCGGTCACCTCGGGCGTCGACCACGGCCACGTATTTATCCCGGCCGCGAGAACACGAGGCCATGGCGACATCGGTGGACTGGCGACGCCTCGCCCTCCTCGTGGTGGTCGTTCTCGCGGGCTGTGGGAGCGTGCCGCCACGCGAGTCACCGCCGGCACCGTCGCTGACGCCCGCATCGGTCCCGACCGACGACCCTAGCGCCGCCTACCCGCCCGGCCTCTCTCCGGACCGCATCGACCGACCGGTCGCGTTGGCGGCGGCACACGACCAGGCGCTCGCGGGCGAGTCGTTCACGATGGTGACGCGGACGCGAGTCGACTTCGAGAACGGGACACGACTGCTGGACGTGACGCGACGCCGGTCGGTCGGGGCGAACCGCGACCGCTGGCTCGTGACCCGGAGCTACGAGGAGACACACCCGAGCCTCGGCATCGGGGACCGCATCCGGACCGAGAGCTGGTACAACCGGTCGTACACCTTCCAGCGGGTCCGGACGCCGAACGGGACGACGTACTCGGGGCCGGTGCCGACGCCACCGACGGGGCCGCTGACGGACAGTCATCGGCTCTCGCTCGTCTACGGGAGTGCTTCGGCCCCCGACACCACCGTCGGGAACGGGACAGTGGTGCTTCGGACGACGACGCCGCCGGCGACGGACCGGCTGACGGACATCGGCCTCGAACGTGTCTCGTCGTGGCGGTTCACCGCCACGCTCGGTGAGGACGGTGGCGTCCAGGCGTACCGAGTGTCGTTCACGGGGACGCTCCCGTACCGGGACGGCGTCGTCGTCTCGGGTACGACGACGGTCCGGTTCGTCGGGGTCGGGGAGACCCCGGTCGTCAGGCCCGACTGGCTGGCCGACGCCCGAGCGGCAGCAGCGAACGAGACGACCGCGAGCGTGTCGTACCGACCCGTCTGTGACCGGCTCCCCTACCGGTATCGCTGTACGAACTCGTCGGCGTAGTCCAGTGTCTCGTACGTGTCGGGGCGCTGTTCGACCTCGTAGACCAGCCAGTCGACGTCGTGTGTGCGGACGGCCTCGACCACCGCCTCGACGTCGAGGTCGCCACGACCGACCTCGACCGGGTCGCCAGTCTCGGCGTCGTAGTCCTTCAGGTGCGCGATGTCGATCCGGTCGGCGTACTGCTCGAACACGGCGAGCGGGTCGTGGCCGGCCGCACCGGCCCACCCGAGGTCGAGTTCGAAGCCGACGTCGGGAGCGGCTTCGAGGAGCGTCTCGACGGCGGGGCGTCCGTCGAGGTCGACGAACTCCTGATCGTGGTTGTGGTAGTGCAACGAGAGACCGTGGTCGTCGAGGCGCTCGGCGGCGTCCGTGAGTCGTGCCGCCGCCGCCTCGACGCTCGCTCGTTCCTCGAACACCGACGGGTCGAGCCACGGGACGACGACGGCCGAGCAGTCGACGGTTCGGCAGGCCGAGACGACGGCGTCGAGGTCCTCCTCCAGGTCGTCGAGGCCGGCGTGCGTGCCGGCCGCGGCGAGACCGTTCGTCTCCAGGGCCGTCGCAACCGCCTCACTCTCCTCCGGGTCGGTCGGGAGCCCGGCGAACTCGACGCCGTCGAACGTCGTCTCGCCGACGTGGTCGAGGACGGCCGGGAGCGCGTCCTCGACGGCGTGCAGGCTGTAGAGCTGGAAGCCAAATCGTGTCACATCGTCACGCAGGAGCGTCGGGGAGATAACTCCCGGTGGTGGCCGGGTCCGGGTCGACGCCTGTTCCGTCTCTCTGTCGCGGTCGGCCGGGTCACTCCCGCTCGTGACGCTCGACGGCCGCGGCGAACTCGTCGGTCGACTCGTGCCACGCCGCGACGACGGCGTCGTCGTTCTCGCTGTCCCACGGGTCGACGGCGTCGTGGTCGTCCAGCCACCCGACGGTCCGACGGACGCCCTCCTCCAGCGGAATCGAGTAGGTGAACCCGAGGTCACGTCGCGCCTTCGCGTTGTCGAACACCGCCGAGTACTGGAAGTGCTTGTCGAGCATCCCGGTCCGCTCGGGCACCGCGTCGAACAGCTGTTCGGTCGGGACGTGGACGAGGTCCGGTTCCGGCGCGTCGAGCGCCCTCGCCACGCGCCGGTGGTACTGGTTCCACGTGATGGCCTCCTCGCCGGTGACGTGGTAGGCCTCGCCGTCGGCGTCGCGGTTCCCGACCGCTCCGACGAACGCGCGGGCCACGTCGTCGCGGTGACACGACGCCCACAGCGAGGTGCCGTCACCGTGGACGACGATGGGCTTCCCCTCCCGAATCCGGTCGACGTAGTACGACCCGGTGCCGAGCGTGTGGCGCATCGTCTCGCCCTCGCCGTAGGTGTCCCACGGCCGGAGGACCGTGGTGGCGAACGCCTCGCCGTGGGCGTCGAAGAACACGTCCTCGGCGGCGGCCTTCTCCCGGCCGTACTCGCTGACCGGCGGTGACCGGGCGGCGGACTCCGTGACGGGGTTTCGCTCCGGTGGGCGGTGGTAGACGTCGACGGTCGAGCAGAAGACGTACTGCTCGACGTCGCCAGCGAACGTCTCGACGGCGTGGCGGGCCTGCTCGGGCGTGAAACAGACCATGTCGACGACGCAGTCGACGTCGAGGCCGGTGACCGTCTCGGCGAACGCGTCGTGGTCGTCGCGGTCGGCGTGGACGAACTCGACCGCACTCGGGAGCGACGCGCTCGTCTCCCCGCGGGTGAGACAGGTGACGTCGTGACCCGCCGCGACGAGGCCGCGAGTGATGCCGGTGCTGATGAGGCCGGTGCCGCCGATGACGAGGACGTGCATGACCCGTCGTTCGGGACGCCGCGGGTTAACCGTGGCCCCGTCGGCCCCGGACTCGCGGCTGGCAGGACCCGGTCCGTCCTCGCTCGGTCAGATGTCGCTCAGCCGTCGCTCGGTTCGGGCGTCAACTCGCCGTCGTCGACCAGCGACTCGAACGGGTTGTCGTCGACGTCGAGCGGCAGTTCCACCCGGCCACGGCGTCTGACCGACTCGTAGCCACCGAAGATTATCTCGGCCGTGTTCAGCCCGATGCGACCGGCCAGCGGCGATTCGGCGCCGCTTTCGAGTGACTCGACGACGCTCGCGACCGAACGGTCCTGCAGTACGGACCCGTAGCGCCCCTCGTCGGCGGGCGTCCCGTGCATGGTCTCGCCACCGACGTCGACGGCCTCCCGAGTCCCGCCACGGTCGAGTTCGAGCATCGGGCCGTCGTGGACGTCGATACGAATCGTCCCGTCGGTCCCCTCCAGGGCGAGTGCGGCCCCGACGAGCGACGACCCCTCGCCGGTCGAGAGGACGCCGTGGACGCCGTTCTCGTAGCGCCACTGCGCCCACATCTGGTTCTCCTGGTGGGCACCGAATCGGACGTCCTCCTCGCGGTAGTCCAGTTGGGCGATGACCCACTCCGCCGACCGCTCGTCGTTGAACATGCCGGCGAGGTCGACGGTGTGTGCGCCGGTGTCGTAGAAATCTCCCCACCCGATTTCGACGCGACGGAGCGCCCCGACGTCGCCGTCGTCGAGGAGACGCTTGGCCTCGGTGAACACCCGTCCGAACCGGCGTTGGCGGTTGAACGTCAGTTGGACGCCCCGCCGCCAGCAGGTCTGGACCATCCGCTGGGCGCTCGCCCACGTGTCGGCCATCGGCTTCTCGCAGTGAATCGCCTCGACGACGCCGCTGGTCGCACAGCCGACGACGATGGGTTCGTGAATCGCCGGCGGGACACAGACCGAGACGACGTCGGGTTCGACCGCCGCGAGCAACTCCCGGTAGTCCTCGAAGACACGGTCGGCCGCGAGGTCGAAGTGGTCGGCGAACGCTCGCCCGTTCTCGGGGACGACGTCCGCACACGCGACGAGGCGGCAGTGCTCGTCGTTGCGGTACGCTTCCGCGTGGCGATACCCCATGGCGAACCCCTCAACCGTGGGGTTCGCCGGGTCCGGTCCCGTGCCGATGACTGCGACGGTGTACTCACTCATCCGTTGCGCGAAAGGTCGGACCACCAGTACCATAGCGGTTGTGACCCCGACCGACCTCAGGACCACCGCTCGACCCGTCCGGCGTGGTAGTTACGACGAGACGGACGGACCGGTACTCCGGAGAACGGTCCGAACCAACGGGCGGTGTCCCGTCCCACGGGTCGCGTGAGGGGCGTCTCACACTGGGGCGAACCTCCTCGGTGACGTCGCGTGTGGTGTCGACACGTACCAAGAAGTTAAGTCACACCCGCCTGAAGAGGCGGACAGCGTGCAGGCTGCGTCTCGCCTTTCAGGTGAACCCACATCGCCATCGGGTACGAGCGCAAACCCCTTGTGAGCCTGCACGCTGAACCCGCCGACCGTCGTCGCGGCACGCCGTACGGCAGTAGAAACTGCACCGGTGGTACCGTTCGTCCCGGGGGTGTGGTAGAGCAACTGACTCTGGTCGTTCGAGATGGAGTAGAGAACTACCCTGCGGTGAGACCGAGCCAGAGATTCCAGAGATCCCTGTCTGTCATCTCACGATGTGCTTCAGTCGACAGTATCGGGGTGGATGGGCAACTGTCCGAATACACGTTTGAAAAAACGATAGATTAATCTATTCATAGATTCAAGTGGAGGTCGAGAGTGTTCTGAATGAACGTCATCGAAACCACGGGACTGACGAAGTACTACGGGGAGGTACGAGGCGTCGAGGACCTATCGCTTTCCGTCGGGAAGGGCGAGGTGTTCGGCTTTCTCGGCCCGAACGGGGCGGGGAAGACGACCACGATTCGTACCCTGATGGGGTTCCAGTCGCCCACCGAGGGGACCGCAACGGTCCTCGGCGCGGACATCACGGACGCCGCCGCGCTCCGGGACGCACGAGGGCGTATCGGCTACCTGCCGAGCGAACCGGGGTTCGACGAGAACGTCACCGGTCGGCGGCTCTTGGAGTACCACGGCTCGCTCCGTGGTGACGTCCGCAGCGAGGAGCTACTGGAGCTGTTCGACCCGCCGCTCGACCGGAAGGTCGGCCAGTACTCCCGCGGGAACAAGCAGATGCTGGCCATCGTCATGGCGTTCATGCACGACCCGGACCTCGTCGTCATGGACGAACCGACCTCGGGACTCGACCCTCTGAAACAGGACCAGTTCCTGGAGTTCATCCGCGCCGAGCAGGAGCGCGGGAAGACCTTTTTCTTCTCCTCGCACATCCTCAGCGAGGTCCGGAAGGTGTGTGACCGCATCGGCATCATCCGCAACGGTCATCTCGTCGAACTGGAGAACGTCGAGTCGCTGCTCGACCGCACCGGCAAGGTCGTCCGAGCCAACGTCGGCGGAGCCGTGACCGCCGAAGAGTTCGCCATCGAAGGTGCACACGACGTCACCGTCAGCGGTGAGTCCGCCGAGGGGGCCGCCCCTGTCACCACCGAATCAGATGGTGGTGGTGAGGACAGTACGACCGTCTCGTTCACCTACACGGGACCGTACCAGCCGCTGCTCCGCCACCTGCTGAACTACGACCTGCTCGAGCTCGCCATCGAGGAAGCGCCGCTCGAAGACATCTTCATGCGCTTCTACGGCGACCACGACGCCGAGGCGGTGGTCGAACGCGTCGAGAACGGCCGAACCGATGGACACGACGGCCACGAAGAGACCGACAGCCGCAACGCCGAGGCCGCCGATGTTTGAGACCGCTCGGTTCGAGTCCAGACAGCGACTCACCGGCTCGACCGTCGTCGCGCTCGGTCTGTCGGCGTTCGCCGCGATGATGGTCCTCATCGCCCCCGGCCTCCTCGACGAGTTCGACGTCGAGGCACTCACCGAGACGTTCCCGCCAGCGCTCGTCGAGGCGATGCAGCTCGACGTCATCGGGACCATCGAGGGGTTCATCGCGCTCGAACTGTACTGGTTCGGCTGGCTGCTCCTGCTGGCCATCTACGTCGCCTACAGCGCCGCGAGCGCCATCGCCGGTGACGTCGACGACGGCACGATGGACACGCTGCTCGCCGCGCCCGTCTCGCGCTGGCAGGTGCTCGGCGAGAAGTTCCTCTCGCTGCTCACGCCCATCCTCGTCGTCAACGTCGTCGTCCTCGTGGTCGTCTACGCGGGCACGCAGTTCGTCGACGAACCCATCGCGGCCGCCGACCTCGTCGCGGTCCACGCGCTGTCTATCCCGTACCTCCTCCTGTGGGGAGCGTTCGGGATGCTCGCCTCGGTGCTCGCCCCGCGACGCGTCGTCGCCGAGGGCGTCGCCGCCGGGGCAGTCGTCGCGACGTTCCTCGTCGAGACGGTCGCCGACGGCACCGACCTCGACTGGCTCGGCGTCGTCTCGCCGACGCGCTACTACGACCCGGTGACCATCCTCACCGCCAGCGAGTACGACTACACTGGCGCGGCCACCCTGCTCGTCGCCGCCGCCGTCCTGCTGCTCGCGAGCGCTGTGCTGTTCGCACGGAGGGACGTCCGATGAGCACGGAGGCCGGAACCGAGACCGTCGGTCGACAGGACCGACACACCGGGTCGATGCTCGACGTCGCCCGGTTCGAGGGCGAGCGACGGCTCCCGATGACGGGCGTTCTCGCCGTCGTCTTCGCGCTGTTCGGCGCGATGTTCGTCGCGCTCGCCCCCGACATCGTCTCGACGGGCGCGTACGACGACATCATCGAGGCGATGCCCCCGGCGATGGTCGCGCTGGTCGGCTTCGAGAACTTCAGCTCCATCGCGGGCGTCATCAGCGGCGAGTTCTACACCTTCACGTGGGTCGTCGGTCTCGGCGCGTACCTCGCGTACAGCGCCGCCGGGAGCGTCGCGGGTGACCTTCGAAACGACCGCATGGACACCTTGCTGGCCGCGCCTCTCTCCCGGACGAACGTCCTGCTCGGGAAGTATCTCGGCCTGCTCGTCCCCATCGTCGTCCTGAACGTCGTGATTCCGCTCGTCATCTACGCCGGGTCCGTCCTCGTCGACGACCCAATCGCGCTCGCCGACCTCGCGGCGCTCCACGCGCTGTCGATACCGTACCTCCTCCTGTGGGCGGCGTTCGGCCTCCTGCTGGGCGTCGTCGTCCGCCGCGGACGAACCGCCGGACGCGCCGCACTCGGCGTCGTGCTCGCGATGTGGCTGCTCGAATCGTTCGTCACCAGCACGGACTTCGAGTGGCTGGGCGCGGTGTCCCCGATGCGCTACTTCGACCCGGCAGCAATTCTCGTCAACGGCGAGTACGGTCTCGAAGGCGCTGCGCTCCTGCTCGGCGTCGCCGTCGTGTTCGTCGCCCTGAGTCGCACCGTGTTCGTCCGGAGCGACTTATGAACCGAGCCGTTCTCGATGGGCGGTGGTCCGATTACGTCGCTCGTGGCGAACCGATAGCACGAGGGTCCGTCGACCCGAAGGTGGGCTGAATGCGGAGTTTCAGCGAATCGGAGCGGTCGCGCATCCACCGACAGATTCGGGAGACGGGCCGGAAGCTGTTCGCGCGCTACGGGCTTCGGAAGACGACCATCTCGGAACTCACGACCCCCGCCGGCATCGCCGCGAGCACGTTCTACCAGTTCTACGACTCGAAGGAGGAACTCTACCTCGAACTGCTCGAAGCGGAGGGTGAGGAGATAGCCGAACGCCTGTTGGCCGAGTCGTTCGAACGGTACGACGACCCCGAGCGGGCCATCGAAGCGTTCCTCCTCGCCGTGATGGAGGAGATCGAGACGAACCCGTTGGTCCACCAGCTCATGGTCGGGGACGACTTCGAACACCTCCGCGCGGAGTTCTCCGAGGAGGAGTGGGCCACCGAGCAGAACCGGGACATCGAGTACTACCTGCCGTACGTCGAGGCGTGGTTCGAGGCCGGTCGAATCGAGGGACCGTCACCCGAGGTGGTCGCACACGCGGTTCGGTCCCTGGCGTTCCTCACGCTCCACGAAGAGGACATCCCGATGTATCACGACGTCAAAGAAACGCTCGTCTCGGCCGTCGCGCGAGGGTTGGTGGCCGACTGATATCCTCTGCCCGGTCACCGATGTCGGCCACACGACGACGTCGAACTGGCCTCGGCAGAGCGACGTGGCCGCCAAGCGTGGAACCTCCGCGTACCGAGGCTCCGTGCCGCGGCCATTCCACCGTGAACAAACGACAACTTCCGATGAAGCACTCCGAACGGTGTAGCGGCACCTGTCTGTGTGGACTGGAGCGTTCCGGGGGCAGAAGCACGAGCAGTAGGTCGACCAACCCGACCGAGAGAGACTAGAGAAACGATAGAACGACCGATGACACGACCTACGACACCGTACGTTGCACCACTCGACACCGTCGGAACAGACGACGTCGCCACGGCTGGCGGAAAAGGAACGAACCTCGGCGAACTCGTCCGAGCGGGCCTTCCCGTTCCATCGGGATTCGTCGTCACGACCACCGCCTACGAGGCGTTCGTCGATACCCAAGCGATTCACGAGGCGATCGACCGTCTCGATTCTCTCGAGGGAACGAACACCGAGGCACTGACCGATGTCGCCAGCGAACTCCGCTCGTTGCTGAGAGAGCGGGCGTTCGCGACGGACGTCGAAGAGGCGGTCGACGAAGCACTCGAAATCGCCGGTCGGACAGCGGGCGGTACCTACGCGGTTCGTTCGTCGGCGACGGCGGAGGACCTCCCGAGCGCGTCGTTCGCAGGCCAGCACGACTCGTCTCTCGGCGTGGCTCCCGAAGACGTTCTCGGGCGCGTTCGGGACTGTATGGTGAGCCTGTTCACCGACCGGGCGGTCGCGTACCGCGTGCGTACCGGTATCTCACACGCCGATGTTTCGATGGCAGTCGTCGTCCAGGAGATGGTCGACGCCGACGCGGCGGGCGTACTGTTTACCGCGGACCCCGACAGCGGGAATCGAACGGTTGCGACGGTGGACGCGAGCTTCGGGCTTGGCGAGGCGGTCGTCGCGAGCGAGGTCACCCCGGATCACGCCCGAGTAGACAAGCGTACCGGAGAAATCATCGACTACGCAGTCGGCGAGAAGGAGTTCGCGACCCGCCCGAGCCGAGGAGGCACGAGCGACACCGAACGAGTCGAACTGTCCGCGGAGCAGCGAAGGGGACGAGTGCTCTCGGAGTCACAGCTTCGGACGCTCGTCGACCTCGGCAGCCGTATCGAGGCGCTGTTCGACGCCCCACAGGACATCGAGTGGGCAGTTTCGGACGGTGGGTTCCAGATAGTGCAGTCCCGGCCCATCACCTCGCTGTTCCCGTTACCCGACCCGATGCCGGCGGACGACCGCCTGCACGTCTATCTGAGTCTGGGTCACATGCAGGCGATGTCCGAAGCGATGCCGCCGCTGGTGCAGGACTTCTGGAAGACCTGGATGAGCGGCGTCATCTCGCAGTTCGGCTTCGGCCCGTTCTGGCCGACACCGGTGGTGACCGCCGGCAGCCGGATCTACATCGACCTCACCCCCGCACTCCGGGTCGAGCGGCTGCGCGACCCCCTGCTCGGAGTAATCGGTGCGGTGAGCGAACCGGCGGCGACGGGACTGCGCGAGTTGATCGACCGCCGCCCCGAGGCGTTCGAGCGCGAGGGACTCTCGCTTTCCTCGCTACCGGTGGTCGCCGGCACGACGCGACGGGTCGGCGGCCTCGCGGTTGCGGTCGCCCCGGCGTTCGCCGCCGGAGCACTCGACGCGTTCCAGGGGCCGCCGACGGTCGAGGACTTAGACGAGACGTGGGGTGCCTTCGCGGAGTCGTTCGTCCCGGACGGAGTGACGGCGGCGAACTCGCCCGGGGAGCGCGCTCGGGCGGTGTTCACGTTCGGGGACATCGAGTCGTTCATGGTCGCAGCGTATCCGAGGGCCATGCCGCTGTACCTCGCCTTCGGTATCGACACCTGGATGAACCGGGCGTTCACCGACGCCCCCGAGACGGTGAACAAGGTGGGGAGGGGCTTCGAGCGCGACGTCGTGACCCGAATCAACCTCGGGTTAGGCGACATCGCGGACGTCGCCCGCGAACACCCTGCCGTCGCCGAATCCCTACAGAACGGGGCCTCGCTCGAAGCGATCGCCGCCGTCGAGGGGGGCGAGGAGTTCGAAGCGGCCTTCGAGGCCTTCTTGGAGGACTTCGGCCACCGGGCGACGAGCGAACTCGACCTGAGCCGACCGCGCTGGCGCGAAGACCCGGCGACACTGCTCGGCACGGTCCGGGCGAATCTGGCGAACGAGGACGCTGGCGAGCACCGCGAGCGAGTACGCGAGCTAGCCGTCGAGGCGGAACGTGCCGCCGACGAACTCGAAGCACGGGCTGATCACGGACTCCTCGGGCCGGTCAGGAGACGTGTCGCTCGAAAACTCGTCGAGACCTACCGGAACACAATCTACAGCCGCGAGTACCCCAAACACTACGCCGCAGAGGGCTTCGCCATCTGGCGCGAGGCCCTGCTCGACAGCGGCCGTCACCTCGCGAGCGAGGGCGTTCTGGACCGTCCCGAGGACGTCTGGTTCCTGCGCAAGGAGGAACTGTTCGCCGCGCTCGACGGCGACCCCATCGAGGCCGATATCGAGGCTCGGCGGCGGGAGGTCGCCTTCTACGACACGCTCGACGAACCGCCGCTGCTCACGAGCGAGGGTGAGACGCCCCGTGGAGCGATCGATCGGACGGACGTTCCCGATGGAGCGCTTCTCGGCACCGGCGTTTCGACGGGCGTTGTCGAAGGGCCCGCGAGAGTGGTGCACGACCCGACCGAAGCGACCGTCGAGGGCGGCGAGATTCTCGTCGCGCCCTCGGCCGACCCGGGGTGGACGCCGTTGTTCCTCAACGCCGCAGGAATGGTCGTCGAGGTCGGCGGCCGCGTCAGCCACGGTGCGCTCGTCGCCAGGGAGTACGGCCTGCCAGCCGTGGTCTCCGTCCCGAACGCGACCGAGAAAATCAAAACCGGCCAGCGGATTCGGATCGACGGTTCGCGGGGCATCGTCGAGATACTCGACGACGAACGTGACGACTGACGACACCGCCACATTCATGACTACAGATCCTCCGACTCCGGGAAATTCGACGGCGTACACGAGACGGTTCGACGAACTTGGGCGGGACGACCTCGCCCTCGCGGGCGGGAAGGGAGCGAACCTCGGCGAACTCGTCCGAGCGGGACTTCCCGTTCCGGCGGGATTCGTCGTGACGACCGCCGCGTATCGAGAGCTGACCGACTCATCGACGATACGCGAGGCCATCGACGAGTTAGACCGCACTAACCCGTCAGACAGGGACGAACTCGCGACAGCCGCAGACCGGCTCCAATCACTCATTCGAGAGCGAACGTTCCCCGAGTCGGTGGCGGAGTCCGTCACCGACGCGTTCGACGGCGATGACGACGCCAGGTATGCGGTTCGGTCGAGCGCAACGGCCGAAGACCTGCCGACGGCGTCGTTCGCCGGGCAGCACGAGACGTTCCTTGGGGTTCCTGCTTACGATGCCCTCGACCGGGTTCGCGACTGCATGGCGAGCCTCTTCACCGACCGAGCGGTCGCCTATCGTGCCCGTAACGGTATCTCTCATTCAGCGGTTGAGATGGCGGTCGTCGTCCAAGAGATGGCTGACGCCGACGCTGCGGGTGTCCTGTTCACCGCCGACCCCGACAGCGGGAAGCGGGGCGTCGCATCCGTGGAGTCGACCTACGGCCTCGGTGAGACGGTCGTCTCGGGTGAAGTGAGCGCGGATAATGCCCGTATCGACAAGGCAACGGGTGAGATACTCGACTACGACATCGGCGAGAAAGCGACCGAACGACGCCTCACCGACGACGGAACGGAAACCGAGGAGACGACCGAGGAGCGGCGGCGCGAGCAGGTGCTCTCCGACGCACAACTTCGCACGCTCGCCGACCTCGGCACCCGAATAGAGAAGCTGTTCGGCGAGCCACAGGACATCGAGTGGGCGCTCGCAGATGGTGAGTTTGTGATCCTGCAGTCCCGGCCCATCACCTCCTTGGTCTCACTCCCGGAACCGCGTCCCGACGACGACCGGTTACACATCTACCTGAGTATGGGTCACGCACAGGCGATGACCGACCCGATGCCACCGCTCGCGCTCGATGTCTGGGAGACGGTCTACGGCGGAATGTTGAACGAATACGCCGGTGGCGACCGCGCATGGGTCACCAGAACGGAAGGACGGGTGTATCTCGATATCACACCATTCCTCGGGTTCGGCGTGGCACGCGACGGCATCGTCGAGTCCATCAGCGTGATGAGCGAGTCTGCGGCCGAGGGAACCGCCCGACTCCTCGACGAGCGACGCGAGGAGTTCGGCGGCGAGTTCTCCGTTTCGAGCCTGCCAACCGTCCTCCGTAAGCTCGCCGGCGCGCTTCCACTCGTCGTGGGGATGACGCCAGGGATGGTTCAAGAGGGTGTGCTCCCGTTCTTCCGCGGTGCAGCTGGCACTGAAGAGTACGTGGCCGAATTCAATGCGTGGGCGAAGGCACAGGAAGCGCAGGTCCTCGACGCCGAAGGCCCGAACGAATTAGTCGAGAACGTGTTCGCGGGGTTCCCGGCCGAGTTCCTCTTCGAGATGTCGCCGAAGTCGGTGCGGGTTATCGTCGGGCCGGTCGCTGGCGGACTGCTCGAACGGGTTGTCCCCGGTGTGGATGCCACGCTCGTCGACGCGGCCGCGAGAGGGGCAGAACAGGAAGTGGGCACACGCATGACGCTTGCACTCGGTGACCTTGCGGATATCGCACGAGAGACCCCGGCAGTCGAGCAAGCGATACTCGACGAACAGTCGTACGAAAAGATTCGCGAAATCGAGGGGAGTGGACCGTTCGTCGAAGGGTTCGAGGCGTTTCTCGACGACTTCGGCCACCGTGCGGCCGGCGAGTTCGACCCGAGTCGCCCCCGGTGGCGCGACGACCCCGCCACCCCGCTCGGTATCATCCGCGGGAACCTCATCGGGGAACAAAAAGGAGCCCATCGCGAGCGTCTGCACGAGCGGAAGCGACAGGCACAGGACGCAATCGACGAACTGCAGGCGAACGCGCGGCGTGGGCTCTTCGGCCCAGTTCGACAGCCACTCACAAGCCACCTCATTCGGACCTACCGGAGTCACATCCACCTGCGGGACGAGCCCAAACACGCCGCGGCACACCTGTTCGCGGCGTGGCACGAAGCCCTCCAGCGGGCAGGCGAATATCTCGTGGCCGAAGGCGTACTAACCGAGGCCGACGACGTGTGGTTCCTCCGCAGGGATGAGCTGCTCGCGCTCATCGACGATCCATCCGGTGACCTGCCGGATATCGACGTGCGGCGACGGGACCACGAGCGTCACAAGCGGATTGACGTGCCACCCCTCATCACCAGTGAAGGAGAGATTCCCCGCTCCGAGCGCAAGGACGTCGGTGCGAACACGCTGGTCGGAACGGGCGTCTCCTCGGGCATCATCGAGGGCACGGCCCGAATCGTCCACGACCCGGCGAACGCAAACTTCCAGTCCGGCGACATCCTCGTCTGTCCCTCCTCGGACCCCGCCTGGACGCCGTTGTTCGCAACCGCGGGCGGGGTCGTCACCGAGGTCGGAGGTCGGTTGACCCACGGGGCGCTCGTCGCCCGCGAATACGGTCTCCCTGCCGTAGTTTCGGTGCTGGAGGCTACCGACCGTATCACGGATGGTCAGCGCATCCGCGTCGACGGCACACAGGGCACCGTCGAGATACTGGACGGCCAAACGAGCGAGTAGCAGTCGATGACAACAAAAATACCAACGATCAATACGAAACGACTCGGCGAGTTCGTCGATATATCGACGAAACATCCTGGAAGAAACAGTCGGTGAGTCGGACCAACACCGCTGGTGTGAGTACTATTTGTTCATTTCTTGGAATCCAACTAACTCGCGAGAACGATGTAGAGTATGACAAGAACAATGCAGAACGTACCAGTCACAGTCCAGAACTTCGACGCAGTCGTATCGGTAATCGGAGTGCTGAGTACCGCCTCATATCGCGTTCTGACTTGTGGAATCCCCAGCGTACTGGCAAAGAACACGAGAACTCCAACGGTAACCAACAGCCCATGAACGAGTCCCTCAGTAGCGACCGATAGTAAGCCGAACCCGATAACCCCGAGCGAAAAACCACAGACAACGACACTCACAGCGACGCGAATCACGCCTTGTAATCCTCGATCAACCCTCCCTGGAGCACGATTTCGACCTGACGCGGGCTCAAGCTATGTTCGGCCACGAACTCCGTATCCTGCGTGGTGTTACACACGGTGACCTCCTGTCCGTTCTGTAGCTCCGCGCGGACGGCCGGGAGTTCGAGAGTGTCGCCCTGGTCGACGGAATCATAGTCAGCGCGGTCGGTGAACTCGAGCGGTACGATCCCGAAGTTCACGAGGTTCTGCCAGTGGATGCGAGCGTAGCTGACCGCCAGTGCCGCCCGCATCCCGAGGTAGTACGGGGCCAGGGCCGCGTGCTCGCGGGAACTCCCCTGTCCGTAGTTCGACCCACCGACGACCAGCCACGGCGCGCCCTGCTCCTGGGCTCGCTCGTAGAACCCCTGCTCGATCTGGTCGAACACCCACTCGCTGATCTTCGGGATGTTCGACCGATACGGGAGAACTTCCGAGCCAGCGGGCATGATCTCGTCGGTCGAGATGTCGTCGCCGACTTTCATCAACACCGGGCCGGTGATGGTGTCCGGGACGCGCTCGAAGCCCGGCAGGGATTTCACGTTCGGGCCTTTCTCCAGTTCGCCGCCCGGATTCTCCGGCGGCGGACTCAGCGCCGCATCGTCGACGATGATCTCCGACGGTTCGGACCACGACGGGTACGTCATGCCGTGGGTCTCCTCGAGCGTCCGCGGGTCGGTTATCTCCCCTGCGAGAGCGCTCGCGGCCGCGGTCTCGGGACTACAGAGGAAGACGCTGTCCTCGCGGGTACCGGTGCGCCCGGGGAAGTTCCGCGGGACCGTCCGGAGGCTGTTTCGGCCGGAGGCCGGTGCCTGACCCATCCCGATACAGCCGTTACACCCCGCTTGATGGATACGAGCCCCACTCGCGATCAACGAGCCGAGATACCCCATCTCGGTCAGGTTCTCGAGCATCTGCCGAGAGGTGGGGTTCACGTCGAAGCTGACCTCGGGGGGGACCCGCTCGCCTTCGACGATCATCGCTGGCACCGCGAAGTCGCGCAGTCCGGGGTTCGCGCTGGACCCGATGTAGGACTGGTAGATGTTCTCGCCCGCAACCTCCGTCACCGGAACGACGTTGCCGGGGCTCGATGGCTTGGCGATCAACGGTTCGATCTCGTCGAGACGAATCGTCTCCGTGACGTGGTACTCGGCGTCGTCGTCCGCGTGCAACGGGCGGAACTCCTCCTCGCGCTGCTGCTGGGCGAGGAATCGCTTCACTGCGTCGTCGGCCGGGAACACGGTGCTGGTGGCGCCCAGCTCGGTGCCCATGTTCGCGATGACGTGGCGATCCATGGCGGTGAGCGTGTCTAACCCGGGGCCGTGATACTCGATGACGCGTCCGACGCCGCCGTCGACGTCGTGGCGGCGCAACATCTCGAGAACGACGTCCTTGGCGCTACACCAGTCGGGGAGTTCGCCACGCAACTCGACGCCCCAGACTTCCGGAGCGTTCACGTGATACGGTTCACCCGCCATCGCCATGGCGATATCGAGGCCGCCGGAGCCGATTGCGAGCATTCCCATCGCACCCGCAGCCGGCGTGTGCGAGTCGGAGCCGAGCAGCGTCTTACCCGGCACGCCGAACCGTTCCTGATGGACGGGGTGTGAGACGCCGTTTCCGGCGGGGGAGTACCAGATACCCCACTTCTCACAGGCGCTGTTCAGAAACAGGTGGTCGTCGGGATTCTTGTTGTCCTCCTGAATGAGGTTGTGGTCGACGTACTGTGCGGAGAGTTCGGTTTCGAGGTGCTCGACGTTCATCGCCTCGAGTTCGAGCATCACCATCGTCCCGGTGGCGTCCTGGGTGAGCGTCTGATCGATCTCCAGGGCGATCTCCTCGCCCGGTTCCAGTTGGCCGTCGACGAGGTGGTCCTCGATGAGCTTCTCGGTTACTGTCCCAGCCATGAGTAGAGAGACGATGAGTGACCTCTTTGCTCTTGGGTCGAATACACATACCATACAGTGCTGGTACCAGACGTGTCTCGACGAAGACCGACGTCCAGACGCTGCTGAGTGCTGTCGGAGCGAAGCAGAGGCTCGGCCTAGACGATCATCGCCAGATCGAGCGCATCGTCTACGTCCACCTCTGCATTCATGAGGGCGACGCTGCCACCGTCGCGTCTACCAGTTGGTCTGGGCCTTCACCAGTTCCATGATTCGGGTAGCACACCATCTACGAGTATTTCGAGGTCGCTCGACTGCATACAGCGAATTCGTTAGTCCAAATGACCCGCTTACAGAAATCTACCCTCCGAAGTCAGGGCTTCCCAGGCCGGCGAGTCGGTATAGCGAAATAAACTACATAGCGTGATGAAACTCCGCTCAAACGCCGTACGCGTCGAACTCTGGCCTTCTCCCCCACGAACCGTTCCGGTGGGTGGTCACTCTGCTGTTGTCCAGTACAACAAAGTGTTGTCTCGCGTCCCGTTGCCCTCTGCTCGTCGTCCGAGATGAACTCTGAGATGGGGGGCGAGCACGAGGCGAAAGGTAGCTACTGCCGGGGACCTATCGTCGGTCGAAGTCGCCAGGGGAGAAGTTCCACCGACACCGCAGACTCGGAGCGGCCGAGCGGTCTTACTCGAGGTCGTAGCCCCACTCACGCAGCACTTCGGCGACGAGTTCCGGACGACGCTGGGCGACGACCATCGCAGCCTCTCGGTAGTCGGATTTGTAGACGCTCTCACCGAGCATCCCTTCGAGCGACTCCTGAAGGTCGGACTCGGCGTCGATGACCTCCTCTCGAAGGAAGTACGGAACCTGCTCACGTCCCTCGTTGACCTTGTTCCGCCGGAGTTTGTAGGGTATCGCGGACATCGACGGCCGTGACGAATCCGACGCGGACTCCGTGTCGCTCCGTGTCGCCTCCTGCTCGTTCGTAGGCGACTCGTCGGTAGCGGGCTGCGACTCCTCCTGTGCCGTTTCGGCCGCTCGCTCCCCTTCTGGGTCCTCTGCATCGTCGAGTCCGGCGTCCCGTGACCCCGACTTGAGTCCCATTACGCGGTCACCTCCGGGGTTTCGAGGCCGGCCTCCCGTTCGAGGTACCGGGCGAGGTCGTCGAACTGTTCGAGCGTTTCGAGTTCGTAGTCACGCTTCCGGTCGCGGTACTCCTCGACGTACGTGTAGGGACTGCACTGCTGCTTCCAGCACCCCTCCATCAGCGACCCACGCTCCCCGATGACTACCGGAACGGGGAAGCCGCTCTCTCGGAGTTCGCTCAGGATCTCACGCTGGTCGCGCGTGTCCTTGTATCCGATGGGGACGACCGAGAGTACACCGACGTCGACGTCGATGCTCTGTTCGAGGCCGTCGACCAGGTCGTCCAGTCCCTCGATAGACTCCTGGCCCTTCGCAGTCGCCTCGAACGGGATGACCACGTTCCGAACGGCGACCAGCGCGTTGTAGAGGATCGGCCCGGCTTTCCCTGCCGAGTCGACGACGATTACGTCGTACTCCTCGCGCACGTTCGCGTCCTTGAGGACTCTGTGGAGTTGGTGGTACATACTGAACGACTCGCCGAAGTTCTCGGCTTGCTGTTTCTCGTTGATGAGGAACTCGTGGAGGTCCTCGAGCATGTTGTGCGAGGGGATCAGGTCGACGCCACCCTCGACCTCGATGGTCAGGTCCTCGAAGTCGCCTTTCGGTCGGCCGACGAGATGTCGGACGAGATTGTCGGCCTCCGGGTCCCCTCGGTCGTACTCGGGACCGAAGAAGTACGTCAGACTCCCGTTTTGAGTGTCCATATCGATGACCAAGACGTCGTGGCCGGCCCGAGCGTGGCTGGTGGCGAGCGTCGCCGCCGTCGTCGTCTTCCCGACCCCACCAGCTTCCGAGACGGGCGCGTAGGTCAACATGTACGCCGTAGTTCGACCACACACATATAAATCTGAGTCAGACACTGTGGCTGGTGTTTACAGCTATTTCTTACCACTATGCATTGTAGCTATACGTTGTAGTTGAGTGGTATAGTCGAACAGTATAGTTGGGTTTTATAGCTATACCGTACGACCACGGCGTATCGCTACACCAGACCGGTGTCTCACGGAGCCACACTGTCTAACGGCGTCCAGCAGAGGGGTGAGCACAGTCGCCGGTCTGACGAGACTCGGAGCGACGTGGAGGGTCTGTTCGTCCGATCAGCCGACGGGACTACCGGGCGACGACACACCGTGTCAGCGTCGACCTCGACGGCACGGTATCGGTATACTCTCGAACTGTACAGGGTCCGTAGCCGAAGCCGACGAGTCAGACCCACGGAGCGGCCGGGCAGAAGGGCAGAGACGTGCCCGTCGACTGCGTGGATCGGGCGGAGCGGACCGACGCGCTACGGACTCGAAGCCCCGCGTCACGACGACTCGTCGCTCTCGACCGACGGTGGTCGGCGAGGTGCCGGTCGGAACGTCCGGACGTCCGAGTAGTCATCCAGCGGGCCGCACGAACGAGAACGACCGACAGCGACGGCAGTTCTCCTGGCGCTCCCGTGCTCACCTGGAGTACTTCATCTCCAGTTCGAACTGTTTGGTCATGCGGATCAGCGGGTCGATGGTCGACTCGTCGATGGGCATCTTCGGTCCGGCGATCGAGCAGGCACCGAAGACCTCCCCGTCCGTCGAGTGGACGGGAGCGCCGATGGCGCGAAGACCCATGGTGCTCTCCTCGTCGTTGATGGCGTACCCTCGCTCTCTGACCGTCTCCAGTTCTTCGATCAGACTGGTCCTGTCGGTGATCGTGCTGTCCGTCGCGGTCGGCAGGCCGACCCGTGCGACGATCTCCTCGATCTCCGCTTCGGGGAGATGTGCGAGGATCGCCTTTCCGTAGGCCGTCTGGTGGAGGTACATCCGCTTCCCGATACGAGACCGGGTCGGGACGCCCTGTCGCCCACTCTCTCGATAGAGAACGATAGCTCGCCCGTGTTCGTGTACCGCGAAATGCGCCACTTCACCGGTCTCTTCGGCGAGTTCCTTGATCTGCTGCTTGATGCGACCGACACCGTAACAGTCCTCCCGCACGTACCCCCCCAGATCGAGGAAACGAGCGCCCAGACGGTAGACGTCGTCGTTCTTCGTGACGTAGTTCGCGTGCTCGAGCGTCTTGAGATGCTTGTGGACGGTGCTCTTCGCCAGATCCGTGTGTGCTGCCAGTTCGGTCACGCTCGGCTCTTCGAGCGATTTCATCGCTTCGATGATGCGAAACGACGTTTTCACCGATTTGATTTCGACGGGACGGCTCCCCGCGTTGTCTGAATGCTGTCTGGTAGCCATACTCGCGGATTGAAACTGCGTACTTATAAGCTTGCCTCTGATACAGTCGATTTCTCGGTGGAGAACGGCCGAGGCCGTCTCTCGGCCCGGTACCGACCGACGAGGACTCCACCTCCCGTTTCGTCGGTGAGTGACGGCCGGTCGACCGGGCGTGTTCGTTCGGTGGGGCGGCGAGTCGCCCGTCTTCGGGTCGCCACCGGTTCGGTGGGACGTTGTCCGTGGGCTGAACGTCCGGGTTCCCTCAGAAACAGTCTTACTGTGTTACTGCTTTGCATACACAGAGAGTCCGTACTATGAGTCAGACAGGCACGTCCAGCGACGGTCGGCAGCGGGACGACTCCACGGTCGGAGCCGAGTTGCAATCGATCGAGACGGCAAAGCGGTATCTCCGGACGGAGCGGACCGAACTCGGGACCGAACGCGAAGCGTTTCGGACGTTCGCCGACCGCCTCTCTCGACAACGGTTCACCGCTCGGGGAGGGGACGGTGGACTCGGTGCGGTCCGGTCGCTTCGGCGACCGGCAGACGGCGGGTCGGTCACCGGTGAGATCAGGCGCGCGTTTCGCGAGACGGTGATGGCTGTCGACCACTACGACGACATCTACGGCGAGTCGCTCGACGAACACCTCCGGAGCGAGTTGGGGCCGGACATCGCTGCGGTCGTCACGAGTTCTGCCGCGCCGAGTCCAACCCTCAGAGGTGCGCTCCTCGCCGCGGTCGAGGAGGCAATCGCGGACCGACGGGCGCTTTCGGACCTCGTCGAGGGAGAGTGGGACTCGCTCGTCGACGCCCGGAGACGGTTGGAACCGCTCGCCACTGCCGCTCGCTCGGAGACGACCCCGTCGGAGTGGACGGCCGAACTGGACGCCGTCGCTGTGGACCGGCAGCGACTCATCCGTCAGCGTATCGGCTCGCCGTATCTCGACGGCCACGACCTCTGTGCGTACCTCTACGACGACGTCGACGACTGGACGTATCCCGTCCTCACCATCTGTGCCAGCCTCCGTGCGAGAGCCTCGGTCGGTGACGCGCCGTCGACCGGGGCGGCCGTCAGATGAGTCCGGAGTGCGGTGACGAGCCACCGCCGAGCGAGGGTCCGGAAGGCTTATTCTGGTCTCTGTGGTCGTCTCGGTATGCGAATCGCACTTATCGGCGGAACCGGCGACATCGGCGAAGGGCTCGCACTGAGATGGGGGGTCGAAACTGACCACACCATCGTGATCGGGTCACGTGACGCCGAACGTGCAGCCGAACGGGCCGAGTCGTACGCCGAAACAGTCGAATCGTGTGGCGGTCGCGCCGAGTTCGAGGGGTTGGAGAACGTGGCGGCCGCAGACGGTGCCGACGTCGTGGTGCTCTCGGTACCGCCGTTCCACGTCGCCGACACCGTCGACGCTATCGCCGGTTCGGTCACGGGCGTCCTCGTCTCACCAGCGGTTGGCATCTCACGGGACGAATCGGGGTTCCACTACCGGCCACCGCCCACCGGAAGTGTGACCGAACTCGTCGCCGAGCACGCACCCGAGGGCGTTCCCGTCGTCGGCGCGTTCCACAACCTCGCGGCGGGGCGACTCACCGACCTCGACGCGGATCTCGGTATCGACGTGCTGGTCGTCGCGGACGACGAGGACGCGAAGGCGACCGTCTCCTCGCTCGCCGAGGATATCCCCGGCATCCGAGCGCTCGACGCCGGCCCCATCGTCAACGCGGCGGAAGTCGAGAGCGTGACGCCGCTGCTCATCAACGTCGCGCAGCGAAACGACGGGCTACACGACCTCGGCGTCAGCTTCGAGTGACGACGACGACCACGACCGGGTCACGGCGGCCCCGACGTCACTCCTTGAGGTGGTCGTCGAAGAACTCGACGACCCGGCCGAGCGCGTCGCGCCACGTCGCCGGCCGCTGGAACATGTGTTCCTCGTTCGGGTAGTAGACGGCGTCGAAGTCGACGCCCGCCTCGACGCACTCTTCGATGAGGACTTCCAGTTCGCCGACGGTCACGTTCTTGTCCGTCGACCCGTGGAGGGCGAGCAGCGGGGTGTCGAGGTCCTCGACGAAGGAGTTGGGTGAGCCGACGCGGTAGCGTTCCTGGACGACCGGGTCGTCGCTGTCGGGTCTCCCCCCGAACCGGTTGTGGAACCACGTCGGTTCGCTCGCCCCCCAGTGCGTCGGCCCGAGGTCGATGGCCCACTCCTCCCACGTGCGCCAGTCCCAGATGCCGGCGACGTTGACCGCACAGTCGTACTCGTCGGACATCGTCGCCAGCGCGTTCGCCAGATAGCCGCCGTAGCTCCGCCCCCACATGCCGACACGGTCGCTGGTCTCCGGGCGTTCACGGAGGTACGTCGCCGCCGCCTCGCAGTCGTCGATTTCGACGATGCCGATGTTGCGGTGGATGGCCTGCTCGAACTCGTCGCCGTAGCCGACCCCCGACCGGAAGTTCAGTTCCAACACGGCGTACCCCTCGCTGACGAACCACTGGTCGAACAGGTGGAAGTAACCGTAGGTCTGCCCGTGGTGGAACCCTCGACGCATCTGACTGATGGGACCGCCGTGACAGAGCACGACCGACGGGACGTCGTCGCCGGCCTCGGCGTCGGGCGGGAGGTAGAGGTAACCGTACACCGTCGCGCCGTCGGAGGCCTCGAACGAGACCGGTTCGGGGTCCGGGAGGCCGTCGAGTCGACTCGGTTCCGGGTACGACGCGGAGACACGACGCATCGCGCCGGTGTCGACGGCCGCGACGTGGACGTCCGTCGGCGAGAAGCGCCCGGACCGGAGACACGCGACCCGCTCGCTCGTCGGGGACCACGTCGGGTAGATTGCGTTGCCGTCCACGTCCGAGAACGCCGTCCGGTCGGTGACCGCCCCCTCACCGAGCGTGGCGACTTCGAGGTGGCGCTCGCCCGGGTCGGCCTCGTTCGTCACGTACGCCAGTCGCTCACCGTCGGGACTCCACGCCGGCCGGTCGTCGGCGTCGCCACGGGCCTCGAACTCCCCCTCGGTGACCTGCACGACACCCGTTCCCGTGAATCCGGGGCGGTCGTCGCCGTTCTCGACGGCGTCCCGTCGCGCCTCGACGTCGATAGCGTAGACGTGTCGCCACCCCGTTCGCGCCGAAACCACCGCCAACCGCCCCGACTCGTGACCCACCGGCCGGTGGGGCAACAGGAGGCCGTCGACGGACTCGGAGGCGACGGCGACACCCAGGCCCTCGTCCTCACCGACCCGGACCGACCGGTAGACCCGCTCGGTCCCGTCGCGCGAGTCCTCCGCGTACACCAGGTGCCCCGCACCGACCCACTGGAAGTCGGCCCGGAGACAGTCGTCGGCGGTCGTGGGCGTCGTCTCCCAGACGACCGGTTCGTCGGGCGACTCCGTGTCGTAGACGGCGACGCCGAGCGCCTCGACGTCGTCGGGTTCGACCACGACGCCGACGTAACGACCGCTCGGGTCCCACTCCAGTGGTGTCGGACCGAACAGGTCGGCGGGACGCAGGGGGTCGTCGGTCGACAGGGCCGTCACCGTGCCGTCGACGCCGTGGACCCACAGGGTTCGGTCGCGGAGGTACGCGATACGGTCACCGTCGGGGTGCCACGCCGGACTCGACGTCGCCTCGTGTGCGCGTGCGAGCGGTCTGGTCGTTCCAGCCGACGTGTCGACACGGTAGAGGTCGCCGTCCGCGACGACGAGTGCCTCCTCGGGGTGACCCGGTCGCCACTCGAACCCGGCGACGCCGTCGAGCGTCGTCTCCGTGTCGGGTGTGAACGTCCCCGCGTCGAGGGAGACGTCGGTCCCTTCGACGGGTCCGACCCGCTGGGTCGCAAACTGCGTCTCCCCGTCCGCGAATCGAAGGTAGCCTACGCGTGTTCCGTCGTCGTTCCACGCCGGGTCCGTCGTCGAGACGAGCGCCAGCGTATCGTCTATCGAGAGGTGTAGCGATGACACACCGTACGATTCCGCGATGATAACAAATAGCTTGCTACGAGGACGCGGTGGCGCTGCCGTATCGCGTCACTCCGTAGCGGTCGGTCTCACTCGTCGAGCCAGACGTTGTTGTACGCCGTCACCAGCCGTGGGTTCTCCGTGGGGACGGGGTGGACGCTGAAGTCCTGTACCGCCGACTTCCGCGCCCAGGTCTCCTTGAGATTGTACCCGGGGATCTGGACGCGCTGCTGGATGACCTCCTTCTGGATGTCGATGTAGAGCTGGCGGCGCTCCTCGCGGTCGGTCGACTGGCGGGACTGCTCGATCATCTCCATCACCTCCGGGTCGTCCCAGTAGTGACCGTTGTTGCTTCCCGCCCCGGACTCGTGGTACATCGAGTAGATCTGGTAGTCGGGGTCCGGGTTCACCGACCAGCCGAGAGCGTACATCTGGTAGTCCGACGCCTTGCCGGTGGCGTACTTCTCGAGGTACGCCCCCCAGTCGAGTCGCTGGACCTCCGCGTTGTAGCCGGCCTCCTTGATGCCGTTGGCGACGGTGATACAGAGGTTCTCACGCACGTCGTCGGGCGGGCTGAGGATGACGCAGTTCCAGTCGTCGGGCACGCCCGCCTCCTCGAACATCGACTTGGCCGCGTCGATGTCCTTGCCGACGGCCATCGACTCGAACTCGTCGATGGGCATGTCCCACGCCTCGGCGGTCGGAATCGGTATCGGCTGGTACTGGCGAACACCCGCCGGTTCGACGAATCGCTCGACGAACGCGTCCATGCTGAAGGTGTGGTTGATGGCCTGTCGAACCCCCAGCTTCGTCGTCTCGCCCTCGTTCAGGTTGAATGTCAGGAACCGGTAGCTGAGCGCGGGCGTCTGGTGGATCTCCGCGTCGTTCATCTGTTCGACGGTGGAGTAGAGTCTCGGCGGGATGTCCTGCATCATGTGCATGTCCCCGCTGTTGAACTCGGTCATCCGGGTCGTCGGTTCGGGAATCGGGATGTACTCGACGGCGTCGAGGTTCGGGTCCTTCTCCCCCCAGTAGTCGTCCCACTTCTCGATTCTCGTGAACTCGTTTTCCGTCCAGTCGACGAACTTGAACGGGCCGGACGCGACCGGGTTGGTCGTGTTGTACGCCTGGACGTCCGCCTCGCGGACCGCCTTCGGGACGATACCCATCTGGCTGAGCGCACCGGCGAACGCGGCGTACGGGTACTTGAGGTCGAACTGCACGGTCGTCTCGTCGACCACCTCAATGGTGTCGATCATGCTGAGCGCCGTCGCGTTCCGCGTCTCCTCCTCGATGGGCGCTCGGAACGTGTAGGCGATGTCCTCTCCGGTGACCGGGTCGCCGTTGTGGAACATCGCGTTGTCGACGATCTCGACGACGTACCGCTGGCCGTCTCGCTCCGCCTCGGGCATCCCCGTCACCAGGTCGTCGGGGACGATGCCCGTCGACTCGTCGAGGGTGTAGAGGTTGCTGAAGAACCGTTCGGCGATGATGGCGGCCGGCCCGCCCCACTGGTTGACGGGGTCCCAGTCGACCGGGCTCTTCGCCTGCGCGACTTTCAGCGTCCCGCCCTGTCGTCCGTCTCCGGCCCCCGTCGTCCCGTCCTCGGTGGAGCCGTTACCGTCGCCGCTGTCGCCCCCACCGGAACCGTCGGTCGAGTTCGACCCGTTGTCGCCGTCACCGCCGCTGGTACAGCCCGCGAGTGTGACGATTGCGGCACCACTCCCGAGTTGTAACACACGCCGGCGCGATACTTGCTGGTCAGTTGCCGAGTCCTTTCGGTGGACCATGTTAGGAGATACCTTTCCCCATGAATTTAAATAACTACCGATAGCTGAAGTCCGCATGTGGTCGGCTCAGGCACTCTACCCTCTATTCAGCAGTGTCTCGGGTTAATTGTGCTGCTCTCCGTGAGGGCTAATCGAAGCGACACCCACCTCGAACCGTGCCCGCGAGACGGGGCGTCGCGCTCACCGGTCGTCGTCGGGGTACGCGTGACCGTCGGCGACGACCGGTGCGCCGATGGCGAGCACCCGAAGCGGTTCCGCGGCGTCGTCGGCGTTGAACGCACGGTGGGGCGCACCGGGTTCCGCGAGGAACAGTTCGTTCTCGCCGACGTGGTACTCCCCATCGGGTGTCTCGACGGACATCCTCCCCGCGATGACGTAGAACAACTCCTCCTGTGTGTCGTGGTAGTGGTACCGCTGTGGGACCTGTTCGCCCGGAGCGGCGGTGTAGAGACTGACTCCGACGTGTTCGAGGTCGAGCACCCCTTGGAGTGTGCGCCGGTCGCTCTCGTGGTCGGGGTGAGGCGCTATCGAGTCGATGTCGACGACGTGGTACGACATACCCTCTCAATCGGGGGGTGGCGTATGAATCTTTGCCGAGTCGCCCGCCTGCCGACCGGCGGCGAGACGCCCCGTCCGTCCGGGGTCGTCCAGGACGGTCAGCAGAGACGTCCGGTCGGTCACGCCTGGAGGTGGTCCTCGAAGAACTGCTCCATCCGACCGGCGGCGTCCGTCCACGTCGCCGGCGTGCTGAACCCGTGTTGCTCGTCGGGGTAGTACATCACCGAGACTGGCGCGCCGACTTCGACGGCCTGCTGGAGGAGGTCGTTGGTCTCCTCGATGGGGACGTTCCGGTCGTCCATCCCGTGGAGTGCGAGCAGCGGCGTGTCGAGGTTCTCGACGAACGAGTTCGGCGAGCCGACGCGGTAGCGTTCTTGGACGACCGGGTCGTCGCTGTCGGGGCGGCCCCCGAACCGGTTGTAGAACCAGGTCTCCTCACCGATTCCCCAGTGGGTCACGCCGTGGTCGATAGCCCACTGACACCAGGTCCGCCAGTCCCAGATGCCGGCGACGTTGACCGCACAGTCGTACTCGTCGGACATCGTCGCCAGCGCGTTCGCCAGGAAGCCACCGTAACTGATGCCCCACATGCCGACGCGGTCGCTGGTCTCGGGTCGTTCGCGGAGGTACGTCGCCGCCGCCTCGCAGTCGGCTACCTCCACCGTCCCGACGTGGCGGTGGATGGCCTGCTCGAACGGCCGGCCGCGACCGATACCGGACCGGAAGTTCAGTTCCAGCACGGCGTATCCCGACGCGGCGAGGACTTGGTCGTAGGCGTGGACGTGGCCGGGCCGGGCCGAGAACCCGTTTCGCATCTGTGCGATGGGCCCGCCGTGACAGTAGACGACGGAGGGGACCCGTTCGTCCGGCGCGCGGTCCGGTGGCAGGTAGAGGTAGCCGTCGATGGTCGTGTCGTCGGTCGACTCGAAGGTCACTCGCTCGGGAACGGGCAACGAGTCGAACACGTCCGGGTCCGGGTGGGACACACTCACTCGTCGCACCGTCCCGTCGTCGACGGCGGCGACGTGGACGTCGACCGGGGAGCGCTGGCCACCACGGAGGAACGCGACGTGCGCACCGTCGGGCGACCACGACGACCCGGCGGCGTTTCCACCGATGTCCGAGAACGTTACTCGGTCGGTGACGGCCCCGTCGCCGAGCGTGGCGACTTCGAGGTGGCGCTCGCCCGGGTCGGCCTCGTTCGTCACGTACGCCAGTCGCTCACCGTCCGGTGCGAACGACGGAACGTCGGAGGCGTCGCCACGAGCCTCGAACTCCTCCTCGGTGACCTGGACGACGCCGGTCCCGGAGAGGCCGGGCCGGTCGTCGGTTCGGTCGACGGTCGCTCGGCGCTCGTCGACGTCGATGGCGTAGACGTGTCGCCAGCCCGTCCGTGCGGAGACGACGGCCAGCCGCCCCGACTCGTGGCCGACGGGGTCGTGCGGGAGGAGTAACCCGTCGACGGACTCGGAGGCGACGGCGACCCCGAGGCCCTCGTCCTCCCCGACCCGGACCGACCGGTAGACCCGTTCGGTCCCGTCGCGCGAGTCCTCCGCGTACACCAGGTGCCCCTCCCCGACCCACGCGAACGCGCCGCGGAGGCAGTCATCACGGTCGGGGACCGCCTGCCACGCCACGTCGTCGGTCCGCGTGTCGAGGACGGCGACGCCGAGCGTCTCGCCCGGTGCGACGAGCGTGGCGAGGTAGCGACCGCTCGGGTCCCACTCCAGTGGCGTCCCGAACGCGAAGATGTCGGGGACGACGACGTCCGTGACCGGACCGACGCTCCCGTCCAGTCCGTGGACCCAGACCGCCCCGTCACGGCGGTACGCGACGCGGTCACCATCGGGGTGCCACGTCGGGACACTGTGGGCGTCGGGGGCCCGAGCGAAGGGTTCGGTCGCTCCGGTCGTCGCGTCGACGCGGTAGAGGTCGCCGTCCGCGACCACGAGCGCCTCCTCGGGGTGGCCCGGTCGCCAGACGAACGCGGAGACGTCCGTCACGTCGGATTCGGCGTCCGGGTCGTAGGTGCCGTCTCCGAGCGAGACGGCGGTCGTCTCGCACTCGGGTGTCGAGAGGGTCGCCCACCTCGTCTCGCCCTCGACGGTTCGGAGGTAGCCGATACGTGTGCCGTCGTCGTTCCACGCCGGGTCCGCGACCGGCGTAATCGCTAGCGCGTCGGACAGTGTGAACGCTGCCATGCCCCTCCAGCGGGGGGCAGACGGCATAAGTGTGCGCGCCCGGAGGGCTCAGCGGTCGAGCCAGATGTTGTGCTCGCTCGTGAACACCTGTGGGTTCTGGGAGGGGACGGCGTGAATCTGGAAGTCCATCACGTCGTCTCTCGCCGCCCAGATACCCTTCGGGTTGAACGCCGGAATCTGGACGCGCTGCTGGATGATCTCCGTCTGGATGTCGATGTAGAGCTGGCGACGCTCCTCGCGGTCGGTCGACTGGCGGGACTGCTCGATCATCTCCATCGCCTCCGGGTCGTCCCAGTAGTGGCCGCTGTTGGCTCCCGACCCCGACTCGTGGTACATGTTGTACATCTGGTAGTCGGGGTCCGGGTTCACCGACCAGCCCAGACAGTAGATGTGGTAGTCCGACTCCTTGCCGGTCGTGAACTTCTCGAGGAACGTCCCCCAGTCGAGACGGTTGACTCTCGCGTCGTAGCCGGCCTCCTTGATGCCGTTGGCGACGGAGACGCACATGTTCTCACGCACGTCGTCGGGCGGACAGAGGATGTTGCAGGTCCAGTCGTCGGGCACGCCCGCCTCCTCGAAGAGGCTCCGGGCCTGGTCGGTGTCCTTGCCGACGGCCATCGCCTCGAACTCGTCGATGGGCATGTCCCACGCCTCGGCGGTCGGAATCGGTATCGGCTGGTACTGACGAACGCCCGCCGGTTCGACGAACTGCTGGACGACGCGGTCCATGTCGAACGAGTAGTCGATGGCCTCTCGCACCGCCGGTTTCGTCGTCTCGCCCTCGTTCAGGTTGAACGTCAGGAAGGTGTACGACAGTGCGGGCGTCTCCGCGATACTCGCGTCGGAGATGCTCTCGACCGTCGAGAACAGTTTCGGCGGGATGTCCTGCATGACGGAACTCTCGCCGGTCTTGAAGTTCGTCACCCGGGTCGTCGACTCGGGAATCGGAACGAACGTCACCTCGTCGAGGTTCGGCGTCGACTCGCCCCAGTAGTCCTCCCACTTCGAGATGGTCGCGTACTCGTTTTCGGTCCAGTCGTCGAAGACGAACGGGCCCGACCCGACCGGACTCCGAAGTCCGAACTCCTCCGGGTCCGCCTCGCGGACCGCCTTCGGGACGATCTGCATCGACCCGAGCGACCCGGGGAACGCACCGTAGGTGTACTCCAGGTCGAACTGCACCGTCGTCTCGTCGACGGCCTCCATCTCGGTGATCATGTTGAACGACGAGGCGACCCACGACCC
>NZ_WSZK01000008.1 GCF_009791395.1 Halomarina oriensis
ACCGGGCGACGGAGATTCGCTGGTACTGACCCGCCCGGACCACAGGAGACTTATCCACCCGCGCCAGAGGTACAGTCAGGATTTCATGGCATCACCTACGACCGACCTGCTGGCGTGGCTCGTCGTCGGCCTGTTCACCGGTGGCTCGCTGCTGGTGACCGTCGACCGTCGCCTCGGCCGGTCGCTCTGTGTCCTCGCGTGGGGCGTCTTCGCCGTCTTCTGGGCGCTGCTGGTCCCCCACTTCACCTTCGTCGTCCAGAGCGCCATCGAGGGCGTCGCCGCCGCCGTCGCGGTTCCGGGCTGTCTCTACGCCGGCTACCTCCTCGCTCGCGGCCGTGACTCGTTGCTGGTGCTCTCGCGGGCCGTCGGCGTGATGGGGCTCATCTACCTCCCCTTCCTCACGAGCGACGCGCTCCGAGGCTGGCTCATCGAGACCGTCGCCGTCCAGACGCAGTGGGGTATCAATCTCCTGGGGTACTCCCCCGAACTGATGACCAGCGAGTCCGGTTACGAGTCGCTGTTCGTCTTCCGGCGTCACGGCCTGGTCAACGCCACCGAAATCGTCCTGATGTGTACCGGTCTTGGGAGCCTCACCATCTTCGGTGGTCTCATCGCGGCCGTCGACGCGCCGCTACGCCGGAAACTACAGGCGGCGGCCGTCTCGATACCGGTCATCTACGCACTCAACCTCGTGCGCAACGTCTTCATCGCCGTCGCGTTCGGCGACCAGTGGTTCCAGTGGCTCTACGGCCCCGCGAACGCGGTGTTCGCCCTCGACTCCCCCGAACTGGCGTCGTTCTACGTCGCCGACCGCGTGCTCGCCCAGTCGCTGTCGGTCGTCGCGCTCGTCGCCATCCTCTGGCTGGTCGTCAACCGACTCCCCGAACTGCTCGTCGTCGTCGAGGACGTGCTCTACATCCTCACCCGCCGCGAGTACGACCTCGAACGCGCGTTCGACCTCGACACGACCGAGAACGCCTCGGCCGCGGACTGACCCGCCATGACCGCCCTCCTGCAGACCGGAGACGCACTCCTCGACGCGCTCGCAGCGCTCGGCGTCCTCTCGGACCCGCTGGCGTGGCTGGTCGTCGCCACGTTCCTCGGCGCGGCGCTCCTCGACGTCGCGGAGCGACGCGAGGCCCGGCCGCTGGCCGTCGTCGGGTGGGTGCTGTTCGGCCTGTTCTGGCTCACATTGGTCCACCACTTCGTGGTCGTCCAGAAGAGCATCGTCGAGGGCGTCGGCGTCGCGCTCGCGGTTCCGGGCTGTCTCTACGCCGGCTACCTCCTGGCGAACGGCCGCGAATCGCTGATGGTCCTCTCGCGGGCCGTCGGCGTGATGGGCCTCGTGTTCTTCCCGATACAGGCTATCGGCCCGGCCCGCCAGTTCCTCATCGAGTCGGTCACTCAGCAGACCGAGTTCGTCATGGGACTGCTCGGCCAGACCGCGCCGACGGACTTCACCGTCGTCAGCGGGGCGACCGTCGACCCACCGCGCCGTGACTACCAGAACACCTTCGAGTTCTACCAGGGCGACCACCGCATCACCTACACCATCCTCGTCGCGTGTACCGGTCTCGGGAGCATGGCTATCTTCGCGGGTCCCATCCTCGCGGTCCGGGCACCGTGGCGACGCAAACTCCGGGCGCTGGCGGTGAGCATCCCCGTCATCTACGGACTCAACATCGCCCGCAACGTCTTCATCGCCATCGCGTTCGGCCAGAGTCGCCTCCAGGTGTTCCCGACCCTCGTCATGGACCTGTTCGGGACGACCGACCCCTACATGGTGTCGTACTACGTCGCCGACCGACTGCTCGCACAGTTCCTGTCGGTCGTCGCACTCGTCGGCATCACGTGGTTCGTCGTCCGCGAACTGCCCGAAATCGCGGTCGTCCTCGACGACGCGCTCTACCTGCTGACCAGGAAGGAGTACGACCTCGCGGCCACGCTCGGGGCGGACCCGTCGGGCGACCGGCCGACCGCGGCGGCGACCGACCGGCCGACCGACGACTGACCCGCGACCGCGTCACACCACCGCTCAGACGGTGGACTCCTCGACGAGCGCCGCGGGTGCGTCCGCGAGTTCGCGGAGGGCGTCGGCTTCGAGCAGGTGGAGGTCGCCGGGAATCACCAGCAGGTGGAGGGGGCCCCCGAACGCCCGGTCGGCGAGGGTGTCGAGTCGGTCGGCGGCGACGAGCGGGTCGGGGCTCCCGGCACGACAGACCGCCACGGCGAGCGTCTCGGGGAGCGCCCCGCTCAGCAGGTCCGCCGCGTAGTCCGCGGACATGAACTCCTCGTGTTCGCGTTCGTCGGTCGCCAGTTCGGCGTTGCGGCGGTCGGTCGAACTCCCCCGCACCTTGATATCGAGGAAGACGAGCGTGTGGAGGCCACGTTCGCGGTTGGCCGCGATGGTGTCGAGGACGCTGTCGGGGACGCCGTCGCCCCCGTCGTCGGAACGCGTCGCGTTCTGGCTGGCACGTGAACCGCGCCGGGATTCACGACTGTGGACGAACGGGAACGGGAGCGTCGTCGCCTTCCCGAACCGGTAGTTCTGGAGGCCCGTCAGCGAGGAGGCGGCGGCCTCGGCGGTGGTGCCGTGGACGACACGCGTCTCGATGCCGCGTGCTTCCGCCCGCATCCGCAGGTCGACGTGTGTCGTCGAGATCATCGTGTCGCCCGCAGTGAAGAAGACGACGTCGACGTCTTCGGCCGCATCGAGGATGGGGTCGGGGTTCTGTTCGACACCGGCACGGTCCCGAACCTCGACGTCGCAGTCGTGGAACGTCTCCAGTTGGTCGAGCGAGCTTCCCATCAGCCGCGAGGTGTAGAACTCGGCGAAGACGCGGTCGGCCGCTGCGAGCGTCTCTCGGCCCTCGAGGGTCACCGAGCGCTCGTCCCAGAGTCCCAGTCCGACGAACGTGAGCATACTCCCGGTGGTCGGCGCGGAGGCTTAACCGCGTGGACTCGTCGGCGGCCGGGACGCCACGGCGAAGCGTCACGCTTAGCCCACCCCGCCCGCGAGAGAGCGTATGGAAGTGCCCTGTGTCCGCGTCCGCCCGCAGGACGGCGAGGCGACGCGGAGTGCCCTCGCCGCCCGTGACCTGGTCGACGGCGACCACGAGATTACGGTCGAAGAGGGCTGGCTCTACGTCCCCGTCACCGAGGCGAGTGTCGCCGCGAACGCAGGGTACGACGTCGTCGCCCACGACGTGGCGGCGCGGCGCGGTCAACTGATGCCCGCCGACGTCCTCGGCGAGGAACCCAGCTACGAGCGTCTCGGCGACATCGCCATCGTCGACGAGGAGGACCCCGACAGGGCACGGGCCGTCGCCGACGCCATCGTCGAGAGCGACCTCCCGGTCGAGAGCGTCCTCAACCGCGCGTCGAAGGTCAAGGGCGAACTCCGGGTACGAGACTGGGAGGTACTGGCCGGGGACACCCGGACCGTCCACCGCGAGTACGGCTACGAGTACGTCCTCGACCTGGCGACGGTCTACTTCTCGCCGCGTCTCGCCACCGAACGTCACCGAGTCGCCCGGCAGGTCGACGCGGGCGAACGGGCGTTCGACATGTTCGCCGGCGTCGGCCCGTTCGTGATTCCCTTCGCGGGACGTGGGGCGACCTGCGTCGGGACGGACCTCAACGGGGCGGCCATCGAGTTCCTGCTGGAGAACGCGGAACGCAACGGCGTCGCCGACCGGGTCACGGCCGTCGCGAGGGACGTCCGCGAGGTGGCGACCGACTACGAGGCCTGGGCGGACCGACTGGTGATGAACCTCCCACACAGCGCCGACGCGTTCCTCGATACGGCCGTCGCGCTGGCGGGCGACGACTGCGTGGTTCACTACTACGACATCCAGCACGACGAGGACCCGTTCGGCCCCGGCGAGCGAGCCATCCGCGACGCTGCGGGGTCGAGTTACGAGGTGCGCGTCGAGAACCGCCACGTCGTCCGGTCGTACGCACCCCACGAGGAGAACGTCTGTCTGGACGTTCGGCTCACGCGGTGAGGCTGCGGACCGTCGTCACGGGTCGGGACGGTCGGTCGTCGATTACGGCTTCCACTCCATCGTGACCGTGATGGTCTCGCGGTTGCCCCTGAGGAGCGAGGAGCGCTCTTTGACGCTGATCTCGTAGGTGACCTCCTCGGACGGCGAGAGTTCGACGGTCTTGTTACCGACGCGGATGCTGCCCGACCCCTCCCGTATCTCCCGTGCCAGGCCTTCGAGTCGGTCGGCGGCGTCCTCGCGCGAGAGCTTGGCTTCGTCCTGCAGTTTCTCCGCCATGTGCATACGAACGAGAGGACGCGGGATAAGAGTGCGGCCCTGTATCTGCAAGGAGACCGGTCTGTGAGGCGCTGACGTGGCCGTTCTGCTTCAGTACACTTATACACGATGAGTGGCGACGTCGAGAAAATGTCCCACTTCCGCCGGTTCGACGAAGCGGCCAGTACGGCCGTCGTCGATGCGGTCGCTTCCGCGGAGGGAGTGCCCCCTCGAAGACTCGAACCGCTCTACGACACCATCGACCCGGACGCGCTCGACGCCCTCGTCACCGACGACGCGTCGGTCGACGTCCGGTTCGAGTATGAGTGGTACACGGTTCGCGTTCACGGAGAAGGCCGTCTCGAACTCCAGTCGAACGTCGCCACGACGGTCACCGACACCGACCCGAGCGCCGCCTCGGACTGAGCGCTCGACGTCGACTCTCGACTCCCGTCGCCGTCCGGCCCGTGAACCCGTCTCTCGTCCCCTCTTCTGGCTCCACACGGTCGTTTCTCGTCGGCCCTGAATCGACCCCTGACGACGCTCCTAGCGCCACTGTGACGGTGGTATGGTGTGGCGTATCTCGAAGGTTTTAGGCACGCCAAACACTTAGCGGAAGACACCATGAGAAAACGGGAGTTGGTCCATTTCCACGCCTTGCTCGACCGTATTCGGTGGTTCGTCGACGAGCGGGGAGACCTCCCCGAGGAGACGCTCGGCGAGTACGACGAACTCGACGTCGCCCCCACCGCCGTCTACCGGTCGAAGCAGGCACACGAGGACGCGGTCGTGACCCTCACGGAGTCGCTCGCGGAGACGCTCGGCGACGACAGCCCGGCCACGAGACGGACCGACGACTCCGACGCCACCGACGAGTCGACGCCGCCGGTCCACAGCGACTGACCGCGCCTCGCGCCGAGCGCCCGCCGTCGAGGAGTCGACGGACTCGAAGCTATCGTTAAGTGTCCGGTCACCGTGACGGTTCGCATGGACGGCTCCGACCGGTTCTTCCTGTTCGTCACGGTGCTCATCTTCGTCGTCATCGTCGCCGGAATCGCGTTCAGCCTCCTCTGAGGCGGCCGGCGAAGCCCGCACGCCGCGGGTGGTCAGCGAGCGGCGGGTCTTCAGACCCGTTCGACGATGGTGGCGATACCCTGCCCGAAGCCGATGCACATCGTCGAGAGCGCACGCTCGGCCCCCGTCCGGTCGAGTTCGTGGACGAGTTTCGTCACCAGTGCGGACCCCGTCGCCCCGAGCGGGTGGCCGTGGGCGATAGCACCGCCGTTGACGTTCGTCTTCGCCCAGTCCGCACCGGTCTCTTCGAGCCACGCGAGCACGACGGGTGCGAACGCCTCGTTGACCTCGAAGAGGTCGATGTCGTCGACGGTCAGGTCGGCTCTCTCCAGCACTCTCTCGGTCGCCGGAATCGGTCCCAGCAACATCGTGACGGGGTCGACGCCGACGACCTCGGTCTGGACGATGCGGGCTTTCGGCTCCCAGCCGTGCGCTCGGGCCGCCTCCTCGCTGGCGACGACCATCGCGCTCGCCCCGTCGACGATGCCCGAGGAGTTACCGGCGTGGAGGACTCCGTCACCCTCCTCGCGGAAGGCGAGCGGCAGGTTCGAGAGGCCCGCCACGTCCGTCCCCGGTCGTGGGTGGCCGTCCTCGGTGACGGTGACCGACTCGCCGTCGAGTTCGGTGTCGACCGGAACGAGTTGGCTCTCGTAGCGCCCCTCGTCCCACGCCTCCTTCCAGCGCCGTTGTGACTCGACGGCGAGTTCGTCCACGTCCGACCGGGTCAGGTCGTAGCGCTCGGCGATTCGCTCCGCCCCCTCACCCTGTGTCGTCAGCTCCTCGAACTGTTCGAAGTACGTCGGCGTGACGTCCGTCCCGTCGGAACTCATCGGGACGCGCGTCATGTGCTCGACGCCACCGGCGACGACGACGTCCTGGAAGCCCGCCCGGACCTGCCCTGCGGCGAAGTTGACCGCCTGCTGGCCCGACCCGCACATCCGGTTGAGCTGTACCCCCGGCACCTGGTCGCCCCACCCCGCCACCATCGGTGCGATGCGGGCGATGTTCCACCCCTGTTCGTCGACGGGCGTCACACAGCCGTAGACGACGTCGTCGACGACGACGGGGTCGAACCCCAGTCGCTCTTCGAGCGCCCGGAGCGGGGCCGCAGCGAGGTCCTGTGGGTGTGTGTCGCGGAACTCTCCACCACGCTTCCCGAACGGCGTCCGTACTGCGTCGACGATGACTGCGTCCTGCATACGATGGTGGTTGGTGACGAGGGCCAAAGAGCTTCGCCCGCCCTCACGCTCCGGTCGCTCCTCGCCTCGCTCCGGCCACTGTGGAGGGCGCTCGACGAGACGCCGGCAGGGGACGCCCACGGCCACCAGCACGTGAGGAGGCGGAGACCACCGAGGAGGCGGTTCGGAGACGTGACAGAACCAGCCAGTCCACGCTCACGAACGGACGCACGGACGTGCCGTCCGTCAGTCCGGCGCACGCACGCCACCACTCCGCAACCCTTATCTTTCCGTTGCCACCAGTATCTGGTACACCCCGCCGGTGTAGCTCAGCTGGCAGAGCGATTCCTTCGTAAGGAATAGGCCGAGGGTTCAAATCCCTCCACCGGCTCTCTCTGTTCCCACTACTCGACCGCTGAGCCACACGTGTGGCAGCCGTCTCTCTCGATTCTCGGACTCTCTCACGAACGTGACTGTGTGCCGACTTACGGCGTCGGTATCGGGTACCTGTCGTCCGGAAGCCACAGGATAACAATATCCTCGACTCGTGTCTCTCGGATTGCGGGAGAGCAGTGCCACACGTTCTCTCGCCGAACGTTGCAAGTCGGACTCGCTCGGTGGCTGGGGGGTCACCGGACGAACCGACGTTCTGAAGCGACGATCTCTCCGACCGGTCAGCGACGGCTCTCGGTCCGACGACGTCTCCTCGGGGCATATCGTGAGCCCAAAGATTGATTCGGGGCCGATACTGCGGTCCGCTCGAATGAAGGACGTCGAGTCGCCGGGTGGGTACGAACCTTACCGACGCTACCCGGTCGGTGGGATGAGCGTCGACTTCGCCGCCATCGGTATCGCCCTCCTCCTCTGGCAGGGGTTGGGAATCGAATCGCTCTTCGGCGACCTCGCCGTCGCGGAACTGATCGCGGTACTGTTCGTCGCGGGTCCGGTCGTCGTCGCCCACGAGGGCACCCACTACCTGGCGGGTCGAGCGCAGGGGCTGACCCCGACGGTCCACTGGGGACTCCCGACACCCTACGCGGTGCCGCTGCGACAGCACGTCCGTCGCGGGCAGAACCTCGTGGTCCTGTTGGCACCGACGGTGGTTCTCAGCGGCGGTGCCCTCGTCGTCGGCTCACAGGTCGCGTCGCCGCTCGTGCAGTCGGTCTGTGGCTTCGTCGTCCTCGTCAACACCGCGTGTGCGGCCGGCGACCTGGTCGGTGCGGTGTGGCTGGCGTGGCAACCGCCGGGGACCGTCGTCTACCTCGATACGGCACAGGAGGGAGCGCACGAACTGTACGCACGACCGGAGTCACGGCGAGAGTAAGAGTCGGTCCGTGCTGCCGTCGACAGGTCGCTCAGCAGAGGTCGACCGTGGCGTAGACGTAGCCGTCGTCGGTGACCGTGACACCGACACCGGCCTTCTTCGCGTTCTGCAGGCTCAGCTTCTCCGTGGCCGTCTCGTCGGCCGTCCACTCCGCGAGCAGTTGGTCGGCGATGACCCGTTCGTTCGGGTCGTCGCCCGTCTCGAGCGTGATGCGGGTGATGACCTCCAGTTCCTCACCGTCGCGGATGCCCCGGTTGTCGTCGTTCGGGACGCGACAGTGGTTGTAGCGGTCGAACTTCTCGTAGCGAGCACGCGTCGAGAGGCCGTTCGCGGCGTGTGCGGGGTAGCCCTGGTCGGCCATCGCGTCGCTGTGTGACTGTGCCATCTTCCCGAGAGTCGCTTCGTCGGCGAGCGACCCCAGACCGCTGCGGACCTCCTCGTCGATGGCCACCCGAAGGTGCCCTTCGACGGCGGTCGTGTTGACCGACGACGCCGAGAAGGTCGGTGTCGGTTCGGGTGTCGCGGTCGGGTCGGGCGTCGACGACGCCGTGGTCGGGTCGGCCGTCACCGCCGTCGTGGTCGTCGGTGCGGACGTCGCCGGCGTCGTCGACGCCGGTGCCGACTGCCCGGCGGGGGTCGCAGTCACTGCGGGTGTCGTCTCACCGACGCTGCCACCGAACTGCATCCCGAGCAGGCCGCCGACCACGAGCGACGCGATGACGACGGCCCCGAGAACCAGAACGAGGACCTTGTTTACCATGCGGGGTCGTTAGTCTCGGCATACATCTAACTTTTGGATACATACATACCGTCGAAACATTCTGTGTGGGGGACTATCCCCTCGAATCGGAGGGCCGACCGACGACTCACTCGTCGCCGCCGTCCGGCCGGGCGTCGACCCGGCGGGAGTCCTCGGGGCCGCCGTCGGGTAGCCCCACCGTACCGTCCGCCTCGCCCGTCGTGTCCGTACTCCGGCGCTCCGCGACGACGTCCTCGAGAGGGGTCTCGTGGTCCGCCAGTGCGGTGACGGTGGGCGTCCCCGTGACGGGGTTGGACCGGACGGCCGTCCGCGTCCCGAACGCTCGTTCGAGGACCGGTTCGTCGAGCACCTCTTCGGGCGGGCCGGCGGCGAGGACGCGACCGCCGGCGACGACCAGCAACGCGTCGCAGAACCGCGCGGCGAGGTCGAGGTCGTGGATGGCCGCCAGGGCGGTCTTCCCCTCGTCGACGAGCGACCGGACGAGCGAGAGCGTCCGCACCTGGTGGTTGATGTCGAGGCTGGCGGTCGGTTCGTCGAGGAGCAAGACGGGCGTCTGCTGGGCCAGCGCACGGGCGAGGAGGACGCGCTGTCGCTCCCCGCCGCTGACCGCCCCGACCGAGCGGTCGGCGAGTGTGTCGACCTGTGCGCGTTCCAGTGCCGCGTCGACCGCGTCGCGGTCGGCCGTCGTCGCCCGCTCGAACCGACCACGGTGGGCGGTTCGTCCCATCGCCACCACCTCGCGGACCGGGAAGTCGAACGCGAAACTCGTGTCCTGGGGGACGGTCGCCACGCGACGGGCGAGCGCCCGTGCGGAGAGCGACGCCACGTCCTCGCCGTCGACGGTCACGGACCCCGAATCGGGTGTCAGGATGCCGTTGACGGTCCTGAGTAGCGTCGTCTTTCCCGCCCCGTTGGGGCCACAGACGCCGACGAGCGTCCCCGCCGCCACGTCGAACGAGACGTCGTCGAGCACCCGTTCGCCGCCCAGCGATACGCTCACGCCGTCGCCGTGTATCACAGTGTCCGCACCTCCCGGCTACGAAGCAGGTAGAGGAAGAACGGTGCGCCGAGCGCGGCGGTGACGATACCGACGGGGAGTTCGGCGGGTCCCGACCGTGCGACGGCGTCGGTGGCGACGAGGAAGACGCTCCCGGCGAGCGCGCTCGTCGGGAGGAGGAGGCGGTGGTCGGGGCCGACCAGCAGGCGCATCACGTGCGGGACGACGAGGCCGACGAAGCCGACGACGCCCGCGACGGCCACCGCGGCGGCCGTGACGAGACTCGACACCGCCAGCAGGACGCGCTTGGTCCGTTCGACCTCGATACCGAGTGCGTGAGCGTCCTCCTCGCCCATCAGGAGGACGTTCAGGTCGCGGCTGTAGACGGCGAGCACGACGAACCCGACGAGCGCCAGCGGGAGCGTGACGACGACGTCGTTCCACGAGGCGGCCGAGAGGTGGCCCATGAGCCAGTAGAGCGCCTGTCCGACCGACTCGTCGGCCTGCAACAGGAGATACGACACGACCGCACCCAGAAGCGTCTGGATAGCGACGCCCGCGAGGAGGAGCGTGGCGACGGGCGTCCGCCCGCCGTCGGTGGCGACGAGGTAGACGGTGAACGCCGTCACGAGTGCGCTGGCGAAGGCGAACACCTGGAGGGGACCGACCAGCGGGACCAGCCCCAATAGCGGGATCGCGGCGACGAAGCCGGGAAAGACGATGGTGGTGACCGCACCGACGGCCGCGCCCGTCGAGACGCCGACGATGGAGGGGTCGGCCATCGGGTTCCGAAAGAACCCCTGCATGACCGTCCCGGCGCTGGCGAGTGCGAACCCCACGACGGCGGCCAGCGCGACGCGTGGCGCACGTAACTGGACGACGATGGTCTGGGCCGACGCGGGCACCGCGAACCCGAACGGTCGGACGTACTGCAGGTCGACGCCGAGCCACGGAACCTGTCCCACGAGCGGGACGCCGAGCGCACCCCCCGTAACCGAAAGCCCCGCGGGCACGCTGACGGCGTTCAACATCGCCTTGGCGACGACGACGGGCGAGAGGTCGACGGTGCCGTAGGCGACGCTCCCGAGCGAGACGGCGACCAGCGCGGCCGCTAACCCGCCACACCACAGGCCGAGTCGTCGCCACGACTGCACGTTCACAAGCCTGGTTGGATTAGATAAATACTTGTTGCACTGGTGTGCATCCCGAGTCGATGCGACGAATCACGCTCGCCTTGCTCGTCGTCCTCTCGGTCCTCGCGGGACCGGCGACGGCGATGGGCGCGGCGGCCCCCGAGACGGCCGCAGTGAGCCAGGAATCGACACAGTGTAGCGACCCGTTCATCGGCACGGACGCGACCGGTACCGAGGTGACCGTCGACGAGGACCCCGAACGCATCGTGACGCTCGGAGCCGACATCGCCCAGATACTGTGGGAGATAGACGCCGAGGAGAAGGTCGTCGGGATGCCCGTCCGTTCGTACACCGCGTACCTGAACGGTTCCGACTCGCGCGAGGACGTCTACACCGAGGACGGCACCGCCGTCGACGTGGAGTCCGTCGTCGCGCTGGAACCGGACCTCGTCGTCGCGCCGGCCATCATCCCGAACTCGACGGTCGAGCGGTTGCGCGAGACGGGCCTCACGGTCTACCGGACCGGCTTCCCGGCCTCCATCGACGGTATCTACGAGAAGACCGAACTCGTCGGCCGACTCGTCGGCGAGTGCGAGGCCGCGAACGAGACGGTCACGGAGATGCGCGACCGCGTCGAAGCGGTCGAGACGGCCGTCGAGGGCCGCGAGCGCCCCGGCGTCCTCTACGTCTCCTTCGGCTTCACCGCCGGGAACGGCACGTTCGTCGACGAGGTACTCACGACGGCGGGCGGGACCAACCTCGCCGCCGAAGCCGGTGTCACGGGGTTCAAGGAGTTGAACGAGGAGGTCGTCGCCGACACGAACCCGGAGTACGTCGTCTACCCGTCGGGCGGCAGCGTCCCCGAGGGTGAACCGTACAGTTCGACGACCGCCGTCCAGCAGAACCAGACGCTCGAAGTCGACGCCAACTACATCAGTCAGGCCGGTCCGCGCGTCGTCATCGCGCTGGAGAACGTCGCCGAGACGCTCCACCCCGAGGCGTTCGAGAACGGCACCGAGACGCCGACGGAGCGCCCCACCGGCACCGAGACGAGTGACGGCGAGCCGACCACCGCCGGCGACGGTGACCCCGGAGCCACCGCGACGACCCAACCGGTCGCCACCGACGGCGGTGCGACGACGGCCGAGACGACCACCTCCTCCGGAACCGGCCCCGGCTTCGGTGTCGTCGTCGCACTCGTCGCACTCGTCGCCACGGCGCTGCTCGCCCGCCGCGACTGAGAGGTCTCGTCTCCTCTCGCTGTCCTCGTCCGTCGAACGCTCGCCGTGTCCCGAAAGCTAGTTCCCTCGCGCCGGGAGAACGTACGGGTATGGTCGAGAACGTCATCTGGCCCGCCGCGCTCGACGCCAACTGCTCGCGCGCGGAGGGCCGCCGGGTCTCGCTGGACCTCGCGGTCCCGGACCCGACCGTCGAGGAGATAGCGAAGGCCGTCCAGCAGGTCGGCTACGACGCCAGGGTCGAACGCGAGAAACGCTACCCCCGCGAGTACGAGACGCGAGGCCGGGTCATCGTCGAGAACGCCGACGACGCCGGGAAGTCGGACCTCCTCCAGGCCGTCGCCGCCTACGTCGGCGCACTCCGGACATGAAGCGCGTCGGCGAGGTGGTCCGGACCGCACAGGGACTCGCCGTCGTCCGCGCTCCCGACGAACAGTACGCCGACATCGGGACGATGGTGCTCGACGAGAACCTCGACGACGTGGGCCGGGTCGTCGACGTGTTCGGCCCCGCCTCGAAGCCCTACCTCGCGGTGACGCCCGACGCCGGGGTCCACCTCCCTACTCTCCTCGGGAACGTGCTCTACGCCCGCTGATGGAGACAGTACCTGTCGACGGTCGTGAGCGTTTCGAGCGATGCCCTCCCGCCGTCGTCTCCTCCGTAACTCGTCGCTCGTCGTCGCCACTTCACTCGCCGGGTGTCTGTCGATGGGCGATTCCCCGTCGGACCCAGTGGCCGACGACGCCACCGCCTCGAAGTCGTCCGAGACGACCGGTTCGTCTCCGGTCACCGGAGCCTCGCCGTCGGTCCGGGAACGTCGGTACCTCCCCCAGACCGTCGAGGAGTTCTCGATGTTCTCCGAAGGCGGCTACCTCTCGTTCCGGTTCCACGGTGTGGCGGACGACACGCTCAGGGTTCGACTCGGGGACGTCGACCACACCGTCTCGATACTGCGTGACTGGTTCGACTGTAACGCTCGGAGCGTTGAACTACCGGTACGCGAGACGACGGCGGAGGACCAGCGGATGTCGACGATGATGGACTGCCAGGGGACGACGGAACGCAACGCCCAAGCGTGCGGGTCCGAACCTCGGAGTATGAGACGGTCCCTCCTCGCCACCGGCGCGACGCTCGCGCTGTTTCTGGTCGTTCAACTCGGCGCACTCGCGCTCGCCAACCCGTTCGTCGACGCGGGCTACCAGACCGTCGAGGACCCCTCCGACCCGACCAACAGCGTCGTCTACGTCGTCGCCATCCTCGTCGCCACGGGCGTCATGCTCGCGGCGTTCAAGTACGACGCCGACGTGCTGATTCGGGGCCTCATCGTCTTCTCCAGCGCGTCGCTGTCGTACTACGCGCTCTCAATCCTCCCCGCCGGAGTCGGTGTCCTGGGCCTCAACGGCGTGGCGCTGGTCGGCGCACTGCTCGTCGCCGTCGGCCTCGTCGTCTACCCCGAGTGGTACGTCATCGACGCCGCCGGCATCCTGATGGGGATGGGCGGGGCCGCGCTGTTCGGCATCAGTTTCGGCCTCCTCCCGGCCATCCTCCTGTTGACCGTGCTCGCCGTCTACGACGCCATCAGCGTCTACGGCACCGAACACATGCTCTCGCTGGCGTCGGGCGTGATGGACCTGAAGGTCCCCGTCGTGCTGGTGATTCCGATGACGTGGTCGTACTCCTACCTCGACGGCGAGACGGCCACCGACGGCGGCGCGGAGCAGGGCGACGAGGCGGCGACGGGTGACGACGGGACACACGACGACCCCACCGGGGAGTCGACCCCGAGCGGCGACGTGACGGCCGCGGAGCGTCCCGACGCCTCGGAGCGCGACGCGTTCTACATCGGCCTGGGCGACGCCGTGATGCCCACCGTCCTCGTCGTGAGCGCGGCCGTCTTCCTCGACACGCCGGCGCTCGTCGACGGGACGGTTCTGACGCTCCCGGCACTGACCGCGCTCGTCGGAACCCTACTCGGTCTCACGGTACTGGTCCAGTTCGTGATGCGGGGCCGGGCACACGCCGGTCTGCCGCTGCTCAACGGCGGCGCTATCGGCGGTTACCTCGTCGGTGCGCTCGTCGCGGGGGTCCCGCTACTGGAGGCACTGGGCCTCGCGCCGTATCTCTGACCCACGGTCGCTCGTCGGACCGCTCGTCGTCTCGTCACGGTGCCACGACAGCCGACGGGACTGTCTCACGTGGGATAGAGTTATGTGGTGTGACGACACAGCATCCGATGCTGGTGGCGTGTCCACATCTGACACGGCTCACCAGTCGCCTCATTCCTTTCTGACCCGTCGCTCAGCGACCCGTGAGCGCCTCGCTCCCCGGTGCGATGTCGAACGTCTCGCCGAGGCCGGCGTCGACGGCCTTCTCGTAGAGCATGTAGGCCGCGGCGACCGTCTCGATACCGGTCCCACCGGAGTCGAACACGGTTATCTCGTCGTCGGACTGCCGACCGGGGACGTCGCCCGCGAGCACCGCACCGAGGTCACCGTGGACGTCCGCCTCGGTGACGGCCCCCTCCTCCATCGCCTGGATGAACGACCCGGCGTCGCTCGTCGCCCGTGCGTGGAGGTCCGGGACGTACGTCGCCCGCTGGACGGTCGTCGTGTCGAGTTCGCGCTTCTCGGGGTCGTACTGGCCCATCGCGGTGACGTGCGTGCCGGGTTCGAGCACGTCGCCGTCGAACACCGGTTCGGACGCGTTCGTGGCGGTGACGACCACGTCCGCGCCCTCGATGGCGGCGTCCGAGGAGGCGACGGCCCCGACGCTGGCCTCGACCTCGCCGTTCATCTCGGAGGCGAACGACTCGCGGTGCTCCTTGGTCGGCGAGTAGACGTTGACCGTCGAGAAGTCGCGGACCTCCATCGCCGCCCGGAGCTGGCCGCGTGCCTGTGCGCCCGACCCGACGATGGCGAGCACGTCGGCGTCACGGCGGGCGAGTTCGTCGATACCGACGGCACCGGTCGCGCCGGTCTTGAACGGGTTCATGCTCGCGCCGTCGAGCATCGCCAGCGGCTCGCCCGAGTCGGCGTCGAACAGCGGCGTCATGAAGTGGACGTCCGCGTCGCCGAAGCCGGCGGCGTACGTGTACCCGCCCATCGCCCCCGTCTCCGGCAGGATGGCGATGTAGCTCGTGAGCATCCCTGGCGGTTCGGCGTTGACGAGTTTCGTCCGTGGTTCGGCCGGCCCTCGCTGGCGATAGCCCTCCCGGACGGCGTCGACGTACTCGGACATCTCGGCGAGTCCGGCGAGGTCCTCACTCCGCAGAAACAACGTCTCCGTCATACTCCCACCCACCGAGGCGAACGGCTTAGCGTTGGTGGGAGCAGGGAGCGTCGTCACTCGGAGGCGGGTGGCGTGTGGCGGTGAACAGGCTCAGTCCGCGTTGAACGGGCGTGTGTCGGTGGGTACTGGCGTCGAGTCCGTCGGGCCACGGACGAACAGTGCGTGGCCGATGAGCGTCACGGCGACGAGGCCCGCGAAGCTGACGGCGGTCGGTACGGCGAAACCGGCGGCGTAGAGTCCTCCAGAGATTCCCAACAGCGCGAGCGGAATGAGACCGAGGACGATATCATAGTATCCAGTCATCGTCTATCATCACTTTGTGTTACCTACGATATAAAACCATCGCCGGTATCGACGTGTATCCTTCATTAGACCCGACTCGTTGCCACAGGATATTCAACTGCTACTATTTCCATAAGTTACTGATTACTTCGGACACAAGAGATATATACAATCGATATTCCGGCCGCTGTGGTACTCTCAGAATCCGACAATCACCGGGCGGTCCCCAGGAGGGGAGACTGTCCGAACCGACGAGTTGAAACGGTCTCTCCGAGGAGGTGTGCTGTGAACGAGAACGACCGGGCGATAACCGGGTTGGTGATGCTCGCACACTCGATGGTCCACACCTACGAGTTCGCGTTCCCGGTGTTCGTCCCGCTGTGGCTCTCACAGTTCGGCACGACCGAGGCCGTCATCGGCGTGGTGCTCACGCTCGGCCTCTCGCTGTTCGGCCTCGGCTCCCTCCCCGCGGGCGTGCTCGCGGACCGCTACGGCTCGAAGGAGCTCATCGTCCTCTGTCTCGTCGGGATGGGCGGGTCGTTCCTGCTCCTCGGGGCCGCCCCCGCCGTCGGCGGCCTCCTCGGCGTCGAGTCGCTTCCGGTCGTCGGCGTCGCGCCCGAACTCGGCGTCGTCGCCGTCGCCCTCGTCCTCTGGGGGACCGCCGCCAGCGTCTACCACCCCGCCGGCCTGTCGCTCATCACCCGTGGCGTCGTCGAGCGTGGCGACGCGTTCGCCTACCACGGCACCGCCGGCAACGTCGGCACCGCGCTCGGTCCGTTCGTGACCACCGTCCTCCTGTTCGCGCTGAGCGACAACTGGGAACTCGTCGCCGCGGTGCTCGCGCTCCCCGCTCTCGCGGGGGCGCTCGCGGCGACCCGCGTCTCCGTCGACGAGATGGCCGCCGTGGCTACCGACGGCGGTGCGGACGGCGCGTCGAAGGCCGACCCCGGCGTCGACTCGCTCGGCGAGTTCCTCGCCACCTCCCGACAGCTGTTCGTCGGCGCGTTCGTCGTCGTCTTCGCCGTCGTGATGCTCTCGGGACTCTACTACCGCGGTGCACTCACCTTCCTGCCCGAACTGTTCGCCGGCTTCGACGCCATCCAACCCGTCGAACTCGCGGGGCGGGAGGTCGAACCGGGTAACTACATCTACACCGGCCTGCTCGCCGTCGGCGTCGGCGGCCAGTACGCCGGCGGAAAGCTCACCGACCGACTCCCCGTCGAACTCGGCCTCGCCGTCGGCTACGGCACGCTCGGCGTCATCGCACTCGCTTACCTCCCCGCCGCCGAAGCGGGCCTCGTCCCGTTGCTCGTTCTGAGCGCACTGCTGGGCTTTTTCCTCTTCTTCGTCCAGCCGTTCTACCAGGCGACCGTCGCGGAGTACAGCCCCGCCGAGGCACGCGGTCTCTCCTACGGCTACACGTATCTCGGCGTGTTCGGCGTCGGCGCACTCGGTGCCACCGTCGCGGGCGTCGCACTCTCGGCGTTCTCACAGGCCGTCCTGTTCGCCATCCTCGCCGGACTGGGCCTGTTCGCGGGCCTGCTCGGGTTCGTGCTCTACGGCCGCGCTCGGTAGGAGGGTCGGACCGCCGCCGAGGGCCCGATTCAGTCGCTCGACGACCGGAACCGTCGCACGGCACGGGGAACGAACGGCAGCAGGTGGAAGGGCACCAGCAACGCGAGGCCGACGCCGATGGCGACCAGCATGAACGCTACGGCGAACCCGCCGGGGAAGAACGCCGTCGCCCTGAGTGCGAGGCCGACGAGGGCCGCCCCGACCCACGCCCCGACCACGCGTGTGACGGCGGTCCGTGGCGACTGTCGTGTTCGCGCCGCGTAGACACCGGCGAGCGGGAAGAGGAGTAGCCATCCGACGTAGAAGGGAGCGGCGACGCCGGCGAACGCGCTCACCTGCTCGGACGCAGCGGTGTCGTGCTGGAGCGTCCCCGCGAAGAGGAACGCCCCGATGAGCAGCAGGTCGCCCACCACGAACCCGAGCGTCGTCGGTGAGCGGTCGATGCGTCCCCGGAGACCGGCGGTAGCCGTCGCCATGCCTCGACCTCCGAGTGCCGTGAACTTCACTCCCGTGCTCGCCACCCGTCGGTACGGGCCGCCGACCAGTCGTCCTATGTCTCCCGCGCCACTGGTCTCGGTATGCACGTCGTGGTCCTCGACAGCGCGGCCTTCCGCCTCGACCACGAGGCCTACGCCTACGCCGGGAAGTTCGTCGTCCCCGGCGGGAAGGCCGTCGCGCTCCCCGACGACACCGCAGCGGCGTTCCCGGATCCACGTGAGGGGGACGCCGAGGAGGTTCTGGGAGCTATCGCGTTCTCCGAGGACCGCACCGACGACTCGACGGTGTGGCTCCGGTACGTCACGGTGCGTCGTGACCGCCGTGGCGAGGGAATCGGCACGCGACTCGCCAGCGAGACGACCGCCCGCCTCCACGACAGGGGTTACGAGACGGTCCGCATCGCGGTCAACAACCCCTACAGCTACGAGGCGCTCTCGAAGGCCGGCTTCGGGTTCACGGGCCGCGAGACGGGGCTGGCGGAACTCGTCATGGACCACCCGAGCGACCGGGAACGCTACGACGAGGGTCTCGCACTGTTCGCCGACCGGGACCTGAGCGACGAGGAACTGACGTTCACCCGCGAGAAGCGCGAACGCGGCCCGCCAGCGGTCGGTGGCCCGCACCACGGCTGACTCGACCCGCCCGCCCCGAACCGGCGCGTTTTCATCCACGCCCCGACGACGCGGCGTATGAACCCCTGGCTCGTTCTGCTCGTCGCCGGCCTGTTCGAGGTCGTGTGGGCGCTCTCGCTCGCCGCCTCCGACGGCCTCTCGAAGCCCGTACCGACCCTCGTCACCGTCGTCGCACTGCTCGTCAGCATGGTGTTGCTCGCTCGCGCCGTCCAGGACCTCCCCATCGGCACGGCCTACGCCGTCTGGACCGGTATCGGGGCGGTCGGTGCCGCAGTCGGCGGCGTCGTGCTGTTCGACGAACCGGCGACGGTGCTCCGTGGCGTGTTCATCGCGGTCGTCCTCGTCGGTATCGTGGGTCTGGAGACGACGGCCTGAGCGTGCGTCGGGTGGTCAGGTCGGGCCGTCACGGAGCGCCGCGAGGTCCAGTCGGAACAGCGACCCAGTCGAGTATCCGGCGACGCCGACGACGGCCGCCACGACGATGCCGAGCAACGTCGCGTCCTCCGGCAGGACGACGACACCGCCGGTAACGGTGAACACGTCCACCGCGTCGGCGCCGAACGAGACGAGGCCAGCGAGGACCACGACTGCGGCGTCCACGAACCGCTCTCGACGACTCACGGACCGGCCGAGGGCGAGCGTGCGTGCGGTAGGGACCATACCGCGCCTCGTGAGTCGACCGACAAGTAGCTGTTCGTCTCTCGGGGGATTCAAGCCCGCCACCCACCACACTCCGGCAATGGGAAACGCGGACCTGCGCCAGCTCGCGGTCATCGAAGAGGTGTCGTTCGACGACGTCTCGGGCGTCGTCGCCGTCGACGCGCACAACTGGCTCTATCGGTATCTGACGACGACGGTCCGGTTCACGAACAGCGCGGCCTACACCAAGGACGGACAGGAGGTGGCCAACCTCATCGGCGTCGTGCAGGGCCTGCCGAAGTTCGTCGAACACGACCTGACGCCCGTCTTCGTCTTCGACGGCGGCGTCACCGAACTGAAATCCGACGAGGTCGACGAACGGCGCGAACAGCGCGAACGCTACGAGGAACAGCTCGACGAGGCCCGCGAACGGGGTGACGCCGCCGAGATAGCGACACTCGAATCCCGGACCCAGCGCCTCACGCCGCTCATCGTCGAGACGACGAAGGAGTTGCTCGAACTGCTGGACGTGCCCGTCGTCGAAGCGCCCGCCGAGGGCGAGGCACAGGCCAGCTACATGGCCCGGCGTGGCGACGCCGACTACGTCGGGAGCGAGGACTACGACGCCCTCCTGCTGGGCGCACCGCGAACCCTCCGGCAACTGACGAGCAAGGGCGACCCCGAGGTGATGGAGTTCCAGGCGACGCTGGACGAACACGACCTGACGTGGGAGCAACTGGTCGACGTGGGCATCCTGATGGGGACGGACTTCAACGCCGGACTGTCGGGCGTCGGGCCGAAGACGGCCGTGAAACTGGTCCACGAACACGGCGACCTGTGGGGCGTGCTGGACGCCCGCGAGGAGTACATCGACGACGCCGACCGCATCCGGTCGCTGTTCCTCAACCCCGCTATCACGGACGACTACGACTTCGACACCGACTGCTCGCCGGACGTCGACGCGGCCCGGTCGTTCGTCTGTGAGGAGTGGGCCATCCCCGAGAGCGAAGTCGAACGTGGCTTCGAGCGCATCGAGGAGGCGCTCACCCAGACCGGACTGGACGACTGGCTCTGAGCGCACCGGGGCCCGACGCCGCCGAGTCCGACCCACGCCGCTTATTCCGACGCCTGCCCGACCCGACGGTATGACACCCGAGGAAGTCGCCCGACTCATCGAGGACGGTATCGAGGACGCCGAGGCCGACGTGTTCCCGCCGCGGAACCCCGACGACGACACGCACCTCGCGGCCGTCGTCGTCTCGCCCGCCTTCGAGGGGGAGTCGCTGGTCGCACAGCACCAACTCGTCTACGACGCGCTCGGCGAACACATGACCCGCGACATCCACGCGCTGGAGCTGAAGACCTACACGCCCGAGGCGTACGAGGAACACGCACGGGACGACTGAGAAGCGTTCGTAGAGCCGGACCCCGGTCGCGCTTCAGTTGATGGTCGCCTGCGTCTCCACGTCCTCCTCGAGGACGCGGTTGTGCAACGCGTCTCCCGTCGCGGCGTCGAAGAGGTGAACCGAGTCCTCGGGGATGCGAGCGACGACGGTCGAGTCGCGCTCGACCCGCCTGAGGCCGCCGACGGTGGCGACGAACCGCTGGTCGGGTTCCTCGTCGCTCGGTTCGTCCCCGAACGAGAGATAGACGTTGTTCTCGTTGCCCATCGGTTCGACCACCTCGACGGTCGTCCGGAAGTCGTGCGCGTCGGTCGCCGACTCGACCAGCGAGACGTCCTCCGGGCGGACGCCCAGCACGCAGTCGGTGGTCTCGCCGAGGTCCGACGCGACGTCGCTCGACAGCGGGTACTCGAACCCGTCGCCGACGAGCGTCCCTCCCTCGTGGCTCACGTCGAAGAAGTTCATCGACGGGTCGCCGATGAACCCCGCGACGAACTGGTTGGCTGGTCGGTGGTAGAGTTCGAGCGGGGACCCGACCTGCATCAACTCGCCGTCGTCGAGCACCGCGATGCGGTCGCCCATCGTCATCGCCTCGGTCTGGTCGTGGGTGACGTACACCGTCGTCACGTCCAGGTCCTCCTGGAGGCGCTGAATCTCGGTGCGCATCCCGGCACGAAGCTTCGCGTCCAGGTTGCTCAGCGGTTCGTCCATCAGGAACACCTCCGGGTCGCGGACGATGGCCCGACCCAGCGCGACGCGCTGTTGCTGGCCACCGGAGAGTTCACCCGGCTTCCGGTCGAGCAGGTTCTCGATGCCCATCGTCGTGGCGGCGTCGGTGACCGTCTCCCGGATGGTGTCGTCGTCGAGGTCCGTCGACTCCTCCAGTCCGAAGCTCATGTTCTGCCGGACGGTCATGTGTGGGTAGAGCGCGTAGCTCTGAAACACCATGGCGATGTCCCGCTCCGCGGGCTGTTTCTCGTTGAGACGGCTCCCGCCGAGCCGAATCTCGCCGCTGGAGATGGTCTCTAACCCCGCGATCATCCGCAGCGTCGTCGACTTCCCACAGCCCGAGGGACCGACGAGGACGAGGAACTCCCCGTCCCCGATGTCGATGTTCACGTCGTCCACGGCGACGACCTCGCTGCCGTCACCCTCCTGAAAGACCTTCGTTACCGCGTCGAGTGTCAGTTCTGCCATGTGTAATCACCTCTATCTCTCTCGGTCGTCATCCTATGCGGCCACCCCGCGTGCGAACTTGTCGCCGAAGAAGACGTAGACGACCAGCGTCGGCAACGCCGCGACGAGCGCCGCGGCCATCCGCAACGGGAAGTTCGTCCCCGACTGTGAGACGCCGATGCCGACCAGTTCCTGCGTGACGACCGCCGCGTCACCGAACTGGACGATGGTGAGCGCGAACAGGAGGTCGTTCCAGATCTGTGTGAACTGGTAGATGAACACGACCGCGAACATCGGAATCGACAGCGGCAGGACGATACGTCGGTAGATTCGCGTCACCGACGCGCCGTCGAGTCGCGCCGCTTCGAGCATCTCGTCCGAGAGCTTCTTGTAGTGCGCTCGGAACAGCAGCGTGCAGATGGGCAGGCCGTAGGCGACGTGCGTGACGATGAGCGCCACGAGCTTCCAGTGATACGGTTCGATGATGGGCAGCGCCATCCCGACCGGTTCGAACATCGTCCGCAGCGGGACGACGTTGTACCAGAACTGCGTCAACGGGACGAGCACGGCCTGGTACGGGATGAAGATCCCCGCGACGAACAGCATGTAGATGGCCAACTGGCCGCGCCAGTGGACGTTCGTCAGGCCGTAGGCGGCCATGCTCCCGAGCAGGCCCGAGAGGACCGTCGCCGGAATCACGAGGATCATGCTGTTGAGCAGTCCTTGACTCAGCCCCGAGACGGCGTTCTGCCACGGCTGAATCGAGAACTCGCCGGAGTTGGCGACGAGCGGTTCGAGCGGCGGCAGGAACGGTGCTCGACCGGTGTAGCTGGCCGGGTCGGTGAACGCCGTCATCACTCCCGTCTCGATGGGCACGAGGTAGAACACGCCCATGGCGAGCAGGATGGCGTACAGCACGACCCGTCGGAGACCGTAGCCGCCGAGCAGTCCCGTCTCTCGGTCGGTCTCGTCGGTGGTGCCCTCCGTGGCGACCTGCTGGCTCATAGCGCCCCCCGCCGGTACTGCGAGTAGATGTACGGTGCGACGATGAACAGCGCCATCACGAACAGCACGACGGCGATGGCGGAGCCGTACGCCCAGTTGCTGTTGGCGTACGCCTCACGCACCATCCGGGTGGCGAGGATATCCGCCGAGGGACCGGGCTGGTAGCCGCTGTACATCGAGAACAGGAAGTCGAACGCCTTCAGCGCGAACACCGTGAGCACGACGAGCGCACTCACCGTCGCGGTCCGCAACTGCGGCAGGACGACCCGGCGGTACAGCCGGTAGGTGCTCGCACCGTCGACACGGGCGGCCTCGAAGTGGCTCGTCGGAATCGCCCGCAGCCCCGCGAGGTAGACGATCATCGCGTAGCCGCTGAACTGCCAGACGAGCGCGAACGCGACCGCCGCCAGTTTCAGGTCGGGGTTCTGGACGATCTCGACCGGCCCGAACCCGAGCGACGTGATGACGATGTTGACGAGTCCGGTCTCGACGTTGTACATGTAGAGCCAGAACTTCGCCGTGACGACGAACGAGAGGCTCATCGGGAGCAGGTAGACGGTCCGGAAGGTGTTCTCGAAGCGGATCTCCTGGTCGACGAGAATCGCCAGCAGGAGACCGAGGACGAGACAGAACACCGTGAACCCGACCATCAGCGCGACGGTGTTGCCCAGCGAGTTCCAGATGGGTTCGACCGAGAGGTCCGACCAACTGGGGGTCCCGCCCGTGAACGCGACGACGTAGTTCTCGAAGTCGAGGTTGGTGTAGTCCGGCTCCCCGAGTCCGGTGAAGTCCGTCAGCGACAGGACGATGTTCCAGAGGATGGCCCCGTAGACGAACAGGGCGACGAGCAGGAACGGCGGCAGCCAGAACGGTGCCGACCGGACCGACTCGCGCTGGAGGAACGGCGTCCGCTCGGCGGCCGTCCCGCCGTCCGTCCGAACGTCGTCGCTGTCGGACCAGCGGCGTCTGATGATGGATAGTGGGTTTCGCATGCGAGACGGAGTGTGACGGCGTTACTGGAACGCGCCGACGAGTTGTTCGGCGGTCGTCGCCGCGTCGTAGTTCTCCAGGAAGCCGCTGAACGCCGACCCGATGTTGGTCTGAATCGGCGGTGCGACGGCCAGCCCGTGCTGGATGGACGGTGGCTGGTTGTCCGCGTTGTTGAAGTCGTCGTACTGGTCCTGCTGGAACTGGCTGAGTTCGGAGACGTCGGCGTCCCCACGGGGGGGGAATCGACCCCTTCTCGGCGTTGAACAGGACCTGTCCCTCCGTGGAGCCACAGTAGCTGAGGAACGTCTTCGTCGCCTCGGGCGACGGGTTGTTGGCGAAGTACGGGAACGAGTCCATGTTCAGCTGGTAGCTCCCCTCCGTGCCGGGGTAGGTGACCTGGTTCCACTGCTCGCCGTAGTTGAAGCTCTCGCTGCTGCGGTAGGCACCGGCCGCCCAGTCACCCTGGTGGATGAACGCGGCGTCGCCCTCCATCACCATCGTGTTCGCCTCGGTGAAGCTGATCGAAGAGGAGTCGCCGGGGTAGTACTGTTCGAGCTCGACGACGTTCTCCAGAGCGGACTGAACCTGCTGCTGGTCGCCCTCGCCGTTGGTGAACGCCTCGTAGCCGTCGATGCCGGCCTGCCCGAGGAGGATCGTCTCCCAGAGCTGGACCGTCGACCACGCGCCGCTGGTCTGCTGGGCGAACGGGACGGCGTCCGTCTCGCTGGCGATGGTCTCACACGCGCTGACCACGTCGGCCGGCGAGGAGAGCGACGTCGGATCGACGCCCGCCTGCTCGACGACCTCGACGTTGTAGAACAGGTTGTTGATGCGGTGGATGTTGAGCGGCACCGTCACGAACTCGCCGTTCAACTGCGCCTGGGTCCGTGGCCCCTCCAGATAGTTGTTCTTCAGGTCGTCGGTCCAGACGTCGCCGTCGATGCTCTCGTAGGCCTCCCCGAACTTCTCCAGGGTCTTGCCCGGCCACGTCTGGAACGTGCTGGGTGGCTCGTTGCTCTGGAGACGGTTCGAGACGACCTGGTCGAGGTTGCCACGGGCGGCCCCGTTGACCGGCTCCTCGGCGAACTCGACGTCCGGGTGAGCCTCCTGGAAGCCGCCGATGAGCGCCTCGATGGCGGCGCTCCCGTCACCGGACGACCAGGCGTGGAGCAGTTCGAGCTGTTCCATGCTCCCACCGCCGCCCGAGCCGTCGCCACTGCCGTTCCCGCTTCCGTTCCCGTCGCCGCCGTCTCCCCCGAGACAGCCGGCGAGACCGGCGATACCTGCAGCGCCCGCACCCGCCAACACGCGCCGTCGTGAGACTCCGTCGTCTGTGTGCTGCTTTGCCATTGTGTTTCCCCTTGTGAAGGTTGTTCGTGCAGTACAGCGCCTCCCACTTAATTATTAGCTCCATTAACTACATTCCGAAGAATATTTTTCGGGACGCCGGACGGGGAGGCGTCGTCCACGAGGAGCGACCCGATACCGAAGGCGAGCGGTACCGAGCGGCGTCTCAGACCCGGATGACCTGAATCAGCGAGTAGACCGGGACGCCTTCGACCTCGTCGACACCCTGCTTGTCGACGAGGACGGCACAGGCCACGGGATTCCCGCCGCGTTCCTCGACGGCGGAGATGGTCTCGGTGAGCGTCGTCCCGCTGGTGACGGTGTCGTCGACGACGATGCAGTCCCTCCCCTCGACGGGCGCGAAGTTCCGCGAGAAACTGCCGCCGAGGTCCTCGATGTCGCCCTCGTCCCACTGGTGCTTTCGCGGGGTGTAGGTTGCGAGGTCCGATTCGAGGTCTCGCGAGACGACGGTCGCCAGCGGAACGCCCGCCTTCTCGACACCGATGGTGACCTCCGGGACGCCGCTCCGGTCCTGGACCATGTCCGAGATGGCCCTGCCGACGAACTCCAGTCGGTCGCTGTCGGTGCCGACGGCCGACCAGTCGACGTGTACGTCGGTCGGTTCCCGCGGTACGTCGTCGGCCGTACCGCCGGTTGAGGTGTCGCCACGCTCGACGAGCCATCGGGCCGTCTCACGGGAGACGTTCAACTCGTCGGCGATCTCGCCCTTCGAGAGTCCTTTCTGTGCCAGTGCCGTCGCGTTCTCGATGAGGTCGTCTACGTTCTTCATAGCGTGCTGAGTTCGATGGCCGTCTTGATAGTCGAATCGTCGTCGCGGCCGGCGTACCCGCCGTCGTCGGGCGGAACCACGCCGAGCGTCTCGACGACCGGCCCCGAGTGCGAGGCGTTCGAGTCGACCGACCCGACGGACGACTCGGCCGGTTCGGTGACGGGGCGTGGCCGCTCGACACGTCGAAGGCCGTGACCGTCGCCGTCCCGGTGTGTCGCTATCGCGTCCATGCGGAGTTCTACCGTGTGAAAAGCTGATTCGCTTCCGAGTTAAGCCTTCGTGTCGGGGACGGAACCACGATTCGCCGCTCGCGGGGAGGCGACGACTACTCGTCGTCGCTCGCTGGCCGGTCGTTCCGGCCGGGGGTGTCGTCGCCGTGGGCCGACGTCGCGTCCGCGGGCGGGTCGTAGACGTACAGCAGGTCCGGCGTGACGACGTAGTAACTGCCGTCGTCGGGTGACTCGACGACGCCGGTCTTCGAGTCGATGGCGAAGTCCACCAGGTCCGCGAGCGAGGCGGCGTGCGCACGCTCGCGTGCTCGAACCGACTCCGGCAGGCGAATCGTCGTGATCCACTCGTCGAACTCCGCTCGGTCACCCTGGTGGCGAAGTCGTTCACGTTCGTCGTCGCTCAGCCGTACCCCCTCCCGCCTCGTCCCGACGAGTACCGCCCCCAACAGGAGCAGTCCGCCCATCGTGAGCATCGGCCCACCGAGGGTGAGTAGCGGACTGCGAGCGGTCCGGACCACGGTCGTCTCCATCCGGTCGTGGCGTTCGACGCCGTTCGAGACGTTGCCGACGCGGTACGCCGTCCCGAGTTCGACGGGCAGGTCGTAGGTCCGCGTTCGGTCGACCTGCTGGCCGTCGACCGTCCCGGTCCGACTCACGACGGTCCGGACGAGCACCTCCGACTGTCCGACGCTTCCCCCGAGTCGGTCTTCGATCATCTCGGTCCGGTTCGACACCGCGCTCACGTTCACCGCGAACGGGACCGTGACTCGCTCGCCCGCGTCCACGCGTTCGACGGCCGGGTCGCTCAGTTGCGTGGTCCGCTGCCAGAGCACCGTCTCGTTCCCGCTCCGGGACTCCTCGACCGCTCTGACGACGAGCATCGACTCGACGCTCACCGTCATGTTCCCCTCCGACCCCGTGTAGCCGTAGCTGAACGTTCCGTTGAGCCACGGCGCGATACTGCTGAAGTACGTCGAGCGGTTGTGGAGCGTCGTCCCCGTCTCGTAGACCGGGTTCGGTTCGACGACGACCGCCGAGTGACTGTAGCCGCCTCGCTCCTCCCACGAGGAGGCGACGACCTCCCGAGTGTCGGTCGCCGGTGCTGCGTACCCCGTGTAGGTCAACCAGCCACCAAGCACGACGACGACCACGAGTATCCCGGCGACGAGCGCCGCGTTGTCCATCACCGCCTGTCTGAGACGAAGTGTCCAGTCCGACATCTGAGGTAGCGTTCGAGAATGTGAGATTAGTTACCGACCGATTTATCAACCGACCAACCGCTTGAACCGCCGTGTCACCGTGCCGAGAAGTCCCCCCGTGTTTCGCGTTCGCTTCCGGATGCGTCCGCCGGGCGCGAACGGGAGCGTCAGCGCGAGGAACCCACCGGCGAGCAGCGCGTCGATGGCGACGATGGGTGCCCACGGGTGGACCCGGTAGAGCGAGTCGACGACACCCCCCGGCAGGACGGCGAGGTAGCGGTGCTCGACGAGATACCGCCGGTAGTAGCCGGTCTCCGGTGGGGCGAAGAGGGTGACCGCCGTGCCGACGGTCTGACCGCCGCCGACGTAGAGTCGCTGCTGACTCACCGCGATACCCTCGCTGGCGGGTTCGACGTACACCTGCTGTGGGACGAGGCCGCCGTTGAACACCTCGTAGCTGTGGGTCTTCGACTCGCCCATCGGGACGACGTTGGGCCGTTCGGACTCGAACTCCGCGCTGACGACGCCGTACTGCTGTGTGCCACTCGGTGCGACCATCGCCGCCGTCGCGCCGACGACGAGGAGCGTGGCGAACCCGACGAGCACGAGACGCATCGAGACGCCGGTGTCGCGCTTGGTGATACGCTTCGCGCGCTCGCGGGTCGCTCCCTCGCGGTACCAGTCGAACGCGTAGAACAGGAGCGCGCCCGCGAAGAACAGGTACGCGAGCCCCTGTGTTCCCAGTACGGACCCGGTACCGAGGAGGCTGGCGAGCGTCCCCTGGACCGTCCGGAGGACACTCTGGATGCCCTCGACTGCGGTCCCGAGGTGGGGGATGACGACGACGTTGCCGTTTATCTGCAGGGCTTTGGCGACGATCTGGGCGTCCTTGACCGGGGGTTCGCGGTCCGATTGGTCGGTGAACGGGTTCGCGTCCCCCTGCGTGATGTAGCCGCGGTCGGTCTCACCGACGATGCGGTGGGTGGTTATCTCCGCGCCGTTGATCTCCTCTGGTTTGAACACGACCACATCCCCCTCTCTCACACTCCCTGCCACGCTACTAGGAACCGATACGAATCCGTCACCCGGACTCATCGTCGGTTTCATGCTGCCGGTCTCTACATACCCCAGGAAAAACGGCTGTCCGAGGAGTGAGCCAGTTACGATCAAGACTGTCGCTAGTATCGTCGCAACGATCGCTAAACGGGAGAGGATCGATCGCACGTTCATTGGCGGCGTCTGTTTCTCATTCGGATGGTTCCAGTCCCGAAGGAACGGTTTCGGGCCGTGTGCCCGGAGTCACGTATCAGCCCTGCGATTGGTCAGCTTTGATATTGATGGTCCCTGGTAGATCACCACCCATGTTGAATATTATCACGTTCACGCTGAGACTACTACCTGGGCCCACGGCGGTAGCGTTTCCGGATCCTTCGATCGAGTTCGAGAACCCCGAGCCCGAGTACCACTCGACGTTGTTCGTGCCGTCCGACTCGTCATCCTCAATCCACACACCCACCGAGTTCTCCCCGGCGTTCGTGATCTCGAAGACGCCAGTGAACGAGTAATCAGAGTTGACGTTGATACCACCGCCGTCGGCCGTCGAGTCCCCGTTGAACGTCAGCTTGAGTTGACCGCTCGAATCGTCTGCGTACGCACTCGTTGCGTCCAAAGCGAGAAACGCGTTCGTGTCGTCGACAACCGCGATACCGGCGTTACGCTCGATGTTTGCGAAGTTGAACGCACCGGTCCCCATTGCAGCTGCCCCCGCGGCAGCGAGCGATCCTGCACCAAGTAGGAATTTTCGTCGTTGCATCGGTCTTCACTGCGCGCCGTCGTGGCACGCGTCACCACCACCTGTCGACCATATGCTATTCAGAATACACAGCGACGCAACGCCAAGAGGGACTCCGGGGATACGCAAGAGACGGCCCCCGCCGACTCAATAGACACTCTCCACACGCTGTACACCGAGACTTACCGCGGTACGAACGGCGAGACCAGAACGGTCGGAGGCCTCGTTTCGATCGGTCAGGCGTTCGAGTCCGTCCCGTCGGCGGTGATGGTGAGCGTGTCGGGCTTGGTGAACCCGTTCGGGTTCCCGTCGTTCGGCCCGGTAGCGAAGAGGAAGACGAAGTTGATCTCCACGTACTCACCCGGTCCGAGTTCGACCGACCCACCGTCGTCGAGTCGGGTCGGACTCCCGCCACCGGAGGGCTGGGCGAAGATCTGGAGCGTGTCCTCGTAGCCGCCGTTCCAGTCGGGCGAGTCGTCGATGGTGAGCGTCACCGGCGCGCCGGTCGTGTTCTGGACCCGGAACACGTCGTCGAACCGCGAGTCCATGTTCGGGTTCAGGCGGTCGAACGTCACCGCGAGTTGGCTGACGCCCTGACCGCCCTCCCAGCCGCCGCTCACGGGTTCTTCACTCGCGTACGGGCTGGTAGGAATCAGGCTCAGGTACGCGCCCGAGTCGCTCTCGAGGTCGACGGTCATCGACCGGTCGCCGTTGATGTACGCGCCCTCGAACGCACCGGTCCCCATTGCAGCCGTCCCCGCGGCGGCGAGCGATCCAACACCGAGTAGGAATCTGCGTCGTTCCATTGGTCTTCAGGGCGCACCGTCCGTGGCACGCCTCGATTCCGACGTGTTTCCGGTCCCGAGTAGGAACATACAGCGGATAGAGTGACAAACACTGTCGGGACTCTCCAATACGACGTACAGAACGCCCAATACACGTCGAGCGGGGCCTCAACAGCGACTACCTGTTGGCTCAATAGACTGCCAACGCGAACTGTAAGACCGACTTTACTGGTGGTCGTCACGTAGGACCTGTCCTAACACCGACCTGTCGAGGCACAAATTGTACACGGATACTCACTGATGCTGGACTCTGTTGGCTCACGACCGTATAACTAACTCCGAATACTCAACCGATTAGCACGACTCGGAGGGAGCTGAGACATGGCAAACGCGGAGGTCAGTGCGGCGGGGGGGGACAGTGCGAGAGTTGTCGGAGGACGACGTGTTCGACGTTCTCTCGAACCAGCGACGGCGGTACGCCTATCACTATCTGAAACACGCCGAGGCGGGCGAACTACCGCTCCGTGAGTTGGTCGACAACGTCGCGGCCTGGGAGTGTGGAAAGGAGGTCAACGCGCTCACCTCCACCGAGCGCAACCGCGTCTCGACGGCGCTCCACCAGTTCCACCTGCCGAAGATGGACGACTGTGGGTTCGTCGAGTACGACGACCGACGTGGTATCGTCTCGCTCTCCGAACCGGCGACGGACCTGGAGGTGTATCTGGACGTGGTCCCCGGGCGGGACATCCCGTGGAGCAGGTACTACCTCGGTCTCGCGGGGGTCAACACGCTCGTCCTCGTCGGCTGTCTCGTCGGCGTCCCGCCGATGAGTCTGTTGCCCGTCCTCTCGTGGCTGACGTTCGTCGTCGCCTCGTTCCTGCTCTCGGCTGCTGTCCACACGTTCTACAACCGACGACTTCGTATCGGGTCGACGACCACACCGCCCCCCGAGTTGGACCGATGACCGTCCGCGGCTATCACGTCCTGCTCGTGCTCGCAGCGGCCTGTCTCGTGGTGGGGTCTGGTGCGTTCTCGTCGGTGTCGGCAGACCGGGGGATGACCGTCGCCATCGTCGACGACGAGAGCGCGTACCTCGGTGTCGACGTCCCGGAGGAGGTGTTCGTCACGGGCGGCGAGAAGGTCGACGGGAACGGCGACTCCGTCGGTGAGGGGTCGGGCAACGGCGGTGGACAGGGTGACGGAGAGGTGGAGAGCGGAGACGAGAACGGCAAGGAGAACGGGAACGGTGGGCAGGCAGGAGACGGACGGGGGAACGGCCAGAACGGTGCCACCGACGAGTCGGGGCTTCGAGAGACCGACGTGACGCTCATCGAGGTACAGAACCGGTTCGGGTTCGACCTCGACGTGACGGTCACCGTCGACCCGACTGTGGACGGTGACGGACGGTTCCCGCAGGTCGGTGAGAGCGAACGAGCGGCCCCCTTCGAGGTGGCGTTCTCGCTCCCGTCGGGCGGCAGCGAGGCGGTCACCGTCCCGGCGACCTGCCCCGGAAACGGTGAGCAGTCCCGGACGGTCGAACTCGTCGTCGTTGCGACGGGGGAGTCGGGCAGCGTCGAGTTGACCCGTGAAGTCACCGTCACCTGCTCGTAGCTCACAACGTTTTACTAAGTTCCGAGTGAATAGCTCGTCATGAGTCGAGACTACGGGTCGCTGCACGACCCGAACGCGGAGTACACGATGCGAGACCTCTCCTCGGAGTCGATGGGTCTCTCGAACGACCGCGGGCCGCGCGACGTGGAGATCACCGACGTCCAGACGACGATGGTCGACGGCAACTTCCCGTGGACGCTCGTCCGCGTCTACACCGACGCGGGCGTCACGGGGACCGGCGAGGCGTACTGGGGCGCTGGCGTCCCCGAACTCGTCGAGCGGATGAAACCGTTCGTCGTCGGGGAGAACCCCCTCGACATCGACCGCCTGTTCGAGCACCTCGTCCAGAAGATGTCCGGCGAGGGCTCTATCGGTGGTGTCACCGTCACCGCCATCTCCGGTATCGAAGTCGCGCTCCACGACCTCGCGGGGAAACTCCTCGACGTGCCCGCCTACCAGTTGCTCGGCGGGAAGTACCGCGACGAGATGCGGGTCTACTGTGACTGTCACACTGCCGACGAGGCCGACCCCGAGGCGTGTGCCGACGAGGCCGAACGCGTCGTCGAGGAGCTGGGCTACGACGCGCTCAAGTTCGACCTCGACGTCCCGTCGGGCCACGAGAAGGACCGTGCGAACCGGCACCTCCGGAACCCCGAAATCGAGCACAAGGCACGTATCGTGGAGGCGGTCACCGAACGCGTCGGTGACCGTGCGGACGTCGCGTTCGACTGCCACTGGACGTTCTCCGGTGGCTCGGCGAAGCGCCTCGCCCGCGAACTGGAGGAGTTCGACGTCTGGTGGCTCGAAGACCCGGTTCCCCCCGAGAACCACGACGTCCAGCGCGAGGTCACCCAGTCGACGGTGACGCCCATCGCCGTCGGCGAGAACGTCTACCGGAAACACGGTCAGCGTCGGCTGCTCGAAGAGCAGGCGTGTGACATCGTCGCCCCCGACCTCCCGAAGGTCGGCGGGATGCGCGAGACGCGGAAGATAGCCGACGTGGCCGACACCTACTACGTCCCCGTGGCGATGCACAACGTCGCCTCGCCGGTAGCGACGATGGCCGCTGCCCACGTCGGGACGGCCATCCCGAACGCGCTCGCCGTCGAGTACCACTCCTACCAGCTGGGCTGGTGGGCGGACCTCGTCGAGGAGACGGTCATCGAGGACGGCTACATCGAGGTTCCCGAGAAGCCCGGTCTCGGTGTCACGCTCGACATGGACACCGTCGCCGAGCACATGGTCGAGGGTGAGAGTCTGTTCGACGAGGCGTGAGCCTCGTCGAGCCAGTGGTGCGTAGCACCACGCTGTTCGACCGAGCGAAGCGAGTGCGATAGCGTGGTCTCACTCCACGCCCCCGAGTACCGACCCGAAACCACGTGTCGGAAGCGCCGAGCACAATCGGAGGGTGGCACCGTGACAGTGGCTTATTTTCACGTCGCTGACGATGAGTAGAACACTGTTCCCGAGCCGTCGAGTTCGATACTGAATGGTGGACTTCGGTTTGGGTCCCCCTATCACGGTGGTCGCCGTCGAAACTCCGGCGGCGGTTATCGGTGCGCTACTCTCGTCCCCGATTATCGTCAGACCAACGTCTGACAGGCGCTGAAACACCGTTGAACTGCTGTTTTGAACAGTCCTGAACCGAGAACGATTCGAACGAACTCGGTGCAACAGGGCGCAACGGTTGCGATTCGGCAACGGAGTCACCGGTTTATCCCGGTGACCTTCATGGTGTAGTGTATGAGTTCACAGCGACTCACGGAGACCCCGTCCGAGACCGCTACCACGCCTACCGACTACGAGAGCGTCGACCGCGACGATGCCTACCACCTGCTCTCGAACGCGCGGCGACGCGCCGTCATGCGCTACCTCCTCGACGTCGAGGAGACGACCGAACTCGGCACGCTCGCCGAGCACGTAGCGGCCATCGAGAACGACTGTGACCCCGACGCGCTGTCGTCGGACGACCGCAAACGCGTCTACATCTCGCTCTACCAGGGACACATGCCGAAACTCGACCAACACGGTCTGGTCGACTACGACCAGGCGCGGGGGGTGGTGTCCCCGAAACCGCTCGTCGAAGCGTTCGCGCCGTTCCTCGACGAGAGACCGCTCTCCCGAGAGGAACCGGCGATTCAGGAGCCGAACCGTTCGTCGGGATTCATCTCCTCGCTGTTCGGTCGATAGGCTCGACGCCACCACGCCAGTGCGTGCCGTGCGTTCTCCTCGGTCTTCGCGGCGAACCGCCCCGAGTATCGACTCCACCTCGTGGCCGCACCCGGTGATTGACTCGGTTCCGAACGGTGTTGCACTCGAATCGGAGTAAACCCTTTGCCGAGTGGTACTGAAGCCCATCCATGAGTTCGACCGACCTTCGCCGGACGCTGGAGCGGATGGGTGACCGCTTCGACTTCGGCGAGTACGAAATCGAGGCGTATCTGGCCGTCCTCGACCACGGGGACCTGACGGCCAGTGAGATCGCCGACCACACCGACATCCCGCAGCCACGAGTCTACGACACCGTCCGGAAACTCAGCGACCGCGGGATGGTCGAAGTGCGCGAGTCCCGGCCGATGCGGGTGGTCGCACTGGACCCCGACTCGGTGTTCCCCCCGGTACAGGAGTCACTCGACGAACTCGTGACTGACCTCGCCGCCCGCTACACCGCGCCGGCCCGCGAGACCGAGGCGGTGTCGCTCGTCAAGTCCCGACCGAGCATCGTTCGGTACCTCGAATCCGCCCTCGAGAGTGCGGAGTACGAGTTGGCGTGTTCGCTCACGCCGGACCTGCTCGACCGGTTCGAGACGGACCTCCGAGCGGCCGTCGACGGCGGCGTCTCCGTCGAACTGCTCGTCACGCCCGCGAGCGACGCTCCGTCGCCCGAGGAGTTCGACTACGAGGCCGTCGCCACCGAGGTCCGGGCCAGACGCGGCATCACGACGCCCGTGATGGCCGTCGCGGACGGCGAGCGCTCGGTGTACGCCACGCAGGACGCGCTGACCGACGGCAGCGAGCGCTACGGCGTCATCTTCAACCGCTCGGCGCTGGGCTTTCTCGTCGGTGGCTTCTTCAACACGGTCCTCTGGACGACCGGCGAGTCGCTCGTCGCCGGCGGTGCTGGCGGGTTCCCCCGGCGGTACGCGTCGATTCGACGGTGTCTGAAGGATATCGCCGACGCCGACGGGTCGTTCTCCGTCACCGTCGTCGGCCGTGACGTGGTCGACGGAACCCGGCGGCGCGTCACGGGGTCCGTCGCCGAGTTGAGTCTCGGGTCCTCGGACGAGGTGGCGACGCTCACGCTCGACACCGACGAGGGGCCGGTGAGCGTCGGTGGCCGGATGGCGGCCTACGAGGACATCGAGGCCCACGAGATTCACGTCGAACGACCGGCGGACGTGGAGGGAGCGTGAACCGCTACGACGCCCTCTATCGACTGTACGACGAGTTCGACGCCGACACGCTCAGGGAGTACCAGGAACTCGCCGACGTGTTCCCGGCCATCGGATCGCGGGTCGCCCTCGACCAGTGGAAGGAGGTCCGCGACGAGTTGGACCGTCGCAAGACCGCCATCCGCGACGCGTTCCCCGTCGGCGAGACGTTCGCCGCTATCGCCGCCAACGCTTCCCGGGAGGAAGCGTTCACCGCCCTCGACCTGCTCGGGAAGTACGACCGCGCGGTCAACGTCCTCGTCCTCGACGTCGACGAGACGCTCCGGTCTGCGGGGCGGACCGACAACGAGATTCCCCGCGAGACGCTCTCACTGCTGACGAAACTGCACGAGGACGGGATGCCGCTCGTCATCTGTACGGGACAGACCCTGGAGAACGTCAAGGGGTTCATCACCCAGGGCCTCGGCAACGAACTGGTCCACTCCGAGCGCTTCTCCATCGTCTACGAGGCGGGCAACGGCGTGTTCACGCCCGGCCACGGGTCGGAGACCAAGCGGTTGCTCTACGACGACCTCGACCCGGAGGTCCGGGGGATGTTCGACGAGATTCGGTCACGGGTCCTCCCCGAGGCCCCCGAACGGGTCCACCAGTACTGCCACCTGCAGGGCAACGAGTTCACCGTCACACTGAAACCGAACTTCCAGACCGGGAGCGACCGGGCCGTCGAGGTCATCGACGAGGCGCTGGTCTACCTGCTGGACCTGCTGGGTGACGCGCTCGACGGCGCGACGGGCGAGCAGGTGCGCGTCCACTACGCCGCCTCCGACCCGGAGATCCGTGGCATCCTCGAACGCGGTCCGGGCGTTCCCGACGCCGAGGTGCCCGACGACGTCCGGGAACGACTCGAACGACTGGAGGTCGGCTACTACGAGGGCGACGCCGCGGAACTCGGGAGCTACGAACTCGACAAGGTCGCGGGCGTCGAGGCCGCACTCGACGTGCTCGACATCGAAGAACCGTTCTCGCTCGTGATGGGTGACTCGAAGTCCGACCTCCGGGTCATGGAGTGGGCCGCCGCCGAGGACGCGGGCATCGCGGCCGCGCCGAACCACGCCTCGGAGGTAGTCCTCGACCACGTGCTGGAGACGGACGAACTCGTCTTCGAGCGCGACGGTGCGGCGAGCATGCTCCGGATGGTCTACGCCCTGGACCGACTCGCCGGCCTCGAGTAGCGAGCGCGAAGAGACACGTCGAGACGCGGGTCGAACTGCCGCGAGAACGAGACGGGTGGGCAGGGGCGAACCGGGTCGGTCGTCGGGGACTCAGTTCGAGACCTGGAATCGGATCCGGTCGCCGTGGGCGAGTTCCTCGCTGCCGGGGACCCGCTCCCAGCCCTCGCGGGTCCGACGGAGGGCGACGGTGTCCTGTCGGAGTCGGCTACCGCTGAGGAGCGCGGGTCGAACCGGGTCGCCGTGTTTGTCGGCGAGTCGGTCGACGGCGTCGACGACGGTCGCCCCCTCCGGGAGTGCCATCTGTGCCCGTGAGACGCCCGCTCGAACCAGCGAGAGCCCCGTCAGTTCGATACCCACACCGACGGTGGTCTCGGTGGTCGTCGCCCCGGCGTCCATGCCACCTACTCTCGTACTCATAGTACCTCCTTAGACTGTATAGTGAAAAGGTTTACTCACATCCGAAAGAACATTGTCCGGCCGCTGGCGGCGGGTTTCGGTGGGTTTTACGCCGAGGCCGGGCGTCGGCCCAGCCATGACCGACGAGTACCGAACGGAACGCGACAGTCTCGGTGAGATGCAGGTCCCGGCCGACGCCTACTGGGGTGCCCAGACCCAGCGAGCCGTCGAGAACTTCCCCATCTCGGGTATCACCTTCTCCCGGCGGTTCGTCCGCGCACTGGGCGTCGTCAAGAAGGGGGCGGCGCAGGCGAACGTCGAACTCGGTCACCTCGACGAGGAAGCGGGGATGGCCGTCGTCGAGGCCGCCGACGAGGTCATCGCGGGCGACCACGACGACCAGTTCCCCGTCGACGTGTTCCAGACCGGTTCCGGGACGTCCTCGAACATGAACGCCAACGAGGTCATCGCCAACCGCGCCGCCGAGATTCTCGGCCACGAAATCGGCTCACGGGAGGTCCACCCGAACGACCACGTCAACTTCGGCCAGTCCTCGAACGACGTCATCCCCACGGCGATGCACGTCTCGGCGCTCGAAGCCGTCGAGAAGGACCTGATTCCGGCGCTCGAAACGCTCCGTGACGAACTCGCCGCCAAAGAGCAGGCGTTCGACGGTATCGTCAAGACCGGCCGCACGCACCTGCAGGACGCCACGCCCGTCCGTCTCGGGCAGGAGTTCGGCGGCTATCGCGCACAGATAGAGAAGGGTATCGAGCGCGTCCACCACACCACCGACCACCTCGCGGAACTCGCCCTCGGCGGGACGGCCGTCGGGACGGGGCTGAACACCGACCCCGAGTTCCCCGCCCTCGCCGCGGAGTACATCGCCGAGGAGACCGGCTTGCCGTTCCGCGAGGCCGACAACCACTTCGAGGCACAGGCCGCTCACGACGCCATGAGCGAGGCTCACGGCGCGTTGCGCGTCGTCGCCGGGTCGATGAACAAGATAGCCAACGACCTCCGTCTGCTCGCGTCTGGGCCGCGCAACGGCCTCGGTGAACTCGACCAGCCGGAGAACCAGCCGGGCAGTTCCATCATGCCGGGGAAGATCAACCCCGTCGTCGCCGAAGCCGTGAATCAGGTCCACAAGCAGGTCGTCGGCAACGACGCCGCCGTCAGTGCGGGCGCTGCGGAGGGCCAGATAGACCTCAACCTCTACAAGCCGGTGCTGGCGCACAACGTCCTCGAATCCACCGAGATGCTCGCCAACAGCGCCGAGACGTTCGGCGAGAAGTTCGTCGCCAAACTCGAAGCCGACCGCGAGGTCTGTGAGGAGCAGGTCGAGCGCTCGATGGCGCTGGCGACGGCTCTGAACCCGGCCATCGGCTACGACAGGGCGTCGAAGGTGGCGAAGCAGGCGCTCGCGGAGGACAAGACCGTGAAGCAGGTCGCCGTCGAAGAGGGCCACCTCACCGAGGCGGAGGCCGACGAGGTACTCGACCCGATGGCGATGACCGAACCGGGCATCCTCGGCGACGAGGACTGACCGCGCGTCGACTATCGAATCGGGGGACGACGCTCCGTCTCGCGGTTGTGTGCTCGACCGGACGAGACCGGAACAGCGGTTATACGTCGCCACTGTTGGTGAGAGTGATGGCAACCGTGACGTCTCGGTCGGACTCGTCGAGCCCCGACCTCGCGCTGGTCGACCCACGTGCACCCCGCTTCGGACAGGCATTGACGGCGACCGGGATGGTGTTGGGACTGGCTCTCGCCGAACCGCTGTTCGTCTACGCGGTCGCGCTCGCCCTCGGTGTGGCCGTCGTCTCCCGGTGGCGGGTCGACGCCTACGCGACCCTCTGGCGACGCGTCCTGATACCGGTCGTCGGTCGGCCCGACGAGCGCGAACCCGCCGCCCCACATCGCTTCGCCAGACTCGTCGGCGCGGCGACGACGACGCTCGCCAGCCTCGCCTTCCTCGCCGGGTTCTCACTGGTCGGCAGCGTCTTGGCCGCCGTCGTCGCCACGCTCGCGGGCCTCGCAGCCGTCACCGGCGTCTGTGTGGGCTGTCGATTCTACCGGCAGGTGGCGTTCGTCCGACGGCTCGGCGTGGTCTGAGCACGCCACCCGTTGGACGCGCGTCGAGCGACCGCGACTGGCTGGTTTTTTACCGTCCCGTCGCGGAATCCCGGACATGACGACCCCGGACTACGACTACGAGGACCTCGGCCTCGTGGCGGGGCTGGAGATTCACCAGCAACTCGACACCGCGACGAAGCTCTTCTGTGGCTGTCCGACGACGCGCCGCGACCCCGAGGTGGCGACGCGGACGGTGACGCGCTACCTCCACCCGACGCGCTCGGAACTCGGCGAGATAGACGACGCGGCGCTCGAAGAGAGCCGCGTGGACCGCGAGTTCGAGTACCTCGCGTTCGACACCACCTGCCTCGTCGAGGAGGACGACGAACCGCCCCACCGCATCGACGACGAAGCGCTCGACGTCGTCCTCGAAATCGCCGCACTGCTCGACACGACGACCGTCGACCAGGGGCAGATCATGCGCAAACTCGTCGTCGACGGGTCGAACACCTCCGGGTTCCAGCGCTCGATGCTCGTCGCCACCGACGGCGAGATTCAGACCGACGACGGTCCCGTCGGCGTCGCCGACCTGCTGCTCGAAGAGGAGTCCGCAGGCCGCGTCGAGGAACGCGAGGACGGCGTCACCTACGCACTCGACCGACTGGGCATCCCGCTCGTCGAAATCGGAACGAAACCCGACATCCGCTCGCCCGAGCAGGCCCAGGAGGCGGCGGCACAGATCGGGATGCTCCTGCGCTCGACCGGGCAGGTCAAACGCGGTCTCGGGACCATCCGCCAGGACGTCAACGTCTCCATCGCCGACGGCGCGCGCGTCGAACTGAAGGGCGTCCAGAGTCTCGCCGACATCGCCGACATCGTCCGCAACGAGGTCGGCCGACAGGTCGAACTCGTCGAGATCCGCGACGAACTCGCCGACCGCGACGCCAGCGTCGGCGACCCACAGGACGTGACCGACACCTTCGCGGACACCGACAGCGGCGTCATCGCGGGTGCGGCGACGGTGATGGCCGTCCCGCTCTCCGGCTTCGACGGCCTCGTCGGTCGGGAGATTCAGCCCGACCGCCGCCTCGGGACGGAGCTCTCAGACCACGCCAAACGCTCCGGGGCAGGCGGCATCTTCCACACCGACGAACTGCCCGCCTACGGCGTCACCGAGGCGGAGGTCGACGCCCTGCGCGACGACGTGGGGGCGAGCGACGACGACGCCGTCGCGCTGGTCGCCGCCGGCGCGTCGGTCGCGGAGAGCGCCATCGACGCCGTCGTCGCCCGCGCGGAGGCGGCCATCGAGGGCGTCCCCGAGGAGACCCGCGGCGCGAACGACGACGGCACCTCCCGGTACCTCCGGCCGCTGCCCGGCGCGGCCCGGATGTACCCCGAGACGGACGTGCCGTCCGTCGACCTCGACCTCGGTGCGGTCGAGACGCCCGAACTGCTCACCGAGCGGGTCGAACGCTACGTCGCGGAGTACGGTCTCGACGACGGCCTCGCCGAGCAGGTCGCGTACGGCCGGCGGATGCCCGTCTTCGAGACGGCCGTCGAGCAGGGCGTCGACCCGACGCTCGCCGCCGGGACGCTCGAATCGACGGTCACCGAACTCCGGCGTGACGACGTGCCCGTCGGGAACCTCCGGGAGGACCACTTCCTCGCCGTCTTCGACCGCGTCGAGTCCGGCGAGTTGGCGAAAGAGGGTGTCGACCCCGTCCTCCGGACGCTCGCCGAACACCCCGAGATGAGCGTCGAGGAAGCCTCCGAGGAGGCCGGCGTCGCCGGCGTCGACGAGAGCGAGGTCCGCGAGACCATCGCCGAAGTCGTCGAACGCAACGGCGACCAGGTCGAGGCGGAGGGGATGGGCGCGTTCTCCGGCCTGATGGGCGAGGCGATGGGCGCACTGCGCGGGAAGGCCGACGGCGAACTCGTCAGCAGCGTCCTCCGCGAGGAGATTCAGAAGCGCGCCTGAGCCGGGACCTGTCACCGCCGGCAGAGGTTTCAAACGGGAGGGTCGTGTCCGCTCTTCACATGCCGCTGGAGAAACACGCCACCGTCCACGAGTCCGCCGAGGTCCACCCGACCGCCCGTATCGAGAAACACGCCACCGTCCGCGCGGACGCCGTCGTCGGTGAGAGCGTACGCATCGGCAAACACGCCACGGTCGGGGCGAACTCGACCGTCGAGTCGGGGGCGAACGTCGGTAAGCACGTCACCGTCGGCGAACGTGCGGTCGTCGGGTCGAACGCCGTCCTCGACAGACACGCGACGGTCCACCCGAACGTCCGCGTCACGGCGGGCCAGCGCGTCGGGAAACACGTCGACGTTCGCTGAGCGAGACGGCCCCGACGCTGACACCGGCCGGTGCGGTCGGTCAGCGCCCGAGCAACCCCCGAAGCCGTGGGAGTCGACCCGGTGGCTCGGCGTCCATCCGCGTCCGGTGTTCGGCGCGTTCCTCGACCCGCCGCCGAGCGACCGGGAACGGCTTGTAGTCGAACGCCACGTACATCGCCAGTTGGTCCTCCAGCCGGTCGGGGACGTTCCCGCGTGCAACGCCGAGGAGTTCACCGACCGAGACGTGCCCTCCGTTCGAGGGGGCGAGCACGCCGCGCCCGCGGTCCTCGGCGGGCGAGACGACCTGGTTCCACGACCCACGGTTGACCATCGGAATCTCACAGGCGGGCAGCGCTCCCATCGGCGAGAAACCGGTGTGTCGGACGTCGCGCCGCCAGTCGCCGGGGTCGTCGCTCTCGAACTCCTCGGCGAGTCGCTCGGCGGCCGCCCGGAGTGCGGCTTCGACCATCGCGTCACGGCCACCGTCACCGGGAGACGCCCCGTCCCGGTCGTCGTCTGGCGTCTCTCCGTCCTCGGGCACGTCGAACCAGTCGTGAGCCGTCTGGCCGCGGAGCGCGGCCACGAACGCGACGTCCCGGAGGGTCCGGGCGTGGTCGCCAGCGTGGGTGTCCTCGTCCGCCTCGGGGTGGCTGTCGAGCGGCGGGTCGAAGACGAGTTCCGGCGTCAGGTCGCCGAGCACCGGTCCGAACACCCGCGCTTGCAGTTCCAGTCTGGTCTCCTCCCAGATGGCCATCGCGGCGAAGTCGTATCGGCCGTCACCGTCTGCGCGCCGGCCGTGCCGGCGCGACCTTCCGGCGGCGCTTCGCGCCGCCCAGCCGAACCCGCCGTCGCGCGAAGGGTCGTCCGAGTCGGTCGCCCCTTCGGCCCACGAGTACCCCGACTCGTGCCAGGCGTCGAACTCCTCGGCGATGGCTCGGAGTTGTGGGTCGTCGCTCTCGCGGGCGACGTCGGCGAAGACGGGGGCGGAGTGGCGGGCGACCGGGTCGCGGGTCGCCGCCTCCTTCAGGACGACCTCGACGCTGTCCATCGACAGCGGCCCGTCCGCGAGGTGTTCCTCGACGACCGTCTCCAGCAGGTCGACGCGGTGAACCGACCCCCACTGGCCCTCCTGGTCGCCCGCTCGCCACCCCGTCGCCGGGGCGTTGTTCCACTGGCAGAAGTATCCACGTTCGGGGTCCGTGCCCGACAGGCCGAGTCCCGCACCGACACGGGTACCGTGCCAGCGGAACTCGTCGGCCGGCACCGGCAGGCGGGGGTCCACGTCGTCGGGGCGCTCCGGGACCCGACCGGTGTGGAGGTATCGCACCTCCTCGTCGTCGGCGAACAGGAAGTTGAAACTGAACGGGAACTCCGCGAGGTGGGCTTTTGCCTCCGCCGCCGAGTCCATCGCCCCGAGTTCCGCCCACGACAGCGCCGCCTCCAGTTCCTCGCCCCGCGTCGTCGTCCGCTGTGCCCACGCGACGCGCTCGGTGGGGTTCCACGCGACGACGGGCATCGTCACCCCGCCTGCCTCGACCCACGCCAACTGCTGGGTCTCCTTCCCGGCGGGACGCCGGCCGTCGGCGAGCGCACCCAGTCTGGACGGCGCGTGGGTCACCTCCTCGGTACGGAACTCGCGCCAGCGCCCCCGCCAGTAGTACCGGTCGTCGTCGGTCGGGTGGAGGCGGAGCGCGACGGTGTCGCGCATGTCGTCGTAGCCGCTCGTGACCGACCAGGCGAACTCGGGGGTGCGTCCGATGACGATGGCTGGCGTCCCGACGACGGCGATACCGGCGCAGTCGAACCCCGCGCCGTGGAGGCCCACCTCGTGGATGACCGGCGGCCGGAAGTAGCCCATCTGTGGCCCACCGAACATGAGCGGCGACCCGGTCTCGGTGTGTTCGCCCGAGACGGCGAGCGCGTTCGACCCCCACTCGAACCCGGACATCACTCCACTGGCGCGCTGGAGGCCGAACACCTCCCCCTCGCGTTCGCCCCACGGCACCGCTCCCAGTGCGGCCTCCGCGAGGTCGAACTGCTCGTCGGGCACGTCGTCGAAACCGAGCAGGTCCTCACCACCGTCGTGCGTGTCGTCGAGCGTCGCGGTGTGGTCGTCGGGGACGCGGAGCCAGTTCAGGTCGCCGTACGCCTCGTAGGCAGTTGCGCGGTCGCCGAGTGTCTCTTCGAGACGGGCGAAGCGGGCGGCGTTCCCGATTTCGTGGCCGCCGAAGACGCCGAAGACGCCGATCGTGTACGCCAGGATGGCGACCGTGTCGACTGGCTTCCACGGTTCGGGGAGGTGACCGAGCGTGAGGAACTCCGCTGGGAGGTCCCGCATCGCCTCCGCCCGTCGCCGGTTGACGCCGGCGGCGAACCCCTCCAGATGCGCTCTGGCCTCCGGCCGAAGCCCTCGCAACTGCTGTTCGAGTTGTGCTTCGGTGTAGAGGTCACGGCGGACCTGCCGGTCGGAAGCGACCTGTCCGGGGCCGAGGACGCTCGCGCTGTCGCCGTAGCCGACGTGGCGCAACACGTCCATCTGGAACAGGTGGTCCCTGGCCTGTGCGTAGCCCTGTCCGTACCCCAGTGCGTACCTCGAGTCGGCGTAGACGTGGCTGACACCGTACTCGTCGGTCAACAGTTCGACGCCCTTCTCGTCGGTCATTGTTCCGGAGTGACACACTCGTGGGACAAGAAGCTATGCGCGGGGCGGCGGGAGAAGACACTTCTCTCGGCGCTCGATATCGAGTGTATGGTCTCCGGTCTCGTGGACGCCGTCCTCACCCTCGGTCTGCTCGCCGCCTGTTCGCTCGCCCTCGTCGGCGTCACCTACCGGTCGCTCGACGCCGTGGGCGTCCCGAACCACTACGTTCGGTCGCTGGTGGCGACCCTGGTCGCCGTCGCCGGTGCGTTCCTGCTCCTGGACTTCCTGTTCTGAGCGCTCGATGGCACGGTCCGCATCCGTCGACCCGTAGACGAGGTACTTGCACCGACCCACCGTGGGTTCGGTATGGTCTCCGATCCCCTCGACGTCGTCCTCACGTGGGGAATCGTCGTCGCGGGGTTCGTCCTCTCCGGCGTCGTCTACCGACTCCTCGACGCGGCCGGCGTCCCGAACAACCGCGTTCGCTCGGCAGTGAGTGCGGTTCTCGCCGTTCTCGGTGGTGTCGTCGCCGTCGGGGCCGTCACCAGCGGCCTGTCGTCAGTCGTAGCGGTCGGGATGCTCGATACGGTTCTCCGCTCGGCGCAGGATACCGCGGAGCGTGCTGACCTCGCGCGTCGTCGGATGTGCTCTCCCCATCAGGCGGCGGAACATCCGACGGGTCTGCTGGCGACGTTCCTCGACGATGCCCGCCGTCTCGACGAACGACGCCCACTGTTCGTGCAGGCCGACGACGTCCGACTGGGGGGCGCGGTCTATCTCGGTCGGGTGCTGGTGGTCCTCGACGGTCAGCGTCCGCAACTCGTAGAGCACGATGGTCGCGGCCTGCCCGAGGTTGAGGACGGGGTAGTCGGCGCTGGCGGGGATGGTACACACCTCGTCCATCCGTTCGAGTTCGCTGTTGTGCAGGCCGACACGCTCGCGGCCGAAGACGACGCAGGTGTCCGCCTCGACACCCTCCAGCGAGTCGGCGAGTTCACGCGGCGTTCGGAACGGGTAGCGGACGTGACGGCGCTCGTCGTCGTTCGTGATGGCCGTCGTCCCGACGGTGTGGTAGCGTTCGACGAGTTCGTCGAAACTCACCTCCCGAGCGTTCGGGAGGACGTCCTCGCGTGCCTGTCCGGCGAAGCCGTACGCCTCGCCGTCCTCGTCGAGTTCGGGCGGGTCGACGAGGAGGAGTTCCGAGAGGCCGAAGTTCTTCATCGCCCGAGCGATGGTTCCGACGTTGCCGGGCGTGCTCGCGTCCACGACGGCGACCGCGATACTCATTGGTCGGGGTTGCTCGCGGGCGGACAAAAGCGGCGTGTTTCCGGGGGACTACTGCCGTCCCGTCTCCTCGGTCGCTACGAGTGTGGCGTCGGTTCGAGCGTCCTCGAACTGCCGCTCCGCCCACTCCAGTGCGTCGGCCGTGTCGTTCTCGATGACACCTTCGACACTCCGCTCGCCGTAGACGACGACACCGACGTGGCTCTGGTCGGCAATCCAGAGGCCGAACGGAATCCCAACCGGCCCTCGGTACAACGAGAGAGACTCGTCGGCCGTCGCCGCCGCCATCCGTTTCGGGTACATCTCCTCGAGACGGTCCAGCACGTGGTCGTCCGCGACCAGTTCTAACTGTGCCCCGTCGCCCGTGGTCGCCCGCTCGTAGAACGGAAACGCGTGGCCTGCCAGTGCGACCGGTGCGACACCACGCACGAGGGTGGCGTCCGCCACCGACTCCAGTAGCACCTGAACGACCTCGTCGGGGACTGCTCGGTCGGTCTGGTGAGTCGACGCACCGACGAGCAGTTCACACCCCAGTGACGTGTCGCTCGGAAGCTTACTGACGACGCTCGTCGAGTCTGTGAGCGTCTCCAGGCGTCTACAGTAGTCGTCGAGGACCTCGACAGCACACGAACCGAGGACCGTGGCTCGCCACACACCGTCGCTGTACTCGACCAGTTCGAACTCCTCTAGCTCCCGGACGACGTCGTCGAGTGTCGACCGAGGTGTATCGAGCGCGTCGACCAGTTCCCGTTTCCCCCGTGGTTCCGAGTGAATCGTGCGAAGGCAGTCTCGTCTCCGATACAACACTGCCGGAAGGTCTCGGCCGAAGGACGGCATCGGCGTATAGTTATCCTATCAGGTTATAAAATTTGCAGTGCTACCTTCAGAAATCTACTCTCCGACGAGTTTCGCCACCCTGCGACTCACTCGCCGGACTGCGAACGAGTGGTCCGGGGTGGCCCGAACTCGCACCCAGTTGTTTCCGAGGACAAAGAGCGAACAAATAGAACGAATGCAGGTCGAACGAAGGTACCGACTGCATCATGGCACGAGACGATTTCAACCGTCGAACGGTACTGAAATCCACAGGAATCGCCCTCGCCGGCGGAGCGCTGTCGAGCGGCAGCGTTCTCGGAGCGGCCCGGTCGGAGAGCGAACGCGAGCACCTCCGGAGCGTCGTCCAGCGCGCCCGTGAGATTCACCGCGAGACGGGGAGTCCGAAACGCCACGACGAGTACCTCGACGGGACTGACGTCTCCGTCCAGCGCAGTGTCTCGGGGCCCGGCGACGTCACTGCCGACGACGACGGGCCTTCGGTTTCGCCAGCCGCGGTGAGCGGTGTCTCCAGCACGCTGAACGTCTACTCCAGTGGCGGCAGCGCGAGCGCCTACTACAACGTCGATATCGCCTCACAGTTCGGAGGCGGTGGCTCCCCGAAGGACAAGGTCGGTATCACGTGGCCGAACTCGGACTACGAACTCCTGCAGAACGGGACGGGGAAGAACAACGCCGCCAACGCCACGCTGCGCGACTCGGGCTTCGGGGGTGCGGTGTGGGACTTCGCCGACGGTGTCGCCTGTGGTCTGACGTGTAACCTCTCGTTCCAACTGTCGACGGAGATGGACGTCATCACGAACGACACCCCCCGAAAGGTCGAAGGGACCTACAAGTCCGTGAGCGGCAGTTGTTCGAGTGCGGGCGTCTCGTTCAACGTCGGCGGTGGGTTCACCGTGAGTGGCTCCTCCAGTTCGTGTGACATCGACGTCAAGCAACTCGACAGAAACGTCACCAGCGACTACTGAGCGTTCCGTCGGCAGGTCCCCGCGCTCACCACCCTATCGAGACGACCGGTCACTGTCGTCGCTTCTCCACTACAGGTCCAGGTCCGAGAGGTCGATGTTCAACTGGTCGCGCTCCTCCTCGCTCATGTTCGACAGTTCGGTCTCCAGGTCGTCGAGTTCGGGGGCCGGGTCCGGTTGGACGAGTTCGTCGGGGTCGGTGTCGACGTGCTCCATCCCGCCGTAGTCCTCCGGGGCCTCGCCGCCGTCGGCGAACCACTGGTGGAACGCGTTCTGTACGAGACGACTGCCGGCGAGGTCGGCACCGCCCTCCTCGCGGAACCAGTAGAGGAAGTCGACCTCGTGGTCGTCGCACAGCAGGACCTCGCCGAGCGGTTCGCCGTAGACGACTTGCGCCTGCTTGCAACGCTGTCGCCCCTCCTCGCCGTGAACCAGCCAGCACGCCTGACACGGCTCCGTCACGAGCGTCGCCAGCCGTGCGATTCGTTCCCGTGGCTCCTCGGGCATCTGTGCGAGCGGCTTCAACGATCCGTCGTCGTCGAGGACGGTCGCCTCGTCGAACCGCCAGCCACGAAGGCCGATGGACACCTTGCTCATACCCGTCCTACCCGACGCGGCGAGAAAAACGCCGTGTTCCACGGATTTGCAAAGCGCAGCCTTTTGGGGACGCTCACCTTGGCTGTTGTAAGCTGGGAAACCGGCGTGAGGCCACAGCGTGAGCAACTCAGGAGACAACGTCGAGACGGAGACCGAGGGCGCGCCCACGACGCGCTCGGTGTTTCGGTCACATCCGCTCGCGAGTGCAAGCTTCGATACCCTGCCGACAGAGGTCGCCATCCTCGGCGGTGATGGCGAGATCGTCTACACCAACGAGGCGTGGCGAGAGTTCGGCGAGATGAACGACATCCAGGGTGACCCCCACACCATCGGGGAGAACTACCTCGCAGTGTGCGAGGACGCGGACGACGAGAGCGCGAGGACCGCAGCGGCGGGTCTGAGAGCCGTCCTCGACGGTGAACGCGAGGACTTCGCCTTCGAGTACCCCTGTCACGCGCCCGACGAGGAACGGTGGTTCACGATGCGGGCGGTCGGGTTCGTCCACGAGGGCGAGCAGTTCGTGCTCGTCCTCCACCTGAACGTCACCAAGCAGAAACTCGCCGAACGACGTGTCCGCAGTCAGAACACCGAACTGGAGACGACCAACCGGGTCGGCGAGTTGATTCGCGGGCTGACGCGCACGCTGTTCGACGCCGAGACGCGCGACCAACTCGAACGGGAACTCTGTTCGGGACTGGTCGAGGACGACCTCTACTCGTTCGCGTGGACGACCGAACGGGACGTCAACGACGACGGCATCCGACCGCGTGCGTTCGCCGGTGACGACGGCGGCTTCCTCGACGCGGCCGCCGACCTCTCACACGAGGCCCGCGCCGGGAGCGTCATCGGGAAGGCGACGAGCGAGCGACGCGTCTACCACGAACGGGCACATCCGGAGGCGGACGATCCGCTCTCGCGGGCCGTCTTCGAGGCCGGCGGGACGGGCTACGTCGTCGTCCCGATGGCGTACAACGAGACGACACACGGCTCACTGGTCGTCCACACCGACCGACCCGACCCGTTCGGTGACGCCGAGCGAACGGCGCTCGGCCTCCTCGGTGAGACGGTGGGCTACGCCATCACCGCGATGGAGAACCGTCGACTGCTCAACGCCGACAGCGTCGTCGAGGTGGAACTCGCCGTCGACTCCTCGGCGATCATCGACCTCTCGTCACGGGTCGACTGCCCCGTCGCGCTCGACGGCTTCGTCCCGCTCACCTCGGGGACGGCCATCCTCTACGTCACGTTCGACGACTGTGACACGGAGCGCGTCCTCGCGGAAGCGGAGTCCATCCCGGCCATCGACCGCATCTCGGCGGTCGCCGACCGCTCGGACGGACAGGTGTTCGAGGTCATCGTCGCGGAGGACTCCGCGGTCATCGCGCTGGCGGACGCCGGCGCGAACGTCACGGCCGCGACGGTCGACGACGGCGTCGGCCGCATCGTCGCCGAAGTCTCTCCCGAGACCGACATCCGGGAGTTCATCACCACCGTCCGCGGGACGTTCCCGGAGGCCGAACTGCTCGCCAAACGGAACGTCGAACGCTCGGTCGAGGCACGGCCGGATTCGACTCCGCTCCACGACCTGACCGACAGACAGCGGTCGATTCTCGAAGCGTCGTACCACGCCGGCTACTTCGAGTGGCCGCGCAACTCCTCGGGCACGGACATCGCCGAGTCGTTCGACATCTCGCCCCCGACGTTCCACCAGCACCTCCAGGTGGGACTGGGCAAACTCCTCGCGTCGGTCATCGAAGACTGAGAGAAGAGGGGTTCACGAACCGATTCGAGAGACGACGGCCACGACGGAGGTCCGAACGGGCCGCGTCAGTGCTCGACGCGCGGGGTGGAGCCATCTTCGGCGACGGCCGCGAGACTGCTCGCCGCTTCCGACAGGTTCTCGCCGGGACCGACGAGTCCCGTCTCGCGGTCGTACTCGACGATACCGTACTGTGCGAGGCGTGGCAGGTGGTTGTGGTGGAACGCGAGTCGCGTCTCCGAGCGGTCGGTCGTCGTCCCGTGTTCGGCGTGGAGCGTGTCGACGAACTCCTCGGCCGTCGTCGCCTCGGAACGGGTCGAGAGGGCACGGACCGCACGACGACGCCACTCCGAGGAGAGGACCTCGAACAGGTCGTCGAGCGAGATGGCGCGGTGTGAAGCCGTCGGCGACTTCACGGTCGCGGCGGAAGGCTGTGGGCGTGTCATCTGTCTGTGTTCCAACCTCCACCGGGTTAGAACGGCTACCTAAAGGGTTAGGGAAAACACTGTCACTGTCGCCTATCTGTCCGTTTTCGGTACTCTCACCCCTTCTTGAGTCCGTTCGAGGGCTCGAAGCCGGTCGATTCGCTCGTCGGTCGCCGGGTGGGTCGCCAGCACCGGGCGGACGTACCGGTCGTTCACGCGGTGACGGGCCCGTCGGACGGGGAGGCGAAGCCCCCACAGGACGGGGCGACGTCTCTCCCAGGTGAGCGCCGGTCCCGAGTTCTCGCGCGGTGCGGGGACGACCGACAGCGCGGCGAGTGGGGTCGCTCGTGCGTCCGTCTCGGGTGTCGACTGGAGGTCCTCGGCCAGCGTGTCGAGCGCGCTGGCCAGCGGCGCGGGGTCGCCGAGCAGCGCCGACGCACCCCGGTCGGCGGCGAGTTCCCGCGAGCGCGACAGCGACGCGACGAGCGCCCGGCCCAGGCCCCAGAACAGGTACGACCCGGCGGCGACGCCGAGCAGGGCGAAGTGGACGCCGCCGCTGTGCTGGAGCATCCGGCCGAGGTTGCGCGCGCTCGACAGTGGGAGTTCGACGAGCGTCATCACCGTCGCGTCACGGTTCTTGACGTGTGCGAGTTCGTGGGCGACGACCGCGTCGAGTTCCTCGTCGTCAAGCGCGTCCAGGAGGCCCGTCGAGACGACGAGTTTCGCGTCGTCCGTCGAGAGGCCGGTCGTCATGGCGAACGGCCGGTCGCGGTCGGCGACGTGGACGCTCGGCAGCGGGAGGTCGGCGGCCTGTGCCAGTCGCGCGACAGCGGCGTGGAGGCGGGGGTACTCGTCGGGGGCGACCTCGTCGGCGTCGAACGTCTCGGCGGCGTCCTGCTGGAGCGCCCGGTGGAGGACGACGCCCCCACCGACGAGCGTCGTCAGCGCACCGAGCGCGTAGAGTGTCGACGTGCCGAGTGCGAGACCGAACACGCCGGAGAGCCACTGCACGCCCCACGCGACGAGCACCGAGAGTCCGGCCCCGAACGCGAGCGTCAGCACGCCGAGGGCGAGCAGGGTCACGGCCATCCGCCGCTGGAGGGAGCGGTCGAGGGACCAGTTCATGTTCGTTCGTTGGACGGACGCTCACATAAGTACCACACCACGTTCTCGCCCGGTGAACACGCCGTTACCGGACCGGCTATGGGGCCGCCGACGCTACGTCGTGGTATGCGAACCGTCGACGCCGCCGGTCTCGAAATCGGCGACGACCGTCCCCCGCGCATCATGGGTGTGTTGAACGTCTCCAGCGAGTCGCCGTACAAGCCGAGCGTCTTCGACGACCCCGGCGAGGCCGCCGAGTACGTCGACGAACACCTCGTCGACGAGGGGGCGGACATCGTCGACGTGGGTCTCGAATCGGCCAACAAGAAGTTCGAGGTGCTCTCCGCACAGGAGGAACTCGACCGCCTCGACACCGCCGTCGAGACCGTCCACTCCGTCTCGGGGGACGCGGTGTTCTCCATCGAGACGCGCTATCACGAGGTCGCCGCCGAGGCACTCGACCGTGGGTTCGACATGGTCAACGACATCTGTGGGTTCGCCGACCCGGAGATGCCCCGCGTCTGCGACGAACGTGACGCCGCCGTCGCCAAGATGGCCTCGCCGCCGGACCTCGAACGACCCGGTGCGGTCGAAGCGGTCGACGACATCTACGACGCCCTCGAACTGAACGGGTTGACCGACAAGACCATCGTCGACCCGGCGTTCGGTGGCTGGTCCGAAGAGAAGACACTCGCACAGGACCGCGAGACGTTCGAGCGCCTCCGCGAGTTCCGGGGCTACGGTCGACCCATCCTCGTCTCCATCAACCGGAAGAACTTCCTCCGCGACATCGCGGGGCGTGACACCGAGGAAGCGCTGCCGGTCAGCCTCGCGGCCACCTCGATGGCCGTCGAGCGCGGCGCTCACGTCGTCCGCACGCACGACGTCGCCGAGACCCGCGACGCGGCACTCGTCGGCCATCGCTTCGCCCGCGACCGGGTCCACACGCCGACCGTCGAGGAACTGGACGTGACGACGACCGGCGAGGCCGAGCGTCACGCCGCCGAGTCCGGTGTCGACGCCGACGTCGCCGGACACGCCGCGGTCCGGACGTTCGCGGTCGAGGGCCTCCCCGAGGACGCCCGCGGGGAACTGGCGACGCTCGCCGCCGAATCCGGGTGCCACTACGCGCGTGGGGAGACGGCGGACCTGCTGGTCGGCACCGACGCCGCGTTGGCGACGATGGCGTCGACGAGCGACCGGACGGACCCGGCGGCCGGGGGGGCACTCGACGACGTCGCGTCGGCACTCGACTGACGGGGCGTCGTCCGAGGAGAACGTCTGACGCACGTCGTCCGTCGGGCGGACGGCTAAGAGAAAACTTATACCGCCTCCGTAAATATCGTCGGATGCGAGTCGACCGGCCACGCGGGTAGGGGTACTTGGTGGCCGTTCGACCTTCGGTTTATTACTACACGAGCATGCGCTCCTCCGACTGGATCCCCGTCTACGAGGCGATTGTACACGAGTTCGGCTACGACCGTACCGGCGACGAACGAGTCAGAGACCGCCTCGCGGCCCTGACGACGCCGTTCGACCACGACCGACTGCCCCGGTTCGACGGCGCGACGGTGGCCGTCTGTGGCGCGGCCCCGAACCTGACCGAGGACCTGCCACGCGCGAGCGCCGCGGACGTCGTCGTCGCCGCCTCCACCGCGGCCGACACCTGTCTCGACCACGGCGTCACCGTCGACTGCATGGTGACCGATCTCGACAAGAACCCCGAGACGGCCGTCGAACTGACCCGGACGGGAACGCCCGTCGCCGCACACGCTCACGGGGACAACCTGCCGCTCGTCGAGGCGTACGTCCCACGGATGGCCGCCGAGTGGACCCTCCCGACGACGCAGGTCGAACCGGTCGGCCCCGTCGAGAACTTCGGCGGGTTCACCGACGGCGACCGGGCGGCGTTCCTCGCGGACCACTTCGGGGCCGACCGACTGGTGTTTCCGGGGTGGGAGTTCGATGACCCGTCGGTCGGCCCCGCGAAGCGCCGAAAGCTGGCGTGGGCCGAGCGGCTGCTCTACTGGTTGGAGCGTCACCGCGGCGAGCGGTTCGGGGTGCTGGACGGTCGTCGGGCGGGAATCGACACGAGCGCGTTGCCCCTCGAGTAGTCGGTCGGTCGTCGCGGGCCACGGGACGACTCAGTGGTCGGTCGACCCCGAACCGAACAGGCCGAGCAGGACGAGAAACAGCACGAGAGCGACGCCGACGGCCGACGCCAGCGCGAGCGGCGGGTCGCCGCTCGTCATCTGGACGGCGACGCCCAGTCCCGCACCCGGTGGCACCGAGAACAGCAGGGCGTAGCCGACGACGGTGCGACTGGTCGAGCGCACGGTCTACGGGACGAGGAGGACCTTCCCGCTGGACTCGCGGTTCTCGATGTACTCGTGGGCCTCGGCGGCGTCTTCGAGCGCGAAGGTCTCTCCGACCTGCACTTCGAGCGCACCGGAGCCGAGCAGCTCCATCAGCGGCGGCATCGCGCTCATCACCTTCTCGGGGGCGCGGTACATCCCCTGTCCGAGGTGGTAGCCGATGACGCGCTGGTTCGAGAACAGCAGCGAGGCGGTGTCGGGGTGGCCCGGTTCGCCGCTGGCCGCGCCGAAACTGACCATCCGGCCGAAGTGCGACAGGCAGTCGAGGCTCTGTTGAGTCGTCTCCCCGCCGATACCGTCGAGCACGAGGTCGACGCCCTCGCCGTCCGTCAGGTCGTTCACTTCCTCGGCGAACTCCGTCTCGGTGTAGTCGATGGCGTGGTCCAGCCCCAGACTGGTGGCGAGGTCACGCTTCTCCTGCGTGCTCGCGGTGCCGAACGTCTCCGCGCCGGCCTCGCGGGCGATCTGGACGGCGGCCGTCCCGACGCCGCCCGCCGCAGCGTGGATGAGCACGCGCTCGCCTTCCTCCAGTCCCCCCCACTCGTGGAGGCAGTTGTGCGCGGTGAGAAACTGGACGGGGAAGCCGGCGGCCGCCTCGAAGTTCATCCCCTCGGGAACGTCGAACAGTCCCGAGGCGTCGGCGGTCACGTACTCGGCGTAGCCCCCGCCGTCGACCATGCCGACGACCTCGTCGCCCTCGGAACGACCCACGCCCTCACCGACGGCGTCGACGACGCCCGCGACCTCCATGCCGGGGACGTACGTCGGCTCCGGCCCGCCCTGGTAGTGGCCACGGCGCTGCATGATGTCCGCGAAGTTGATGCCCGCCGCGCGGACCTCGATGCGAACCTCGCCCTCGCCCGGTTCGGGGACGTCGCGGTCGGTCACCTGCATCGTGTCGCTTCCGCCGAACTCCGTCACCTCGATGACCTGCATATCTCGCACTCCGGGGGCGACCCGCATAAAGCCGGACGGAACTCCGAACCTACGGTTCCGAGTTTCCGCTCCGATTTCGGCCGACGCCGCCGGGGAACCCTTAACCCCTCAGGCGAGTCACGTCGACCCATGACACACGACTGCTCGTTCCTCTCGGACCTCGACGTCGCCGTCTCCTTCGAGGACGGGGACTTAGAGAGCCACGCGGCCGACTGGGGCACACAGGAGACCGAGAAGGCGACGCTCCCGGACGCCGTCGTCCGTCCCGACTCCACCGAGGAGGTGAGTGCGGTGCTCGCCGCCGCGGACGAGCGTGGCGTCCCCGTCACGCCCTACGCGGCGGGGACGAGCCTGGAGGGCAACGCCGTCCCCGCTCACGCGGGCATCAGCATGGACCTCATGGCGATGAACGAGGTTCTGGAGGTTCGCCCGGACGACTTCCAGATCGACGTGCAACCGGGCGTCATGGGCACGGCAGTGGACGACGCCGTCGCGGAGTACGGCCTGTTCTTCCCGCCGCTCCCCTCCTCGGGGAACCTCTCGACCATCGGCGGGATGATAGCGAACAGCGCCAGCGGGATGCAGACCGTCAAGTACGGCGAGGTGGGCGACTGGGTGCTCGAACTCGAAGCCGTCCTCGCCGACGGGAGCGTGGTTCGCTCGGGGAGTCGCGCCATCAAGACCTCAAGCGGCTACGACCTGAGGTCCTTGCTCGTCGGCAGCGAGGGGACGCTGGCCGTCGTCACCGAGGCGACGCTCTCGCTTCGGGGGCGACCCCAGCAGATTCGGGGTGGCCGGGCCATCTTCCCGACGCTCGACGCCGCCGCGGACGCGGTGTTCGACGCCGTCCGCTCGGGTGTCGACGTCGCCAAGATAGAACTCATCGACGAGTTGAGCGCCGAGATGGCCAACGACTACCTCGGGAGCGACCTGCCCGACGCGCCGATGACGTTCCTGGAGTTCCACGCCAACCACGGCGTCGAGGACGAGATAGCCTTCTGCGAGAGCGTCTTCGAGGAACACGGCGTCGAACGCTTCGAGATGGCCGAGGAGGAGGAGATGGCCGACCTCTGGGCCGCCCGCCGGGAACTGGCGTTCGCCGCCCGCGCGTGGGACCCCGAGCAACAACCGCTCCACCCCGGCGACATCACGGTCCCCATCAGCGAGTACCCGGAGATGATTCGGTACGCGAAAAACCTGGAGGCGGAGTACGGCCTCCCGATTCCCTGCTTCGGCCACGCCGGTGACGGCAACCTCCACTACTCCGTGCTCGTCCCGGACGACCCCGAAGTTCGGGAGGTGGGCGAACAGGTCTACCGCGACATCGTCGAACGTGCTATCGAGGTCGGTGGCACCTGCACCGGCGAACACGGTATCGGGATGGGCAAACGCGAGTACATGAATCTGGAACACGGCGAAGCGAGCGTCGACGCGATGCGCCGCATCAAGCGGGCACTCGACCCCAACGACACGCTCAATCCGGGGAAGATGTTCCCCGAGACACTGGACGGGCGACGGGTCCGTCTCGACGCCGACGACTGACGGCGGTCGGGCCGGTTCCGCCGACGAGACGGGAGTCCCTTCGGCGACTCAGCGATAGCCGAGCGCCTTCAGACGGTCGTTCACGTCGTCGGGGACCGCCCGCGGCCCGTCGTCGCCCTCCCCGCCGCCGAGGGTCGCCGCGTGCTCGGTGGCGAGTTCCTCGAATCGGGTCCGGACCTCGGTGAGCGCCGGTTCGTCCGCGAGGTCGCGCTGTTCGCCCGCGTCGGCCTCCCTGTCGTACAACTCGACGTGTCCCGACTCCGTGTGGTGGATGTAGGTGAACCGGTCGTCACGGACGCTGACGAGGAGTTCGCCGTCGTCCAGTCGCCGCGGGATGGGTTGGCTGGTCACCGAGGGGCCGCGAACGGCGACGGAGACCACCGGGGCCGCGTCGAGCGACGACTCCCCGCGAACCGTCGGCAGGACGCTCTCGCCGTCGAAACCCTCCGTCGGGAGGTCGAACGCGTCACAGACCGTCGGTGGGACGGCGTCGAGACCGACAGGGTCTTCGACCGTTCGACCGTCGCTCGCTGTCCCCTCGCCGTCCGCTCGTCCGACGACGAACGGGACGTGGACGAGTTCGCGGTAGAGTTTGGGGTAGTGCGCGAGGTGGCCGTGTTCCTGGAACTCCTCGCCGTGGTCGCCGGCGACGAGGACGGTGGCGTCGCCACGCCCGGCCTCGCGGAGCGTCTCTACGACACGTCCGATGCTCGCGTCGACCTGGTGGGCCGCGCCGTGGTACAGCGTCCGCAGGTCGTCGAGCGCCCGGTCGTCGACCTCGCGGCCGAGACCGGCGTTGACGTGTGCGCGGAGCATCGTTCCGCTGCCCGTTCCGCCGGAGACCGCCCGGACGTGGCGCGGGGCGGGGAGGTACGGCGTGTGGGTGTCCATGTAGTGGAGCCAGCAGAACAGCGGCCCGTCGGCGGACCGGATGGCGTCGGCGGCGTGGTCTTCGAGCGCCTTCAGGTGGGAGGTGTCGACGGCGATTCGGTCGTCGTCGCCTCGGAGTTTCGCTACGGCACGACGACCGGGCGCGGCGAGGAGCTGGATCCAGCCGTTGACCGTCGGGTGAGCGGCGATCCAGCGCGGACCGCCGAGGAACGTCTCGAAAGTGTCGAACCCGCGGTCGTAGCCCCAGTGTTCGGTCAGAAACCCGTTGGCGGCGTTGAGACCGACCGTCTCGATACCGACGCTCTGGAGGCGTTCGGCGAGCGTCGGGGCCGCGGAGGGGCCGACCCGAGAGCCACCGGTGAACACGGGGTCCGACCCGAGGAGACTCGGGAACGAGAACGGCGTCCAGTTGCCACGAGCGTACGCACGAGAGAACGAGGTTCCGTCGGCAGCGAGTCGTTGCAGAGTCGGCATCGCGTGTTGTGCGTCCGCTCGAAGCGAGTCCACCGTTATCAGCACGAACGTTGCTGCCACTACCTACACGGACGCGGGGCGTCTCCTTATACTTACCATGCGTGCTCGGTAGCACCACGGGGCGCTCGGGGGTCCGTAGCGACCCCCGAGCCAGCACGCTCGGCGTCTCAGTCGTGGACGAGCACGTCCAGCACGTACGGGCCGGACGTCGAGAACGCCTCCTCGATGGCCGCGTCCAGTTCGTCGGGCGTCTCGGCCTGTCCCGCGCTCGCGCCGTGTGACCGGGCGTTCGCGGGGATGTCGACCGGCGGTTCGAAGTCCATCCCGACGAAGTCGTGGTCCTCGTCGCTCCCGCCGAACAGTGTGTTCGTGTTGTCCTTCAGGATGCGGTAGTTGCGGTTGTCCGGGATGACGACAGTCATATCGAGGCCGTGACGTGCGGCGGTGTACATCGCGTTCGGGTAGTAGAGGTACGACCCGTCGCCGATGTAGCCGATGACCTGTCGGGCGTCGCCACCCTCGGCCTCGCGTTCGCGCTCGGCGAACGCCGCGCCGATGGACGCGGGAAGCCCGTAGCCCAGTCCGCCGCCCTTGTTCGAGAGCATCCCCTCGGCGTCCATCTCCCAGCGCGTCAGCAGCGGGTACTTCGCCGTGATGCCCTCGTCGACGACGAACGCGTCGGGGGCGGCCGCTTCGAGCGCGTCGACGAGGTCCGCCTTCGACGGTCGGGTCTCGCCCTCCGGGGTCTCGTCGACGCCCATCGACTCGACGGTGGCGGCGAGTGACTCCTTCATCGCCCGGACCTTCTCCAGTCGGGCGTCGCGCTCGTCGGCCGCGAGTCGGTCACCCACGCGCTCGGCGAGTTCGGCCATCACCTCGCCGGGGTCACCGAGCACGGCGGCGTCGGCGTGCTGGCGTTTCGCCAACTCGTCGGCGTCGTCGCCGACGTGGAGACAGACCGCGTCCTCGCGGACCAGCGGCGAGTCGTGGCGAAGGAGGGTCGTGTTGGTCGAACAGCCGACGAACAACAGCGTGTCGGTGTTCATCAGCATCGACGCCAGCCCCTCGTTCGGGGGGATATACGAGAGGAACTGCTCGTGGCCGGTCGGGAAGTTCACCTCGCTGGCGAGAATCTCGCCGTGGACGCGCGCACCGGTCGCTTCGGCGAGGTCCATCGCGGCCGTGACCGCCTCGTAGCCCGAGCGTGCGACGCCGTCGCCGAGGACGAACACCGGGTCGTCGGCCTCACAGAGCAGGTCGGCGACCGACTCGACCTGCGCGGGGTCGCCACGCCCCGCCGTCGGAATCGGGCCGAGCGGTTCCGGGTCGGCGTCGACTTCGCTCATCATCACGTCCTGTGGCAACCCGAGGAAGACCGGACCGGTCGGTGGCGTCAGCGCGATGCGGAACGCTCGACGGAGCAGTCCGGGCAGTGCGTCCACGTCCGTCACCTCGGCGTCGAACTTCGTGAACTGCTGGACCATCGCTTGCAGGTCGCCGGTCAGGAGCGGTTCCTCGTGACGGAAGTCGAGTTCGTGGTTCCCCGCCGTCAACACGAGCGGTGCGCCGGTCCACTTCGAGCCGTAGAGGTTCCCCAGGCCGTGTGCGAGACCGGGCGTGATGTGGAGGTTGACCACTCCGGCGGGCATCACCGAGTCGTCGTGGTGGGAGTGGTAGCGTCGTGTCTGGGCGTATCCCGCCGCCGCGCCGACCGCCACGTCCTCGTGGAGTCCCAGCACGTACTCCAGCGAGGAGTCGGCCAGCGACTCCATCACGGCCAGTTCGGTCGTCCCTGGGTTCCCGAAGAGGTGGGTGACACCGTACTGTTCGAGCGCGTCGACGAACAGATCCGCCCCCGTGTACTGTTCACTCATATCCCGGTGTGTGAGTGGTGGCGTCAAATAGCTACGTGCGACCTGCCCCACCCGCCGGGTCGGCCGCCGACCCACCGCTCGCCATCGAGTTAATGTACGGAGAAAGACAGTAATTCCCGATTCAGGACCCGAATACGACTCCGGGACCCCGACAGAGGGAACGTCCGCGTGTCAGCCTCTCGATGGTTAGCGCTCACCTTCCGGGGCCGACGAGGTCGCGTCCGGGGCTCACTCGGGGGCGAGCGCTTCGATGGTCGTGTCGATCTCCTCGACCGTCGCGGCTCGCGGGAACGACACCGACACCGCGTCGACGCCGTCCATCGCCGCGAACCCGTCGAGACGCTCGCGGGCCTCTTCGGGCGTGCCAGCGACGGCCAGTTCGTCGAGCAGGTCGTCGTCGATAGCCGCCAGCGCCTCCTCCCGGTCGCCGTCGTTCCACTCGTCGTAGACGGTGTTGGCGACCTCCTGGTAGCCCTGTCGGGCGAGGTTGTCGCGGTAGAACGTCCCCATCCCGCCGACGTAGAACGCGCTGTGCTGGCGGACGATGTCGCGTGCCCGCTCGCGGTCCTCCAGCGCCGCGCAGGTCAACGAGAGCGTCACTCGGACGTCGTCCGGGTCGCGGTCACCCAGCGCTGCACCCCGTTCGAGATCCGCGAGACGGTCCGCGAGACCCTCCTCGGTCAGCATCAGGGCGTGCCAGCCGTCGGCGAACCGCCCCGCGAGTTCGACCGACTTCGGCCCCATCCCCGCCACGTCGATGGACGGTGCGGGGTCCGGAACCGCCGACCGGAGACGGAACCCCGAGAGGTCGACGTACTCGCCGTCGTAGCTCACCTCTTCGCCGGCGAGCACCTGCCGGACGACGTCGATGGTCTCGCGCGTGCGCCGGAGCGGGTTCCCGTACTCGACGCCGTGCCAGTTCTCGATGACGATGGGGCCGGACGGGCCGAGGCCGAGGCGGAACCGGCCGTCGGAGACCTCCTGTACCGTCGCCGCACTCATGCCGATGAGAGCCGGTGACCGCGAGTAGATGGGCGTGATGGAGGTGCCCAGACCGATATCGCTCGTCCGCTCGGCGATACTCGTCAGCACCATCATCGCGTTGCGCCCCCACGACTCGGGGAGCCACGCCCGGTCGTAGCCCAGCGACTCCGCCTGCTGGGCCTGTTCGACCAGCGCGTCGACGCTCGGCTGAGCGGCGACCGGGAGGAACACGTCCCGTGCGACGTCGGTCATGACTGCGGAGTCTCCTCCATGATGTCGGGGACGCCCGCCGCCGTGAGCGTCTCACCGACGATGTACGAGGAGGCGGGGGTGGCGAGGAACTGGACGATGTCGCTGATCTCCTCGCTCAGTCCGATGTTCCGGTCGACGCTGTCGCGCTCGATGTCGCCCGCACTGACGCCCATCTGCGTCTCGACACCGGGAGTAGCGACGAACCCCGGCGCGATGCAGTTCACCCGGATGTCGTGAGCGGCGTACTCGTACGCGAGCGTCTTCGTGAGGTTGACGACGCCCGCTTTCGCCGACCCGTAGTGGCTCATGTACGGCGACCCCTTCTGGCCGGCGACGCTGGCGAAGTTGACGATGGCTCCGCCCTCGTCCTGGTCCTGCATCTGCTGGCCGGCGACCTGACAGCAGTGGTAGGTCCCGTGGAGGTTGATGTCGACGATGGTCTTCCAGCCGTTCTCCGAGATGTCGTCGAAGCCGGCCATGAACGACGCGCCGGCGTTGTTGACCATCGTGTCGAGACTCCCGAACTCCTCGACGGTGGCCTCGACGAGCGCCTCCACGGCGTCGCGTTCACGGACGTCACAGGCGACGGCGATGGCCCGGCCGGCGGGGTTCTCGTCGTTGATCGACTCGGCGACGGCGTCGACCTTCTCCTGGTCCCGCGAGGAGACGACGACGTTCGCACCCTCCTCGACGAACCGGCGTGCGGTCACCTCGCCGATACCCTGTGACGAACCGGTGACGACGACGGTCTGGTCGGCGACGCTGAACTGCTCGGTGGTCATCGAGAATCGGCTCCTGGCATGTGTAGCCGTGACAACCGACGGCAGGGACTTTACTCCGACGGTCGGCGAAACGGGGGAGAACGAGCGGTCGGTCGGTGGTTCAGCTCCAGACGATGTCCGAGGTGAGCCCGCCGAACTCCTCGCGGTACTGGACGCTGGCGTTCTGTGCGTCCGCCGGTACGGCGAAGATGAGCACGCCGGAGGCCTCCTGCCCCGCGTCGGGGTTGTTCATGCCGCTGTAGAGCGAGACGTCCGGTTGCGTCGGGTTCGGGCCGGTGTACTGCTGGTAGTTCTGGTCGCCGACCTTCGCTCGGAAGGTGTCCGGCTGCGGCGTGTTGCCGCCCGCCGCCCCCGCCGTGACCGTGACGTCGATGAACAGGAACTTCCGACCCTCCGGCGGTTCGCGCTGCTTGGTCACCTGCTGTGAGGTGCCGCCTTCGGTCGATTCGGTCGCGGTGAACCCGTAGGTCCGCATGAACCGCGGGTTGCTGACCGTGACCGTGGAGTTGTCGATGGCCGCGGTCGAGTCGCCGAACGAGAGACGCTGGGAGCCACCGGTGATGCGGCGTCGGTGCTCGCTCGCCCCGAACGGGATGACCCGCCAGACGGTCTCCTGGGTGAACGGCCACGACTGCGTGAAGCTGAACGTCTTCGTCGCCCCGGACTCCACGTCGCCGGTCGGGTACGCCGCGGGCGACCAGCCGCGACCTTTCATGTTGAACTCCGCGAGACCGGTGAACGTACCGCCGGTCTGACCGACGTTGCGGACCGTGACGGTCCCCTCCAGTCGGCCGCGCTGAGGCCGGTCGGGCATGGTGAAGTCGACGAGCGCGAACTCGGCGAGTGCACGGGGCGGGAACGACCAGACCCGGTCGGGGCGGCCACCGCCGCCGGCCTTGAGCGACCAGCCGACGCCGATGCCCTGGTTCAGAATCGTCTCGCGGGGGATGCTGGCGAGCACCCACCCGTTGACCGTCTCGCCGGACTCGATGGGCGACCCGAGGAGCGGTTGCCCGTCGAGGCCCTCGATGGTGCCCAGGGGCTTGCCGTCGATGGTCGCGTGAATCTGCCCACCGTCGACGCTGAACTTCTCGGGGAGGATGCGCGTCGGCTGGGAACCGCTGTTCTTCATCTTCGCTCTGAAGACGCCGAGGACCGAGTTCCCGCCTCCGCCCGTGAACATGTCTTTGGTGTAGCCCGACTCGGCGACGTAGCGGTAGTAGACGCCCTCGCGGAACGAGACGTCGGTGAACGTCAGCTGAAGGTTGTTCCCGACGTCGACCATCTGGCCGGGTTCGACCGCTTCGGCGGTGACGGCCACCGACGCGGCGACCCCTGCCTCTTCGAGTTCGAACCGGTACTCACCGGCACCTCGAACGGGGACGTTGACTTCGACCTCGCCGGTCTGACCGGAGGGGATGTTGCCGATACTGATGTCCTGTGCGAAGTCCGAGTCACCGTCGACCGCCACGAGTCGGTCGGTGTAGGTACCGGTCTGCCCGCCGTAGTTGCGGGCGCTGACGGTCATCGACACCTCACTGTCGATAGCCGCTTCCTGGGGGGCGTTGATGAGGATGTTGTTGAACTGCGCCGGCCCATCGACCGTCTCCTGGGAGTCCGCTGGGGGGGCGGCGGTCTGGTTGCAGCCTGCGAGCAGGCCTGCTGCTGCGGTGCCACACACTGCGAGGTACCGTCGACGTTGCATAGGAGCATCATCTTCCCTTCTGGCAATAGTTAGTCGCATACAACCGCTCGGTAGTGGGTGATTTCCACCGCGTCGGAGACCACATCCCCCGACCTTTTCGCGGTGCGATTCGAGAGGACTGACGATGCACACCGGGCGCGTCCACCGTATCGAGAGTCCCGTCGACTGGCCACCGAGACACGTCGCGGCGTACCTCGCCGAGTTCGGCGACGCCCTCGTGCTCGTCGACGCCGGGATGCCGGACGCCGAGAGCGAGCGGGCACTCTCCAGGACGCTCGACGACCGCGGCTACGACCTCACGGACGTGACGCACCTCCTGCTCACGCACCCGCACGTCGACCACGTCGGGCAGGTCGAGACGGTCGTCGACGCCGCGGCTCCGCACGTCCTCGCGCCCGCGGGCGTCAGCGAGCGGTTCGCACGCGACCCCGACGCCCTCGCCGACACCGTCCGGACCACCGCGACGGAGGCGGGACTGGACGAGCGGAGAGTCGAGCACGCCGTCGAGATGGCCGTCGGGTCGCTCCGGCGCAACGGCGACCTCCTCCCGGTCGGGCACGTCGACACGTGGCTGGACCACGGCGACCGGTTCGACGTCGGTGACACGACGCTCGAAACCGTCCACACGCCGGGCCACCAGGCCGACCACTGCTGTTACCTCGCACGCGAGGACGAGGCGCTGTTCGCGGGCGACATGGCCATCGAACCGTTCCGTCCCGTGCTCCTCCACGCCGGCCTGGACCGGGCGGTCGACGATGCGGTCGGCGCGTTCTCGACCGCCCTGGACCGTCTCGACGCCCTCGACGTCGACCGTGTCTACCCCGGCCACGGCCCGGTCCACGACGCGTTCGCGGAGACGGTCGCACGCGACCGGGCGTCGGTCGACCGGCTGCTCGACCGCAGCGTCGAGAGCGTCGTCGACGGCGCGACGACGGCCGTCACGGTCGCGGAACGGCGTTCCGGCGACCGTGCCATCGAGTACATCGTCGCGGAGGTGGTCGCGGCGCTCCGACACCTCGACGCGACCGGCCGACTGGACAGCACCCTCGTCGACGGCGTCCGGGAGTACCACCCGGCGGACCACCAGTAGAGTCAACCCGGTTCCGCCCCCCGACTCGCCATGGACGACCTGGCGTACGAGGGCGTGTTCTTCGACATCGGAGGGGTGCTCCTCGACCTCTCGTCCGTTCGTGCGGGCCACGAGCGGTTCCTCACGCGATTCGCCGAGGAGAACGGTATCGAGGCCGTCGACGAGTTCGTCGCGGACTGGCGCGCGGCGCTCGGCCACTACTTCTCCAGTCGGGACGGGACGACGTTCCGACCGGCGCTCGACGGTTACCGACGTGCTATCGCCGTCGCGGTCGCCCTTCAGGAATCAACCGCTCTCGACCGTGAACCGGTCGTCAGTGGGGGGAAAGAGGTGCCTACCACGGTCCCCGACGAGGAGTGGCGACCGCTGTTCGACGCGGCGAGCGCCGAGACGCTCCGCCCCTCCCCCGGTACGGGGTCGACGGTCCGCGCCCTCGACGAGGCGGGGTGCTACCTCGGCATCGTCTCCGACATCGACACGTGGGAGGCCGAGCGGATGCTCTCGACGTTCGACGTTCGGGACTGCTTCGACCGTGTCACGACCAGCGAGTCCGTCGGGCGGACGAAACCCGACCCCGCGATGTTCGACGCCGCACTCGACGACGCCCCGGTCGCCCCCGAACGCTCGCTGTACGTCGGCGACCGGTACGACCACGACATGCGCGGCGGGAAACGCGCCGGCTTCACGACGGTGGCCCACGGTGGCACCGCCGCTGAAAACGCGGCCGAAGACCCCGACGAAGTGGTCGATTTCGTGGTTTCCGACCTCCGGGAACTGCTCGATATCGTCGGTGTCGTCTGAAGACGAGCGGCGACCGGCGAGTGGTGACCGGTGACCGATGGCCGGCGCCCTACACCGACTGCGGTGGGGCGCGTAGCTATTTGTGACCCCCCGCCGACGTGGTGGCTGTCATGGACTTCGGACTGAGCGACAAGACGGCGCTCGTCACCGGCGGCGGCGGCCGAATCGGGAGCGAAGACTGCGAGGTACTCGGCGCGGAGGGGGCGACGGTGGTCGCTCTCGACGTGAACCTCGACGCGGCACGGACCGCCATCGACACCGTCGAGGAGCAGGGCGGCGAGGGGTTCGCCGTCGAGTGTGACCTCACCGACCGCGAGGACGTCGCGGCGACGGTCGAGGCCATCGAGGAGCGGACCGGCGGCGTCGACGTCCTGGTCAACAACGCCGGGATGGTCGACGCCCGCGCCCGGATGCAGGACTACGACGACGACATCTGGGACCGCGACGTCGCCATCAACCTCACCGGCGCGTACAACGTCACCCGACAGGTGTTTCCGGGGATGTGTGACCGTGGCTGGGGTCGGGTCATCAACATGTCCTCGATGGCCGGGTGGCAGGGCGGGTTCGGACAGGCCTCCTACGCCGCGACGAAGGCGGCGCTCATCGGCTTCGGGAAGACGCTCGCGCTGGAGGGCGCACAGAACGGCGTCACTGCGAACGTCATCGCGCCCAACATCGTCGTCGACCAGTTCGCCGACATGAGCATCGAAGAGCTAGAGGAGTTCGACGAGCACTTCGCCCGTATCGCCAAGGCGACCCCGATGCGGAAACTCGGCCGGGAGCGGGACGTGGCGAACATGGTCGCGTACCTCGCCAGCGAGCAAGCGAACTACGTCACCGGACAGGTCGTCGGCGTGACGGGCGGTATCGACCTCTTCAGTTTCTGATCGGACTCAGGCGGGGGCGGTTCCCCACACGAGTTCGCCGTCGGGTGCGACGACGACGACGCCGACCGGTCCGTCACCCTCGACACCGTCGGTGGTCGTCCAGCGCGTCGAGAGGCGCGAACTCCCGCCGGCGGTGACCGTCACGTCGTAGCGGTCGGTCGACGAGTCCAACACGAGACCGGTCGTCGCCGCACCGGACTCCCCATCGAGACGGTACTCGTACACGGTCGACGCGTTCCCGGCACCACCGTCGGCCGGTGTGACCGTCACCGCGAGCGAGCGCCGGTCGTCACCGAAGTTGTAGACGCGGAACCGACGCTCGTTGTCGCTCCCGTCGTCGTGCGTCGAGACCCGGTCGATACGCGTCTCGTCGCTGGTCGACACCCGGTAGGCCACCGTGGTGTCGACGCGTTCCGTCGAACTCCCGTGGTGGACCGTGCCGCTACACGCGACGACGGCGTACCCGTCGTCACCGGTGAACCCGACCGTCGTCGCCGCACAGGTCACCTCGACGTCGGACGCGCCGTCGGCGGTCGCTTCACTGTAGATACGGTACGTCTCCGTCTGGTTGGCGTACGCCGCGACCGACTCGCTGTTCACGCTCGACGGTCGGTCCGGTTGCGATGGCGTGTGCGCCCGCTCCGTCGTCACCTGTGTCGTCGGTTCGGAACTCTCCACTGGTGACCCGACACATCCCGCGAGGAGGAGGAGAGAGGCCACCACGAGGGTAGGGATGAGGCTGCGCATACACGACCCGAGCGCCTCCGAACGTATCGTTATGCAGTCTATTACTGTCGAGGTGACTTCGTCTGGCTCGTGAACGTCACTGTCGCTAACGCGGCTGTTTTACGTCCCCTCTGCTCACTGAGAGGCGTGTCACGTCTCCGTGCGGTCGGTCTGTTCGTCCTACTCGCCTCGCTGTGGGGGCTGTCGTTTCCCGCTATCAGTGTCGGCCTCGCTTCACTCGACCCGCTGTTGTTCGCGGCGATTCGCTACGACATCGCCGCCGTGCTGTTGCTCGTCTTCTCGATGCTGACGCTCGACACCCACCGCTGGATTCCACGGACGCGAAACGACGTGGGCGCGGTGGCCTCCGGTGGCCTGTTTCTCGTCGCCGGAAACAGTCTGCTGTTCGTCGCTCAGCAGACCATCCCGAGCGGCGTCGCCGCCATCCTCTACAGCCTCATCCCGCTGCTCACGACGGGTTTCGCCGTCGTCGTCCTCCATGAGCGCCTCTCGGCCGTCCAGTTGCTCGGCATCGCCGTCGGCTTGCTCGGCGTCGCCATCGTCGCTCGCCCGGACCCGAACGCGCTGCTCGCCGCGGACGTGGTGGCGAAGGGGCTGGTGGTGGTCGCCGCCGCGAGCGTCGCCCTCGGCGGGGTGCTCGTCCAGCGGTTCGGCCCGACGCTCGCCGACGCGGGAACGACCGGGTGGGCGATGCTGTCGGGCGCACTCGTCCTCCACGGCGCGAGTCTGGTGACCGGCGAGGGACTCCCGGCGGCCGTGCCGAGCGAGGAGGTGCTGTTCGCGGTGAGCTACCTCGGCGTGCTGGCGACGGCGCTCGCCTTCCTCGTCTACTTCACGCTGCTGGGTGACTACGGGCCACTCCAGACCAACCTCGTCTCGTATCTCGTCCCCGTCGTCGCCACCGTCGCGGGCGCGGCGTTGCTCGGCGAGGCGGTCACCGCGGCCACCCTCGTCGGGTTCGCGGTCATCTTTCTCGGCTTCCTGCTCGTCCAGTTCCGGTCGATTCGAGCGTACGCCCGCGGCGAACCGACGAGCGGGTAGTCGTCGGACGCCCCTCCGGCGGTTCCGCCCGCCCCTCGACGACGTGCGTCGTGTCCACACACCGCTTATGTGGTATCGGTTCGACCGCCCGACATGGCCCCTTCCGACCCGTACGGTGAGAACCGACAGCGAGACATCTACGCGATGGGGATGCTGGCCGACCAGCCGCCGGAACTCCCCCTGCGCTACGAGGAACTGGAACGCGTCGCGCTGAGCGAGATGGACGACGACGCGGCGAACTACCTGGCGGGCGGTGCTGGCGGCGAGCGGACGATGGGGTCGAACACGTCGGCGTTCACGGACTGGAAACTGCTCCCACGGATGCTCCGTGACGTGAGCGAACGCGACCTCTCGGTCGAGATTCTCGGGGACACCTGGGACGTGCCGTTCTGTCTCGCCCCCATCGGCATCCAGACCATCGTACACGAGGACGGCGAGGTGGCGACGGCGCGGGCCGCCGCCGACCTCGACGTCCCGATGTGTCTCAGTTCGGTCGCCTCCGTCACGATGGAGGAGGTGAGCGAGGAACTCGACGAGACGACCAAGTGGTTCCAACTGTACGCCTCCAGCGACCCGGAGATAACCGAGAGTTTCGTCGAACGCGCCGAGGACGCGGGTTTCGACGCCATCGTCCTCACCGCCGACGTCCCCATCCTCGGCTGGCGTGAGCGGGACCTCCAGGGCGGCTATCTCCCGATGCTCGACGGCGAGGGGATGGCGAACTACTTCGCCGACCCCGTGTTCCGCGAGCGACTCGACGTGCCGCCCGAGGAGAACCCCGACGTGGCGACGCAGGCGTTCCTCGACGTGTTCGGCGACCCCTCGATGGACTGGGCCGACCTCGAAGACCTCGTCGAGTCGACGGACCTCCCGGTCGTCGTCAAGGGTATCCTCCACCCCGAAGACGCAGAGGAGGCCATCCGTCGTGGCGCGGAGGGCGTCGCCGTCTCGAACCACGGCGGCCGACAGGTCGACAACTCGGTCGGGGCGCTCGAAGCCCTGCCGAGCGTCGTCGAGACGACGATGGACCGCGTCCCCGTCACCTTCGACTCGGGGATCCGCCGCGGTGCGGACGTGCTCACCGCGATGGCCCTCGGCGCGGACGCGGTGATGGTCGGCCGTCCCTACGCCTGTGGACTCGCCGTCGACGGCCGCGACGGCGTCCGCGAGGTGGTGACGAACCTCCGGGCGGACGTCGACATCACGCTCTCGAACCTCGGGCGGACGAGCGTCGCCGCTCTCGACCGCTCGGCGCTGGTTCCCGACGAGGAGTGAGTCGCGTGGTGGGGCCGGCCGCCCGACGGTTCAGGGCCGTTCGGGGGCGAGTGCCGCCAGCGTCCGGTCGGCGTGGGCCTCCGCTCCGTTCGGAATCACGACGAGCGGCCGGTCCACCACGTCCATCTCCGCGACGGTTCGAAGCTGTTCTCGCGCGTCGTCGGGCGTGCCGGCGACGCCGAGTGCCGCGACCATCTCGTCGGTGACGGCGGCGGCCGCCTCGGGCCGGTTCCCGTCGCGCCACTGCTCGGCCACCTCGTCGGCGGCGTCGGGGAACCGCTTTGCGACCGCGCGGCGGTAGCCCTCGCCGTTACCGACGTAGTACGCGACGTGTTCGCGGAGGTGCTGTCGGGCGGTGTCGGCGTCCTCGGCGACGCACGACGGGACGTACGGTGCGACGGTGATGGCTTCGGGGTCACGACCCGCCTCCTCCGCGTGCTCGGCGATGTAGTCGAACGACTCGGCGAGGGCCGGGAACGGCACGTTGTGGGGGAGCCAACCGTCACAGAGACGGGCGACGACCCGGCGGTTGGCCGGGCCGAGCGCGGCGTGGTAGATGGGAACGTCCCGTCCCAGCGCCGGGAAGTCCGCCGCGTGGTGGCTCTCACCGTCGTACTCGACGCGACCGCTCCCGGTGAGGAACTCACGGGTGAGCTCGACGGTCTCGTGGGCGCGACGGACGGGGTTGGGGTCGTCCCACGCCATGCCGTGGAGGTCCTCGACGGCCTTCTCGGTGGACGTACCGACCCCGAGGCTGAACCGACCGTCCGAGACCCGGTCGAGCGTCGCCGCCGTCATCGCCAGCACCGCGGGCGACCGGGAGTAGACGTTGAGGATGGCCGTCCCGAGGTCGATGCTGTCGGTTCGCGCGGCGATGTCGGTGAGGCGGACGACACCGGACTCCCACCACAGTTCGTTCGTCCAGACCGAGTCGTAGCCCAGGCGTTCGGCCTCGACGGCGAACTCGGTCGGGTCGGGGAGCGCCGGCGAGACGAGCACGCCGAGTCGGTCGAGCGGCTCGCTCATCGAATCGCCCCGGAGTCTCGGAGGTCGGCTATCGTCGCGTCGTCGTACCCCGCCTCGTGCAGGATTGTGTCGGTGTGCTCGCCGTGGCCCGGAACGGACTCCTCGGGGTCGGGTCGGTCCGTGACGGCCGGGAAGCCGAGTCGCGGGCGGTCGCCGTTCGCGTCGACCACGACTCGCTCGCGGACGCTCTCGTCGTCGACGGCCTCGGCGGGCGTGAGGACGGGTTCGACCGTCGTCTGCGGCCCCAACTCGGCCCACTCCTCGCGGGTCCGCTCGGCGAACAGGTCGGCCAGTTCCTCGCGGAGCGCCGCCCGTTCGGCGTCGTCGTCGGTCATGTGATAGCTTCGCAGGTCCTCGCGGTCGACCGCCTCGCAGAACGCCGCCCAGAACTGCGGTTCGAGCGCCGCGAGCGTCACGTAGCCGTCACTCGCCTCGTAGACGTCGTACCACGGGTACGCGCCGGTCAGCGGCGTCTCACCGGGACGTGGGCCGTTCTCGCCCTCGCTCCGGCCGGCCCCGAACGCTTCGGCGGCGTGGGCCTGCCCGAAGGTGAGCGCGACGTCGGCCATCGCCACGTCGACGTAGCTCCCACCGTTCCCGAACGACCGGGAGAGCAGTCCCGAGACGACGGCGAAGGCGGTGAACAGCCCACCGCTCAGGTCGCCGATCTGGTAGCCCGGTACGCGGGGGGCTTCGGCCTCGCTCTCGCGCGTCATGTCGAGCAGGCCCGCCCGGCCGACGTAGTTCAGGTCGTGGCCCGCCCGGTCTGCGAGCGGTCCGGTCTGGCCGTAGCCGGTGAGAGCGACGTAGACCAGGTCCTCGTTGTACTCGGCCAGCGTCTCGGAGTCCACGCCCAGTCGCTCGACGACGCCGGGCCGGAACGACTCGACGACGGCGTCGGCGTCCTCGACGAGCGCGTAGAACGCCTCTCGGCCCGCGTCGCTCTTCAGGTCGAGCGCGACGCTCCGCTTCCCGCGGTTGACGCCGTCGAACACCGCGCCGACGCCGTCGACCGTCGGAGGCATGTGTCGGGCGTAGTCGCCCGTGTCCGTGTCCTCGACCTTCACCACGTCCGCGCCGAGGTCCGCGAGCAGTTGGGTCGCGTACGGTCCCGGCAGCAGCCGAGTGAGGTCCAGCACCCGCACGTCGGTCAGTCGCATACGTCGGTGTCACGGGGGGTGGACATAAACGTCGGTGGGGCCCACCCGTCGAGGGCCTCCTCGCGTTCGCCAGAACGGCTATCCGTCTCGCATGCAATCTGACACTATCTGTTATGATGGACGTGCAACTGACGCTCGACCACCTGCTCGCTCGTGCCGTCGACCTGTTCCCGGACCGTGAAATCGTGACGAAGACGCCGAGCGGAGACCTGCATCGTTACACGTACGCCGAGATGGCAGCGCGGGCAGCGCAGTTGGCGGGGGCGCTCGACGACCTCGGTCTGGAGACGGGCGACCGGGTAGCGACCGTCGCCGCGAACAACTACCGGCACCTCGAACTCTACTTCGGGCCGGCGTGTTCGGGCCGCTCGATGCATATGTGCAATATGCGTCTCCCCGACGAGCACTTCCAGTTCATCGTCGAGGACGCGGGCGACCGGGTGCTGTTCGTCGACCCGGCGTTCGTCGAGAAGGTCGAGGCGAACGCCGACGAACTCGACAGCGTGGAGCAGTACGTCGTCCTCGCCGACGAGGTACCCGAGACGTCTCTGGAACCGGTGGTCGCGTACGAGGACCTCCTGGAGGGACAGCCGACAAGCTACGACTGGCCGGACCTCGACGAGGAGCGGGAGTGTGGGATGTGCTACACCTCGGGGACCACCGGGAAGCCGAAGGGCGTCGTCTACACCCACCGCGGTATCTCCCTCCACAGCCTGATGTCGGGGCACGTCGATACGAACCGTCTCGGACAGGCCGACACCGTTCTCCCCGTGGTGCCGATGTTCCACGCCAACGGCTGGGGGCTTCCCTACGCTGCGACGTTCGTCGGCGCGAAACAGGTGCTTCCGGGGGTCCACACCGACCCCGCCTCGGTGGCCGAACTCATCGACGACGAGGCGGTGACCGTCTCCGCCGCCGTCCCGACTATCTGGCTGGAGATGGCGAACTACCTCGACGACCATCCCGAGATGGATATCTCGAACGTCGACCGTCTCACCGTCGGGGGGAGCGCCCCGCCGGAGTCGCTCATCCGCCGGTACGACGAGCAGTACGACGCCCCCATCATCCAAGGCTGGGGGATGACCGAGACGTCGCCCCTCGGGACGCTGAGTACGCTCCGTGAGGAGCTTCGGGAGGCGGACCCGGAGACACGGTACCGCTACCGCGCGAAGGCCGGGATGCCCGTGCCGGGGATGCAGGTCCGCATCCGCGACGACGACGGCGAGGAGGTGCCCCGCGACGGCGAGTCGATGGGCGAGTTGCAGGTCCGTGCACCGTGGGTCGTCGACGAGTACCACCAGCGCCCGGACGCGACCCGCGAGTCGTTCACCGAGGACGGCTACCTCAGAACTGGCGATATCGCCACGATGGACGAGTACGGCTACGTCGACGTCGTGGACCGGACGAAAGACGTCATCAAGTCCGGTGGCGAGTGGATTTCGAGCGTCGAACTGGAGAACGAACTGATGGCGCACGAAGCCGTCGCGGAGGCGACGGTCATCGCCGTCGACCACGAGAAGTGGCAGGAGCGCCCGATGGCCTGCGTCGTCCTGCGCGAGGGCCACGACGCGACGACAGAGGACCTGAACGACCACCTCGGCGAGCGCTTCCCGAGCTGGTGGCTCCCGGACAGCTACGAGTTCGTTGAGGCTATCCCCCGCACGTCGACGGGGAAGTTCGACAAGATGACGCTCCGCCGGCAGTACGACGACGTCCGCCTCGGCCCCGAGTGAGGCAAGCCCGAGGACGCGGAGGAGGCGGGTCGTGAGACGGCCCAGTTCGTCGACGGCGACACCAGTGAGTGGACCATCGTCGAAGACGGGACGCACTTCTACACCCACATCGACGGCGAGCGCCTCGCTGACCGCCGGCCAGTTCGACCGACTTCCCGGTTCGACCGACTCCCCGAGTAGCGGAGCGGCACCGTCTCGCGGGGGCGATGGCCGTCAGAACGCCGGAGCAGCACGCGACGCTCCTGTGCCGCTACCGCGAGCGACTCGGCCGAACCCCCCCGACCCAGCGGTTAAGCCCCCTCGTGTCCAGGCTCCGACATGGCAACACAGGACACGGCCACCGACGGCGTCTCGTTCGTCGAACCCGAGGAGTGGCGACTCGTCCGCTCGTCGCTCGACGAGTTCGTCGAACGCGAGGTCGAACCACTCCAATCCGAACTGGGCGAGACGTGGTCGAACCCGCGACTGCGCCACGAGGCCGACGGGCGGTGGGTCGACGAGGCCATCGAGGCCGTCGAGACGGTCCGAAAGAAGAGCGCCGACGCCGGCTTCTACGCGATGAACATGTCCGAGGAGTACGGCGGCGAGGGCGTCTCCAACGTGACGTGGTACCGCGCGAAACGCCACGTCGCCAGCCACGGGACCGGTCTGGTCTCGCAGATGCTCGCCGGCCCGGAGGGACCGAAACCGCTGCTCGCCAACGCCGAGGGCGACCAGGTCGAGACGTATCTGAAGCCGGTGGTTCGCGGCGAGAAGTCGACGGGGTTCGGCCAGACCGAACCCGGTGCGGGGTCGGACTCGCCGAACATGCAGACCCGCGCGGAGAAGGAGGGTTCGGAGTGGGTGCTCAACGGCACGAAGCAGTGGATCACCAACGCTCCCTACGCCGACTTCCTCCAGGTGTTCGCACGGACGACGCCACAGGAGGAAGCGGGTCGCTACGGCGGTATCACCTGCTTCCTCGTCGAGCGTGACGAGTACGAGGTCGGGTCGTTCAACAACGCCGTCGGCTCCGTGGGGATGCAGGCGGAGGTCCACTTCGACGACGTCCGCCTCGGCGAGGACCGCGTGCTCGGTACGGTCGACGGCGCGTTCTACGAGGCGATGGACTTCCTCTCGCTCGGCCGACTGGAACTCGGCGCGGAGGCCGTCGGCCACGCCGACCACCTGCTCGAACTCGGGACGGAGTACGCGAACGACCGTGAGGCGTTCGGCCGCCCCATCGGAACGTTCCAGGGCATCTCGCACAAACTCGCCCGTGGTCGCACGAGCGTCGACGCCGCGGACGCCCTCGGTCTGCGACTCGCCTGGAAGATGGACGCCGGCGAGCAGGCTATCCAGGACGCCTCCTCGTTCAAGTACTTCGCCACGAACACCTACTTCGACGTCGCCGACGACGTGGTGCAGGTCCACGGCGGCAACGGCCTCTCGGAGGACAACCCGTTCATGGCTCACCTCCAGATGGCCCGTCTGCTCCGCATCGTCGAGGGCACCGACGAGATTCAGCTGAACACCGTCGCCAAGCAGATGGGCGTCCAGTAGCGGTAGGGACAGCCTACGTGAACTATCCACGAAGGTGTAAGTACCAAACAATGGAAAGTTATACTGTGGTGTCGGTTGTCGAACCCATATCCCCGGAGCGCTCGGGGCACATCCATGTCCATCCATCCACCGACCACCGACCGGGTTTCGACCCCGGCTTCGACCCCGAAACACTGGTACACACCGCTCGGCTACGCCGTCGGGACGACGGTGACCCTCACCGCCTTCGCCTACGTCGTGGCACTGACCGGCGGTGAGACGGCAGCGGCGGCCAGGGAGACGGGACAACTGCTGTTCGCCGTCGTCTCGCTCGTCGGACTCGCCGTCTATCCGGCGCTGTTCAAGGACGCACTCCACCTCAGCGAGCGGCCGACCGAGTGGCGACCCGCCTGGAAGGCGCACATGTCGTTCGGTCTCCTCATCCCGCTCGCCGTCTTCGTCGTCGCTAGCGTCCAGTTTCCGGCGCGGGCCGGGGAACTGGCGTTCCTCTCACACGCCGCCGCGGCTACCGTCGTCTCCTACACCTACCTCTACCGCCGCCACCGGACGGTCGGGCTTCGGTCCTCGACCGGTCGGATGGCCCACTCGAACTCCTGAGGGCGGCCGACGGCGAGTCGATTTCGCCGCCGGTGTCGTCGCACTCGTGTTCGCCCAGACCAGGCGTGCCCTGACGGCCATCGTCGGTATCAGCGTTCTCGCGACCGCCTACCGGACGCTGGCCGAAGCCGGCGCTACCGCGAAACCCCCCGGTCTCGGCCCCCCGACACCCGGAACCGGCGCGAGCGGTGGCGTCTGAACCGACGGCCCCGAGTCACACCGCCCCTACTCGGCCGCACCTCGTCGTCCACCGGTCGGTCACTCAGACGTACCGTTCGGTACCCCTCTTCACCAGCGAGGGGACGCGACGGACGAGCGCCATCCCCAGTCGCGTCTGCCAGTCGGCGTAGACGGCCGCGTCCGTCGACTCGATTCGGTCGGCCAGCCTCCGTCCGACGTACTCCGGGTCCTTCACGGCGAAGGAGGGGTACTTCAGTCGGGCCGCCGACCGCGTGTTCGTCGCCGGAGGATACAGCAGCGTACAGGCGATACCGTCGGGTTCGAGTTCGAGGCGGAGCGAGCGCGTGAACGCCTCGATGGCTCCCTTCGTCGCCGCGTAGCCCGAGAGCGAGGGGTGGCCGACCTGTCCCACCCCCGAACTCACGTTGTGGACGATACCGCCACCCTGTGCTCTCATCCGTGGGAGGACCGCTCTGATGGTCCGCAGGTAGCCGAAGACGTTGACGTCGAACTCCCGTTCGGTCGCGTCGGGCGACACCTCGTCGAACCGTCCGAGTTCGAAGACGGCCGCGTTGTTGACGAGGACGTCGATGCGCCCCCACTCGCCGACGACGGCGTCGACGGCTGACTCGACGGCGTCCGTGTCCGTCACGTCGCACTCGTAGTATCGGACCTGCTCGGGGTGGCGCTCGCGGAGCGACTGGAGGGCGCTCACGTCGACGTCGAACCCCGCGACGAGGTAGCCGTCGTCGACGAGCGACCGTAGCAGGTGGTAGCCGATTCCCTCGTTGGCACCCGTGACGACGACGACCCTTCCTAGCTCGGACGGACTCATGCTACGACGGAGAGGCGACCGTCGGCAATCAGTCTACTGACAGGATCGGGCGGTCGAGTCGCTCACCGAGTGAGCGACTCTGCCGCCTCGGCCACCTCCTCGCGGGGGGCGGGAGAGATCCAGTCGTCCGCTACCCACCGGTAGCGTACCTCACGGTCGCCGTCGACGACGAACGTCGCACGTATCGGCGTCGTGACGCCGTCCATCCCGTGGCGCTCGGTCAGCAGGTCGAACGCCTCCCCGGCGACGGCGTCCGTGTCGGCGTAGAGGCGGAACGGACTCTCGAGATAGCGCAGGAAGGCGTTCTGCGCGTAGGGGCCGTCGCGGCTGACGCCGACGACGGGGGCGTCGAACTCGGCCCACCCCGCACGCTCGTAGCGTTTCCACCAGTTCTCGGCGATGGCGGAGAACGCGAACGCCGAGAAGACGAGCACCGCGCCGCCGGTCTCGGTCTCCCGGCACACGTCGTCGAAAGACGTCACGCGGAACGTCTCGCCGTCACACAGCAGCGTCTCGAAGTCGGGGGCGCGGTCGCCCACCTCGGGTGGCATGCAGGTGGCTCGCACGCGTCGGACATTAAACCCGGTGTGCAGGGGTTTTTGCCGGCGTGGCCCGTGAGAGGAGATATGAGCCTCACGCTGTATCGGCTGGAAGGCTGTCCGTACTGTGAACTGGTCGTCGACCGCATGGAGGAACTGGACCTCGACTTCGAGAGTGTCTGGGTGGAGGGCCTGCACTCCAAGCGCGACGAGGTCAAGCGCGTCTCGGGTCAGCGTGGCGTCCCGGTCCTGGTCGACGACTCACGAGGACTGACGATGGCCGAGTCCGAGCGCATCGTGGAGTACGTCGACACCTCCTACGCGAACTGAGCGGCCGGCCTGACACCGTCGAGCCGACGCCGATGTAATTTCGTTCCGAGTGACACAGGTATATACGTCGGGATTGGCAAGGGTAGGGCATGGCTACCTGCCAAAACTGCAGCTCGTTCGTCACGGAGGCGTACGTTCGGGTGTTCGCGCCGGACGAGATGGAGACCGTCCGCGTCTGCCCGAACTGTGAAGACAAGCTTCGTGACGGTGCCGAGATACGCGAGGCACGGTCGTCGCGCGGTAACTGACTACGGCTCTCGTGGTTCGCGGGTCGTCGCTCACTCGTCGAGCGCGTGCGGGTTGAGACCGGGGTCGTCGACGGCGGGCGCACCGAGCGCGAGGACGACCCCCTGTTCGTCGCCGACGTTCCGGTGGCCGTGCCCGATGCGCGGCCCCGCTCGGTAGAAGGTTCCGGGACCGATTTCGCGGTACTCCTCCTCGCCGGACTTCCCCACCTTCACCGAGAACGTCCCCGCCATGACGTAGAACAGTTCCTCCTGCTGGTCGTGAGCGTGGTACTGAATCTCCTCGCCGGGGTCGATGTACCAGAGTTTCACCTTCATCTCCTCGGCCCCGAGCGCCTCGTCGATGGGACGCATGTCGTGGTCCGGCGGAATCTCCTCGACGGTCGAGAGGTCCACGACGTCTACCTCGTCGGTCTGGACGATGCTGTAGTCCATGTGGCCCGTCCACGTCCCTCACACTAATAGCTTGACTGGCGATCGGTCACCCGGTCGACCTGTCGGGCCGTCGGTGGCCTGACTCCTCAGACGACCCGGTCGGCGAGTCGCGGGAGCACGTCGGTGACGTCGTCGCGGACGTCGAACGCGGCACGGTCCGACAGCGGCGTCTCGTCGAGATTGACGATGGCGAGCGTCGCGCCATGGGCGGCCGCCGTCCGTGGGAGGCCCGCTGCGGGTTCGACCGAGAGCGACGACCCGACGGCGAGGAACACGTCCGCCCCCCGTGCGAGCGACTGCGCTCGCTGCATCGCCCCGACGGGCAACTGCTCGCCGAACAGCACCACGTCGGGTTTCAGCAGGCCGCCACAGTCACAGCGTGGGGGTCGTTCGCCGTCTCGGACGCGTTCGCGGACCGCCTCGGCGTCGGAGCGGTCGCCACAGTCCAGACAGACGACCCGCGAGCGGTCGCCGTGGAGTTCGATCACGTCCTCGCTCCCGGCCGCCCGGTGGAGGCCGTCGACGTTCTGCGTGACGACGGCGTCGAGGTGGCCGGCAGCTTCGAGACGGGCGAGCGCCTCGTGTGCGGGGTTCGGGCCGACGTCCGCGGCTAGCTCCTCGGCGAGGTCGAGGCGGTCGACCCAGAACCCGGCCGGGTCCGCTCGCAGTCGGCGGACGTGGAAGTCGTTCGTATCGTAGCGGTTCCAGAGGCCGTCCTCGCCCCGGAAGTCGGGGATACCCGAGGCCGTCGAGACGCCCGCGCCCGTGAACGCCACGACGGACTCGGCGGCCCGGACGGTGTCGGCGAGCGCCTCGATAGTCGCGTCGTCGGTCATGTCTCCCCGTCGGGACCGCGTCCACAAGAGCACGTCCCCGCCGTCGAGGCCTCGTGGTCGGTCAGGCGTCCCGCACGACCCAGTTGTCCGCCGACTCGCCGACGACGAGCGTGAACCGCTCGGTCTCGCCGGTCCGGACGAGTTTCACCGACACCTCGTGGTCGCCCTCGGTCGGGCCACCCGGGTCGATGGACTCGACGGAGTGTCGCTCCGCGAACCGTCGGGATGCCCACTGTCCGACCGCTTCCTCGACCGTCTCGCCGGTACCGGATGCCATACCGTTCAGCGTGTCACGCGAACGAAAAACGCTGTCGGCCGGTCGAGGGGGGTTCGCGTCTTCACACCCGACCGGACTGCCCGCGAGCGGGCCGACGACTGAACGGCGGCGCACAGCGCCGAAGTGAGGGAGGAGTGCTTTTGCCGCCAGAGTCGGAGATCTCTGGCTGCTAACCGAACGCCTCCGGCTTTCGGTGATGCGGTCAGAGCGCGGTGCGCTCTGACTGTCCGCAGATTCGCGGCGCGAATCTGCGATGCTCCAGCGTTTACCCTGTGGGGGTGAACGAGCGCAGCGAGTGCCCCCCACTCGTGGCTAAAAGGTGGGTGTGTTGTCGATACTCGGGTCCGAGACCTCCTCGAAGGCGTCGCGGGCGATGACGCGCTTGTGGACCTCGTCCGCGCCGTCGACGATGCGGAACGCACGGACCGCCTCGTAGAAGTCCGCCAGCGGCAGGTCGCGGCCGATGCCGTTGCCACCGCAGGCCTGGACGGCGAAGTCGATGGTCTCCTGGGTGGTGTTGGCGGCGAACACCTTGCACATCGAGACGGGGACGCGGGCCTCCTCGCCGGCGGTGATCTGTGCGGCGGCGTGGCGCACCATCGTCCGGACGGCGTGGAGTTCGGTCTCGTACTCGGCCACGTTGAACCGCTGGGACTGCTTGTCGGCGAGCGAGGAGTCGAACGCCTCGCGCTCGCTCATGTACGCCTTGGCGACGGTCAGTGCCCGCGTCGCCATGCCCGTAAAGCGCATACAGTGGGTGAGGCGGGCGGGGCCGAGACGCTGTTGGGCGTGGGCGAACCCCTCGTTCTCCACGCCGAGCAGTGCGGATTCGGGGACGCGCACGTCGTCGTAGGTGATCTCGGCGTGCGTGGCGTGGACGAGCGACGGGCCGAGGTGGGGGATGTCACGCTCGACGGTGACGCCGTCTGCGTCGGCGTCGACGAGGAAGAGCGAACAGCCGGCGTAGGGGTGGGCCTCCTGGTCGGTCTTCGCCATCACGATGAAGACGTCGGCCTCGCTGCCCTGCGTCGTCCACCACTTGTGGCCGTTTATGACCCACTCGTCGCCCTCCTTCTCGGCGGTGGTCTTGAGCATCTTCGGGTCCGAGCCTGCGCCGTCGCGCGGTTCGGTCATCGAGAACGCGGAGTTGATGTCGCCGGCGACGAGCGGTTTCAGGTACTCCCCTTTCTGCTCGTCGGTGCCGACGAGTTCGATGGTGTGCATGTTGCCCTCGTCGGGGGCGTCGACCCGCATCGCGGACGCGCCCAGCAGGGAGCGGCCGGCCTCCTCGAACAGCGGGAGGACGTCGCGGAACTCGTAGCCACCGCCACCCCACTCCTCGTGAATCTGCGGGCAGAACACGTCGCGTTCGCGGGCCTCCGCGCGAAGGTCCTCGATGACCGACGACGGGACCGGGCCGTCCCCGAGGTACTCGCGTTCGGTGGGGATGACCTCTTCGTCCATGAACTCGCGTGCTCGGTCACGGAGGTCACGGGCCGTCTGTGAGTCGTCGTACTCCATACCCACCACACCGACCGGACCACCGTAAAGGTGCGCGCCGGTAGCACGTCCCGTCGGCGGCCGTTCGTCGAAACCGGCCGACGGTGCCTGCATGGACTGGCTTTTTGCATCCACCACGAGTGGGACGGCTATGGACGACCTGCCATCACCGGGGCTCGGCACGTCCGGCTACGATGGGCACGACGAGTGTGCCGACAGCGTTCGGACCGCCCTCGACCTCGGCTATCGTCACGTCGACACCGCCCAGATGTACGACACCGAGGAGGCGGTCGGCGAGGCGCTGGCCGACAGCGACGTGGACCGCGAGGCGGTGTTCGTCGCCACGAAAATCCTCCCCGAGAACCTCGCACACGACGACGTACTGGAGACGGGCCGTGCGTCGGCCGACCGACTCGGCGTCGACACCATCGACCTGCTGTACGTCCACTGGCCGACCGACGCCTACGACGCCGAGGACACCCTGCCGGCGTTCGACCGACTCGTCGACGAGGGCCTCGTCGACCACGTCGGCCTCTCGAACTTCACCCCCGAGTTGCTGGACGAGGCCCGCGACGTACTCGACGCCCCCGTCTTCGCCCACCAGGTCGAGTGCCACCCGCTGCTCCCACAGGACGACCTCCGGGAGTACGCCCGCGAGGACGACCACCACCTCGTCGCGTACGGCCCGTTCGCTCGCGGCGCGGTCACCGACGACGAGACGGTCACGAGCGTCGCCGAGGAGCAGGGACTCTCCGTACAGGAGGTCCTGCTGGCGTGGCAGTTCTCGAAGGGGAACGTCCCCATCCCGAAGGCGACGGGCGAGGACCACCTCCGGTCGAACCTCGACGCACGCGACGTCGACCTCCCGCGAGAGGCCATCGACCGTCTCGACGCCATCGAGGAGCGGACCCGCCGGTTCGACCCCGACCACGCGCCCTGGAACTGAACAGAGTTCTCTCACGCTCCGCTCGCGCTGGGTCGAACGCCGTCCGCCGGAAGCTATTCGTCGTTCGGTTCCGACTCATGTGCCAATGAGCGACGGGGAGTACTTCGACCGAATCGTCGACGTGGACCGCCTCGCCGAGTTCCTCGAATCGGAACTCGGCCCCGCCGAGGAGTACCACGTCGAACACCACCAGGAGGGTCACTCCAACGAGACGCTGTTCGTCACGTGGGGGGCCCGTGAACTGGTCATCCGCCGCCCGCCTCCCGGCGAAATCGCCGAGAGCGCCCACGACGTGCTCCGGGAGTACCAGGTGATGGACGCGTTGCAGGACACGGACGTCCCGCTTCCGACCACCGTCGCCGCCTCGGAGGACCACGACGTCATCGGCAGTGACTTCTACGTCATGGACCGCGTCGCTGGCGACGTGCTCCGTGAGGGCATCCCCGAGCGCTTCGAGACGCCCGACGCTCGTGAGGCCATCGGGCGGGAACTCGTCGACGGCCTCGCCGAGATTCACGCGGTGGACTACGAGACGGTCGGGTTGGAGGAGTTCGGCTACCCGCCGGAGTTCACCCAGCGACAGGTCGACCGCTGGACCAAGCAGTTGATGTGGGCGTTCGAGGTCACTGCCGAGGAACGGGAGGTGCCGAAGCTCTACGACGTGATGGAGTGGCTCAGCGAGAACGTCCCCGAGGAGCCACCGAACACGCTCGTCCACGGCGACTACAAACTGGACAACGTGATGTACGGGCCGGCAGACGACCCGGACCTCGTCGCCGTCTTCGACTGGGAGATGAGCACGCTCGGGGACCCCTTCACGGACCTCGGCTGGATGCTGTCGTACTGGCGCGACGCGAAAGACCCCGACCCCGCGGTCCCGGAACTGACGGCGCAGTTCATGGAGGGCGAGGAGTTCCTCACGCGTGAGGAACTGGTCGAACGCTACGAGGCACACACCGGCTTCGAGTTCGAACACGAGCGGTTCTACCGGACGCTCGCCGTCTACAAACTCGCCGGTCTCGGCGAGATGTTCTTCCGGCGCTATCTGGAGGGGAACTCCGACGACCCGATGTACCCGACGATGCGCGAACGCGTCCCGGCGCTCGCCGACCGCGCGACGCGCATCGTCGAGGGCGACGAACCGCTCTGACCAGCGGTTCTGCACAGCTATCGACTCAGCGCACGAGGCCGCCGACCGTGAGCATCGCGCCGACGAGTGCGAGGACGATGCCCATCGCTCTGTTTCCACGGACCTTCCATCGAGCGGGTTCGACAGGGCCAGTTCGGACGCTCCCGATGGCGTCCCACTGCTCTTCGAGACGGGCGACGGTTTCGGCACGGGTCACGAGGACCACACCGCCGAGTCCGACGAGGAGGCCGACGGCGACGGTGGAGGGTTCGACCATACCGCCCGTTCGACGGGAGAAGTGTAAGCGTTCTGTCCGGCGGTCACGGCCGCGAACCCGACGAGCGACGGGCCTGTCCAGTCGAACCCGTTCGATGCGTGTCGTGAGTGTCGCGCGACTCGGAACGAGGGTTTATTCTTCCCGTGTGCCACCATCGACATATCTACGTGTATGGCCCGGTCCCAGTTCCTCCCGACCCGGATCCTGCTCCTCTCACTGCTGCTGGTCGTTCTTCCGACGTACGGCCTGTACGAGGGGACTGAAAGCGGTGTGTCGTTCGCAACGACGTCCCTGATACTTGGCGCAGTTCTCTTCGTCTGGAAGTGGCGTTGGTGGTGGACACCGATTCGGGAGTACGTTCGAACCGATGGAAACGCGACACACACAAAAGAGCACGACTAGCCACGCACCCTGCCGACCGAAACCGACGGCGGCGACGCCGACCACGCCACTGAAGGCGCTCGGATGCTGATGGCGGGCATGGTCGCGGGCCTCGGGATGGAGTCGCTGCACACGCTGGGTCTGGTCGGCGCGGTCGTCGTCTCGCTGGTCGTCGTCGTTCGTCTCTCGAACGACGGGGTCGGGTCGACGCTCCGCCGCCGACTCCTGCTGGGTGTCCCGTGGGGGACGCTCCTCGTCTCGGGGGTCGTCCTCACCGTCTACCTCGTCGTCCAGGGTGGCTGGGAGCGGCCGAACGCCCCGATGGTCATCCCGTTTCGCGCGTGGTCGTACTTCTACCCGCAGGGCATCCTCGCCGCGCCGTTCTCCCACGCCGGTCTGGGTCACCTGACGGGCAACCTCTTCGCCACACTGACTCTCGCCTCCATCGCCGAGTACGCGTGGGGTCACTACCCCCGAGAACGGGGTGTCCAGACGTTCTCCTCCGTCCTGACGAACCCGTTCGGCCGAATCGGGGCGTTCGTCGTCGGGACGCTCGCCGTCGGCGTCGTGACCGGCGTCTTCTCGCTCGGTCCCGCCATCGGGTTCTCGGGCGTCGTCTTCGCGTTCGCCGGGTTCGCGCTGGTGCGCTACCCGCTGGCGACGGTGGTCGGCGTCTCGGCGAGTAGCGTCATCTCGCTGCTCTTCTCGGCGGTTCGGAACCCCATCCTCCAGCAGGGTGGGCGGTCGGTGTTCATCACACCGTGGTGGGCCAGCATCGCCATCCAGGGCCACGCGCTCGGCCTCTTTCTGGGTGCTGTGCTCGGCGTCCTCTGGGTCCGGCGGGTCGACGAGCGGCCGTCGGCCCTCCGACTGTTTCTCGGTGCGCTCCTGTTCGCCGTCGTGCAGAACGTCTGGGCGGTGTACGCCCCGCTCGACGGCGGCCGCTACGAACTGTACCGTGCCGGCGGGACGGCGCTCGTGTTCCTCGTCGCCGTGCTGTTCGTGTGGGCCGTCCGTGCCACCGATCGGACGCTCGTGGGCCGACTCGACCTCCACGCCTCCGAGGCCGCCATCGGCGTCGTCCTCGCGGTGACGCTCGCACTCGCCGTCGTCGCCGTCCCGTTCAACTTCTTCACCGTCGCCGACCCGGACGCGGGCGTCACCGACGCCAACAGCATCGAGGTGGAGGACTACACCGTCTTCTACGCCCACGACGTGCCCAACCAGTACATCTCGTCGGTACCCATCGAGTCGGCGACGGTGAGTTCCAACGTCAACGCCAGCGGCGTCATCGTCGTCAGCGAGGACCGCGAGATATGGTGGGAGGTCACGTCGACGGGCCGCCTCGCCAACGACGGTCGGTCGCTGGTCCGGGTCGGCGGCGTCGGCTGGCGCGAGTCGGTCACCGCCGACTTCGTCTCGTGGTCGCCGGTCGGCAACCGCTCGGCGTACGTCGTCTACCTCTATCACGACCAGGCGTCCCGCCTCGCGTACGTCTCCGACCCGTCACGGGCCGACCCGACCATCACCGGTCGGAACGTCAGCGTCGTCCCCGGCCGGGAGTTCACCCTCCGGGTCACCCGTGGTGGCGAGACGCTCGGCGAGACGACCATCCCCGTCGGCAACAACACCACGAGCGCCGGCGGCCTGACGTTCGTCCGCGAGGACCGCCGCGTGCTGGCGACCACCGAGGACGGGACGCGCGTGACGGTGGCGGTCCGGCCACGGGACGACTGACCGACCGCACCACCCGTAGACTCTTCTCGGTCGCCGGTGACGACGGGACGATGGACGCCGCGCCCCTCCTCGACGAACTCCGGACGCTCGCACAGAACGGTCTACGCTACGCCGACGACCCGTGGGAGGAGCGACGCTGGGAGCGCGTCCTCGAACTCGCCAGCGAGTACTACGGCGAGCACCTCGGCGTCCCGTCGGAGGTCGTCCGCGAGCGGTTCGCCGCCGAGGTCGGTCACGTCACGACGAAGGTGGGTGCGGGGGCCGTCGTCACCGACGACGAGGGCCGCCTCCTGCTCCAGCACCGCGCGGACGACGAGACGTGGGGCATCCCCGGCGGGTGGGTCGAACCGGGCGAGTCACCCGACGAGACCGTCAGGCGTGAGACCCGCGAGGAGACGGGTCTCGACGTCGAGGTCGGTGCCCTGCTCGGGGTGTTTACCCGGAGACCGGGCGCACACGGTCCACACGGCCAGCTGCAGCTACCCTACCGGTGTCGGGTGGTCGGCGGGGACGTCGAACCCTCCCACGAGTCGCTCGCCGTCGCGTATCGTCGTCCCGAGGCGGTCGAGGCGTGGCACGCCGACCACGCCGAGTTCCTCGGCGAGGTGCTCGACTGAGTCGAACCGTCGAGCGGGCTACTCGCGCCAGGACTTCGCCTTCGCCGCCACCGGCAACAGCCGTTTGCCGAGTCCGAACAGGCCGTCTCTGACCCGGTCGGGGAGGTGGCCGATAGCCGCCGAGACGTACGCCGCGGTCCCGACGTAGTAGCGCGACTTCGGGTCGTCGACGCTCGCCGCGTCCAGAATCACCGCCGCCACCTCCTCGGGTGAACTGGACGCCGACCCGCCGCCCCAGACGGCGAGGTTGTCGTCGTACATCCGGTAGAGCCAGTCGTACGCGCCCGACCGGTCGAGGTTCTCGAACTCGGCCGTATACCGGTCGTCGAAGCCGGTCTCGACCGCCTCCGGTTCGACGACGACCACCGCGATACCCTCGTCTGCGACCTCCACCCGGAGCGCGTCGTGCATCGCCTCCAGCGCGGCTTTCGACGCACAGTGGACGCCACCACCGGGAGCCGCGACGAGTCCGGTCGTCCCCGACACCGTGACGATTCGACCCGACCCGCGTTCGCGCATGTGCGGGAGCACTGCTCGAATCAGTCGATGCGGGCCGTGGACGTTCACGTCGTACTGTGCTCTCGACTGCTCGACGGGGATGTCCTCCAGCGCTCCGAACTGGGCGTAGCCCGCACAGTTGACGAGACAGTCTATCTGCCCCGTCTCGTCGTCGATTCGTGCGACGACCCGAGCGACCGCGTCGTCGTCGGTCACGTCGAGGGAGTCGGTCTCACAGCCTGCGTCGTGGAGCGTGTCGAGGTCGGCCGCCTCTCGGGCCGTCGCGTACACCGTCCAGCCGTCGTCCGCGAACGCCAGCGCGGTCGCTCGGCCGACACCCGACGAACAGCCCGTCACGAGCACCGTTCGTGTCATGGTTGCTCGCTCGCTCCCAGCAGGGATACCGCTGTGGGCGGCCTGAGAAGGGACCGGTCACCACTCGATGCGGAACACCTCCGTCTCGATGGTCCGCCGGTCGTCGGTGTGGAAGTCGAACTGTCGGTCCACGTCGAACGCGGCGGCGAAGGCGTGGGTCACCTCGCCGGCGTGGTCCGCCGCGAACGAGTCGACGAACGCACGTGACCCCGCGTTGTGTATCGTGTACGAGACGTCGGCGACGGCGGCAGCGGTCCGCAGAAACGCGCGGTCGGCGTGTTCGTTCCCTCGCTGTGCGCCGAACGGCGGGTTCGAGAACACCGTCACACCGTCGAGGCGGAGCGGGAGGCGGGTCGCGTCGCCTCGGACCCACGCCGGAGCCGTCGGCGTGTCGAGTCGCCTCGTGTTCTCTCGGGCGGTGGTGAGCGCGTCCGCGTCCAGTTCGACGCCGACGACGGCGGGTGCCCCCGCCAGCGCCGCCCCGAGTGCGAGCAGGCCCGTCCCGCTCCCGAGGTCCACGACCGGCCGCGAGAGGTCGCCCTGCACGGCCGCGAGGTGGACGACGTGCGCCGCGATGTCCGCCGGCGTCGGGTACTGCTCGAACGCGACCTGCGGGTCGGCGAACCCGTCGAGTTCCTGCAGGTGCCGTTCGAGCGTTCGCCGGTTCACGCTGCTGGGTCCGTCACCGACCCGCGAAAGGATTGCGGGACGGCGACGCGACGGCCGCTCGGCCCCGCGAGACCTACCGGTTCGACGATAAGTTAGATTCATCACCCCACACTCGAACGGGCGCGTATGGACTGTCCGCGCTGTGAGACCACGCTCGAATCCTACACCCTGTACGGGAAGGAGGCGGTGGCGTGTGAGAGCTGTGGCTACCTGGGGGTCACCGTGGAGCATCGGAGCGAGCCGAAAGAAATCGAGTCGTGGCAAGCGGCACTCGACCGGTTCAACACCGGGTAGCCGCTCGAAATCGCTTACTGGCTCTGCTTCTTCGAGGACTGCTTCGAGGATTTGCCTTTCGAGGTCTTCCCCTTCGAGGAGTTCCCGTTCGAACTCGCCTGCTTCGACCCCTTGCCGTTGGAGTTCGAGGACTTCACGGGCTTGCTCTTCTGGGGCTTGTCGCGGTCCTCCTCGGAGCGGGCGGCGACGAGCGACCCACGGGCGACGCTGTAGAGCGGTTCGTCGGCGCGCGTGACGCCGCTGACCGAGAACGGCAGGCTGGACTCGTCGAGGTGGTCCTCGAAGAGTTTCTCGAAGCCGTCGGGCGAGGACGTCCCACCGGTGACGACGACGGGGACGTCGAGACCTTCCTCGACGTCCTCCTCGTCGACCTCGCGGGCGATGTTCTCGATGACGTAGTCGAGCAGGTTCTCGTAGTAGATGGCGAGCGCACCCTCCACACCGCCGACGTCCGTCTTGAAGTCCAGTTCGAAGTCGTCCTCCTTGATGGAGGTGACCTTGTCGACGGGCTTGCCCGTCGCGCGGGCGGCCTGCTCGTCGACCCAGTCCCCACCGCGGGCGATGGAGAACGTCATGACCGGCACCGCGTAGTACGCGAGACAGATGTTCGTCATCCCCGCACCGAAGCTCACGCCGAGACCGGTGAAGTTGTTGTCAGCGAGTTCGCTGTAGATGACGGCCATCCCCTCGTTGATGGGTTCGGGCTCGTAGCCCATGTCAGCGAGGAACGACTCGCACGTCTTCTGGTGGTAGAGCGTCGAGAGGTCCGAGTCGATGGGGTCCGCGGGCGTCGAGAAGTGGATCTTCTCGCCGGGGTAGTCCGGCTCGCCGGCGACCTGCTCGATGATGAGTTTGATCATCGGGATGGCGCTCTTCTCGTCGTTCGAGAGGATACCGCGCTGCATCGGGCGGCGCGTCTCCTGTTTGAAGATGTTCGCGAAGTTGAGCGCGTCGTCACCGACGACGTACACCTTGTCGTCCTTCCGGATGTGGAGGACGTCCGACCGCGAGAGCATCTGCTCCGCCATGTCGCTGTGTTCTATCTCCACGAAGGAGTTGCGCTGCTGGACGAACACCGTGTCGTTGTCGTCCTGTTTTCCCGAGATGATGTTCATCGTGCCGACGTCTAGGCCTTTCGCCATATCCGGTCGTTCGAGCAAACCATAATAAAGTTTCTCTCTACTCGTATAGATTCGGATTGAAGAAAATCGTCAGCAGTTGCTCGTCGGCGTGACAGAACCGTAGCCCACAGAATCGTGGTCCGGAGTCGGCCGGAGTGGCCCGACTACCCGAGATTCAGCATCGACTTCAACCGGCCGACGATACCGCCGCTGTTGAGGTCGGCCATCTTCTCCTCGCGTTCGGCGTCCTTGCGCTGTTCCTCCTGAAGTCGTGCCAGCGCCGCGGCCTGGTCGTCGGTCCCCGACCCACGGGACGTCTCGCGGGCCGGTTCGCCACCGCGCATCCCCTGGAGGCCGGCGACGGCCGCGTCGACGCTACCCCCCGCCGAGCGGTGGGACTTCGCTTCGACGCCCTCGAACCCGGAGGTGTCGAGTCCCGTGGAGTCGTCGTTGACGGTGATACGCCGGGTGTTGTCCTTCGGGACGCCGCCCCAGGTCATCTCGGTGTTCGCCATCGCCTCGTCGATGTCGCGGCGCACGTCCTCGTCGGTCACCTCGGGGCCGGTGTCCTCCTCGGTCGCTTCGGCGACGACCTTGTCGGGGCTGGCACGCTCGACGTGGTAGCTGACGAGTGCGGCGAACGTCGCGGCGACGACGGTGACGACACCCAGTGCGTAGAGACCGACGCCCTGCACGCTGTAGTCGACGCCCGAGTTCACGTTCCACTGCCACGGGTGCGCCCAGACGAACAGCGCGATGGCCGCGAGACTGAACCCCTCGCCGACGAGCGCACCGATGCGTGCCCGCTTGTCCAGCGGCAACAGCACCGTCACGCCGAGGAACAGCGTCGGCAGTCCGGCCGCGCCGACCGCGAACGCGATTTCACGGAGCCAGAACGTCTTCCCCGGACCGAACGCGACCTGTTCGAGGACGAACAGTATCAGTCCGACCAGTGCCAGGGCCAACCCACCGAAGAACAGCGCGAACCCCGCGTAGACGTCGATCTGACGCTCCGGTTCGCCGATGAAGCGTCGATACCACTCGACCAGTGTCGCCTCGATACTGCCATCGTCGCTCATTACAGGCCCTTACGAATTGGAGTATATGACTGTTGGGCCTATGGAGATTACCCGACCGCCGTCACGACGACGGCTCGACGGCCTCGTGACGGTCCGTCTCGGTGTACGCGAGGGCCGTCTGCCCGGCGTAGACGCGGTCACCCTCCTCGACGGTGAGGTCGTCGCGCGTGACCTCGGGGGGCAACACCACGTCGGCGCGACTTCCGAACGAGATGTGCCCGATTCGCTCGCCCCGCTGGACGGTGTCTCCGACGGCGACCGACGGGTGGATGCGCCGGGCGAACCACCCGGCGATGAGGACGACGCTGTGGTCCTCGAAGACGAGTTCGACCTGTTCGTTCTCGTCGGAGTCCTTCGAGAACGCCGGCTTGTACGCGCCGGGGCGACGGGTCACCTCCCGGACGGTCCCACCGAGTGGAGCACGGTTGACGTGGACGTCGGTCGCACTCATGTAGACGCCCACGCGGAGTCGGTCGCCCGCTTCACGAATCACCGAAACGCGGCCGTCGGCCGGCGAGACGGCACCCGTCGGAGCGACCCGGCGCTCCGGGTCGCGGTAGAACTGGAGGACGAACCCCGAGACGAGCAGTCCGGCCGCCGCGGCGAACGGTGAGCGGACGGCCGCGAGCACCCCCGCGACGAAGGCGACCAGCGCGTACCTCACTCCCTGTGGGACGAATCGTCGAACCATGACGGTAGTCGGTCGTCGTTCTCCCTTCACGCCGAACTAGCTTTCCATCCGTGCCGGCCCACCGGGAGTTAAGCGGTCGGCCACTCTGACTGTGGCTATGGCTGACGAACCACATCCGCAGGCACGGACCGTCCTCGACATCGTCGACACCAGAGCACGGCCACCGACGTACGCGCTCTCCGTCGAGAGCGCCCGCGCGGCGCTGAAGTCCTTCTTCGTCGACACCGACCCGGACCCCGTCGGTGGCGAGGTGAGCGACTTCTCCATCGAGGGGCCGGAGTCCGACATCCCCGTTCGACTCTACACCCCTGGCGGCGAGAGACCGCACCCCGCACTCGTCTACCTCCACGGCGGGGGGTTCGTCCTCGGTGACCTCGACACGGTGGACAACGTCTGTCGCGCGGTCTGTCGCCGCGCGGAGTGTGCCGTCCTCAGCGTCGACTACCGCCGTGCGCCCGAACACGTCTTCCCGGCGGCACTGGAGGACAGTTACGCCGCCGTCTCGTGGCTCGCGGACCACGGCGACCACGTCGGCGTCGACACCGACCGAATCGCCGTGGGCGGGGACAGCGCTGGTGCGAACCTCACCGCTGGAGTGACCCTGATGGCCCGTGACGACCGGTCGATGGGACAGGACGCCCCAGACATCGCCCGGCAGGTGCTCGTCTACCCGGTCGTCTCCTCGGCCGTCCACGGCGAGTTCGACTCCTACGAGGAGAACGGCGAGGGCTACTTCCTCGAACGCGACAGCATGCACTGGTTCCACGAGAAGTACCTGCCCGACCCGACGATGCGGCGTAACGAGTACGCCGCGCCGCTCCTCGCGGGTGACCTCTCGGGACTCCCCCCGGCGACGGTCGTCACCGCCGGGTTCGACCCGTTGCGTGACGAGGGCCAGGAGTACGCCGACAGACTGGAGTCGGACGGCGTCGACGTCTCGCGCCACCACTACGAGGGGATGATCCACGGGTTCGTCTCGATGCTGGACTACGTCGACCCGGCCCACGACGCTCTCGACGACGTGGTCGCGGACCTCTCCGTGACCTTTTGAGCCACGGGAAAGCACTTATCTCCCCGACAGGTCGTGACGGTATGCGACGCCGACAGGTCCTCGCGCTCGCGGCGGTCGGTCTGGCGGGGTGTCTCTCCGATCCCTCGCCCAGCCCCAACGGCACCGACGACGGGACGACGACGCCAGCGACGACGGTGACGACCGAGACCCCCGAATCTCCCGACGTCGGGGCGTACCCCGGTGACTGCCCGAGGTATGGCGATAGCACCCTCGTCTGTGCCGACGCTGCACCGGACGACGTGCCGTTGCGGATGACCGCGTCACGGTCGTCGGTCGAACTGCCCGGGACGGTCGAGTTCACGCTCTCGAACGACACCGAGGTACGCTTCGAGACGAACCACTACGGCGCACTGCTCCACAAGCGAGTCGACGGCGAGTGGTTCCGCATCGCGCCGACCATCGTCGAAGAGCCACTGATGTACATCGTCCCCGGCGACAGTCACACGTGGTCGGTTACGCTCGAACACGCCCCCGACGAACAGGCACGTGGTGGTGGCGACGACGAACGACGAGTCGCCGGACTCGGCGGCGGGCGCTACGCGTTCGGCAACGACGGCTGGTTCTCCACAGGGAACTACGAGGAGTCGGTCGCACTCGCCACGACGTTCGAGGTCGACGCGCCACCGGCAGCGTTGACGACGACCGGCGACGTGAGCGAGGTCTCTGTCGAGGACGACACGGTCACCGCACGGTGGAGCGGTGGCTACGACGGTGAGGGCTCCTCGGAAGGGACGTTCGTCCTGCGTGTGGTCGATGGGACCGCGGAGCACCGACTCGTCACGGAGCAGGTGCTCCAGCCAGGTGGCTTCGGTCGGTCACGCCCACTCCGCGACGCGCTCGCGTTGCTACTCGACCGGAACGTCCAAACGGCTCGACTATCCGGGTCGACAGGGACGACCCCTGCGTTCGGCGTTCGAGAACCAACTCGGTTCGAGTACGACGGGCAGAGCTACGAGATGAGTGCCGAGAAAGCAGGAGAGGCGAGGTAGGAGAGAACGGCTCGCTTACCAGGTGCCGTGGAAGGTGTCGAACGACAGCGAATCCAGTGGCTCTTCGCCGACGGCGATCTGGTACTCGCCGGGAGTGAGCATCGGCTGTTTGAACTGCGGGCCGTCGTCGGTGGTGATGCGTGGACAGCCGGTGTTGACGTAGGCGTCGAAGCCGAACTGCGTCAGGCGGTCGGGCGTGACCTCGTCCATCGTCAGCAGGTAGGCGTTCTCGTTGTTCTCGACGATGTCGTTGGCGACCTCCCAGCGGCCCTGTCCGATCTTCGTGCAGAAGACGACGCCCCACGTCTCGGCGTCCATCGCGCGGTGGACCGCGCCGTAGCGCTGTTTGAGGAACTTCTCGGTGTCCGCGACGGTGACGACGTTGTTGACGGGGTCGGCGATGACGACGGTCTTCTCGGGGTGTTCCATCGCCAGGCCGAGCGGGTGGAACTTCCCGCCGCCGACGTAGAGCACCTGGTCGGCGTCGATGTCCGCCGACGCGTAGTTACAGCCGAGCACCTGCCCCTCGTGGGTGAGTCGGTCGTCGCCACGACGGGTGTGGACCTCGTAGCCCCGGTCGCCGAGCCACGCCTTCATCTCCTCGAACTTGTTCATGTGCTGGGCCGTCGTCACGAGGCCGACGTGGGGGTCCTCCTCGGGGTCCGACAGCTCCGCGAGCGACTCCTGCATGATGGGTTCGACCTCGACGTTCGAGAACAGCGGGACGTAGATGATCTTGTCCGACTCCTTCATCGGGGAGTGGCCGAAGTGGACGAACACGTCGGTCCGGCGCATCATGTAGGTGTCGAGGTCACACGCGCCGTAACAGGGCTGCCCGGAGATGAGGACGCGCGTGCCCTCGGGGAGGAGTTCGCGCAGGTCGTCGGCGACGTGCGGGGCACGGCGTTTCAGCCCCTCGGGGAACTGGAGGCCGACCTTCTCCGCGCCGCGCTCCTCGACGGCCTCGACGATGCGGTCGAGTTCGTAGTCCCACGTGCGCTCGTGCTTGAGGGCCATCCCGGTCTTTCGTAGGTCGCCCTCGGAGTAGTCGCTCCGCGATTCCTGACTCATTACCAGTGCCAGCGGTTGGACGCGGTTAACGTGTACGGTCCGGAGTGACCGTGCGGCTGTGGCTCACGCCCGCACGCCCGTCTCTCCCGTAGCCGCCGGTCAGTCCTCCAGCCACGCGTAGAGGTGACGCTTCGGCGTCCCGCAGTTCGGGCACTCCTCGGGGTAGCCGCTCTCGAGGCGACCCATCTCCCCGCACTCCGAACAGCGCCACATCAGGTAGCCCTCACCGAACTCGTGGCCGGGGTCGGTCTCCAGGTCGATGTGCTCGACCGACTCGCCGGCCCGCACCTGGAACCCCTCCTCGGTGAGCCCACGGATGAGTCCCAGCTCGTTCCCCTCGTCGTCGTAGACGGTCTGTCCGGGTTTCACCGTCGTCCGAATGCCATCGCTCGCCATACGTAGTGACAGCGTGTCAACGAGCATGAAACTGCTGGCGCGGACGGTCGGAGCCGCCGCCGACGCGGAGTGTCCGGGACCGGAGACGGTTCGCCCCACCGAGTCGAGCCAGCGTCGCCAGAGCGAGACCGTGACGGTGCCACCGACACCGCAGGGAGCGACGAGTACACTGGACAGGACGAGACGACGACGCTCGCGGCGGCTGTCGCGGCCGCCCGTCCGGAGCTTCGGCAGACCTAAACCCGCCGAGTCCCAAGCCGAACCATGAGCATCGAGACCACGCCGGAGTCCGACGAGATGGCCGCGGCCGCCCGTGCCACCGAACTCGCAGGCGACCTCGGGACCGCCATCGCCGACCTTCCCGCCTACCGGGAGTTCGCCGAGGCCAAGCAGGCCGTCGAGGACAGCGAGGAGGCCCAGGAGAAGATTCAGGTCTTCGAGCAGAAACGCGAGGAGTTCATGCTCGCCCGCCAGACCGGCAACGCCTCGAACGAGGACCTCCGCGAACTGCAGGAGGCCCAAGAGGAACTCCACGACATCCCGGTCATGAGCGAGTACCTCCGCGCGCAGTCCGACCTCGAACTCCAGTTGCAGGAGCTCAACGAGATGATTTCGGCACCGCTGTCGGTCGACTTCGGGGAGAAAGCCGGCGGCTGCTGTCAGGACTGAACACGACTTTTTTATCCACGCGCCGGAGTCGCGGAGCGACTCCGGCAGTGTAAACGCTCGAACAAAAGGATTCCTCGCAGACTTCGCGCTCTTCGAGCGCTCCGTCTGCTCGTCATCACCAGAAGCCACCGGCTTCTGGTTAGCCCACGAGGCGCAACGCGTCTCGTGACACCCCGCTCACTCGCGTTGCCCGTTCACGGCGAACCGCGCTCGTTGTACTCGCGCGGATGCTGTGAGTGTTTGTTCCAACGAAACTCAGCTGATTCAACTGTTAGACAGAGAGCGTGAGTGTATCAGTTTGCCAGTCTCGATTCGACGACGGTCAACAGCACGGGTCCACGTCACTCTCCGGTAGGGGTGCTGTACCGCTGCCGTAGACCTCATCGGCCATTCGGACCCCGAGGGCGTAGTGATTGGTGTTATAGACGAGATACGTTTCTTCTCCCTTCATCCGGTTAGAAAACGACCGCATGGCGCTGGTCTTCTCGTCATCATCGTCCAAGCACGCCCGAACGACACCGTCCTCGACTGCCGTCTGAAGAATCGACTGCTCAGCGTCAGGCAACTCGGAGAATTGGATAATCGTCGCTTGTTCAGGTACCGTATCGGTACGCTCGACCGCGATTTCTCCGTCATGTGGCATCGAGGTGCCGAAGAACCCCTGACTACAACTCCCCGAACAGCCAGCAAGCATCGAAGCGGGGGCGAGACTGAGGGAGGCGAGGAGGGACCGGCGGTTCATGTGTCCGAATTCGATGATGATTCGCTAAGTATCTTCTGTTGAAACGAAAGATGGTGTGTTAGACTCGCGGCACACGTCTAACAAAACCAGCAAGCTGTGCAGTGGCGTCGCGTGCCGACTCGAACGACGAACGAACGGGGTCGTGGAGGGAAGGTGGTGGATTTAGGAGGCTCCCGTGGGTGCGACCGATATGGACGACGTCCACTCCGACTGGGGCGACTGGTTGCTCAGAGCCGTCGAGCAGAGCGACCCCGAGGGACTGGCGGTCTGGTATCTCGGCTGTAACGGCTTCGTCGTGAAGGCGAGCGACGGAACGACGCTGTTCGTCGACCCGTACCTCGGAACGGGCGACCCGCCGCGAACGGTTCGGATGATTCCCGTGCCGTTCGACGCGGCGGACGTGCGCGAAGCCGACGCGGTGTTCGCAACCCACGAGCACACCGACCACACCCACGGGCCGAGTCAGGGCCCCATCCTCGCCACCACCGACGCACCGTTCTTCGGCACGGACGCTTCACACGACGTCGTCGCCGAAGAAGGCTGGCGCGAGGCGTGGGACCTCGGCGACGACCGCTTCGTCGAGGTCTCGGAGGGCGACACCGTCGACGTGGGCGAGGTGACGGTCCACGTCGAACCGGCCCACGACCCCGACGCCGAGCATCCCGTCTCGTACGTCTTCGAGCACGCCGGTCGGACGTTCTTCCACGGCGGCGACGCCCGGCCGAGCGACCGCTTCGCGGACGTCGGCGAGCGCTACGACATCGACCTCGGGGCGCTCGCGTTCGGCAGTGCCGGCCGTATCCCGGACAAGGAGACCGGCGACCCGGTCGACACGCAGTGGTACTCGGGGGAGAACGACGTCACCGAGGCCGCCCGCCAACTCCGACTCGACCGGTTCCTCCCGACCCACTGGGACATGTGGAAGGGGCTGACCGCGGACCCGACCGCGCTGGGACCGCACGTCCGCGGGTTCGAGTACCCCCGCCGTCTCGAGCTGCTCGAAATCGGCGACAGCACCACCGTCTGAGGGTTTTCTCCCGTGCGAGGTCGTCGGGGGCTATACAGTTCACGGACACCTTTATTATCGGAAAGAAGAACAGTCACACAATGAGTGAACTGGCTACCGGTGTCGTCGAGTCGGGCGACGTCACCGTCGAGAAGTCGTTCGAACCGGACGAGTTCCCAGTCCCCGCTATCGCGTTCGTCGTCCGGTCGGCGCGCGACGAGCGTGTGGCCGTCCGCGTGACCGACGAACTCCCGGAGGGAATCAAGGCCGACGACGTCGGGTTCCACCCCGAGTTCGGCGAGGAGTGCTGGTCCGTCGACGACGGTGCGCTCGTCTTCGAGCGTGACCTCGGTGCGGGCGAAGAGGTGACGACGGTGTACGCACTGCGCGACCAGGACGTGGACGCGGTCGAGGAGTTCCTCGACGACCCGGTTCTGGAGGTCGACGACGCCGCGGCCGACGTCCTCGGGACGAACAGCGGTGACGTCGTACGCGACGTCATCGCGGGCGACGCGGACAGCGTTCCGGGACTCGAAGAGGAGGCGGAGGCCGTCGACATCACGGCCGAGGAGGACGCCGAGAGAGCGGACGAGGAGGACGAGGAGGTCGAACCCATCGAGTTGAGCGACCCGAGCGACGGGAGCGACGGGAGCGACGACGCGCCCGACGCGACACCCGAACCGACGCCCGCGACGTCGTCGAGCGACGCCGTCGACACGGCCCCTGCTGCGAGCGGCGTCGCCGCGGCCCTCGCCCGCGAGTTGCGCGACGGCAGCGTCGACCCCACCGTCGAGGACGCGCTTCGGAACGCGCTCGGTGCGGACGGTCCGTCGGGGAGCGAGACCGCGCAGTTGGCGACCATCCGCGAGGACGTGACGAAGCTTCGGGCTTACGTGAACGCACTGGAGGCGTTCCTCGACGAGAACGGCGACGCGCAGACGCTGTTGCGTGACCTCCGTGGCGAACTCGGCTCGCTGGAGTCACGGCTCGACAGCCACGAACAGCGACTCGGCACCGTCGACGACGGCGTCGAACGGGTCGACGGCCGTGTGGACGAGGTCGAGGAACGAACCGACGGCCTCGACGAGCGACTCGACGAGACCAGCGCGTCGGTCGAGGCGCGTTTCGAGGAGACGACGGACACCCTCGACGAACTCGGAGAGGCGGTCGAAGTCGTCGACGACCGCGTGGCGGCGGTCGCGGCCGACGTCGAGAGCGTCGACGAACGGGCCGACGCGGTCGACGCCGACGTCGAGGAACTGTTCGAACACGCCGACGAGACCGACGAACGGTTCGACGCCGTCACCGACCGAATCGAGGACGCCACCGGTCGGACCGAGACGGTCGGCCAGGAACTCGACGCGGTCCGCGAGGAGGTCGACGACCTCTACGAGCGGACGGACGAGGCGGCGACGGCCATCGAGACCCTCGACGGGTCGACCGACGACCTGGAGGACGGGTTGGTCGACGTCGAGGGACACGTCGAGGCCGTCCGCGACGATCTCGCGGCGGTCGAGGACCACCTCGATACGTTCCGTGGCGAGGCGGCGACCACCGACGACGTGGACGCGCTGAGCGGCCGACTCGACGAGACGGCGGAGGGACTCACCGAGACGGTCGACCACGTTAAGGCCGCCGAGGGCCGTATCGACGACCTCGAAGAGAGCCTCGACGAGGCCGGCGACGTCACGGAGCGCTTCGACGCGCTGGAGACGGAACTGGAGCGTGTCGAAGCGCTCTCGACGCGCCTCGACGACGCGGAAGCGGAACTCGACGAGTTCGACTCGTTCAGGACGCGGATGGCCGGTGTCTTCGGTGGCGACGCGCCCGGCGAGTAGCCGCCGGTCGCCCGAATCGGTCGCGTTTTATCGCCGGAACGAGTGTCTCGGACAATGGCAGACATCAGCGTCGCCGTTCCACGGAAGGGTCGCCCGCTCGAAGCCGTCCTCGAACGGCTGGCGACCCATACGGGGACGACGGACCTCGCCGACGAGGTCATCTCGACGCTACGGTACGAGAAGGCGGTCACGAAGGGACAACAGGCGGCCGACCGGTCGGTCTACGACCGTCTCGCGGCGTACAGCGAGGGGAACGCCGAGTACACGCTCTGCCGCGACGGTCGGGAGGGGTTCCCCCGGCGCATCGTCTTCGACTCGGTGACGTGGCGACTCGACGATCACGAGGTTCGGCTGATCGGCCGGGAAGAGCCGTTTCGGGCGCTCCGGAAACACGAGTTCGCACTCGGGTTCGACAGCGCGGACCTCGTCCTCGAAGAGGTGGTCGGCCTCGCGCCGACCCCCCTCCGGGACATCGCCGACGTCAACGACCGCATCGACCCGCTCGACACCGACGTTCGGGTCGTCACCGGCCTCGGGGATACGGTCTACCACACGCTGCTGGCGACCCCCGCCGTCGCCGACGGTGACCTGGACCGTTCGTTCGTCGAGGAGTACGTCGGCCCGGTCTGTATCTCGCCGCGATACGAGCGACTCGTCGAGGCCGTCGTCGGGACCGACGCGCTCGACGGTATCGAGTTCTGCTACCCGAGCGAGGGGGTCGAGGAGGAGGCAGCCATCGCGGAGGCCGGTCTGGGTGTCTACGTCACCGTGACGGGGTCGACCGCACGGGACCACGGTCTCGTCCTCGGCGAACCGCTCTTTCCCTCCGAGACCGTCCTGCTGGAGAACGAATCCGAGTCCCGACCGGTCGACGAACGCCTCAAGCAGGTCCTCGAACCGGTCGAGACCGAACTCGCGGTTCGCTGACCGCCCCGACCATCGACCCCTCCCCGCTACAGCCTGAAGAGTGCGCCGAGGAGTCGAGGGCGGTCTGCGATGCGAGCCGAGAGGTAGTGCCTGCTACGACGGGTTCTCGTTCCTCATTCGGTGACGAAACGAGAGCGCTGTCCGGGGAGATACTGCGACTCGGCCGACTGTCCGAACGGTGGTCCTGACACACCCGTCACGGCTCACTCGGTGTCGACGCGTCCGCCGTCCTCCCAGCGGTAGAACCCTTCCCCGGACTTGACGCCGAGTTTCCCGGCGCGGACCTTCCGTTTGAGGAGGGCTGGCGGTCGGAACCGTTCGCCCAGTTCCTCCCGGAGGTACTGGAGGATGTGGAGTCGGACGTCGAGGCCGACTCTGTCCGTGAGTTCGAGCGGTCCGACCGGGAAGTTGTACCCCTCGACCATCGCCCGGTCGATGGCGGCGGGGTCGGCGACCCCCTGTTCGACCATCCGGATGGCCTCCGCGCCGATGGCGACGCCGAGACGCGAGGTGGCGAACCCGGGGAAGTCCTCGACGACGACACAGGTCTTGCCCGCGTCCTCCAGCATCTCGACGAGTCGCGTTTCGGTCTCGTCGGCGGTCTGTTCGGCCCGAATCACCTCGACGAGGTCCATCAGGTGAGGTGGGTTGAAGAAGTGCGCACCGACGAACCGCTCGGGGTTCGACACCGAACTCGCCAGTTCAGTCACCGAGAGCGAGGAGGTGTTGGTCGCCAGCAGGCAGTCGCCGGGAGCGGCGGCGTCGACCTCCTCGAACACCGACTGCTTGAGGTCCATCGACTCCGGAACCGCCTCGACGACGAGTCCGGCGTCACCGACCGCGGCGTCGAGATCGGTCTCCCCGGTCAGTCGGCCGAGCGTCGCGTCCCGCTCGGCCTCGCTCACCTTCCCGAGTTCGACGCCCTTCTGCAGGTTCGACCGGACGGTGTCGACACCGTCCGCCACCCGTTCGTCGTCCACGTCGCGCATCGTCACGTCGTGACCGGCCATCGCCAGCACCTGTGCGATGCCGTGGCCCATGCTCCCCGCACCGAGGACGGCAGTCTGCATACTCCGGCGTGTGAGGCCCGGAGCAAAAGTCCTCCTCTCGGGCGCCGTCGCCACCCGCGTGCGCGAGATATTTCATCCGAACCTACCGGTAGTCGTGGCCAGCGGTGAACGGGAGGACAGTCTCGACGCCGCGACCGGGACGTGATTCGCCACCGGTGACTCACACGAACCGAACCGTCACGTACGCACTGGATGACGGCTATGTCGTCCCCGCGTGTAGCGAATCCCGTATGAGCGACGACGCGACGATGCGAGCAGCCCAGGTTCCCGAAGCGGGCGGCGACTTCGAGGTGGTCGAGAAGCCGATTCCCGACCCCGGCCCCGACGAGGTGCGGGTCGCCGTCGACGCCTGCGGAGTCTGTTTCAGCGACCACTACACGAAAGACGGCGTCTACCCCGGCATCGACTATCCACGCACGCCCGGTCACGAGGTGGCGGGTCACGTCGACGCCGTCGGCGAGGACGTGACGACGTGGGAGGAGAGTCAGCGCGTCGGCGTCGGCTGGCACGGCAGTCACTGCTTCACCTGCGACCCGTGTCGCCGCGGCGACTTCATCAACTGCGAGGAGGCGTCGGTGACCGGCATCCACTTCGACGGCGGCTACGCCGAGTACCTGACCGCACCACAGGAGGCGCTGGCGGCGATTCCCGACGACCTCGACGCCGTCGACGCCGCGCCGCTGCTCTGTGCGGGCGTGACGACGTACAACGCCATCCGGAACACCGGTGCACGACCCGGTGACCTCGTCGCCATCCAGGGTATCGGCGGCCTGGGCCACCTCGGCCTCCAGTACGCCCACCGGGCGGGCTTCGAGACGGTCGCGCTCTCGCGGGGCACCGACAAGCGTGACCTGGCGTTCGACCTCGGCGCGGACCACTTCGTCGACACCGACGCCGAGGACCCGGCCGACGCGCTCGGCGAGATGGGTGGGGCACGCGTGATTCTCGGCACCGCACCGTCGAGCGACGCCATCGAGTCCGTCGTCGGCGGTCTCGGGCCGAACGGGCAGTTGGTCGTCGTCGGGGTGCCCGGTGACGGCGTCGAGGTGTCGATTCAGGCGCTCGTCGGCGGGCGCAACACCGTCGAAGGGTGGGCCTCGGGAACGGCGCGTGACTCACAGGACGCCCTGGAGTTCAGCGCGCTTCGGGACGTGACGCCGATGGTCGAGGAGTTCTCGCTGGACGAGGCCGCCGACGCCTACGCGGCGATGCTCGACGGCGAGGTCCGGTTCCGGTCGGTTGTCGTCCCGTAGTCGGTGGCCGGCAGGCACGGTCGCTCGCCGATCACTCCGAGTAGCCCTCCTGGACGAACCGGGTGCTCTCGTAGATGTTGAGCAGTTCCTCGATGAGTTCCACTCGTGTCTCGTCGTTTTCGAGATGCGTATCCAGTCGGTCGACGAGTTCGTCCGGGAGTTCGATGGTCGTTACCATGTCGCGTGGCACTATGCACTCGTCCCTGATGAACGGGTGGATTCTCAGGGGTTCGTGTACGAGGTGGGGCGTCGGCCCGAGGGCTCACGTCGCCGGTTCTTCGACCGTCGCCGGACGGTCGGTCTCCCCCGAGTCGTGGCCGGGGGTCGCCGTTCCCGACGCTCGGCCCTCGTCGAGGACGCTGGCCAGACGGATCTCCAGTTCCCGCTCGTCGATTCGGTCGCCGACGTACTCGTCTTTCACCACGTCGAGCGGGTTCGGGACGGCGTCGGCCGCCCTGACGGCCGCCTCGACGCGACGGGCACCGTACCGAAGTCCGAAGGCCCCCACCGTGACGGCCAGCACGACCAGTCCCGACAGCCCCAGGAGTGTCAGCAGGTTCACGTCGCCGGCAGTCACCACGGCGAGCCCACCGAGGACGGCGATGACGCCGATGGCTGCCAGTCCGGAGAGCGCCACTAGCAAGACGAGCGTCCCGGCGAGCAGGTAGAGGCCCGCGCGGAACACCGCGAACGCTCGGGGATGGCGCACGTCTCCCGTCATGCCCACCCGTTACCCGGCGACGCTCAAAGCGTTGTCGTGGGGACCCGAGTGACTCACGAGACGGTGGCCGCCGCGTGGGTGACGGTGACGACACTGACCGCCGACGCCTCTCTCCGGACCACGCGCGTTCGCACATCGCCCCCGCCGAACCTTCGGGTCACACACTGTGCGCCCGGTGATTCCTGCCGACCCGCTTTCGCCGTCACCGATACCGTCGGAGCGGGCCGCTGATTGCAGAATTCGGCGGTTGTCGAGGGAGAGTCGTCTACCGCCGCGTCCCGAATTTGATATAACGACATACGATTTACGAGTCGCTGGCGCGACGCCACTTCTGTTGGAAGAAGCACAACAGTAACTGGTGACTGCATCGAGACGGGGCCACAGCGCTACCGAAGCGAGTAGACGTTCGCCTCGTACACCTCGCGGACGCGGTTGCCCCAGTCGTGGGTGTAGGTGTCGATGATGTCGGTGGCGACGTCCCCTCGGAGGTACTTCACGACGCCGCGGTCACCCGTCCGGTCTCGGAGGTGAGTGGTGAAGAAGTGTCTGAAGTAGTGCGGTGTGACGTTCTCGCTGGCACCCCCACCCTCGCGGTGCCAGCCGTGCGCTTCCGCGTGGCGTCGAACGACGGTTCGCACCTGTCCCGTCGTCAGCCGTCGACCCCACGACTCGCCCGTATCGAGGAACAACGGCTCCGCAGGCGACCGCGAGTTGGGTCGAATCGCTAGCCAGCGCTCCAGTTCGTGCCGGAGTTCGTCGTCGACGGGAATCACCGTCGCCCGCTTGCGTTTGTTCGACGCCTCGCGCTGCTCGCCGTCGACGACGCTCCCCCGCGTGACCTCGCTGTCGACGTAGAGCGAGTTCGGTCGTGTGTCGAGCTGTGGGCGCGGTTCGACGCGGTATCCCGCCCGAAGCTCACCGTCGAGCGAGAGGTCACGCAGGTCGAGGTTGACCAGTTCGCCGACACGCATGCCGGTCTTGAGCAGTGTGACGACGAGCGCCCGTTCGAGTGGGTGGTCGAGAGCGGCGACGAACTCGCGCATCCCGGCGACGCTCACCTCCCGACGGGTGGGGTCGGTGTCGATGGATTCGTCCATCTCGGCCATCACCAGCGCCATCGGGTTGCCGTCGAACGTCTCCGTCTGGAGCATGTAGTCGTAGAACCGGTGGACGTACGTCGCGTAGGTCGCCACCGTACTCGGGGCGTACTGCTCGCGCAGGTCGTGGACGAACGCGAGACAGTGGCGCTGGGTCGCCGTCGCGGGCGTCGCGCTCTCGGTGGCGACGAACCGCTCGAACTGCCGAAGGACACGCTCGTACGCCGTCCGCGTCCGTTCCGAGCGGCCGTGGTACTCGATGTCCTGGAGGAAGTACGCGACCGGGTCCTCGACGGCGTCAGTACTCATCGGTTCGCCTCTCGTCGGTCACGCTCTCCTCTCGTTTCCCCTGACGCCGCTCGGACCTACCGTCCCGACGAGTGTCCTCCCCGTCGAGCGACTCGCGGGCCGCACGCAGTGCCTCGACCGGCGGGCGGTCATCGGGTGGGGGCGATGGCCGGCCGTCGCTCCGTGGCCGACGACGGTCCCTCCGCCCGTCACGACGGCCCGACGGGGCGGGGTCCCGTCCGCCGGGGCGCTCCCGGTTCCCCGACGCTCGCCGGTCGTCGTCCCGCCCCCGATACTCGCGGACGTCCTCGCGTCGTCGTCCCTCCGGCGATTCCTCTCGCCGGACGTCTCGTCGTTCGTCTCGCCGATCGACCACTCCGTCGGTGACCCACCGGTCCGTCTCGCGGGGCCGTTCGCTCCGGTCCCGGCCTCCGGTCTCCCGCTCGCCGGCCGACTCGCCGTGGGGCCTCGGACGGGCGTCGTCCGCCCGGCCGTCGCGTCGACGGTGTCCACCGTCGTCGACCTGCCGGCCTCGCCCGTCGTATCGGTCCCCGTCGTCGGCAGGTCCGCGTTCGCCCCCGGACTCGCTCGTGAGTCGGTAACCACCGTCGCGGCCGCTGTAGCGAACCTCGCCACGGTCCTGGAGTCGGCCGAGCGCGTCGTCGACGGCACGCTCGACGTCCCCGGAGACGCGAGCGACGACGCCGTCCCAGCCCAGGACCCCCGACTCGGCGAGCGCCGAACGGACCTGCTCTTCGAGGTCCTCACCCCCAGGGGTCGCGTCCCCAGAACGGCTCTCCTCCGGAGCCGGGTCGAACCCTCGCCGCCCGGCCTGTACCATCGTCCGGAGGAACTCGCTCTGGCTCATGTCCAGCGACTCGGCGTGTTCGACCCACGTCTCCTTCTGCGAGCGAGGGACGTACGTCTTCACGACAGTCCGCTCGTCCTCGTCGGTCATACAGTTCGCTGTGACGGTGTGAACTTAGGTGTTGTCCCACGGCGTGGGATAATGCACTTTATCTCCTCAGACGGAGCTACTATTTCAGCTCGTGCGGCGCATAATCTTCTTTGATGGCACTATAGATTTCGGCTCGTGAGCCTACCAGCGTCGATAATAAACTGTCCGCCGGACCGGATGCGTTCTGCGGTCGGTCGTCGTTCGAGTGCTCGAGACGAGCCCTCTCGACTCGTTTCGCGCTGGCTACAGGCACCGGGCCGTCGTTGGCGACGGGTGTCGAACACTCGGGGGAGTCGTGGCGACGGCGAGTGATTCGTTGCAGCTTTTGCCGCTAGCTCCGAGAAGGCTCGTAGAGCGTCGCTCGTGGGTTTTTCTTGCTGCGCGATGAATCCCCTTGCGGTCTCGGATACTCTCGCATCTCGTGGCGTTCTGCGCCTCGGTTTCTCACCAGATTCGGACAGGTTCCGTCGTGGTGAGCGACGGTGTTCCACTCGGCACTACGGGACCGGCGCAGAGTGAGAGGGCGTCTCACACTCGGCGTCGTTCGGCCGACCCGTATATCCTCTGTCGCTATACGCTCGGCCGGCCGCGTGGACTCCGAAAGCTGCCGGGAGATCGGACGGTGGCGGTAGTCACGTCACACCGTCGCCCCGCGGGTCGAACCGCTCGTAGGTTCGCTCGGTCAGCACCGACTCCAGGTGTTCGCCGACCTGCCACGTCTCCTCGAAGGAGGTGTACAGCGGGGCGGGACAGACACGGACGACGTTCGGCGGGCGGAAATCGACGACGACCCCCCGAGATTTGAGCGCCTGGCTGATACGGTAGGCTTCCTCGTGTTCGACGGCGACGTGCCCACCGCGACGCTCGTGTGCCCGCGGAGTCCCGACGGCGTACTCGTCGAGACCGGACACGAGGTCGACGAGCAGGTCGGTCAGCGCGAGGGACTTCTCTCGAATCGCGTCGATACCCGCGTCCTCGACCACGTCGAGTGCCCCTTCCAGCGGCGCGACGGCGAGCAGCGGCGGTGTCCCGACCTGCCACGCTCCGGCGGTGTCGGCGGGGGTGAACTCGTGGTTCATCTCGAACTGGGTGGCCTTGTCGTGGCCCCACCACCCCGCGAGCGCGGGGGCCGTCCCGAAGTGCTCGCGGTTCACGTACAGGCCCGCAGCGGCCCCCGGCCCGGCGTTGAGATACTTGTAGTGACACCAGACGGCGAAGTCGACGCCGTACGCCGACAGGTCGTGTGGGACGACACCGACGGAGTGTGCGAGGTCGAACCCCGCGAGCGCGTCGTGGTCGTGGGCCATCTCCGTGATACGCTCGACGTCGAGCAACTGCCCGGAGCGATAGAGCACGCTCGGCATGAACACGATATCGACGTCGTGGGCGTCGAGCGCGGTCTCGATGTCGGCCTCGTCGACGGTCCGGCCGTCCTGAGACTCGACCGCTATCAGGTGCTCGTCGGGGTCGAGTCCACGCTGGCGTAACTGTGTCCGAATCGCGTAGTGGTCGGTCGGGAAGTCGAGGTCGTTGACCAGCACCGCGCCGGGGTCGGCGCTCGGGTCCGGACCGGCGGGCGTGCCGGGGCGGGTGTCGAGGAACGTCCCGAGCAGGGTGTGGATGTTGACGGTGGTGGAGTTGGCGACGACCACCTCGCCATCGCGTGCGCCCACGAGCGACGCGAGGCGGTCACCGAGGTGCTCGCAGTAGCCGAACCACGGCGGGTCGCCGTCCGTCCAGCCCTCGATGCCCTGCTCTCGCCACTCCTCGACGACACGGTCGAGCGTCCGCTCGGCGTCCGTCGAGACCGGCCCCAGCGAGTTGCCGTCCATGTAGAGGTCGTCGGAACACTGGAACCGGTCACGCAGGTCCGCGAGCGGGTCCTGCCGGTCGCGTGCGCGTGCGTCGGCCAGCGAGTCGACGCCGGTGTCGTCCATACGACGGCGTCGGCGGCCCGCGGATTGAGCGTTCCGGGAGCGTCCCGTCGAACGGGAGCGTTGAGGTACCCCGCGTGCGAGCACTCGCCCATGCGCGAGGAACTCGACCCCGAGGTCCGGGCGGTCATCGACGACATCGAACGGCAGGGAGTCCCGGAGTGGCACGCGATGGGCGTCGAGAGCGCCCGACGCGTCGAAGACGAGGTGTTCGGCGGCGGTGGCGGCCCCGAGATGGCGCTGGTCCGTAACCTGACGTTCGACGGCCCCGCCTGCGAGGTTCCGGTTCGGGTCTACCGTCCCGAGACGACGGACGACGACCCGCTCCCGGTGCTCGTCTACTACCACGGCGGTGGCTGGGTGCTCGGGACGCTCGACTCCATCGACGGTGCGTGTCGAGAGTTGGCCGAGCGCGTGGGCTGTGTCGTCGTCAGCGTCGACTACCGCCTCGCCCCCGAGCATCCGTTCCCGTCGGCCGTCGACGACGCCTACGCCGCCGTCAGGTGGGTCGCGTCGACCGCGGACGCCTTCGGCGGTGACCCCTCCCGCCTCGGTGTCGCCGGAACGAGTGCGGGGGCCACCCTCGCCGCTGTAACCGCCCTCAGACTCCGCGAGGAACCCATCGCGGACCTCGACCTCTCGGTACAGCTCCTGCTGTACCCCATCACGAACCACGCGTTCGACACCGACTCCTACGAGGAGAACGCCGAGGGCTACCTGCTGACGCGTGCGGACATGGGGTGGTTCTGGACGCAGTACCTCCGGAGTTCGGTCGACGGCGCGAACCCCTACGCCTCGCCGCTTCGCGCACGGGAGCTCTCGGGACTCCCGCCGGCGTGTGTCGTCACGGCGGGGTACGACCCGCTCCGCGACGAGGGAGTCGCGTACGCCGAGCGACTCGCCGAGGCGGGTATCGGGGTGGCTCACGAGCACTACCCCTCGATGTGTCACGGCTTCCTGAGCCTGACCGACGAGGTGGACGTCGCCGACGAGGCGATGGACACCGTCGCCACACGCGTCCGAGAGCACCTCTGAATCCGGTCTGCGAGCACCACTTACCGAAAGCAGACCGGCTGCGGTGGGTTAGAGCGGTTCGTCGCAGTAGTGACAGCTCTCACGGGCGGCGGCGTTCCGGGCACCGCAACTCGGACAGTTACCCTTCGGGCCGTCCTCTCGTTCGGACTGTTCCTCGCTCGACCCGCTGCTCGCCAGCCCTGCGACGAGCAACACGAGGCCGACGACGACGGGACCGAACGCACCGAAGAAGAACAGCGAGACGCCCGTCAGCGAGACGACGACGCCCGCGAAGAACAGGGACTCGTCCATGGGTACACGCTCGGGTCGACTGAGAAAAACCTTCAGGCCGAGCGGAGCGTGTGGCAGTTCCGACAGCGTGCCTCGTAGGACTCCTCCGCGCCGACGACGATGGTCGGGTCGTCGGCGTGGGCGGGGTCGCCGTCGACGAGACGCTGGTTCCGGGTCGCGGGTTCGCCACAGACGGTGCAGATGGCCTGGAGTTTGTCGACGTACTCCGCGAGCGCGACGAGCTGGGGGACCGGGTCGAACGGTTCGGCGCGGAACGTCTGGTCGAGGCCGGAGACGATGACCCGGCGGCCGTCGTCGGCGAGGTGTTCACAGACGTCGGTGAGGGTGTCGTCGAAGAAGTTCGCCTCGTCGACGGCGACCACTTCCTCACCGTTGAGTTCCTCCGCGATGGTCCAGACCGACTCACCTTCGTTCTCGACGACGTGTGCCTCCCACCGGTGCCCGCTGTGAGAGCCGATGGTCGTCTTCCCGTAGCGGTCGTCGAGCGCGGGGGTGAACACGGCGACGGACTGGTCGGCTATCTCCGCGCGGCGAAGCCGACGCAGGAGTTCTTCGGTCTTCCCGGAGAACATGCACCCGGTGATGACCTCGACCCACCCGCTCCGCGTGATGGCGTGCATACCGAGTGGGGCAAGCGTCGAGGAAAAAGCGTTCCCACTCGGAGACGGTCGTCTCCGCGGTGGGTCACCGGAGAACGAAGCGGCCGCTCAGTTGCGCCCGGAGAGGTCTTCGACCTCGGGGAGGATCTCCTCCACGCCACGGGTCGACTCCTCGGCGTAGGAGGTGTCGACCGGTCGAACTGCGAGCCGTCGCGGTTTGCGAGTGGGCCGGCGGTCCGTCCCACCGTCGGTGCGTGCACGCGACCGCGTCGGTAGTTCGGGAACGAGCGGCGCGTCGTCGGAGAGACTGGTTTCGTCTTTCATAGCTGTGTGGCAGCGGTCGCCTGTCGACCGTCTGCGTACACGACACTGAACATCGCTATCTATAATAAATGTTCATGTTAGAACAGCGTTTGCCGCGCTGTTTTTGGCAAGCCTAAAGTAACGCCTCGCGAGAGTCGGGACATGGACGAGTACACGTTCGACGACCTGAGCGTCGTCATGGGCACGTACAACGAGGAAGCGGCCATCGCTACCGTCCTCGAGGACGTCGAGCGAGTCACGGACGGCCGCGCCGAAGTCGTCTGCGTCGACGGGTCCAGCGACCGAACGCCCGACATCGCCCGCGAGCACGGTGCGCGGGTCATCGAGCAGGAACCTCAGGGCTACGGCGTCGCCGTCGAGGCGGCGCTCCACGCCGCCGACCGTCCGGTCGTGGTCACCACCGACTGCGACGACACCTACCCGATGGACGCGCTCCCCCGGTTTCTCGACGCCATCAACGAGGGGTACGACGTGGTCAGCGGCGACCGGCTCTACTACGGTGCGGCGGCGATGCCGGCGCTGAACCGCCTGGGGAACGCCGCGTTCGCGGTCCTCGCGAGTGTTCTGATGGGCCGACGTGTCCACGATACGACGACCGGGATGCGGGCCTACCGGCAGGAGGTCGTCGAGAAGATCCAGTGGACGGAGAACACCGGTCTCTCCGCCGAACTACTGATGCGCCCGCTGATGCGTGAGTACCGAGTCCGTGAGGTGCCGATAGAGTACGCCGAACGCGCCGGTGAGACGAAACTCGACCCGCTGAGCGGTGGCTGGGACATCGCTCGCTCCATCGTCCGCGTGGCCGCCGAAGAGCAGTTCCGCTGACAGCTCGGCGAATTCTGTCGGAGTACCACCGTCGAAAACTCTGTCTCACCAGCGACTTGTACACTGTATGTCGCTACATAGAGTGTGGCTCACGGTCGAGGGCTACCGCTCGTTTAGCTGACTCCCCGGACACCGATACGAGGGGGAGACTGTGGCGGCGACACGAAACAGCTTTGAACGTTTAGGCAGACCTAAAAAATATGCCGAAGGAGACCGGTGGTCTCGGTGTGCCGACACACCGGGAGCGGCCGAACGGTGGTGGGTGGTGATGGGAGACGGGACGGAGTTCGACGTCGTCGTCGTGGGCGGTGGCCCCGCCGGATGTTCGACGGCCGTGTTCACCGCACGCTACGGACTGGAGACGGTCGTCTTCGACCGTGGGAACTCCTCGCTCCGTCGGTGTGCCTTCGTGGAGAACTACCTGGGCTTTCCCGCGGGCGTCGACGTCGAGACGCTGTACGACCTGATGCACGACCACGTCGAGGTGGCGGGCGGTGAACTCGTCGCCGAACTGGTCGAATCGGTCCAGCGAGAGGGAGACGGGTTCGTCGTCGAGACGCAGGACGGCACCTCCGTCACGGCCGCCCGCGTCGTCGCGGCGGCACGCTACGACGCCGAGTTCCTCGGCGGACTCGACGGGGGGGGACGCGATGTTCCTCGCGCACGACCACGGCGAGGGCAGGCGGTTCGACCGCGAACTCCCCGACGAGGACAGGTCGACGCCCGTCGACGGTCTGTACGTCGCAGCGCCGGTCGGCGACAGCGAAGCCCAGGCTATCACGTCCGCCGGGCAGGGTGCACGTGTCGGGCGAACGATTCTCGCGGACGTGCGCCGCGAGCAGGGCTACCCCGACGCCCTCGCCGACCACTGGGACTGGGTCCGGCGGGAGGACGAACTGACCGGCGAGTGGGCCGACCGTGACCGCTGGCGCGAGTACGCCGACGCCCGGCGTCCCGACGACCATGCGGTCGGCGACGAGCGCTGGGTGGAACTCCGAGAACGCGAACTCGACCGACGGTTCGCGGCGTACATCACGGGCGACGATATCGAACGGCGGACCGAACGGGGACAGCGCCGCCTGCTCACTCACCTCGACGACGACCTGATTCTCGACGCCGCACGCGAGATAGCGGCCGAACGCGAGGACTGACCGTCGGGCCTCGACACGGGGTCGAGATTTCCGGTCGGTGTTGCCGATAGCTCGACGCTCCTTATCCGTCGTGTACTCGGTGGCGTATGACCCGACTGGTCGACCACGACGCCACCGGCCCGGTTCGACTCGACGAGAGCGACATCGACGAGACGTACGGTGACATCGCCGTCTGTCGCTGTGGCCTCTCGGCGGACCCGCCGTTCTGCGACGGGTCACACAAGCGAACCGAGGGCGAAGCCGACGACGTGCTGTACCGGTACGAGGACGGCGAGCGGTACCCCGTCGACGTGGTCCGCCGCGAGGAGTGACCCGACGCCCTCGACACGGACGGCCTCGCCCGCTCGCGCACGTGCCAACGCTTTAGCCGACGGGGAACCCAGTCGGAGACATGAGCGACGCGTCCGAGACGAGGCTCCAGGAGTGCGAGGAGTGTGTCGCGCCTGCCGAGGCGTTCTCACTCATCGCCAACGAGACGCGACTCTCCATCCTCGAAGCGCTCTGGCAGGCCGACACGCGACCGGTGCGGTTCTCCGACCTCCGAAGTGCGGTGGGGATGCGCGACAGCGCCCAGTTCAACTACCACCTCTCGAAACTCACCGACCAGTACGTCGTCAAGGTCGAGAACGGCGAGGAGTCGGGCTACGACCTGCGCCACGCCGGCGAGAAGGTGGTCCGAGCCATCATCTCGGGGTCGTTCAACGAACACCCCCGTGTCGACCCGTTCCCGGTCGAGGGGTCGTGTGCGTGGTGTGACGGGCCGCTCGACGCCCGCTACGACGACGAGATGCTCGCCATCGTCTGTCGGGACTGTGACCACCGCCACGGCAACTACTCGTTCCCCCCTGGCGGGTTGAACGACCGGACCGACGACGAGGTGGCCCGCGCGTTCGACCAGCGGGTCCGACACCTCCACTGTCTCGCCGCCGACGGCGTCTGCCCCGAGTGTAGCGGTCGGATGGAGACCGCACTCGAAGAGGAGGGTGACTGCTGTCTCGGCGACGGCCTCCGCGCCGACCACGTCTGCGTACAGTGTGGCCACACCCTCTGTTCGACGGTCGGTCTCTCGCTGCTCGATAAGTCGCCCGTGGTCGCGTTCTACGCCGACCACGGCATCGACCTCTCCAGTCGCCCCTACTGGACGCTCTCGTGGTGTGTCCGTGACGACCACACCGACGTCGTCTCCCGTGACCCGTGGCGACTCGACGTCACCATCGACCACGGCGGCGACTCCCTCACCGTCTCGCTCGACGCCACGCTCGCCATCCTCTCCGTCGAGCGCAACTGAACCGACGACACGGCCGCCGCTGCCGACGTCGTCTCGTTCGCCGTCTCCACGCTCGTCTCGACACGTACCCCCTCGACGTAGTCGCCTCCGTCGAGGTACGTCCCCTCCGTCCCGCACTCCGTCGTCAACCGACAGACGCGCGTCTCGCCCGGCCAGAGGAGTCTGACGGTCTCCCCGTCCGTGCCGACGCTCACCTCCTGACGGTACGAGAGCGTCGCGCCACCGTCCTGGACGAACGTGACGACGAGTGCTACCTCCTCGGCACCGTCCAGCGGTGTCACCGTGTTCCCGTAGCGGACGTGCCCCGCCGCGACCTGCCAAGTGACTGTGTGGGTGTCACCGGTCGCGTTCGGCGTCCGCACGACGGTGTCGTCACCGACCTCGATTCGGACGCTCGACAGTCGACCGACCGTGCCCACCTCGGCCCGGACGGTGTGGCTGGGCCCCTCCCGGACGGTCAACGCCTGGAGTTCGGGCGTCACCGGACGCGGTCCCGGTCCCCACTCGCCGCGGAAGGTGTAGCGATACAGGGACCGGTTCGGGTAGGCGTCGACGACGGCGAAGTCGCCGGCCGCGTCGCGGTCCTGCACGTAGAGGACGTCGCCCGAGTCGAGCGACCCGCCGTTGCGAAGCGTCTGGAACGGGTGGCTGAGCCACGGTCCGAACGTCCGGGGGACGAAGACGAGACCGCTCTCGAACTCGTGGTCCCGAATCGGCTCGACGGCACGCTCGTAGTGGGCCGTCGACTCGGCGTGCCGGGCGACGGGGCCGTCGAGCGCGGCGACCTGTGCTCCCGCCGCGACGGGTACCGCGAGCAACAGGAGGACGACGCCGACGGTTCGGACCTGTCGTCCGTCGAGGCCGTCCCGTGCGGCGAGTCGTGTCCGAACCGTCGCGGCCACGCGACGCAGACCGACCGCGCCGAACACCGAGAGCGGGAGCAGGAGGTCGAAGTGGTAGAACGGGCCGTAGCTCCCCATGAACCCGTCCGTCGGGTCCGCGAGTCGACCCATCACGTTCAGCGACCCCCAGAAGTAGAGGTTCCCGACGGCCACCGAAAGCGCGACGCCCGCGACGAGTATCCGGAGGGTGTGGTCGGAGACGAGCGCCTCCGGGTCGCTCCCTTCACGAAGCGACCCGAGGCCGACCAGCGCGAGGAGCGTCCCGAGCGGTGCGGCGACGGTCCAGCGCGTCGCCAGTTCCCACAGCAGCGTGACGTTCGCGTTCAGCGAGAGCCACGGCGAGAACACCCGGTCGTAGTGGAGCATCCGCCGGTAGCCGAACCCGAGGCCGTCGAGCGGCGCGAACGCCTGGTACGGGAACGTCAGCGCGTGGCCCGTCACGACGGCGTTGTACCCCAGCGTCAGTCCGACGCCCGCGAGGCCGACGGCCGCGAGTGCGAGCAGTCGGACGCTCACCGGCGCACGGAGCGCGGCGGGGAGGCCACCACGGCGCGCACGTCGTCCGAGCGTCACCAGCGCGTGCGCGACGAACGGGAGCGCGAACAGGACGGCCGTGTACGGTCGTGCGAAGCACGCCAGGCCGACGGCCGCCCCGCCCGCGAGCGCGTACGCGAGACTCACGCGATTCCGGCCCGCGTCGAGTCGCCGGAGCGACCGGACGTAACAGAGCGCGAACGTCAGGTTCAGCATCGTCGTCGGCGCGTACGGGAGGAACGTCGCCGAGATGAGGAGGAAAAACGGTGTACAGAGCGCGAACGCGGCGGCGAGCACACCGGTCCGCTCGTCGAACGCCTCGCGTGCCAGCAGGCCGACGAGCGCGACGTTCGCCGCGGCGACGGCGGCGAGGACGAGGCGCGGCACGCCGAGGGCGACGCCCGGCGCGAACAGCGCCGCCGTCACGGGCGAGTACTTGGGGTAGAGCCGCGACCCGTCGACGACGAAGAACCACGGTCGGAACGCCATCGGCAGGTCGGTCGTCAGCCAGAGCTTTCCCTCCAGTAGCATCGCGGCCTGCTGGAGGTAGACGCCCTCGTCGTGGTTCGTCGAGAGCTCCGGGAACAGGGTCCGGGCGGTGAGGAAGACGACGACACCGGCGAGGACGGCGAGTGCGACGAGGACGAGGTGACTGCCGGGGCGACGGTTCATCGAGCGAACGCTGTCGGGACGACGGCCTCGGTGGGGCTACGACGCACGTGGCTCACCTCGTGGGAACTGAATCGCTCCACTCGCTATCGCTCGTTGCGCTCCTCGTTTCCACTCGCTTCGCAACGTTCTACAACGCACGTGGCTCACCTCGTGGGAACCAGGCCAACTCGTGGTCAGCAGTCACCTCGACGCGAACGCGTTCGTCCAGCCCCACCTCGTCGGAGTGGTTGTGCATGCAGGCGACGGTGTCGCCCGAGTCCAGTTCGACGCGGTAGAGGACGGTCGGCCCCAGATACCGTCGGTGGACGACTTCGCCGTTGCACTCCGGGGCGGGGGCGGCGACGGCGCGCACGTCGTCCGGTCGAACCAGCAGGTCGATGTCCGTCCCGTCGTACTCCGGCGCGAGGCCGAACACGAGGTCACGCGGGAGTTCACCGACGCCGGTGGCGACGCTGTCGGCGTCGACGCTCCCCGCGAGGAAACTGGCGTGGCCGAGGAAGCTGGCGACGAACCGCGACTCGGGGTGCTCGAAGACGCGTTCGGGCGTGTCGACCTGTTCGAGTTCGCCGTCGTTCATCACCGCGACGCGGTCGGAGATGCTCATCGCCTCCTCCTGGTCGTGGGTGACGGAGATGGCGGTGACGCCGGCCTCCTTCAGGATGCGCCGGACCTCCTCGCGCATCTCGACGCGCAGGTCCACGTCGAGGTTGGAGAACGGTTCGTCGAGCAGGAGCAGGTCCGGTTCGGGCGCGAGCGAGCGTGCGAGCGCGACCCGCTGCTGTTGTCCCCCGGAGAGTTCGTCGGGCTTCGCGTCGCCCTTCTGGGGGAGGCCGACGAGTTCGAGCAGGCGACCGACCCGGCGTTCGCGCTCCTCGTCACCGAGGTCGCGGAGGCCGAAGCCGACGTTCTCGGCGGCGGTGAGGTGGGGGAACAGCGCGAACTCCTGGAAGACGACGCCCACGTCGCGTGCCTCGGGCGGGGAGAACTCGGGGCCGGCGACGGACGTCCCGCGCAGGCGAATCTCGCCCTCGTCGGGCCGGTCGAGTCCCGCGATGAGCCGGAGGGTCGTCGTCTTGCCACATCCCGAGGGACCGAGCAGGGTGATGAGTTCGCCCTCGCGGATGGTCAGGTCGAGGTCGTCGATGACGGTGGTCTCGCCGAAGCGCTTGGTGACACTGTCGAGTTCGAGGACGACGCGCTCGGCGAACCGGTCGTCCCGGACGGTGGGGTCGTCGCGCTCGTCGGGGGTGGCTCGCCCGTGGGCGAGGTCATTCGACATCGTACCCCTCCACGCGGACCATCACCAGCAGCGACAGCGCACTCACGAGCAGCAACACGAGTGCAGGTATCGCGGCCTGGCCGTAATAGCCCTGCTTTTCGGCCGTCCAGAGGTGGGTCACCAGCGTCTCGAACTCCGCCGGACGGAGCAGGAGCGTCGCCGGGAGCTCCTTCATCGTCGTGAGGAAGACGAGCGCCGCCCCGCCGAGGACGCCGGGTAACACGAGCGGGAGCGTCACGCGCCGGAACGCCCGACTCGGGGAGTCCCCGAGCGTCCGGGCGGCCTCCTCCAGCGCGGGCGAGACCTGTCCGAACGCGGCACGGGTCGACCCCGCGGCCTGCGGGAGGAACCGGACGACGTACGCGAACACGAGCAACGGGAGGTAGACGACGCCACTCGTGTAGAGGTCGCCCGCGTTGGCGGCGACGGTGACGAGCGCGAACCCGACGACGACGCCGGGGAGCGCGTAGCCGACGTACGACACCCGCTCGACGACGGTGCCCAGCACCCCGACGAGCGCCGAACTGCTCGTCCGCGAGCGCCGCGAGGCGACCCACGCGACGGGCAGGGCGGCCAGCGCGGCGAACGCGGCGGCCGCGAACGCCAGCCACGCGGAGTTGAACGCGTACACCGGCTGGAACGCCAGCGACGGGGCGACTCGCGCCTGCGATTCGAGGAGCCACAGCGTCAGGACGCCCAGCGGGACGGCCAGCGCGAGCAGCGGCACGAGCAGGCAGGCGGCGACTGCGGGCCACGTCAGTCGGCCGAGGCGGAGCGGCGAACTCGCCCGACCGGGGTGTTCTGACTGGACGCCCGACCCGCGCACGCGCGACTCGATGGCGAGGATGACGAACGCGACGACGACGAGCTGTACCGACAGCAGGACCGCGAGGTCGAAGTCGTACTGTTGGGCGCTGTAGATGACCCGCGTGTAGGCGTCGAAACGCATTATCTGGGGCGTCCCGAAGTCCGAGAGCGCGTACAGCGCGACGAGCAGTGCGCCCGCGCCGATGGCGGGGCGGATCTGGGGGAGCGTGATGCGTCGGAACGCCTCCCAGCGCGTGTGCTGGAGCGTCCGGGCGGCGTCCACGAGCGTCGTGTCGAGCGTCTTCAGCGCCGCCCGCGTCGTGATGAAGACGTACGGGTAGGTGTAGAGCGTCAGGACGAACACCGTCCCGCCGAGGCCGTAGATGGAGGGGAGCGACGCGACGCCGAGCGGTGCGAGGAGTTCCTGGAGCGGTCCCGTGGGTCGGAAGACGTAGACGAACGCGAACGCGCCGATGTACGAGGGGACGACCAGCGGGACGGCGAGCGCCACGGAGAACAGCCGCTTGCCGGGTAGGTCCGTCCTGACGGTGAGGAAGGCGAGCGGGACGCCGAGCAGGATGGAGAACCCGGTGACGCCCACACCGAGGAGGGCGCTGTTGAGCGCGATTCGGAGGGTCGTGTCGGCGAGCAGGAGATCGAGGCTACTCCGGGCGTCGGCAGCACCGAGAACCAGCGCGACGAGCGGGAGACTGACGGCGGCGGCGACCGCTGCCGCGAGCAACAGCACGCCGACGCCGCGTCCCGACCCCGTCTGCCCGGTCTCGGTGGTCGTCGCCATCAGACCGTGATGCCCACCTCCCGGAGCAGTTCGAGCGTCGGCTGGATATCCGCGAGCTGAGAGAGGTCGAGGTCCTGTGGGGGCTGGAGGTCTTCGACGGGCGGCAGGTCACCGATGGGTTCGGCCTCGGGGATGACCGGGTACTCGAACGTCTCGGCGATGAAGTACTCCTGAGCCTCCGCCGACAGGAGGTGCCGGACGAAGTTCGCGGCCATCTCCGGGTCGGCGGCGGTGTCGACGGTACAGGCCCCGGCGACGTTGAACACCGACCCGGCGTCGTTCTCGGTGAACGCCGTCGCCAGCGGCGCGTCGGGACGGCTGTCGAGGACGCGCTGGATGTAGTAGTGGTTCGTGAAGCCGGCCTGAATCTCGCCGTCGGCGATGCGCTGGGCGATGGTGAACTCGTCGCCGTACTCCTGGACGCCCGACTCCAGCATCCCTTCGAGCCACGCGCGGGTCTCCTCCTCGCCGTTGAGGATGCGCATCGCGGTGACGAACGCCTGGAACGAGCCGTAGGAGGGTGCCCAGCCCATCACGCCGTCGAACTGCTCGGCGTCGGGGAACGCGAAGATGTCGTTCGGGACGTCCCCCTCGCCGAACGTGTCGGTGTTGTACGGGACCGTTCGTGCGCGACCGGAGGTGCCGACCCACATCCCGTCGGGGTCGGTGAACTCCTCCTCGGGGAGGTCGACGACTTCGCTCGGGAGTTCGCCGGCTCGACCGGCGTCGGCGAGCTGCCCGAGGCTACCGGCGTTGACCGAGAAGAACACGTCGGCCGCGCTGTTCTCGCCCTCCGACTGGATGCGGTTGACCAGCGCCGTCGACCCGTCGTACCGGGGGGTGATGGTGAGGTCCGGGTAGAGGTCGTCCATGTAGTCGAACAGCGCGGCGACCAGCGGCTCACCGCGCCCGGAGAAGACGGTTATCTCTCCGGAGAGGTCGGGCATCGCCTCCATCGGCGTCCCGGCGGGCGTGTAGTCGCCGCCGCGTCCGGAGCCGATCTGTCCGGGCTCGAAGCGCTGCTCGTCGTCGCCACCGAGGACATCGAGACAGCCTGCGAGAGACGAGACGGAGAGTGCGCCGGCAGCCTGGAGGAACCGTCGTCGCTTCGGTGCTCGTCGGCGTCGGCCCGCTCCGTCGTGCGAGTCGCTCATTGTTCGTTTAGGCACGCCTAAAACACTTATAGATGCTGGTTCTCAGTCGTCCGCTGGTGTCGGCTCCGCGAGGGGTTCGCCCGTCTCGATGGCGTCGAGGCAGTTCAGCCAGCGGTTCATGTGTTCGCCGACGAACGTGAGGAACTCGTCGTTGATGTAGTCGGTGTCGTCGGCCACGAGCGCGTCGGCCATCGCGCCGAACGCCTCGGCGTAGCTCTCGGCGTCCTCGCCCGCATCGTCGGCGATGTGCCAGACGTGTTCGTTGAGTTCGAGCGCGGGCACCTCGTTGTTCAGGTCGCCGAACGTCGAGCGCGGGGCCTTGTTGTGCTCACACAGCGGCGTGCCGTTGTAGACGTGGTGACCCATGAGGTCCGCCGCGCGCTTGAGGAAGACGCCCGACCAGATGTCGTCGAACCGGCCGACGTCCCACGGGTTGTCGTCCATCGGCAACTGGTAGAACGCCGGGACGACCTCCCGGCGGAACGCGAGGTTCATCGAACAGACGGTGAGGTAGTTCCCGGTGGCAGCGACGAAGTCCTCGCCGTAGTCCTCTCGGGTCGTGCGGGTCTGGGCCTGTCCCTGCAGGTCGCCATCCATCAGGATACGGACGGCGTCGAGGTCCGGGACGTTCGTCCAGAGGCCCTGCGAAGCGACGACGTGGTCGACCTGCTCGGTGGTCTCCCCGACTTCCTCGTCCATCGCACTGTAGGGGTAGCCACGGGGGTAGAGGCCGTGCTCCTCGACGTTCCGGTAGAGGACGTTCACCCAGCGCTCGTCGCTCTCGACGGCCAGCGTCTCGCCGGTGTGTTCGAGGTTCCGGTAGTGCTGGCCGAAGTAGTCGGTGTCGTGGGGGAGCGTGTCGTCGTCGATGAAGACGCCGAAGTCGAAGCGCTCGTGGGCCCAGAGGTAGAGCAGGCCGAAACTCGTCTCGGCGTGACTCGCCGCGGGAATCAGGTCGCCGTACTCCTCGATTCCCCGCGCCTCGTACCACTGCTCGCGTGCTTCGCCGTCGAAGACGCGGCCCTCGACGCCCTCCTCCTCCAGCATCTCGCGCATGCCGTCGGTGTCACAGAAGTCCTCGGTGACGAGGACGAAGAACAGTCTGTCGAGGTGGCCGTACTCGCGGGCGTTGGCGACGTAGTCACGGACGCACTCCCACTCGCGGATGGTGGGGACGACGACGCAGGTGTCGGTCATTGCCAGTAGGTGTTTAGGCCGCCCTAAAACGTCTGTCGGTTCTGGCCACGGATACCGTACACCGTCTGATACTCTGCCCTCGGTGGTACCGCTACCCACGACACTTAACCCGTCGCCGGGTGCATCACACCCCGAGATGCACGATTCCACGAGGGTCGGCCCGTCGGGTGGTCGGCCGTGACCGACGTCGCCATCGTCGGCGCGTCGATGACGCAGTTCGGCAGGCGCGAGGGCGAGTGGATACGCGACCTGCTCGCTCAGGCGGGCGAGCAGTGTCTGGAGGACGCGAACGTCGCCCCCCACGAACTCGACCACCTCTACGTCTCGAACATGGCCTCGGGAGAGTTAGAGGGTCAGACCGGTGTGCCGAACATGCTCGCACACGACCTCGCGGCGATTCCGGCGTACACCCAGCGCATCGACCAGACCTCCTCGTCGGGCGGAGCGGGCGTCTACGCGGCGTGGCAGTCGATCGCCAGCGGTGCGAGCGACGTGACGCTGCTCGTCGGCGGCGAGAAGATGACCCACCGTTCGACGGCCGAAGCGACGGACGTCATCGCCTCGTTGACCCACCCCGTCGAGTACAAGCAGGGCGTCACGCTCCCGAGTTTCGCGGGGCTGACCGCACGCCTCTACCTCGACACCTACGACGCGCCCCGCGAGTCGCTGGCGAAGGTCGCGGTCAAGAACCACCGGAACGGCGTCGACAACCCTCACGCCCAGTTCCGCAAGGAGATCGACGTCGAGACGGCCCTCGACTCGCCCGTCGTCGCCGACCCACTCCGTCTGTACGACTTCTGTCCCATCACCGACGGCTCGGCGGCACTGCTGTTCTGCTCGGTCGAGGACGCCGAAGCACGCGGGGAGCCGTACGTCCGCGTGACGGGTATCGGCGGGGCCACGGACACCCACGTCGTCCACGAGCGAGCGGACCCGACGACGATGGGTGCGGTCGTCGAGTCCAGCGAGCAGGCCTACGCGATGGCCGACTGCGGCCCGGAGGACGTCGACGTCGCCGAACTCCACGACATGTTCACCATCCTCGAGTTCCTCCAGAGCGAGGACCTCGGGTTCTTCGAGAAGGGCGAGGCGTGGAAAGCCGTCGAGGAGGGCGTCACCGACCGCGACGGCGACCTCCCCATCAACACCTCCGGCGGCCTCAAGTCGAAGGGCCACCCGCTCGGCGCGAGCGGCGTCGCCCAGGTGTACGAACTCGTCCAGCAGCTACGGGGCGAGGCCGGTCCGCGACAGGTCGACTGCGAGGTCGGACTGGCGTGCAACGTCGGCGGGTTCGGGAACTGCGTCACGACCACGATTCTGGAGGCGGAGCGATGAGCGAGGACGACGAGCGCCACGGGACCGACACGACCCACGACGAAGACGGCACCGACGACGACCGCACGCCGTTCGAGGCCGTCCGTTACGCCGACGGGAGCCTCGGTTACCCCGGCCACCCGGTCGGTCCCGACGGGAGCGAACCGGTCGGAACGGTCGACCTGAGCGAGCACACGGCGCGTGTCGTGACGTGGACGACCGCCACGTCACCGCCACCCGGCGTCCGCTCACCCAACCACCTCGCCATCGTCGAGTTCGACGTCGACGGGGAGCCGATTCGCGCACTCGGCCAGTTGACGACCGGCGACGTCGCCATCGGTGACGAGGTCCGGCCGGTCTACGCCGCGGAACTGCGCGACCCCGAGGCCGGCATCCGCGACCCCGAGAGTCAGGAGTGGGACGGCTACCGGTTCGAACCGGTCTGAGAATCAGTCCTCGTTCCCGTCGCCCGGTTCGTCACTCCCCTCGCTGGCACCGCCAGCGCCGGCGTCCGCGTCGTCGCTCCCCTCCGACTCGTCGCTGCCCCGCACCTGCCGCCTGAGCGAATCGAGTTCGGAGTCGACGTCTACCTCGTCGCGGCGGGCGGGGCCGTCGGCGCTGTCCTCGCCGCGTCGGGCCGAGCGGTCGCGCTCGGCGGCCTCGCCCTCCCGACTGTCGCTCACGTCGATGGTCACCGGCGCGTCGGAGCGGTCCTGTCGGCCCCGCCACCGGTCGTCACGGTCGGTCCCCGTGTCGTCACGGTCGGCCCGCTCGCGTTCACGGCGGACCGCGCCGCTCGAAATCCGCTCGTCGATGTCCTCCCGGAGCGCGCGGGCGTCGGCCAGCAGGTCCCGCGCCTCGGGGTTCGACGGCTGCCCCTCCAGCGCGCCCTGCACGTCGCCGAGCAGGTCGTCGACCTGACCGAGCGTCCGGCGGCCGACCGACTCGACACGCCGTTCGGAGACGTCGCCGCCGCCGTTGAGCACGCGCAGCAGGCCACGGAGGAGTTCGAGGGCCTTGATGTTCGCTTCGAGGAACGCGATGAGCGCCGGGATGGTGTACTCCTCGGTGAACTGGAGGAACTGACCGGGCCGGGGGATCTGTGGCCCCCCTCGTCCGCGTCGCCGGTCGTCGCGCCGGCGACCGGAGTCGTCACGCTCGGGTCTCTCGGGGGAACGGCCACGCGCCTGCCGTCGGTCCTGGTCGTCGAGTTCCGTCCGTAACTGGTCGAGCGTCCCCGATAGCTCGTCGAGGAGGGCGGCGAGGTCGTCGTCGGACCGTCTGCTCATGTCCTCTCCGAAGGGGTACCGAGCAAAACATCTACCGCCCGGTTTCCTTGCACAAATCTTATTATCTACCCCGACAGAGGATTAGTAAGAAACCGTATGGCAGGCGACTCCGTCGGTACGTTCACGCAGGCGCTCGCGGCACTGAAGCGCCATGGGAGCGGCCTGCTCGTCACCGGGGCGGCCGCCCAAGAGACGCATCTGGCGGCGTGCCGCCGGCTACTGGGTGACGCCGGCGACGACCGGCAACGACTCGTCGTCCTGACCGACGGCGTCCCCGGCGTCGACGACCGCACGAGCGACGACGCCGCTCGGGTCATCGATCGCCGACCGGCCACGCGTGGCGCGACGGCGGCCGCGTCACCCACCGCGACCGACGGCCCGTCCGACCTCGTCACGCTCGAACGCGAGATCGTCGCGGCCATCGAGTCCATCGAAGCCGAAGCCGGCAGTCTCGACCCGGCGGAACTCCGGGTCTGTCTCGACTCGCTGCGGACCATCGTCGACGGCCACGACCAGCGCGAGGTCGAGCAGTTCCTCGCCGGCGTGCTCGACGCGGTCCGTGCCGTCGACGGGATGTGTCACGTCCACTTCCCGGTCGAACGCGACAGCGAGGCCACCCGACGGTTCGCCGACCTGTTCGACGCTACCATCGAGGTACAGCTTCCCGCCAGCGGGGGGGACGTCGAACAGTGCTGGCACCTGCACGACCCGGACATCTCGACGAACTGGCTCCCGCTGTAGGCTTCCGAGCGTCCGTTCTCCGACCGTTCACGGCTCACGAGCGGCAGGGCCGTCGCTCGTGGCTCCGTCCCGGAATCGCCGAGCGCGGTCGCTGTCGCTCGGCGGCGTGATAAACGAGAGGTGGTGAACCGGCTCAGTGGGTCGCTTCCTCGAGGACGAGGGTGTCGTCTTCGAGGTAGTGCTCGATGTGGTGGGCGTCCTCCTCGACGTTCTTGAGCACGTCGCTCTGGAGGATGTCTTCGGTGGTGTAGTCGCCGAGGTTGTCCGCGAGTTCGATGTGGTCGCGGAGATCCTCGATGACGTCGCCGTACATCTCCAGGTCGTTCTCCAGCGAGGTTCGGATGTCGTAGACGTCCTCGCCCTCGTGTTCGACGGTCGCGCGGTCGCTGAGCGCCTCCATGCCGGAGACGGGGAGCGCCACCGAGCGCCTGTGCAGCGCTCGGCGATGACGGTCCGCGCCGACCTCGACGTGTTCGTAGGCCTCTTCGAGGAACAGGTGGAGGTCACGGAACTCCGCGCCCTCGACGACCCAGTGGTGTTTCTTCAACTGGTGGTAGAGGACGTACGCGTTGGCGAGGTCGGTGTTGAGCGCCTCGATTATCTGCTCCGCACGGTC
>NZ_WSZK01000009.1 GCF_009791395.1 Halomarina oriensis
GCGGACGGTCGAGGGGCGGGTGCGGGTCATCTCCGGTGACGACGGACGAGTGGGACCCGAGCGAGACGCTCACGTCGAACTCGACGAGGGGAGTCTGTGCCGGGACGAGCGACTCGGCGTCGGTCACGCTCGTCTACGACAGCGGCCGGTCGGGGAACGTCATCGCCGACATGGAGGTCCCGGTCGTCCGTGACGTGTTCGAGATCTCGGGCGGGCAGGTCGTCCCCAACCACGACTACGAGGCCGAAGCGACGGTCCTCGGTGCGGGCTACACGCTGGGGGCCGGTGGGTCGAACATCCCCATCACCGTCGACGTGACCGTCGGCGACGACACCGACCGGCCGTGGGGTGCGGATATCAACGACGGCGCGAACCCGCGGTCGACGGTGTACGCCGACCAGTCGGCGGGGACGGGCATCTCGGTCACTGCCGACCCGGACTACGGTGCGCCGGTCGACTCCGAGGCGGACGCCGGGGAGTACGTCCACGTGCTGAAAGACGGCGACACGCCACCGAACCTCGCGGGCTTCGGCGATCAGGACAGCGCGGCGAGTTACGTCGCGCCGTATCTCGACGAGGACGGGAAGATCGACCTGCGTGACAACCAGGCCATCTTCCTGTTCGAACTCAGCGGGTCGACGACCGGACCCGCCGCGGACTTCCAGGACGTCGTGGTGCTGGTCTCACTGACCCCCGAGACCGACCGGGAGGTCGACGAAGGGTCGGGCGAGGGGTTCATCGCCTGTCCCGAGACGTCGTAGGGGTCGCCCGACGGACACCGCGGCGTCCCGTTCACGAACCGGGAGACGGATCGGTCGACCTCGACTCGTCGGGATGCAACAGGTAACTATTTGCGTGACATTGGTGACGGATGTGTATGCGCTCACCGCTAGACCGAGCGGTCACGGTCGGTGTCGTGCTCCTGCTCGTGGGGGGGTTGAGCGGTGGGTGGGGACTGTATCTGGAGGCCACGGACACCTGCATGGAGGGGTACGGCGTGACCGTCGACGAACTGGACCCCGGTGAGACCGCGCCACTGGCGACCAACAAGGTCGACTACGGCAACCTCTCGTCCGACGAACGACGGGTGTTCCGCGAGGTGCTGGACGCCGAGGAGTCGCCGATATACGAGAACGCGAGCGACGTCTCCAGCGTCGCCAACACCGTCGTCACGTACCGCGGCACGCGCTACTGGGTCGGACCGCTGTTCGTCAACGACTGCCCGCCCGACGTCTCGCGTATCTTCGTCGTCACCGGAGGCGCGGCGTTGCTCTTCGGCGTCCTCGTCCTCGCCACGTTCTACACGGTCCGAGAACTCCGCTGAGCGACGCCACGTCTTCGGTCCGACGGGTCCGCCTCGTATCGAAAGCCCGAGCGACGACCACACCGTGAATCGTCCCCGATCGGTCGGAACGGAATAATTCCACACACGACTGACACGCCGTTTAGAGTGTGTGGCCCTTCGACACGTGTCGACGTTCCTAAGTGTCGTGGCGCTGAACACGGGATAGGAGTCATCCGGCACCACGGGTCGCTCGACGGAACGAAGGTGGATGGGTTTCCCCCGTGCTGGCCGAGATGGGTCCTGAACCGAGGTGGGGACGACGCCTCTGACAATCGTTCTCCTCCACCTCTCTCTTTCGCTACGGAGCACTCGCGCCGTCGTCACGCGGGGGAGAGAACCGCTCCGGAGAGCACCTCGGTGCTCGGTATCGGTCGTCCGGTCGTGGTGTTTCTCCGGTCGCTCCAGGCGAAACGGAGGGGTCGTGAAAGACCGTTATATTCGTCTCCCGAGTCGTACAGTCCCACACGCTCGACCGTCGACGCGGACGGACTGTCGGTGACGCGCCCGCCTCTCGACTCCGGGCGACCCTCGCGTTCCACGGGGGTTTCCCGGCCGCGACGGTCGCCCCCGTGTCGATTCGTGAGGGATGTCTTCCGGTCGCTGCGTCCGGAAACGAAGGGGCTATCCCCGGCCCGTCTCCTACGGTAGCGTACTCCTCGTGTCCTCCGTTCCGAACCCGATTCGCCTGGTCGTCGCAGCTATCGGTTCCCTCCTCGTCCGTCTCGGCCTCCTCGACGACGAACGCGCCCGCCGAACCGCGGACCTCGCGTGGCCACGCATCGTCACCGGTATCGCCCGCATGTCGCGGAGTGCCGTCGACGTGGCGATGGTCGGTACCGCCCTCGGCACCGCCGCCATCGGTGGGGTCGGCCTCGCCAGTCCGTTCTGGGGCCTCGCGTTCGCCGTCGGTGGCGGCATCGCGGCGGGCAGTATCGCACTCATCTCCCAGCGCTTCGGCGGGAGGTCCCTCGACGGTATCGGCCAGGCGGTCCGGTCCAGTGCCGCCGTCGTCGTCCTCCTCACGCTCCCGCTGGTCGCCGCCTTCTGGACGTTCGCACCGGAACTCGTCGGCTTGCTGAGCGACGAACGGGCCGTCGTCGACTACGGGTCGGCGTATCTGCGAGTCGTCTCGCTCGGCGTCCCGTTCGCCGCGCTCAACCTCATCGGATCGCGGGTGTTCATCGGCGTCGACGACGCCTGGACGCCGATGGTCGTCCGCTCGGGCGGGGCCATCTCGAACATCGCCATCAACGCCGTCCTCATCTTCGGGTTCGACATGGGCGTCGTCGGAGCGGCCCTCGGGACGGTCCTCTCGAACGTCCTCGTCACGGCCGTCTTCGCGGGCACGCTCGTCACCGGTCGCCTCCCCGGTGTCGGGGAGTTCCCCGTCCGCGTCGACCCGTTCGGGCCGTATCTCTCCCGCGACGTGGTCCGGCAACTCGTCACCATCGGCCTGCCCGTCATCGGCCGAAACGGCGTCTGGACCGTCGCGGAGTTCCCCATGCTCGCCATCGCCGCCCTCTACGGTCAGGAGGTGCTCGCGGCGTTCGTCATCGCCCGACGCATCTGGGGGTTGATGAACACGCCCGGATGGGGGTTCGGCCTCGCCTCCAGCAGCCTCGTCGGCCAGGAACTCGGCGCGGGACACGAGACCACTGCCGAGTCCTACGGCCGCGAAATCATCCGCTACGCCGTCGCCGTGTACGTCCTCTCCGGTGCCATCGTCTTCGTGCTCGCGGACCCCATCGTCCTCGCGTTCGTCGACGACCCGACCGCTCGCTCGGTGCCGGTGGCGACCACGCTGGTCCGGGTCGCCTGTCTCGCCATCGTCTTCCAGGGCATCTCCGGCGGGTCGGCCGGACCGCTCGACGCCAGCGGCGACACCCACTGGCCGTTCGCCAGCCAGTTCCTCGGGATGTTCTGTTGTTCCATCCCAATAGCGTACCTCGGCGCGACCACCGCGCTCGGCATCCTGGGTCTCTACCTCGCGTTCGTCGCGGAGACGGCCATCCCCGCGGCGCTCAACTACTACCGGTTCCGCTCGAACGTCTGGAAGCGCGTCAGCCGTGACTACCGCCCCGGCGCGACACCCGCCGACGACTGAGCGACCGACTCGTGCCGCCGACCGCCGCCGTCGACGGTCTCGCCGACCGTGTTGCCGCCTCAGCGCGTGAGGCGGTAGGTGCGCGCGCGGTTCTCGCCGTCGGAGATGACGAGGTCGTACTGCACCAGCTTCGAGAGGTAGTTCCGGACCGTCCGGCGGGTCATCGGGTCGTCGACACGCTCGGTGTAGCGGTCGTACAACTCCCCGGCAGACTGCTCCCCGTACTCGTCGAGCACGTCGTACAGCGTCCGCTGGTGTGGCGTGAGCGTCTCCACCGTCGACTGTCGTATCTCCCGGCGGGCCCCCGGTATCGCACCGTCGACGACGTCGTCGCCGATGGTGTCGTCGCCCGCTCGGGTCGCGTCTCGGGCGGCGTTCCTGAGGATGCCCAGCGCGACCCGTGCGTCCCCGGCCGCCGCGTCCGCGATGCGGCGTAACTGGACGTCGGAGACGCTGTCGGGGTCGAGACCCCAGTCCACCCGGTCGCGCATGATGGTGACCAGTTCGTCCTCGCCGTAGTGGTCGAACCGGATGCGCCGGGCGCTCTGGAGTCGACTCACGACCCGGTCGTCCAGGTCGACGAACAGCTCCTCCTCGCGGTTGGCGACGAGTATCATCGAGAGGTTGGGGACGCGGTAGAGGTCGTAGAGCACCGCCGCGTCCTGTAGCTGGTCGACCTCGTCGAGGACGACGACGTACGGCGGTCCGTCGTACGCCTGGAGTCGCCCGAGCAGTTCGTCGTGTGGCGTCGACCGACGGTGGACGTCGGTGGTCCGGTTCAACCCCTCCAGGATGTGGTACAGCGCCTGGAACCGAGAGTAGTGTTGCCAGCAGTTGACGTACTGGGACTCGATGTCGACGACCGCCTCGCGGAGTCGGTCGACGGTGTACTGGGCGATGCAGGTCTTCCCGACACCCGACGGGCCGAACAGGAACGCCGTCTCTCCCCGCTCGCCGTCGACGATGGGGTCGAGTGCGTTCGTCAACTGGTTGACCTCGGCGTCACGATGCTGGACCTCACGGGGGACGAACTCCGGCTGTAAGACCCGGGCATCGCGTATCACGTCGAGAAGATTCCACGTCGAACGGCATAAACGAAATGGGGTCGGTTCCGATTCTTCCGATTCTCCCCGCAGTTCGTCGGTCGGTTCGTCCGACGACGTGCGCTTCGAGTACTCTGGCCGGTACACGCCGCCGAGACGGTGTCGCAGCGACCGGTGCGGTTCCGCGTCGGGCGCCGGGAGCCACTCCGACCCCACGTCCCCCGTTCCCGGACGCTACGCTCGGAGAGCGCCCCGCTCACTCGTCCGGCGCGACGATGTCGACGTCGTGGTCGGCGGCGTCGGCGTGAACTGCCGCGAGTCGCTCCGCGAGCTCTCGCTCGGCGGCACGGCCACGGAACTCACACTGGGTACAGACGAGACGCCACCACTCCTCGCCCATGCGTGTCCTTCTCTATCGGCGTGTATGACTCTTTACATCGTCGGTGACTGTTCGACAGGGGTTTCTTTCTCCGCAACCCTGTGTTCTTTGGTAAATGGGCGTTCAACCGTGGGTATGAAGCGGGAGTCGGGTCCGTCGAGGTCGCCGGCCGAGCGAGCGGACCGTCCACTCCGATATCGGTCCGAAGCCGACCCGGCGGGCGGTCGGTCGCTCCTCAGAACCGTCAGTGAGGGGTTAGCGGACCTGCTCGACGAGGACCCGGCGTCGCTCGAACCGCCTCTGGCGACGGTCGCCGCGTGGGACGCGCTCGAACGTCTCCTGACGGAACACGGCGGCGACGGACCCTCCCCGATTCACTACATCGAGTTCGAGTACGACCGGTTCTCCGTGGCGGTGTACGGCGACGGCACGGTCTGTATCTACGACGCCGAGTGACGACGGGACTCCGATAGACACAACCACCCGCCGAGCGCACGCTCCGGTGGCCGATGACGACACACTCCGTCCGAACCGGACTCGGCACCCGGTCGTGACGACCCCTATGAGTGCCGAGGCCCTCGCCGTCGACGAACGCTCTTCGCTCCCTCGCGGTCGACCGAGCGACCGCTCGGCAGGCGGGCGAGCGGTCGGGTCACGCCTCCGGTGCTCAGTCCTTCGGCGTGACCTTCGGGGCGACCCACTGGACCTCGATGACCCCGTCGCGGACGAGGAACGTGTCGCTCACGTGTTCGTAGGTGTTGTCCGGCGTCTCGGCGTGCCAGACGATGAACGCGAGGTCGCCCTCGGTCGTCCGGTCGTCGAGCGTGAACTCGACGCCCTCCTTCCCGAACTCCTCGAAGAAGCCAGCGAAGAGCGTCTCTATCTCCTCGAGGCCGCGGTAGCTCTCGCCGCCGGGTAAGAGGACGACCGAGTCCTCGCCGTAGTCGGCGAGGTTCTCGTCCATGTCCTGATTGCCGAACGCTTCCAGATGATGACTCAGCGTGTCGTCTGTGCTCATGGTCCCGTCTCCCGCCCGGCCGAGTCGACTCGGTCGGGGGAAGCTGTCAGTAGAGCGGGCAGAGCCAAACCAGTTCCGGCGGGGGTCGTCGTCTCGCTCGCCGTCGGACTGCCGCTCACCGGTGGGCGTCACACGGTCGGAGACAGGTCGCTGCCGGTGAGAGGGACTGGTCCGTCTCGCCGTCGGACTCGGAGGGGAGTGGCCGTCCGGTGGGTCGTCGGAAGCGAGCGAGTTCGGTCCGCGCGCACTCGTCGAACCGTAACAGGAGTCGCGGCTTCTTCCCCCGAACTGGGGGGTACGGGTCACCACAGCGGCTCTCCTCGTAGTCGAACTGTGCACGCCTGACGGCTGCCGGGGCCCACGGGTAGCCACTGACCATCGGACTCACGATGGCGGCCCCCTCCTCGGTACGAATCGTCCCGTGGTCGTGTCGGAGGCCGAGCGCGTGGCCACACTCGTGGAGGAGCACCTGGATCGTCCGGAGTGAGAAGCGGTCGGGGACGACCACGTCGGTCGCTTCGGCCGGCGGCGCACGGACGATCTCCGCGGCCCCACCGACGGCGGCGACGTAGGGGATGCCCGCGCCCGTCGGCGCGTTCCGCATCGACCCGTCGGTGACGAGCAGGTTCACGCCGTCGACGGCGTCGAACCGGCGACCGGACGTCCCCGTCAGGAGTCGCCGCGGCCACGTCCCGTCGACGACGAGGCGATAGGCGTTCTCGGTTCGGAACGACACGGTCCCGCCGAACGAGACGTCCACCGAGATGCGGAGGCTCTCGAAGGCCCGTTCGACGTAGGATTCGACCCGCTCGCGGAGACCGGGGTACAGCGCCGCTCGCTCGGTCGCCCACCACCGAAGCTTGATGGTGCCGACGAGCGTCGAGGCGACCCCGGCCACGCCGACCGTACCGGCCGCGCCGAGGCCGAGCAGGACGTGACGTCGGCGCATCAGTCGGTCGATGGGTCTCGACGGTCGCTGACATCGCACGTAGCGCACGGCCGGTGTCGACTCATACGTCTTCGCACACCCCGACGATGCTTGGCTCTGATGGATGTCGTCGAATCCGGGACAGTCCTGGCCGGTCCACGACGGACCAGCGAGGGGTCCCCGAAGGCGGGTCGCTCACCGCGCGAGCGACCGGGTAGTCGTCACTCGCGGTCGAGACGCGGCGAGAGGAAAGTCGGGTCAGTCGATGTGGCCTTCGCGTCGGAGCTGCTCGGCGTCCTGGCCGCTGTAGCGCCACTCGATGTTGGCCTTCTCGTCCTGCCAGGACCACGGTTCGACGAGGACGACGTCGCCCTCGTTGATCCACGTGCGGTACTTCATGCGACCGGGAATCCGGCCCATGCGGCTCTTGCCGTCCTGACACTGGACGCGGACGTGGTTGCCGCCGTTGTGTTCCGTGACCACCGCGAACAGCTCGTCGTCGTTGGGCATTCGGAGGTTCCGACGCCCGGACTCTTCGCTCATACGCTTACTTCGTGGGGACACGGTAAAGTCATCCGATACACGATATAGCGTACCACGGTCGCGGGTGGTGCTCGACGAGGCCCGATACCGCTCCGGTCGAACTCGGAGCCGTCGCTCACGAGTTCGGCCGTCTCCGGAACCTCCGTCCGGTCACCGCCACGGCCGCCATCGGGAGCGGAGTCGGGCGGCGTAGCCGTGGCCGACACTCGCTCTCGTCACTCCTCGTCTTCGATGTCGATAACGGTCGGGTCGTCGCCTTCGGTCGCGGCCGCCGTCTCCTCGGCGACCCCCTCTACCGCCTCCCCGACGGTCTCGGGGTCGACCCGTTCGACCAGGAACGTGACGAGCGACGCACCGGCCCGGCCGGCGGCCTCGCGTGCGACGAGGCCGGTGACGCCGCTCCCGACGACCCGGTCGGCCAGTCGCCGCGCGACGAGTTTGCCCGCCGGACCGCCGAGTGCGTCGCGCAGGCCGTCGCCGTCGACGGCCTCCTCGACGGCGACCCCGTTCTGGAGCGCCTCGACGTCGATGGCCTCGAACAGGTCGCGGGCCACGTCGACGAGCGTCAGTGCGTCCAGTCCGGTGTCGACGCTGTCGAGTGGGTCTCCGTCGGGCGAGTCCTCGCTCATCGGCCGGTCACCTCGGTCGCTGGTCGGGACACGTCTCCGGTGAGACGCGGGCGACGGATGGGGCCGTGGCTTGCCCACGCGTCGTCCGCGAGAAGGGAGTACGGTCGGCCGTCGTCTACAGCGACTCCGTCTCGTCGACGTCCTCCGCTATCTCTTCGAGGTTCCGCTCCTCGTTGTACTCCGCGTAGCCGTCGCCCTCGCTGCGCCCGGTCAGTTCGCCGTAGAGCGCCTCTCGGACCTCCTCGGGCGTGTCGTACTCCTCGCGCTGGCTCATCCGGTCGAAGACGCTCCCGAGTGACTCCGTCTCGTTCGGCATGTCGAGTGGCTGGTCGGCGTACTGCTGGGCCAACTCCTCGTTTCGGACGGGGTACTCGTGGTCGCCGAGGTCACGCTCGACGTCGTCGAGGATGCGCTCGACGCTCTCCGCTCGCTCGTGCTTGCGCTGTTCGGAACGGTCCTGAACGTCGTCTCGGGCCATACTCCGGCTACTCGTGCCCACCACAAATCCGTGTGGGCTGCCAGCGCGTCCCGTTCACTCCACCGGCATCCACAGCGCCCCGTGGACGACGATGGGGTCGTCGGGAGCGACGATGTCGCCGAACGCCGTCGGCGGCCGTGGCTCGACCAGCGGGCCGAGGTCGACCCCGTCGAGGTGTGCCGTCGCGGCCGAGACGTGCGTGATTCGCTCGGCGTCCGTCCAGTACCGCGCCCCGGTGTCGGTCCGCCCGCCGACTTTCAACCCGTTGACGTCGACGAGTGTCCGGAGCGACCACGTGGCGACGGCCGTTCCGACCCGCGAACGGGCGAGACGGTCGGGAGTCAGGCGGTTGGCCAGCGTCAGTAGTCGCGTCCGGAGCGTCGAGGTGACGGTGAGCGTCAGGTCGACCGACCGACCTTCGCCCCGCGCGGTCACGCTGAGCACTCCGTCGTCGTCCCACGTCCACTCCATCGTCGCCGGGACGACCACGTCGACGACGTGGTAGCCTCGGACGTCCGCGACCGCCTCGGGGTGGTCGATGAACAGCGTCCGCTCGTCGTCGGGGCCGACGACCCACACCTCCGAGTACGCCGACGTGCTGGTCGGCGTCCCGACGAAGTCGACCAGCATCACCGCGTGTCCGCTCTCGAAACTCAGTGGCGGCGTGAACAGCCCGCGAAACGGCCGGAGCGGTCCGTCGGGGACGGGCCGAGGCCGACCGTGCTCTTCGAGTGCCAGACGTCGCCGTCGTATGTCAGCAGCGGACAAGAAGGTTGACAGCGTCCGGGATTCGGGACCGACTCGGTGGCGGAGACGACGGTCCGCTCGCGGCGGCCTCAGTTCGTCGAGACGATCTCGACGACGTCGCGGTGTTCGAGGTGGTGACTCGACCCAATCTGGCGTTTCGATCGGCAGTCGACGCCGTGGAGGAGGCCGTCGCCGATGTCCGAGTGCAGGAAGTACGCGAAGTCCTCCGTGGTGGCCTCCGGCGGGAGGAGGAAGCAGTCACGCAGCACCTTCCCCTCGTCGGTGACGACGCCGTTCGAACTGCCGGGGAAGACGGCCTTCACGCCGAGTTCGTCGAACAGCGCGGTTTCGAGGGCGGACTGGACGCCCGTCTCGCCGAACGCGTCGAGGAAGTCCCGAATCCGTTCGAGACCCCGTTTCTGTTCCATCGAGCAGTCCGCGAGGATGTCGAAGTCGGCCTCGCCGGGGGTGTAGTCGACGACGCCCTTCTCGTCGGCGCTCTTGAGCGCCTTCTCCGCGTGTGCGCTCGCGGGGACGATTTCGAGGTGCTCGTACTCGGGGTCGCTGGTTATCTCCTCGAAGTTCGCCTGCGCCTCGGGGGTGTCCATCTTGTTCGCCGCGACGACCATCGGTTTCGTCCGGATGCGCATCTCGCGGGCGAGTTCGAGACGGTCCTCGGCGTCCCAGGTCTCGGGGTCCAAATCGAGGCCGAGGGCGAGGACGACCTGTTTCACCTGGTCCTTGTTCGTCCCGAACGCGTTCATCTGGTCGGCGACGTACTCCTCGATGGCGGGTTCCGTGCCGGCGTAGGCGTTCTCGAACTTGTCGACGGCCTTGTTCAGGATGCCGAGGTACCACTGGTCGAGTTCCTCTTCGAGGAAGGCGATGTCCTCGCGTGGGTCGTGGCCCTCGGTGGGTTCGCCCTCGATGTCCGTCGTCCCGGAGAAGTCGACGACGTGGACGAGCACGTCCGCCTCGTTGAGGTCCGAGAGGAACTGGTTGCCGAGACCCTTCCCCTCGTGTGCCCCCGGAATCAGTCCCGCGACGTCGACGAGTTTGACGGGGACGAACCGCGTCCCGTCCTCGCAGTAACCGGTCTCGGGCGTGCACGTCTCCTCGAAGTCCGGGGCCGCACAGTCGACGCGGACGTACGCCTCGCCGACGCTGGGGTCGATGGTCGTGAACGGGTACGCGCCCTCGGGGACGTCGTTCATCGTCGCCGCGTTGAAAAACGAGGACTTCCCGACGGAGGGTTTCCCGACGAGACCGATCTTGTAACTCATTGAGCGGGTTCGGCGAGCGGGCCGCTAATGGGTTGCGACTCTCGGGCGCTACGACCCGTGTGAACGGGGTGCGTGGCCGTCGGCCCCCGTCAACACCCTCGCCTGCCTCGCTCGCGGCTCTCCCGAACGCTTCGGACACGCGGCCGAACCGGTGGGTACGGACGTCAGTGACCTCGACCCCGTCGCCCTCGTCGTGGGCCACGACGTGGAGACGGTGCGAGCGAGACTCGACGAAGCGGGAATCGCGGTCGAACGGGAACTCGACGCCCCCACGGGCGCGACGGGTGTCACACCGGCCGTCTACGTCCGCGACCCGCTCGGCTACCGCGTCGAACTGAAGAGCGCGACCGGCCACGCCGACGCCCGACACGGTCTCACACTACTCTCGACTGATCTATATAGCAGAGAAATTTTCAGATAGATTCGGCTAAATATCATCCTGTATGGTGAGATTCATCATGGTCGTTGCTGAGGCAGAGACATTACCATGGCAACAGTTACACGGTGTTTCAGGGCGTGAAGATGCAGAATCGTTCGGGACGTGTGCTACCGATTCTCAATTCCTATCACGAAGATGGAATGTTTTTTATACCCTGAACTGTTTCTACAGAGTACGAGCCGAGGTCGCCCGCGTGGTGCCTCGGACCGCATCGCTCGCAAACCACACCTGACACAAACACCAATGTCACGACACCCCCGCTTCGACGGCTGGACTGACTCTCGAACGCCGTGCGACTCACAGTCGCTCGTGGCCACGTTCGCGCTCGCCGCGTTCGTCCCCGTCGCCTTCTGGGCGATGGAGTTCCCCACGACCGCCGCACTCGTCGGTGCCTTCCTCGTCGCACTGGCGCTCTCCGCACGGTACGCAGTTTCGGCCGCCGCTCACCGGATGGACGGCCGCACGGCCGCCATCCGCGTTCCGGGTCTCGACACGCAGGTCGAGGTCCGCCTCGCGGCGCGCCCGAACCGCTAACACCGCTCGACCGCATCGACGCGCTTGACGCGGCACCGAACGTGCCAGCGGGCACGCACGTGCCGGCAGGCACGCGGTCCACGGTACGTCACGGGCGTCGTCGTGACAAACACCCTCTAGCATACGAGGGGTCGTTCCGCTACTGTCATTTCGCGGGGCCGGGGTCGCCGCCACGACCTCTCCCCGTCCTCACTCACACGCTCACGAGCGGCCGCTTCCTGCGGTTCGGCGCTCTTGAACCCGTTCGACGAGCGCCCGCCCCACGCGGTACGCGTTCTCGGCGGCCACCTCGTTGGCGTGTTCACCGGTCTCGAAGTCGAGGTTCTCGTGGGCGCTCCGGTCGGCCGGTGGTCGGTCGTAGTTCGCCACCCCTCGCACGACGACGTACCGGTCGAGGGCGTCGAAGCGGTCGAGCGTGACGACCATCCCCGCCGCCTCCATCTCGGTGACGCGGTACGGCGGTGCGCCGTAGGCGTCGACCAGCCACTCGGCCTGTCTCGCCAGCGACTCGCCGTGCCAGAACTCGCCACCGGAGAGGACCGTCCCTCGCGTGGCCTGCGGGACGCGCTCCCCGGCCGTCCGGAGGTCGACCCTCTCGGCGACGTCGACGGCGAGGTCCGCGAGCGCCGAATCGAGGTCGTAGACGTAGTCGCGTTCGCGCCAGTACAGCAGGTCGATGGGTCGGTCCTCGTCGTCCGTGACGCGGTGTTTCCTGTCCCAGTCGACCACGCAGTCACCGACGCAGACCGACCCGAACGGTCCCGTCTCGGGGGGGCCGCCGGCAATACCGGCCGTGAGGAACGTCGCCTCGGAGCAGTCGACGCGCGGCGAGGCGAACAGCGCGGTGAGCGTCGTCGCGGCGTCGGCCTTCCCGATACCGGTGGGGACGACGCCGACACCGTCGTCGGTGACGCGAAGCGGTTCGTGCAGGCCGGGGAGCGTGAGTTCCTCGGTGAACGAGAGACCGCCCAGCCACGGGCGGAGTTCGAGGCCGATGGCGGGGAGGACGACGACGCGAAGCGTGTGCGGAGTCATACCCGTCCTCGCGGACGGACCGAGAAAACAGTTCCCGAGCGCTCGGACCGCTCCCCTCAGACGAGGTCGGTCAACGGGTCGAGCGTCTCGAACTCGTACGTCGGGTCGACCGACAGGTCGTCGTCCGCGCGGTGCTCGCGCCGGAGGAACACCGAGTCCACCCCGGCGGCGTGGGCGGCCTCCACGTCCGTCTCGCTGTCACCGACGAACAGGGCGTTCTCGGTGCCGATGTCGGCCAGCGCGCGTTCGACGAAGTGCGGGTTCGGTTTCTTCCGGCGCACGTCCTCGATGGTCGGTCGCCGGCCGTAGTACGTCTCGAACTGTTCGCGCAGGTCGTAGTGGTCGAGGATGTACTCGATGGTCGCGTGCTGGTTCGAACTGACGATACCCAGTGGGACGTCGAGGTCACGAACCACCTCGGCGTCGTCGTACATCGGCTTGCGCCCCTCGCGGACCTCGCGTCGCTGGACGGTGGAGTAGTTCGTGTCCCGCCGATACCAGAAGTCGGCGGTGTCGAGGCCGTGACGGGCACACATCGCTTCCAGTCCTTCGGGAGTGACCGAGGAGAGAACCCTCGACAGGTCCTCGTCGCTCGGGTCGACGTCGAAGTGCGAGAAGGCGTCGCGGGCGGCCCCCCGGAGCACCTCCCAGTCGGTGATCTCGGTGAGCACCCCGTCGTTGTCGAAGACGATGGCGTCGTAGGTCACGCGCTCACCTTCGACCCGGTCGGCCTCAACCTACCGGATGACGTTCGCCTCCAACTCCCGCGGGAAGTACGTCAGCACCTCGAACCCGTCCTCGGTGACGACGACGGTGTCGGAGTGACGATAGCCCGCCTCGTCGGTGTAGATGCCGGGTTCGATGGTGTAGACGTGACCGACCTCCATCCGGGCGTCCTCGGGAGCGTACTCGGTGTCGTCGGACTCGCAGTGGGCGGTCCAGCCACGGTCGATGTACGGCGGTTCGTGCCCGTCCATCCCGATGTTGTGCCCGACGTGGTGCTGGGCCAGTTCCGAGACACCCTGTTCCTCGAAGTAGTCGGCAACCGCGCGGTCCACGTCCGCGACGAGCACGTCCGGGCCGAGTGCCTCGATAGCGATGGTCTGGGCTTCCAACATCAGTTCGAAGTAGTGGGCCTGCTCGTCGGTCGGTTCGCCGACGAACATCGTCCGTTCGAGTTCGGAGTGGTAGCCGTCGACGTTCGCCGACGCACCCGTGACGAGGACGTCGCCTTCTTCGAGGCGCTGGTTCGGGGTGTGGCCGTGGGGGAGCGCCGTCTCGTGAGCGCTGATGTAGCCCGCGTGGACCGGCCCGCTCGCCCGAACGCGTTCGACGTAGCGACTCCCGAGCGTGTCGAGCATCGCCCGCGAGGCGTCCGTCGAGGCCTGCTGACTCACCGTCGCGGGGTGTGCGCCGGGTTCGGTCAGGTCCGCGAGGTAGCGGTGGCCGAGGTTGGCCCACTTCGCGGACTCGCGGACCAGCGCGACTTCGGCCTCGGACTTCGCCCAGCGCATCCGGGGGACCCACGACTGCGTCTCCACGTCGAGGAACTGACTCAGCGCGGGGCCGGTGTAGCCCATCGTCCCCGGCGCGCCGTCGCTGTCGGCGAGGACCGTCTCCGCACCGAGTTCGCGGAGCATCGACGCCGCCGCCTCGATGGGCCGCCCGCCGGGGTAGTCGAAGTAGTGGTGGACCGCGTCGACGCGGGGGTTGCCCTGCACCCGGTCGACTTCGAGGCGCGGGACGACCAGCGCGCACTCCTCGGGGGTGACGCCGAGGACGACCGGTCGCTCGGTCTGGATGTGGGCGAACCCGGTGAGATACTCGATGCTCGTCGCGCCGAACCAGACGCCGGCGTCCGCGTCGCTCTCGGCGATGCGCTCGCGTATCGTGGCGAGGCGCTCGTCGTACTCCGCGTCCGGGAGTCGTGTTGCCATGTGTGAGCGACCGGCCCGCCTCACAAAAGCGTTCCCGGCCCCCGTGACCGACGGGGTCGGTCAGTCGGTCTCGGCCGGCGTGGGTTCGACACCGACCGCTCCGTCGACGACCGTCCGGTCCGGTATCGCCTCCGGTGACGTCGCCCGGACCGAGAAGAGGCGTTCGAGCCACGACAACTCACGAGGATTCGCCTTCTCGACGGTGTGGTAGTCGATGGTCAACTCGCCGTCGGCGTCGTGCAGGTGGAAGTAGTTCAGCCGGTAGGAGGGTCGGTAGACGCTCGGGAACGGCGTGAACGGTGTCTTCACGCGACGGAGTATCTTCAGCCACGTCCCGGTGTTCAGAACGTACCGGCCGTCGAGTTCCGTCAACGACGCCCGATGGGTGTGGCCGTAGACGAACGCGACGACGTCGGGGCGGTCTTCGAACACCTCGCTGGCGGCGTCGAGGTACCGCCTGTCCGGCCCCTCGTCCTCGACGAGTTCCTCCTCCTCGTCGGGGACGAAGCGGAACCGCCTGAGCGTCCTCCTGACGTCCCGTCCGAAGAAGAACAGCGGGACGGCGAACACCAGCGACAGCAGGACGAACAGGATGTTGATGCCGATGACGACGTTCACCGCGTCGCCGACGACGCCGAGGGCCGTGAGGTACGTCTCTAGTTCGAGCGCACGGATGCCCGTGACCGTCGCGGCGACGTCCGAGACCAGCACGAGCAGGCTGACGTAGAACGTCACCAGGAACGGGACCGAGGCGTACCGGAGGAACGGGCTCATCTCCCGGTAGTAGTAGTTCGAGGCCATCCAGCGTGGAATCTCGGTCATCGGCTGGACGGACTGGATGTCTTTCAGCCAGTTGTACCGGCCGCGGTCGGAGAGCCGTCCCGCCGTACTGGTGACGTGCCGGTTGACGAAGTACCCCGGCGGGTTCGCGTACGGGTTCCCGAAGTCCGGGATGCGGTTGTTCGGGTCCTGTTGCATCCCGTGTTCGATCCAGATTCGTCGACCGTCGAGGTCACGGAGGAGGTGGAGTTCCTGTTCGAGCGTAACGTGGTACGCCGCGAGGCGCTCGACGTACTCCGGGTAACAGGCCAGTTCGTAGTCGTGGTTGCCCGGAATCAGCGTGATAGTGACGTGCTCGCCGGTCGCACGGAACTGCTCGAACAGGCGGGGGTAGCTCTCGGTCAGCACCTCGAACTTCTCGACGCCGTCGACGTCGGTGAACTCCCAGAGGCCGAACGCGTCGCCGAGGACGACGAGTTCCGCGCTCTCGCCCTCGACCGGGTCCCGGTATCTCGATTCGAGGTCCCGCAGGAACTCGAGGAACTCGGCTTCGAACTCGCAGTGGCGCAACTGCTCGTCGCCGCCGATATGCAGGTCACTGACCAGGTAGTAGTTCGTCGCCATGCGGTGAGTCGCCACTCGGTTGGTGCGCCGGTGACATGAATCTCGCGCGTCTGTGGACCGTCACCGTCGCGCGTCAGTTCGTCTCGACGACCGTGTTCCGGAGCGTCCCGACGCCCTCGTAGGTGATCTCGACCTCGTCGCCGGGTTCTAAGAGCCCCGGATTGGCGGGACTGCCGAAGGCGACGACGTCCCCCGGCTTGAACGTGAAGCGCTTCGAGAGGTACGCGACGAGTTCGCGTGGCGAGAAGAACATCTGCGCCGTCGTGGCGTCCTGCCGTTGCTCGCCGGCGACGTACGTCTCCATCCGCACGTCGTCGGGGTCGAGGTCCGTCTCGACGTACGGGCCGAGCGGCGCGGAGCCGTCGAACGCCTTGCGGGCCGTCCGTCCGACCTGGTCGAGCGCGTCGAGGTCGTTCATGACGGTGTACCCTCGCAGGACGTCGTCGACCTCGTCCTCGTCGACGTCGTGGCACTCCACGTCGACGACGGCGGCCAGTTCGCCCGCGTAGGTGAACTCCTCGGTGAAGTGGGGGTACTCGACGTCGGCGTCGGGTGCGAGCACCGAGACGGGCGGTTTGATGAAGAAGTCCGGTTCCTCGGGGGCGTCGTAGCCCATCTGCTCGACCGTCGCCGCGAAGTTCCGGCCGACGCAGTAGAGCGCCGTCGGTTCACACGGTGCGAGCAGGTCGTACTCCGACTCCTCGTAGCGCGTGCCGTCGTCCGTCGTCACCCCGCCGTCCTCGTAGTGACCGGTCCGAACGCCGTCGTCGGTCGTGATGCGTGCGAGTTTCACGGTCGACACTCCCGGCGCTGGGTGGTAGGTGTTGTGTCACGGGGTCGGTGGCCGGTCGGTGACGGCCGGTGGCCAGCGAGGCGACCGACTCAGTCCGCGAGGTTCCGCAGGTGGGCTTTCGTCCCGCCGTTCTCGTAGAGCGTCCGGTAGTTCGCGGCGACGATGCCCGCCGCTCGCTCCATGTACTTCGGCGTCGCCCCCGCCACGTGGGGCGTGACGATGACGTTCGAGAGGTCCCACAGCGGCGACGCCGCGGGGAGCGGTTCGGTCTCGAACACGTCGAGTGCGGCCCCCCGAATCACGTGGTACTGAAGTGCGCTCACGAGGGCGTCCTGGTCGACCACCTCGCCGCGAGCGACGTTGACGAGGACGCCGTCCTCGCCGAGCAGTCGCAGTTCCTCGCGGCCGACCATCCCACGGGTCTCGTCGGTGAGCGGGCAGGCGACCAGCAGGTAGTCCGACCGTTCACAGACTTCGGCCAGGCCGTCGGGGCCGAAGCACTCGTCGACGACGCCGGGGTCGGCCGAGGGATCGCGCTTGATTCCGAGCAGGTCCATCTCGAACGCGCCGGCCAGTTCGGCGACGCGCGTCCCGATGGCCCCGACGCCGACGATACCGAGGGTCTTCTTCATCAACTCGCCGGTGGGGTAGCGCTCCCACACCCCGCGGTGCTGTTGCTGCATGCCGGTGAGCAGTCCACGCTCGAACGCGAGCAGGTAGCCGACGACCTGTTCGGCGACGGGTTCGGCGTGGACTCCCGAGAGCGTCGTCAACGCGACGTCGCGTTCGGCGAGCGCCTCGCGCGGGTAGCCGTCGACACCGGCCGAGAGCGCCTGTACCCACTCCAGGTCGGGCGCGTCGTCGAGGTAGTCGGCGGGAAAACGGGCGGCGACGACGGCTTCGGCGTCGTCGAGAGCGTCGAGGAAGTCGGGTTCCGTTCGTGGGCAGTCGAGCGTCACCGACGGGAGTTCGTCGGCGAGCGCCTCACGCAGGTCCGCGGCGGCGGACCGCGAGACGGTGTGCGTGAGCAGGAGGCGATCCATGCTCCTCGCTAGCCGCCACGTGTTATGAACGCTCGGGAGACGCGCCGCCAACGCTTTTGCCGTGGGTATCAGTGACACAGTATGGACAGCCGACAGTATCCGTTCGACGGTGCCGTCCCCCAGATACACGACGACGCTCGCGTCAGTCGTGAGTCGACGCTCGTCGGTGACGTCAGCGTCGAGGCGCAGGCGAGCGTCTGGCCGGGCGTCGTCCTCCGTGGTGACGTCGGCCCCGTCGTCGTCGGCCGCGACTCGCACGTCGGCGACAACGCGACGCTCCACGCCTCGACGCTCGGCGAGCGGGTGATGGTCGGCCACGGCGCGGTGTTGAACGAGGTCACCGTCGAGGACGGGGCGCTCGTCGGGTTCAACGCCACCGTCTCGGAGGCGGTGGTGGGCGAGGACAGCATCGTCGCCATGGGGACGACGGTGTTACCGGGGACGGACGTCCCACCGAACTCCTTCGCGTTCGGGACCCCGGCGAACTGGGTCCCGCTGGCCGACTCCGGCGTCGACCCGGAAGCGGTGTTCGAGGACTACTCCTCGGGTGGGTACGCCGACCTCGCGGCACGACACGGCGAACTGTTCGAGTGAGTGAAACGGGCGGAGAACGACTCAGGCCAGTTCCTCGACCACTTCGGGCGAGTCGTTGGTGGGGTCGTTGACCGCCGTCGAGACGGGGTACGCGCGGAACGCGTCGTCGTCGTGGACCGAGACGTCCTCGACGGGCGCGCCGTCGAGCCACGCCGCCTCGTCGGCCGGGTCCAACACGAGCGCCATCCGGTGGTGGTACTGCGCCATGAACGGTGTCGGGTCGCGGGTGACGACGGTGAACGTCTCGACGGGGTCGGGGGCGCCCTCGGGCCCGCCGCCCGCGAACTGGTCCAGTCCGGTCTGGCGTTCCGTCGGCGTCCACTCCTGGTAGAGTCCCGCGAGCGCGAACGGTTCGTCGTCGGTTCGGGTGATGCGGTAGGGCTGTTTTCCGCCTCCCTCCTCGACCCACTCGTAGAAGCCGTCGGCGGGGACCAGACAGCGGCGTTCACGGTAGGCGTCGCGGAACGCGGGTTTCTCGGCCAGCGTCTCCGCGCGGGCGTTGATGATACCCTCGCTCTCGTCGTCGGCCCACGGCGGGAGCAGGCCCCAGCGCGACTCGGTGATGGCGTCGGCCGAGACGTCACGAACGACGGGGAGCGACTGACTCGGCGCGGCGTTGTACCGCGGCCGGTACTCGAACGAGAGGTCGGCGTCGAAGCGGATTTCGAGGTCGTCCGGTGGCACGAACAGGCTGTAGCGACCACACATGTCTCGACGGAGGCACGCGAGCGGCAAGAGGGTTCGCGCGGCGACCCGACACCGACGGCGATTCGACGGGGCGTGATTACAGTCGTCGCGCCTCGCGTGCCGCGGGGACGACGACGGTGCCTGCCGCGAGGTCACCGAGGCGTTGACGTCTGTTGCCGGGCGTGACGACCCACCCGACGGCGTTGAGTGTCAGCAGGTCCGCGACCCGGACGAGTTCGCGGACGGCCGCTTCGCGGTAGCCGACCGGCCCGCCGTCGGCCGTCGTGACCACGACGCCGACGACGTACTTCCCGACGGTCTGGCCGTAGCGACCCTGTGCGACGACGACGTACGAGAACCAGGTGACGAACCAGACCAGCGCCGCCGGGCCGACGGTCACCTGTTCGAGCGTGAGTGCGACGGCGACGACGAGCGAGACGAGCGTTACGACGGCGACGTCCAGACAGAACGCGGCCAGCCGACTCTCGACGACGGCGTCGGTCGTCAGGTCCGGTGACACCCGTTTGAAGCTACCCATGTCTCTCGGAGAGAGGTTCGAGGATAAAAATGAGTCGGCGCACGTCAGACGCGTGGCCGACGAACGAGGAATCCGTCAGGTGTAGTCACCGAACTATCCATCTCACGATTGCGAACGACCCGTATTATAATTTCTGGCCGGCTGCATGTGCACATTAACTGTCCACGTCCCGTGACTTCCGTCCTCGATGAAACGACGTGTCGTTCGTGTCCCCCCGCGAACTTATCCCGGACGACGAGCAACGGGGGCACGTGTCACGCGACCCGTCGTTCGAGATACCGGCCCGCCCGACCCGCAACTACTCGCGGACGACCGTCGAGTACGAGGGGTCGGTCGTGTTCGCACTCTCGCCGGAGGTCACCGTCGGGGACGACGCCCTCGACGCTCTGCTCCGTGGCGTCCTCGACGACGGGCCGTACCGGTACGGCGACTGGTTCGACCTGCCGATGCCGCTGTACACCGTCCACGACGACGCGACCGGCGACACGTTCCGCGTCTCGGTGCGCGACGGGAGCGTCGAGTTACACGTGTTGCCCGCGACCGGTTCGCCGGGGCTGGCGGCGCTGTACGACCGACTGGTCGCCACCGGCGAGCACGACTGGACGGTCGACTGTCGGACAGAGTGTGCGGACGACTGAGTCGGTTGCGGCGACGACAACCGCTTTGACGCCCCGCATCGACCCCCGAGTATGACTGTCTCTCGCGTGGTCGAACTGGAGGGTCACATCATCGACTCCGGGATGATGCAGGCGTGTTTCGGCATCGTCATGGACCTCGACGGGCAGTTCGACGTCGAGGAGTTCCGTGTCGGGCGCTCGAAGACCGAGGAGTCGTACTGCCGAATGACCGTTCTCGCCGACGACCCGGCGACGCTCCGGTCCATCGTCCACGAACTCCACCAGCACGGGGCGAACCCGGCGGACCCACAGGACGCCGAGGTGACCGCCGCACCGGCCGACCGGGTCGTCCCGCCGGGGTTCTACTCGACGACGAACCACCCCACCGAGGTCCGCTACGAGGGCGAGTGGCTCCCGGTCGAGCGCATCGAGATGGACTGTGCGGTCGTCGTCCACCCGGCCGACGAAGTGGGGGCGAACGCGGCGACGGACGACGGCCCCCAAGAGCGGCCGTGGGCCGAGACGAAGGTACTCAACGCCGTGAGCGAGGGTGACCTCGTGGTGACCGGCGAGACGGGAATCCGGGTCCATCCGCCCGAGCGTCCCCGCGAGAAACGCGCCTTCGGGTTCATGCAGGGCGGCGTCTCCGCCGAACGCCCCTCCGAGTCGACCATCGCACAGATCGCCGAGGAACTCCAGCACGTGAAAGACGACGGTGGGGACGTGCTCGTCGTCGCGGGACCGGCGGTCATCCACACCGGCGCGCGCGAGGCGCTCGCCGAACTCGTCCGCGAGGGCTACGTCGACATGCTCTCGGCGGGCAACGGCTTCGCCGTCCACGACCTCGAACGCGACCGCTACGGCACTTCGCTGGGCATGGACACCGAGACGCTCGACCACCCACGGAAAGGCCACAAACACCACATCTACACCATCAGCGAGGTCATCCGCGCCGGTGGTATCCGAGCGGCCGTCGCGGATGGGCTCGTGGACTCGGGCGTGATGTACGAGTGCATCGAGAACGACGTCGACTACGTCCTCGCGGGGTCAATCCGCGACGACGGCCCGCTGCCCGACACCATCACCGACGCCGTCGAGGCCCAGAACGCGCTCCGCGAACAGGCCCACGAGGCGGACATGGTGATGATGCTCTCGACGCTGTTGCACTCGGTGGCGGTCGGCAACTGCCTCCCCTCGACGACGCGGGTCGTCTGTGTGGACATCAACCCCGCGACGGTGACACAGCTACTGGACCGTGGCAGCGCACAGGCCGTCGGCATGGTCACCGACGTCGGGACGTTCCTCCCGACGCTGGCCGACTACGTGCTCACGCGTTCGTGAGTGTCGTCTCACTGGCCCGTTCGTAGCGTTCGAGGTTGCGACGGGCCTTCCTGACGGAGACGCCCGCCGACCCCGAGAGTCGCCCTTCGAGCGAGACGAGCGTCTCTTCGAGGCGTTCGACGTCTGCCCGTGTCCCGCCACGGGCGACAGCGTCAGAACGCGGAGCGTTCTGATTGGCTCGCGAGAGGGACTCACGAACGTCGTCGAGTTCGCTCGCGAGAAACGAGACGGTCGACCGGGTCCCGACGTCCCGGATGCGTGCCGCTCCGGCGTCGAGTTGCTCGCTCGCCTGTCGCAAGTACTGACGGGAATCCTCCATATCCGATTCTTTCGTGATAGACTCCTAAAGGTACTCCCTGCCTAGCGCTCCGTCTCCAGCGGTACCGCGACGACGGGCCGGTCCGTCGAGAGCAGGAGGTCCTGTGCGGTCGACCCGAAGACGATCTTCCCCGTCGGGTTCCGCTTCCGGATGGCGATACAGATCTCGTCGGCGTCGTACTCGGTGGCGGCCGCGAGGATGTCCTCGGCCGGGTCGTTGCCGCGGACGAACTGGTGGGTCTCTACGGGAACCGTGATGTTCTCGGTCAGAGCGTCGATGGCCTCGGTCCCCATCCGGATATCACCGGCCTCCGAGTCGTCTCCGCCCTCCTGAGAGTTGACGACGTAGACCCGGTCGCCGTCGGTGAGTCGGCCGACCAGATAGTCGTTGATTCGCTCGCTCGTCTCGACGTTCTTCGTAGCCACGACGAAGGTTGTCATGGACCAACTCACACCCCCTACCGTGATAAACGTCCCCGCCGAGCGCGGGGTATGAACGTCCTGTTCGCCTCCAGAGACGGCCTCGTCGGTGACATCGCGTGGCGCGTCCAGCGCGAGGGCCACGAGGTCCGCTACTGCGTCGAGAGCGAGTCCGAGGGCCGTATCGCCGACGGGTTCGTCGAGAAGGTTACGGACTGGCGCGACCACGAGTCGTGGGCCGACCTCGTCGTCTTCGACGACGTCTGGGGCTACGGGGCCGAAGCCGAGCGACTCCGGGCCGAGGGCGTCCCCGTGGTCGGCGGCACGGCACTCACCGACCGCCTCGAAGACGACCGAGGGTTCGCTCAGGAGGTGCTCGCCGACGCGGGCGCGGACGTCCTGCCGCATCGTGAGTTCACGGCGTTCGAGGCGGCCCGCGAGTGGGTCCGGGAGAACCCCGCCCCCTACGTCATCAAGCCCTCCGGCGAGGTCCAGAACGTCAAGCGTCTCGTCTACGTCGGGACGGACGGCAACGGCGGGGACGTGCTGGACGTCCTCGACGCCTACGAGGAGGCGTGGGGCCACCGCATGAAGGGGTTCCAGCTCCAGCGTCGTGCGAAGGGCGTCGAAGTCGCGGTGTCGGCGTTCTTCGACGGCGAGTCGTTCGTCGAACCGGTCTGTGTCAACTTCGAGCACAAGAAGCTGTTTCCGGGCAACGTCGGCCCTTCGACCGGTGAGATGGGGACCAGCGCGTTCTGGACCGAGCGCGTCGAACTGTTCGACCGCACGCTCGGTCGATGCGAGGACCTGCTCGCCGAGGAGGGGTACGTCGGCAGCCTCGACCTGAACTGTATCGCCACGCCCGACGGCGTCCACCCGTTGGAGTTCACCCCGCGCTTTGGCTACCCGACGGTCTTCGTCCAGGCCGAGAGCATGGAGACGCCACTCGGGGCGTTCTTCTACGGGTTGGCGACCGGCGACGCGCCGGACCTGCAGGTGCAGTCGGGCTATCAGGTCGGCGTCCGCGTCTGCGTCCCGCCGTTCCCGTTCGACGACGACACGACGTTCCGCGAGACCTCGTACAACGCCGCCATCACGTGGGCACGTAGGGAGGACGGAGCGACCGACGGCGGTACCGGCGCGAGCGAGTCCGACGAGTCGGACCCGACGAGCGTCGACGCCCGCCCGGACGGCCTCCACATCGAGGACGTCAAGCGCGTGCGACCGGACGGGACGCCGACCGACCCCGGCGAACGCGGTCAGTGGCGCGTCGAGGGCTCCTCGGGCGTCGTCTTGACCGTCGCCGGCTGTGGCGAGACGATGCGTGCCGCCCAGCGCCAGGCCTACGAACGGGTCTCGCGGATCGTCCTCCCCTCGGCGTACTTCCGCGACGACATCGCCGACCGCTGGTTCGAGGGCGGCGGGACGCCGCGCGCGCTCAACACCGAACGCGCCGGCGACGGTGACCGCCTCGCGGCGTGGGGCTATCTGCGATAATCGCTGCACGCCCCCGGCGATTCTGACCTCCCCGAGGCGATGCTTGAGCGATGAAACCGCCGGGGGGCTCCGGAACGGGTCGCTCGGGCACAAAGGCATAAGCCGGTCGCTGCCGTACTTTATACCCTACGAGGCCCCATGGTCAACAAATCGCAGTTAGCCCAGAGCAAGTCGATTCACCGGCGAACTGGGAAGACCTTCTACTTTGCGACGAGAGTCCTGCCCGAGCGGGTTCGACAGTCCACGTACGTACTCTACGCGTTCTTCCGTATCGCCGACGAGGTCGTCGACGACGAGGACAACCAGCTCACGCCGGCCGAACAGCGCGAACGGCTGGAGGCGATTCGCTCCGTCGTCCTCGGCCACGAACCGACCGACGACCCGGTGTTGCAGGCGTTCTGTGAACTCCGCGAGGAGCAGGGTATCAGCGACGAGGAGGTGAACGTCTTCGTCGACGCGATGCTGACGGACGTCGAGAAGACCCGCTACGCGACCTACGACGAACTGGAGACGTACATGCGCGGGTCGGCGGCCGCCGTCGGCGAGATGATGACCACCGTCATGTCGCCGACGCCGGAGGACGACGAACGCGCTCGACCCCACGCTCGGGCGCTCGGCGAGGCGTTCCAACTGACGAACTTCGTCCGCGACGTGCGCGAGGACGTCCGCGACCGGGGTCGCATCTACCTCCCACAGACGACGCTCTCGCGTCACGGCGTCACCGACGAACAGGTCGAACGTGCCGAGTTCGACGAGAACGCTCGCGCCGCGGTGCAGGAGGAACTACGCCGCGCGGAGGGACTCTACCGCGAGGGCGTCGAGGGAATCAAGTACCTCCCCGAGGACTGCCAGTTCGCCGTCCTGCTCGCGTCGGTGCTCTACGCCGACCACCACCGGGCGATTCGTCGCCACGACTACGACGTCTTCTCGGCGACGCCACAGCTCAGTACTCGCCGGAAGGTCGCCCTCGTGCTCAAGACCCGCGCGTACTGGGCGCTCTCGAAGGACCCCGAGTCGGTGTTCGCCCGCGTGAGCGCCATCCCGATGACCGACGAACGACCACAGGGCCGCGAGGCGGGCGACCCACGCCCCGTCCAGTAACGCCCGACACACCGACCACTGGGGCTCGTCCTCCCTGTTTCACTCCGCGCGCCGCTCGTCGCGCAGCGCCCGAATCACGTCCTCACGAGTGACGATGCCGACCAGGGCACCCGCCTCGGTCAGGACGGGCAGTCGGTTGATTCGGCCGCTCAGCAGGTCGAGGATGCGGTCGATGTCGTCGTCGGGAGCCACGGTGACGACGTCGGTGCTCATCACCTCGCGGACGGGTTTGTTCACGTTGCGCGCGAGGTCCACACCCAGGTCGAGGTCGTCCCACGACACGTCGACGGCGTACTTCACCGTCTCCGTGAACGGCGGGAGGCCGACGGGAATCCAGAGGACGCGCTCTTCGGTCTGGAACAATCGGACGAGGTCACCCTGCGTGACGATGCCGACGAGTTCACCGTCGTCGCCGGAACGCGATGCGTTCCGGCTGCCAGTGGAGCGTTGCTCCACGCTGTCCAGGACGGGAAAGCCGTTGAACTCCGCTTTCGCCAGTTTCGAGAGCACGTCGCCGACCTCGTCGTCCGGGGCGACCACTTCGACGTCCTGCGTCATCACGTCGCGTGCGGTGAGCATACTCGGTCGGTTCGACCGGGCGTGGGGTAGCCGTTTGGGTGGGCGACCGGCCTCGCGGAGGGTCGACTACCGTCCGATGTACTGGAGCGGCGTCGTCCCGCGCACGTCGAAGTCGAAGCGGTCGGTCCACAGCAGGCCGAGGCCGAACAGCGCGGCGACGGCGACGGGAACCCAGTTCGTGTAGAACGCGTTGATGAGACCCCAGAGGATGACGAAGCTCACCAGGTCGTCGAGCATGAACTCGCACTCGCGGACCCGTCGGAGCAGGCCGCTCCGCGAGAAGCCCCAGTCGAACGCCAGCACCGACACCGTCGCCGAGAGCACCCACCCGAGGTAGTTCGAGACGGGGACGCCGTAGTAGACGCCGCCGGCGTCGTACGCCCAGAACTGGACGGCGACGGCGGCCGGGTCGAGCACGAGGTCCATCGCCACGACGGCCGCGACGGCCACCGGAAGGCGGACGAACCACCGGTCCGCTCGGTCGCCGAGCGACAGCAGACAGAGCAGGTAGCTGTTGAGCACCAGCGGGAAGAAGAACACCGGCAGGGCCACCGGGATGGTGTCGAACAGCATCGGCCCGAGTTCGACGGTGTACTCGAACGCGCCGTACGGTTCGCCGGTCGTCACGCCCAGATACTCGATACCGTAGGCGTAGCCCGCCAGCGCGAGCAGGGCGGTGGCGGCCTTCCGGTCGACCAGCGGCGCGACGCCCGCGACGAGCGGGAGACGCATCACGACGACGCCGAAGAGGACGAAGTAGGGGTTGAACTCCAGGAAGCGTAGGGGGCGCGGGAACCAGCCCTCCGCGCTGGCGACGAGCGAGAGCGCCCCGACCAGCGGGAAGACGACCGAGATGGTGAAGCGGTTCTCCTCGACGAGCGTGTCCAGTCGGTCCTCGACGTGGTCACGACTCCACTCGCGGGTGGTCGTCGCTCCCTCGGTCATCGACGACCCTCGCTGGCCGTCCCGTCGACCGAACGCCGCCGTTCACCCATACAGCATCACCCACAGCCCCGCCATCGTGATGACCGCGCCGACGACGGTGTTGATGGCGGGGTACCACCAGTAGGCCTCGTTCACGTCCACCGACGACGCGGCGATGCCGAAGACGATGACCGGGTAGACGCCGAGGACGACGGCGAAGAACGGGTGGACGACCCAGAACGCGGCGGCGGCGGCCGCCCAGCACAGTCCACAGTAGACGTAGGTTCGGCGTTCGCCGAGCAGCGTCGCCGTCGTGCGGACGCCCGCCGCGCGGTCCGGGTCGATGTCCGGAATCGCCGAGAACGTGTGCATCCCCATCGCCCAGAGCCACCCGCCGACGACCGCCGCGACCGGCGGGTACTCCCCGGCCAGCGCGGCGAACGTGACGACTGCGGGGAGGACGTACAGCCCGTTCGACAGCGAGTCGAGAAACGGCGTCGTCTTGAACCGGAGCGGTGGTGCGCTGTACTCCACCGACAGCACGCCCCACGCGAGGAAGGCGAGGAGCGCGGCTTCGGGGAGCACGAACGCGAACGGGAGCGCGAGGAGTCCACAGACCACCACGCTGGCGACCACGAGTCGGCCGCCGCGATAGCGCACCTCGCGGCCCTCCTTCTTCTCGTTGAACGCGTCGATGTCGGCGTCGAAGACGTCGTTGACGCCGTAGAGCAGGACGTTCGCCGGGAGCAGGAAGTACGCGAACAGCGCGAGTGCGACCGGCGAAATCAGGTCCGCGGGCACGGACGCCGCGTAGGTCGCCCCGACGACGACCGGTCCCGCGAGGTAGAACCAGAACCGGGGGCGGGACATCCGGAGCAGGTAGCCCAGCCGCGACTCCTCGGGCGGGAGGACGTCACGGATACCCGTCGCCAGTTCCATCACTCCTCCTCTACGAGCGCGTTCGCCGTATGCTCACCGCTGATGAGACACATCGGGACGCCGATACCCGGCGTGGTGTAGCCGCCGGTGTAGTAGAGGCCGTCGAGCGCTTTCGAGCGGTGGCGCGGGCGCAAGAGCGCGGTCTGCCGGAGCGTGTGGGCGAGGCCGCCGAGCGCGTTGCCGTCGTAGGCGTTGTAGCGGTCGGCGAAGTCGTTCACCGAGAACTGCTCCTCGAAGACGATACGCTCGCGCAGGTCGACGCCCGTGTGCTCTGCGAGGTCCGCCAGCACCGTCTCGCGGTACTCCGCGCGAATCTCGGGCGTGTCGTCCAGGCCGGGCGCGATGGGGACGAGGACGAACAGGTTCGAGTGGCCCTCGGGGGCGACGGTGTCGTCGGTCACGCTGGGCGCACAGACGTAGTACGCCGGTTCCTCGGGCCAGCCGGGGTCTTCGAAGATGCGCTCGAAGTGCCCCTCCCAGTCGGTCGGCAGGACGAGCGTGTGGTGGGCCAGCGGGTCGATGTCGCCCTCGACGCCCATGTACAGCAGGAACGCGGAGGGCGAGTAGGTCTTGGACTCCCAGTAGTCGTCGTCGTACTGGCGCTCGTGTTCGGGCAGCAGTTCGCGCTCGACGTGGGCGTAGTCGGCGTCGCTGACGACGTGGTCCGGGCGGTAGACCTCCCCCGTGACCGTCTCGACGTGGAACCCCGACTTGCGCTTGGTTATCTCGACCACCTCGCTGTCGGTGACGAACTCCACACCGAGTTCCTCGGCGAGTTCGACGATTCCGTCGACGACGACGCCGATACCGCCACCGTCGCGGTCGTCCGCTTCCTTCCGGACGGGGTACCAGACGCCCATGTTGAAATCGACGTGACTCATGATGTTGTAGAGCGCCGGCGTGTTCGACGGCGCGCCACCGAGGAACACCAGCGTGTACTGCATCAACTGCTGGAGTTTGGGGTGGTCGAAGTAGTCGCTCACGTAGTCGTCCATCGTCCCGACGAGTTTCAGGCCGATGGGTGCGGCCTTCATCACGTCCGGGTCGACCCAGTCGCGCAGGCGCGGCCGGTCGGTGTAGACGAAGTCGTCCATCGCCGTCTCGTAGTGGCGTTCGCTCGTGTCGAGGTACTCCAGCAGTGCGCCGCCCGCGCCCGTCTCGTAGGTCTCGAACGTCTCGACCATCGCCTCGACGTCCGGCAGGACGTCCATCCGGTCGCCGTCCTTCCAGAACACGCGGTAGTGCGGGTCGAGACGTTCGAGGTCGTAGTAGTCCGTCGGCGACTTCCCGAACTGTGCGAAGAACCGCTCGAAGACGTCGGGCATGAGGTACCACGACGGCCCCATGTCGAAGGTGAACCCGTCGGCTTCCAGCCTGGACGCTCGTCCGCCCACCTGCTCGTTTTTCTCCAACAGCGTCACGTCGGCCCCGTCGCGGGCGAGGAAACACGCCGCCGACAGCCCACCGAACCCACCGCCGACCACGACCACCTCGCGGTCGCGGAGGGCGTCTCGTTCGCTCATAGATGGACGACGCCGGGAACCGTCTAAAAGGGGGCTGTTCGGTCCGGTACCGAGCCACACGATACCCCGGTTCGGTCGCACGTCGTCGTTCCGCTTACACAACGGCCAAGCGCTCGCCGTGCGTTGGTTCGGTATGGACGCAACGACAGTCGTCGTCACCGGCGCGAGTCGAGGACTCGGCGAAGCGGTCGCCCGGCGGTTCGCCGAGGAAGGAGCACACGTCGTCCTCTGCGCTCGGGACGCCGACGCGGTCGAGTCGGTCGCCGAATCCATCCGGGAGGAGGGCGACAGCGCCACGGGCCTCCGCGCGGACGTGCGCGACGAGTTCGACGTGGAGCGGCTGATGGAGGTGGCCGCCCGCGAGGGCGAGGCCGGCGGTGTCGACACGGTCGTCGCCAACGCGGGCGTCTACCACGGCGAGACGGCGAAGACGCCGCTGGCCGAGGACGCCTACAGCGCCTTCGACCAGCACTACCAGACCAACGGCCGTGGCGTGTTCGCCGCCGTCAAGGAGGCGCTGCCGCATCTGAACGACGACGCGCGAATCCTCGTCCCCTCGGGGAGCGTCGCCGTCGACGCCACGCCCGGCCTCGGGTCGTACGCCGCCTCGAAGGCGTTCGCCGAGGCGCTGGTCCGACAGTTCGCCGTCGAACTCGACGCGACGGTCGGCGTCGTCGACCCCGGTCAACTCGCCACCGAACTCACCGGCGGCGCGGGCCGGGACCCGACCGACGTGGCCGACCAGTTCCTCTGGGCGGCGACGGAGGCCCCCACCGAGGACCTCGACGGCGGCCGCGTCGACCTGAAGACCTGGAAACGGGCCACGCACTGAGGCGTCTCCGAGGGTTTATTAATCGCTAACCCACAGTTGCTAACAGATGGGGATTACCGAAACCGTCGATAGCAACACCGGTCTGGGTCGTCCCTCGTGGGTCGGCGTCACCGCCGTGGCGCTCCTGCTGGGCGTCACGGGACTCGCGCTCTCGGCGGGCCTCTGGAAGGTGACGGTCATCTCGTGGGTCGCGTTCGTGGCGATGGCCGTCGCCATCCCGCTGGGGGTTCGTGCGGAGGGGAGCGTGAACGCCCGCCGTCTCGTCTGGGGGTACGGCCTCGCCAGCGGCGCGATGCTCACCAGCGCCGCCGCGTTCATCGTCCCGCAGGCCATCGGTCTTCACCCCAAACTCGGCGGGTTCGGCATCGCCGCGGGCGTCGTCGTCGGCTTCGGCGGCCACACGCTCGGCCACCGCGTCTCGCACCTCGACCTGCCGTTCGACAGCACCGCCGCCCAGATCTCCGCGCACGCACTCTCGGCGGGCCTCGTCATCGGACTCATCTACGGGTCGATGCCCGACGTCGGCCTGCTGCTCGGCCTCGCAATCGTCTCGCACAAGGGACCGGCAGGCTACGCCTCCGCCCGCCGACTCGTGCGCTCGGGGCGGTCGCCGTGGGTCGTCCTCCTCCCCGCCGCGGGTGTCGGCATCGCCGCGATTCCGGGTGCGTACGTCGGTCTCCCGAGCGTCACGACGCTGAACGCGTTCGTCTTCGGCTTCGCCGCGGGCATCTTCCTGCACGTCGCGCTCGACTTCCTCCCCCGGTGTGAGGTCGGGAGCGAGGTGACGGAGGTGGCGGGCATCACCGAACACGACCACGCACTGCTCGACCGCCTGCGCAGCCACGCCGTCCTCTCGACGACGGTCGGTGCGGTCGTCGTCTTCGGGGCGTGGACCGCGCTCAACGGCGGCTTCTGAGGCCGACGACCGGAACTCCGCTCGCGTTCGGCTCTCCGCTCGTGAGCGGTGGGTCTCGTCGGTCGGTTCAGTTCCGGGGGGTCGCCACGCGCTCGCGGACCACGAGGTCGAGTCCGTCCTTCGGGGCGAGCGTCGCCCCGAACCGGAGTTCCAGTGGGTCGTCGGTCACGGGGTCGAAGGTCACCTGCTGGGCCATCGTCGCCACGACGAGCTGGAGTTCCTGTACGACGAACCGTGCCCACTCGCCTGCCCGTTCGCCGCCGCCGAACGGGAAGTACGCGTACTCCGGGCCGTCCCACGTCGCCCAGCGCTCGGGCCGGAACGTCTCGGGCGCGGTGTACCAGCGGGGGTCGTTGTGGACGACGTACTGCGACGTGACGACGGTGGTGTCGGCGGGTATCTCGTAGGTCGCCAGTTCGGCCGTCCGCGTCGGCCGCCTGACGGTCGCGTACAGCGGCGGATAGCGCCGTAGCGACTCCGTGACGACGCGCTTCGTGTAGCCGAGTGCCGGGCGGTCCTCGGCGGCGGCCGACCGCGGGCCGAGGACGGCGTCGACCTCCGCGCGGAGTCGGTCGGCGACGCCCGGATGCGTCGCCAGCGCGTGGGCAGTGAACGTCAGCGCCGCCGCCGTCGTCTCGTGGCCGGCGACCAGCGTCCGCACGAGTCGGTCGCGTATCGCCACCTCGTCGAGTTCCCGGCCCGCCGACCCGACCCGCAACAGCGTGGAGAGGACGTCGTGGCTCCCGTCGTCGTCGCTCGCCCGTCGTCGTTCGACCACCTCGTCGACGACGTGCTCGAACTCGGCGAGCGCTCGGCGGTACTGTCGGTTCGGCCGCGTCGGGACCCATCCGGGGACGAGACCGCTCGGCGAGCGGGTGTCGACCGCCTCGTCGAACGCGTGGACGGCCGCTCGCAGTCGCTCGGTGTCGCCGGACCCCGGTTCCCCGACGGCTCCGCCGAGGTCGGAGAGGCGCTGGCGGTGGTCGACGTCGACACCGAACAGCACGTCGATGAACACGTCGAGGGCCAGTTCGCGCATCGCCTCGTCGACGGCGACGACTTCCCCGTCGTCCCAGAGGGCGGCCATCGTCTCGGCGTGACGCACCGTCGCCGTCGCGTACTCCGGCACGTAGCCGGTGTCGAAGAGCGGTGGCGGCGTCGAACGGGGGTGTCGCCATCGGTTCCCGGCGACCAGCGCCATCCCGACGTCGAACACGCCGGCCCGCTCGGGGTTGGAGTCGAGTCGGCGGTAGTTCGCCGCGTCGTCGACGAGCACCTGCCGGATGAGGTCGGGGTGCGAGACGACGTAGAGGTCCTCACGGCCGATTCGGGCACGGACCACGTCGCCGTACTCCGCACAGACGCCGTAGAACCCTACCGGGTCCCGAACGAACTGGAGCGTGTTTCCGAGCCCCGGCAGTCCGTCGGGACCGGGCGGGCGGCCGCTGCTCATTGGCTCTCTCTCGGGGTCCGGTTTGATAACAGTTCGTGCTACTGTCGGGGAAGCCGAGCGGTCGCGTCGCCACCCCGCTCCGCTCGGCTCAACCCGGTTCGACCGAGCAGGTGAAGTGTCGACTCCGGTTGGCGGCGACGTACTCGTAGACGCGGACGCCGACCCACTCGACCGGGTGCCGGTCCATCAGCCACACCACCGGCCGGAACAGGCCGAACTGCCGGACGAGTTCGCGGAACGCCGCGTAGCCAGCGTAGGGCGTGGCGTTGGAGGCAGTGGCCTCGCTGTCCGAGGCAGTGGCCTCGCTGTCCGAGGCGGCGGCCTCGCTCTCGACGAAGGCGTACATCGCCGCGCCGAAGTCGACGTCCTCGCGGCCCCGGTAGCGCTCGGGGACGTCCGACTGCGAGTAGAACGTCACCGTGTCGTTCACGTCGAGCACCTTGAACGGGAGGAGACTCCGGGCACAGAAGTGACACCGGTCGTCGAAGACGACGTCGACCGACCGGTCGCTGGCGAGTCGCTCGTGGAGACGGTCCCACGCGAGGAACGCACCGAAGACGAAGAACGCGTCGACGAAGATGATGTTGACCGTCACCAGCGTCCCGAGTTTCATCCCCAGCAACAGCACGACGGGGAGCGTGATGGAGCGACGGGTGAGGACGAGGACGAGGAGTCCGACCTCGGCGGCCAGCGTCGCCGCCGACATCGCGGCGATGAGTAGCGGATAGTCGAGCAACCGGACGCCCAGCGTGATGGGGAGGTCGTAGTGGACGGTGCGGAACAGGATGATGCGACTGAGATTCGACGGTGCGGCCCACGCCAGTCCGCTCTGGAGCAGTTTGTCGACGCCGGACCCGAAGTAGACGACGCCGATGGCGAGCAACGGCATCGTCAGCGCGTCGACCGAGTAGCCCCGGTCGAGCGGCGACTTCAGTCGGTCGACGACGGTGTCGATGGAGTCCGTCGCCGCGTGGCGGAACCCGTCGACGGTCAGCGCGTCCGGGTCGTGATAGAGACCCATGAACAGCAGCATGTAGACGAAGAAGAACAGCACCGTCACCGGGCCGTGGGTCTTGAACAGGAACAGCACCGCCGTCTGGTGACCGAGCAACACGGCCGCGAGGAACGTCGAGAGGCGAAGTCGGTAGCCGACCGCCACCGCCAGCAGCGCCGCGACGAGGAGCCACTGCTCGGCGACGAGGACGAGAGGGTCCGGCGGCAGGAAGAACCGATACTCCTCGAAGAGGACGTACGGGGCCTCCGTGACCTCGAACCAGTCTATCCAGACGACGCGCCAGACGACGACGGCGGCGACGAGGACCCGCGCCAGCGCGAGGTTCAGCGGCGTCTCGCGCTCGGCGCTCCCGAAGTAGTTGACGACCCCGAACCTCATCCCGCCACCTCGCTGGTGGCGACCGGTGGACAGTTCGCCGGTCGGGTGGCTGGCACCGCCGGTCCCGACTCCTGCCACTCGTCGACCCGGCGCTCGGAGTACGACTCGACTTCGGTGCCGGCCGCGTTCGTCGTCAGGTTCACCCGATAGACGCGCACGGCGACGAACCGGTCGTACCGTTCGACCTTCTCCCTGGGCCACGTGGTGAAGCCGTGGGCCGGATACCGCAGGTACTTGCTCGGGGAGTCGGCCTCGACCTGCCTGCGGAACTCCCGGCTCTCGTCGAGCAGGTAGAGTGCGACCGTCCGACGCTTCTCGGCGGAGTACTCGGCGTACATCTCGTTCAACAGCGGTTGCAGGGCGATGTTCTCCGCCTCGAAGGGCACCTCCCCGTCGACGCGAATCTCACACCCGCGCTCGTCGACGATGCGCATGGTGTGGTAGGACTCCTCCGCGCTACGGGCGATGGAGAACTTGTGCCAGTGGAAGAAGGGGACGACGACCACCGACAGGACGAGGTTCACGAGAACCAGCGCGACGAAGAAGTTGACGACGTACGTCCGCCGCACCGTCGCGTTCTGACGGTAGTAGATGGCGACGCCCGCCGCGACGAAGAACCCGACGAAGAACAGCGGGAGCAACACCCCGACGTACGGTCGGAGCGGTCCGACGAACGCGACGACGTGACCGTTCATCGCCGGTCACGACTCCCCCGCCAATCATGACGACTCATGCACCCGAGTCATCGTATCGTCGTAAAGCAAGTGTGGCCGTACTACGATACTGTCGGGCGTAACGAAGTATTAACGAACCGAGTACGTCCGACGCTCGGACCCCATCGCGTCGTGCTCCCGTCCCGGGAAAACGACACCGAGACCCGTCGGTACCGGGGAGACGACGGCCGCGGACCGGTCAGCTGTAGCCCCGCCAGCGGTGGCCACACTCGGTGCACTTGAAGAACCGTGTCGGCGGTTCGTCGGCGCTCCCGGTCTGTTTGATGGTGTACCACGCGCGGCCGTTGCCACACTGGTCGCACTCCTCCTCGGCGGTCGGCTTCCCCTCGTCGGCGGCGTCCTCGGTGGTCTCGATGACGTCGTCGAACGTCTGGGACTCGGTCGAGACGTACTTCGCGGCCTCCTCCTCGTCTTTGAGTACCCGTGCGCCACACGACGAGCAGACCATCTCCGCGTCGTCCGCGTGCATCAGAGAGCCACAGTCGTCGCAGAACTGCATGGCTGCCGTAGTCGCCCCCGACCCAAAAGTGCCCGGCCGAACGGCCGTCGACGGGGAAGCTATCCGGACGCCGACCGTATCGGTGATATGAACCCCACGAATCGGCCCGTGGCGACGTTGACCGTCTCCGTCGACGACGCGACGCTCTCGGTGACCACTTCGGAGTCGAAGCCGGTCGGAACGGAACTCCTCGGCCCGGACGTGGCCGGCGAACTCCGACTCCGCGTCGACACCCACCGAACCAGCACCGACCGGCCCGACACCGACCGACAGACCGACCCACCGGAGGGCCACGAACCGACGGCAGACGACTCAGTCCGCGCGGACTCCGGAGCCCCCGAGACGGCGTCCAGTGCCCGGTTCGAGGTGTACGAGGACCGCGCCGGCGAGTACCGCTGGCGACTCGTCCACGACAACGGGAACCTCATCGCCGACTCCGGCGAGGGCTACGCGACGTGGCAGGGCGCGGAGAACGGTCTCCGGAGCGTGAAGGCGAACGCGCCGAACGCGTCCGTCGAGCGACTCTGACGGCCGGACGCTCTCAGCCGCGGTCGACCTGCGGGACCGCTCCCTCCACGTCGACGAGGTGGTTGACGCTCCCGCGCTCGCCCACCGCCGCGGGGCTGGCGATGGTCGCGTGGGTGAACTCGATGCCACGCTCGACTGCGGCCGTGAGGTCGTCGCCGTGTGCGAGACGGGCCGCGACGGCACTGGAGAGCGTACAGCCCGACCCGTGAGTCGAAGCGGTCGCCACACGCTCGGTCTCGAAGACCGTCCGGTCGTCGCCCGTCACGAGCGTGTCGCGGACGGTCCCGTCCGTCTCGACGTGTCCACCCTTCAGCAGGACGGCGTCGGCCCCACGCTCGCGGACGGCGGCCGCCACCTCGCGGACGGCGCTCGGGGAGTCCGGACGGACGCCCGTCACCGTCTCGGCCTCGTCCGCGTTGGGCGTGACGAGCGTCGAGCGCTCGAACAGCGCGTCGTAGGCGTCGATGGCGTCGGGGTCGAGCAGCGTGTCGCCCGCCGAGGAGACCATCACCGGGTCGACGACGACGCTCCCCCCGAACCCGTCGAGCAGGTCGGCGACGGTTCGCACGACGGGTTCGGTCGCCAGCATCCCGACCTTCACCGCCCGCACGTCGAAATCGTCGGTGACCGCCTCGAACTGGGCGCGGACCTCTGCCGTCGGGAGCGTGAACACCGAGTCCACGGTCCGGGTGTTCTGGGCGGTCAGCGCGACACAGACCGACCCACCGTAGACGCCGAGTCGCGTCATCGTCTTCAGGTCGGCCTGGACGCCCGCCCCGCCGCCGGAGTCGCTGGCGGCGACCGTCAGTGCGTACGGCGGGCGTTCCGGGGTCGCCTCCACTCCCCGTCTCGCGGGGTCGTCGCTCACGCCTCGACCACCCGCTCGATGCGGCCCGCCGCCTCGGGGTCGGTGTCCGCGAGTCCCGCGACGGCGTCGAGGAACGCCACCTCGTAGCTCGCGGGGCCGTGGTACTCCCCGAAGCGGCCGTCGGCAGCGGCTTCGCCCGCGAGACCGAACGCGACGGTTCCGGCGACGGCGGCCGTCTCGGTGTCGAGGTCGGCCCCCGCGAACGCCGCGAGCGTCGCCCCGAGCATACAGCCGGTTCCGACGACGCGACCCATCATCGGGTCGCCGGCGTGGACCTCGACTGCGGCGTCGGCCGTCGCCACCACGTCGGTCTCGCCGGAGGCGACGACGACGCTCCCGGTCCGTCGGGCGAGCGCCACCGCGCTCTCGGCGATGGCCGCGTACTCGCCGACCGACTCGACGCCACGGACGTCGCTCTGCTCGCCGGCCAGCGCGCTCACCTCGCCGTAGTTACCCTTGACGACGGCGACGTCGAGGTCGGTCACGAGGCGCTCGGCGACCCGGTCGCGCGTCGGCGTCGCACCCACCCCGACGGGGTCGACGACGACCGGTACGTCGTTCTCGTTGGCCGCCTCGCCCGCCGCCAGCATCGTGGCCTCGCCAGTCTCGCTGACGGTCCCCATGTTGAGCAGACACGCCTGTGCGCCGGCGACCATGTCCGCCACCTCCCGCTCGTCGTCCGACATCACCGGGAGACCGCCCCAGTGGAGCGTGCAGTTGGCGACGTCGTTGACCGTCACCTCGTTCGTGAGCGCGTTCACGAGCGGCGTGGCGTCGGCGACGGCGGCGAGCGCCGCGGCCACGTCCACGTCCGTGATGCTCCGAGTGGTCGACGGTCCGTCGCTCATCGTGCGGCCCTCCCCGCGGCGACGGCCTCGCCGAGCGCCTCGGTCGCCCGCCGTGGGTCCGCCGCGGCCGTTATCGCGGAGACGACCGCCACGCCGTCCGCTCCCGCTTCGACGACCGACGCGGCGTTCTCGGCGGTGATGCCGCCGATACCGACGAACGGGAGGTCGGTCGCGTCGGCGATGGCACGGACGCGGTCGAGACCGATCTCGGCGTCCCGCTCGCGGACGTCCTTCGAGTCCGTGTGGAACACCGCACCGACACCGAGGTAGTCCGCACCCGCCTCGGCGGCGGCCCGCGCCCCCCCGACGGACGAGACCGAACGCCCGACGACGGCGTCGTCACCCAACTGCTCGCGGGCGACGGGCACGGGCAGGTCGTCGTCGCCGAGGTGGACGCCGTCGGCGTCGACGGCCCGCGCGAGGTCGATTCGGTCGTTGACGACGAACGTGACGCCGGCCTCGCGGGTCAGTTCACGCAGTTCCTGCCCGAGTCGGTACCGCTCGCGTGCGCTCTCGGCTTTCTCCCTGAGTTGGACGACGTCGACACCGCCCCCGACGGCGGCCCGGACCACGTCGACCGTCGAGCGACCCGACGAGTGGGCCGCCTCGGTGACGAGGTACGTCTCGTAGCTATTCATTGGTGGTAGTCGCTGGTTGTCCCGCTCGGTGAAACGAGTACCGACTCCGGTGGACCGGGGCGACGAGGGGGGACGCGACCTCTCAGGCGAGGAAGACGTGGCGCGGTCGGTCGGCGAGCACGTCGCGGCCCCACTGGACGGTCTCGCGGAAGGCGTCGGAGCCGAAGAACGCCATCGCGTCTTCCCGTGCGCGCCACTGGCTGGCGATGAACATGTCGTTCTCGTCGGCGAGGTTCACCATCAGGTCGGTCTCCCGGTGGCCCTCCATGTCCGCGAGCAGGCCGCCGACGCCGTCGAACGTCTCGACGAACTCCTCGCGGTGGTCGGGCTTGACGGTGTAGAACATCCCCATCGTCCCGAACCCGCTCTCCTCTCCGGCGCGAGCGACGATACCCGGGAGGTCCCCGAGGAACCCGGCGGCGGTGTCGGCGGCGCTCGCCGTCTCCCAGATGCTCACGACGGCGTGCCGGTCGGTCGCCCGACCCTCGTAGACGGCGGTGCGGACGTGAGTGTCGTAGCGGTCGAACCCCTCCGAGAGGTCGTCGACCGCTCCCGCGAGCGTCTCGCCGTCGGCCTCCGAGTAGAGGACGATGGCGTAGACGTCCTCGCCGTGGGGCTTCCCGGCGTAGATGTCGAGGTCCGCGAGTTCGCCGCGAATCTCGTCTTCGGTCGTCTGCGCCGTGTCGTCGTGGTCGCTCGCACCTGCCCCGTCGCCGCCCCCGCCCAGTGGGCCGGTCTCGGTGTCCGTGACGCCCGGCAGGTCCGCGAGGAACCCGCTCGCGGTGTCGGCGGCGCTCGCCGTCGTCCACGCGCTCACGACGATGGTCTCCTCGTCGGTGGCGAGGACGTTCGTCAGGAGGTGGCTGTCGTAGTGCTCGAAGTTCCCGCGCAGGCTGTCGACGGCCTCCTCGACCGTCTCGGCGTCGCTCTCGCTGTGGACGAGCACCGCGTGGGCGTCCGCGGGGACGTCGAGGTCAACGCCGAGGGCGTCGAGGTCGCCGTACAGGCCGCGCTCCCCGCTCGACGCGTCCACGCGTTCGCCGTCGGTCGGAATCGGGTCCCCGGCGAGCAGTGCCGAGAGGTCACTCGCGGGGAACCGTCGCCCGAAGTAGAACTCGCCGAAGTCGGCGTAGCGCGACGACGAGGGGTCGAAGCGCATCTCGTAGAGCAACTCTTTGATGTCGGTGGGGTCGTCGGCGAACAGCGTCACACCCCACTCGTAGTCGTCCATCCCGAGACTGCCCGAGATGATCTGTTTGACCTTCCCTGCATACCCGCGGCCGATGTCGCCGTGACCCGCCATCAGGTCGGCGCGTTCGTCGAACGAGAGGTCGTACCAGTTGTACTCGGCGTCACGACGCTTGTCCATCGGGTAGAAACAGACGTGTTCGGCGTCGGGCAGGTCGGGGTAGATGCGCGACTCGATGTAGCGCTGGAGGCCGGTGTCGGCCGTCTCACCCTCCGAGAAGTACTCGCGTGCGGACTCGGAGTAGCCCGACGCCTCCGTGACCGAGACGTACGACGACGACTGGGTGGCGTAGTCCGCGAGGGTCGTCTGCTGGAACCGACGTTCGAGCGTGTCCAACTCGCGGGTGGTCGGCCGGAGGTGGAGTACCATGAAGTCGGCCTTGTGGCCGAGGACGGAGAAGACGGCCGTCCACCCCTCGCCGTCGTGGTCCTCGTGGGTGGTGAGGTACTCGACTCCCTCCTCCAGCGCACGTCGGCGCTTCTCCTCCGGGGCAGCACGCCACGCCGCCCAGTTGACTCGCCGGAAGTCGTGGAGCACGTACCAGCCCTCGTCGGTCCGCGGTGGTTCGGGCATTAGACGTCCTTGGAACGGACCGCTCAAGGGGTTTGTGAGTCCGCGGTGCGAGTCGGCCGTCGGTCGTCGTCCGGGAGGCCGGCGGGGGCCGTCAGTCCTCGGTCGGTGAGATGTCGACGCTCTGTTCGCCTGCCGTTCGGACCGTGTGGCCGTACATGAACAGGGCGACGAAGACGACGCCGCCGACGATGTTCCCGAGGATGGCGAGCACCTCGAAGACGAGGAAGTCGGCGACGGTGTAGTCCGCGCCGGCGAGCAGGCCCGTCAACACCTCGATGTTGCCCGCGACACAGTGGGGCAGGTGGGCGAAGCCGATGGTGAACGTGACGATGAAGATGGTGAACATCCGGCTGATGGTGTCCTGTGCGGAGGTGAGAATCCACGACAACAGTCCCATCAGCCACCCGGCGAACACCGCGCCGGTGAACGTCGCCATCGGCGACAGTTCGATGAACGTATCGCCGATGTCGATGAACGCCTCGGGTTCGATGACGCCCAGTGCGGGTCCGGCGTAGACGGCCACGACGGAGAACAGCGCTCCCCCGACGAGGTTGGCGAACAGGACGACCCCCCACAGGATACCGAGTTCCCGCATCGACGAGCGGTCGCCGAGAACGGGCAGGACGGCGAGCGTCGTGTGCTCGGTGAACAGTTCGAGGCGACCGAGGATGACGAAGATGAAGCCGAAGGTGTAGACGCTCGACGTGATGAACTTCATCGTCGGTTCGTCGTAGTAGCCGGTGACCGCGGTGTGGACCGCATAGAGCATGAACATCCCGATACCGAGGTCGAGTCCGCAGGAGAGTCCCGACAGGAACTGCCCGCTGATGGGTCGACGGAGCGCCATCAGTCCCTCTTCGATCTGCTGTTCGAGGATCGTCGTGTAGTCTCGCTGTGTGTCGGGGGTCTCTGGTGCCATGAAAGAGCGGTGTTGCACCGGGCTACGTCCGACCCCGAGATACCTGTTGTGCCCGAGTGTGCAGGTACCGATTCAGGCGAGTAACTGCGGGCCGAACACCATCAGGAAGACGCTGGCGAGCATCGTGAGACTCACGACCGTCGTGATGGTGTTGGTGAGTCGCCGACCGCCGGAGATGGGGAGCCGCGACACGACGGCCTCCGTCGAGGTCCGGAGGATGTGGCCGCCGTCGAGCGGGAACGCCGGGATGCAGTTGAAGAAGGCGAGGTTGACGTTTATCCACCCGGTCCAGAACAGTGCGTTCGCCAGCAGGAACACCCCGCCGCCGAGCACCGACAGCGGCCCTTCGACGACGAAGAAGTTGGTGTACGGGCTGACGAACCCCGCGAAGTTGTACGGCAGTTGGCCGATGGCCCCGGCGAACGGCAGGATGAGCGCCGCGCCGATACGCGTGAAGAACGTGGCGACGTCGCCACCGGTCGCCCCGAGGATGTCCAGATACTGCTGGGCGGGGTAGGTGTAGACACCGAAGTCGTCGGCCGCGATGCCACCGGTGCCGGGCGACACCGCCGCGCCGATGAGGCCGGCGTCGCTGTTCGGGTCCTCCCGGAGCGTGAGTTCGAGCCGGTGAGCCTCGCCGTCGACGTACACCTCGGCGCCGACGGTGTCACCGGGACTCGTCTCGGCTCTGGCCGCCTGGAACTCCTCGGTGCTCACGACCCGCTCGCCCGCGAACTGCGTCACGACGATGGCGTGTTCGGTGGCGTCGGTCGGGAGGCTGGCGTCCTGCAACGCTCGTTCGAGCGCACCGTCGTCGCTCACACCGGAGACGTACGCGCCACCGACGATGTCGAAGCTCCCGCGGTCGGTCTGGACGGTGGCGACCGGGTCCTCGCGCAGCACGTCGTAGAGCTGTGCGCTCGTCCCGACCGACTCGCCGTTCACGGACGCGATACGTGGTGGCTCGCCGCTCGTGTCGAGGTCACCGACGACGCTCGGCGTGGTCCGCGTCAGGATGAGTTCGCGCTGGACGTCGACCTGCCGTTCGCCCGCCCCGTCGTCGACGGTGACCGCGATGGTCCGGTCGGGCGTCTCGGAGAGCACCGTCTGGAGGTCGGCGGGGTCGGAGACCGCCTGTCCGTCGACGCCGACGATTCGGTCACCGGCGTCGATGCCCGCGTTCGCCGCCGGCGAGTTCTCGACCACGTCGCCGATAGCTGCACCCGGTGCGACGCCGATAGCTCCGACGACGGGACCGAACAGCAGCGCGAACGCGATGACCGTCACCGCGAAGTTGTTGGTCACCCCCGCGGCGAACATCCGGGTCTGTGCCCCACGGTCGGCCTCCGCGCGGTCCTCCTCGTCGGGTTCGACGAACGCGCCGACGGGGATGAACGCCAGCAACGCGACGCCCATCGAGGAGATGTCGATGTTTTCCACCCGGCAGAACAGGCCGTGGCCCCCCTCGTGGACCACGAGGCCGACGAGCAGGCCGAGGAGTATCTCGGGAGCGACCGACAGCGGGAGGAAGTCGTTGACGCCCGGAATCACCAGCACGTTCTGCGGTTCGGTGACGGCACTGGGTTGGGGGTTGGTGAGCGCCGAGAACCCCGAAAACAGGACGAGGAAGAAGACGCCGAACATCACGACGAGGACGAGTCCGATACCGAAGTTCCCCCACGCCCGCCAGAGTCGTCCGGGGCGTGCGAGTCTGTCGAGGAGCACCTTCCCACGCATCGTGTGGATGGTGGTGATGGGACCGGAGACGCGCACGGACTCCGGCAGGAGGCCGCGTGCGGAGGCGGCCATGGCGAGGAGGGTGTAGATGCCGATGCCTGCCAGCACCAGCCAGAGCGTGTCGACCATTACCGTATCCGAAGGGGGAGGCGGCTATGAGGCTTATCCCTCGCGTCCGTCGGGGCCCTGCCGCTGGCGACTACGACTCCCGACGCAACCGCTCGACGACGAACGTCCGGTCGAGCGCGGCGAGAAACGGGCCGAGTCGTGGCCCCTGCTCCTCGTTCAGGAACAGGCGGTAGCCGAGCGTGAAGAAGTCGCCCACCTCGACGCCGTTGTCGCGGGCGGACTCGTAGACCCGCTCCTGAACGGCCTCCTCGTCCCGTCGTTCGGCCTCGACGAACGCCGCGAGCGCGTCCAGCGCGGCGGCTTCGTCCTCGTTCACCGCGACGTCGGGCAGGTCCTCGGCGAGGCGGTAGTTGTACTCGTTGTCCGTCTCGACGGCCCACGTCCGGGCCTTCTCGACGCGGGCGAGTGCGTTCTCGACGGCCCACGTGGGCGCGTCGTCGGTGAGGTGACCGCTCCGGCGGGCCATCGTCTCGCGCAGGTCCTCGTCGTCGGTCATCCCGAGCACCGCGGCGAACGTGTACGGGATACGCTCGACGCCCTCGCGGGTCTCGGGAACACACATCGGGTACGCCCGCTGTGCGAGGGCGCGTTCGCGCTCCCCGACGCTCACGTCGCCGAAGTAGACGCCCTCGAAGCGGTCGAACTCGTCGACCAGTTGGTCGAGTCGGGAGACGGCGAAGTCGCGGGCGCGCTTCGGTTGTTTCGTGAAGAAGTAGCGAAACACCTCGACGTCGAGCATCGAGAGCACGTCGTCGACGGTGATGACGTGGCCCGACGACGACGACAGCGCCTCGCCGTCGTAGGTGAACCACTCGTAGACCATCGGGACGGGCGGTTCGGCGTCGAACACCTCGCGGACGACGTGCTCGCTGGAGGGCCACGACCCCTCGGCGTGGTCCTTGCCGAACGGTTCGTGGTCGACGCCCAGCACCTGCCACTGTGCGGGCCACTCCAGTCGCCACGGGAGTTTGCCCTCGCGGAACGTCGCCGTCCCCTCGTGGTCACAGCCCTCGATGGTTCGGTTGCCGGCCTCGATGTCCGAACAGCGGTAGTCGACCGTGCCGGCCTCCAGGTCGACGCTCGTCACGGCCTCGGTTATCTTCCCGCAGTTCGCACAGACGGGGTTGAACGGGACGTACGACTCGTCGACCTTGTCCTGGTACTCCGCGAGCACCTCGCGGACGGTGTCGGCCTTCGAGAGCACCGTCCTCACGGCGTCGTCGAACGCGCCCTCCTCGTACAGTTCGGTGTTTGACGTCACCTCGATGGGGACGCCCATCGCCTCGGCCATCCGTTCGAGGAGCTTCGTCTGGTGGGCACCGAACGAGTCACAGCAGCCGAACGGGTCGGGGACGTTCGTCAGTGGGTGACCGAGGTTCTTCCCGAGCGCGCCGGGGTTCTCGGTGTCGCCGAGGCCGACGATGTCCCACTCCAGCGTCGAGAGCGTTCGCGGGACCTTCCGAAGCGGGTCCCTGTCGTCGGAGGTGAACACCTGCCGAACCTCGTAGCCCCGGTCACGCAGCGCCTGTGCGACGAAGTAGCCGCGCATTATCTCGTTGAGGTGGCCGATGTGAGGGACGCCCGAGGGGGAGACGCCGCCCTTGACGATGACGGGTTCCTCGGGGTTCCGGGCTTCGATTTCGTCGGCGACGGCGTCCGCCCAGAAGACGCGGTGGCCCTCGTTCGACTCCTCGCGCTCGTCCCGGCCCGAGGTGAGCGGGTCGGCGTCGAAGGCGTCGCCATCGGCGGACTCCTCGGGGCCGGAACTCACGGCACGACCTCCGTCCCGTCGTGGTCGCCGTCGGCGATGGCGCGGTAGACGGACTCCGGGTTCTCGCCGTCCAGCACGAGCGTCCGCGTGTTCGAGCGCTGGACGATCTTCGCACCGAGCAGGTCGATGGGGGCGTTCGACCCCGCGGTCATCTCGATGTCGCCGATGATGTCGACCAGTTCCCCGGTGGCGATCTCGTCGTACTTCTTCGCGTCGGGGTTCTCGCTCGGGTCCGCGGAGTAGACGCCGTCGACGCTCGTGGCGAAGACGAGGAGGTCCGCACCGACCGTCTCGGCGAGCGCCGCACTGACGGCGTCCGTCGTCTGGCCGGGAATCATCCCGCCCATCACGGGGACGTCGCCCCGACGGAACGCGACGGCGGCGTCCTCGTACGCCTCGGGGGGCGTCGGTGCGGCCTGCTCGCCCAGCGCGGCGACGAGGAGTCGTGCGTTCAGGCGCGTGACGCCGATGCCGAGCTGGTCGAGCGCCATCTCGTTGGCCCCGAGTTCGCGTGCGGTCCGGATGTAGTCGCGGGCGACGCCCCCGCCCCCGACGACGACGCCGAGTTCGACCCCTTCGTCGAGGAGCGATTCGATGGCGTCCGCGTACGCCGCGACCCGCCCACTGTCGAGTCCCGGCGCGAGGACACTGCCACCCACAGAAACAACTGCTCTCATTGACTGCGGGTAACTCTGTGTGGCGTTTAAGAGTTGCCAAGGAGTGCGCGGTTCGGAACGAGCGGACGAAGCTCGTTCGAGAGCAAACCTCAAGCCGACGGCACGGTGAACACGAGACATGTACGCAGTCTCCGTCGTCGGGTCGGACTCGACGGCGCTCGTCGAACGACTCGTAGGCCGACTCGCCGTCGAGGGCCGGGTCGCAACCGTCTCGAACCTGTCTGCCCCACCCGAACCGGGATTCGAGGCGGGCGTCGGCTTCCGAGGCGAGGGCGCGGCCGTCACCTACGGACTGGGCGACGGGTGGACCGCACTCGGTCACGACCGGTCGCTACGGGAGGTCCTCGACGACTGTGCGCCGGAGTACGACTACCTGCTCGCCGACGGCTTCGAGGGGACGCGACTCCCGACGATCGTCGCGGGCGAGGCACCGACGGCGTCCGACACCGACGGCGCCCTGACGGCAGTCGACGCCGACGACGCTGACCTGGACGCGCTCGTCGGCACCATCGAGGCGACGGAGCCCCACGAGACGCTCGAATCGCTCGTGGCCGCAGCGAAGGCCTCTCCCGACGCCGAGCGCTCGGGAGCCATCGCCACGTTCACCGGACGCGTCCGCGCGAAAGACGCTGCCGACGACGCCCGGACGGAACTGCTGGAGTTCGAGATGTACGAGGGCGTCGCCGAGGAGCGCATGGCGGCCATCTCGCGGGAGCTAAAGGAACGGGAGGGGGTCTTCGAGGTCCGAATGCACCACCGCTCGGGAGTCATCCCCGACGGCGAGGACATCGTCTTCGTCGTCGTGTTGGCCGGCCACCGTGGTGAGGCGTTCCGGACCGTGTCGGACGGTATCGACCGTCTCAAGGCCGAAGTGCCGATATTCAAGAAGGAGGTCACGACCGACGAGGAGTTCTGGGTCCACGACCGGTCGTGATGTGGATTCACACTTTATTGCACGGAAATAACGGTGGCATTACACCGGTTCGCCGCGATTAACGCCGCAAAACACCGGAGACCGACCTCCTCTGCGACAACCGAAACACCGGGGAACAAAAGTCTTAGAACGGGTTCTAAAAGGTCTAAAGCTCTTTGAGGTCTTCGTGAAAGATCCGAGCGGACTTTTTCTGTAGCGAAATGGTGTGAAGTTATGCTAAGGTTCTCACCCTTATATGCTCCCGGCGGAGCAAGCAGGGAGCGAGGTCAGACAATGAGCGCAACCGCACCCTCCACACAGACCGAAAGCAAAGAAGACCGACTCCGCTCGTACCTGCGTTCGCAGGCGGAGCAGGGCGAGATGTACTTCAAAGGTAAGTTCATCTCCGAGGACGTCGGTCTCTCGCCGAAGGAGATCGGCGCGCTGATGGTCAAACTCCGTGACACGGCGACCGACCTCGAGATCGAGAAGTGGTCCTACACCAGCGCCACCACGTGGCGCGTCGCGCTCGCGTAACCCCTCACACGCTCCCGACCGTCCCAACTCCCGCCGTCCGCGCACCCCGCGCCCTCCGAAGCGGTCCCCGACCGACCCCCCGTTCTCGGTCCCCGAACACGCTACTCACGTACCGACCGCCGAGCCACCGCTCACGGCCCACCGGCAGGAAGTTTATCCCACCAGCGACCGTTGTGTGTCGTAGATGGACGAGTTCGAGGAACCCCGAGCAGGCCCTCCCATCTACGCCCTCCGGTCGGTCTTTCGCGTCTACGAGACACACCGGGAGGGGGACCGCCTGCTGTACTACGGCGACCCCATCGTCTCACCGGACGTCCTCGAACGACACGTCTGGCCGCTGTTCCGTGACGCGGGCTACGAGGTGACCTTGCAGGTCCGAACCGGCGAGCACGTCCTCGTCGCCGAACCACGGTCGACCGGACTGGACGGCGTTCCCTGGAAGAACGTCGTCTTCGCGCTGTTGACCGTCGTGACGACGCTGTTCGCTGGCGTCGAGTGGTACGGTGCGACCGTCTCGCTCGACGACCCGCTCTCCGTCCTCCAGACGTGGCCCTTCGCCGCCGCCGTCCTCGGCGTCCTCGGCATCCACGAACTCGGCCACTACGTGATGAGTCGGCACCACGACGTGAACGCGACGCTCCCGTACTTCATCCCCGTCCCGACCATCTTCGGGACGATGGGGGCGGTCATCAAGATGAAGGGCCGCATCCCCGACCGAAAGGCGCTGTTCGACATCGGCGTCGCCGGTCCGCTCGCGGGCCTCGCCGCGGCCATCGTCGTGACGGCTATCGGACTCCAACTGGAACCGGTCGCTGCCGGTCCCGTCTACGGCATCGGCGAGTTGAACTACCCGCCGCTCATCCGGTTCATCGCCGCGTCGACCGGTGCGGACCTGAACCCGCCCGGCGCGCGGGTCAATCCGGTCGTCGTCGGCGGGTGGGTCGGCATGTTCGTCACCTTCCTCAACCTCCTGCCGGTGGGCCAACTCGACGGCGGCCACCTCGTCCGGGCGATGCTCGGCGAGCGTCAGGAGACGGTGGCCGCGATGGTGCCGGCGGGACTGTTCGGTCTCGGTGGCTACCTCCTGTTGGTCCAGGAGGTCGAACTCCAGGCCATCACGCTGTGGTTCTTCTGGGGCCTCATCGCCATCGGCCTGGCGTACGCCGGTCCGGCGACGCCCGTCCTCGACGACGAGTTGGGCGCACGCCGGATGGCCGTCGGCGTCCTGACGTTCGTCCTCGGCCTGCTCTGTTTCACTCCCGTCCCGTTCACCTTCGTCATCTGACCGGGCGGGCCCGTTCGACGCTCAGTGTGTGTACCCACGGTCGGGCAGCGACTCGCCGTCTATCGTCACACCGTCGTCGGTCACCTCACCGAGCACCGTCACCGGGGTCGGTGCGGCCGCCCGCGCGGCCGCCGGGTCGGCCGTCGTGAAGACCAGTTCGAAGTCCTCGCCGTAGTGGACGGCGAGTTCGCGGTCGTCGGCGTCGTCCTCGGCGACCGACTCGACGGCGGGGTGGACGGGGAGCGCGCCGCCCTCGACGGCGAACCCACAGCCACTGGCTTCGGCCAGTTGGTGGAGCGAGCGTGCCACACCGTCGCTGGAGTCCATCATCGAACTGGCGTGGGCCGCGAGCGCACGGCCGGCGGCGACCCGTGGCTCGAAGCGAAAGAGTTCGTTGGCACGCTCGGGGTCCTCGGGGAACAGTCGGACCGCGGCGGCCGTTCGCCCGAGCGTGCCGGTCACGCAGACCGCCTCGCCGGGCGACGCCCCGGCACGCATGACGGGGTCCTCGGTCCGGCCGATAGCGGTCGTGGCGACGGTGAACTCCTCGTGGTCGTCGAGGTCACCGCCGACGTACTCGGCGTCGACGCTCGCACACACCTCGCGTGCGCCGTCGAGGAACGCTTCGAGGTCGTCGGGGTCGAACGCGGGGGCGGCGTAGACGGCGACCGCACAGGTCGCCTCGGCCCCCATCGCGGCCACGTCCGAGAGCGACGCGGCGACGGCCCGCCAGCCGGCGGTGTAGCGGGTCGTCCCCGCCGGGAAGTCCGTCGTCTCGTGGAGCATGTCGGTCGTGACGACGAGGTCGTCGACGACGGCGGCGTCGTCGCCCGCCGCGGGGAGCGTCCCATCGATGAGTGCGAGCGCGGCCCGTTCGTCCATACGCGGTGGTGGGCGGAGCGTGCGAAAACGCGTTGTGGTTCGCCCCTCGTCGCCGCGTCATCGGCCGGGTTCGGTGGTTTCAAGCGTTCGACGCCCGCCCACGGTCGTATGGACATCGACGTACGGGCGACGGTCGCGGGCTTTCTCGCGGCACTGTTCGTCCTCGCCGGACTCCTCGTGTTCGTCGGCGTCGATGCGACGGTCGACGCGGTCTCGATGGCCGACCCCGCCATCCTCGTCCTCCTCCCGTTCGTCGCGCTCGCGTGGCTCGTCTCCTGGGGGCTGTCGTTACGTATCGTGCTCACCGTCGTCGGGACGCCCATCTCGACGGTCAAAGCGGTGGGCATCTACACCGCAGCGGTGTTCGCCAACAACGTCACGCCGTTCGGGCAGGCCGGCGGCGAACCCGTCACCGCCTTCCTCATCGCCGACGCGACGGAGAACCGCTACGAGACGGGGCTGGCGGCCATCGCCAGCGTCGACGCGCTCAACCTGTTTCCCTCCCTCTCCATCGCCGCCGTCGGACTCGGGTACTACGCCGTGACGACGACGCTCGGTCGCCAGCTCCAGGTCGCAAGCGCCGTCGTCGGCGTCCTCGCCGTCGCCATCCCGGTGGCCGGCTACGTGCTCTGGCGACGCCGCGAGGCAGTGGAGAACGGACTCACCCGGCTACTGACCTCGGGGTTCGGGGCCGTCTATCGGCTCCTTCCGGGGCGTCAGCCGCCGACCGAGGAGTCGGTTCGCGTCCGCGTCGACGGCTTCTTCCACGCCGTCGAGCGCGTCGCGGAGGACCGTCGACAGCTCGTCCTGGCGCTCGGGTTCGCCACCATCGGCTGGCTGGCCTTGTCGACGTCGCTGTGGCTCTCGCTGTACGCCCTCGGCGCGCGCGTCCCGCTGGCGGCCGCGCTGCTCATCGTCCCCATCGGCTCCATCGCGTCGGTCACCCCGTTCCCCGGCGGACTCGGTGGCATCGAGGCCGTCCTCATCACCCTCCTCGTCCCGACGACGGGCGTCACGGCGGCGACGGCGACGGCGGCCGTCCTCATCCACCGGACGGCGACCTACTGGCTCCCGACGGTGGCTGGCGGCGGTGCGGCGGCGTGGTTCGGGCTGGACCGGATGTGAGACCGGCCGTCCCCTCGGACCGGACGCGTGTCGACGAACGTCCCCGAACCCCACGACAACGTCTCGCACGCCAGCGAACCATCGATGCCCTTAAACGGCGCGCGGGGGAGTGTTGGGGTAATGACGACGTTCTACGACGTCCCGGCCGACGCCCTCATCGAGGCCGTCGCCGCGGAACTCGACCTGGAGGAACCGGAGTGGGCTGCCTACTCGAAGACCGGCGTCTCGAGAGAGCTACCACCGGAACAGGAGGACTTCTGGAACACCCGCGCCGCGAGCGTCCTCCGCACCATCGCCAAGGACCAGCCCGTCGGTGTCGAGCGACTCCGCTCGCGCTACGGCGGCTCGAAGAAGGGGTCGACGCGCTACCGCGTCCGACCGGACCGGAAGACCGGTTCCTCGGGGAAGGTCATCCGCACCATCCTCCAACAGCTCGAAGAGGCCGGCTACGTCGAAATCGCCGAGGGTGAGGGTCGCCGCATCTCCGGTGAAGGCCGCGCACTCCTCGACAACACCGCCAGCGAGGTACTCGAGGACCTCGACCGGCCGGAACTCGAACGCTACGCGTAAGCAGCGTCCCTGCCGGCCGATTCTCGGAGTTCACCGTCACGTTCGGCGAGGACGCCGTCCACCGGTCAGTTCGCCGCGCCCATCGGCTTCCACGGCGCTCGTGGCGTCACGGTTTTGTTTCGGACTCCCCAACGGGCGTGTATGCCAGACGAGGACGAACTCGAAGAGCTTCGACGCAAGAAGATGGAGCAGTTGAAAGAACAACAGCAGGGCGGTGAGGTCGACGAGGAGGCGATGCAGGCCCAACAGGAGCAGGCGGAAGCCCAGAAGAAGGCCGTCCTGCGTCAGTACCTCACCGACGGCGCGCGTAAACGGCTGAACACGGTCAAGATGTCGAAACCCGACCGCGGCGAGCAGATCGAACAGCAACTCGTCGCGCTCGCCCAGTCCGGCCGCATCCAGAACCAGATCGACGAGGACCAGATGAAAGACCTGCTCCAGGAGATGACGCCGGACAAGCAGAGCTTCAACATCAGTCGACGGTAGTCGTCGGTTCTCTCGTCTCCCCGCTCCGACGCTCGACGTGACGAGGGCCGCCGTCGTGCGGCGCGGTGTCGTGGTATCAGATGCTTCAAGTACGTCTCGCGTGAGGAGCGAGTATGTACGAGCGCATCAAGGGGTTCCGTGACTTCTACCCCGCCGAGATGTCGCCACACCGTCAGACCGTCGACACGGTGGAGTCGGTGGCGGCACGCTACGGGTTCCGGGAGATAGCGACGCCCGCGCTGGAACACGCCGAACTGTGGACGGACAAGAGCGGCGACGACATCGTAGACGAACTGTACGCCTTCGAGGACCGGGGTGGCCGCCACGTCACGATGACGCCCGAACTCACCCCGACGGTCGCTCGGATGGTCGTCGCGAAGGGCCAGGAGCTCTCGAAGCCCATCAAGTGGGTCTCCACGCGGCCGTTCTGGCGCTACGAACAGGTCCAGCAGGGCCGGTTCCGCGAGTTCTACCAGACGAACGTCGACATCTTCGGCGCGTCCGCACCCGAGGCCGACGCCGAAATCCTCGCGTTCGCGGCGGACGCGCTGGTCGAACTCGGTCTGACGGCCGACGACTTCGAGTTCGAGGTCTCACACCGCGACATCCTCGGTGGACTGCTCGACTCGTTCGACCGGGAGGTCGACACCGAGGCCGCCATCCGCGCCGTCGACAAGCGTGAGACGGTCGAGACGGCGGAGTACTACGGACTGCTCGAAGACGCCGGGCTGACCTACGACGACGCTCAGCGCTTCGACGACCTGCTGGACACCGACGACCGGCAGGAACTCGTCGAGTTCGCGGGCACCGACCGGGTCCGGGGGGCCGTCGAGAACCTGGACGCGGTCCTCGACGCGGCCGAGGACTTCGGCGCGCGCGAGTACTGCACCGTCGCGCTCGACACCGCTCGCGGACTGGACTACTACACCGGCATCGTCTTCGAGTGCTTCGACACGACCGGCGAGGTCGGCCGCTCGGTGTTCGGCGGCGGCCGCTACGACGACCTCATCGAGGACTTCGGCGGTCAGCCGACCCCCGCCGTCGGCGTCGCACTGGGCGTGATGAACTCCACCCTGCCACTCCTGCTCCAGCGAGCGGGCGTCTGGCCCGAGGAGGCGCTGTCGACGGACTACTACGTCCTCGCTGTGGGTGACACGCGGAGCGAGGCGGGGCAGGTCGCCCGCGAACTCCGGTCGCGTGGGTTCGTCGTCGAGACGGACGTCGCCGACCGCGGGTTCGGCTCGCAACTGGGCTACGCCGACGGTATCAACGCCGAGACGGTGGTCGTCGTCGGCGAGCGTGACCTGGCGAACGGCGAGGTGACGGTCAAGGAGATGGCGAGCGGCGACGAGACGACAGCGCCGTTCGACGGGTTCCTCGACGAGGCCGAGCGACCGACGTACGACGACTTCGCCTGAGTCAGCGCGCAGATGAAACGTGCCTTCCGCGTCGCCTACGACGGCACGGCGTTTCGCGGCTTCCAGCGCCAACCCGACGCGCGGACCGTCGAGCGGACGCTGTTCGACGCGCTGGCGCGACTCGGCGTCTACGACGGCGAGCGGTTCAGACCGCCCGGCTACGCCGCCGCCGGTCGGACCGACGCGGGCGTCTCGGCGCTCGCCCAGACCGTCGCGTTCGACTGTCCGGCGTGGTGTACACCGCGAGCGGTCAACAGCGAACTCCCCGCCGACGTCCGGGCGTGGGCGAGCGCGGAGGTCCCCGAGGCGTTCCACGCGACCCACGACGCGACCGAACGGGAGTACACCTACCACCTCCACGCGCCCGACGCCGACGCCGAGCGGGCGCGTGAGGCGCTCGACCGACTCGCCGGGAGCCACGACTTCCACAACCTGACGCCCGACGACGCCGGCACCGAACGAACGCTCGACGCGGCGCTCTCGGCTGACGGGCCGTTCCTCGTCGTCGTCGTCCGCGCCGACGGCTTCCCGCGGTCGTTCGTGCGTCGACTGGCGACGCTCGTCGGCGCGGTCGGAACCGGCGTGCGTGCGCCCCCGTTCGTCGACCGGGTGCTCTCGGACGAACGGTTGGGCGGGGGCGACGCCGTCGGCGCTGCACCGCCCGAACCGCTCGTCCTCACGGACGTGACGTACCCGGACCTGGCCTTCGAGCGCGACGAGGACGCGGCCGAGAGCGCTCACGAAGTGTTCGAGACACGGCGTGTCGACCACGAGACGAGCGCTCGTGTCGCCGCGCGTCTCCGCGACGGCGTCGGCCCTCCGTGAGAACAGTTTTCACGACGGCGACGAAGGTTCGTCGATGACAGTTCCCTCCCACGCGGTGGTTCGATGAGCGCGGACTCCGCCGTCGTCTGGCACTGTGCGAAACTGGTGACGGCCGGTGTCGCGGTGGTCGCCGTCGCGGAGTTCGTCGGCGGTCTGCTGGCGGCGGTTCCGGTCCTCGGCCCGGTGTTGTTCGCTCTCGCACTCCTCGCGGGCCTGCTCGTCGGGTCGTACCTCGTGCTGGAGGCGCTCTGGGAACTCGTCGAGGCGGCGACGGCCGAGGCGGCCGACCGGTCGTCGAACTGACCGGTCAGTCCCACTCGTCGGGCCACAGCTCGGCCGCCCGCATCCCGCGTTCGGCGTCGGCCTCGCGTAACTGCTCGGCGAGCCGCTCCGCGTCGACCCGCTCGAACGCCGCCTCCCGGGTGAGTTCGGCGACGAGCAGCGCGGTCAGCATCGCGTGTTCGCGGACGTCCCGGACCTCGACCTTGTCGCGCGTGTCGGCGTGTGTGTGGCCCCAGCCACGGCCGCGCTCTGCACCCGCCGGTGGCTGGCTGTGGAGCTGGAGCGCCGGCACGCCCGCCCGGAGGAAGGGCCAGTGGTCGCTGTAGGGGTGGGGGGTCTCGGTGACGGCGAGCGGTTGGCCCGCGTCCTCGACGACCCGCTCGGCGAACGCGCGGACCTCGTCGTGGCCGTGGGCGTACGCCCGAAGGTTCCGGGCCCGGCCCGCGCCGTCGACGTTGACCACCGCCTTCACCGACAAGCGGTCGAGCGAGTCGGCCAGCGCCTCCGCACCCATCAGGCCCGTCTCCTCACAGCCGACGCCCGCGAGGCGGACGCGACAGTCGAGGTCCATCGCGGCCAGCAGGCGGGCGGCGGTCAGAACGGTCGTGATGCCACAGCCGTTGTCCTGTGCACCCTCGGCGATGTCGTGGGCGTCGAAGTGCGCGACGACGACCACCTCCTCGTCGGTGTCGGGGCCGAGCGTTCCGACGATGTTCCGACTCTCCCCTCGCTCGGTGGTCGCGCTCACGCGGACGGTGGCCTCCGCACCCATCGCGGCGTACTCGGTCAGCCAGTCGCCCGTCTCCGTCGAGACGCCGACGCCCGGCATCGCGGCCTCCGCGTCGAACCGAAGCGAGCCAGTGGGTGGGAGCTGGCCGGGGACGTGGTTGGCGAAGACGAACGCCTTCGCGCCCGCGGCAGCGGCGTGGCCGAACTTCTCCATCCGGTGGACGAACCGGCCCTTCTCCGGAGGCGTGTCGGTGCTGGCGACGGCGATACCGCCCGCGAGTTCGTCGCCCGCGTCGGCTATCTCGTCGGGCGTGCCGTAGCCCACGTCCACGAGCGGCCCGGTCACGTCGCCCGCAGCGGAGTACGGGAGGGCGATGGTCTCGAACGAGCGCTCGACCGGGTCACCGTCCCGTTCGGTGCGGACGGCGAGTTCGGCGTCGCCACGCGTCCAGCGGTTCATCTCGAACGGTTCGACGTCGGGGTCGGCTCCGACGTCGCACAGCGCGTCCGAGACGAGTTCGGCGGCCCGTCGCTCGCCGGGTGAGCCACCCATCCGGTCGCCGAGTTCGGTGAGTCGGGTGAGGAACTGCCAGGGGAAGTCGTCGCGCCACGCGCGTCCGAGCGCGGCGGCGGTGTCGTCGTCCATGGCGGCGGTTCGCACGTCGAGGTGAAAACTGTAGCACCCGGTCGCCGACGGTGACGCGGACGAGGGTCCGGCGTGTCCTCGTTCGAGGGTCGAAAAGCGCGTGACAGCGCGGTGAACCGACGGCGTTAACACCCGTGCCAGCAAGCCTCAGCCATGAGTTCGGTTCCCGAACGGGGGGAGATAGACGAGGAGTACAAGTGGAACCTCGCGGACCTCTACGAGGACGACGAGGCGTGGGAGGCCGCCTACGAGGACGCCGAGGCAGAAATCGAGGCGCTCGCGGCCTACGAGGGCGAGATGACCACGGACGCCGCGACGCTGCTGGCGACGCTCGAACAGCTCGAAGCGACGATGCGACTCGTCTCGAACGTCTACTCGTACGCGAGCATGCGGAGCGACGAGGACACCCGCGACCAGGAGTATCAGGCGTTCCAGGCGCGCGCCCAGTCGCTGTACGCGAGCGCGTCCTCGGCGTCGAGTTTCATGGAACCCGAGTTGCAGAGCGTCTCGCGGGAGACCATCGAGGAGTTCGTCGACGAAGAACCCGAACTGGCGGAGTACGACCACTACTTCGACGACGTGCTCCGGATGAAGCCCCACACGCGCTCGGCGGAGGTCGAGACCCTGCTCGCGGAGTTGAGCGAGGTGACCGGCGCGGCCGGCGAGGTGTACTCGATGCTGTCGAACGCCGACATGGAGTTCCCGAGCGTCGAAGGCCCCGACGGGGAGGAGGTCGAGGTCACGCAGTCGAACTTCACGAAGCATCTGAAGAACCCGGACCGCGAGTTCCGCCAGCGCGTCCACGAGTCGTTCTACGAGGAGTGGGGCGAGGTTCGCAACGCCGTCGGCGCGTCGTTCAAGAACAGCGTCAAGGCCGACGGCAAACTCGCACAGGCGCGGAACTACGAGACCGCACGACAGGCCGCGCTCGACGGCCCGAACGTCCCCGTCGAGGTGTACGACACGCTCGTCGAGACGGTCAACGACAACCTCGACGTGCTCCACGACCACGCCGACCTCAAACGGGAGGCGCTGGGCGTCGACGACCTCCAGATGTGGGACCTCTACGCGCCCATCGCGGGCGGTGAGAGCCCCGACGTGAGCTACGAGGAGGCCAGGGAGTACATCGTCGAGGCCGTCGCGCCGCTCGGCGAGGCGTACCAGGAGCGCCTCGCGGAGGGACTCGACTCGCGGTGGGTCGACGTCTACGAGAACACCGGCAAACGCTCGGGCGCGTACTCGGGTGGCACGTACGACAGCCAGCCGTTCATCCTGATGAACTACCAGGACGACATCGCGTCGATGTACACGCTGGCCCACGAACTCGGTCACTCGCTGCACTCCGACCGCACCAGCGACGAACAGCCCTACGTCTACTCGAACTACGAGATATTCGTGGCCGAGGTGGCCAGCACCGTCAACGAGACGCTGCTCACCCACCACCTGCTGGAGACGGTCGAGGACGAGCAGTTCCGCCGGCACGTCCTCGACGAGTACCTCGAACGGTTCCGCTCGACGCTGTTCCGTCAGACGATGTTCGCGGAGTTCGAACACCGCGCCCACGAGAAGAGCGAGGCCGGCGAGGCGCTCACCCCCGACGTGATGGACGAACTGTACGGCGACCTCAAGCGCACCTACTACGAGACGGCCGAGGTCGACGACGCCATCGCCCGCGAGTGGATGCGCATCCCGCACTTCTATCGCGCGTTCTACGTCTACCAGTACGCGACGGGCATCTCCGCGGCCGTCGCCATCGTCGACCGTATCCGAGACGAGGGAGAGGTGGCCGCCGAGGAGTACCGCCGCTTCCTCGAATCCGGTGCGCGCGAGTACCCGCTCGAACTGCTCCGTATCGCCGGCGTCGACATGACGACGCCCGACCCCGTCCAGTCGGCCATCGACACCTACGGCGAGTTCGTCGGCGAGATGCGGGACCTCGTCGTCGACTGACAGGACACCGGTCGACGGAGCCCGTCGGCTACCCAAAGTCACTTTTAGTTCAGACGCGTACCGGAAGTACCCACATGTCACGCAGCCCCTCGTTGCCGGATCGGCCCACGCTCGAACTCGATCCGGAGATGTCGCCGTCCGAGCGGCTCGACGCGCTGCGCCAGCACTTCGCTCGCCTCGTCGATGTCAACGAGAAGCTCTCCGACCAGATCGAGGCCGCGCAGTCCAAGCACGCGTCGCTCAGTGAGGACGTCGACTCCCTCCAGCGAGAGAACGAGACGCTGAAGAGCGCCGCGAGATACATCGCCACCGTCGAGGAGGTGGCCGACGACGAGGTCGTCCTCAAACAGCACGGGAACAACCAGGAGGTGCTCACCGAGACCGTCCCGCGCATCCAAGAGGAGGTCGAAGCCGGTGACCGCGTCGCCATCAACGACTCGTTCGCCATCCAGTCGGTCCTCAGCACCGAGACGGACTCGCGCGCCCAGGCGATGGAGGTCGACGGCAGCCCCGACGTCCGCTACGAGGACATCGGCGGCCTCGACGAGCAGATCCGCGAGGTTCGGGAGGCCGTCGAACAGCCGTTGCTCGCCCCCGAGCAGTTCGAGGAGGTCGGTATCGAACCGCCTGCGGGTGTCCTGCTCCACGGCCCGCCCGGCACGGGGAAGACGATGCTGGCGAAGGCCGTCGCCAACGAGACCGACGCGACGTTCATCAAGATGGCCGGCTCCGAACTCGTCCAGAAGTTCATCGGCGAGGGCGCACGCCTCGTCCGCGACCTCTTCGAGTTGGCCGGCGAACGCGAACCCGCGGTCATCTTCATCGACGAGATCGACGCCATCGCCTCGAAGCGGACGGACTCGAAGACCTCCGGCGACGCCGAGGTCCAGCGCACGATGATGCAACTGCTCTCGGAGATGGACGGCTTCGACGAACGCGGCGAGATTCGCATCATCGCCGCCACGAACCGCTTCGACATGCTCGACCGCGCCATCCTCCGGCCCGGTCGGTTCGACCGCCTCATCGAGGTCCCCGTCCCCGAACTGGAGGGCCGCAAGCGCATCCTGGACATCCACACCGCCGAGATGCCGCTGGCCGAGGACCTCGACCTGGACGCCGTCGCCGACCTGACCGACGGGTTCAGCGGCGCGGAACTCGCCAGTCTCACCACCGAGGCCGGGATGTTCGCCATCCGCGACGGCCGAACCACCGTCGAGATGCAGGACTTCGAGGACGCCCACGAGAAGGTCAGTGTCGACGGCGAGGACTCCGCCGGGACGCCGATCGCCTTCCAATAGCACCGTTTTCTTCGTTGGGTGCGCTCGCTCACCTCGTTCGCTCGCCCACCGCGCCTCGAAAACCCTGCACGAAAAAGCCGCTCGCTCGTTCGCTCGCGGTACAGCGCGCTGGTGACCCCACACCGCATAGCGCACAGCGTTCGTTCCTATCTCCTGTCTCAACCAGCCATGTGTCGCCGTCGCGCACCTCCCGCGATGCGAAAGGCGTTATTCCGCGCTCCCATTAGCGACGGCGATGGGAACGATTCGGGTCGTCTGGGGTACCGCCAGCGCACCGACGGAGATGTCGTCGTACGACGCCGCCCTCGCCGAGGCGGGTATCGAGAACTACAACCTCGTCTCGGTGTCGTCGGTCATCCCCAGCGGCGCACACGTCGAACGCGTCGGGACCGCACCGGACCTCGGACCGGTCGGCGAGCGGTTGACCGTCGTCGAAGGGCGTGTGACGGTCGAGGAGGGACCGGCCGCCGCGGGACTGGCGTGGGCGACGACCGAAGAGGGAACGGGGCTGTTCTACGAGGCGTCGGGGCGCGAGGCCGAGACGGTCCGCGAGGAGGTCCACGACGGACTGCGAGTGGGGATGAGTCTACGGGACTGGGAGTTCGTCGACGAGGGACGCGAGGTGGTCGAGGCCGACACGGGTGACGGCTACACTACCGCGCTGGTCCTCGCCGTGTACGGTCGAAGTACGCCGTTGCTCTGAGCGCGTCGAACCCCGAGCGTTTTATACCCCCGCTCCGCCTTCTTCTCCGCGAATGTACGGCAACGCACCGTACGCGGGGCAGCACGACGACACGCCGTCGCCGGAAGCCGTCGAGCGACTGCGCCGCGAGACCGAAGGAGTGGCCGCCCGGATTCGGGACCTCCTCCCCGACGAGTTCGTCGTCGGGTCCGACCTGCGAGAGGGACTGGAGGGGCCACAGGGAACCGTCGCCATCCAACCGCCAGTCGGTGACCTCGTCCGTGCCGGCGTCGCCGCGGACGCCACCGCCGAGGAGCGCACCGGACTGGCCCACGAACTCGCCGCCGGCGCTGCGATGCAGGTGAAACAGGCCGTCAACGACGTCTCGCCGACCGCCGGCTGACACGCCCGACGCTCTCCGTTCTCACCGCCGTCGGGCCTCGTCGCTCTCAGGTGAGCGGCCCATCGCCACTCAGAGCAGCGTCCCGCTCTGGAGCACCGAGACGAGCACCGTCACCGTCACCACGCTGAGGAGTGTCGAGACGAGGACGACCGAACTGGCGAACTCCGCGGCCGTCTCGGCGTCCTCGTCGCCGAACTCGACGAGCAGGATGAGCGGCGTCACTGCCGCCGGCGTCGCGGATTCGAGGACGAACACCGCCCCCACCGTGCCGTCGACGCCGAGACCGACCGTCTGGAGACCGATGGCGACCCCGATGGCGACGATAGGCGCGACGAGCAGTTTCAGTCCGGTCGACAGCGAGACGATGCCGAGCGACGACCGGACGTCGACGCCGACCAGCTGACTGCCGAGCATGACGAGCATCAGGGGGATGGCCGCGTTGCCGACGAGTTCGAGCGTCGACAGGAGCGTCCCGCCGTCGGGCGGGGTCAGACCGACGGCCCGGACGAGGATGGCGAGGGCGACGGCGTAGACGAGCGGAATCGTGAACACCTGTCTCAGTGCCGACCGGCCGACGTCGCCGCCGCTCCGGGCAGCGACGAAGACGCCGTGTGTGTAGATGATGAGGCTCTGGACGGCGAGGTAGAGCACGGCCGTCGCCCGGCCGACGTCGCCGAACGCGAACGCCGAGAGCGGGATGCCGTAGTTCCCACAGTTCGGGTAGACGCTCGTGAGGACGCTCGCGCTCCGGAGCGGTTCGTCGATACCGACGACTCGGACCACCACCTCCACGAGGAGCGTCATGGCGACGAAGAAACAGACGATGGCCACGCCGAGCGACAGCAGCGTCTCGCCGCCGATGTCCGTCGTCAGTAGACTGTGGAAGACGAGTGCGGGGGCGAAGACGTAGACGACGACGGTGTTCAGCGGGTCGACGTTCAGCCCCCGTACTCGGCCGAGGAGGAACCCGACGGCCGCGATGGCGACCACGGGGGCGATGGCGGAGGTGAAAATCGAGACCAGCGACACGTCCGGTGAGTCGCGTGTGGACGTTAGAAGCGTTCCGGGATGGCTCGGGTCGGCGAATAGGGGGGCTCGACGGCCCCTGGTCGAGCGTCGAGTCGTCCGACGCTCGACGCCGCAGTGGTTTCGGTCAGCGCTCGCCGTCCGCCGGCGCTCGGCCCGCGGGACTGTCGCCCTCGTCGGGTGGGTCCACGAACAGCGCGTACCCGACCATGCCGGTCGCCGGCAGGCTTCCGCCCGCCAGACCGAACATGAGCGACAGCGACGTCACGACGGCAGCACCCGTGCCGAGCACGAGCACCAGCGGAATCGCGGCTAACACGAGGTCGTGTCTGCTCGACGCTTCGCTCGCTGGCATGGTGAGTACCCGGTACGACGCCCTCCTAATTAATAGTAATTACCTGCGTGAGCAAGCGGTTCCACACCGGGAGAGTCGATAGGCCGTCGTTACTTCCCCCAGAACGGGTCGACCTTCCGGCGCTTGTCGAGGTACATCGACAGCGCCTCGCGTTCGTCGCCGGGGATGTCCTCTTTCAGTTCCTGTTCGAGTATCTTCGCGTGTTTCTCGGGCAGTTCCGCCCAGAGTTCGTCGCCCTCGTCTATCTGACGACCCACGGTCGGGCCGTCGATGGAGACGGAGACGCGTTCACCGGCACGGGCCTCGTCGACGTCCTCGCCCTGGCTCTGGATGGCTTTCAGGCTCCCGATGCGTTTGGGGTCGTTGCCCTGGAACTTCGCGGCGGGCGTGTTCCGTCGGAGGGTTCCCGAGAGGACTTCGACGCCGACGACGGCGGGGTTCGACTGGCGGAAGACGTGGTCTTCGAGGATGCGGAACCGACACGGACGGCGGATCTTGTCGAGGATGGCGTCCTGCTGCTCGCGCTCCATCTCGTCGACGAACGCCTCGTACTCGTCGATGAGCTGATAGATGACGTCGTCCTCGAACAGCCGGATGTTCCGGTCGCTCGCCTCGCGGCGGGCGTCCGGGAGCACGTCGACGTTGAACGCGAGGATGACCTCGTGTTTGGTCTCGTCGGCCGTCGACGCGACGGCGATGTCGCGCGGTGCGACGTCACCCACCTCGGCGCGGACGATGGGAATCTCGGCCTCGTCGAGCGCGTCGGCGATGGCTTCGAGCGACCCGAGCGTGTCGGCCTTGACGACGACGCCGTTCTCGGCGGTGTCGACCTCGATTTCGGCGAGTTCGGCTTCGACCTCCTCGATGACCGCCTCGACGGACTGGTTCCGGACGACCCGGACGGGTGCGCCCGCCAGCGCGTCGTCGAGGTCCGGAGCGGCGATCTTCACGCCGGCCGCGGCCGACACCTCGTCGACCTTCTCGAAGCGTTTCTCGGTGCGAATCTCCGCGAGCGGTTGTGGCTGGAGCAGGGCCCGGACGTCGGTGACGATGGGGTCGTTCTTCGCCCCGACGACGACGGTGTCGTCGGTCCGGATGGTGCCGTCGTAGAGCACCACGTCGAGCGTCGTCCCGAAGCCACGTTCCTCCTTGACTTCGAGAACCGTCCCCGACCCCGGTCCGGTGGTGTCGATGGACATGTCCTCTTTCATGTAGCGCTGGGAGAGGCCCATCAGCACGGCGAGCAGGTCGGGGACACCCTCGCCGGTCTCGGCGGAGACGGGGACGACGCCGATGTTGCCCCGGAAGTTCTGGACGCGCCAGTACATGTCCGCGGAGAAGCCGTTGTCCGAGAGTTCGCCGATGATCTCGTAGAGGTTCTGGTTGAGTCGCTGTTCGGCGCGGTCGGACTGGGCTTCGAGGGACTGCTGGATGGGGGTATCGGGCTGTGGGTTCCACCCCGGCGTCGTGTCGACCTTGTTCGCGGCGACGATGAACGGCGTCTGCGTTCGTTTGAGGATGTCGATGGCCTCCAGCGTCTGGGGCTGGAAGCCGTCGTTGACGTCCACGACGAGGACGGCGATGTCCGCGAGCGCACCGCCCCGCGAGCGGAGCGTCGAGAACGAGTGGTGGCCCGGCGTGTCGATGAACAGCAGGCCCGGCAGGTCGAAGTCGTCCGGGTCGACGAGTCGCCCGGCGATGTCCGAGATGGTCTCGAGGGGGACGGCCGTCGCCCCGATATGCTGGGTGATAGCTCCGGCCTCCCCGGAGGTGACCGCAGAGCCGCGAACCTTGTCCAGGAGGCTGGTCTTTCCGTGGTCGACGTGGCCGAGGACGGCGACGATAGGTGTCCGCAACCCGCCACCCGCGTCCATGGTGGTGTCGGAATCTGACATGGCGAAGAACTCTTGATGTGAAACTGCCGGTGACGGCGGTTAAGTCTTTCAGAAACGGTACACGACTCGGTCACACATCACACGGTGTGGTCGCGTCCGCTCCCGACTCACTCGACGGTGAACGACCCCTCCATCCCGATGGAGCGGTGGACGCTGCAGTAGTAGGCGTACTCGCCGGCCGTGTCGAACGTCTCGCTGAACGAGAATCCCGAGTCCTGGGTCTCCGACTCGCCGTTGGGCGACCCCTCGAACGACGCGCCGTCGGGCATCGACTCCGGGATGACGTTGTGACCGCCCATCGCGTACTCCCACGTCACCTCGCCGCCCTGGGCGAGCGTGAACGAGTCGGGGCTGTACCGGGCCGCTCCGTCGGCCCCGACGGTGACCGTCACCGACTCCTGTGGTTCGCTCTCGGTCGGCTCCGTGGTCGGTTCGGCGGTCGTCTCGCCGGCGTCATCCGTGGTCTCCATCCCTTCCGTGGTCGTCGCGGGGCCGTCGGTCGTCTCCTCGCCCATCGTGTCGGTCGTGGCCATCCCCTCGGTCGTTTCCCCGTTCATCCCTTCGGTCGTCTCCTGATCCATTCCTCCCGTCTCGGTGGTCGTGGTGGTCGAGTCGCCGTCGTCGCTGGCACAGCCGGCGAGGCCGACCGCACCGAGCAGTGCCGCCCGTCGGAGGAGGGTTCGTCTGTCCATAGCTTTCGAACTCTTCCGTACCGTATCAATGTTACCCGGATTCACACCCAAATCGGACGACGACGGTGGGCAGGAGAGCCGACGGGTGTCTGACGGGGACACGACCGTTTATGTGGGGTCGCTACCCAACAGGGGTATGGCCGAGCTACTCGCCGAGAACCTGTCGGGGAAGGACGTCATCGGCTCCGACGGGGCCACGCTTGGAGAGCTGTACAACATCACGATGGACCTGAAGACGGGCGAACTCCACGACCTCGTCGTCGACCCCGAGGAGGGCGTCCGCGACGTGGGCTTTCGGACCAACGACTTCGGTCGCTACCTCGTCCCCGTGGGGAACGTGCAGGCCGTCAAAGACCACATCGTCGTCCGCCGGTAGATGCGCGTCCTCGACTCGTCTGCGTTCATCCGCGGGTACGACGCCGACGGCCCGACCGCGTCGGTCCCGCGGGTCCGTGAAGAACTCAACGAGGAGTCGAGTCTCCGGTTCGACGCCGAGGCGGGCGCGGGGATGACCGTCCACGCGCCGAGTCCCGGTTCGGTCCGGACGGTCGAGAACGCGGCCGAACGGTCCGGCGACGCCCGTGAACTCTCCGAGACCGACTATCACCTCGTCGCCGCGGCGTTCGAGTTGGACGCGACGCTCGTCACCGACGACTACGCGATGCAGAACGTCGCCAGTCGCCTCGACGTCCCCGTCGAGACCATCGGCCGTGACGGCATCGAGGAGGAACGTGAGTGGCGCTGGCAGTGTTCCGGTTGCGGTCGGACCTTCGACGACGACGAGGGGCGCTGTCCCGTCTGTGGGAGCGACCTCTCGCGCAAGCGGTAGTCAGTCCTGCCGGTCGAGGCGTCGAATCCGGTCGTCACGAACTGTCGGACGACGGCCTCCTGTGTCGGTCCGTTCTCGTGGGCGAGGCGTTCGACGTCTCTCGCCAGGCCGTCCTCGCAGAGCAGGGTGTATCTCCGCACGTGTCTGTCTCTGTCGCACTCTCTCATACGTGCCAGTCAGACGAGCGTCCGCCACCGGTCGGACCGCGGTGTGACACAACTCATTACCGGTCTCAGAGTCCGCCGGTCGCCTGCCCGTACGCGAGGAGGAACTGTGTCGCGTTGTAGAGGCCGTGGACCAGCGCCGGGACGACGAGGTTCCCGGTGTACTCGTAGAGTGCTCCGAGATACACCGCGAGGAAGGTGATGATGGCGAGGGTGGCCACGACGCTCGTGGCCGACGCCCCGACCAGTCCGGGGACGTGGATGGACGCGAACAGGACGCTCGCGGTGAGGACGGCTCCGACCGGGCCGAACGACTCGCGCAACCAGCCCTGGACGACCCCACGGTAGAACAGTTCTTCGCCCGGACCGACCAGCACCAGCGAGAGGGGGACGAGCAACAACAGGAGCATCGGGTTCTCCATCCCGGCGGCGACGACGCCGCTCTCGGCCGCCGAGATGCCGAGCGCCTCGTAGACGACGCTGAAGGCGTAGAACGACCCGGTCAACAGGCCGTAGCCGAGGACGACGAGCGCGAGGTCACGCGCCGACGGCAGGTGGACGCGGAGCAGTTCCCAGCGGTCGGTGACGGCGAGGAAGTACAGGGAGCCACCGATGAACGCGACCCCCTGGATGGCGACGGTTCCGACGATCTGTGCCCGGAGGGGGTTGTTGAGGACTTCGATACCACCCACTCCGAGGAGGACGTCGAAGAACACCAGAACGATGTTGCCGAGCGCGTAGCCACCGATGGCGAGCAGGGTGGCCGCGAGGAGCGTGTCCTTGGCCGCGAGGTCGTCGGCGGTTCGCTCGCTCACTCTATCGCCCCGACCGAGACGCCGTTCATGCCCGCGATACGGCGACGCGGTGGTTATGTCTTGTGCGACCCTCGAACGCCGTGGCCGCTCACTCGACGAGCAGTCGCTGCTTCTCGGCGACGGCGTCGGCCTCCTCGAACTCGCCACCGCCGAGCAGGCCACGGGCCGCGCGTTTCCCCCACTCGACGGCCGGCTGGGTGAACGTCTCGACGCCCATCAGTTCGCCCGCGAGGACGCAGGCCGCCTCGTAGCCGTACAGCAGTTCGCCGACGCTCTCGGCGTCGAGACGGTCGATTTCGACACGGACGTTCGGCAGCCCCGCGGCAGCGAGGCTCGCTTCGGTCGCCTCGAACTCCGCGTCGAGCAGGTCGCCGAGCGTCGAGCCACCGAGGTACGACAGGCCCTCGACGTCCGTCTCGGGAATCGGAACCGCCGGATGCTCGCGGGGACGGACGAACGTCACCTGCTTGTCGTGGCGGCCGGCGCGGTAGAGCTGGAGCTGTGAGTGCTGGTCGGTCGCACCGAGCGCGCGCACGGGCGTCTGACCGAGGCCGTCTTTCCCGAGTGACTCCGCCCACAGTTGGGCGAACCACTCGGCGAAGAACTCCAGGTCCTCGCTGTAGGGCATGCAGACGTGTTGGGACGCACCGCGCTCCTCGAGCGCGTACGAAATCGCACCGAGCGCGTAGGCGGGGCAGTCGAACAGGCTACCCGAGAGCGACTCGCGGCCGGCCTGCCCACCGGCGAGCAGGCCCGACACGTCGTGTCCCTGGATGGCGGCGGGAACGAGTCCGACCGTCGAGAGCGCGGAGAACCGACCGGGAACGCCGTCGGGCACGTCGAGTGCGGGCAGGTCCTCCTCGTCGGCGAGCGTTCGGAGCGGACCGTCGGGACCGGTGGTGACGACGGTTCGCTCGGTCCAGTCGACGCCCTCGGCCTCGTAGGCGTCGCGGACGACGAGGAAGTTCGCCAGCGTCTCGGCGGTGGTTCCCGAACGCGAGACGACGTGGACCGCGGTGTCGGCCAGCGGCAGGTCGTCGAGGAGTCGGGCGGTCCGTCGCGGGTCCACGTTGTCGAGGACGAACGTCCCCGCACTGCCGGGGCCGAGCGCGCCCGAGACGGTGGCCGCGCCGAGCGCGCTCCCGCCGATACCGACGGTGAGGACGGCGTCCACGTCGATGTCGTCGAGCGGTTCGACGGCCGTCTCGATGACGTCGGCGTCGGTGTCCTCCGGGAGCGCGAGTGCGGCGTAGCCGAACTCCCGGTCGGTGATACCTCGCTCGATACGCTCGTGGGCGTCGGCGACCCGCTCGTCGAGTCGTTCCAGCGAGTCGCATGAGACGCCCGGTGTGGCCACCGACGAGAGCGCGTTCCCGATGTCGACGTACATGGTCGAGGCTCACTCGCCCGGCATATAAATCCGGCATCGTTAATCGGCCGCCGCCCGACCGGTACCCATGAGCGAGACGGCACAGGAGCGCTCGGACGAGGACGAGCGGTCGTACTCCGGTCTGTTCGGGGCGTTCCCCTACGCGTTCCGTACCAGCGACTCGCGGCTGTTCCGTGCTTACGTCGTCGTCGGAGGGCTGTTCGCCCTGCTGGTCACGCTGGTCTTCGCCCTCGCGCTGGTGACGCTGCTCGGCCAGACGGCCGGTGCGGGCGCGGGGACGTTCACGTTCTCCCGGTCGCTGTTCATCCTCGTCGGTCTCTTCGCCGTCGCGCCACTGGTCGCGCCCGTCCTGTTCGTCGCTCGCCAGCACCGACGCGACGCGGGGGAGACGCGCTACGACCTGACGATGGCCGGACTCGGCTTCCTGTTCCTGCTGTCGCTGTACGTCGCTACGGTCATCTCCATCCCGCCGGAGTTCGTCCTCGACGGCGAGACGGTCCAGCGTGGGACACCTTCGGGACTGTTCGCCCCGGTCATCGCCGTCCTCTACACGCTGCCGTCGGTGACGAGCGTCGTCCCGCCGACGCTGGTCGGTCTCTCCATCTACGTCGCCCACCGGCGACTGGGCTGAACGGCCGGAACGACACGACGAAGAGGGCCGAGACGCTATCTCGGCACATGACCGACGAGATGGGAGACCAGACCGAGAAGACCGGCCGATTTCTCGTCACGCACGCCGAGGACGACAGTGCGGTTCTGAAAGACGTCGACGACTCGCAGGTCCACACGCTGGCGGAGAACCCCGGTGTCGAGGCCGGGGACGTCCTCGACGCGACGGTGCGTGCCGTCCCGCCGATGGGGGTGTCGTGGTCGGTCGTCGCGGTCGACGAGCGACGGTCGCTCCGGGTCGAGCGGAGCGAGGAACCGCCGACCGCGCGGGAACGGGACCTCGCGGCCACTCAGGAGACCGGCGAGGTCAAGCGCGAGGAGCGTGCGGGGATGGGAGAGATTCACGTCATCAGCGTCCCGGACGAGCGGACCGACGAGGCCGTCGACGACGTGCTCGACGACGAGGCGACGCTGGTCCGAGCGGCCCGAATGGACGACGTGGTCCGGGTCGAGGTGCGGACCGAACCGGGCGTCGTCGCGGTTCGTTACCTGCCGTAACGCGTCGGCGTGCTACTGGCCGTCGCCGTCGCTCGCCGGCGAGGAAAGCACAGAACTGGTCGAACCGTGCGGGGCGTCACTTCATGCCGCGACTGGCGAGGTGGTACTCCATGACCGTCTCCATCCCGCCGATGTAGGCGGCGACGTCGACGCTCTCGATGTCGTACTCGCGTTCGCAGACCCGTTTGTGGCGCTGACACCACTCGTCGAGGAACGCCTCCTCGACACCGCACTCCTTGATGCGCTCGACGATGGACTCGAGGTCACCGGCCGGGTCGAGTTCGTCGGCGTTGACGACGTTGTCCTGGATGGCCTGGACGATGACGCCGGCGGAGTAGTCGCCCTCGGTGAGTTCGCGCTCCCAGGTCGTGACCCAGTTGCCGATGCGGGCCATCTTCTGGAGGTCCCACGTGAGGTCGCGGAGTGCCGAGAGGTCGTCGAGGGCGAACCCCGAGGAGAACATCAGGTCGATGTCGGTGTAGGGGAACAGCACCATGTTGTGCGCGTCGTAGGTCCGCGCACCCGTCGCGTTGGCGATGTGTGCGTTGTCGCTGACCAGTCGCGTGTACTCCATCGCGTTGAACCCCTGTCGGAGGTCGTACTCGAAGATGTCCTTGAACTCGCCGTACCGGGGGGCGGCCCGGAGGCTCTCGTCGATTCGTCCCCAGAGGTCCTCGATGAACGCCAGGACCTCCCCGTTCACACCCTCGCGTGAGGGGTCGACGGTGTCCGGGTCGCGGACGACGCGTCGGGCCTCCTCGAAGGTCACCTTGTCGTCGTGGGACTCGATGAGGTCGTCGAGCGTGGTGATGAACACCGTAAAGAGTGTCTTAACCTCTTTGACTTCGAGAAGGTCTCGGTCGTCGACCGACGAGAGCGTGAACGCGTCGAAGAGGCTGTGGATCCACTGCCAGAGGAACGTATCGCGGTCCGAGAGGACGCGTTCGTACTCGTCAACGACATCGAGGACGATATCGGGGAGTTCGACGGCGGTTACCTCTCCGATGAGGTCCGTCTGATCACGTCCGACGGGCAGGGAGGGTTGCTGTGGGGTGAGGTCGACCAGTTCGTGTGCCATGTTCAGCCCAATCTGTGGAATATGACTACGTAAAGCTTTGCATTAAACAGTCTTGGTAGTACAACATTCACGAAGTAGAGAACTTAACGTTCATACAATCGAGAATTATACCGGCAAAAGCAATGGATTCGTGCAGCCGGTGCCGAACGACTTAAGAAGTTGTAGTTGTGCTTGTTAATCGATGATTACGGGTCGGGTACAAAACGACAGGACGAACACCCCCCTACGTGTGCTCCACGTGGCTGGTGTTAACGAGACCGAAAACGACGTGAAAGGGCTGACTATCGACAGGGCGAGCGTTCCGGAGGCGCTCGACCGCGTCTCCGCGGGCACGCACGTAGACTGTGTGTTGGTCGACGGTGATCTCGACGAGACGACCAGCGCCGAAGCCGTCGATCGGCTTCGGACGGTCGACACCGAGGTTCCCATCGTCGTCCGCGTCGGCGACGACGTCACCACCGGCGACGTGCTGGCGGCCGGCGCGACCGACGTCGTCTCGAACGACGCTCCGCCCCGCCTGCTCCACCGGCGACTGGAGAACGCCGTCGGGACGCCGGACGCGGTGGACAGAGCGACCAAACGCGAGGCGCTCGCCACCCTCCGGCAGGCGGCGCTCGAAGGCGACAACCTCCCACGCCTGTTCGAGGAGGCCACCGCGCTCATCCAGGCGTCGCTCGGTATCGACCGGTGTGGGCTCCTCCAGTACCGCGCCGACGACGACGTGCTCTCGCTCGTCGCCGAGTCGGGGTGGCGCGGTCCGGAGACGCTCTCGGACGACGACTCCCTCGCACGGGCCGCCCTCGACGCGACGGGGACGGTCAGTGCGGACACCACCGTCGACGACGTCGCCGGCGGTATCGCGCTCGGCCTGGACCTCACGGACGGGCCGTGGGGTGTGCTCGTCGCGTACACCAGTCACGCACGCGAGTTCGGGACCGCAGAGCAGCAGTTGCTCGCACGCGTCGCCGACATCCTCGAACCAGTCATCGAGCGTGAACGTCGTCAGGAGGAACTCGAACGCTACGAGACCATCCTCGAGACCGTCGACGACGCGGTCTACTCGCTCGACCCCAACTTCCGGATGGAGTGGGTCAACGACGCCACCTCGGAGATGACCGGGTTCGCCCGCGAGGAACTCATCGGCGAACACTCCCAGAAACTCGCCGACGACGACGTCTTCGAGATGGTCGAAGCGCTCTCCGCCCAGATGCTCGAATCGGGCGACGACGTCGCCAGTGTCGACACCAACCTCGCCACGAAGGAGGGCGGGTCGATTCCCATCGAGACGCGCTTCTCGATGCTCGGGCGCCGCGACGGGTCCAACGGGTTCGTCGGCGTCGCGCGTGACATCACCGACCGCAAGCGCTACGAGCAGACACTCACCGCGCTCCACAGTTCGACGCGGGAACTGCTGACGGCCGAGGACCGACTGGACGTGAGCGACCTCATCGTCGAGACGGCCTCCGACGTGCTAGACCTCCAGGGCGTCGGTGTCTACCTCTTCGACGGCGACAAGGGTCGTCTCGACCCCGCCTCGTGGTCGCCCGAGATGACGGAACTCGTCGGCGACCTGCCGACCGTCGGCCCCGCGAACCCGGCGCTCGTCTGGCGCTCGTTCGTCGCCGGTGACCTGCTCAGCTACGGCGATATCCGCGAGGCCGAGTCGGTCTACGACGAGGAGACGGCGTTCCGTTCGGGACTCTACGTCCCGCTCGGTGAACACGGCGTCCTCTTCGCCGAGTCGACGACCGCCGATGCGTTCGACGACCAGACGACCGAGTTGGTCGACCTGCTGGCCGCGAGCGCCGAAGCGGCCCTCGACCGTGTCGAACGCGAGAACGAACTGCGCGAGCGCGACGAGGAACTCCGCGAACAGAACGCCCGGCTGACCGATCTGAAACAGACCAACGATATCATCCGGTCGGTCGACGCCGCCCTCGTGGGCGCGACCACGCGCGAGGAGATAGAGACCGCGGTCTGTGAACGACTCGTCACCGCCGACGAGTTCGGCTTCGCCTGGACCGCCGCCGTCGAGGACGGCGAACTCGTCTCGCGGGCGACCGCGGGCGACGAACGAGGCTACCTCGACAGCGTCGACCTCTCGCTGGGCGAGGAGTTCGCCGAACCCGCCGCCCGCGCCGCGGCGACCCGCGAACAGGTCGTCGTCAGCGAGGTGGCGACCGGCTTCCAGGACGAACCGTGGCGACGCACCGCCCTCTCGAACGACTACCTCTCGGTGCTCGCCGTCCCGCTGCTCCACGGCGACGTGCTCTACGGCGTGCTCGCCGTCTACGCCACCCAGCAGGACGCCTTCGACACGATGCGCCGCGAGGTGCTCGCGGAGTTCGGCGGCACCATCGCCAACGCCATCAACAACGTCGAGACCCGCCGGACGATGCTCGCCGACCGCGTGACGGAACTCGAACTCCAGATAGACGACGAGATGCCGCTGCGGTCGTTCGCCGAGGCCGCCGACTGTCGCCTCGAAATCGACGATATCGTCCACGAGTCCGGCAAGAGTACGCTCGTCTTCTGTAGTGCCCACGGCACCGACGCCGACGCGATTCGGGCGCTCGAAGACGAGTTCGTCGGTATCGAACACGTCGGCATCATCGCCGAGGACGACGACGCCATCCGCTGTGAGATGCGCCTGCAGCGGGACATCGTCGCCACCCACCTCGCGGACTGCGGCGCGGTGACGCGCTCGGTCCACGTCGACGAGACCGGTGCGCGCGTCGTCGTCGAACTCCCGCAGGACGCCGACGTCCGGGAGTTCGTCGAGGCCGTCCAGCGGCGCTACCCCGACACGGACCTGCTGGCCCGTCGCAACCGCTCGTCGTCGGCCCAGACCCGCCGCGACGTGCGTGCGGGTATCTCCGAACGCCTGACCGACCGCCAGCACGAGGTGCTGCGGACGGCGTTCGCCAGCGGCTTCTTCGAGTGGCCCCGCGACCGGACCGGTCAGGAGGTGGCCAACTCGCTGGACATCTCCCAGCCGACGTTCAACAAGCACCTCCGGGCGGCCGAGCGCAAACTGTTCTCGATGCTGCTCGAAGGGTAGCCCACCCCCTCCCGACTCCGACCCATCCCCGACCCGTCGTTCGTCGCTCGTCCCGTTCGTGAGTGGCGTCGTTTCCTCTCGTTTCGGCCGAGGAGCCGCTCGTCCGATTTCCGAAAAGGAACGCTTAACCACGGCCGATTCGCACCGTCGCCCATGTCTCGATTCGAGGTGTCGACTATCGACTACACTCGCTACAGCAACCGACAGCTCGTAGCGGTTCCCCTCCTCGTCCTGGGGTTGGCCCTCGCCGTCCTCGTCGGCTGGTACGCCATGACCGGCGCACCGGTCACGCCCGGCATCGCGTTCACGGGCGGCACCGAACTCCAGGTGTCGACCGACGCGTCACCGGCCGAGATCACGACGGCCTTCGAATCGCGGGTCCCCTACGAGGTCGAGTCGGTCCAGCAGGCCGGCAGCGGGAACTCCTATCTCGTCACCTTCCAGGCGACCGAGAACAGTGAGGTCAGAGAGATAACCAGTGCCGCCGACGAACTGGGCTACGGCGTCGAGTCGGTGAGTTCACGCTCGGCGTCGTTCTCCGCCGAGTCCCAGCAGCAGGCGCTCATCGGTATCGCCGTCGCGTTCCTCGGGATGAGCGTCCTCGTCTTCGCGCTGTTCCGGACGTTCGTCCCCTCCATCGCCGTCGTCGCCAGCGCGTTCTCGGACATCGTCATCCCGCTCGCGCTGATGAACCTCTTCGGCATCCGACTCACCTTGGGGACCGTCGCGGCCCTCCTGATGCTCATCGGGTACTCCGTCGACTCCGACCTCCTGCTCAACAACCACATCCTCCGGCGGTCGGGAGGCTTCTACGAGTCGACCTACCGCGCGATGCGTACCGGGGTGACGATGACCGTCACCTCCATCGTGGCGATGAGCGTGATGACGCTCGTCTCCTCGCGGTTCGTCTTCGGCATCCCGCTGCTCCCGGAGGTCGGTATCGTGCTCGTGTTCGGCCTCACCGCCGACCTGATGAACACCTACCTGCTCAACGTGAGCCTGCTTCGCTACTACAAGTACGAGGGAATCGCCAAATGAACCGCACTCGCATCCTGTCGGCTGCTCGCTGGCTCACGGGGACCACGAGGTGGTCCCTGTGAACGTACGGGACAACTGGCGGGTCGTCCTCCTCGTCGTGTTCGTCGTCCTCTCCAGCGTCGCGCTGTTCGCCCCGACGGGCGACTCCGCACCCGACTCGGCGGCCGCGTCGAATCAGCTGTCGGCCGCCCAGCAGGAGTCGAACGCCTCGAACGCCACCAACACCACGGTCACACGGACGGTCCAGACCGACGACGGGCCGACGAACCTGCGGTTCGGTCTCGAACTCTCCGGCGGGACGCGCATCCGTGCGCCGCTGGTCGGCATGACCGCCGAGGGCGTCGAGTTCTCGGCCGAGGAGGAGACGACCGTCGAGCGCGAGGTGGCCAGCGAACTGGGCGTCTCGGAACTCGACGTCGAGGCACGCGCCGAGACCAGTACCGTCGAACTGTTCACCCGGAACGCCACCACCGAGGAGTTCTCGAGTGCGCTCCAGGGGGTCGGCTACGACGTCTCGACCGGTGATATCCGCGACGGCGTGACCGAGCAGACGCTCGAAACGGCCGTCCAGGTCCTCGAGGACAAGATCAGCGGTGCGGGGTCGCTCCAGGGTGGTGACGTCGCCATCTCGCGGTCGGCCGACCAGAGCTTCGTCCTCGTCGAGGTGCCCGGCGCGACACGCGGCGAGGTGCTCGAACTCATCGGTGACCGCGGACAGGTCGTCGTCGTCGCGCACTTCCCCGGCGAGAACGGCACCTACCGCAACGTCCCGCTGTTCACGCAGGACGGTATCGCCGGTGTCGGGCAGGTCAGAGAGGACGAGAACGGCCAACCGGTCGTCCCGACGACGCTGACCACCGACGCCGCCCGGAACCTCACGAACGCGATGCAGCGCTTCGGGTTCACCGAGGAGGGTGTCAACGCCTGCCGAACTCGCCAGCCGTCGGACTCCGACGGCTACTGCCTCTACACCGTCCGCGGTGGGGGCGTCGTCGACGGCGAGATTCGGGGCGAGGTCGTCTACAAGGCCGGCATCCGGCCCAGCCTCGCACAGCTGTTCGCCAACGGCGACTTCGTGCAGGACCCGTCGTTCTCCACGAGCGCCCCCGACCGTGCGACGGCCCAGCAGCTGAAACTCGACCTGCAGGCCGGCGCGCTACCGACCGAACTCGACGTCGACAGCGGCACGAGCTACTACCTCCAGCCGACGCTCGCCGAGCGGTTCAAGACGTTCTCCGTCGTGACGGGGCTGGTCGCCATGGTCGCCGTCACGGGCGTCGTCTTCGCCCGTTACCGTCAACCGGGCGTCGCGCTGCCGATGGCGTTGACGGCGGCCGCCGAGGTGTACATCCTCCTCGGCTTCGCCGCCGCCGTCGGACTCGCGCTGGACCTCTCGCACATCGCGGGGTTCATCGCCGTCATCGGGACGGGGGTGGACGACCTGGTCATCATCGCCGACGAGATCCTCCAGAGCGGGGACGTGAAGACCGGCCGCGTCTTCGAGTCACGGTTCCGCAAGGCGTTCTGGGTCATCGGAGCGGCCGCCGCGACGACCATCATCGCGCTGAGTCCGCTCGCAGTGCTGTCGCTCGGTGACCTGCAAGGGTTCGCCATCGTCACCATCGTCGGCGTCCTCGTGGGGGTCCTCGTCACACGACCGGCGTACGGCGACATTCTCAGGAGCGTCGTGCTCGACTGAGTGAATCGAGAGAACCGTCCGTTCGTCCGTCGCGTCAGCGGGACCAAGAGTTCGTGTGGACGCGAGCAGGCTATGTCAGAGGCACGGGAGTAGCCCGCGTCCACTACCTGAGCGTTGAAGTGTGATGATAAAGGCGTTTGGAGAAGTCAGTTACTCATAGCAGTCTGACATCAGTCCAGTACGGTCCACTCGACGACCTGGAGGTCCTCGTCGACGACGTGATGCAGGGTGTCTCCGTCCAGTTCGATATCGACCTGAACCCGTAGAGGGTCTTCCGAGCGGACCGTCGTCGTCCACTCGCCGTCGACGATCATTCCGGCGCTGGGTTTCGGTCTGCCGTGCCGTTCGAAGTACGTCGCCGTCGCGTGGTGTAGAAACGCGACCATATCCACGCGTGGAAGGGCGAACCACGAACAGCGGAGACACGAAAGGTGTGCGAAGACGGTGTCCTCGTCGACGCCCATCTCCCCTCGGTCGCTCCCGGACACCGTCCGAGCGACCCCGCTCGAACAGTACGGACAGATTCCGGCGAACATCGAGCGCAGGTCGGTGTAGTTCCTCGTGAACGCCGCTTCGACGAGTTGCTGAACGTCATCGGGATCGAACGCGTTTGGTGAGAGCGGGTAACGGAACCAGCGCACGCTACAGCCGTTGCAGCGGACGATGAACCGACCGTCGAGATAGGACGCCTGCAGTAGTCCGTCGCACTCCGCGCATCGCTCGCCGAACGGCGTCGGTTCGACGGTCGGTCGGTCCCGCTCGAACCGCCCCGAAGCGACCGCCTGGTACGCCCGGATGCCGGAGATAGTCAGTCGGTAGCCCTCGTCGACCGGGTCGACGAACCGGCCGCGGAGTCGCTTGAGGTGGTAGCTGAGGTTCCCGGTGTCCCCGGTGGCGAGTCGGTCACGAATCGTCGAGTACGGGAGTGCCGCGTCCTCGCCGCCCCCGCCGGCGTCGCCGAGCACCTCGACGATAGCCAACCGCGTCTCGTCGGCCAGTATCGACAGCGACGCCTCCATCCGACTGCGTGGTGCCGGGTCGTCGCTCGCGGCCCGCCGTCGCCGGGGTGTCGCCCCCGACCGGTGGGGTCGTTCCCCGTCGACCGACCAGTCGACGACCTCGAGGTGTTCGTCGAGGAGGAACCGGATGGTGTCGCCGTCGTGCGTGATCTCGACGCGGGCACGGAGCGGGTCCTCCGAGTGGACGGTGACGGTCCACTCGCTGTCGAGTTTCACGTCCATGTACTGCTCCGACAGCCCTCGTTCGTCGTAGAACGTCGTCGTCGCGTGGTGGTGGAGCGCGACCATCTCGGCCGTGACGTGGTTGAACCAGCCACACGACCGGCACGACAGGTAGGCGAACAGGTCCCAGTCGTCGTTGTTCGTCCCGACACGGTCCTCCGGGGAGAACGTTCGTTCGACGGCCCCGGAGCAGTACGGGCAGATGCCTCTGAGCATCGTCCACGTGTCGATGTGACAGGTCCACATGCTCACGTCGAGCAGCGACTGTGCGTCGGACTCGTCGACCGCGTTGGGCGAGATGGGGTAGCGCTGGTAGACGACGTCACACGTCGGACACCTGACGAAGAAACGCCCCTGCTCGTAGGAGACGGTCATCGGGTCGCCACACGTCTCACAGTCGTGTTCCAGTTCGACCGGTTCGACGGACGGCCGCTCCCCGTCGAACGCCCCCGAGACCAGGGCCTGATACACTCTGATGCCGGGGAGGGTCAGGCGGTAGCCGTCGTCGGTCCGTTCGACGAACCGACCACGAAGCTGACGCAGGTGGTAGTTGAGCTTCCCCGAATCGACCCCGCCCAGCGCCTCCTGCACCGTCGAGTGGGAGAGCGTGGCGTACTCGCCACCGCCGCTCGCGTTTCCGATGGCTTCGACGACGCCCAGTCGCGTCTCGTTGGCCAGCAGCGAGAACGGGTTCGCCGCCTCGTCGCCACACATGGTTCGCCAGTCGTCGCTGCGTCTGATGACCGTTACGACCCACCGCTGCCGTTGACCGCCCACTCGACGACCTGGAGATCCTCGTCGACGACGTGTCGGAGGGTGTCGCCATCCGCACCGTCGGGGCGAGTCGTCACGACCACTCGGAGCGGATCCGTCTCGCGGACCTCCGTCTCGCGGTCGCTCGCGGCTTCCGGCCGGGTCGGCGGTGTGACCGCCCGCTCCTCGTAGAACACCGTCGCCGCGTGGTGGCGGTCCACGACCGCTCCGAGGGTCGGTCGCCTGGACCAGCCACAGAGGGTACAGCGGAGGTCCGCGACGGCGTCGGCCCCCTCGTTCGTGACGGCGGCCGCCGAGAGGTCACGGTCCACGTACCCGGAGCAGTACGGACAGAGACCGAACCACATCGAGCGGAGGTCCGCCCTCGCCCTCCCGATACAGGCCGCGAGGAGGTCCGCGGGCGACGCCGGGTCGAACGCGTTCGGCGGGAGCGGCGAGCGGTGGACGCACCTCTCGCAGGTCGGACAGCGAACCTCGGCCCGGCCGTCGCGGTAGGCGACTCGGAGGCGGTCCGCACACTCCCCGCACCGTCGCTCGACGGGCGTCGGGTCGACCACCGGTCGTTCGTCGTGGAACGCCCCGGCGGAGATGGCCTGGTACACCCGGATACCGGCCGTGGACAGTCGGTAGCCGTCGTCGGTCCGCCTGACGAATCGGTTCCGGAGCTTTCGCAGGTGGTAGTTGAGGTTCCCCCGCGCACTCTCCGGGAGCGCCGCGCGGACGTCCGAGTACGATAGCTTCGCGTACCGGCCGCCGTCGGTGGCGTCACCGAGTGCCTCGACGACGCCCAGTCGCGTCTCGTCGGCCAGTAGCGAGAACGGCCCCTCGCCGCTTCGCATCGAGGGCCGTCGACGGGCGTCCGCTGCGCGGTGAGTGTACCGAGCGTCCGGGCCGTTCGCCGTCGACGCTCCAGTCGAGGACGGTCAGGTCGTCGTCGACGACGTGGCGGATGCTGTCGCCCGGCGTCCCCGGTTCCGGTCGTAGGTGGCTTCGACGT